>NZ_JACSQN010000004.1 GCF_014836615.1 Sporosarcina quadrami | reverse complement strand
TGTCCGTTCACCGGCAAGCCGGTTTCAGAACTTGTATTGTTGACGTTTTGCTGTTCAGTTTTCAAGGTTCATTGTGTTACTATGTCGGCCGCTTCGTTCAGAAGCAACTTTTATATAATACCACTTTCGCAATCCGTTTGTCAACAACTTTTTTAAAAAAAGTTTTTCCTTCGTTTTTCAAGTTGTTTTCGTTTATCGGAAGTGCAACGTTATTTACTATAACACCGGGTTGTTATCTTTGCAATACTTTTCACCAATTTATTTAGCAAGCGACCTATTTAGCTACTATTACTCCTACTTTCTTTATCTTTCATCAATATTTTTTTCTTATAAAAGTTTATAAACACTTAGATGACTGGTGTAATACATCTTGAAAGAACGTACTCCCTTAATTAAAATCAATCTTTCTTCTATAAGAAAAGAAAAAGACTGCACAGAAAGTCGGAACACTCCGCCTCTCTATACAGCTCTCCCCTAACTTAATCAATAATCTTAGCAATTGCCAAGTTACGATTCGTTGTCAAATCTATAATCATCCCATCGGACTCCTTCTTCACCATCGGTCGTAATGGTGCATCCCGATGAACAAACATAATCTCTCCCAGTTCACCATCCGTCAACTTAACACGCGTACCTATTGACAGATACCCTACAAGCTTATGCAATGCTTCCATTACTTTAAGATCGAACTTGCCAAACTCTTCTTCTTTTATCATCTCTATCACTTTAAAAGGAGAATGCTTTGGTCGGTATAGTCTTTCTGTAGTCATGGCGTGGAATACATCCGCCACTGCAATAATTTGAGAATGCACAGAAATGGTCTCCATCCTGTCTCCACGCGGATAACCACTGCCATCCAACCGTTCATGGTGTTGCAAGATAGCTATTTTCATCTCCTGACGAAGCAAGGGCGTATCCTGAATCATTTTTACGCTGTATAAGGAGTGTTTTTTCACTTCGTTATATTCTTCCTTTGTTAGGAATGCGGTCTTCTTTAAAATAGAGGAATCAATTTTAGACATACCACTGTCAGCCAATGCACCTGCAAGCCCAAGTTGTAAAGCATCTCCTTTTTCCATACCCATCTGATTGCTAATTGCAGCTGAAAGAATTCCAACAGCGACTGAATGGTGATATAAATAATCGTCCGGTGTAGAAAATTCGTTCAGCATTGAAAGCATATCTTTTTGCTTTATATATTGTTCTACTAAAGGAACGATGAATTCGCGAACTTTTACAATGTCTGGACGTAATCCGGCTCTCCAATTGTTAAATTCCTTTTGATAGGCACGAACTGCATCATTATATTGTTTTTTAAGTAGATAGTGGTTCATCGGGATATTTTCAAGCACGTCTTCGGGATTAACAGATGAATCCTGCTCACCGTCTGGAAGATCCTTTTTAACAACTCGTTCTTCCACTTTAACCCGTTTCACCCCAAAGTCGTTTAATACTTCAATACGTTCAAATGATAGCTCCGTATTCTTACGCATAATTGGATACTTTGTATTAGCATATATATCTTCCAGAAGAATGATGCCTACTCGAAGATCACTTATATTTTTATAGACTTCCATCTCTAAAGTCTCACCACTTTCCAGTGTTTCTTATGTACTAGTATACTCTAAATTTTTAAACATTACGATAGAAAAAAAGTTATTGAAACAGATTAACATGTCTCAATAACTTTTTTTGCATATATATTACTCGTTTTCTGTTGAATCATCTTCACCATGTTCATTTACTTCAGGCTCATCAAACGATTCTGTTTCTGTATCTACGATGGATTCATTTAACTCTTCAATAGATCCATCCATATCTGAAGTTATTTCAGCATCCTCTTCTTCAAAAGGATCTTCTGGATCTTTTTCCACTTTGGCTACTGTTGCAACATATTCATCTTCTCCTAGACGGATAAGACGAACACCTTGCGTGCTTCGACCGATCAAAGAAATATCTTCAATATCCATTCGGATGAGTATGCCGTGAATCGTGATGAGCATGAGATCTTCTGTGCCATCAACTGTTTTCATAGCAACAAGTGGACCATTGCGATCCGTCACATTCAACGTCTTCAGACCATACCCGCCACGTGACTGAATACGATATTCATCTTCAGGTGTACGTTTGCCGAATCCTTTTTCAGTAACAACAAGGATTTCATCGCCTTCAGCAACAATATCCATTCCGACTGCGATGTCTCCGTCTCGTAAACGGATTCCACGTACGCCACTTGCAACACGGCCCATGGAGCGAATATCACGTTCATCAAACTTGATGAGCATGCCGTCCCGCGTACCGATTGCGATATTTTGATCACCTGTTGTCATTTTGACGCCAATCAGCTCATCTTGCTCCCGTAAAGTCAAGGCAATAAGCCCGTTAGAACGGATATTAGCAAAGTCAGCGACCGTCGTCCGTTTAACAACCCCATGCTTCGTCGTGAAGAAGAGGTATTTGTCTTCTTCAAACTTATCGACCGGAATCATAGCCGTTACTTTTTCTTCCTTGTCGAAATCTAATAGATTAATGATTGGAAGACCTTTTGCAGTCCGGCTGAATTCAGGCACTTGATACCCTTTTTTACGGAACACACGCCCTCTGCTCGTAAAGAAGAGAATCGTATCATGTGTTGAGGTATTAAGTAAATGTTCGACAAAGTCGTCGTCATTCGTCCCCATACCTTGAATTCCACGCCCACCACGGCGTTGACTTCGGTAAGTACTGGCCGGAAGACGTTTAATGTATCCATTATGGGTGAGTGTTAATACGGAGTTCTCTACAGGAATAAGATCTTCATCCTCGAGCATTTCAGCTCCGCCAAGAGTAATTTCCGTTCTTCTTTTGTCTTCAAAACGCTGTTTCACTTCCAACAACTCTTCACGGATGATTTGAACAAGTTTTTCTTCATCTGCAAGAATCGCACGCAATTCAGCAATCAAGACAAGTAATTCTTGGTATTCATTTTCAATTTTATCTCGCTCAAGCCCTGTCAGGCGTTGGAGACGCATATCCAAGATCGCTTGAGATTGTCGTTCAGATAAACTAAACCGTTCCATCAAGCCTGTTTTCGCTTCATCTGTCGTTTTTGAACCACGAATGAGAGCGATAATCTCGTCAATATGGTCAAGTGCAATACGTAAACCTTCCAAAATGTGCGCACGGTCTTCTGCTTTATTCAACTCGAACTGCGTACGTCTGCGAATAACTACTTTTTGATGTTCTAAGTAATGATAAAGAATTTCTTTAAGCGCAAGAATTTTCGGTTGCCCATCAACGAGAGCAAGCATATTGATACCGAAACTTGATTGTAGAGCTGTATGTTTGTACAGATTATTTAACAATACGTGGACATTTGCATCTCTACGAACTTCGATAACGATACGCATACCAGTACGGTCAGATTCATCCGCCAAATGAGTAATACCTTCAATTTTCTTATCGCGCACTAGTTCAGCAATCTTTTCAATAAGACGTGCTTTATTCACTTGGTACGGAAGTTCATTTACAATGATCGTCTCTTTACCACTTGAATGACGTTCAATTTCAATTTTCCCACGGATAATGACAGAGCCGCGTCCTGTTTCGTACGCTCTTCTAATTCCGCTTCTTCCAAGGATAATACCTCCTGTTGGGAAATCGGGTCCTGGAATGATTTCCATCAATTCCTCCGTCGTAATTGCTGGGTTATCCGCCATTGCGAGCACACCGTCAATCGTCTCACCAATATGGTGAGGAGGAATGTTCGTTGCCATTCCGACTGCAATTCCTGATGTACCGTTTACAAGTAGGTTCGGGAAGCGACTCGGAAGAACAATTGGTTCTCTCTCTTGTCCATCGTAGTTATCTTGATAATCAATTGTGTCTTTATTAATATCACGAAGCAGCTCCATCGCAATACGTGACATACGTGACTCCGTATAACGCATCGCAGCTGCAGCATCCCCATCGACAGAACCGAAGTTTCCGTGTCCGTCTACAAGCATGTAGCGATAGTTAAAATCTTGTGCCATTCTTACCATCGTATCGTAAACAGCACTATCACCATGCGGATGATACTTACCGATTACGTCACCGACGATACGGGCTGATTTTTTATGAGGTTTATCCGCAGTGTTGCCGAGGTCTTGCATTGCATATAGAATCCGTCGGTGAACAGGCTTCAATCCGTCCCTCACATCCGGTAATGCTCGCGAAACGATTACACTCATTGCATAGTCGAGGAAGGAGGTTTTCATCTCCGTACTAATATTGATGCCTTGGACACCACGTATAGGCATATCTGCCATATTGTCGTCAAACTCCTTTCAACTCAGGCGCTTTTTGGACAGCCTGTCAACTGAACAAAGCCCCTTGTCGCCGCAGGCCCATGTTCGATTTCTTCTTTACCAATCAATTCAAGTCGATCAGTGCGAAAGACTGCCAAGCTTTTTCTTTCGGCGTCCTTTCGCACTACAACCGTTCAGTTCTATTAAGCGTCAAGGTTTTTTACATACATTGCATTTTCTTCGATAAATTTACGTCGCGGCTCTACTTCATCGCCCATCAATTGCTCAAAAGTGGCATCCGCATCGAATGCATCTTCAAGTTGAACTTGCAAAAGTGTCCGCTTGTCTGGATCCATCGTCGTTTCCCATAATTGGGTAGCGTCCATTTCACCAAGACCTTTATAGCGTGTAATAACTGGTTTAGGGACAGGTGATAAACGTCCAAGAATTTCTTGCAGCTGTTCTTCATCAAAACAGTATTCTTCATTTTTCCCCTGTTTCACACGATAAAGTGGTGGCTGAGCGATATACATATAGCCCGCTTCAATCAACGGACGCATGAAACGGAAGAAGAATGTCAGTAATAATGTCCGGATATGAGCACCATCTACATCGGCATCAGTCATGATGACAATTTTATGATAACGTGCTTTGGATAAGTCAAATTCATCGCCAATTCCTGTTCCAAGCGCAGTAATCATCATACGAATTTCAGCATTTCCTAGAATTCGGTCAAGACGTGCTTTTTCGACGTTTAGAATCTTACCTCTCAATGGTAAAATCGCCTGGAAATGACGATCACGTCCACTTTTCGCAGATCCTCCCGCTGAGTCACCCTCAACAATATACAATTCACTTATAGCTGGATCGCGTGAAGAGCAATCGGACAACTTGCCGGGAAGGCTGGAAACTTCCAAAGCTGATTTACGACGTGTCAGTTCACGTGCATTTTTCGCTGCTAGACGTGCTCTCGCAGCCATTAAGCTTTTATCAATGACGAGACGTGCAGTAATCGGATTTTCTAGGAGAAAGCGTTGGAATCCTTCAGAGAAGAGCGCATTCGTAATTGTGCTTACTTCTGAGTTACCGAGCTTTGTTTTTGTTTGTCCTTCAAACTGTGGATCTGGGTGCTTAATAGAGATAATCGCTGTTAGACCTTCACGTACATCGTCCCCTGATAGGTTCGGATCCGATTCTTTCAGCAAGTTGTTTTTTCTAGCATAATCATTCACGACACGCGTCAATGCTGTTTTAAAGCCTGATTCGTGTGTACCGCCTTCGTACGTATTAATATTGTTAGCGAATGAAAACAGATTTTCTGCATAACCGCTATTATATTGCATAGCGATTTCAATGGAAATTCCGTCCTTTTCACCTTCTATGAAAATTGGTTCCTCATGGATAGGTTCTTTGTTTTGATTCAAGTGCTCAACGTAAGACTTAATGCCGCCTTCATAATAATACGTATCTGTATGGCCGTTTTCGCCTTCGCGCTCATCTGTAATTGTAATACGTAAGCCTCTGTTTAAATAAGCTAGCTCCCGCAAACGGTGTGCCAGTATGTCATATTCATAGACAGTCGTCTCTGTAAATATTTCAGGATCCGCTTTAAAACGAATAGTCGTCCCTGTTTCATCCGCTTCGCCGATTACTTCAAGCTCTTCTGAAACAAGTCCTCGTTCAAATTTGATGAAATGCAATTTGCTATCAAGTCGTACATACACTTCTGTCACTTCAGACAGTGCGTTCACAACCGATGCACCAACACCATGTAATCCGCCTGATACTTTATATCCGCCACCGCCGAATTTTCCTCCTGCGTGAAGGACAGTCATAATGACTTCGACAGCAGGTCTGCCTGTTGACTCTTGTATACCGACAGGAATTCCCCGACCATTATCATCGACACGGATCCAATTGTCTTTTTCGATTGTTACTTCGATATGGTCACAATAGCCCGCGAGCGCTTCATCGATACTGTTGTCGACGATTTCCCATACGAGATGGTGAAGACCGCGCGAACTAGTCGTACCAATATACATACCAGGCCTTTTGCGCACAGCTTCCAGTCCTTCAAGAACTTGGATCTGATTCGCATCATAAGCTGTTTGCAATTCTTTTTCTTCCATAGCCAAACTGTTCACCTTTCCTTTCAGAACATCAATCGCTAAAATCATTTCTCTATCTTCACGTGTCCTGCTGATACTTCGTATAACTCGGCGTTACGTATCGCCTCATGATCCAGACCCGCAATGTTTGTTGTTGTTACGAATGTCTGAACTTGTCCTTGCATCGTATTCAACAAATGGGACTGGCGATAATCGTCAAGCTCAGAAAGTACATCATCGAGCAGCAGGACTGGCGTTTCGCCGACCTCTTGTTTAACGAGATCTATTTCCGCAAGCTTGAGAGATAATGCAGTTGTCCGTTGTTGGCCTTGCGAACCGTAAGTCTGAATATCATATCCATTCACAAAAAAATGGAGATCGTCTCGATGTGGGCCGATTAGTGTCATTCCACGTTCAAGCTCCCGACGTCTCGATTCTTTCAATTTTTGGCTGAGTATTTCTTCCATCTGTTCAGCAGTCTGCCCAGATTCAAACTCTTTTAATGTCCCATACGTAACAATCAACTGCTCAATTCCCCGGGAAATCCCTTTATGGATAGGTTCTGCCCACTTTTGAAGCAATTCGATGAAATAGAACCGCTTGCGAATGATCTGTACAGCTACTTGTATATATTGTTCTGTATAAATATCAAACATGACATCCGTAAAATCCAATTTACCTCTGTTATCTTTCAATATCGCATTCCGTTGTTTTAAAACCTTTTGGAATGTCAATAAATCATGGAGATACACAGGAGATATCTGACCGATTTCCATATCTAAGAATCGTCTTCGTACTTGCGGACTCCCTTTTACAAGATTCAAGTCTTCCGGTGCAAACATGACCACATTGAGTTGACCTATGTAAAGACTGAGGCGGTTCTGCTCCAAATGATTGACACGCGCCTTCTTGCCTTTTTTTGAAATCGTCAATTCCAGTGGTAACCGTCCGTATTTCCGTTGGATGTCCCCTTCTATTTTACCATACTCTTCATCCCAGCGTATCAGTTCACGATCAATTGAAGTTCGATGCGATTTCGCCATCGATAATACATAGATCGCCTCCATGATATTCGTCTTCCCTTGTGCATTTTCGCCGATCAAAACGTTGATTTTAGGAGAAAAAGAGAGATCCAGTGAACTGTAGTTCCTGTAGTTCGTAAGGGAAAGACGTTCAATGAACATCTAATTGACCGTCTAAATTGACAGATATGCTGAATTCACCCTGGCCTGGAATTGTCACTACATCACCATTGTAAAGCTTTTTTCCTCGGCGACTCTCTTCTTCGCCATTAAGGTAGACAGTGTGTTCCGATAAAAACCATTTTGCCATTCCACCTGAACTGATAATATTGGTCATTTTCAACATTTGTCCCAACGTGATGTACTCCGTATCGATCTTAATCTCTTCCATTCGGCTTCAATCCTTCTCATAGTAGTCTGTTATTCCATTTTACCGAACTTTCGTCAGTAAGTAAAAGGGGGTCTCCGATTAATGTTAAAAATAAACGGATTTTGATCAAATATAAAAAAACAGAACGTGGAAACTAATTTTAGTCCACGATCTGCATGTCTTTATGTCTTTGATTTTTAGAACGTTCTTACTGGCAATATCAATTGCAAAATAGACTCGCTATCTGCTGATTTTAGTATGAACGGACGCATTGCACCTGTGAAATGAATCTCAATATCTTGTCCATCAATTGCTTTAAGTGCATCCATCATATATTTAGCACTGAAAGAGATTTTTAAATCTTCACCACTAACATCCAGCGCTTCAATCAATTCCTCTACCTTACCAACTTCAGGTGAGTTGGATGAGATTTCGATTGCCTTACCGCTATCTGCAGAAAACCTTACAATATTGTTTCTTTCTTCACGAGCAAGCAAGGAAGCTCTGTCAATTGCTTGTAACAAACTACGGCCATTAACTTTGACCGTTGTCTTATATTCCGCAGGTATAAGTCTAGAAGTATCTGGGTAATTGCCTTCCAATAGACGTGAATAGAACAGCACATTTCTAGATTTAAATAAAATCTGTTGGTCAGCAATAACGATTTCTACGACATCACTGTTATCAGGAAGAATTTTATTTAACTCTTGCAGACTTTTTCCTGGAATAACAACACTAAACGGACTTTCTGGCATATTCTCAGGTGCAATTTCACGACGGGCAAGTCTATGGCTATCAGTTGCTACACAAATAAGTTTTTCCGTATTTGTTTCCCAGTGCACGCCAGTCAAAATAGGACGTGTTTCTTGTTGTGAGACCGCAAATACAGTTTCCCGAATTATCGTCTTCATAAGATCCGAAGGCAATGAAAAGCGGTATTCATCTTTGACATTTGGGAGTACCGGATAATCATCGGTATTGGAACCAATCAAATGGAATTCGGACTTTCCTGACTGAATATGTGTTTGCATACCGTTTTCGATTTCAATGGTTACCTCATTCGTCGGTAATTTACGAACGATTTCGCTAAATACTTTTGCTTGGAGAATAATAGATCCTGATTCAAATACGTGAATGATTTGTTCTCCATCTTTTTCTACAGGAATGAATGTGCAAATTGTAATATCAGAATCACTACCTGTCATCGTCAATCCTTTTTCATTTACTTCGATTTTTACTCCAGTCAAAATGGGATTCGTCACTTTTTGACTGATTGCTTTCATGACATCATTTAAGCCTTCGAGTAACCAATCTCTCATAATCTCAAATTTCATTTTGTACCCTCGCTTATATAATTAATTAGTAAGTAATAAAGATAGTAATAGTAATAGGGGCTGTGGAAATGTGTATAAGCCTCTAAAGTCTATATGTGACAAAGTTAAACACATGTGTATAACTTGTTCGTAGTTTGTAACGTATTTTCATAGTTATACACATGTTGATGAATTATGCGCGACCAAGGATGCTCTTAATATCTTGAATATCCTGTTGTAAATTGGAATCCTCTTTTAATTGTTTGGAGATCTTTTCGTGAGCGTGAATGACAGTCGAATGATCCCTGCCTCCAAATTCAGATCCGATCTTTGGTAATGAGGAATCGGTCAATTCACGTGAAAGATACATGGCAATTTGACGCGGAAATGCAATAGCGCGCGTTCTTTTCTTAGCAGTAAAATCTTCGAGTCGGATACTATAATGCTCACCGACTGTTTTTTGTATGTCTAAAATGCTTACAGTACGCGGTCTTGAATTTGGAATAATGTCTTTTAATGCTTCAGCAGCGAGATCGGTTGTAATATCCATATTAACGAGCGATGAATAGGCTACAACTCTAATCAGTGCACCTTCCAACTCTCGGATATTCGTATCAATCTGGTTGGCGATATAGAGCATTACATCATCTGATATGTCCAATAGGCCATCAGCCTTTGCTTTTTTGCGCAAAATGGCGATTCGTGTTTCAAGGTCAGGAGGCGCGATATCAGTGATCAGACCCCATTCAAACCTTGATCTCAAGCGATCTTCGAGTGTTGGAATCTCTTTAGGCGGGCGGTCACTAGAAATAATGATTTGCTTAGATTCTTCATGCAAGGTATTGAATGTATGGAAGAATTCCTCTTGTGTTTGTTCTTTTCCAGCAATGAATTGAATATCGTCTATTAATAGGACATCCACGTTTCTATACTGATTTCTAAAATCACCGGCTTTGTTATTCATTATCGAATTGATGAATTCATTTGTAAATTTCTCTGAAGACAAATAAACCACTTTCGCGGATGGATCCTGTTCCATAATATAATGGCCAATCGCATGCATGAGATGAGTCTTTCCAAGCCCTACACCACCATAAATGAATAGAGGGTTATATGATTTTGCCGGAGCTTCCGCTACAGCAAGTGAAGCTGCGTGTGCGAATCGATTGCCAGAACCGATGACAAATGTATCAAATGTATATTTGGGATTTAACATGACTGATGCCGATTGAACAGGTGCTTTTTCTACTTGCTGCACTTGTGCTTTAGGCACTGGAAAGTCACTCTCTTCCATTTCTTTTGGTACGACGAAATGTATAAAGCGATCTTCACCGGTCAATTCTGAAAGGATACCTGTAATGAGATGCACGTAATGCGTCTCCAGCCAGTCCTTTGAAAATGAATTTGGAACAGCAATTGTAACGTTCTCGTCACCATAGGACAGTAATTTTGTCGATTTGAGCCACGTTTCAAAACTTGGTCGGGAAATTCGTTTTTCAATTTTCGACAAAACTTCTTCCCATAATTTTTCTAGCTGATCCACTCATAGACCTCCTTTACTTACAAAATATAAAAACACAGGAATATGTATTATACACAAAAAAACATCATGTGGATAACAATTGTCCATGTATGTTGAAAATAATTATCCACAACCTATTAACAATTGTGGATAAGAAATTAGATTTTTAAATTATCAACAGCAAAATCTTATTCATTGTAACAAGAATTCATAATATTAACAAGGAGTTCAATGAGTTGTCAACAGTGCGGACATTTGTGGAGAATTACTTTATCCACAGGCTTTTGTATGTGTAAAAGTTGTAGATAAGGGCTGTGCATAAAAAAATAGCTATTTTTTTCTATGCACAATATGCTCAACGGACCACAAATTGGATTGTGGATAAGAAAAATTTGTTTTTTTATGTTGAAACGCGTTGTCGATTGAAGGCAGATCCAAATGATTTGCTAAATGCCGTTTAAAACAGTCTGTTAAAAAAAGATTGACAATCCAAGCCCAGGACTTTATACTATTCAAGACTGTCAGGTTGTTAACAGACAATGCAGGAGGTGTCTCTAAAATGAAACGTACATTCCAACCAAATAAACGTAAACGTAGTAAAGTTCACGGATTCCGTGCAAGAATGAGCTCAAAAAGCGGTCGTAATATTCTCGCTGCTCGTCGTCGCAAAGGAAGAAAAGTGCTTTCAGCATAAGACCACTGTACCCAGTGGTCTTTTTTTAATACAAAAGCGGAAGGCGCTTGCTCAGATGCGACAGGCATAAGGAAAAGATGCGAAGTGGCGGTTTTTGCCACGCAGCAGCTTAGCCTTATGACCCGAGCATCTAGCGCCTGGAGTCTAGCCGAAACAAAAGCGGAAGGTGCTTGCTCAGATGGGACAGGTATAAGGAAAAGATGCGAAGTGGTGTTTTTTCCACGCAGCAGCTTAGCCTTATGACCCGAGCATCTAGCGCCTGAAGTCTAGCCGAAACAAAAGCGGAAGGCGCTTGCATTCATACAGCCCATGGAGGTGAACGACTTGAAAAAAAGCCAACGGATTAAAAAAAACGAAGATTTTCAAACCGTATTTAAAAAAGGTAAATCCGTTGCGAACCGACAATTCGTTATCTATTCCTATAAGAAGGAACAGCAACAGGAATTTAGAATTGGTTTGTCTGTCGGCAAGAAGTTAGGAAATGCAGTCACACGTAATCGTATTAAACGAGCGATTCGTCAAGCCTTTTTGGAAATGAGAGACGAACTTAAAAACGATTATGATTATGTTATTATCGCCAGACATCAGGCGACCACAATGGATTTTCACGAAACAAAAAAAAGCTTGCAACACGTGCTCAGGATTGCAAAAGCATTCAAACCATATAAACAAGACAAATGAAGCCTACTTTATTGAATGGATTGTATATAAGAAGTAGAACGTTATATATGTTCATGATAAACTGAAACTAATCAAGTATTTCATAGGAACAGATTTGGGGGAAACGACTTGAAAAGAAGAAAAGCCGCGTTATTGCTAATGTTGACTGTGATCACTGTATTCCTCGCGGGATGTTCGGAGTTCAATCAGCCAATATATTCAACAAGCGAAGGATTTTGGAATCAATACATTGTTTGGCCGATTGTTTCATTAATTAGCACATTTACGGAACTGCTCGGTACGTACGGATTAGGAATAATCGCCGTAACAATCATTATCCGACTGATTTTGTTGCCATTGATGATCAAACAGGCACAAAGCTCTAAGCGTATGCAAGAGATGCAACCGCTTTTGAACGGATTAAAAGAGAAGTACAAATCGAAAGATGCCGTAACGCAACAGAAATACCGTGAAGAAATGCAGAAAATGATGTCAGAACAGAAGATCAATCCTGCAGCAGGATGTCTTCCGGTCATCATTCAGATGCCGATTGTCATCGGTCTTTATCACGCAATTAGCCGGATGAACGCTACACCGGAAATTAACATTGGAAATTTCCTTTGGTTTGAACTTGCCGCTCCAAGTATTACGCTCGCAATCGTTGCGGGACTTATGCAGTTTGTTGTTTTACGGACAGGTCCTGCTATGGACAATCCTCAAATGAAGGTCATGATGTATATCATGCCATTTATGATTATGTTCATGGGGATGATTCTACCAGGAGCACTTGCACTGTATTGGGTTATCGGTAACATCATTTCAATGATCCAGAATATCTTCATTTACAAACCATTCAAGAAAAAAGAAGTGGTACCTGTAAAAGTAGGAGGGAAAAGGAAATGAAAAAAATAGCGCGAAAAGGAGCGACAGTTGAGGCTGCAATTAAATCAGCTCTTCAAGAACTCGGGGTGACGCGTGAAGAAGTTACAATTAATATCATTGATAATGGAAAAAAAGGTTTTCTAGGATTCGGTGCAAGAGAAGCAGAAGTTATTGTTACAGTAATCGAAGCAAGTAATCCGGTTCCTTCTATAGAAGAGAAGCAGACAGATCCATCCGAATTGGTGAATGAAACATTGAAAGAAGTAGTGGAAATTGAAGAGGTACTTGTACCAGAAAGTGTTGATGCACCTGCCGAAATTTCTATTTCAGAAGAAATTGTCCTAGAAGTACAAGACCAAAAGGAAGTTTCTGATGAAAGAGCTATAGAAGAAACAAAAACGTATATTACAAACATTGCAAAAGGTATGGGGATTGAAGATGTAACGATTGATCATGAACAGGACGGTAAGTACATTTCATTCAAACTGGAAAGTGAGAAAGCGGCTTTCCTAATCGGCAAAAGAGGCCAAACGTTGAATGCTTTGCAGCAATTGGCTCAGCTCGTTGTCAATAAATTTTCGGAACAGTTTAAAGTTGTTCGTCTCGATGTAGGTGATTATAGAGAACGTCGAGAACAGTCGTTGGAACAATTTGCGGAGCGCATGGCAGACCAAGCGGTACGAAACGGACGAAAAATGAAATTGGAACCGATGCCTTCTTATGAAAGGAAAGTCATTCATCATGTCTTATCCAATCGATTGGACATTGAAACCTATTCAGAAGGTACCGATCCAAATCGTTATCTTGTCATTGAACCGATTAATTAGTGTTAAGGAACTTCTGTAAAGTGATTGCTTATACTTTACAGGAGTTTTTTTGTTGAAATTTTTTAGTTTTACAACCTTTCAGCATGTAAGTTTATCCACAATACATTTTTAATATCACTCACTATGAGAATGAGTCGATTTGTGTTAATATATTATGTTAGATAGTCATGTCAAAACAGGTTATCCACATGTGGGTAACTGAGTTAGGAAGGTGAAGAACATGCATTTTGATACTATAGCTGCCATTTCTACTCCAATGGGGGAAGGTGCTATTGCCATCGTCCGGCTAAGTGGAGATGAGGCTATCGGCATTGCTGATTCAATTTATCGTTCCCCGTCAGGCAAAAGGCTTGCGGAAGAACGGTCACATACAATCCATTATGGACATCTAATCGATCCGTCGACAGATGAAATTGTTGAGGAAGTCATGGTGTCACTCATGATGGCTCCAAAAACATTTACACGTGAAGACGTTGTGGAGATTAATTGCCACGGCGGTGTTGTTGCAGTGAATCGTGTTTTAAACTTAGTGTTAAGAGAAGGAGCACGGTTAGCAGAACCTGGTGAATTTTCTAAGCGTGCATTTTTAAACGGTCGTATTGATTTATCTCAAGCTGAAGCTGTCATGGATTTAATTCGTGCGAAAACGGATAAAGCGATGAATGTTGCCTTGAACCAGATGGAAGGAAAGCTCTCCCGCTTGATTGGCGAATTGCGACAGGCACTTCTTGAGACGTTGGCACAAGTAGAAGTGAATATCGATTATCCCGAATACGACGATGTCGAAGAAGTGACAATTCCGCTCATGATTGAAAAAGGAACATGGGTGAAAGAGGAAATCGAGAAACTCCTTCGCACTTCATCCCAAGGGAAAATTCTTCGGGAAGGATTGTCGACGGTTATTGTCGGACGGCCCAACGTGGGAAAATCTTCTTTACTGAACAGTCTTGTCCAGGAAAATAAAGCAATTGTAACCGAAATAGCAGGCACAACACGTGATATAATAGAAGAATACGTCAATGTAAGAGGGGTTCCATTACGGCTTGTCGATACTGCGGGTATACGTGAAACAGAAGACATTGTCGAACGGATTGGAGTTGAACGATCCCGCCAAGTATTAAAAGAGGCGGATCTTATTCTTCTTGTCATTAACGGTTCAGAAGTTCTGTCTGAAGAGGATCGCCGACTGTTTGAAGCTGTTGCAGGAATGGACATCATCGTCGTCATTAACAAAACCGACCTGCCACAGAAAGTTGATATGCAGGAGATGATTGATCTCGCCGGTAGAGGGCAAGTCGTGACCACTTCTATTTTGAATGAAGAAGGTATTGACGAACTCGAAGATTCCATCGCAAAACTCTTCTTTGAAGGGAATTTGGAAGCAGGCGACCTCACATATGTATCAAATGCGAGACATATTGCATTGCTTCATCAAGCGCACAAAGCAATTCAGGATGCCATCTCGGCTGCTGAAGCAAATGTACCAGTCGATATGATTCAAATAGATGTCACCCGGACGTGGGAGCTACTAGGAGAAATTATCGGCGACACAGTTCAAGATAGTCTCATCAATGAACTGTTTTCTCAGTTCTGTTTAGGGAAATAAACAATAAACTACTTTTCATAAATATATAGACACGGAAATCTTACACAAGGAAGGATGAACGAACATGCCACAATTTGAAGCAGGCACGTTCGATTGTATAGTCATCGGAGCAGGTCATGCCGGTGTTGAAGCTGCATTGGCTTCGGCAAAAATGGGTGCATCCACATTAGTGCTTACGATGAATCTCGATATGATCGCATTCATGCCATGTAACCCGTCGCTCGGAGGTCCTGCAAAAGGGATCGTCGTGCGAGAAATTGACGCACTTGGCGGAGCGATGGCAAAAGTGATCGACAAAACACATATCCAGATGCGGATGCTCAACACAGGTAAAGGACCTGCTGTCAGAGCGCTCCGTGCACAAGCGGACAAAGTACTTTATCAACAAGAAATGAAAAACATTCTAGAAGAGCAAGATAATTTGAAGCTGCACCAAGGCGTAGTAGAAGAATTGATTGTGGAAGATGACGAAGTAAAAGGTGTCGTCACTCAAATCGGTGCTATATACCGTGCAAAAACCGTCATTATAACGACTGGAACTTTTTTACGTGGTGAGGTTATTATCGGCGATTTGAAATATTCAAGTGGTCCGAACAACCAGATGCCGGCCATCAAGCTTGCAGAAAACTTGCAGGCACTAGGTTTGGAAATGGTGCGTTTCAAAACAGGTACGCCTCCTCGTATTAATGGGAAAACGATTGATTATAGTAAAACGGAAATACAGCCGGGTGATGAAGAGCCACGTGCTTTCAGTTATGAAACGACTGAATTCATCCTCGACCAATTACCATGCTGGTTGACATATACGACACCAACGACTCATGAAATTATTAATGAAAACCTTCATCTTTCTCCAATGTACTCAGGTATGATTAAAGGGAAGGGCCCAAGCTACTGTCCGTCAATAGAAGATAAGATTGTCCGATTTGCGGATAAATCACGCCATCAAATTTTCCTTGAGCCTGAAGGTCGAAATACAAAAGAATATTATGTACAAGGACTCTCCACAAGCTTGCCGGAACACGTTCAACGTAAACTAATTGAAAGTGTACCTGGACTTGAAAAAGCTGAAATGCTTCGTGCAGGATACGCAATTGAATACGATGCGGTGACACCTACACAGCTGTGGCCGACACTTGAAACAAAAATTATTAAAAATCTATATACGGCAGGGCAGATTAACGGAACGTCCGGTTACGAAGAAGCTGCCGCTCAAGGTATTATGGCAGGCATAAATGCTGCTAGTAAAGTGCTAGGAAAAGAAGAAGTCATCCTTGGTAGAGCAGATGCCTATATCGGTGTATTAATCGATGACCTCGTTACAAAAGGTACAAGCGAACCGTATCGACTTTTAACATCTAGAGCAGAATACCGTTTACTGCTGCGTCATGATAATGCAGACATGCGTCTTACTGAAATCGGATACAATCTTGGAATGATTTCTGAGGAGAGACATGAGAAATTCCTCATTAAAAAGCAACAAATTGAGGAAGAAATCGAAAGGCTCCGTAAAGTTTCTATTAAACCAAGCGAAGCTGTACAAGAAATCATTCGCGAATCACAAGGCACTGAGCTTCGTGAACCGATGAAAGCAGCGGATTTACTAAAACGCCCTGAAATGAAATATAATCAGATTATCAAGATTGTTCCACGAGAAGAACAGGTTTCTGAAGAAGTGGCGGAACAAGTCGAGATTTTCATCAAATACGAAGGTTATATAGAAAAGGCGATGCAGCAAGTACAACGCATGAAGAAGATGGAGAACAAAAGAATTCCTGAAAATATCGATTACCATGCAATATCTGGTATTGCTAAAGAAGCAAAAGCCAACTTGTCTGCAGTAAGACCTCTATCAATAGCGCAAGCTTCACGTATTTCAGGTGTTAATCCAGCTGACATTTCCATATTGCTTGTCTATATTGAACAAGGTAAAATCGCAAAAATATCAGGATAATACTATAAGGCTGATGTCGGTACCAAGTCCGCATCAGCCTTTTTTAAAAGGAGAATCTAAGTGAACGAAAATCAATTTCTAGAAGCATTAAAAGAACACGGTATTGAGTTATCCACTCAACAATTGCAACAATTTGACAAATACTTCCATATGTTAGTTGAATGGAATGAAAAAATGAACCTCACAGCTATTACGGATAAACCATCCGTCTATTTGAAGCATTTCTACGATTCCATTTCAGCGGCTTTTTATGTTGATATGACCGGTAAGAAATCTATTTGCGATGTTGGAGCAGGGGCAGGGTTTCCTAGTATTCCTTTAAAAATTTGTTTCCCTGATCTATCTGTAACAATTGTCGATTCATTAAACAAACGAATTTCGTTTTTAAATGAACTGGCTAGTGAACTTCAATTAAATAGTGTGAACTTTGTTCATTCAAGAGCTGAAGATTTTGGTCAGCATCCAAAGTATCGTGAACAATTTGATATTGTTACCGCACGTGCTGTCGCTAGGCTATCCGTTCTATCGGAACTATGTATTCCTCTTGCGAAAGAAGGGGGCATCTTCGTATCAATGAAAGGGGCCGCTGCTGAAGAAGAATACAAAGATGCTAAAAAAGCGATTACGGTGTTAGGTGCTGAACTAGTCGAGGAGTTTTCATTCAGTCTGCCAATGGAAGAAAGTGAAAGAATAATCTTTCTTTTCAATAAAATAAAAAAGACACCTAAGAAATATCCACGTAAACCTGGCATTCCGAATAAGACTCCAATTAACTGATTGTTTCACGTGGAACATATCGCTAATCTGCTATATTTAGAGTATGATAATGTTATAGATTCTACCCTTTAATAAGTACTAAAGAGGATATATAATAGATATGACGAAATAGCTAATGAGCAGTTTTGTAAAGGTGGTGCCGGGATGAAGAATACATTCTCACGTTTTTTTGGCAATAGCGAAAAAGAACTTGATTTACCCGAAGCGGAAGCAGTAGTTTCGCAAGAGAAGGTAGATCAAGTTAACATCGAACTTATAAAGCCAAATAAATATCAACCTCGTACAATTTTCTCTGAGGAGAAGATTGAAGAGTTAGCAAGGACAATTCATACACATGGTGTAATCCAACCAATTGTCATTCGCAAAACGGATGAAGGTTTTGAAATCATTGCAGGTGAGCGAAGGTTCCGTGCAATGAAAAAATTGGGCTGGACTGAAGTGCCTGCAATTATCCGTAATTTAGATGATAAAGAAACAGCATCCATTGCTTTAATAGAAAACTTGCAACGAGAAGAATTGACATCGATTGAAGAAGCGTATGCTTATGAGAAGCTATTGGAATTACACAACTTAACACAAGAAGCACTTGCTCAACGTCTCGGGAAAGGACAGTCGACAATTGCAAACAAATTGCGCTTGTTGAAGCTTCCAGATGAGATTAAAAATAAAATTCTCACGAAAGATATTTCGGAGAGACATGCACGTGCCCTCATATCGGTAAAAGATGCAGAATTGCAATTAAAGCTTTTCAATGAAGCAATTGATGAACAGTTAAATGTGAAGCAATTGGAAGAACGTATTCAGTTGGCACTTAACCCAGTAGTTGAAGAGAAGACGAAGAAACAACCGGTGAAGAGAAAGTCTGTCAGTAAAGATGTGCGTATCGCATTAAATACGATTCGACAGTCTTT
The DNA here is from genome assembly GCF_014836615.1 of Sporosarcina quadrami. GTDB lineage: Bacteria > Bacillota > Bacilli > Bacillales_A > Planococcaceae > Sporosarcina > Sporosarcina quadrami. The sequence goes on along the minus strand of NZ_JACSQN010000004.1, from coordinate 256,459 downwards.
ACAACTTGTTACTAAAAGCGGCATTAACGTTAAAACAGAAGAAGAGGATACAGAGGATTTTTACACAATTACTGTAAAAATACCTAAGAAGAAATGATTTCATATATTATATAAGCTCCTGCATGATGTCAGGATGGACTCTTGCTTCAATGGAGCAAGAGTTTTTTTGCGCGAACCATTACCATGTGCAACGTTTTTTTGATAAACTAGTATAAAGCTTCAAATTCTGCTAAAATCGATAATTTTGACGGCAACGCAGCCCGTTTAATTACCCATGACAGCAGAAAGCTTAGCAATAAGACTATGATTCGTATGTAATGCGAGTGAGAAAGCAGGTGCAAGCGTGGGTAAAATTATTGCAATCGCCAATCAAAAAGGAGGAGTTGGAAAAACAACTACTTCTGTTAACTTAAGTGCTTGCCTTGCGCATATTGGCAAAAAGGTTTTGCTGATAGATGCTGATCCGCAAGGGAATGCGACGAGTGGGGTAGGGGTCAATAAGGGAGATGTACATAAGTGCATCTACGATATGTTAATTGATGATGTTAATATAAAAGAAGTCATTCACCATACTAAAGTGGAGAATTTGGATATTGTACCTGCTACGATTTCATTAGCTGGAGCAGAAATTGAACTGGTTTCTACTATTTCTAGAGAAGTCCGCATGAAGCATGCCATACAAGATGCAAAAGGTTTGTATGATTATATTATCATCGACTGTCCACCTTCATTAGGCCTTTTAACGATTAACTCATTAACTGCTGCTGATTCCGTTATCATTCCAGTGCAATGTGAGTATTACGCTTTAGAAGGTTTGAGCCAACTGTTAAGTACGGTTAGACTTGTGCAAAAGCATTTGAATGAGAGTTTGACGATAGACGGTGTATTGTTGACAATGTTTGATGCACGGACCAACTTAGGTATCCAAGTCATTGAAGAAGTGAAAAAGTATTTTCAAGATAAAGTGTACAAAACAATCATTCCACGAAATGTACGTTTGAGCGAAGCGCCAAGTCATGGAGAACCAATAATTGTTTATGATTCAAGATCGAGAGGCGCAGAAGTATATTTAGAGTTGGCAAAGGAAGTGGTGCACAATGGCTAAAGGTTTAGGTAAAGGATTGAACGCTTTATTTCCAGATGAGTCGCTGACGAAGGCTGAAAAAGTAGATAGTATCCGCTTAAAAAGCATTAAAGTGAACCCTTATCAGCCACGGAAAATATTCGATGAAAATGCGATTGAAGAACTAAGTGAATCAATAAAAGAGCACGGTGTTTTGCAACCGATTATTGTGCGTAAAGTAAATACTACGTATGAAATCGTTGTAGGAGAGAGACGCTTCAGAGCTGCAAAACTAGCAGGATTGCTTGAAATTCCTGCAGTTGTTCGCCAACTAACAGATGAACAGTCAATGGAAATGGCGATACTTGAAAACTTGCAACGCGAAGATCTTACACCTATTGAAGAAGCGGAAGCCTATCAAAAATTGATGGACAACCTTAGTTTGACACAGGAGCAACTAGCATTTCGCTTAGGAAAGAGTAGACCACACATTGCAAACCATCTTCGCCTGCTAAGCTTACCTGATGTTGTACGTAAGCTAATTATGGATGGCAAGTTGTCAATGGGTCATGGCCGTACATTACTTGGTCTTCGCAAGAAAGAGCAAATTATTTTAACTGCTGAGAAGACGATAAACGAAGGTCTTAACGTGAGACAGTTGGAACGACTTGTCCATAAGATGAATGAAGATGTTCCACGTGAAACAAAGACAGAAAAGAAAAACATTTTCCTTGAAGAGCAGGAAACGAGTTTGCGCGAATATTTCGGTACGAATGTATCGATTAAAAAAACAAAGAATAAAGGAAAAATTGAAATTGAATTTTTCAATGAGGAAGATCTAGAACGTATTCTTGATTTATTGAACGAATAAGCATGTACCTATTTTGCACATACTGCAGAATAGGTATTATTTTTAGCAAACGGAAGTGAGCATTATGGTTTTATTCGGCACCATTGTAAATGTTATCTTAATTGTTGTCGGTGCATTGATAGGCCGTTTCTTATCGAATATACCTGAACGAATGAAAGAAACAGTCATGTACGGAATCGGGTTAGCAGTCGTTGCAATTGGGATTCAGATGACATTTGAAAGTAATCAGATTTTAATTGTTATTATTAGTATTGTGCTAGGTGCAGTCTTAGGTGAGTGGATGAATCTAGACGGGAGGATTAATGGACTTGGTAAATGGCTTGAGCTGAAAATACCCTCCAAGAAGGAAGGTCCTGGTGTTGCGCAAGGATTCGTTACTGCAACATTAATATTTGTAGTTGGTTCAATGGCCATTCTTGGCGCCATTGACAGTGGGTTAAGAAATGAACATGATATATTGATCATGAAAGGGATACTAGATGGGTTTACATCAATCATACTTAGTTCAACACTTGGAATAGGCGTTATCTTCGCAGCCGTTCCAGTATTTATCTATCAAGCAATTATTACATTGCTAGCAACGCAAATTAGTCAGTTCGTTCCTGACGTACTGCTTGATTCATTTATTGCAGAAATGACCGCAACGGGTGGTTTGATGATTGTCGGGATTGGTTTGAATTTGATTGGCATTACGAAAATACGTGTAGCGAATCTTATCCCAGGCATCGCTGTAGTTGCTGTTATTGTGACAATTGTTCATGTGCTAGTTTAAAACGGCCATATGCGAGTTGCAGTGCTCGTGAAATAACGCGGCTCATTTCATAAGATAAATGAAGACGGGTACTTTGCAAGACAGCTTGTTCCATAAAACCCGCAATATTTACAACTCCTTTAATGGAGAGATCACCTACAGGAGGCAAGTCCTTTCCGACAGCTTTTCCGGGGTAAAGGGGTCCTTTATGAAAAAGTAGGTGACCGATAGAATCACTGCGGCCTAAGCAGGCGTCAATTGCTACGATGTAAGTTGAAGGGTCTTCTGATAACTTTTCATCTAATTGTTCACGTAAATTTAACGCGTGCAGTGGTTTTTCCAGAGTGCCTACAACAGAAAACGGAAACAGTAACGATTCGGATAGAAGAGAACCTGTGAGGGGTCCTAAAGCGTCTCCAGTTGAACGGTCTGTACCGATACAGAAGAATGAAAGTGATTCGAGTTCAAACGGAATATGCTGCAGAAAATGCGTACTAAGTTTCCATACAGCACCGGTTTCATTAAAATGAAGACGGTAATCATAATCGATTGGTTGGACTGTGTGCATGACAGATCTCCATTCTCGTTTAATATTCTTATTGTATTGATTGTTTAGCAGTATACGCCGCTGCGATACAATTTATACGGAGAGGAAGTTGGCAATTGTCGACGACGAAAGATAAGAAAGTTGAAAAAGATGCACTAGAAGAGTTTGCCCGCTTTTTGTTCGATGAAAATACGTGGATACACGTTGGAATCGTTGCACTAAAAATTGCATTTATCATTATGGTTTCAATGATTATCGTCAATGTTGGTAAACGAATAATAAAAAGAGTATTCATGATTAAGCTTAAAGGACCTTTGCGTAAAGAAGAACGACGCGAACGGACGTTATTGAAGCTGTTAGAAAACACATTGACATATGTTGTCTATTTCTCAGCAATACTATCAATACTCCAAGAGTTTTCCATTGACGTAAAAGGTCTACTTGCTGGTGCGGGAGTGTTAGGATTAGCCGTTGGTTTCGGTGCACAAAGTTTAGTGAAAGACGTAATTTCCGGATTTTTCATCTTGTTTGAAGATCAGTTTTCTGTAGGGGATTACGTGAAAATTGGTACTGCCGAAGGACAAGTGGAGGAGATTGGTCTACGTACGACAAAAATCAAAAACTTCACAGGAGAGTTATTTATTCTCCCGAACGGCACGATTACACAAGTTGTCAATTATTCATTGAAAAACTCGTTAGCAATTGTCGATGTAACGATTCCTTTTGAACAAGGTATCGAACATGTTGAAAAAGCGATTGATAGCTATTTGGAGTCAATGAGTAAGGACAATGCTGATTTGCTTGGTCGTCCGAGGTTGATTGGTGCTTATGATTTTACAGATGAAGCCGTTATAGAAAGAATCATTGTTGAGACAAAGCCAATGCGTCACTATGATGTAGCTAGAAACATAAGCGTTGGTTTGAAACCTTATTTAGAAAAGGATGGAATTCAAATTCCATATCCCGCGTTAGTAACTAAGAGTTTTGATAATCGCTAAGGTTAGGGGTGAGTGAGATGAACGAAAAGGAATTTCATCTGAAAGATGTGGTTGAGATGAAGAAACCACATCCATGCGGCTCAAATGCGTGGAAAATTATCCGGATGGGAGCAGATATCCGGATTAAGTGTGAAGGGTGCGGCCATAGTGTTATGATCCCTCGCAATGAGTTCGCCAAGAAGATGAAAAAGGTGCTTGTGAAAGCGGAAACTGAAGATTAATTAGACAGGAACGACAAGTATTCTTATAATAGAAGAGTTGCATAAATTATTATGAAATTGACCTATATGAAAGGTTGGGAAATAAATGGCGTTAACAGCTGGAATCGTCGGTTTACCAAACGTCGGTAAATCAACACTATTCAACGCAATAACAAAGGCGGGGGCAGAAGCTGCCAACTATCCGTTCTGTACAATCGATCCGAACGTCGGAATCGTTGAAGTACCTGATGAAAGACTACAAAAGTTGACGGAACTAGTTGTACCAAAAAAGACTGTACCGACTGCTTTTGAGTTTACAGATATTGCAGGAATCGTCGAAGGAGCTAGTAAAGGAGAAGGGCTTGGAAATAAGTTCTTGTCTCACATCCGTGAAGTGGACGCTATTTGTCAAGTTGTTCGTTGTTTTGAAGATGAAAATATTACACACGTATCCGGTAAAGTAAATCCAATTGATGATATTGAAGTCATTAATTTAGAATTAATTCTTGCTGATATGGAAAGTGTGGACAAGCGATTGACGCGCGTTACTAAAATGGCGAAGCAGAAGGACAAGGACTCCATGGCGGAAGAACCGGTACTTCTAAAGTTCAAGGAAGCGTTCGAGAACGAGCAACCAGCACGTGCGGTTGAACTAACTCCAGAAGAATTCAACATTATTAAAGGGATGCATCTGTTGACGATCAAGCCGATGCTTTACGTAGCTAACGTGTCTGAAGATGAAATCGCAGATGCAGAGAACAATGAATACGTAAAAAAAGTTCAGGAGTTTGCAAAGAAAGACAATGCAGAAGTAATCATTGTTTGTGCTAAGATTGAGGAAGAGATGGCTGAGCTAGACGAGGAAGAGAAAGCAATGTTCCTTGAAGAGTTAGGCATCAAGGAATCAGGTCTGGATCAGTTGATTAAAGCGGCTTATCATCTACTTGGACTAGCTACGTACTTCACAGCAGGTGTACAAGAAGTACGTGCTTGGACTTTCCGTAAAGGCATGAAAGCACCGCAATGTGCGGGCGTTATTCATACTGATTTCGAGCGTGGATTCATCCGTGCAGAAACAGTATCCTACGATGCGCTTGTTGAAGCTGGTTCAATGGCCGCTGCGAAAGAAGCAGGGAAAGTACGTCTAGAAGGTAAAGAGTATATCGTTCAAGATGGCGATGTTATGCTGTTCAGATTTAACGTATAAACAATATTTTGGGAAGCCTTGTTGTGTAATAACAACTTGGCTTTTTTGTTAGAGAGACATAGGAGGGAATAAAATGAAAGATAATAGGGAAGTGAAAGAGAAAGTAGCCGAAGACACGGGAGGGAATTGTAATGGATAAAAAGGAAGCACAATTGAAAGAGCATCTTATCAAATTGAATCCGTCAAAAGAAATTGATAAGTTATTTGAAAAAGGAATGAAAGTTGGTATTTACGGATCCACGTTTGACCCTGTAACTAATGTCCATTTATGGACTGCTTCGACGGTCGCGCATCGCAAGAAGTTGGACTTCGTGATCTTTTTGCCTTCATCAAGCAAACGAATGGACGAACCGTTGCAAACACACGATCTCCATCGAATTGAAATGCTAAAGTTGGCGGTTGAAACGAATCCGAAATTCATCGTGGATGACTACGAACTAGATGTCTTACCTGGTAACCAATATACGTATTATACAATGCAACATTTCAAAGAGACCTTTCCCGATGTCGATTTCTACTTCATCATGGGGGCGGACTTGTTAGTTGATATAGCGGCAGGAAAATGGAAGTGGGCAGAAGCGCTTTTGAATGAGAACAAGTTCATCGTCATGGCTCGTGATGGCATTGATGTACTAGAGACGATAGCAAAGTCTTCTTTGTTAAGAAATCTCGATGACGGACGTTTTCAGCTGTTGGATAAAGGACTTGTCATGGAAATCAGCTCAACCTATATACGTGAGGAATTTGCAAGAGGCGGCGAACCGCAGTATTTATTGCCAACTGCTTGCTATGATTATATTAAAGAGAATCATTTGTACGAAGAAGAGATTGAATAGTTTGTAAGTGGCGAGCGTCCTAGCAGGTTGAGGGACGCTTATGTTTTTGTGGGGGTGATAAAGAGTTGAAGGCGCAATACGCTCGTAAACGTCGGTGTCGCGCCCGTAAACCCTGGTCGTGCGCTCGTAAACGTCGGTGTCGCGCCCGTAAAACCGGCCGTGCGCTCGTAAACGTCGGTGTCGCGTCCGTAAACCCCGGTCGTGCGCTCGTAAAAGTCGATGCCACGCCCGTAAACCCCGGTCATGCGCTCGTAAAAGTCGATGCCGCGCCCGTAAACCCCGGTCGTGCGCTCGTAAAAGTCGGTGTCGCGCCCGTAAACACCGGCCGTGCGCTCGTAAAAGTCGGTGTCGCGTCCGTAAACCCCGGTCATGCGCTCGTAAAAGTCGATGCCACGCCCGTAAACCCCGGTCGTGCGCTCGTAAAAGTCGGTGTCGCGCCCGTAAACACGCATCGTGCGCTCGTAAAAGTGTATGCCGCGCTCAATACGAAGCGCTTACCGCTTAACCCATCATCACCAATACACCCGCTCCGGCTTATACACATACAACCGCGGCATCTTCGGATCATCTCGCACAACCCAGTCATCAGGCAACTTCTTCAATTCCTTATACATCGCAAAGTCACCAGCTGCTCCGCCAATCAAAAGTGCAGCAAGACCAATGAGCATGCCGTTTTCCAAAAACAAGCCAAACAAAGCAGGCACAACGCCAGTCGTCCAAAACGGCAATAATAACGCTTTACGTATAGCTTTGTTCGTCATCAGCTTATCAGTCGTCGCATACGCGATTCCCATCTTCAGGTTCACTCCGACAATCATACTCTTCCACGGAACTTTCCCGAAAAGCCAAAAACCAAGCAGATGGAAAAATTCGTGCAGAACAATCAATACAATATAACTGATAATAAAACCAAGCAATGTCCATATAGTAAATGTAAAAGCGATACCACCTTTTAAAACCACTAGCGCAATCATTAAAACAATCCACGTAAGGACTGTGAGCCACAAGCCACTTTTAGCAACTTTCGGTAAATCAATTTCGATTAGTTCATCCGGTTCTCTCGTAATTTCCACAGCCGTTCACCTCTTCCTTAAAGTATACACAAAGAAATAGTTGTATGTCTTGATATGTTGTGGTAAAATATGATGATGTGAGTAATAAACATTACTTACTCCTTGCCCACCGTCATAAGTGGGCCCAAGTCCATAAGGAGGTGACTGAAGATGAGAAAGTACGAAATTATGTACATCATGCGTCCAGCATTGGAAGATGAAGCGAAAAAAGCGTTGATCACTCGTTTTGATGAAATCCTAACTTCTAACGGAGCGGAAATCATCGAGTCGAAAGAGATGGGTAAGCGTCGTCTTGCTTACGAAATCGATGAATTGCGCGAAGGCTTCTACCAATTGGTAACAGCAAACGCAGGTACTGAAGCAATCAACGAATTCAATCGTCTTGCGAATATCAATGAAGATATCATTCGTCATATGGCTATTCGTTTAGACAAATAATCCATATAGCTACGAAAAGTGGGAACTTGAAATTGATGAGGGAGGTTGCATCTGATGATTAACCGTGTCGTTTTAGTAGGCCGATTGACAAAAGATCCTGAACTTAAGTATACACAAGGCGGTGTGGCGGTTACTCGCTTTACACTTGCTGTGAATCGCACATTCTCAAACCAACAGGGCGAGCGTGAAGCTGATTTCATTAACTGTGTAACTTGGAGAAAACAGGCAGAGAATACTGCCAATTTCTTGCGCAAAGGAAGTCTTGCCGGAATCGAAGGGCGTATTCAAACGAGTAGTTTCGATGGACAAGATGGTAAGCGTGTCTTTATGACGGAAGTCGTAGCGGACAGCGTACAATTCCTTGAGCCGCGCAGTACAAATTCTGAAAGATCGGGCGGTCCTGCTTATGGCAGTACACCACAAAACGATCAACCGTATTATCAGAATCAGCAACAAAACCAACAATATCAACAACCAAACCAACAAAACTATACACGTACTGACAATGATCCGTTTTCAACAGGCAGCGGTCCGATAGAAGTATCGGATGACGATTTGCCGTTCTAATCCATCATCCAGTAACGTAATTAAGAAGGAGGGAAAGCGATATGGCACCACGCCGTGGAGGTAAAAGAAGACGTAAAGTCTGCTATTTTACATCAAACAACATTACACATATCGATTATAAAGACACAGATCTACTAAAGAAATTCGTTTCTGAACGTGGTAAGATCTTGCCTCGCCGTGTAACTGGTACAAGCGCGAAATATCAGCGTAAATTGACGACTGCTATTAAACGTTCACGTATCATGGCACTTCTTCCGTTCGTTTCGGAAGAAAGATAAGTATATCATTCAACCGCCTTGTAGTACCGGTCTTTCCGGTCTGCAGGCGGTTTTTTATAACTTCGGAATTCAGCTGTTTTCTACTGCAACGTATTTTGCGCGAGTTGTGAGTATACTGTCTTTGGTTTATGGTTGGTAATCATGATACAATTGCAATACCTCACATCATTTTTGTAGGTAAAATTCAGTCCCTTGACTGGACGGAGGAAATGTCCCATGCATCACCGATCACAAAAAATTACATATGGCGCCATGATGATGGCTATTTTCACAACTATGCTTGTCGGTGCATTTTATATTCCATTAATCGGCATTATGATCATGTTGTTTATACCGTTACCTATCATCCTTTATCGATTCCGGTATGATAGAAGCTCTACAGTTTTCGTCATTTTTGCAGGAACACTGCTGACATTGCTAATAGGCGGATATCCCGTTGTGCCTTTTGCTATAATGTTCGGTTTGTTGGGATTTCTCATAGCTGAATCATTGCAACTTGGTAAGTCAAAAGTATACACATTCATGGCATCTGCCTTGTTTTTCATTATCATCGGCATGATTTTTTACGTCGTTGCGGCTCTTTTACTCGACTATAATGCTGTAAATGAACTGTACAGGATGTTAGGAGAGGCAAGGGAAGATTTGACTGCCTTCTTTGAAGCTTCTGGTATGTCCCAAAAGTTATATGAAGATGTCATTGAAACGGCATTCGTGTTTTACCGTTCAGCGGTTCCGGCGATGTTCATAATCGGTGTCTTTGTATTCACGTACATGATGGTCATACCTAACTTTGAAATTTTAAAAAGACTTGGTCATCCTGTACCGCGATTTGCGCCATTTCGTACAATGAAGTTGCCTGTCATTCTAATTTTCATTTACGGATTAACTATAATTCTGCCCTATATAACGGATATGAAGCCCGACTCCTCGTTGTATCTAATGTACATTAATGCGACAGTCATTTTACGTGTATTGTTGTTACTTCAAGGTTTATCACTATTATTTTATATAATGCATAGGGTGAAAGCCCATTGGGTGCTAACATTCTTTATCACGCTGCTTGTTATACCGTTCAGTCCGATCTTTACACTCCTTGGAATTTTGGATATTGGTATGAATGTACGAAGTTTTATCGAAAAAGACAACAGGAAGTAAGGAGATGATACAGTGAAGTCTTTTTTTAGAAAAAGAACCATCCGTTATCCACTAGCAGTCATTTCTCTACTTGGATTAATAGCTGCTGTTCTTATCTTCCTGTCAAACTTCTGGGTAGGCTTAGTATTCAGTGCTACGTTTATCTTAGCAGCCGGTATCGCATGGAAGCTTGAGGAAGAGACGTTCGTCGAGACGGAAAAGCATATTGAATCTCTTTCATATAGGATGAAAAAGGTTGGGGAAGAAGCCTTGTTGGAACTACCGATCGCCATTATCCTTTTTAATGAAAAGCATACTGTGGAGTGGGCAAATCCATTCGCAGGAAAGGTTTTCGGTAAGGAGACGTTAATTGGTGACGATTTACTAGAACTTTCCGATACGTTCAACACGATCCTTCGAAATGAAGAACCGAAAAGGCCTCATTTAAAAGTTGGTAATTCCACATACAAAGTCGTTCACCGGGTGGAAGAGAAACTCATCTATCTATTTGATGTCACAGAGAAAGTGGAAATGGAGTCGCTATACTACGAAGATCGCACTGTTCTTGGTATTATGTTGATTGATAATTACGATGAACTTGCACAAACAATGGACGATCAGACGAGAAGTCAACTCAATTCCCTCGTTACATCACTTGTGAATAGTTGGGCAAGTGATAATGGGATATTCGTGAAACGGATTTCATCTGATCGTTTCATCGCTGTTTTTAATGAAGCGATTTTGGCTGAGCTGGAAACAGCCAAGTTCACGATTCTAGATGACATAAGGGAAAAGACGGCGAAAGATCATTCTGGCATGACATTGAGCATAGGTGTCGGTACAGGATCTGCTACGCTTACAGAGCTTGGTGAACTTGCTCAGTCAAGTCTTGACCTTGTTCTTGGCCGGGGTGGCGATCAGGTAGCTATCAAACATACTGACGGCAAACTGAAGTTTTTCGGTGGCAAGACGAATCCCGTGGAAAAACGGACCAGAGTACGCGCACGTGTCATTTCGCATGCTTTGCGTGATCTTATCCAAGGAAGCGACAGAGTGCTGATTATGGGGCATAAGATGCCTGATATGGATGCTATCGGAGCTTCAATCGGTGTTCGTAAAATGGCTCGGATGAATAATATCCAAGGGCAAGTCGTTATTAATTTTGATGAACTGGATGGTAGTGTCACCCGGCTGATGACTGAAATTAAAAAGGATGAAGAACTATACTCACAGTTCGTGGATCCTGAAACAGCGCTCGATCTTGTAACAGAGAAGACTTTGCTCGTTGTTGTCGATACACATAAGCCAAGTATGGTCATTGATGAGCGGCTCATTGCCAAGGCGGAGAAGGTTGTCGTACTGGACCATCATAGACGCGGTGAAGAGTTCATTAACAATACGATGCTCGTCTATATGGAGCCTTATGCATCATCTACAGCAGAGCTCGTAACAGAATTGCTTGAGTACCAGCCGAAGCGTGAAAAACTGACAATGCTTGAAGCAACAGCTTTACTTGCAGGGATTGTCGTCGATACGAAAAGTTTCACTTTACGCACCGGCTCACGAACTTTCGAAGCCGCATCCTATTTACGGACACTCGGTGCCGATACAGTTCTTGTGCAACGATTGTTGAAAGAAGACATTGAAACGTACATCGAGCGGTCCAAAATGATTGAAACGGTGGAACTATCACCAGCCGGCGTTGCCATTGCGAGAGGCGAGGACGGTGTCGTATACAGCTCCGTGCTCATCGCACAGACAGCGGACATCTTACTGACCATGAAAGATGTTATCGCGTCGTTTGTTATCGCTCTGCGTTCGGACGGTAAAATAGGCATTAGTGCAAGATCGCTTGGTGAATTAAATGTCCAGCTAATCATGGAAGAGCTTGGCGGCGGTGGTCATTTGACGAATTCCGCTTGCCAATTGGAAGTGGAGACAGTGGAAGAAGCTAAGATTTTATTAAAACAAGCAATAGAAGATATAGCAGAAAGGGGAAATTAAAGATGAAAGTTATTTTCTTAAAAGACGTAAAAGGCAAAGGCAAAAAAGGTGAAGTGAAGGAAGTATCCGTTGGGTACGCCCAAAACTTCCTATTGAAAAATAAAATGGCGGTTGAAGCTACTCCAGGTAACTTGAGCCAACTTGCGGGCCAGCAAAAGCGAGTTGAAAAAGACGCTGCAGAAGAATTAGCTGAAGCAAAAGAATTGAAAGCGCTCATCGAAACAAAGACTGTGGAAATGAAAGCAAAGTCTGGTGAAGGTGGACGTTTATTCGGTTCGATTACAAGCAAACAAATTGCAGATGCTCTGGATAAAGCGCATAACATTAAAGTCGATCGTCGAAAAATGGAATTGCCAGATGCAATTCGTTCACTTGGATATACAAATGTACCGATTAAATTGCACCTAGATGTCACTGCTACACTGAAAGTCCATGTAACTGAAGAATGATAGGGAGCGATATCGATGGATCAAGTGTATGATCGCGTCCCCCCGCATAATAATGAAGCTGAACAATCGGTAATCGGTGCAATTTTTCTATTGCCTGAAGCACTGATCACAGCATCGGAAATTTTATTGGCGGATGATTTTTATCGCACTGCCCACGAAAAGATTTTTAATACAATGCTTACCCTCAGTGATCGCGGCCAAGCGATTGACGTAGTGACTGTGACGGAGGAGCTGTCAGCAAAGAAGGAGCTTGAAGACGTTGGCGGCATCTCGTATTTGATGGAAATTGCGAATGCGGTACCTACTGCTGCGAACATTGAATACTATGCCAAAATTGTTGAAGAGAAATCCCTTCTGCGCCGGCTTATTCGCGTTGCGACAAACATTGTTGAAGAAGGTTTTACAAAAGAAGACGAAGTGGACGCGGTTTTATCCGAAGCTGAAAAACGTATTATGGAAGTATCCAGCCGGAAAAACGCAGGAGACTTCAAGCATATAAAAGATGTCCTTGTCGAAACGTATGATAATATTGAAATCCTTCATACACGAAAAGGTGAAGTGACGGGGATCCCTACAGGATTCCGGGATCTTGATAAGATTACGGCAGGTTTCCAACGTAATGATCTAATCATCGTGGCAGCTCGTCCGTCCGTCGGTAAGACCGCTTTTGCGTTGAACGTAGCGCAAAACGTCGCGACAAAAACAGATGAGAACGTCGCGATTTTCAGTCTTGAGATGGGAGCGGAGCAACTTGTCATGCGTATGCTTTGTGCGGAAGGTAATATTGACGCGCAAGTGCTAAGGACAGGGAACTTGGAATCTGAAGATTGGCGAAAACTGACGATGGCAATGGGTAGCTTGTCCAATGCCGGGATTTTCATCGACGATTCGCCAGGTATCCGCGTTAACGAAATCCGCTCGAAATGCAGACGTCTGCAGCAAGAGCATGGACTCGGCATGATTATGATCGATTATTTACAGCTCATTGCAGGTAGCGGTCGGTCGGGGGAAAACCGACAACAGGAAGTATCCGATATTTCGCGATCATTAAAAGCATTGGCGCGTGAATTAAAGATTCCTGTTATTGCCCTCTCTCAGCTATCCCGTGGGGTGGAACAACGGCAAGACAAGCGACCGATGATGTCCGACCTACGTGAATCGGGAAGTATTGAGCAAGATGCCGATATCGTTTCGTTCTTGTATCGTGAAGATTATTACGATAAAGAAACAGAAAACCAAAATATGATTGAGATCATTATCGCAAAGCAACGTAACGGTCCGACTGGAACGGTGACACTAGCATTTGCTAAAGAGTACAACAAATTCTTGAATATCGACTGGAGCCAGCATGAAATGCCCTCCTATGAATGAATCCTAGAAAAAACCTTCATGAGCACGTGTGCTCATGAAGGTTTTTTGTTTTGGAGATAACTCAAAATAGGTAGAACAGAAGATTTTAGCTTGAAATTTCAATAACCCAACATATGTAAGAAATTAAATAATTTTGGATGTAATACTACAAAATTATTACAAAGAGTCGGAAAATGACAAGAGAGCAAGCAAATATGATAAATTGGAGAGGCGTGTAAATCTTTCAGTATGATAAGTAACCTATCTAGGTTGCTAGGTCGGAAGGAGTCTTAACAATGTTTTTTAGGAAAGAAAAGTTGAAGGATTGTAAAAATAGCAGTTCAATATATAAAAAGGTTCAAAAGCTTGGAATGGTGACTGTATTATTTGCAAGTCTTAGCATCAGCTCAGGTTTCGCAAATGGACCTGAAGACGAGTCATCCCTACATACTGTCTATCATGTCTATTCAGAAGGTCAATATGTTGGCATGTTATCTAATGAAAAGAAATTGGAGCAATTGAAAGAGGAACAGTTGCAAACAGCGGCATCCGAATTTGCAGATCTCCCGTTAGTCATTAGTACTGATTTGTCTATTGTGCCGGAAAAAGTATTTTCCGTCGGTTCAGACGATGAACCTATTCTAGACAAAATCCAAGACCTATTAACAGTAGAAGCTGAAGCAGTCGGTTTTCAGATTGGAGACGAGACACCACTCTATGTAAAAGATCTAAACGATTATGAAAAAGTGATTCGCAATCTTAAACTGCAAACAGTTACTGAACAGGAACTTGCAGAACTTGAAAGCCAACAACAATCTACTGAACCAATACCCGTCTTGAAAGAGTCTGAAACCCGTCTTGCTGAAGTGAGATTCAGCGAAGATGTACAACCAATTGAAGGAAAAACGTCTCCTCAATTTGTTCGAACTGTAGACGAAGCGATGACGTTATTTAATAAGGGAACATTAGAAGAGAAGAAGTATGCTGTGCAAGCGGGTGACGTTCTTGGTACAATTGCTAACGCACATAATATGACTTCAGTTCAGTTGATGGAGCTGAATCCGGGAGTAACCGATGAGACGGTGCTTCAAATCGGACAGGAACTTAATGTGACAGTCCTTGCGCCATTTATTGAAGTGGAAGCGATTTATGAGGCAAAAGAAATTCAACCGATACAATTCAAACAGCTCACTGAAAAAGATGAAACACAATACAAAGGTGAAGAGACAATCAAGTCTGTTGGTAAAGACGGCACGAAGTCTGTCACGTATAGTATCCGCAAGAAGAATGGTGAAGTAATCGGAAAGTCCATCGCAGAAGAGCATGTACTTGAAGAGCCTGTCCATGAAGTGAAAGTAGTTGGTACGAAAGTTATTCCTTCTCGCGGTACAGGAAACTTTGTATGGCCTGCGGACGGAGGATATGTATCAAGTCAGATGGGTAAAAGGTGGGGCCGTGTTCATCAAGGAATTGATATTGCCCGTCCATCATCACGCTCAATTTTTGTAGCAGATAATGGCGTTGTAACAACCGTCGGCTGGCATAGTACATATGGTAACCGTATTATCGTGACACATAACAATGGCTATGAGACGCTATATGCACATCTTTCATCTATTGATGTGAAGGTAGGACAAACTGTACCTCAGGGCACGAAAATAGGTGTCATGGGATCTACAGGCCGTTCAACAGGCATGCATCTTCACTTTGAAGTGTTTAAGAATGGATCGAATATTAACCCTCTAAATGTGTTACGATAGATAGTAGGAAATGGAGACGGGACAGATATCTGTTACTGTCTCTATTTTTATTCCCCAGGAAATATTTTGACGAATAACGTAGAAGGATTATTTAAAGTTAAATCGAATAGTAATAGGACTAGTATTGCTAGTGAAGTGCGTTATGAACGTATTAATGATAAAGTTAGAGACAAAGATAGAGTCGCCTGTGGGGCGAGAAAGGGAATGAATTATGCAAAATAAAACGATTCTTGTCGTAGATGATGAAAGACCGATCGCTGATATATTAGAGTTCAATTTAAAAAAGGAAGGTTTCACTGTCTATTGTGCGTATGATGGTGAGGAAGCGCTTGAGAAGGTTGAGGAAGTTCAACCGGATATTATGTTGCTTGATATTATGCTTCCAAAACGAGATGGCATGGAAGTGTGTCGGGAAGTGCGGAAAAAATATGATTTTCCTATTATTATGCTGACTGCCAAAGACTCAGAAATTGATAAAGTACTCGGGTTGGAACTTGGCGCTGATGATTATGTGACGAAGCCATTCGGCACGCGGGAACTGATTGCCCGAGTGAAGGCAAATTTACGCAGGCATTCAAAAACGTTATCAGAAGAACAGGAAGATGCGTCAAATGAAATTACTGTTGGAAGCCTCGTAATCCAACCTGATGCATACCTCGTCCAAAAGCGTGGAGAGTCTATCGAGCTGACACATCGCGAGTTTGAGTTACTCCACTATTTAGGCAAGCATATTGGTCAGGTCATGACGCGTGAACATTTGTTGCAAACTGTATGGGGATATGATTACTTTGGGGACGTGCGCACAGTCGACGTGACGATTCGCCGTTTACGCGAAAAGATTGAAGACGTACCGAGTCATCCAACTTGGATTGTGACTAGACGTGGTGTTGGATACTATTTGCGTGATCCGGAACAGGAGTAAAACGAAATGCAGAAAGTGGGCTTTTTTCGATCTATCCACGTAAAGTTTGTGCTTATTTTTATAATGCTCATCCTCGTCGCGATGCAGATCATCGGTCTATACTTTGCGAGAGAACTGGAAGAGACATTAACGACCAATTTCAGGACATCTGTAATCGACCGGATGAATCTGGTTGAATTCAGTGTGCGTGAAGAAATGATAAAAGATCGATCCGCAGACGATCCAGAAGTCGAAAAGAGTTTGAAAACCATCCTTTCAGGTTTTGACTCAGGGGATATTAATGAAATCCGGGTTATCGATTCAAAATTTCGTATTCTAGCAAGTTCTGCTTTGGACAACCAATCATTAGTTCGCCAACGATCGATGGAAGATAGCGTCAGGAGAGCAATTTCATCAGAGTCTCCTTCAGAAGCGATCAACTATGATGAAACACTTCGAAAACGCGTAATGGTGCTTGTGACGCCAATCATGAATAATACTGATGAAGTTGTTGGGACGCTCTATGTCACTGCAAATATTGAAAATGTGTTCAAGCAAATCGATGAAATCAATCAAATTCTCGCTGCAGGAGTGGCAGTATCACTAACAATTACAATTATCGTTGGTATTTTCATCGCACAGACGTTTACACGACCTATTTCTGATATGCGGCGGCAAGCGCAGGAAATGGCGCAAGGAAACTTTTCACGTAAGGTTCATGTATATGGCAATGATGAAATGGGCCAGCTCGCAATTGCGTTCAATCATTTGACCAATCAGCTTCAGGAATCGCAATCGACAACGGAGAGTGAGCAAAGGAAGTTGGCGTCAGTGCTGGAGAACATGACGGACGGCGTAATTTCGACAGATCGGAAAGGACGTGTCAGTCTGATTAACGATTCTGCCCTTATGATGTTGCGGATGACCCGCGATCTCGTGTTAAACCGGCCAATTTCGAGTATTTTAGGTCTTGAACAGGAGTATACATTTGAGGATTTAATACAAGTGAAAGATTCGCTTCCACTTGATTTCAGTACACAGGAGGAGCCGTATATTTTACGAGCAACATTCTCCGTGACACAAAGAGAGACAGGTTTCGTCAATGGATTGATTGTCGTCCTGCACGATAATACGGAACAAGAGAAAATTGATATGGAGAGACGCGAGTTCGTTTCTAACGTATCTCATGAGCTTCGTACCCCGCTTACAACAATGCGTAGCTATTTAGATGCGCTAGCGGAAGGTGCGTGGCAAAATGAAGAGATTGCACCTAATTTCTTGCGAGTTACACAAACGGAAACAGAGCGAATGATTCGTCTTGTGAATGACCTTCTGAAACTGTCGAGGATGGATAGCAAAGAATATGAATTAGATACGGAATGGGTGGAATTTAACCACTTCTTTAATTCAATCATTGAGCGGTTTGAGTTCTCGAAGTCGCAGAAAGTGCACTTTAAACGTTTATTACCATCCACAGATCTGTTTGTGGAAATTGATACGGACAAAATGACACAAGTCATCGATAATATTATCTCGAATGCATTGAAATATTCTCCTGACGGCGGTGATGTCCGATTTGGTGTTACGACATCGGGAACTTATATTAAAGTGATCATTTCAGATGACGGTCTTGGTATACCGAAAGCGAACGTCAATCGTATTTTCGATCGTTTTTATCGTGCTGACCGCGCAAGGTCAAGAGGGATGGGTGGAACAGGACTCGGGCTCGCTATTGCACGGGAAATGATAATTGCGCACGGCGGAGAAATCTGGGCGGAGAGTGAAGAAGGAAAAGGGACGACTGTATTCTTCACATTGCCATTCGAACAACAAGAGGACGGTGAATGGGATTGAAATATATTGAGCCAATCAAGTCAATCGTCCTGTTGCTGCTTGTCCTTTTAAGTATTACATTCACTATGTCCATTTGGACGTACACGCCTCGGCTCGATCCCATTGATCAGTCACAAACGGTTGATATATCTATTGGGAAACGTAAAAACGTGGAGGAAATAATAAAGCCTTACAAGTTTTTAATTAAAACTGATGATTTTTTGAAGGGTACAACTGAACAAGAAGACCTTGAAAAGATTATAGATGAAATGGCAACATGGAAAATTACGCAATTGCTTAAGGATCCAGTGGAAATGAATAAAAAACAGATGAACAGTTTTTTTGAGCAGCCGAACCAGTTTACACTCTACTTTCAAGGAGACGTTCCGCTTTCAATATATAATGAAATCCTTAAAATTGAAGAAGATAATATTCCTGCGTTCAGCTTTGACCGGTTAGTCGTTAGATGGAATCCGAAAGATCTTTCATTTGAAGTACACTTCTTGAACCGTGCAACGGGTACTCATTATTATGGCAGAGTTGCCGCAACATACACGATGCAATCCTATCGAAGTCTCGTCCTTGGAAGTGAAACGTTTTTAAATTACTCGGAAATCGGTCAAGTGGATACAACCTATTTGGCTGTACCTGACGAACCAATTCAAATGAAAAAACTAACCTACTTTCAAGAAGAGATTAGTCCGACACGTTTTCGTGATGCGCTTTTCAACGATCCGAACGCAGTTAGACGAAGTCAAGTCGATGCGACGCATGAGGAGTTCGGTGATGATCACGCCTCAATGATTGTAGATACGGATTCTAAGATGCTGAATTTTGTACATCCTGCTGCCGAGACACGAGAACCGTCTACATCAGCGGATCTTTTAATGGATGTAATTGATTCTATTAATGAACATGGCGGTTGGACGAATTCGTATCGCTTCTCTCATATTAGTCCGTATTACAGATACGTAAAGTTCCAATTGTTTGCAAAAGGTTATCCAGTACACAGCGAAGTAAGCGAAATGACGGAAATTGCCCAATACTACGGAGACAATCGTGTATTTCGTTATATTCGGCCTTACTACATCCTTGACGGTCCATTGGATGAAGATGTGCAGCTACCAACCGGTGTAGAAGTTGCTAATGCTTTGAAGAGCTCCGATAAGGTGGAATTTTCGACAGTCGAAGAGATAAGCGTAGGCTATATGATGAAACATGATGTCGACCAAAGAGTGTATGTTTTAGAACCGACATGGTTTTATTTAATCAAAGGAAACCAAGGAAAGTGGTACGAATACACACCTGAGCAAGACGGAGGTGACCAATTTGGATTGGAATAAAACAAAAACAATATTTATCGTCGTCTTTTCCATTTTGAATATTTTTCTCTACAATCTTTATTTCAATCAACATACAGATGCACAAAGTGTCCAAACAATTGGAAAGGCATCCATCGAGGAATTAATGAAACAAGAAAATATTACGTATAACTTGCCGCAAACAATAAAGGACGATTTCTCATACATCTCTGCAAAAATTAAAACGTTCTCAAAAGAGGAATTGGAATCGTTATTGAGTCAGTCTATATTCATAGTAGATAATACTAAAATTGAATCTACGATGAATAAACCGGTATCAATCCAAAATAATAAAGGGGAATACTACTTCCTGGATTTCCTCACAAAATATGTATGGAACGGATCAGAATATGAACATTGGGAGACTGATAAAAAAAATCGGTCTGCGATGTTTTTCCAACAAGTGCACGGAGAACCAATCTTCTATAGCGCAAATGCGATGCTTATCATCCATTGGGATGAAAATCACGAAGTGACAAAATATGAACAGCGTATGTTGGAGGATTTTACTAGCTTTAACAAGAAAAAAGATTTAATGTCACAAGACGAGGCTGTCGGCTCTCTCATTTCACGTGGATATGTAAAACAAGATTCGAAAATATTAAGTGTGAGTCCAGGCTATTCGACTCGTGCCCAGCCGACAGCTGAGTCTCAAGTGTTTGCCCCGACGTGGAATATTAATGTAGAATTGAAGGATGGTAGCATTGAGGAACATTTCATTAATGCAATTGAAGGTAAAGTAATAGACTTTAAATTGGAGAAGATGAAGGAAGACGATCCCGAGGATGAGCTTGAGGATGAAGAAGTCGATGAATGAGGAGATTTTAACATGCGTTTTAGTGTGCTCGCAAGTGGTAGTACGGGCAATTCAATATATGTAGAAACCGAAGACCACGCATTTCTCGTCGATGCAGGACTGAGTGCTAAAAGAATGGAGCAACAGTTAGTAAGTATTGGTCGCTCGATGGCTAATGTAGATGGCATTTTCGTCACCCACGAGCATAGCGATCATATTAAAGGAATTGGTGTACTCGCAAGACGTCACAAAGTTCCAATCTATGCGAATGAAAAAACATGGATGGCCATGGATGGTCTTGTGGGAGAGATTCCGTTGGACCAACGTTTTCATTTTAATATGGAAACTGCTATGTCATTTGGATCGCTTGACGTGCAGTCATTTGCAGTTTCCCATGACTCAGTCGATCCGATGTTCTACGTTTTCCACGAGAACGATCGAAAACTATCCGTCATTACGGATACAGGCTACGTCAGCGACCGGATGAAAGCCCATATCCAGGCATCAGACGCATATGTTTTTGAAAGCAATCATGACGTCAGTATGTTGCAGATGGGCCGTTATCCATGGTCCGTAAAGCGGCGTATTCTAAGCGACGTCGGCCACGTATCGAATGAAGATGCGGCAGTTGCGATGAGCGAAGTTGTTGCTGAAAAAGAGACAAGAATTTATTTGTCTCACTTAAGCAAAGACAACAATATGAAAGATCTCGCAAGAATGAGCGTTTCACAAACATTGGAATCTTGCGGAATCCGCGCTGGTGAGTTTGTGCATCTGTTTGACACGGATGCAGAGAAACCGACCGAGCTTGTTACGGTATGAATGATGAAAACCTCGCTAGATTTAGCGAGGTTTTTTGGTTGGCCATAGCGTCGCGCCCGTAAACATCGATCGTGCGCTCGTAAAAGTCCAGCCGCGCCCATAAACGTCCGTCCCGCGCTCGTAAACTGCGGTCGTGCGCTCGTAAAAATGTGTGCCGCGCCCGTAAATATCGATCGTGCGCTCATAAAAGCATGTGTCGCGCCCGTAAACATCGGCCGTGCGCTCGTAAAAGCATGTGTCGCGCTCGTAAACATCGGCCGTGCGCTCGTAAAAGTCCAGCCGCGCCCGTAAACATCGATCGCGTGCTCATAAAAGCATGTGCCGCGCCCGTAAACTGCGGTCGTGCGCTCATAAAAGCATGTGCCGCGCCCGTAAACTGCGGTCGTGCGCTCATAAAAGCATGTGTCGCGCTCGTAAACATCGTCTGCGCGCTCGTATCCATAAGCACTATCCACACAACGCACTCATCCAACAAAAACAATGACCTCGTCAAATCTGGTTCTAACTATACAAATTGGGGTAAACTAATTGTAACTGTACATAGAAAGGAAGAGGTGAATGGACGAATTTAATCAAGGTCCACGCAATGATGACGACAAACCAATTATCATTGAACCTGAAAGGCGTGAAGAGCCACCGCGGTATCCACCTCCGCCTCCACGTCAGCGAAAAACGAAGCAACGAGGCGGGTTCTTACCAGCTTTATTCGGTGCAATTGTCGGTGGACTGATCGTTTGGTTTCTCATGACTTCTACATTTGGCAATGAAAAAGATAGGACTGGCATCCAAAACAGCCAGGCGACAGAAAATAATCTGACGAGTGAACGAGTTTCTGTCGACATTAATACAGATGTGACGGATGTCGTCGGAGAAGTGGCGGACACCGTAGTTGGCATTACAAATTTACAAACTGTACGTGATTTCTGGTCGTCCACTGAAACGACACGTGAAACGGGCAGCGGATCTGGCGTCATATATAAAAAAGAAGGTGGTAAAGCGTATATTGTTACAAACCATCACGTCGTCGAGAACTCGCAAGGACTTGAAAATCACTTTCGATGACGGTACTAAAGTGGACGGAAAACTGATTGGAAGTGATATGTGGACGGACTTGGCAGTTGTCGAAATCGATGCAACCAACGTTAAAACAGTCATTACATTCGGAGATTCGGACGCTTTAAAACGAGGTGAACCCGTCATCGCCATCGGAAATCCACTTGGCCTAGGTTTCGCAGGATCCGTAACGATGGGCATCGTATCCGGTAAAGACCGGTCAATCCCTATTGATTTTGATAAAAATGGTTCCATCGACTGGCAGGCAGACGTTCTGCAAACAGACGCAGCCATCAATCCCGGCAACTCAGGTGGCGCCCTCATTAATTTGGCTGGACAGCTTGTCGGTATTAACTCTATGAAAATTACAGAGGAAACTGTCGAAGGGATTGGGCTAGCCATTCCAATTAATATTGCTATCCCCATTATTAAAGACCTTGAAAAAACGGGAACTGTAAACCGTCCTACAATGGGTGTAAGCTTATTGAACTTAAGAGACGTTCCTTCATCACAACAACAGGAAGTTTTGAAACTGCCTAACACCGTAAAAGATGGTGTCATCGTCACACAAGTTTTCAACAATACACCAGCAGAAACTGCAGGTGTGCAACAGTATGATGTCATTGTGGAAATGGACGGTAAGAAAATAGACGATATGGTCGGTTTACGTAAACATTTATACAACGAAAAAGAGGTCGGCGACGTCATGAAGATGAAAGTGTATCGAGACGGTAAGCTGGTGGATGTCGAAATGGTGTTGAAAGACGGCAATACTTTCTGACGAAATTACCAATAAAGGAAGCAGAAAACTAAATACAGTGTTACACTTTTCATGAGGATGTAACAAACCGTTTATCCACAACAGGCATAATAGCTGAATAACCGCTATTCTGCCTGTTTTTTCGTGGAAGTTATAGACATGTGGATAAGAATGAAATAATGTTAATAACATTGTGCAAAAAATACATATAGAAAGATGTGTTTGTAATGAAAAAATACAGTTGCGAAATCCATATAGACCAGGCAATAGAAGACTTTATTTCTACAGAGGAAACATTTCCGATTTTAGAAAATGTCGAAAATGAAAAAAAGATATCCACAAATTGCTCGTACTGCGACACGCCCGCAAGTTATGTTGTGGCGAACGGATAGTCGGGCACAATATGTAGATAAGTACTGTGGATATGTGTATAAGTTCTGTTTATAACTTTTAAAAAGAGGTGGACAACCTGTGAATATTACAATTGTGTCAGTAGGTAAACTAAAAGAAAAGTATTTAAAAATGGGAATTGAAGAATACACAAAAAGACTCGGCGCCTATGCCAAAGTCGATATTATAGAAGTGGCGGATGAAAAAGCACCAGAGTCTTTAAGTGATGCAGATATGGAGATTGTGAAGAAAAAAGAAGCAGAACGGATTTTAGCCAAAGTCGCTCTAGACGCGCACGTTATTGCATTAGCGATTGAAGGAAAACAGAAGACATCTGAAGAATTAGCGGGTACAATCGAGTCGTTAATGACTTACGGAAAGAGCAAGATTGTATTCGTCATAGGCGGATCGCTTGGTTTACATAGTGATGTCTACAAGCGCGCGGATGAATTGTTGTCGTTTTCCAAGATGACGTTCCCACACCAGCTGATGAAGCTAGTGTTGGTGGAGCAGGTGTATCGTGCTTTTAGGATTATGCGGAATGAACCGTATCATAAGTAAGTGCGGTTTTTTTAAAAGTGTATTGTTTTAATAACTTTATTATTTGACACGTAGATAGTTAAGCAAAATATTGTATTGATGAGAGACAAAGGAGGGATATTATGGGTCAAGCTGCACGTAATGCACTCAAAGGTTACACATATCAACATTATATATTCACATTGTTCGTAGCAAAGATGGATGTTGAAAGGAAAATCAAAAAAATTGAATCGGAAGCAATTACTACTGGAAACTTTGATGATTTATACCTAGAGTCCAATAAGAATTACAGAATTCAGGTAAAAAACTACCCCGGAACTTCATTGGATGACATTTCTATAAGTAAAGATAGTTTTCGAATCAAAGGAAGCTCAAATGTTTACAATCAACACGAAAATAATATTGTAATAGTTAATACTGATCAGATTATTACAGACTCAGAATTTTTGGGTTTACCAGCAATAATAATAAATGAAGTAGTAATAATCCCACTAACTCCTAGTGATGTACAAAATCTACTTGATGAGATGTTTAGTACTGAAAGTAGAGAAGTTCAGATTATCCAGTATGCCTTCTCTTTAACAACTTCTTCGAACTTTATGATTATGGTAGAGGATCTGCCTAAAGTGATCAGAATGTCTATAGACTTAAGTGACAAAACGATATTAATACGTGAGCCGATAGAAAGTATAGAAACAGGTATTTTATGGATAGTTGGTAAGCCTGGCGTAGGTAAGAGTCATTATGTTAAAGAGTTGATTCAAAAATATGATAACGCAATAGTTTATAGATTCTGGACTGGATCTCAAGATGAACGACTTATGAAACGGTTACAATTTGATGCATTTTTAGATGATATAGCTGTAGCAATTTTCAATTCTCCAAAGAGTTATACTATCGCAGAGTTAATTCAAGAAATTGTTAGGCAAGAAAAGATACTGATAATTGATGGTCTTGATCATGTAGAAAATTACAATCCAAAGGAACTTGATTTATATATAGACTTTATTAATTCACTGGAAGATGCTCCTATAGTGGTTTTGTCGAGACCACTTTTAGCTAAAGTTAATTGGGAAAAGATGGAGTTGGAAAATTGGGGTTTTAAAGAAACCGAATTATATTTAGCGATGGCTTACAATATCTATGAATATCGAGTTGTAAGAGACATTTATAATGTTACCGATGGTTATCCTATAATTACCTACTTTGTTGCTGAACATTATAAAATACATAAAGAAATAAATGTTACTCCGGAAATTGAAAGTTTAAATCAATATTATGTCCTACTGCTTGATCAAGTTAAACCAAAAACATTATTATCTATTTTTGCAACAAACAATAGTTTTTTTACAGAATCTGAGATTAAAATTATTCTAGAAGAATCCTTCCTAGTAGGCGCTATTATGGAGTTTGTAGAAACACATCCATATTTGTTTAAAAGAACACTGAATAGAATTTCTTTAATTCATGATAGTTTTAACACCTACTTGAGGCATGAAATTAAAAATTATCCACAGTTAGAAGATAGAATAAATCAGTTTGTACAGAGTAGTTTGTTAAGTGGAACTGTTAATTTCATGTCAAGATTGTCTTCATTTGACCTTAGTGAAAAATTCTACAAAGACATATTATTGATGTATAGCGATGTTGGAAATTTTTCAGATTTACTTGAAAGGACTTTAGATTACAATTCAGTAACCTCATTATATAACCAGTTAAAGAGGTTATTAGAGCATCGGGAAGAAGTACTTGATTTATATCAATATTATTCATTTTCCTTAATCTATCAAATGGTTAATCGTAATGATTTAATTGGAAATGACGGTTTAGTGTATCAGATTCTTCTATATATGAATAATCATGTAATTATAGAGGAAGAGATATTTAGTACGGGCGTTTTATGGAATACTTTCATTCTATTAAAGTTACAGGAGGAGGGACCATATAAAAGGTATTTGACGGATAGAATGTATGATTCAAATCAAATAGAAACACTATATGAAGCAGTTTATGATGAACAACATTACTTTGAAATACGAGAAAACAAACCAAATTACAAAGAGACAATAGAAAAGCTAGAATATAATGGTATAACTGAATTTGAGAAGCAAGATATCTTAATAAGACATATGGTTAGTGTTTGGATTAATCAGGACCAAGAGGATATTTATTTTAAATTACTAGATGAATACCTGAAAAACGATGAAAGCATAGCAAAATACCAATTAAGTAAAATCGTTGAGAAGTATGGTATAAGAAGTATGTGGTCAGCAAGAATATTGATATCTGCTAAATATCAACTTAATGAAATGGGGAAATTAGGAGATAAAAATTTCTTTTATGGGAAATCTTTGGACGAGATAATAAGAGAAAGTGCTTCCAAAGGATCTTTTGAAACGGTAGAATATGCGCAATCTTTTTTAAGGTTAGTAAACCATGAAAAGAGACAGATTGATATTTATTCAATTAATCGTGTATGGACAATGTATTATAACCGAAAAGATTATAGTGTATATACACTAGATACTGCATTAAGCGTGTTTGAAGAACATGGTTTTTTAGAAGAGTTAAAATCGATTGATATATTAAGAAAAGTGATGGATCAAAGTGAAAAAGGAATTAGACATTTGCTTGGAAGCTATATAAATATGAAAGACGATTTTATAATAAACAAGTTGGATCAAATAGGTGCATTTAATGAGAATGATTTCCCTGTAGATATATTCGATTTAGCACCTGAGAAAATAAATTGCCTTGATGTTAAACACATTGATTATAGAGTTTATAAACTGCTTTCATATCATGATTATGGGAAAACTATTGAATACGGAGATATTCAAAGTCCATTGCAAAGCAAGCACTGTAATCGTATTCTCGATTCTATAAATTATAATGGCTACAGAATTTTAGGGGCGATTGACGATAAAAAGATCAAGAAAAAAATCGTTGAAAAAGGAATAGATATCCAGGAAAAAGCAAAAGAAGAAGAAAAGGAGTATATCCCGTTTAAATATGGATGTATACATGAAGAGGATAAAAAGTATATTAATGATAATCAAATCGGATATCTTGAAGTATCAAGATATCCAGATGGATGGCATTCCTGTTTACCCCTTGTAGATATATACTCTCTTTACAAAGTGGAGGAGATCAGAATCCACCACATGATGATAATACACAATGCAATGTTTGCTAGAGTATCAGATAAAGAATACATTGGGAATTGGCATTTATTAATTGGTAATATTCCAAGGTTTCTTCAAAGATATGAAGTTTATATTGATTGGGATAAAATGTATGAAATTCTAAAGTGGTTTTTAAAGGAATCATTAATTTACGATATAGATAATAATAAGCAATTATAATTCCTGAAAAACAATTGGATGTTATTATTTTGAAGACTTTTCAAATTTCGGATGGTTATTTGATTTGGTGAAATATATTTAATTTCGTTACACAGTGTTTTATCTTAAGTAATTATGATTTTATTTGAGACATAAATACAGTACCATTGCCAAGTAGTGGGAATGGTACTGTATTTGTTAAGTAAGAAAATATGGTAGAGAAAGATTGATTAAATTAGAATTCGTAAAGTAATTCAGTTTTAATTATTATAGTTGAAGATCATAACCCCATTGTTTGTTGTAAATGTTTTTTCTTGGTCAATTAAGGCTCTAAAATATAGAGTAGAATTTTTCCCAAAATCCGGTTTAATTCTATTTGTTGTTTTTTCGGTAGAATTGTGTGATTCTAGCAGCATCTCTTTTAGAAAAAATGGTATTAATTAAGATGAATAAACCTCCTCCGCTATTTGTGTTAATTAAAATATGTTTTAACAGTAAGCGTAAAAAGGGACGAAAATATTATTAAAAGGAGCTGAAGAAATGAGTGTATTTTCATCAGCATGGATTGATGGAAAGATTAGAGATGTTGATAAATTAATAATAGAAAATAGTGCCAGAGAATTTATGTTTATTTTAGACACAAATTTTGCAATTATGGCTAGATACTATATTACAGATAGAAAAGGTTTTGATAAATATTATGATAACCAAAAAGATGACTTTGAAAAAATAATTAATATAGTTAAAAGTAATGCTACAAGAGTTATATATGCATTGGCATGTGAAGAAGCATCGAGATCGGAATTGACAGGTAATATAGACCCTGGAAAGTATAAAGTGATGGTAGATTGTGTAGGGAAAGTATTTGACATGGATTTTAGAAGCGATTTATTATCTAATAATGAATTGATTACTGAGGACATAAGATTTAGTAAAACACCGCTTTTACTTAAAAATGGGCTGTTTAAAAAGCAAACAGTGATAACTTACACGACTATATTAAAGGCATATATATTTAAAAATTTCGATGATAGAGATAAAAAAACGAAAATTAAAGAAATGTTTCATTACATGACTGATGAAATAAATGCTTTCTCCCCTGTGAGTACATCATTCGTTATCCACTACTTAGGAGAAGAACCAACTATATTAAAAAATACTAGTCCTTCTATAGGAATGGAGAAAATCTTAAATAAATTATACGCAGCTTCAATTGATATGCTTATGCCAACTCAAGTTTCCCAATTGGCGGAAATATCAGGTTATCGAGAAGTACCAGTCTTTATTACTTTCGATAAAGGAATGAAATTATTGTTTGATTCACTACTTGTAATGGGAGAACGTCAATTAGAAAATGGGAAGAAAGTTCCGGAGTATTCGACTATGATTTTTTATAGTTCGGGTTGGAAGGATGCAGATATCCGCGAATTGTGTCAATATGCTCAACAAGTACAAAGAAGTAAGAGGGAAATAGTAAATAATCAGGAAAATGAGTTGGTTAGACTTAATGATTTAGCGGCTAAACTTGAAAAAATGTTAATGGAAAATCTTAAATGTAAATCGCATTTAGGCTAGTCACGGAGAACCGTATCATAAATGATGGGAAAGTCATTGTAGTTTGCTGTATAGGTACATCAGCGGTACCTCCGAGAGGAATTTTGACAAAAAATCTGTTTGTAAAGAATATATCGTATAGAAGTACCACGTGATATTGAAGTCGAAAAGACAGGGTAAGAACTATAGTATTTTTCAATATGTTACGTTAATTTCCCTTGGGATATATATGCTTTCAGTGGTGACGTTGACGACGTTTCCGATTGAAGTCAATTGGGGGATGTATAAGAATCAGACACCTTGGTACAGTCGAATCAATCCGATTTCGATTCTGACGATTAGTATGGCGACATTTATTTTGAACATGGGATTAGTTTCTGCTGGGGGCACAACAATCAATTGGCTGTGTCTTTTTTTTGTGAATTCTCTTAAACTATTAAAATCCTTTAAATAATGTTTTAATTAAAGTGAACAGATCTATTAAAAAACTTTTCCAAGAGATATGACAGTCTGTCTCGGAAAGTTTTACAGTTCTCAAAAGAGGGAGTGAACTTCATGTCGACGCTTTTACTAAAGAATGTCAAAATCGAAACAGGTTTTACTTATAACGCGGATAGAATTTCAGGCACAAAAACAGATGAAGTAGATATTTTAATTAGAAACGGAAAAGTAGAAGAACTTGGAAGTTCATTAGATGTACATGCGGATGAAATCATAGAAGGTAATGGTGATTTACTAATGCCTTCTCTTCGTGAAATGCATATTCATGTTGATAAGACATATTTCAGCGGACCATGGAAAGCATGTGTACCGATAACAAAAGGAATTTTGACGCGCATTGAGGAAGAAGAAACTTTATTGCCAGAGCAGCTTCCTTTTGCCTTACAACGCGCAGAAAATACGATTGAATGGCTCTTATCGCAAGGGCATACGCATATTCGATCTCATTGTAATGTAGACCCGCAAATAGGTACAAAACATATTGAAATTACGCTTGAAGCTTTTAAAAAGTTTGAAGGAATGCTGACGTACGATATTGTGGCGTTTCCTCAACACGGCTTATTACGTTCGAATGTGCAGGCACTTCTGAGAGAAGCGATGCGTAAAGGCGCGACCTTAGTAGGGGGTGTAGATCCATCGACAATCGATCGGGATATTGAGCGTTCACTCAATCTAACAATGGATATTGCCGTGGAAGCGAACGCTGGATTAGACCTTCATCTTCATAATGGAGATTCTCTAGGGGCTTTTGAATTCACTAAATTTGCAGAGCTAGTGAAACAAGGCAATAAGATTGGGCAGGCAACAATTAGTCATGCTATCGCATTAGGTGACTTAAAAGGTGCTGCTTTAGATGAAATGATTGGTATACTTCGGGAAGCGAAAATTGATGTAACGTCGACTGTGCCTACGAATAGGCCAACCATTCCGGTTCAATATTTATATGACAATGGTATACATGTATCTCTAGGTCATGATAGTTTAACTGATCATTGGTCTCCATTTGGAACAGGCGATACGATCGAAAAGCTCTGTATCCTAGCGGAAAGATTCCGTTTCTTGGACGAGTATTCATTAAATAGAACTTGGAAATATGCTTCTGGCGGAATTACGCCACTGAATGATGAAGGGGAGCGCGTGTGGCCACAAAAAGGGGATGCTGCTGATTTCTTATTGTTGGATGCAGTTTGTTCGGCTCAAGTTGTCGCTAGACGTCGACCGATTACCCGAGTCATTCATCAAGGTAAAGTAGTTTCTCAAAATGAAGAGGTAGAGTTTGGAGTTTTATAAAAAGGGGGCGGAAAGATGAGTGAGGGTACTTGGCTAACAAATGTAAAACTGGAAATTGGCGAGCGCCAATTGGCAAATGGTGCATATGAAACAGAAACTGCACTTTTTCATATACAAGTGAAAGACGGACGCATTTTAGAAATTAAAGATGCAGACAGTATAGATGATTTACAAGGACAGCAATTGGATATGAGTGGCAAATTAGCTATTCCACCGTTAAAAGAAATGCACAATCATTTAGATAAAACGTATATGGCGTTAGATTGGAAAGCTGTAATTCCAGTTGCTAATTTAAAAGAACGATTGGAACTTGAGGC
This sequence comes from Sporosarcina quadrami, assembly GCF_014836615.1. Taxonomy (GTDB): domain Bacteria; phylum Bacillota; class Bacilli; order Bacillales_A; family Planococcaceae; genus Sporosarcina; species Sporosarcina quadrami. Next base: position 225,471 of record NZ_JACSQN010000004.1, on the reverse strand, counting down.
ACTGGAATTAGTTGAATTGGCCGACTCGACGGAGCAACGTGCTACAAAAATGATCGAAACGTTATTAAAATATGGTGTAACACATATTCGCACACATGTTAATATCGATCCGTATATCGGTTTGAAAAATTTAGAAGGTGTTAAAGCTGCTCTTGAAGCATTTAAAGGCATCGTTACACATGAAATCGTTGCATTTCCACAACATGGTTTGTTGAGGAATGAAGTACCGAAGTTGATGAGGGAAGCGATGCGTTCGGGGGCGACAATGGTCGGCGGACTAGACCCAGCAGGAATTGATCAATCGATTGAAAAGTCCTTGCATGAAGTGATGACAATTGCGACTGAGTTTGATGCGGATGTGGATATCCATTTGCATGATGGTGGGTCTGTCGGCTACTACACAGCAGATAAATGGATCGACATCGTGGAAGAAGCAGGTTACAAAGGACGAACCGCCTTAAGTCATTCGTTTTGTCTAGGAGATGTGGCGGTAGCTCAGCAAGAGGCGATTGCTAAACGTCTAGCTGACCAAGACGTCGCGATAATGTCGACAGTTCCGATTAACTTAAATCGAACGTTACCACCGATTGAATTATTAGATCGTCACGGCATAAAAGTTCACTTCGGGTGTGATGGTTTTTATGATTCTTGGAGCCCATATGGCACAGGGGATGTACTGGAGAAAGTGACACGTTTCAGTGAATTGAATAGGAAAATAGACGAACGTTCGTTACGATATGGATTAAAATATGCAACGGCGGGCATAACGCCACTAGACAAAAATGGGGTCCGGGTATGGCCAAAAGAAAATGATGAGGCAAGCTTTGTGTTTTTTGAAGCGGCATCAACTGCTGAAGTAGTGGCAAGAAAACCACAAAAGCGTTGGGTAATGGTCAATGGAAAGATGGTTAGTTCTTAAATAGTAATTGTTTATAAAAAAGTAAAAGACTGACTAGGTTAAGTCAGTCTTTTTCATAAATTAGACGTGCAATTACAAACGTGATTATACTACTTCAGGAAACAAATAATGAAGGATATGCATCGTCAGTCGCCGTGACTTGCCTTTGTACGGATAGATATGCATATACATAGATGGGTTGAAATTGGCTTCAATAATACCGTAAGCCTTATGCTCAGCTGCCGGAACATTAATGTCTTCGATAATCAAATCGATTCCGCTAATTTTAGCCCCAAGAGCTGCTACCGCATCCGCCGCTATCTTTTTATAATCATCAGGAATTTGATCTGTCATGTCGATCGAATCTCCACCTGTGCTCACGTTGGAGTTCTCGCGCAAATAAACGACTTCATCCTTCTTAGGAATCGAGTCCAATTGATATCCTTGGCCTTTCAGCATAAGCTGTTCCAATTCACCTAATTGGATTAACTCTAAAGGTGTCCGATGGTCTTTGCCTCGTAACGGATCCAGATTCTTTTCATTGACCAGCTCTTCGATTGTCTGTTTCCCGTCACCCGTAACATTAGCAGGTGTGCGTAATAGAACGGCATGAACTTCATCATTTAACACAAAGAACCGGTATTCAGTTCCATCCAAAAACTCCTCAATGAGGACAGACGTATCTTCTTGGAACGCGAGGGTAAGCGCTTGTTGGTAATCTTCATACGTTGCACCGTCTTTGAATATCGATATACCTAAGCCATAGTTTGTCGTTTTTGGCTTTACGACAAATGGCGTAGCGGCAAATATCTCATAGGAGCGTAATGCTTGCTCAATGTCATTGAATTCATCGCCTAAAGGTACACGGAATCCGCGTTTATGAAGAATCTTCTTTGTAACTGTTTTGTTTTCCATGATTAACGTAGATATATAGCTATCTTTACTCGTCATATTACCGTTTTTGACATATTCCACGTGGTCTTTGAATTGCAACTTCAAAAACTGATCTTGTCGATCTAAAATCTCTACTCGAATACCAAGTTGAATCGCATCAAACATAAGAAGTTGAGTAGATAACTCCATATCTATGAATCCTGTTAATTGGTAGGGTTTATCCCACAATTGAAGGAAATTTTCTTTTGCAAGACGGATAGCTACTTCACTCTGACTGCTCTTCTCACTTTCTTCGAAAAGTCTTCCAGCTAACGTCTTACTAGGGTCTGCCAACATTTCTCTTAAGTTTGTAAAGAACGAATTGGAAACAGTCAAACTCATGATTTCCACTAGTTGTTCCATTTCATCAATGATCGTTTCTGCTTCTTCTCTCAATTGCGTTTGTTGCAGTGGGTGCTCAAGAGCAACTAGATCACTAAGTGTATCCCCCTCTTGTACCCACTCATCTTTATTGGCTCCTTCATCTTTCGATAATAGATAAAGCAAAAATAGATGAAGGAATTCGGCTTGCTCATAGCTGATTCCATGCGTTTCAAAAGGATTTAAATCTATATTTCTTAACTCAATATAGCTAATACCGTTAGTTTCTAAGTGAGGTATCTGGTGCCCATTACGTAAACGGACAGCTGAATAAAATTCCTTTTCTTCTGAAAGAAGGCCTTTTTTGACCATCAACGATAAATCCGAGACATAATTTTGTATGCTGCTATAGGACACTTTAATATCATCAGAATTTGTATAACCATAACGACTGTTTCTAATACTTCTCACTGGCTCGTTCAACGGTCTGTCTTCAAAGAAATTTTTCTCACTACTAGGAGAAGCGCCATAAAAATAATTAACGAGCCAACGATAATGCAAATAGTTTCTTGTCACTTTGAGGTAAATCTCTGTTTTGAACTGCTTATAATCGTCCATGTCCGATTGTACGTTAAATAACGCTTGGATCAATTCATCACCAAATTCAAAGTTATAGTGAATTCCACTAATCATTTGCTTGCGGCTGCCATACGTTTCGGCTAAGTATCGGCGGTATTGAACACTTTCCACATTCTTCAACTTTGCAATGAAGATCTCTTCTTCACTTTCAGGCAACTGTGGCGGCATGCTTAACGGCCAAAGCATTTCCTGATCGCCTATGGAATGATACGCCACTTCATGAATTGCCGATAAATAGCTTAGCAATTCTTCAACCGAATCAGTCACAGGAGTAATTAACTCCATCTGTGTTTCTGCAAAGTCGCGTTGTATATAAGGGTGTTCGTCTCTAGCTGATAGGATTTCGGGATGGTTCGTTGTAGCTAAATTTCCCGACAAATCCACCCGTTGACCTTCTTTTTCAATACCAAAACGAGCTTTTGATACGTACGGTTTAACGCGGTCATTGGCGAGCAGTTCTTTTATATCCATAATATCTGTACCTCCCACTTGCATCGATTTGTCATTAAAAATATCCACATTTCAAATAAATGTGGATATTTCCATTCCGGTTTTCGTGAAACGGGAATTATTTTAAATGCTTCATATGGAACGCGAAATGCTCATCTAAAAATGTAGCAATGAAGAAGTAGCTATGATCATATCCTTCTTCTTTGCTGTATTGCACTTCCTGGTTATTCTTTTGTGCATGTTCTAGGAAAGTAGTTTCCTCTAGTTGTTCGGGATAAAACGTATCTGCACTTCCTTGTGAAATGAGAATTGGCGGCATGCCGGATTCCTGAATGAGTTCCGTGGAATCCCACTCTTTCCAAGTAGCTTGATCTTCTCCAAGATAAGAAGAGAAAGCTTTAATACCCCAAGGTACTTGACTAGGGCTTAAAATAGGGGAAAAAGCAGATATAGATTTAAATCTATCCGCGTTTTTCATACCGATCACTAAAGCACCGTGACCACCCATAGAGTGACCCATAATACTTTCTTGTCCCGAGAATTCAGGGACGAGTGTTGGTGCAATAGCCGATAATTCTTCCGTTATATACGTATACATTTGATAATTTTTTGCCCATGGGCTTTGCGTAGCGTTCACATAAAATCCTGCACCTTGACCAAGATCCCATGCTTCGTCGTCTGCTACATTTTCGCCACGTGGGGATGTGTCCGGAATGATGACGGCCACTTGGTATTTTTCAGCCAAGCTTTGAAAACCGCTCTTTTGACTGAAATTATCATCCGTGCACGTTAGACCAGAGAGCCACCAAATTAAAGGGATTTTCTTCTGTTCTCTATTCGAAGGCAGGTAAATACTGAATGTCATATCACATTGTAAGGCTTCCGAATAATGACTGTACTTACATTGTTGTCCGCCAAAAGATAAACGTTTTTCAATGCTTTTAAGATTCATAATGTCACTCCTCATAAGTTAAGACCGTACGGATTGACTCTCCTTTATGGAGTAAGTCAAATGCTTCGTTAATATCTTTAAAGTCCAAGTGATGTGTAATAAATGAGTCTAAGTCAATCTTACCATTCATGAAGTCTTCAATCATGCCCGGCAACTCGGTTCTTCCTTTAACGCCTCCAAAAGCAGAACCTTTCCACACACGGCCTGTTACTAATTGGAACGGACGAGTAGAAATCTCTTTACCACCAGCTGCTACACCAATAATAATACTTTGTCCCCAACCTTTATGACAACATTCAAGAGCAGAACGCATAACTTCAACATTTCCGATACACTCGAAACTGTAATCTACGCCGCCGTCTGTCATTTCAACAATAACTTCTTGAATTGGTTTGTCGAATTTAGATGGATTGATGAAATCAGTTGCGCCCATTTTCTTAGCCAATTCAAATTTATCTTCATTCATATCAATGGCAATGATTCGGCTTGCTTTTGCTTGCGTCAATCCTTGGATGACCGCTAAACCAATAGCTCCTAAACCGAATACAGCTGTTACAGCGCCTTCTTCAACTTTCGCTGTGTTGTGAACTGCTCCAATTCCAGTTGTAACACCACAGCCAAATAGACAGACCTTATCAAGAGGTGCTTCTTGGTCTTCCACTTTCACTAATGAAATTTCGGATACTACTGTGTACTCACTGAACGTACTTGTCCCCATATAGTGATAAATAGGTTCACCGTTGTAAGAGAAACGAGTTGTTCCGTCTGGCATTAGCCCTTTGCCTTGTGTTTCACGTATTGCACCACAAAGATTTGTTTTTCCTGATAGACAGAATTTACATTTCCCACATTCAGGTGTGTAAAGTGGAATGACGTGGTCACCTGGTTCTACTGAAGTAACGCCTTCACCTACAGCTACGACAACACCAGCACCTTCATGGCCTAAAACGGCAGGAAATATGCCTTCCGGATCAGCGCCAGATAATGTGTATGCATCTGTATGACAAACAGATGTGTAAAGAATTTTCACTAAAACTTCTCCTGCTTTTGGATCTTCTACGTCAATTTCAACTATCTGAAGCGGTTCTCCCGCTTTAAATGCTACGGCTGCTCTACTTTTCAAATGAAACCCTTCTTTCTTTTGTATGTTGTTTACATTCTCATAATCACATATTATAATTCGAATGACAATACTGACGTTTTTGTCACTATGGATACCTTACTGTTGAAAAGGAGTGTAAACAAAAATGGTCATTCACTATAAAGACAAAGAATATTTTACAGGCAAAGATTTAGCGTTATCAGTCATAGGTGGACGATGGAAAATCGCAATTATCTGGTGTTTACTCCAACAGTCCCCTTTACGGTTGAACGAAATAGAAAAGAAACTTCCTCATGCCAATCAACGCATGTTAATTAGGCAGTTGAGGGAACTGGAAGAGGATAAAATTGTCTTGAGACGTGTTTATCCTGTCGTCCCTCCTAAAGTTGAATATGACCTAAGTGAAATCGGTCTCCAATTAGAACCCGTCGTTACGTCCATTTGTAATTGGGGAGATGACTTCAGAGACTTTTTACAAACAGATGCTAAAAAAGACTAACGTAGTTGTAGCCCCCAGCCCCCATGAGATTGGGGGTTTTTTGAATTCACTCTTTATCTACACCTAATTTGTCTAACATAAACGCATAACAAGCCGCGGATTCTTTCAAGCTGTTGAAACGGCCAGATTCACCGAAGTGTCCGGCGCCCATATTCGTTTTCATGACGAGCGTGTTGGCATCCGTTTTCAACTCTCTTAAACGAGCGACCCATTTTGCAGGTTCCCAGTAGCCGACGCGCGGATCATTAAGACCTGTTGTAATATACAAGTTCGGGTAGTCTTTCGCTTCAACATTATCGTACGGGCTGTATGATTTCATGTAGAAATATTCATCCTTGTTCTGCGGATTGCCCCATTCATCCCATTCGAGTGTCGTCAATGGTATCGATGTATCAAGCATCGTTGTCACGACGTCAACGAACGGTACCTCAGGAACGATAACTTGGAACAGGTCGCCCGCCATATTGGCAACCGCGCCTACGAGCAGGCCACCCGCACTGCCTCCGCGTGCTGCCAACTTGTCCTTTGACGTGTAGTTTTCAGCGATGAGATGTTTTGCCGCAGCGATGAAGTCGGTGAACGTATTGCGCTTATGCTCCATCTTTCCATCCTCATACCAAGTCCAACCCATTTCAGAACCACCACGTACTTGCGCTGTAACAAATACGATTCCTTTTTCAAGGAGCGGAAGGCGGTAAGGATTGAAATACGGATCGCTGTTAGATCCGTAAGAACCGTACGCATGCAAAATAAGCGGAGCTGGTCCATTGTCAAGTGCGCCTTTAAGATAGACCATCGTCATCGGTATCTTGACACCGTCTTCAGCTGTTGCCCACAGATGTTCCTGGCGGAAGCGGGAAGGATCGTATTCACCGCTTACAGGAGCCACTTGGAGTTGCCGTTTTTCTTCGGAAAGTAAATGTAGTCCGTATGTTGTTTCAGGTGTTAGTAAAGATTCATAACTAATTAAGACTTCAGTCGTGTCGTAACTTTGATTAGATAAAACCGCTACGCTGTAAATCGGTTCATCCCAACTGATCTGTTTAAGTGTTTCGCCTTGCAACATCCAGACTTGTGTCAATCCGTCTTCTCTTCCTGCGACAAGTAGTTTGTCGTGGAACGGGTACATTGCCTGCAAATAACGGTCTTCATCATAAGGAACGACATTTGTCCGTGAATGGATATCCGAGAGAGGACAACGTAGTAGCTGGAAGTTTGTCGCGCCTTCATTCGTCATGATGAGCAAGTCATCTTCCCAATGTTCAACTTGGTAAAGAATGCCTTCATGGCGAGTATCGAGCACTTGCAACGCTGATAACGGGGAAGCTGCTTCTAGCATGCGTACTTCACTTGTCGTTTTCGAGCCAGAGTAAACGAATATGAATTTTCCACTTTGCGATTTGTCCATATACAATGAAAATGTGTCATCTTTTTCTTCATAAAGCAGCTCATCGTTTACATTCTCTTCACCTAAGCGATGGCGCCATAATTGACATGGACGCTGATTGTCGTCAACGGTAATGTAGAAGAGATATTCACCGCAATCGCTCCATTCGAGACTGCCGTATAAAAACACTTCTGTAATCCGATCTTCAAGTAATTCTCCTGTTTCCATATCTTTCACAAATACCGTATAGCGATCTGTACCGTCGCGGTTTTCTAAATAAGCGAGACGATTGTGATCAGTGCTCATGCGCTGTACTGTCACGTTCAAATAGTCACTTTGTGTGGCAAGTTCATTGAGATCGAGCACAATTTCTTCTATTGCCATTTCCAGTTGGTCGCGGCTTGCTGCTTTCTTGCGCGCATAGACTGGATATTGTTTATCTTTATCGAGAATGGAATAATAGAAGTACGGTCCACGTTGAACGGGGACGTCTACTTCAGAATCGGGCACACGGTCCATCATACTTTGGAAGATCTGCTCGGTTCTGTCTTTCAACGGCTCCATAATTTCTTTGTAATACGCATTTTCATCTTCCAAGTATTGAATGACCTCCGGATTTTCCTTATCTTTCATCCAATAGAAATCATCTTCGCGTATATCGCCATGCAGTTCATGGGGATGCGGAATATGTTTTGCAACAGGTGCTTTCATCAAAATTCTCCTCTCGATCTATCGGTATACGTATTATTTTCTGGATATGGTATCGGAAACCCTCTTTTTAACTTACTATTCTATTGTCTTCAAATGTTAAGGTTGAAAATTTCTTCATACAACACAACAAATATCAAAAAGATAAAGTTCAAGCCGACTATACTTACATTAGGGGGTGAGCCAGATGAATGAATATATACAACAGATGATTGATTGGATCGAAGACCGTTTAAAAGATGTATTTTCGCTAGAGGATTTAGCAGATTATATGGGATATTCTCCTTACTATTGTTCATTTAAATTTCATCAGGCAACGGGCATTAGCATTCGAAGATATATTCTCCTTCGAAGGTTATATGTGTCTACAGAAGATTTGGCGACCAACCGGAAGATTATTGATATTGCTTTTGCATTTGGTTATTCATCCCAAGAGTCCTATAGCAGAGCGTTTAAGAATGTTTTTGGTATTAACCCAAGAGAATTTCAACTAAAGCAAATGCCTGTTCAATCGTTTGCCAAGATAATGTTTTACCAAAGAAGGGATGAAGCCAGCATGAATAGAGAAGCGGAAGTTAACCAACTAAGGAGTCAGAAGAACGAGTTGTTTGCTCACGATGTACTGAATATATTGAACGGACAACTCATGTATGGTGAATTTAAAAGTAAGAAGCTTATGGGGGATTCCGACTATGCACCATTCAATGAAGCGATGTGTGTACATGCAACGACAGTACCTATCTTCGACGCTAAGTTTATTGAAATGCGAGCATTGGGTCACGGAGTTACAGTGGAGAGTTACACCAACAAAGTTATTGAATCTTTGACGAATTTATTTGAGAAAGATTATAACTATATAGTCTTATGGTTCGGGGAAGATATGTTTTGTCAGATGAACCTATTAACGCTTCTAGCCTTTCTTGAACAATCTGGATACAAAGGTCGAGTGTTTCTGAACAACTTTCAGGAAGATGAATTTAAAGTAAATCAAACAGAGATTTCATTAGGCTGCTATCGTTCAGTATATGAAGAAGTGTTAGTGAATCATAAAAAGCCTACACATGTCTTGCTTCCAGTAATGTATCAAGCGATAGACCTGTTTTTAGAATTGCAGAAAGACAACAATCCCGTCACTGCATACATTTCGAAAAATAAGCATCTTCCACAATCGCAATTGCTTACACAACTATTCAAGCTATTCCCGAATGTAGGATATGGAGATACACAATATATCGAGTTGATTAATAAAATAACGTAATTGAAGCATATGAAAAGTACCAGCTCAGAACAATGGATGTTAATCGTAATAAACCGTAAAAAGCCTTATACTAATAACAACCGTAAAACACGAAGGGACTAAGGTGATACTGATGAACAATAATGACATTCTGAGCAGATTACGATACGCACTCGACATAAAAGATAAGGAAATGGTTGAAATTTTTGAACTGGGCGGCATCGAAACAACGACGGCTGAAGTTCGGGAAATGTTGGCTAAGAAGAATGCTGGCGAGGAAACTGAAGAACAGGGACATGACTATGGAAGAGATATTGACAACAGGACGTTAGAATCTTTCTTGAACGGATATGTGACGTTGAAAAGAGGTGCACAAGAGGACAAGCAAGGGAACGGACAAAATCAGTTCCTCATGTCATCCAATAACCGCAACGTCAATAATATTTTATTGAAGAAGTTGAAAATCGCACTGTCACTGACGAGTGAGGATATGGTCGACATTTTGAATGAAGTCGGAGTAGACTTGTCTAAGAGTGAATTAAGTGCAGTCCTTCGTAAAGAAGGCCATCGGAATTATAAAGAGTGCGGCGACCGGTACGCGCGTAACTTCCTTAAAGGCCTAGCCTTACGCTATCGAGATTGATCGTTAAAAAATGCTGAGTTCATAAGAGGACTTAGCGTTTTTTTCTTGTAGTTTCATTATTCGATTTAGATCACTGATATAATGAAAGTATAGGTTGACTTACAGACTAAGGAGTTGGAGCAATCGATGAATAAAAGAGATATCGCGGATATCCGCAAGCACTTTAAAGCGGGGACGGATTTGCTAAAGATTAATACTATTTATAATGTATATATCCAGGCGGAGAGTAGTGAAATCTTCCACGAAGTGAGCCAGCCGTTTGCCTTACTCGATGAGGAGCAGCAGGATTTGTTCTTCACGAATTTCAAGAAAGTGCTCGGCGGGAAATTAGGTGTGAAACTGTTTGAAGTGAAGTTCGTTCGACAATCAGAAGAGGAAGATGACAACGACGAGCATGCACAAAAGCTGTTGTATGACGGACTCCAAACCGATGATATCGGTAAGTGGCGGGAAGATATGCAACGTATGGCACTCAAGATGGTGCAAGACTTCCATTATGAAAAGGATCTCGTCATTACATTTATCCGTGGCAACTATTATAAGCCGACAAAACGAAGCAAGGATGAGACGGATAGTGCTATTCGTGACGAAGTGTATTCTACACCGTTCATTCTTTGCAGTATGAATCAGACTGATCTGCCGAAGCGTTCGCTTGTGTTCGATTTCAATGAGAAAGAATTCAAATCGAGCCTCACGCTGGATCCTATCGTCAATACGACGTCTCCCGTCGGCGGTTTCCTGTTCCCGTGCTTCACGGACAATGCGGCAGATGTGAACCATATTCTATATGCCGCGGGGAAGACGAACAAGCCCGATCACCGGTTCATTGAAGATGTGCTAAACGGTGAAGAAATCATGACGGCAGAAGACAATAAGACGGTGTTTGAAGAAATCGTCAAGGAAGTGATGGGCGAGGAAGTCGATTCCCGTACATTAGCTGGTGTTTACGATGAAATCCACAATATGCTTATGGTGGAAGAGGATAATAAAGACGAAGCGGACGCCATCCCTTTATTGGACACGAAGGAAGTGGAACGGGTCCTTAAAGCAGGTGGCGTCAAAGAAGTGAGCACTGAGAAAGTGGAGCGGGCGTTCCAAAAAATACTGGAAGATAAGACATATGAGATGAATGCGAATGACGTCATCCCTAGCTTCACGTCTAAGTCTATTAAAATTAGCACGAAAGTAGCGGACATTTCCATTAACCCAGCTGATTTACGTTACGTTAGGCAAGTGACAGTCGACGGTAGACTTTGTTTACTGATCGAAGTGGAAGAAGACGCGATGGTGGAAGGGTTTAAACTGATTTCTGAAGAGCTGTTGAAATAAGAGGGTAAACGCCGGAATGACTGCAAAAGTCGTTCCGGCATTTTTACGATCAATTAGTTTCGTGCAAACTCTTCAAACTCCACATGTACAAATTGTTCAGAAAGGGTGTCGTATGTCACTTTAACCCTGACACCGAATTCCTTGTTGTTTTCTTTCATCCATAGTTGAAAAGTTGCAATCGTCTTCTCTTCTTGAGAAGCCGTACCGATATAGAGGTAATCGATAATTTTCGCATTCGGATATTTTTTTGTTGTTTCCTCTAAAGCAAGCCTAGACCATTTTGCGTAAGCGGGTATTTCTTTTTCTTCGGCAATGGTACTTTGGGCAATATAAGTAGCAGGAATGATGAACAGCATACTGATAGCTAGTAACAATTTCATTAATGAACACAACTCCTTTGAAATAGGGTGGATCATTTCGTAGAAATCATGCTCGGAAACCTGTAAATTCCTTGGGTTGTCTGTATAATGAAGTAATAGACGAAATGCGATCGATTTCAACAATATTTATAACAAGAAATAGCCGTAAAATGGCAATGGAATGTATCAGAAAACGATAAAAGCTTCAACTATAAATAATTGTAATATAATATGATATAATTGAAGGAGCAAAGGTGTGCGATGTGCTCGCGACTTGGATCCTTTCTACAAATTCTAACGTATAAGGATGGGTATAATGAGTAACGGAGAAACTAAAACAGATGTCATCTTGATTGGTGCCGGAATCATGAGTGCCACACTAGGGACACTTCTAAAAGAATTAAAGCCTGAATGGAATATTAGAGTGTTTGAGAAGCTTGACAGTGCCGGTGAAGAAAGTTCGAACGAGTGGAACAACGCGGGAACAGGTCATGCGGCATTATGTGAGCTCAACTACACGACTGAAAAGCCTGACGGTTCAATTGATATAAGCAAAGCGATTACCATTAATGAGCAGTTTCAGCTGTCCATGCAATTCTGGTCATACCTTGTGAAGAAAGGCTTGATCAGCAACCCGGGTGAGTTCATCCAATCATTGCCTCACATGAGCATGGTGCTCGGTCAGGATAATGTGAACTTCCTTAGAAAACGTTTCGAAGCGTTATCGACGAATCCTTTGTTCGAGGGGATGGAGTTCTCGGAAGATCCGGAGAAACTGATGGAATGGATTCCGTTGATCATTAAAGATCGTACGTCTAAAGAACCGATTGCAGCGACGAAAATTGATACGGGGACAGACGTCAATTTCGGCGCACTGACTCGTATTCTGTTCGACCATTTGAAAAAGCAAAACGTTGACATTAAGTACAAACATAGTGTTGAAAACCTGAAGCGTGCAGCTGACGGCGGATGGAACTTGAAAGTAAAAAATGCGCAAGGCGTGACTGAGCACCATCAGGCGAAGTTCGTCTTTATCGGTGGCGGAGGCGGCAGCCTTCATTTACTGCAGAAGACAGGTATTCCTGAGAGCAAGCATATTGGCGGGTTCCCTGTTAGTGGGATTTTCATGGTATGCAACAATCCGGAAGTTATCGAGCAGCATCACGCGAAAGTATATGGTAAAGCGAAAGTTGGAGCTCCTCCGATGTCCGTTCCGCATCTTGACACACGCTTCATCGACAATAAAAAGTCATTGCTGTTCGGACCGTTTGCAGGGTTCTCTCCGAAATTCCTGAAAACAGGATCGAATATGGATTTGATCACGTCTGTTAAACCGAATAACGTCTTCACGATGTTGGCGGCAGGTGCGAAAGAGATGTCCTTAACGAAATATCTGATTGAGCAATTGATGCTCTCAAAAGAAAAGCGTATGGAAGAACTACGCGAATTTATTCCTACTGCTAAGATTGAAGATTGGGATCTTGTTGTAGCAGGACAGCGTGTACAAGTCATTAAGGATACGGATAAAGGTAAGGGGACACTTCAATTTGGTACGGAAGTCGTCAGTTCGTCTGATGGATCAGTCGCTGCTTTGCTTGGCGCTTCTCCAGGTGCATCCACTGCCGTCCACGTCATGCTTGAAGTATTCAAGAAATGCTTCCCACAGGAGCTGAAAGAATGGGAACCGAAGTTGAAAGAGATCATCCCGTCCTACGGAAAGTCGCTTGTAGACAACACGGAGTTATTGGATGAAGTACATCATTTCACAGCGGCGGCGCTCGAATTAAATGAAGTCCCTGTACATGTAGATGTGGAAATTGATCCAGAAGTCGTCATTGAAGGCGATGTTGAAACAATCGAATAATGCATCAAGTAAGAAAAGCCGAAAGACAGTTGCGTACTGTTTTTCGGCTTTTTTAACTTTTGTGTTTGGAAGGGGTACGATGAATTAAGCTTACAATCGTACATGTTAGTTCAAAAACTGCAATTTTATAACATCGGGTTTATCTTCAAATTTTATCGTGATTTTATATTTATCTTCTTTAAATGTTTCAGAATTAACAGTACCAACTAAAAAAGAAATAACGTTACCTTTAATTTTTGTTACCATATCTCCAACATTTCCTGTAATTAACCCATCTCTACCTTCAAATCCAATGTCAATATTAGATAAGTCTTCTTGCAATAGTTGTGAATTTTTCAATTCGATTTCAACCCAATTCACCTTTTTTTCATTGTACAGTTCAGGATTGTAAATATACTTGACATTCCAATGATCTCCTTCGCCGTAGAAGATAACTTCATCCTCAATAACAGTTTGTTTAGTTGTTGAACAAGCTGTCAAAAAAATTATAAAAAAAATAGCAAACAACACCCTAAACTTCATTTCCAAACCACCTCTTTAGTGATTAATAATCTAAATAATAAAACCACTTCTTCTTTCACTAACTGGCCGGATTAAAGCGCAACCTTCATCTGTTGTGCACCCATTACCTCCATAAGCTACAGAAGAACACAATTATAGACAGAGCCCTTTAGTTTTACCAAGACCTCTATAACACTGCTCTCGTTCTTCTGCGTTTTCAATGTACCAAAATCCGTTATCTTTTTTCATCGTTAATTTTATATCGCTTCCAGCAATAGAATCATCACGCCAACCATAACTCATTATATAACCGGTTGCGTTGTTTTCGTCAGTAAACTCGATCCTAGAATTTATTTCCCAAAATTCTTGACCTAACGAATCACTAATTTCTAGTTCAGTCATAAATGCTAACATTAGCATTCCTGGAGATTGCCAAGATTGATTAGGGGATGAAATGGTTTCATCCAATTTGGTATCTAATTTTCTCCAATTTGTGCTAGATTGCTCCCACCCATTTTCTTTAGCGAAGGTAGAGTCCATCATATACTTCCATAGTTGTGTTTCAGGGTTATTCCAAAGTTTCGGGAGATCATCTTTAGAAATTGAGATATATCCCTGTTCTGTTGTTCCTTCAAGCTGCTGATAAAGTTGCTTTAATTCGTTCTCTTTTTCCACTAAATGTTCAGCAGTTTTATCTAGTTCTTCTTCTAGGTTAGCAAGATTTTGTTGATTATTTGGGTTTACATTAGAACAACCAATTAACAATAATAATGACAAACTTAAAATAGATAATTGTTTGAGCATAAATTCACCCCTTCTGAAAGTCCATAACTCAAGTAGTATAATAAGTATAACATTCCTATTTCTGAAAAGTATGTCTTTATCGCGGGATCTCCAGAAATTATATTAATGTATTCAATCATCAAATGAACTTTTTACATGATTGCGGACTCTTATAGGGGAGAGGTGAGGGTATGGGGTTTGTGCGTCTAGTGAAGAAGGCGAAAAAAGGGAACAAAGAAGCGCTGTTGCAATTGATCCACGAGCAGCAAGATGCGTATTATCGGCTTGCTCTCTCCTATATGAAGGATCCGCATGACGCAATGGATGCGTTGGAAGACATGATTGTCAGTTTGTTTCAGTCCATTCATCAGCTGAAGAAGGAAGAGGCTTTTTATAGCTGGAGCAAAACCATTCTTGTGAACCGGTGTAAACAGATGTTGCGGAAACAGAGCAAGGTTGTGTTGATGGGAGATTCAGAAGAACATTTTGAAACTGGGCAGTATCCGGATTCCATTGTGCAAAGCGAGCAACGAATGGATTTGCAAGGCATGTTGTCTCTCGTGAATTCTGACCAGAGGGAAGCCATTGTGCTGAAGTATTTCCACGATCTTGATAATCAGACGATAGCAGACATGACATATGTATCGATTGGGACAGTGAAATCGAGGATTTTTCAAGGACTGAAAAAGATGCGCGAGACGTCTGGAGGTGACGGCATTGACTGAACTGGAGAAGCGGTTAGCGGAAGAGAAAAAGCGTCAAAATGATGTAAAGGCACCGGTTGAGTTGGAAGGCCGTTTGCGTATGGCGCTCGAAAAAGTGCCAGAACGGAAGCCGAAAACTGCACCGAAATGGATCGCTGTTATCGCAGCTATAGTGTTTTTATCTGTCGTTAGTTACAATTACAACGCATTTGCGTATTATGGGAAAATGCTTTTGGGTTTTGATGACATCATGACAGGTACGTTATCGGATCTGAATGACGCAGGTCTTGGACAGACGATTGATGCGACTGTGTTGCTGGAAGACGGATCTCAGTTGCAACTAGAGGGAATGTATAGTGACAAGAGCCAGTTCGTCCTTTATTACACATACTCGAATCCGGACGGAGTGGATCTTAATCCGCCATATTCGTTCTGGAATATTACCGGAGTGCTGACGAAATCTTTCGCGGTCAGCGGGACTTGGTCGATGAATGATGAGGAGACCAAGCTTACAGGGATGCAGTCGTTTGACGCGGTCAGCCCTTTTGCAAAGAGCTTGACGCTTCATCTGCTGGAAGAAGTGGATGAAGGGCAAGCGATGAAGGAACACGAGATATCGTTCCCTTTTAATCCGAATGAGGCGATGGTGACGGAGTGGAAGCAATCGATCAAGAAGACGGTCCAAGTCGATCAGGGGACGATCCGATTCGACGCGATTACGGCGACGCCAAGCCGGACGACGGTTACAGGAAAGCTGAACGTGGATAATTATGACCGCTATCCAGGCGCTTTTGAAGGCATTCAGCTTCTTGCGGACGGTAAGCCGATTGACAATCAGGGGGCAGGTGTCTCTTCATCGTGGAAGGGGAGTACGTTTAACCTGAATTTTGATGCGTTACCAGAAGGAGTGAAAAGTCTGGAACTCGTTGTTCAGACGTTTGTCGGCTATATGGATGTGGATGCGACTGTTCCACTGACTGGTTTGAATGAAGATCCGACGTTGATTCACGAGAAAGAATTGTTCGTTCGGAAAGTGGAGATGACAGAGAAGGGAATTCAAGTGACGATTGCGACGGCGGATGACGTACTACTGGAAGGGGTTTCAATACAAGCGGGTGAACGCTCCGTGCCGCTGAAGACATTGCTGCGACAGGATCATACAGATGACTATAAGGAACGGATCCTGTTATTTGAAAGCGATGAAATGCCTGATACCCTTCATATCGAAGGGATGCATTATAAGAAGAATTATGGGGATAGCATAAAGATTAATGTGAAATAAAACAACGAGGCAGCCGTGAATTACGGGTTGCCTCGTTATTCTATTGTCTGAGCCAGATTATATTTGGATCATCCGCAAACGTTGAGATATTGTAGACGACGAGTGCATCTTGAATGTCCTGTTGTTCCATATAGTGATCGAGTTTCTCATGCGTGTAGCGAAGGTCAATCATATGGATCTCTTCAAAATGATTGGCGAGAAAAGGGATGAGCGCATGCGCGTAAGAGTCTTTTACGACGAGCAGTTTACGTCCGTTTTTGTTCGTAGAGTGGATGACAACTTTTCCATGATTGCCGTTTAAGAACATGGCGTATTGATCGCGCTTCTTTAGAAACTCCCATGCGTACAATCCGTCCAAGTTTTTTGTGTCATCTCCGAATTCAACTGTGTACTCGATGTCGAAGTTCGGTTTGTACAGCTCGATTGAATCAGGTGTAACCGTGAAGTCATTTGCTTTTGCATCATATGTGCCGTAGAACTTGTTGGATACCTGATCGATTGTGAAGTCTTCTTTTGTGTACGCTTGGAGTCCCATCGCTTTGGCGGCTTCCTCGTAGGCGATGAAAGCGCCGTGTGTCGTCCAGTGGTGGTCGGTATGATAGTAGAGGGGCTCGTCTTTCGCATCCTCTAGCGGCTTGTATATATCGATCCAATGGATGGACGGATTCAGTTGCTCTTTCATCGTGTTCAACGCGGTCAGTTGGTCCGCTGAATACGCGTACTTCGGAAGCTTCTCAGGATACATAGCAATTGAAGTAGGAGCTGTCATGACATATAGGTTCAAGCCTTGCAGTTTATCTGAAAACAGGTTGAGATGGTTGATGTTGGCGGTGAATTGTTTTCCAGGTTCGGGAAAACGTTCAAATAGATATCCGTCTTTTCCAAAGTAAATTCCATTGTTCTCTTTCTTTAACGACACTTTTTCAGTGACGGCTTTCAGGCCTGTCCAAAAGTCTTTTTTCACGAATTGATCGCTTAGATACGTCTCGAATTCCTTCGTGAATTTGCCTGCGATGAATTTATCCCATGTAAATGTCGGCATCTGCGCAAGCACCCGATTTTCCGTTTCCGAAAACGCACGGTCTTCGGTGAATACGTACGTTAAGGAGACGCCACCAATGAATAGGACGAACAGACTCAACAGTATCTGATTAGTCACTTTCATAGCACAGCCTCCTTCTTTAGAAACGGAAATAGAGAAACGGATTATAGCTGTCATTCGCTAAGTAAGCAGTCGACAGGAACAGTATAATGATGAGCCAAATGATTGAGACACTTGCATGTACTGGTGTTGACAGTTTACATGTCATGATTTGGTACACCTTTTTCAGCAACGGTGTTGATGCAATGACTGCAATGATCAGCAACAGTCCATTTGCCGTGATGAAATAAAGGAATTGATTGTCGTAAAAGGGTTGGCTGGCAGCACCAAACATCACTTTCCCATAAGCGATGCCTTGTTTTCCATCTTCAAAGACGAATAGCAGCCAACCGAACACGACGATGAGCAGCAAATAGGTGTGCTGGAAAACAGACGGAAGTTTCTCTAATAACTTCAGTAAGCCCAATTTTTCGATGCCGATCAATACACCGAAATACAATCCCCATAAGACGAAATTCCAGCTGGCGCCATGCCAGAGACCTGTGATCGCCCATACAATCAGCAAGTTGCGGACGGTAAACCACGTCCCTTTCCTGCTGCCACCGAGTGGGAAATACACATAGTCGCGGAACCACGAACCGAGTGTCATATGCCAGCGTCTCCAAAACTCCGTGACATTTTTTGAGATGTACGGATAGTTGAAGTTGATCGGGAAGTTGAACCCGAACATTTTGCCAAGCCCTCTTGCCATATCCGAGTATCCACTGAAATCGAAGTAGATTTGGAACGAGAATGCAATAATTCCGAGCCAGGCGGTGGAAGTGGATAATGCGCCTAATTCCTGCTGCTGGATTGTGAACCACAACTCCCCAATGGAATTGGCGATGAGCACTTTCTTACCGAGCCCGATGATGAAAAGACGGATGCCGTCCGTGAATTGATCCAATTGGAATGAACGGTTCGCGAGTTCTTTTTCGATTGTCTCATAACGGACAATCGGTCCCGCGATAAGCTGTGGAAACAATGTTACGTATAGCGCGAGCGTTATCGGATTACGCTGTGGTTTCACTTTTCCTCTATACACATCAATCGAATAAGACATCGTTTGGAATGTATAGAATGAAATACCGATAGGCAACGGCAAATCCAATGGTTGAATCGCTGAGCCGAAGAACAGATTTACATTATCTACTAGGAAGTCGGCGTATTTGAAGAAAGATAAAATACCGATATTGACGACTAATGAAGAAATAAGCGCCGATTTCGCGAGTAATTTGTGAGTGATTCGGTATTTATGAATAATGAGCCCGTGCATATAATCGACACTCGCTGAAAAAATCATCAGCAAAATATAGATCGGTTCGCCCCATGCGTAAAAGAATAAACTGACAGCGAGCAGAACGAGATTTTTCATCTTCTTCGGGCAGCTGAAGTACAACAGCAACGCAATCGGAAGGAAAAAGAATAGGAACGTCAAACTGCTGAATACCATTGCATCATCTCCCCGGTCGTAAAAAGAATGCCGCAGACAGTTCGGTCATAATGGAACAGTCTGGGGCGTGGTTGGTTGCCTTTTTACGAAATTACTTTGTATAGCTGTTGAAGATTTCTTCTATCTTATCCGGGTTTGAATACGTAACATATAGTAAATACTTGCCGTTTGTCGCGATAATGTTATCTTCTACTTTTTCATACTGGTCAGGCAAATATTGTTTCCACGTGTTGTCCTGGTTTTCAAGTTCATTTTCTAGCGATTCTTTCAATGCCGCAACGTCCGCTTCGTCCTTCGCTTCAAGTACAATAATTTCATCTGCATTGACATTCATCATTGCGGCGATGACTAGTCCCTTTGTGATGTTAGCTTGGTCAAGTCCCATCTTCTCAAGCCAAATGGCAACTGCGGGATCTTCCTCTTCAGCTGCGGTCAAGTCTGTTTCCAAATAGTACGTCAGTTTGTTATCGACAAGTACTTCCTCTTCAACGCCGCCTTCCTTCAAGTCTTCCGCGATGGCCTCTTTCATGTCGGTCGTCATGTCGTCAAAAGAGACGGTTGTGTCCGGCTTTTCAGTTCCTGGTTTGTTCGTATCATCCTTTTGTGAGCAGCCGGCTGCAAGTACCAAAACCAATGCCAATACTACTACTTTAAGTTTTCCCATGATGTTTTCCTCCTGAATCTTTACTAGTTACATAACATTTGTCGTGTGGGAATGACAAAGGTTACAGGAGATGAAAGGTTTATTTTTACAATAAAAAAAGAACGCATCATGACCAATGCGCCCTCTCTTTTTCATTTGAAAAACGGTGTCTTTTTCAACATTACACAAACAGGGATTGCCACTAGCAGGCCGATGACCGTTTGTACGATGTCTCCTGGAATGGAAGCGAGTGGAATAAGCCAGCTTTTGAATATAATGGCTTCCCAAATGTAATAACAGGCAATCATAAGTGGTGTAGAAGCGATTGTTGCCAAAAGGTTGAAGCGGAAGCTATTTCCATTCCGGCCGTTCGACCAAGAGATTTTTCCGACGAGATAGCCTTGAATGCCGCGTGCTACAAATGAGATGGGTGCCCATACCGCATATCCGGATACTAAGTCGAATAACCCCATTCCGACAGCTCCCGCAATCATTCCTTTTTTAGGGCCGAATAAAATTGAGACGATAAAAAGCATCGCTGTTCCAAGATGAACCAGCCCTCCGTTAGCTGATATCGGCAATTTGATATTCAAAAGAAGTGTTGCAACGAAAACGAGTGCGATGAGCATGGAAGTTAAGATTAAGTCGAATGTCCGCGAATTTGTATGAGTCGCTGCTTTTTGCATAAGTCAATGCCCCCAGTTGTTTCATTTAATAATCTAACAATAGCAAACGACTGGTACTAGTGAAAGAGTCAAATCGGAAGAAAACTTAGGGGTCAGATTTCGAGTTTATGTAAGAGAGGTTTCTCATGCTTACGTGTATATAGTTAAAATCCAGAAAAAAAAGAAGGCAGTAAGCGCCTTCTTGTAGTTGAGTAGTTTGTTATTCTGTTAAAGGTATTAACAATGGTTCAATTGAATAGGGTTCCTTGATCAATTCAAGATTGCCTTCGCTGTTCATCATCTTGTATACATTTATAATAGGCGTAACGTAAATAGTTGTAGCTTCAGGATGAAATTGTGTAGTTGTAATCCTAGGATTACTCATTCGGCCTTTAAAATCTGTACTATGCCCAATGTCTACATAATGTATGGCATTGTATTCATTTCCCAAATCGTCGGTTATATCATATTCAATTTGAGCCCCCCGCCATTCGCTTTCTTCCATGGAGACAGTAGGGAGATCCACTAGTTCTGACAGATAAATCGTCGTCGATACGGGTGTTTCCGTGATCTTTTGTAAATTAACTTGAATGCCAACAGCTTCAGACGTGATGTTAGAATTGGCAAAGTTAACTGACGTCGATTCAAGTGCATTCAAGTTAAATTGAAATGACCAATCCCCTGAATGATTATTGTTCACGTTGTCCAGGTTGATAATACGAGAACCATCCCACGTAACATGAATTTCTTCAGGCTTAGGTCCATCGACCAATCCATAGACTAATAAGCCGGCGTATTCGGTGTCACTGATCTTTTTTCCCATCTCTTTAGGGGCAAAGCCGAAATGCTCGTAAGCGTCACCGAATTCCTCAGCATGCAGTTTACCTTCCAAAATTGGGCGCTCACCCAAATCTTGATCGCTTATCATTGTATAGGCAATCGTAATATTCTCACCATCGTACACAGCATCTGTCACTGTTACACTAATCCCATTACTTTCTTTCGTGGCCCCGATGTCAGATGCGTGGTCAGCAAATTTTTCAAACACATAACTTTTATCATCAACGAATGATTCAAACAAGTTCCCAACGATGGGTAGTTTGGCAGCTAATGTCGGGAAAGCCACCCCAAATGTGATGAACGAAGCAGCTACAACAGCGACAGCCGCTGAAGCGATTTTAGGCATATGAGTCTTCTTTTTGTTTCGTAAGACATTCTGTTTAATGCGAGCCTTTTCCAACTTGCTTACATCCATCGGTTGGAGGTCCGTGTCCATTTTTAATTTATCAAGTTGTTTATATATGTTTTTCATGTGTACGCTCCTTCTATACGATATTTTTGCAATCGCTTTTTCCCTCGATACAACCGGTTGTCGACAGCGGCTTTCGTCAATCCAAGTTTTGTGGCGATCTCCTCGTTTTGCATATTGAGGAAATACTTCATCGTGAAAATATCACGATCTATTTCATCTAACCTGGCCATCAGAACGAGCAACTCGTTCGTTTTCGACTGGTATATGAACTCCTCCTCGGCTGACTGGGCCGTTAGGATGTCCGTTTCAATTTCCGCCGCAATAGGTTGCTTCACGAGCTTCCGCTGGGCGTCAATCGCTTTGAACTTCGCAATCGTACATAACCATTTCCTGAAATCCTCCTGCCCGCCTGAAAACTGTTTTGCATTTTCATAGGCACCGAGAAATGTATCGCTAATGCATTCTTCGATTACATGAGGATCGTTATACGATTGCAATGAGTTATAGACAATTGCTTTCACAATCCCAGCGTACTCATCGATTACATATTCCAGCGCGGGTTCTTTCCCTTTTTTAAAGTGCTTTATAAAGTTTTCAGTTGTAATTTTCATGCCGATAACTCCTTCTTGTCTCGTAAAGGCCTCTACACTTAATACATCGTACCAAACAGAAGTTATTCTCACCTTTTTTTGTGGGCTTTTTATTTTCATTGCACTGCGGCGATTTTAGTAGGGAATCCATTGAATTCTGCGAGTCGGTGATAAGTGGGGGCAAGTCGGTGATAACAAGCCGCAAGTCGGTGATATCGTACTTAGAATCGGTGATAACCCATCACGAGTCAGTTATAACCACTACGTCGTTTGCTGACAAGTGCAAATATAATGCTAGAATGGAAGGAACACATTATACAGGGGGAAAAATAATGACAAAAACAACAGCAAAACCAAAACTTATGATTATGGGGGCATTCCATATGGGGCCGACTGGGGATTTGGTCCAAACTGAAGCGGATGATATGCTCGCTCCGCATAGGCAGCAAGAAATATGTGACGTTGTAGCACGACTGAAGTCATTTCAGCCGACAAAAATAGCTGTGGAAGCGGAAAAGACATCGAGCAATTTCGTCAACGATCAATATAGGAGATACCTGACAGGCGACTACAAATTGGGTGCGAATGAAATCGATCAGATCGGATATCGACTCGCTCGCGACATGAATCATGAAGAAATCCATGCTGTGGATTGGATGGAAAAGGGCGCGGCCAATCGTGAAATAGGGGAAGTGACCGAATGGGCGAAAGCGAACCAGCCCGCGTTATACGAAGAGCTTTTCGGCTGGTATGATGAAGTGGATCTATCGACAAAAGGCAGGACCGTTTCAGAAATCATCCTTTACTTCAATCAACCCGAAATGGTTGAAAAAATGCACAGGGTTTACGTCAACATGGCACGCATCAAAGAAGGAAATGACTACGTCGGCATGGACTGGCTCCTATGGTGGTATCAACGCAATCTTATCCTTTTTGCAAATTTGTCCGATTTGGCGACTTCCGGTGAAGAACGCATTTTATTCATGGTCGGCGCTTCACATGTAGAAATCGTGGCAAACTTCGCGAGGGAAAGCGGATTGTTTGAGCTGGTTGATGTGCGGGAGTATTTGCAATAAACTCCAACAGAAATAGACAGTTCGGTCATGCAGAACTGTCTATTATTCATTTACCCCAATCGGCGGATTCGTCGAAACATCCTCACCATAATGCTTTCTCACATAGCTCTTCACGATAAAACCAATAAGGAAATAACCGCCGGTAATCAAACCTCCGAAAACCCACCCACTGACCTGCATATACACTAACATCTGTCCATATCCGTCTACACCATATATGTTAAGAAGCCAGGCTTTCAGCGAGCTTTGGAAAATACCTCGAATGCAGATAAGTATCGTCAATAGCTGATACCAGACGAAAATTCCTTTTGATGAGAACAATATTGTGCTGTCTTTGCGTGGATAGCCTTGCAAATACATAAAGTCCACCGCAAAATACAAGGCGAAAGGTTTGCGGAATAAAACGGATAGACCATAAATGACTGCATATCCGTATCCGAGATAGACTTGATTCCACAATAACCTCTCCGCATTACCAGACAGTACACTTACGGTTGTACCTAGGATAAGCGAAAAAATGATGAAGAGGCCGGCGATGTTAAATTGCCGTTCACGGTAAAAGCGATATATTGTATAGATTAGCCCCGGAACAGTCGATAACAGCATGGCGTAATAATCTCCGAAAGGCTCCCGAGCATAATTCCACAACAAAAAAGGTAACGTCATATAGAAGATGAGGTCGAACAATATTAATTTCTTCATGGCATGTTGTCCTTGAGTTGTGATTCATAATAATACGTTATGGCTTGTTCAATAAACGCAACCAGCTCTTTCTCAAACTGATAAAAGCCTACAGCTTCCTCGTGTTGACTTGTCTTCCATACTTTATTGGAAAGTTCGGAATTACCTTCATACATGTCTTCCACCCATGTAACCCATCGCTTCGCCAACTGTTGTGCAGTTTCACTTGCAGGATCCATATGCAAGTTTGCGCGTACATCCTTTAGAAGGTCGACTGTTGTGTCTGTCAATTCACCTCCTCCACCTAAGTGAGGAAGATCGAGTAGTGTTTCTATTTCTTCTTCGGAAAAATGATGGCCCCATAGACTTTTCAGTGCATCCCGATTGTTCGGAAACGTATAAAATGTAGCGAAGACTGATTCCCAGTCGGTTGACTGCTCCACTTCAGCAAGCACCATTAAGGATGTGATGGAGGCTTCCATTTTTTTTAATTGTTTCATTTCCGATTGAATCATTTTCAAGCGCATTTCGAGGACATCATGAACATTCACCTCTCTTCCAGTTAGAGCTTTTTGGATCGACTCGAGTGGCAATCCTATATCCCGTAATGTCAGGATATAATGAAGCTTTGAAATATCTATGTCTGAGTAAAATCGATGACCTTGTGCGTTCTTTTCGGCAGGCAATAAGCCGATTTCATCATAATAACGCAATGTTCGAACGGTCACATTACTCATGGCGGCGACTTTTCCAATCGAATACATAACAGAACTCAACTCCTCACGTTTCATCCATTATAGGACCTTCCGTAACGTAAGGGGCAAGAGATTTTCGCAAAAACTAATAAAAATATCCAAGTTCATAATTCCGAGCCTTTTAGACAAGCTAAGCTAAAAGGAAAAGGTGAGCTTATGAAAATTTATATAAAAAGGTCGATGGCCGTATGAACAAACCGTTCGTGCCACAGTTAGTTTATTTTGAACCGAATGCGCTTGATTATCCGTTAGGGAAGGAACTGCATGAGAAGTTTGAGAAAATGGGAATTGAAATACGCTTTACGACTTCACATAACCAGATTCGGGATTTGCCTGGTGAGACGGATGCGCAAAAATACAGGATTGCGAAGTCGACGTTAGTTGTAGGTTTAAGAAAAACGTTGAAGTTTGAGACGTCGAAACCTTCCGCAGAGTATGCGATTCCGCTTGCGACGGGGTGCATGGGGCACTGCCATTACTGCTATTTGCAGACGACGATGGGTACGAAGCCATATATCCGCACGTATGTGAATGTGGAGGAAATATTTGAGGCGGCTGATCGCTATATTGAGGAACGAGCGCCTGAAATTACGCGATTTGAGGCGGCCTGTACTTCGGATATTGTAGGCATTGATCATCTGACGCATACGTTAAAACGGGCGATTGAGCATATCGGACAGACGGAGCTCGGCAGATTACGATTTGTGACGAAATTCCATTTCGTGGACCATCTGCTGGACGCGAAGCACAATGGGAATACGCGTTTTAGATTTAGTGTAAATGCTGATTATGTCATCAAAAACTTTGAGCCAGGTACATCACCGCTCGATAAACGGATAGAGGCAGCGGGGAAGGTGGCAAGAGCGGGATATCCACTTGGCTTTATTGTCGCGCCGATTTATTTGCATGACGACTGGCAAGAAGGGTACCATCATCTGTTTGAACGGTTGGACGAGGAGTTGCCGAAGGATGCACGGGATGACATTACGTTCGAATTCATTCAACACCGGTTCACGAAGCCTGCAAAACGAGTTATCGAAAAGAATTATCCAAAAACAAAGCTTGAGTTAGATGAAGAGAAAAGGCGCTATAAATGGGGTAAATACGGTATCGGCAAATATATTTATCAGAAGGACGAAGAAGATGAAATTAAGGAATTCTTATTCGGTTATGTGGAGAAATTTTTCCCAAATGCGAAAATCGAATATTTTACGTGAAACTGATGAAAAACGGTCATATCCAGTTAATCGGACGTGACCGTTTGTTTGCTTATCAATTGAAATTCATTCCAGTTATGAATTTCATATGTAGGAATCTCTTTACTCGTATTCGGTTTACGGCGCGGATTATACCAGCATGTATCGATGCCAAAGTTGTTCCCACCTTGAATATCGGACGATAAAGAGTCGCCAATCATTAAAACACGTGATTTGTCTGAAAGCTCCATTTGGCGGAAGACATGTTCAAAGATTTCCGGTTGCGGCTTTTGGTAGCCAATTGCTTCAGATGTGAAAATGGCTTCAAATTTATCTGCAAGACCAGAACCAGCCATACGAGCGAGTTGTACGTCATTAAATCCATTCGTGAGAAGTGCAATTCGATTTCCTGATAGGCTATTAATAACTTCAGCAGCCCCTTCGATTAAGTGGACTTCTTTTCCAAGATTATCGAGGTACGTCTGTCCAAATACTTCTGCATCGATATCCAATCCGTGCTCAAGGAACAGACGTCTGAACCGCTCCGTCTTCAAGTCGGCGAGTGTCGTCCTGCCTTGTTCGAGATCTTCCCACAAAACGGTACTGATTGCACGGTATGTAGCTCTGTACTCTGCCAAGCCATTTGGCAGTCCATTCGTTGTAAATACGTTCGTAAACGCGTTCTTTTCAGTTTCTCCAAAATCCATTAATGTATCATCTAGGTCAAACAAAAATACGTCGTACTTCACTTCATACATCTCCTTACATGTTAAATCAATCACGTATTCTTAGTGATTCTTTCCAAAGCTTGTTGAAGAGTTGCGAATGTTAGCAACCGCTCAGTTGACTCGCCCATAGCTGTCAATGCTTGAGCAATTTGAGGTGTCACGCCAGTTATAAATAATTCAGTGCCCATTAATTGTAATACGCTATGTACAGATTGGAAAGTAGTCAAAGGAGTTTCCTCATCCCAGCGAATTCCCGTGATATCGATGATCATATAGTCTATATGGCGTTTTTGGACAAATTCACTTAAGCCTATTGATAAAAGATTAATGCGTTCTTCAGTCATTTTGCCAATTAGTGAGACAGCGGCAACACCATTATGAAGCATTAAAATAGGCAAGATAAGTTGTTCGATCTCTTTTTCTTTCTCTGTAATCAACCTTTTTTGTTTATGCTCTAACGTCACGTTAGTTTGTGTACCAATGAAGAACAGCTTGCCTTCAATTTCTAATGGTTTAATGAATAGATGGTTCCAAAACATCGTACCATCTTTTTTGTAATTTTTCAGTGTGACAACAACCGGTTGCTTGTCATGAATGGCAGTCCTTATTTTATTAACTGCAACAGGATCTGTATCTTCTCCTTGTAAAAACCTGCAGTTTCGCCCAAGTGTTTCAGACATTGGATAGCCAGTCAATGTTTCAAACGTTTTATTTGCAAAGATAATTGGATGATCTTCTTGATTGGGATCAGTTACGAGTGCTGCTACTTGGCTACCATCAAGCATCTCTTGCAACAGTTGAATTTGCATGGATTCAGGTAAGTTTTTCAGTGGAATCACTTCCTTTCTAAATTGGATAAGCTTTACAGTTATCGTAGCATAAAAAAGTCGTTACTGTAAGTCTCTGGGAAAATTAAATGCTCAGGCTAAAAATAACCTGTTTTGATCCACTCTCCTGATTAATGGCTATGTATTAAACCGGCGTTTTAGCAAATGATAAGTACGAATCGATACAATTATCGTCAAGCGCTATAAGGGATTATAAGTTGTTCTTTGCAATGGACAGCACATAAGAACTCATCAAGTGTCTGCGGTAATGAAGATTCAAAATCACATTAACCGAAGGAGGAGTTCGTACATGAGTACGATTTCAAGGATCGGATTAGCTTTAGTTATTATTGGCGCGTTAAATTGGGGTCTTATCGGGTTCTTCCAGTTTGACCTCGTCGCCACTCTGTTTGGAGGACAAGGAGCTTTACTATCTAGAATCGTTTATGCACTTGTAGGGATAAGTGGTCTGGTATGTCTCGGCTTGTTGTTTAAACCGAATGAAGAAATGGATGGGGTAACGACCGGTCCTTCCCGTTTCACACGTACAGACATGAGCACGGAGTTTGGTGAAGAAACGGATTTTGAGAAAGAACGCGAAATCGCGAGAAGAAAAGCAGAGCGCAGAAGGAATAATTTGAAGTAAGAGTAAGCAATCGAACAGCCACCTATATAGGTGGCTGTTCGTCGTTATTCTGTAAAATCTTCAAGTGCATCTTGCCATACGGTAACGCCCTGACTCATCGCGGATCCTCCACCCAAAGCTGCAGCAACGCCAATTGCTTCGATCATTTCTTCTTCCGTGCATCCAGCGTCTAAACAACCCTTTGTATGGAAAACAATACAATATTCGTTATGAGCGTAGATGCTGACAGCGAGTGCAATAAGGTGTTTGTGCTTTTGAGAAACGGTTCCCTCTTCAAAACAAGCTTCCGTAAAAGTAATAAACGCTTTTGCTACTTCCGGCAATTTCTCTGCAAACGTACCCATACCAACTTTGTATTCTTGTAAAACGACTTCTGTGTAGGTGATTTCTTCCAATACTATCCCTCCTGTTCAGGGATAGTATTTACAATGGCGAGGAAGGCATGCATCAGAATCAGTAAAATTGCTTAATCGTTTTTTTCTGAATCTCGTTCAATTTTCTTTTCTTTGATTTGTTCCATCTCTTTTTCATATTCTTCCTCAATCTCAGTGGTAGAAGGTAAAAAGGGCTCGTCATTATGATCGACCCGTTTACCATAACGGAGCATCTCATAAATAATCATGCCGTTATTCGGTTTACCACCGACCATGATCATCGGGATTGCATCTAGCAGTACATAATAAAACCCGTAAAATACGAACCGATTCCAAAATGTCTCAAAGTTGCCAACGAGTCCGTTAGCGATTAATGCATTAATGACAATGGAAATAGTCAAGTTTGCAAGGATTGGACCAGCATATATGCAAATATAGGCAAAATTACTTTTCTGCTTCAAGTCATCATATGAAAACCAACTATACAGATGGTAGTATTTCCGTACATCGAATATGCCAATTGTAAAAAGTCGAGGTCCAGAGCCGATGGTTATCCTCGGTTTAATGACCCCAAAAAGCCAGCTGACAATTAAATAACCCATTTCACGTATGAAAATGACGACAGGCAAGATGATAAACCCCGAAACGATAAGAGCTCCCAAATCTGCTAATCCGAACAAGTCCGTTCACCCTCCCGCTCATTACATGCAATATCCTAATTAGAATACCCTCGATAAGCATTATTAAATCTGAGTTCACCTCTTTGACAAATAACAAATAGCTATCTATACTAAATAAATGGTTTAGCGGTTAAAGTATTTAGCAACTAAAGTAAATGAGGTGAATGAAATGAAAGAAGAAAAAGAGTTGTTTTCGCAGTTTGAAGAGCTGTTTTGGCAAGTGACGCGAAGCATGAGTCATGTATGGACAAAAGTATTTGAAAAGCATTTTCCGGGCTCACAATCGTATCTTGTTTTCATGTTGGAACGAAGAGGACTAACGCGAATGTCAGAGTTGGCGGAAGCACTCCAACTAACACCAGGCGCAGTTACAATCGCTTCGGATAAATTGATTGAGCATGGTTACGTAGAACGCGAGAAGGATGAGCACGACCGTCGTGTTGTTTATTTAAAGTTGACTGAAAAAGGACGCGCCACAATGGATACGTTGCGTCTCGAAGGAAGGAAAACGATGAAAGACATTTTCAGCCATCTAACAGAAAACGATCTGAATCACTTAATCGATACGTTTGCACAAGCTGAAGCTAAAATTTCAACGATTCGAAAGGGTGACTTGAAATGAATGATTTAACGAACAAACAGAAAGTGACCATTATGATTGCTATCATGACGGCGATGTTTTTCTCGGCCATCAATCAGACAATCATTGGAGTGGCGATGCCGAGAATCATCGCGAAACTCGGCGGCATGGACTATTACACTTGGGTCATTACAATTTACCTGTTGACGATGGCGGTTGCGACTATTCTCGTTGGTAAACTATCGGATATATACGGTAGAAAACCATTTTTGCTTGCGGGTATTGGATTTTTTATGGTCGGTGCTTTATTGTCAGGGTTTTCTCAAGACATTTTTCAACTTATCATCTTCCGCGGTATTACGGGAATTGGTGGCGGTATGATTATGTCGACAGCATTCACGGCCGTCGGTGACTTATATTTGCCGAGGGAACGTGCAAAGTGGACGGGGGCGATGAGTGGTATTTTTGGAATTGCGAGTGTGCTTGGACCATTAATGGGCGGTTTCATCGTCGATAATCTTGACTGGCGCTGGGTCTTCTGGATTTTCTTACCGCTAGGTATACTGGCGTTTGCGATGATTTTCAAACTATTCCCGAAAGTACCTCGCAGAGAAGGAGAAACAATCGACTATTTCGGCTCCTTCTTCTTAACGGTGACAATTGTTGCTTTGCTGATGGCATTCAGTTTAGCAGGTGAAGGTGCTGGGAAATATTCATGGGATTCATGGCAAATCATCGGTTTATTCGGCTTGACAGTCGTCGCTTTGATTGCATTCATGATTACAGAAACGAAAGTGAAGACGCCTGTGCTGCCGCTTTCGCTCTTTAAAAATGATATTGTGACAGTGTCCAATATTGCCGGGTTCCTATTAGGGATGGGAATGATGGGTGTCATGATTTATGCACCGTTCTTCATTCAGGGAGTCAAGGGGATTTCACCAAGCGGCTCGGGGTATATTATGATGCCGATGTCGATTGTCATGGTGTTTGCGACGACATTTGCTGGTGCATTTATGACGAAAACTGGGAAGTACAAAGGCTTGGCGATTGTCGGTCTGAGTATTACCGCACTTGGAATCTTCTTGCTTAGTTTTATCACAATCGATACGCCGATCTATATAATGATCAGCTACTTATGTATTGTCGGTCTTGGACTCGGAGCGAGTATGCCGGTATTCTCGTTAACGGTCCAAAATGCAGTGAGCCTACGTCAACTTGGAGTGGCATCCGCGTCATCTCAACTTTTCCGTTCACTTGGAAATACGATGGGTATCGGTATTCTAGGGGCGGTGATGAGTTCGAAAATGGTTTCAGGTATGAAAGCGGCATTCAGTTCAGGTGATATGGATGCATCCACGAAGCTTCCCCCTGAACATGCAAAACAAGTCGGTGAACTGATGAACCCTGAAATATTGCTCGACCAACCGCGATTGGAACAGCTGCAAAACAGTTTGCCTGTTGAGATCCAATCGGTAGCTGATCAGCTTGTGGTGACTGTGAAAGATGTTTTCGCAAATGCATTGACTACCGCCTTCTTCTGGGGCGGCGTCATCATGGTGATTGCTATCATCTTCGCAATCTTCCTAAGAGTAATCCCACTTGTGTCTGCCGGAGATAAAATGGCAACGATGCAGAAGGTTGAAAAGAAGTCGGAGTGATAGAGTACAGAAAGAAGTATGCTATATCGGAATGTAGCTTGGCTGCTTTCTAATAGGGTGTGCTTTTTTTTCTGGTTACGTTTCGATACGGTGTCTACGTTTCGTTGCGGGGGAGTTACGTTTCGATACGAGCGGTTTACGTTTCGTTGGGATGTTGTTACGTTTCGATACGACGTCTACGGTTGCGGGGGAGTTACATTTCGATACGAGCGGTTTACGTTTCGTTGCGATGTTGTTACGTTTCGATACGACGTCTACGTTTCGTTGCGGGGGAGTTACATTTCGATACGACCGGTTTACGTTTCGTTGCGTGGGAGTTACATTTCGATACGAGCGGTTTACGTTTCGTTGCGACCCGGTAATGGAAACTATTATTAGTACTACTTTGAAAATAATACAAAATAAGAGAGTAGCCGCGGCTACTCTCTTTACGCTTGCATGATATTCAATTTGTACTATAATTCAATTTCAATTTCATCAAAAACCACGATTTTTGAAGTAGGTTCTTTGTCTAATCTACTAATAGTAGCAAAAGGATGTAAAATGATCTTCGTAGCATTCGGGTCAAGATCTTTAATAGTGGCACTCCATTGTAAATCTTCTGGGGTTTGAGCATCTGCATCAGCGAAACCACCATTGTATGGTACTTCATAAACGTTTCCTAAGTTGTCAGAAGCCATCATTTCAGCCTCGACAGCTGTCCACTCATTTAACAGATTGGGATCTACCAATTGTTGATAGAAAATATTTAATGTTAAATCGGTTTGTCGCGTTTCTTTAACATGTATGGTGATCCCTTCATTTGACACTAGTTTATTTATCAGTTGTATATTCTCTTGCGCTTTTTCAAGGTTGAAATTGAAATTCCAATCGCCCTCTATACGCTCACTAGTAGCGCCCTCTATTGCAACCGGATTCCAAATAACAGTTAGATTTTCAGGAATCGACTCATCAAATTGCGGTTTTAATTGGATTATTCCTGCGTACCCGAATCCCTCGACCTTTTCAAGATTATATCCACCATTTGAAAGAGGGATATCTTTAATGGTTGGAATAGAATCGAACATTGGAGAGTCTCCTAGATTTTCTTTGGTTTGTATGGATACTGACAATGTGATGGTTGTTCCGTCAAAAACACCTTGATCTGTCGTGATGATGACGCCGTTACTCTCTTCTGTGTGACTAATCGGCGTAGCTAACTGGGAAAATTTATTATATTCCGGTTTAGTTGCAGAACTGATATATGAGAAAACATTTCCGATAATAGGTATTTGACCAAGAACGTTTGCCATAACAGGATTGAATGCAACAGTGCCACTCAAAAGAAGTATAGCCAATGCTGCTGTTGCTATATAGCGAGTTGTTCTCCTCCTTTTTTTATATCTTTGCCCGACATTTTTTTTGAATGTGCGCTCAAGGATATTTTCCAGCTTTTGATTAGGCACAGTAATGTCATCCATTGTTTTTTTAATAACTTTTTTCTCGTCTGTCATCTTTATATGCTCCCTTCATTTTCTGTTTTAAGAGGGCAAGGCCTCTATGTATGTTCGTTTTTACAGTGCCTTCGGGACATTCCAGTAGCTGAGCAATTTGTTTTACGGTTTGATCATAATAGAAACGTAAAATGAGAACGGACTTGTATTTTTCATCAAGTTCATAAAGTACGTCGGATAAGTCGAGTTGCTCTTCGATAGAAGTGCGTTCTTCAACTTCTTCCGGGAAAGATAAGTTATCCAACATGACAACCTTTTTGCGTTTCCGAATTTCTTGCAGGGAGATATTGATACAGATTCGAGTAAGCCATGTTGAAAAGTAGTCTGG
This sequence comes from Sporosarcina quadrami, assembly GCF_014836615.1. Classification (GTDB taxonomy): domain Bacteria; phylum Bacillota; class Bacilli; order Bacillales_A; family Planococcaceae; genus Sporosarcina; species Sporosarcina quadrami. Next base: position 192,114 of record NZ_JACSQN010000004.1, on the reverse strand, counting down.
ATTTTTCAGCTGATGAATCGATTCAATCGCTTCTAAAACCGTTTGTTGGAATACTTCAAGTGCATCATCTTCATTTTTCATATAAATAAATGCCATCTTATACAGTTTGCCTTGCTCATCCTGCAAGAGTTGTTGTAAAGCAAGTTGATCACCTTTGATCGCTCGTTTCACAAGTTTGGATTTGTTAATCAATAAAATCACCACCCTCTTCTCTATAGGTTAGGGGAATGAGACGTATGAAACGTTTCAACTTTTTTCTTATTAACAATAAAATGGACGCCATCTTCAAATGGCGTCCTGTAAACATTATTTGTTTTTCACAGACCGTACAATAAAAAAAGCCATCGACCCGAAAAGTATGATGATGAAGGTCGGCAGGAATCCGAACCCGAGTGACGAAGCATTTCCAAGTGCGACTTGACTGGATTGAACGCTGATATAGGCGAGAAATAATACGGATTCATTCTTCACTACATTCAGCAACATCCGTGAATTTTTATATTGGAATTCGATGTTGTCTTCGGTAAGATTCATGTAATTATGCCATTCTGGGTGTTTCTCGAGAAATGCCAAAAATGGCGTCATAATAATGGCAATGAGGGGCAGGATTATTAATTCCCACTTTGATCCTAAGCGATCTACTTCCCCAGCTCCATTAAAATGAGCTGGTACTTGGGCAGGCAGTTGACCCCAAATATAGATGAGGTACACGATCCATCCGATGAAAAGCACGGACGTAATGATATCGAAAGCTTTCTCGAAAGTGGTTTTCGGAATGTCGATCTTTGGACGATTGTACATGATAAAGCCTCCTTAGCAGTTGTTGACTTATTCTGATTGGATGATAAAGGTATTTATAATCTATATAACGGAAAGAAGCATGGATTTTTCGCAACTATTAAATAAAACTCTGTAACTATAAGTGTATCACTTCCCGATGACAGTTGTCCTTTCCTATAGTAGGATAGAAAAAAAGGGGGAGTCAGCATGTTACATATAGGAATCATCGGTTTAGGAGCGATTGGTCAACGTCTTATCCATCAATTCAAGGAACATCCTGAAGTATCGATTGCAGCTATTTGTGATCTGTCAGAAGTGCTTGTTAGGGAGACAGCTGCGGAGCTCGGGAGTGTGCAAGTTTATACGGATGCCCAGCAATTGATTGCTGACGAGAAAGTGCAACTTGTTTATGTAGCGGTGCCACCAAAATTCCATCATGCGATTGTGATGGAAGTTCTTTGTGCTAAGAAGCATGTGCTTTGCGAAAAGCCTTTGGCGAATTCGCTGGAAGAGGCGGAAGAGATGGCTGCGGCTGCCAAAGAAGCGGGCGTTGTACATGCTATGAACTTCCCGTTGAATTATGGGGAGGCAGCGACGAAATTTGCTGAACTGATTAACGGAGGTTATGTAGGCGAGTTGCGTCGTTTGCAACTTACGATGAATTTCCCGGAATGGCCGCGTGCTTGGCAGAAGAATGATTGGGTCGGTGAGCGAGAGCAAGGTGGATTTGTCCTTGAAGTCGGCGTCCATTTCATCCAACAGACAGTGAAGTTGTTCGGGGATCTGATTAATATCCAAAGTCGGTTGGAATTCCCGGATAATCCGATCAGCTGTGAAACGGGCATTATTGCAAATGCCGAGCTGACGGATGGCACACCTGTCCTAATCGAGGGAATCAGCCAGGCAGCCGGGCATGAGCATATCGGATTCACGGCATACGGTTCGGAAGGTGTCCTCTCCATTGAGAACTGGGGGGATTTGCGTGGAGGGAAAACGGGTGAGGATCTTTCGTTGTTATCACTTGAAGGAACAGTACCGCATCGGTTGATTGATGAATTGGTGAAAGCGGTGAACGGGGAAATAGCTGAGATTTACGATTTCGAAGTCGGCTACCGGTCTCAGGCAATTCTTGAAGCATTGCGGAAATAAAGCAGAAAAATCGAACTAGTACAGATGGAGCTATACTGTACTAGTCTTTTTGATTTTCAAACGCCTTCTTATGATGACAGTAAGCATTTCGTACGTTATAATGAAAAACGTCTGAATCACCCTTCAACTGATAGAAAGGGGATTTTTTTATGATTAATTTACATAACGTCAGTAAATCCTTTTCGGAATTTAGGGCAGTTCAATCTGTTTCACTATCGATTGGTGAAAAGGAGATACATGGCATAATCGGTGCAAGTGGTGCTGGGAAATCGACACTGTTACGGCTCATGAATTTGCTGGAAATCCCCGATACAGGAGAAGTGGAAGTCAATGGACGTTTGCTGACGAGGTTGAATGGCAAAGAGTTACGTGAAGAACGCAAGTCAATCGGAATGATCTTTCAGCATTTCAACTTGGTTGCCAATAAAACCATTTACGAGAATGTCGCGGTTTCATTGAAACTAGCTAAGTATCCGAGGAAGAAACGTCGTGAACGTGTACTGGAATGCCTACAGTTTGTCGGACTTGCAAGTTACGCGGACAAGTATCCAGCGCAATTGAGTGGCGGACAAAAGCAAAGAGTTGCAATCGCGCGAGCTCTCGCAAATAATCCACAACTGTTGCTATGCGATGAGCCGACGTCTTCTCTCGATCCTAATACGACTGCAGAAATCCTTGGCGTGCTACGGGATGTCAATAGAACATTCGGTGTCACAATCGTTATCGTCAGTCATGAGATGGATGTCATAAAAAGCATTTGCAACCGCGTGACAGTTCTGGCTGACGGAAAGCTCTATGAGACATTGACGATAGAACCAAAAGGGATTCGTATCATTGACGGCGATCCTGAAAGCTTTGTGAAACAGCTGACCGAGGACGGTGAATTAAACAATGCCTGAAGTTTTAGTGCACTATCAGATGGAAATCTGGCAGTCGATCAGCGAAACATTCATAATGGTTGGCGTTGCGATACTGGCGGCGGTCATCATCGGACTCCCTGTTGGTACATTGCTGTTTTTATGCAGGAAAGGACAGCTCTTTGAGAATTCAATCGTCTTTTCCAGTATTAATTTGGTCGTCAACGTCATTCGTTCATTCCCGTTTCTGTTGCTAGTCGTATTTTTAATTCCTTTTACGAGATTGGTAATTGGGACTGCAATCGGCACAGCGGCTGCGACCGTTCCGCTATCAATCATTGCGATTGCGCACTACTCCCGGTTGGTCGAACAGTCTTTGCTGGATGTTCCTAGAGGTGTGCTGGAGGCGGCCGTTTCTATGGGGGCTTCAGTTAGAGAAATCATTTTTAAGTTTTTATTTGTCGAAGCCCGTTCTGGACTGGTCCTCGGCTTGACGACATCGATTATCAGTTTCATCTCGTATTCGACGATTATGGGAGTTGTTGGTGGCGGAGGAATCGGTGACTTCGCGATCCGGTACGGGTACCAGCAATTCAAAACGGATCTCATGATGTACATGATCCTCATTATGGTCATTCTCGTGCAGTTCATCCAATTTACAGGGACCACGGTTGCACGATTGATAGATAAAAGATAATAGGGGGAAATAAAATGAAGAAATTAGTCTTGATTACTGCGATGCTCATAATGATATTATCAGCATGTGGCAAAGATAAAAACGTGGAGGACGCGGAAAAAGCAGCAGATATAAATGAAAGAGTTACATTGAAAGTCGCTTCATTAATTCCGCCAATGACGGAAATCCTTGAACTTGTGAAGCCGAAATTGGCTGAAGATGGCATTGATCTTGAGATGGTCGTTCTAGGCGATAACGTACAACCGAATACAGCACTTGCTGCAAAAGAAGTGGATGCGAACTTCTTCCAACACGTTCCGTATATGGAGGAATTCAACCGTAATAACGACGCCAATTTAGTTCCAATTACACCGATTTACTTTGCGAATTATGGTGTATATGCAAAAGATTATTCATCCATGGATGAACTACCTGAAGGTGCAGTAATCGCAATGGCAAATGACGTATCGAATATCGACCGTTCATTAGCGTTGCTTGCTCAACAAGGTGTTATAAAGCTGCAAGATAAGACGGGCACGTATTTCACGAAAGCGGATGTCATCGATAATCCGAAAGACTATCAGTTCAAAGAAGTGGACTTACTCATGCTTGCGCGCATGTACGACGATGCGGATGCAGTCGTCATGACACCGGCATACGCCGCGCCACTTGGACTGACGCCGAAAAGCGATGCACTTCTAACAGAAGGAATCGAAAATGACTTCGCCATTACATTGATTGCACGTGAGGATAATAAAGATTGGGAACCGATTCAAAAGTTGGCGGAAGCGATGACGAGCGAGGATGTTCGCAAGTTCTTGGAAGAGAATTATGATGAGACTGCCATTCCGGCGTTTGAATAATATGTAATAAAAAGAGATGCTTCCATTTGCGGAGGCATCTCTTTTTAATTAAAGGTCGGTTGGCGGCCAATCCGCTCAATGTCGACCAGGGTCCGCTCAATCTGCACGCCTGTCCGCTCAATGTCAACCAGGGTCCGCTCAATCTGCACGCCTGTCCGCTCAATGTCGGCCGGGAACCACTCAATCTGTATGTCTGTCCGCTCAATGTCGACCGAGAACCGCTCAATCTGCCTGCCTGTCCGCTCAATGTCGGCCGGGAACCGCTCAATCTACATGCCTGTCCGCTCAATGTCGACCGAGAACCGCTCAATCTGCACGTCTGTCCGCTCAAAACGCGCTCATAAACCGTGCTTCCTCGCCCGTATCCAGCCAATGCGCGCCCGTAAACCGTGCTTCCTCGCCCGTATCCAGCCAAAACGCGCCCGTAAACCGTGCCCCCGCGCTCGTATCCAGCCAATGCGCGCCCATAAACCGTGCTCCCGCGCCCGATAACGATGAACTCTCCCATCCCATATAAAAAAACCCCTCATCACATTCAAATGATGAGGGGCATAACACTTCTTATTTAGTAAAGTTATCGAAATAACCTTGGATGAATACAATCGGTGTTCCTTTGTCGCCGCTGCCTGACGTCAGATCGGATAATGAACCGATAAGATCTGTCAGTTTACGTGGAGTTGTCCCTTGGGATTCCATTGCGCCGACGAGGTCTTCGTCTTTGTTTTCGATGAAATCGTTTATAGCTTTTTTCAAATCATCGCCACGTAGGTCCGCGAAGTTGTTATCTGCCAAGTATTTAAGTTTAATTTCATTTGGGGTACCATCGAGTCCTGTTGTGTAGGCTGGTGATACGACGGGATCAGCGAGTTCCCAGATTTTTCCGACTGGGTCTTTGAATGCGCCATCTCCGTACACCATGACTTCGACCGTTTTACCCGTCTTTTCCTTCAACATTGCCTGGATATTGTCAACGACTGGTTGACAGTTGTTAGGAAATAGCTTAATGCTATCTTCCGTCGCTTTGTTAGATCCAAGTAACCCATATGCTTCGTTAAAGCCACTGCCGTCAACGGATTCAGAAAGAATATTGTCGAGGCTATAGACCTTTTCGCCGCCGTTCGCTTCCAAGATGCGTTTCGTTCTGAATCGTGTATGGATGTCGCAAGTAAGGACGTTTTTCGTATAATCAAGAATTGTTTTTGCATTGTTCGAGAAGATGACTTCACATTCAACACCGTATTCTTCAACGATTGATTTATAATAGTCGATGTAATCTACACCGGTAAATGTATGTTTACCATAACCGAAATGACTGCGGAACTGTTCTTCATTCAACACGTCTGTCCAGGGATTGACGCCCTTTTCGTCTAGCGTGTCGAGGTCGACTAAGTGATTTCCGACTTCATCGGAAGGATAGCTGAGCATCAGAACAATTTTCTTTGCTGCGCCTTTCGCGATCCCGCGTAGGCAAATTGCAAAACGGTTACGGCTCAAAATGGGGAAAATAACACCGATTGTGTCGTCTCCGAATTTCGCCTGAACATCTTTCGCAATATGATCAATGGTTGCATAGTTTCCTTGCGCGCGCGCAACGATGGATTCTGTGACGGTAACGATATCTTTGTCATTAATTGTAATGCCTTCAACTTCTGACGCTTTTAATACGCTATCTACAACGATTTCTTCGATATTGTCCCCTTTATTAATAATTGGGCAACGAAGACCTCTGACAACCGTTCCAACTACTCTTTCCACATGAATCGCTCCTAACGCTTTTTTAAATGACCTTCTACTTGTACTATACGACTAGTGCGTGGTATAAGTAAAATTAATGATTCTAATGATGGGTATAAGGGGTGTTTATATGGTAAGTAAACTCGATTTGTATCGTGTTTTCAGTGTCGTCGGAAAGAATGAAAGCTTTTCGCAAGCCGCCAAAGCGCTATTCATGACGCAGCCAGCTGTTAGTCAGTCTATCATGCAGCTTGAACGGGAACTGAATACCCGTTTATTTAATCGCACACCTAAAGGCGTTACACCGACAACTGAAGGAAGCCTTCTTTTGGAGTATGTTAACTCAGCCATTAATTTAATCGAAATCGGTGAAGAAAAGATTAACGAATTTAAAAATCTCACGACAGGCGAGCTGCGCATTGGGGTGGGAGATACGATTTCTAAATATTTTCTACTTCCCCAACTTGAAGCATTCCGTAATCGATATCCGAATATTAAATTGAAAATCGAAAATGGAACAACAGATGCACTCATTTCATTTTTGAAGTCCGGTGAAGTGGACATTGGTATATGCAATCTTCCCGTAAATGATTCGACGCTGGAAGTGAGGCCATGTCTAGCTATTCACGATACATTTGTTTATGGCGATAAATACCGAAAACTGCTTGCCAAACCGATCGAGTTCAAAGAATTAGCAAAGCTCCCGCTCATTTTCTTGGAGCCAAGTTCGAACTCTCGAAAATATGTTGAGGATTATTTATTATCGAAAGGCGTGAAAATTGCTCCCGAATTCGAATTAGGTTCGCATGATCTTGTCGTGGAATTCGCACGCATCAATATGGGGATTGCTTGCGTGACAAGGGAGTTTACAGAGGGATATTTGGAGAGAGGGATTCTGCATGAAGTGCAGTTGAACGAACAGATTCCACATCGGAGCATTGGCGTTTGTTCATTAAAAAGTGTTCCACTGTCTCCAGCTTCGACAAAATTTATGGAAATGGTGTTAGGTCGAAAATGAAAAAAGCATAAGAGCAGGCACCAGGGACAAATCATATCGACCTTGGTGCCTGTTTTCAATACAGCTACATTCTACCAGACCTGAAAATGCTAATGATTAAATATAAAAACATGAGCGTAGCGACAACTGAACCGACTTCAAGTACAGGGAAATGCCATAACCTGTTCGTTTGACCTGCAATAGAAGCACCGACAATCAAGCCCACCATCAGGATACTGAAAGATAGTAGAATGATGCTTAAAGACAAACGGTTGCTTATGCGGTCAAAACGATTAAGAAAGATTTGTACTTGCTGGACGTTGATGTCTAGTTGAACTTTTCCTTTTTTGACGGTGTTCGCAATAGCTTTTAAGTCTTTCGGAAGATGGGAGATGATTTCGAAATTTTCAACCATGCCATCCCAAGACCTTTCTAATAGGTTCTTAGGATTGTAGCGCTCTACGATTAACCTTTTGCCGAAAGGTTCGACGGACTTCATAATACTAATATCTGGATCGAGTTCAGCCAGCAGTCCTTCTGATGTCAAAACGGCTTTGCCTAGCATGGTAATGTCTGATGGCACTTGGATATGATGACGATAGGCAACTTGGAACAGTTCAAGAAACACAGTGCCAAGGCTAACTTCCGTTAAAGCAATGTCGTAATATTTACTTTGCAAGTCTTCTACATCTCTTTTAAATGAACGCAAGTCTGTCTCATCAGAGATAATCTCCATTGCATAAAACGTACGCATTAGTGCTTTTGTGTCTCCACTGCGCAAGTGGATGACCAAAGAAGCGAAATGATATTTCATATCTTCCGACAGCCTACCGACCATGCCGAAATCCAGATAAGCTATAACGTTTCCCGGGAGGATATAGATATTGCCGGGATGGGGGTCTCCGTGGAAGAAACCCGCTACGAACATTTGATGCAATAAAGAATCTGTAATACGTGCAGCAATGACTTTCCTGTCATAGCCTTTTGTATCCAACTGTTCATAATCATTTACTTTAATGCCCTCAATCATCTCCATCGTCAATACTTTTTCGGTGGAATAATCTTCATAGATTGAAGGAATATGAATCGTCGTATCTTCCATGAACTGCTTCGCAATGCGGTCAGCATTCCGCGCTTCAACCCGGTAATCTAATTCATCGTTAAGGGATCTAGCAAATTCGTCGATCATATCTCTAAGACAATACCTTTTTGCCCACTCGACGTTGTCCTCCAAATATCCAACTAAGTCGCGCAAGATGGCTAAGTCCTTGTTAATGGTCTGTCGTATATCTGGTCGTTGCACTTTAATGGCAACTTTTTCTCCGGTCGGCAGTTCAGCAACATGTACTTGACCAATAGATGCAGCAGCAAGTGGTTCTTCATTGAAACGGATGAATAGATTCTCAAGCGGTGCTTCAAGCTCCATTTCGATAATTTCACGCACTTTTGCAAAAGGGATGGGTGTAACATGATCTTGCAGTTTTGCTAGCTCCACACTAATTTGTTCTGGAATCAGATCTCTTCTCGAACTTGCGACTTGACCGAGTTTAATGAAAGCAGGACCGAGATCCTGTAACGTTTTACGCAGCCTAATGCCCATATCTTGCATGTTCATTTCAGCATTATCCAGCTTTGAAGACTTGCGGTTTGTGAGTCCGAGTCTGAAAAGAACGTGTCCAAAACCGTGCTTAAGGAACGCATTTATGATTTCCTGGAAGCGCCGTGTATGGCGAAAATTGATTTTATACAAAAGAATCCCCCTCCAATTACCAAACCGAAATTAGTTACCTATCTCATACCCTATTTGAAGGAAAACTAGCCGTGTCTCGTTTTTTAAATAATTCAAATAACTATTGAAAATAAATGAAAAGTCTGTAACATAGAATACAATGAATAAATGAAGCTGATAAATTGAAAAATCGAATTGTAGTTAAAGCGTATGACAACAGCGGGGCGCTCAATGAAACAAATAAAAAAATCCTGGATGTCGCCACAATGAACTTCGTTGCGATGACAAGCGCGATGATTGTTGGCAGCAAAGGTGAAGGTGGGGACGGTGCGGCTTTAAATCCTGTGGAAGATTGCTTCTGTGGTATCGATCTGATCTGGCAGAAGGCGGTTCCTGAAGAACTAGCGGTAGAATGTGCGACATCAATTGAAAGACGTCTTACTAATTTTTACAAAATGAGTGGATTGGACATGAAGTTGAATGTTGATGTGAAATAAGCTTTTCTATGTAAAAAAGTAAATAAACACACATTACCTTGACTTGCTTTTCCAAAAACTATACATTTAAGATAACTTCATAATATTCACTAGGGGTGTTTGTAAAAACTGAGATGAGTACTTACTCGAACCCTTTGAACCTGATCTAGGTAAAACTAGCGTAGGAAAGTGTAAAATCCAATACATACTCACAAAGTAAATCTGTGCATTTTTACTATGTAGTTATCTGTTTTGACGCAACTTTCCTACGGGGAAGTTGCGTTTTTTATTATTACAAAAATATAGGAGTGGTCATGATGAGTAGAACAGTTTTAGTTACTGGCGGCGGCAGGGGTTTAGGTGCATCGATTGTAAAGACACTGGCACAACAAGGGTTCAAAGTAGTCATCAACTATTATCAAAGTAAAGACGCTGCTGAGAAGCTTGCGTCTGAGATAGGTGAAGATAACGCGATTGCCATACAGGCTGACGTTACGAATCGCGCAGAAGTAGATGAATTGATTAAACAAGGAACGGACCATTTTGGCCAAATAGATGTCGTCGTTAACAACGCATTAGTTGACTTCAAATTTGACCCAACTAAACAAAAATCATTCACAGAACTGACGTGGGATGACTATCAAAAACAACTGGATGGTACGTTGAAAGCAGCTTTTAATATTGCTCAAAGTGTTATGCCACAATTCATTGAAAGACAAAACGGATCGATTATAAGCATCGGGACTAATTTATATCAAAATCCTGTTGTACCTTATCACGAATACACAACTGCGAAAGCAGGATTAATCGGTTTTACACGAAATATAGCATCTGAATTGGGAGTGCATGGCATTAAAGCGAATGTCGTTTCAGGTGGATTATTGAAAATGACTGATGCTAGTGCGGTTACAACACCAGAAGTATTTGATTTGATTGCACAATCGACGCCACTGAAAAAGGTGACGACCCCTCAAGATGTAGCTAATATGGTTGCGTTTTTAGCTTCAGAACAAGCGGATGGTATTACGGGACAGAACTTCACGATCGACGGTGGTTTGACAATGAACTAGTCGTGTAAAATACACGACAACGTAGTGAAGAATTGAGAATATGAACAATTTATCATGATTCATTTTGAGGTGCCCTAAATGACAGTAACGAAAGAAAAAAAGCTGCACATAGGCGTTTTACTATATGGATGTGGACATCACCAAGCTGCATGGTTAATGCCCGACTCAAGCGTTGAACAGATTGGTGATGTATCTTACTATCAATCACTGGCGAAGTTGGCGGAAAAGGGTTATTTTGACGCGGTTTTCTTTGCGGATAATCAATCATTTCCAGCAAAAGATGATAGTGTTATGCCGGCATTTTGGTTTGATCCAATCGTGAATTTAACGGCTATTTCACAAGTGACAAAACACGTAGGATTAGTCTCTACTATTTCCAGTACTTTTTCTAATCCTTTCACCGCTTCACGACAACTTTTGAGTTTAGACCATATTACAAAAGGGCGTGTCGGTTGGAATCTTGTAACGTCTATGACTGACTTTGAGGCGTTAAATCATAGTATGGAAAGACTGCCTGTCCATGATGAACGGTATGCGAAAGCAGCTGAATTCGCCGATGTGATGAATAAATTGTTCGTGTCATGGGATGATCATTCGTTTTTGCATGACCGGACAAAAGGGAAATTGATCAACTCTGACGGCATTCAACCTTTCTATCATGAGGGATCTTATTATCAAGTGGCAGGTCCTTCCACTACGCCGAAAAGTCCACAAGGCAAACCAGTAGCGATGCAAGCAGGAGCGTCTAAACAGGGAATAGCGCTAGCAGCAAAATATGCAGATGCCGTCTATTCCGTGTCGTGGAACTTAAAACAGGCAAAAAGGTTTCGTGTGAAGCTGGATGAGCAGATTAACCAGAGTGAGGACAGTGATAGACAAATTAAAGTGTTTCCTGGGCTGGTAACCTATGTAGGGCATACGCATGAAGAGGCACTAGCGAAAAAAGCCGCATTAGATAATCGATTACCGATTGAAACGGCTTTAAAGCAGTTAAGTTACTTTCTGCGCCAAGACTGTTCTGGTTGGCAACTCGATGAAAAAGTCCCTTCATTACCTCCAGTGGAAGAATTCACTGGACCCGTAGGACGATATGAAACGATACTGGAAATTATCAACGACAGACAACCTACAGTGAGGGAATTGTTAGGATATCTTAATGCTGGAGGAGGGCACCACACATTAATAGGTACCCCCGAAGAAATTGTAGACCATATTGAAGTTTGGCTTCATTCTGGTGTTGCTGATGGATTCAATCTCATGCCTCCAACATTACCAGGCAGTTTAGAAGACTTTGTTGAAATGATAGTACCTGAAATGCAGAAAAGAGGCATTTTCAGAGAGAAGTATGAAGGTCAAACATTTCGTGAGCATTTAGGGTTACTTTAATAATTCATCTAGGTGACCATAAGCTACCTAGATGCTAAAGCGAATGAAATGACAATAATTTATTAATCCCCTCGCTTTTGTCGGTGAGGGGATTTTGCCAAAACTATGTGGATATCGTAAGGCACAGTTCTTTATTTTCTTAGAAAGCGCCTGCACCGCCACCGCCTCCTGAACCACTACTACTTCCTGATCCACCGCCAAATCCTGAAGACTGCATGTGGGTGTAATAATAACGATGCGTGTAGTGAAACGCGGTCAGCAATTCAGTTACATGGACGGTCATTAGAGGAAGCGTAGACAAATCTTCCGGCAAGGTCTTTGTGTATTTTATAAGCAAAGGGATGAACAGGCCAAGGGCAATTGCGTGCTCATACCACTTTTCTTCCGAGTGGCTACTGTGGAAGTCAAACTCGCCTGATTTTACGTCTTTCTTGAAAGCTCTAACACCCTTATAGTAAGGAGCTGCTTTTCGCTTTATGTCATTCATCGGTAACAATAAAGCTGTTAGGGACAATAAAACGGTAGCAAATACAAACAATAAATAAGCACCATCCGTATTACCTCCTTCTCTCTCTATCCAAAAAAATCCGAATATAAAATAGATGGGGAGAGCGGCTCGCCTGTTTTGATTGAACAGCAAAACTATAAATCCTATTAACAACAAAAATAGTAGAACGCCTACGTCCAGGGAATCTTCTGCTATCATCCAGAAGTTCAAACATGCCCAACTAATCCATAAAGGAATTCCTACTAGTGTAAGATACTTACGTACGGGATTAGGTGCGACGAACTGCTTTACTTCCGGGTCTTTTCGTACGATTTTCTGCCACTCTTTGAACCGCTTCGTAAATCCTTTGGAGCGACTTGAAAAGTCCGCTTCCAACCGCCAATTCTTTTCACGTTGCTGTTTTGTTAGAAATGGGAATTGATCCAAGGAAAAAGCGAGTGTCCCATCCGCATCCTCTTTGAAAAGCCATTCAATTAAGTATTTTTCAAACGCATTTAGAGACCCTGTATCTGTTAACAATGTAAATCGGAATGTATAATCCGGAGCACTGTCATCGCTTCTGTAAATAGCGTTAGAGGGCACCTTCTCCATTGCAACAATCCCTTTTTGACGAAGCCGCAACAAAGCTGCAGAAATGGCATTTGGTCCTACTTTGCCTTTTCGTTCAATAATAGATAGTAGGAACGAATCCAATTCCTGCACTTGATGAAGAGACGTTTTCGATAGTAATAGTCGGTATATGCGTCGTGGATAGAGGACTATGAAGAGCAAAAAGAAAAATGTAAGTCCCAAGGCGAAAACGTTGATCTTTTCAACCGTTGGCAGTGCTTTGTCTCTTTTCATGATTCGATCAGTATACGTTGCTTCCTCAGCTTGAAATTCTGCTAAAGCCGGTTTGTTATTAGTATAGGGGGCATTTTTCAAGAACGTTTCAGGGAATAAAAACCTTATTTCCACTTTGTCGTGGGCTTGTAATAAATCAGTTGCATAGACGAATCCTTTGTCATCTGACTTTGACAACTTCCCTGTTGGACTATGAAGATAGGCTTTTCCTGACAATGTAGCATCCTTATCACCATCTAAAATGAACCTGATGCTAAGATTATGTAAATCAGTCTCGTTCATATCGTCAAAAAAGCGCCAATACAGTTGCCCGGTATCTTGATACTTTTGCGCAGCACCCTTGACGAGATAACGATAGAACACTTTCTTTTTTTCATTTTCAGACGAAGTATAGATCTTGAACGTTAAATCGTCCCGTTCTACTTTCAAAGATTTGAAGGTGCTATTGTCATATTGCGAAAGATCAGTATCCATCGGGGCAAGATAGCCTTCAAAATACTGCACGCCGGTGTGGTTCTCGTCTCCGATTGTGCGTGTTGTTCCGTTGTAGTTGCCCGAAAAACTGTAAGTATACAATTCCTCAACGTACAGGTCGCCATTGTTCATCACATATGCATTAATATCAACCTTGTCGATCGAAAATGATTTTGCGCTTGCGACTGGCGCTCGAATTATGAACAATAAAAGAAATACACATAGTAAATATAAAACTTTCTTCACTTACACTCCTCCTCTCTCGCATGGTCTTTACTTTTTATACGATAAAGAATGTATAAGAGTTTCAATAATCTTAGATATAAGAAAAAGAACCAGCATATAAAAGCCGGTTCTTTTGGGAAATCAAAACACTTTATCACCATTGAAAATGGAGTTTTTCACAACTACGTAATCGACCTTGCGAATAGCTTCAAGTGTCGTACCACCCGCATAAGAAATCGATGATTGAAGATCCTGTTGCATTTCTGTTAACGTATCTTGCAGCTTACCTTTGTATTCCACATACATCTTCTTGCCTTCTACATTCTTCTTTTCACCTTTTTGGAACTCAGAAGCAGAACCAAAATACTCTTTGTACACATTGCCGTCTTGTTCGATTGTTTGACCGGGTGATTCTTCGTGACCTGCAAACAGGGACCCGATCATAACCATCGAAGCACCGAAACGGACGGATTTAGCAATATCGCCATGTGTACGGATTCCTCCGTCTGCAATGATTGGTTTAGTCGCGGCTCTAGCACACCAGCGCACTGCCGCAAGCTGCCATCCACCAGTACCAAAGCCTGTCTTGATTTTCGTAATACAAACTTTCCCCGGACCAATGCCGACTTTTGTTGCATCAGCGCCTGCATTTTCAAGCTCGCGTACAGCTTCCGGAGTCCCCACATTACCAGCAATGACAAATGATTCAGGAAGATGTTTTTTAATATGTTGAATCATATTGATGACTGCGTTTGAATGGCCATGTGCGATATCGATTGTAATATAGTCGGGAATCAATTGATCTGTCGCCAATTGCTCAACGAAACGATACTCATCATCTTTCACCCCAACACTAATGGAAGCGATCAGGCCCCTACCTTGCATGTCTTTGATAAAATCCACACGTTTTTCAGGATCAAACCGATGCATAATATAAAAATATCCACTTTCGGCTAATTGAATGGCGATTTTTTCATCAATGATTGTCTGCATATTTGCAGGAACGACAGGTAATTCAAATTTATGTTTACCCAATGTGACGGAAGTGTCACATTCTGAGCGGCTGTTTACTATACATTTTGTTGGAATTAGTTGAATATCTTCATAATCAAATACTGTATCCATTGAAAACACTCCCAAAAGCGAATATTATTCGCTGTTTATTAATAAACGTTCGTACTTTATTAATTTACAATAAAACCATAAGCGCGTCAACTATTTTTAAAAAACGCAATAAGTGCTTTTGTCCTAAAAATAGGCTTTTCAGTATACAGTTAAATGGTATACTTAAAAGGATGTACAATTATTGTTTGAAGGAGATACGTTCAACACATGAAGCTATCTTTGAAATATTTAATATTGGGAGTTGCCATGCTGACGCTGGTTTTGACGCTTGTCAGCAGTATTGCCTCAGGGTATCGCGTGCAAAAGCAATCATTAATTGAATCTACTTTGGATACGAATCGAGCATATGCGCAGAAGTTATCCAGTACGACAGATTCTTTTTTGAAGATGACATTGCAGACTCTTGCCGTCAGTGCAGATAAACTTGGTTCTCATTTAACTAAAGATGAAGTAGCACACCTTGAATCGGAAGCTGAAAGACTCACTTCACAGACGGAGACATTCAATTCTGTTGTCATCGCTGAAAAAGGTGGCGAAATTTTAGCTACATCCCCGAAGACACTAGAGCTTCAAGGGAAAATTTTAACGTCAGAAGGTGGAATGGCGGCGCTTACGAAGCGTGAAGCTTTCATTTCCAAACCGTATATAAGTTTAACAGGACGATTGATTATTTTTATTTCCCAACCCATTTTCGATGAAAATGATAATTACATAGGACTAGTAGGAGGATCCATCTATTTAAAAGAAGAAAATATTCTCCAGGACGTGCTAGGAGAACATTTCTACGAAGACGGTTCGTATGTATATGTTGTCGATTCAACAGGACGTATAATCTATCATCAAGACAAAGACCGTATCAATGATTTTGCGCGTGAAAATCCCGTCATCCAGCAATTGGCGCAAGGGAAGAGCGGTGCCATGCAACTCGTCAACTCTAAAGGCGTCGATATGTTGGCAGGTTATGCCTATTTGCCGACTTCAGAATGGGGAATCGTAACGCAACGGTCTACGAAAGCTACACTCGTTCCTGTCACTCATATGATGAAAGAAATGATAGTGAAAGCTTTGCCGTTTTTACTGGTGTCCATTCTAATCATCATTTATTTCTCTAATCAGATTGCGAACCCTTTGCAAAAACTCGCTCATTATGCAGAGTCAAGTACGCAAAGCAACCAAGAGGAAGAGATCACACAAATCCGTACGTGGTATTATGAGGCGATTCAATTAAAGAGAGCGCTCAATTTCAGTATGAATTTCTTCCAGGATCGTGTGAATTTTTATTTGCATCAGTCGACAACCGATCCATTGACAAAACTGTGGAATCGCAGATCGATGGATGAAATGCTGAAAAACTGGACGGTGGAGGACAAGCCATATGCGCTTATTATTCTAGACATTGATAAATTCAAACGTGTGAATGATACATACGGTCATAATGTAGGTGACGAAGTCTTGAAGTTTCTAGCGGAAAGAATGCAAGAAATGACGAGGGAGCAAGATCATTGTTGCCGATTGGGTGGAGAGGAGTTCGTCATTCTTTTGCCAAAAGCGAATGAGAAAGCTGCTTATCATGTCGCTGAAAGATTACGAAAAAAACTTGAAACGACAGTGAGTCCATGCGGGGAAGTAGTTACGGTATCTCTCGGTATCGCGCTATTCCCTGAAAATGGCGCCCATCCTAAACAAATTCTAGAATCCGCTGACCAATCTCTTTATGAAGCTAAACGAACAGGAAGAAACAAGACAATAGTTAGCACGCAAAACTCGGCTCACGATACAACCGTATAAACGCCATATATGCTAAACTGAGCAAAACAGACCGAAGGAGGATGTCCTCATGCAATACTCGAAATCTAAAATGGAGCAGCTCGTCAAAAGCACACCAGAATTGAAAGAGCGGCTTAAGCAAGTCATGAAAGAACACGAACTCGAGAAAAGCTTCGCACTCAAAGCGCTATATCATGCAGAAGTGAAGGAAAGCGGTCGCTTCATGAAAGATTATCAGGAGTTGTGAATAGGAGAAACCCCTTCATACGTGGAGGGGTTTTTATTTTGGAGAATTTTGTTGTGTTGCGGTATCTACGTTTCGTTGCGAGTGGTTTACGTTTCGATACGGGGCAGTTACGTTTCGATACGCCGTGTTTACGTTGTGTTACGGCATCTACGTTTCGTTGCGAGCGGTTTATGTTTCGATACGGGGCAGTTACGTTTCGATACGCCGTGTCTACGTTGTGTTGCGGTGTCTACGTTTCGTTGCGAGTGGTTTACGTTTCGATACGGAGCAGTTACGTTTCGATACGCCGTGTTTACGTTGTGTTACGGCATCTACGTTTCGTTGCGTGCGGTTTATGTTTCGATGCGATACAACTTTTTGAGAATGTTTTACGACCTGGTGCGATTAAGTAGGTGTAAAAGCTTTTACGAAAAAAGGAGCGAAAAATGAAAATCACAAATGAGAATTTTATTAGACGTTTTAAGAAGGGAAAGGAAGCGGCCTTTGAGTATGTTGTCGATGCATATATTGGCAGCGTTAAAGCGGTTGTCTACAATACTTTGGGTTCCTATAATGATAAGCAGCTGATTGAAGAATGCATCAATGACACCTTTTTAGGAGCATGGGACAATGCGAAACAATTTGACGGAGATGCAGAGGATTTCCGCAGATGGATCTGTACAATCGCCAAGTTTAAAGCTGTCGACAAACAGAGAAAGCAGATGAGGATGCATAGTCCTGCTGAAATCACGGATTCCCAGTTGGAACCGGAAGAATCGGCGGAGTCGGAGTTCATGGGAAAAGAGACAACGTGCGAAGTATTGATTTTACTGAACTACTTAAAGGAGCTCGATCGTGATATTTTCATAATGAAATACTTTTTGGAAATGAAGAATGAGGAGATTGCGAAACAACTTGGGTTAACAAAGGCCGCTGTCGATAATCGGCTTTACAGAGGCAAGAAAATTATACAACAGACACAGATGGGAGGCAGTTTTGCATGAATAATATTTATAAGCGTTTCAGCGAATTGAAGATTGATCCGAAAATCGAACCGATGCCTGTGGAGGAAGCAGAAAAAGATCGGGTGAAGAACTTGCGAAGGAAAAAGAAATCAACACAACCGTTTATTAGAAACACTTTCGTGGCGGCCGCGGTCCTCAGTTTTTCGGTTGTGACATTCAGTGTCTCCTTCCCAGCAATTGCGGCACAATTACCGATTATAGGAAGTGTATTTTCTTTATTTCAAGAGGAGAGCCAGCTAGTTAGTGACTATGGAGAGTACACAACTGCAATAGGCATGACGAAAGAGGACAGTGGCGTGGAGATCACCATTACGGATGCCGTCTACGATGGGGAAAGTGTATCGATTTCCTTTACGATGGAAAGCGATCGGGACTTGGGTGAAAATCCTATATTGCAAGGCGGGTTATCAATTGAAGAATATGAAGGGCATACGCCGGGTAACTATATGATCGAAAAGGTGAGCGACAACCAATACGCAGGTGTATTTATAACGTACTTGATGACGGGCAGTAAACCTAAAGATACCATCCATGTCAACTGGAAGGGTAGAGAACTGACGATTGCGGAGGACCTGGCAAACTATATCGAGGGTGACTGGGAATTCGATTTTGAGTTAGAGTCCTTGGAATCCGAAACAATTCAATTATCTAATCTGAATGTCACAGATAAGGGAATTACAGTAAACGTTACGAAGATGACGACAACTCCTGTATCGAATACGATTTATTTATCAAATAGCACGTCGCAAGAGTTGAAAGATAAATGTGACTTCGTCAGCTTGGACTTTAAAGTGGTGGATAACTTGGGGAATGAATATGACGTGTTGAACAATGGCGGTTTCGGGACTAATTCTTATAATATGTCTCGGAGAATCATGACCCCGGTCTTTGAGCCGGAAGCCACATCAATCATCATCACCCCGGTAGCTTCAGCTTACAATGAAGGTAATTCAAATAAGCTTGAACTGATCGAGGAATTTACGCTTACACCGATTGAAGTACAACTTGAGAAGAAATAATACGCTATACAAAAACACCCGAAGACATTGGTCTCCGGGTGTTTGCTGTTTCAGGAAGCCTTTTATTTAATTGATCCATAGAAAATCTGTCCGCCTCTTGTCTGGATGACTTTCAAATTGTTTGTACGTTTGATGAAAATGGATTTATATTGTACACGGTTATTTTTATCTTTCAATAAAATCGTACGTGTGTTGGAATTATCTTCTACAACTTGGAGGCTAAAGTCGTTCACGTTAACTACAGATGCAAGTGTTGCGTATTCAGGAAGTGAGCTTGTGTTTTTTGCAACTGGCACTTGTGCTTTCACTTCAGTTTTTACTGGTGCTGCTTTCGCTACAGCTTTAGCAGGTGCCGGTTTTACGACTGCAGGAGTTGCAGCTGTTTCAGTTCCGACAGTACCGTAGAAAATCTGTCCGCCTCTAGTGTCAATAACTTTCAAACTGTTGTTGTTTTTCACGAAGATCGATTTATATTGCAGACGTCCGTTTTGATCTTTTAGAGTGATTATGCGTTTGTTTGTATTATCCTCAACGACTTGAAGAGTGTAGTTGCTCACTTTTACGACAGAAGCGAGTGTCGCGAATTCAGGAAGTGTGCTAATTACTGTATCTGTTGAAGGATTTTGCTCTGGTGCAGGTGCTGTTGTTTCATTAGAAATCGTACCGTAGAAAATCTGCCCCCCACGGAAATCGATGACTTTCAAGCTGTCAGTCTTTTTGACGAAAATGGATTTGTATTTGCCTTGTCCATTTGCATTGCTGAATACGATTGTACGTGTGTTGTAATTGTCTTCTACTACTTTGGCAGTTAGACCATTGACGTCGATTTTTGAAGTGATTGTTGCGTATTCAGGTAGTTGTGTAAGATCTTCAGAAGCGATTTGTAGTTGATAGTTTGAGTTGTGATGTGAGTAGGAAGCTTCATATTTCGCCTGTGCTGCTTCTACTTTGTCTGGGTGAAGAACGTTAGCTGCTCCGATACCACCTGTTGTCAATAGTACTGTGCTTAATGCAGTTGCAATAAATTTGTTCATGTTGTTCCTCTCCTTTGTTTTGGTATGATTTCATCTTACTCTCTCTTTTTTAGAGAACCCTGTGAATAAAATGAGAGATTGGTGAGAATTTCCTCATTGATTACTAAGGGAATGATTTCCAGTTAATTGAATGAATAAGGAAATGTATAAGGGATCAACTAGATGCTCGGCCATTTTACTGATAAAATAAAGAAAAACTGAGCCGGGAGATGAATTATGAATCCAGAACCTATTGAAACAATTCTTGGTTATATGAAGATAATGGATGACGTTCAAGAAATCCAGCGCATCCAAACGGAGCATCGAATGAAGCTTGTTGATTTCTGGGCGATTAAAGAGGGGGCACGTGTCCTCGAAATTGGGTGTGGCCAGGGGGATACGACGGCTGCATTAGCATATACAGTTGGAGAGAAAGGTTTTGTACATGGTATCGACATTGCGCCTGCAGACTATGGTGCACCGATTACACTCGGAGAAGCGCGCGAACATTTATTGGAATCCCAAATGGGAAGTCGGATGAAAATCGATTTTGACGTGGATGTTCTAGCTGAAGAAGTTGAGTTTCCACCGATGTCATTTGACTTTATCGTCTTTTCGCATTGTGCCTTTTATTTACGATCAGCAGAAGAGCTTTCCGCTATTTTGACAAAGGCGCGAAAATGGGGGAAACGATTATGTTTTGCGGAGTGGGATACACGGATCCAAAGAATTGAACAGCATCCACATTTGTTGGCTATCCTCATTCAAGCGCATTATGAATGCTTTAAGGAAAGTAGCAATGCGAATGTGCGGACGTTGTTCACCCCATCAGACATCCTACAGTTAGCATCGAAAACCGGTTGGACCTTGACGAAGGAACAACGTATCCATTCCCCAGATTTGCAGGACGGAAAATGGGAAGTCGAGATGACGCTTGCTGAATATGAAGGGGAGATCAATCGTTTGGAACAGATT
Organism: Sporosarcina quadrami; assembly: GCF_014836615.1. Classification (GTDB taxonomy): domain Bacteria; phylum Bacillota; class Bacilli; order Bacillales_A; family Planococcaceae; genus Sporosarcina; species Sporosarcina quadrami. The sequence goes on along the minus strand of NZ_JACSQN010000004.1, from coordinate 171,197 downwards.
CCGGATAAGTTAAAGTCCTTGCTGCATTCTGAAGTGGAATTGCTAAAAGTGGCTCATGAAAGGGAAGCAGTTGAACCATTAGCTGTATTTGCATTTGTGGCTGAATAAGTGGCCGCTATAAAGGGGGATGTACGATGGATAAGGTATTTCCGATATTGGAAACAGACAGATTACTTTTGCGTGAAGTAAAGATGGAAGATGCAAAAAGTGTTTTTTATTATCTTTCGGATAAAGAAGTGATGAAGTATTACGGCATGGCGCCAATGGAAAATGTGTGTGAAGCAGAAGAGGAAATTGCCTGGTATCGTCGCATATTTGACGAAGGAACGGGAATCCGATGGGGAATTACGCTGAAGGACACATCTGAAGTAATTGGAAGTTGTGGTTTTCTTCAATATACAGCACAACATGCGCGTACAGAAGTTGGGTTGGAGCTGTCGAAGGAGTATTGGAAAAGTGGAATCATGACGGAAGCATTGACTGCCGTTATTCAATATGGCTTTTCGCATATGGAACTTATGCGGATTCAAGCATTGATTGATCCTGAGAATATTGCATCCCAAAAGCTGTTTGAGAAGTTAGGGTTCCTGCAAGAAGGCCTGTTGCGGAAATATGAAAGGACGAATGGAAAATTCGAGGATGTACATATGTATTCACTGTTGAAAGATGAGTACAATGCCGCAGTTTTGAAACCAGTGGAATAAAAGGAAAAAACAGCCGTATCGAATTTGATTGATACGGCTGTTTGAGTGTTTTATTTTACTGCACCGTAGAAGATCTGTCCTCCGCGAGTGTTGATGACTTTCAACGTGTGTGCACGTTTTACGAAAATCGATTTATACTGAACGCGGTTGTTTTGATCTTTTACTAAAACTGTACGAGTGTTGAAGTTATCTTCTGCCACTTCCAAGTTAAAGCCAGTGACGTCAACAACAGAAGCAAGTGTTGCATATTCAGGAAGTGCACTAATTGCTGTATCCGTTGCTGGTTTTTGTTCTGGTTTTGCTGGTTGTTCTGGAGCAGGGGCTGCTGTTTCATTAGAAATCGTACCGTAGAAGATCTGCCCTCCGCGGAAATCGATGACTTTCAAACTGTCCGTTCTTTTTACGAAAATGGATTTGTATTGGCCTTGTCCATGTGAATTGCTGAATACGATTGTACGTGTGTTGTAATTGTCTTCAACCACTTTTGCAGTTAAGCCGTTGACGTCGATTTTTGAAGCAACTGTAGCGTATTCAGGAAGTTGTGTAAGTTCTTCAGATGCGATTTGTAATTGGTAGTGTGCGTTGTGATTCTGGTAAGAAGATTCATAGTTCACTGTCGCTGCTTCTACTTTGTCCGGGTGAAGTACGTTAGTTGCTCCAAGACCACCTGTTGTTAATAGTACTGCGCTCAATGTAGTTGCGAAAAGTTTTTTCATGATTTTTTCTCCCCTTCGTTTTGGAATAATTTTAGTTTACGCCTGCTTTTTTAGAGAACCCTGTGAATAAAATGAGAAGTTGGTGAGAATTTCCTCGTCATTTTCTCAGGGAACTATTTCCAATTCGGGGGCATCTGAATAGTGAGGCACTTCTCCTACGTTTCGTTACGGGGCGTCTACATTTCGATACGCTCTCTACGTTTCGTTGCGAACGGTTTACGTTGTGTTACGAAGCCGCTACGTTTCGATACGGGGCGTCTACATTTCGATACGCTCTCTACGTTTCGTTACGAACGGTTTACGTTGTGTTACGAAGCCGCTACGTTTCGATACGGGGCGCCTACATTTCGATACGCCCGCTACTTTTCGTTGCGAACGGTTTACGTTGTGTTACGAAGCCGCTACGTTTCGATACGGCACGTTACATTTCGATACGCCCGCTACTTTTCGTTGCGAACGGTTTACGTTGTGTTACGAAGCTGCTACGTTTCGATGCGGGGCATCTACATTTCGATACGCTCCCTACGTTTATTCACTAATCATCTCCATCACATTTACCTACGCTCTCATTCCTGCCCTATTTTTCGCACTCGCAACATTCACGCTTAGAAGGTTCTCTAAATCACTTAATTTTTCAATAGAATGAGTGCGTTTTCAACCAATTTAATGGTAGACTCGGAGTAGAAACGACATGTGGGGGTGTTGATATGGACGTAAATGAAAAAGTGCTTCGTCTCAAAAACGTAACGATGACCTACGGTGTGAAACGTGTGCTAAACGGCATCAATCTTGAAGTGGAACGCGGGCAAATCATCGGGTATATTGGTCCGAACGGGGCAGGGAAGAGTACGACTGTTAAAATCATGCTCGGTCTCATACAAGATTATGAAGGCCAGGTTGAAATTTTTGGGACTGACATTGCTTCAGGGGATTCATCCTATAAGCGTCGAATCGGCTACGTGCCCGAGCAGGCGGAGCTGTATGATACGCTGACGGCGATGGAATACTTGGTGTTCACGGGTGAGTTGTACGGACTGGAGCGCAAGTTTGTAGAGGAAAAGGCACAGAAACTTATGGAGGAATTCGAACTTGGAGAAGTATTGCATTCAAGGATTTCTTCCTTCTCTAAAGGCATGAAACAGAAAGTGCTCATCATTTCGAGTCTCTTGCATAATCCCGATCTCTTGTTTTTTGATGAACCGTTAAGCGGGCTGGATGCCAACAGTATGATGATTATCCGTGAAATGCTTGCGCAATTGGCCGCACAGGGGAAAACGATCTTTTATTCCTCTCACATTATGGATATTGTCGAGAAAATTAGTAACCGCATTGTGTTGATTGTAAATGGGGCTGTCGTTGCGGATGGTAGCTTCGAGGAATTGCAGGAGTTGAGTGAAGAAGGATCGCTATCGGGTATTTTCAATCAGCTAACAGGATTCACAGATCATGTGAGTCGTTCGGAGCGTATCATTTCGATTGTGGAAGGCGGCAATGCCGATGGGTGAATTCCGGACGCTTGCTATCCTATCAAAATTCAGAGGGCTATTTGCGAAACTGGGTATCGACTATGTCGCAATGGAAACAATTTTACGTATGAAACTGACGATGGACGGGAGACGGGTGCCGACTATTTTCAATGATATGCGGAAGACAAAAGACGGCAATCAATTCCTGAAATCACTATGGATTTACGGCATATACGGTGTCATGATCATCCCGTTCCTCTTTATCGGTGATCAGTATATGTTCCAGATGAGTATCGTGTTCGGAATAATGATGTTCGTGCTGACAACGACAATGGTTTCCGACTTCTCGTCCGTTCTGCTCGATGTGCGCGACAAAACGGTATTGCAGACGAAGCCGATTGACGGTAGAACGTTAGCCGCAGCAAAATTGATTCATATTATGCTGTACATGTTTTTCATCACAGGGGCGTTCATTGCGTTGCCACTCATCGTCAGCTTGTTCAAAAAGGGCATCGCTTTTACACTGATTTTCATTATCGGATTAGCGTTCGCGCTGCTGTTCATCGTCGTGTTCACATCACTGCTCTATTTCTTCGTTTTGAAATTCTTCGACGGTGAAAAACTCAAAGACATTATCAATTATGTGCAAATTCTATTGTCTGTCGGTGTCATCGTTGGATATCAGATTGTAATCCGGTCGTTTTCATTCGTTGACTTGGACGTCACGTATACATTCAGCTGGTGGCATGCCTTTTTACCGCCGATGTGGTTTGGCGCGCCGTTTGAACTGTTGTTGAATCAAAACTATGCGACTTTCACGATTCTATTTACGTTGCTGGCAATACTTGTTCCACTCATCGCAATCTTCGTCTATATAAAGTTGACGCCATCCTTTGAACGTAATCTGGATAAATTGATGAGTGAGTCCAAGAACAAGAAAAGAAAGCCGCATATGCTCGATGAACTTTGGGTGAAGCTAATATGTAGAAGTAAAGAGGAGAAGGTATTCTTCCGTTTTACTGCTTTAATGATGAAACAGGAGCGACAGTTCAAACTTAAAGTGTATCCTGCTTTCGGATTTGCTATTATCTTTCCGTTCATCTTCATTTTTACAGAATTACAGTCGCGATCTCTTGCTGATATTTCAAAAGGGAATACGTTTCTGTTTATCTACTTCGGCAGCATCATGATTCCTACGATTATTCATATGCTTCGTTTTTCTGCAAACTATAAAGGAAGTTGGATTTTCAAAGCGGCTCCGCTTGAGAATCCGAATGCGGCATACAGCGGCACATTAAAAGCTTTTCTCGCAAAGCTATACATTCCGGTTTTCCTATTACTATCCATCATTTTCATTTGGATATTTGGATTCCGGATTGCACCACATCTAGTAGCAGTGCTGTTAGGAGCTATTGTCCAAACGTTACTCACGTATAAGATGATTAACGCTGAGCCATTCCCGTTCATGAACTCATTTGAGACGGTGCAAAGTGATGGCTCCATGAAGCTATTTTTACTAAGCCTTCTGACTGGTTTATTTGTTGTCGCACATTTAATCGCAAATGCGATTACAGGTGGAATTTATGGATATATCGCCATTCTCCTTATCACTCTGCTAGTTGGATGGAGGAAGGTATTTGCAATGAAACCGAAGACGATGCATTGACAGAAGTCCCGCTCACAAATCGTGTAGCGGGAATTTTTTATCCATTTACAGTTGGGAAAAGAACGCATATTCGATATAATGAGAGTAACATACAAGGAAGGGGGAAGTGTCATGTTGACAGCCATATCGCGGAAGCAAGTGATGGATCTATGCGGGACGGTTTCGTTCAAGCGTGGCGAAGCGTTCAACCGGTCGCGTAAAGTGACGATTAAACAATACGACGACATGCATTGCGAAGCGGTTGTGACAGGTACCGAACCCTTCCATGTCACGGTCACGTATGAGAATGAAAAAGAGCTACAAACGACGTGTAGCTGTCCTGTGCTGCCTTTTTACCCGACCAAATGCCAGCATATCGCAGCTGTTTTACTCTCGATTATCGAACGATCTAAACGACAGCCAGACGATCAGGCATTGTCTGAAGAACTGCTTTCCCTCTTCAATGAACGACCAAGATCTAGCGGGCACCAACTTCACTTCGAAGACCGGGAAGTGCTGCATTTGTCGTTCACAGTGAAACCCGTGCGTGCAGGCAAAGGGAAAAGTCTGCTTGGCATCGATATGCAAATAGACGGACATGACATCGAAGACATCCAGCAATTCCTGAACGTTGTGCAAAAAGGGAGTAAAGTACAACTAACACCGACACTCCTGTATAATCCACAATTCCATTGCTTCACGCAGGAAGCGGACACTATTATTCAACAGCTCATCCGGACGAATAGCGACCATCTGATGCATAGCCGCCCGACTAATCCTGGAACGTATACAATCACGCCATCTTCTTGGAGGTCCATTTTACCACTACTGAAAGATGCATCTTGTGTAACCGGCATACAGCTAGGAATAGGTAAGCTTCCTGTTCAATTCAGCTTTGAAAAAAGAGAGAGGAATGACCATTTCCTTAAGATTTCAGGTTTGCATGATGTGCTCGTTTTACAGCCCTATCAACTCATTATGTGCCAAGGTCTTATGTACACAATGGATGAAGAGGACTGCAAGCGGCTCGCGGATGTTCAGCAGATGGTATATGCATCAGGTACGAACAATATCCCGATCGCCAACGAGCAGATCGGTTTCTTCCTCGAGAAAGTCGTTCCGGGATTACGTAAAATCGGTGACGTGCAACTGGATGAAACGATGAAGGACAAACTGGTAAAATCCCCGCTCCAAGCGAATCTTTACGTCGACCGAGTGAATAACCGACTGCTCGCAAGTCTCGATTTCCAATATGATCACCTTATTATCAATCCATTGACTGAACAGGAATTGCCTGTCGGCTCCATGCTTGTCCGTGATCTGGAAAAAGAAAGCACAATTTTGGAGTTAATGAAGGAAAGCTCCTTTGCCCATACAGACGAAGGTTATATTTTGCATAATGAAGAATTGGAATATGAATTTTTACATCGCATCCTGCCGAAATTACAGAAACTTACACGTGTATATGCAACAACAGCTATCCGTAACCGTGTATTCAGAGGAAGTGCGCGCCCAAGAATCCGTGTGAAAACACACGAAGACCGGACGAATTGGCTGGAATTCAAATTTACGATTGACGGCATACCGGATAAGCAAATCCGAGGCATCCTCGAAGCGTTAGAAGAAAAACGGAAGTATTACCGCTTGCGGGACGGCGCATTGCTGTCACTGGAAACGAAGGAATTTGAAGAGATTCAACGCTTTTTGAATGAAGTACCCGGTGATCTTGATCAGTTGGAAAGCGGCTTAAACGTTCCGATGGTTCAAGGTATACGAATTTTGAATGCGGAAGAGGACGATGGCATGTTTTCCATGGAAGAATCGGCGCGCCGATTCTTTGAGAGTCTCAGGAACCCGGCAAGCCTCGCAATAGAAGTGCCAAAACAGTTGGACTCGACATTACGCGATTATCAAAAAGAAGGGTTTAAATGGATGAAGACACTTGCACACCATGGACTGGGCGGCGTGCTTGCGGATGATATGGGGCTAGGCAAAACATTGCAAAGCATAGCGTTCATCGTGTCTGAGTTGCCTGTAATCCGAGAAAGGAAGCATCCTGTGCTCATTGTCTGTCCATCATCAGTGACGTATAACTGGCTCAGTGAGTTTGCAAAATTCGCCCCGGAAATTACGGCTGTCGTCATGGATGGGAACCGGAAAGAGCGGACGAAATTGCAGAATGATGATGCAGAAAAAGATGTGCTGATCACGTCTTATCCGTTGATCCGACGGGATATCCAATGGTTTGAGAAACAGCAATTTCATGTCGTGTTCTTTGACGAAGCGCAGGCGTTCAAAAATCCATATACGCAAACGGCGCGGGCTGTGAAAAGGATTGAAGCCGACTACCGCTTTGCATTGACGGGTACACCTGTTGAGAATTCACTGGAAGAGTTATGGGCGATCTTTCACGTTGTGTTCCCGGAATTGTTCATGGGGCTGCAGGAATATAGTGAACTGTCGCGGAAGACGATTGCGCGGCGTATCCGTCCGTTTTTGCTGCGACGGATGAAAGAAGATGTCCTCGGTGAACTGCCAGCCAAAATCGAAATGATCGAGTCGACGGAATTGTTGCCCCAGCAGAAAGAGTTGTATGCGGCTTATCTTGCGAAGTTACGGCACGATACGTTGCGGCATCTCGATAAAGATACTCTCCGGAAAAACAAGATACGGATTTTGGCAGGGCTGACGAGGTTGCGTCAAATCTGTTGCCACCCGGCATTGTTCGTCGATGGCTATGAAGGCAGTTCGGCGAAATTTGAACAGTTGAAGCAACTGATTGAAGAAGCGAAACGATCGGGGAGAAGAGTGCTGATTTTCTCGCAGTTCACGAAGATGCTTGCAATCATTAGTAATGAGTTGGCGATGCAAGGTACGCCGTTTTTCTATTTGGATGGTGAGACACCTGCGCAGGAACGGTTGGAATATTGTAATCGGTTCAATGCGGGGGAGCGGGACCTGTTCTTGATTTCTTTGAAAGCGGGCGGGACGGGTCTCAATTTAACTGGAGCCGATACGGTCATTTTATATGATCTATGGTGGAATCCGGCAGTCGAAGAACAAGCGGCAGATCGTGCCCACCGAATTGGTCAGCAGCACGTCGTTCAAGTAATCAAACTTGTTGCACGTGGAACAATTGAGGATAAGATGAATGAGTTGCAGGAAAAAAAGAGAAATCTGATCGGTGAAGTGATTGATGCGGACGATTCAGCAATGAGTGCACTGACGGAAGAAGATATCCGGGAACTATTGCGGATCTAATGGGGTCTTATTGAATAAGCGGTAGTGGAATGGCAGAAGCTGTAGGGAAAAGGGGTGGAAGTTTTGAAAGCGTTAAAAGTATTGATTGCTGTTGGCGTGATTGTTGTCGGGATCGGTTATGCCGTCTATCATTTCGGCACGGGGTTCATCGCAGATGAAGTGATGGGCAAAGTGGCGGCAGAGCTCGATGCAAGTGGTGAGCTGGACAATGTGAGGCAGGAAGTTGAAAAGAATCCCGAGTTGAAGGCATTCCTGGAAGAAGGGAAACATGCAGACACGGCGAAACTTCCTTTTCAGACGAAAGAGCAAGCGACCCGCGTCTTGCTGAAAAAATTTGATCTAAGTGAATTGAACGATATTCAAATCCAAGTGCGGCAAGGCATGACATCAGAAGAACAGGTGGCGCTGTTTGCGAAAATCGAGAGCAAACTGACGGAGGAAGAGATGCTTGCGTTGAAGGCGATTGCGTATAAGGAATTGTTTAAGTGAATGTGATATAGCTTTCTAGGTTGTTGAATATAAATTGATACCCCCGCTACAGTCAGGAAAAGACTGCAGCGGGGGTTTATCTATTGAATAGATGGATATATCGATTGAATAGCAGTTTATATCGATCGGATAATTGTGTATATCGATTGAATAGCCAATTATATCACCAAATCGCGACTATCCCACTAGTGAGAAACCGATCTCTTCAAATGAAAAGTAGAATTCTCTTCGTCAAAAGTACCTTCAATTTCACCGACACCTTCAATGTTCAACTTGCTACTCTGGATAATCGTTTTATGAGGCAACACGATTCGGATCGTATTAATCGAGCGGATATTTCCTTCAAAATGGGCAATAACGGGCTGTTGGAATAGATATTCCTGATCATTCATCATCAAGGTGACAAAGTTGTTATGCAATACTGTTTGGCCGTTTGCGATCATGTTCATCGGGTCTATACGTTTAGCTTTCATCGTACCTTTTATTGTAAGGGGATAGCCAAGCGAATTCACCACTCGTTCAATAATCATGTCTTTCTCGTTTTGAACAAACGCAAGGATCTCAAGCGTTTCATCACTGATTGGGGTTTCAGGCAATGTGATTGATTCCATGCCGATAGACTCCTTGAAGAACGGGAAAAGTGTCAGCTCAGATTCCATGAAACGGTTTTGCCACTCTGGAGACAGTTTATCCAATAGCAAACACATGAACAATCCAGCACTATAACAACTTTTTCGTATATGAAGAGCAGCATCTTTGCGGTCAAGCAAATACTCACCGTATTTCAAGACAATTGCATTATAGGGCAATGTAGATTTGTCGGCTAATGCTTTTAATTCGACATACCATGCAGGTCCTTCTATCGTTTCAATCCGATGTTCATACTCCATGAAATCCCCGATGAGCGACGACCTTTTTTCACGTTGGGCAATAAACCGCCTTACATGCTCCATCCGTTCCGCAGAATCGGTTGAAATCACTGCCGCGTAAAGACTCGCTCTCTCTGCATCCCGTAGTTCAATGTTTTCCGGTGAAAGGGGATAAGTGACACCCATCGTTTCGTCAGGAAACCGTTTCTCACCTTTCACGTATTGATAGCCATGGAACAACTCGTGAATGAGGATGGAATACAGATCTTCAAAATTTTCATACCGTTCGATTTTGACAATTGCAGTAGGCGTATCTTCAAATAATATCAGCGTATCCGCCATGAATTGTTCTGTCCAAGGCAGAATTGCATAGCCTCCATTTGCTGTCGGGTAATTCGGGTGATGAAAAAGATACACATTCTCATCATCATACAGCGCGTAAGCGACCGGCTCAAAACCAGTCCAATACGTCGTGAAGTCGACGGCAGCCATTTCCTCAGCCATTTCCTCAGCCATTTCTTCAATTCTAGGATGCATGCATAAACCCCCATTAACATTCTTGTTAGTATGTAATTCTGCGTTGGAATGAAATTTTCCTTTATTGAATGAAAGAAAGGACTTCTCGATATAAGTCCACACTCTTTTATTGACATAAAATAGGGCAAGTTATATACTTAAATTAGTTAATTAACCTAACTAACTAAAAAGAAGAAGGTGACTTATATATGCTGACACTCCATCAAGAATTCTTCAGCCAGTATGCCAAAGTATATCGGCCACTATTAAATAAATTAAATGCTGAACTTGAACAATACAGCTTGTCCAACTCGCAATGGACCATTATGAAGCTTCTCAAAATTGAGCAAGTGATGACGCCAGCAGAAATTGCACATCGGCAACAAGTAGAGAAGCCTAGCATTACGAAAATACTTCAGCGGCTGAATGAAATGGGCTTTATCGAAGTAACGCCAGGCGAGGACAAGCGTGAAAAATGGATCCGTCTGACGGACTCTGGTGAGGCAGTTTGTATAGAAATCATGGAACGCTTGAAACTATTGTATGAAAACTTGTTAGAAGGTATTAAGGAAGCGGATTTGGAAAATGCGATCAACCTACTTATGCACGTGCATGAAAATCTATCAAAATAGAGGGTGAACATATGGATGAACAACAACAAAACTTATGGACGAAGGACTTCATTTTTATATCAGTTATCAATTTCTTTCTAATGCTCGTTATGTACTTGCTGATCGTAACAATCGCGCCTTTCGCAGTTAAAGAGTACGGAGCTTCTACAAGTATGGCGGGACTCGTATCGGGTATTTTCATTATCGGGACGTTGATCGCACGTATTGCAACAGGAAGCATTATCGGGAAAGTCGGCAGTAAGAAGATTTTATTCATCGGCCTTGTCGTGTCATTGATCGCGACGGCTTTTTATTTTGGAGCTCACACGATGCCTTTATTGTTAGTTAACCGTCTATTCCACGGTGTCGGACTTGGTATTGCTTCCACTGCAACGGGTACGATGGTGGCACAAATCATTCCTCCGTCCCGACGCGGGGAAGGAATTGGATACTTCAGTATGAGTTCCGTTTTATCAACTGCAGTCGGACCGTTCCTCGGCATTTATATGAGCCAGCATTTTGAATTCAATATCATATTCATTCTTTGTTTTGTGTTCGCTGTCATCGGTTTGATAATGTTCTTATTTCTGAAAGGGGCTTCACCTGTGGCTCAACCTGCAGCACAGGAAACCTTGAAAAAGCGTTTCAACATCGCAAATTATATCGAAGTGAAAGCTCTACCAATCGCTGTCATCACGTTGCTTGCAGGGGTTGCCTATTCAGGTGTTCTTTCATTCCTGTCGTTTTACGCAATTGAAGTGAACCTTGTTAAAACGGCAAGTTTCTTTTTTCTTGTTTATGCGTTCGTCGTGCTGCTATCAAGGCCGTTCTCAGGTCGTCTGTTGGATGTAAAAGGTGCAAAGATCATCGTCTATCCTGCCCTCATATTATTTGCAACTGGTTTGCTCGTATTGAGCCAAGTTCAAAACGGATTCATGTTGTTGGCAGCAGGCGCATTGATCGGCCTTGGGTTCGGGAACTTCCAATCATGCGCACAAGCGATTGCTTTAAAAGGGATTCCTGTTGAAAGAATGGGTGTTGCTACCTCAACTTTCTATATTTTCCTAGACTTCGGGTTCGGCTTTGGACCGTACTTCTTAGGGAATATCGCTACTGCAATGGGATATAGTCATATGTACTTGTTGCTGATGGGTGTTGTTGTCGTTGCACTTATCGCATTCTTATTATTATTTGGAAGGAAGAAAGCAGTAGCTGAAGTAGTATAAGAGGGCAATTCAGTGATGTGAATTTCAATTAAATATCTAAGAAAAACCACTAATTTTCATATGTGAATTAGTGGTCTTTTAATGTTTTTGCGACAAAATTGCACCTCTTAATGGAATAACCAATAACGTTGTTTTCCGCTGCAGATGGGCGCTTTCCGTGGGGCGGGAGGAAGCCTCCTCGGTCGCAAAAGACGCGACGATGCGCGGTCTTGCCTATCCCGCTATCTCTCACAGGAGTCGCCCATCTTCCGATTCAATCAACTTAGTGAGTAGTACTTAAAACTCGCACTCGCATATGGGAATGGGTTCCATTTCCATATACTCAGACATATTTTTCTGGTATGTACAACCGCATATAAAGATAACCATCCTCCATATTGTCTGTTATTTCAAAGCCTATGTTGCTCCAAAATTTTTGTGCAGTTTTATTTTCTGGTTTAACAGGTAAGGAAATCCTTCTTGCATTATATTCTTTACACAAATAATCAATACAAAGTTTAGCAGCTACTGAACCAAAGCCTCTTCTTTGAAAACGGCTATCTATCATAAAATTTATGATTTGGGGGTTGTTATTGCCAATGTACATTGAAACATAGCCCACCATCATGTTATCAGCATAAATGGCAAAGGGGCGTGCACCATCATAAAGCACCCAAGCTTCGGCTAAAGACCACGCTACAGCGTCTACAAAGTCCTCATCGATCGCAGTTGCATGCAAATTTAAGCATTCTTCATAATTATCCTCATTAATTGTTCTTAACTCCACCAAAAAATATCACCTTTCTATTTCGCCAATCTGAACCACAATTTTTGTTTTGTTATTCCATCCAATTATTAAATATGCCAGTTAACATCCTCTTTGATTAACCCAAATACATAATGGTCAACGTATTTGTCATATAAAAACTCGGAAGCCCTAGTACAACCTTCTTTTTGAAAACCAAGTCTTTCGGGGATAGCTTGGCTTTTACGGTTTTCTGTTGCAACACGGATTTCAATTCTTTTTAATCCCAGCTCATTAAAACAGTAATCTATAACAGCTCTACAAGCAGTGGTCATTAATCCCTTACCTTGGAAACCTTCACCCAACCAATAACCAATAGATGTAGCTTTATTAGACCAATTTATCCCATGCAAGCCGATAACACCTACTAATTCTCCTTTGTACCAAAGACCTGTTTGAAAACCGTTATTATCACCAAATTGCTTTAATGTACTTTCAATAAATCGCCTTGAATCGCTAACACCCTTTGTGAAATCAATCCAGGGCAACCATTCTCTTAGATGAATCCTTGATTTATCGGTTAAATGGAATAGATCTCCGGCATGTCTAGGTTCTAACAATCGTAATTCAGTATCTTCATCTAGTTTAAAGTAAAACATAATTAACCTCCTTATTTTGGAATAAAACCCATTTTTAGAGCAAACCTTTAATCTTATAGAACTCCTTTTGTGATTTTCTTTATCACTTTATCCGATATAGTTCCAACAATAATAGAGAAAAAGAGGAATATGACAAGGGAAATAAAAGTTATAATAACAGCTATAAGTTGAGTTTTACTAAGTTTCTTATACTCTATCAAAGTCTTTCTATTTTTTATAAATGAACGTGTCATAAGTAACACAAGTTATATAATTAATACATAGTCACCCAAGTTTAGCCTCCTGAATTTGGCCCGTTTCTGGACAACTTGCTTTATAATAACTACTTTCCGTTTCTTGAAGCGTAAGACTGCCGACTCCGGAGGGATTAACGAAAGCCGTAACGTAGAACGGCTTTTGTTAGACAAAGCGAACTCTTCGTTGTTCGCTTGGATCAAGCCACATCCCTCGGAAAGCGTTCCGTCTGGAGTGTAAAACAACAATCTACATGCTAGATAGTGGCCCGTTTATCAATTAAATTCAGCTATACCAACAGTTTTTCTCAACGCGACAACCGTTCTAAAATATCAAGCACCTTTGTATTACTTTGATAACCAATTAAATTACCAAACTTAAAATCTTTCGCTGCTCTTGCACCGAACTCAGAAATCCAATCCCTTTGTCCATTACTATTAGCAGACGTTTCGTACATATCAAAGTCTTTTGGAATGTCCCCTGGTGCATGTCGTTTTAAATTATTAGTAGCTCTGTCATAATCAAATGTTAAAACGGCATGTTCTTTCAAAGATATTTCGCCTGCATCATATAACGCATTGGATATTTCAACAATTTCTCCAAACTTAGCATTTCTAACATCATATTTATCAGAAAGCCCTTTATAAATTGCAGAAGAATCCTTTTGTTCTACTGTTTTACCTGTAAATATAAACTCCTCTACTTCTTTTGCTTTGACGAAACGACTTTTCGAATAAAGCGATGTTAGTTGTTGAGAAGAAAATGCATGGACATTCATATTACCAGCTACTTTCTACAAAAATTCTTATCTAAATTAGAATAAATATTACGCGTTCCAATTTTATCCATCACATAAGATATCGTCTAATAAATATCAAATTCAATCACAATTATTTCAGTATGACTTAATCTGCAATATGGCTCAATTGCAGAACGGACGCAAATCACTTTCCCATAATCGCGCCCATTAACGTAATAGCCATGGAATATTTAGTTGTATCTCAAATTGAACAATCGGCTTGGGAAAACCTTCTGGAACTAAATCTAAATTTTCGCTAAAGCCTATTTCTACCCCCTCCGAATTAGATAACTGAACTTCATTTTCATTATTAAGAGGTGTCCATAATTGGGGTTCATCAATAACTTTTCCAACAATATGATAAAACGCGCCGTATAAATGGGTGCCATCTTCATTCTTCATATACTCGGAAATCTCACCTTCTTTACGGGGGTCAATACCCAGTAAATTAAATAGATTTTTAATTTCTGGTGAGAATAGGTCGCAAGCTAAAGTATAATTAGTGCAATAAGAACAGTTGCAATCCTCAGTAATAAAATGGTGCTCTTCATAAAAACCTTTTGTTTGGTTAACATCTATCTCAATTAAATAGCGACCTACCTTAATTCGATCCATAATATCACCCTAACCTCGCTCGTTGTAAGCACACACCTATGCAAGAAATGCGCCCGATAGCTAGATAATGGTTTGTAACCGTTGATCTGAGCTGCAGCCGGACGCTTTCTGGAGGGCGGGCGGTGATCCTCCCAGAGTCGCCGGCTTCCGCTCCGATCAATTAAGTGTCTGCTCCAGAATTATTCATTAATCGCGCCCGATTCTTCAACAAGAGATTTCTTGAGTAGACATCCGCAACGGAAAAATACATATTACTTCTTAAGATAATTATCACATCATATTAGGAATAAATACTTTCATAAACAAAAAGTAGCCTAGTGCACCAACGGCTAGAGCAATAAGGATTATTAAAAACGGTAATTTTTTGGTTTTCATGATTTCCCCCTAACTAAATCTAAAAAGATTAGTGCGTGGATATTTTTTCGTGATTATTCAACAATAATCTGGCCCATTTCTTGAATACAGGCTTTCTAATAAGTACGCTCTGTTGTTTGGAGCGGAAGACGGCCGACTCCGGAGGGATTAGCTTGTGCCTTGAGACTCCGCAGGGCGCGCAAAGCAACATTTTATATACTGCATAATGGCCCGTTTCTGGAGTACTTGCTTAATAATCTTTTCTTTAGTCTCAAAAGCTAGTTGCCAGTAGATATATCCCTGTAAATATCAAAATCATATACGTTATAATTCTAAATGTAATTTGACTAATCCATTTAAAAAATAACTGTCCCAACATAATTCCTGCAAATAACGGGGGGATAGCCAAAAGAGAGGAAATCCACGTCTCCTTAGTAGTACCTCCAAACGATATTTGCATAACTAAACTAGCAAAATACACAAAAAGATAATAAGCCAATGTTGTACTACGAAGGGTTGTTTTATCTATCTTTGCCCCAGAAAAATATAATAATAAAGGGGGACCTGGCACACCAATACTTGTAGTTAACAAACCGGATATTCCTCCAGTTAGAAAATCTCTATTACTCGTTCGTTTTATCGTCAATTTTAAAATAAGAAGTATAGTTAAAATAAGGATAAGTGCACCAACAGTCATTTTTAATAATCGGATATCTAAAAAGAGATACAGAAAAATACCAAAAAGTAGTCCCGCAATACTACCTTTAATCAGTTTGAATAACAATGACTTATCTACTTCATTTCTTACCTTAAAAATCATGAAGGCAGACAAACAAATAGAAAGTATAATATTAACTTGAATTGCTGTGTGGGCAGGATAAATTAGCAGTAAAAATGGAGTGCCGATAATGGAGAAACCATAACCGGTACTCGTTTGTAGAAATGATGCTACTAATACAATTAAAACAAGTATAATTAAATCTTCCATCAGAAAATCCCACCGATTTAAATGTCGAATTTAGCATTTATTTTGTTTAGCAATCGCGCCCTATTGCTAAACGGCCGTGTTACATTAACGCCCCGATTAGCTAAATAGTTTTAAACTGTGAACTTAATTTTTCGTTAAATCTCTTCTTTGTTTTTCTGTATCTATATAGTCATAGACTTCCAATATTTCTTTGTCATAGTCGTCCTTGATTTCAAAATATTTAACACGTGATTGTAAGCAGTGTTCTTTAAATTCTTTATGTTCCGTGATTAGTTCTTTTATCGTTCTCTCTTCTGGATAACTACGGAGTTCAACAGCATTCCTATATCTCACTATTCTCGCCTCGAAGTTTTCTTGTATATAATTTGCAGAAAAACCTAGAAATACTGAAATGATTTTCTCCGAATACTTGCTATCGAAATCCTTCAGATAACGAGGTAATATATAGCATCCTTCAATAATGATATGTTGTTCATTCTCGATATTTGTCTTAATAATCCCTTTCAGTATTGGCCAAAGATTATTTCCAATGACTTTGGTATTATCTAGAGGTGTGAATCCACAATTTTTATCGCCTCTGTACAATCCCATTTTCAAATGATCTATTGAGAGATAAGGAATATGGTATCTTTCTAGCAAGTTTTGAGCCATCAACGTTTTACCAGTACTCCCTACACCACTTATTAAAATAATCATTGATTCCTCCGTTCTGCTTTGCTTAAACTATAATTCTATCTGGATCATTTATATGTTTTTAAAAGATTTAATCAAATAACTCCCGCATCTCTTCATTTCTACGACCGCGTTCTTCATCCTCTGCCAAATCATACTTTTTCAACAAATGGAACACTTCGTTCAGCGTCTCCTGATCTCGCGTTTCATCTAAAAACTGCAAACCGCTATCGTATAACTCTCCTGGAAAGAAAGCCTGTTGCTCTTTTAATTTCAATAGCACGTCCTCCAACGAATGATCAATAGTACATCTGCTCACTTCGACACCTCCGATATTAGTATTTCAACCTATATTTACTTCACTCATCAAAGCATGCGTATTGCCCTCTGTATCTTCAAAGAACACCATCCATGTTTCGGTTTGTCCCATCTTCGCGACAAGATGTGGTTCATCCGTAAAGACGATTTCTTTTGCCTTAAAATCCTTAAAGGCTTCTTGAATATGTTCCACGTGAAAATAAAAAACGGAGCTTGCGTGAGCGAAATCTTCTTTTTCAGGCAAGCTTAGTAGTAGACGCAACCCATTACACTCGAAAAATGCCATATTGTGTGTTTGGAATAATAGTTGCAATCCTAGTTGCTCTTTATAAAATGTAACCGCTCGTTCAAGATGTTTTACCGGCACTGCGACTTGTCCGATTTTTGTAATATTACTCATATGTGACTCTCTCCCTTATCTGTGTACTTTCTTCATCATAC
Organism: Sporosarcina quadrami; assembly: GCF_014836615.1. Lineage (GTDB taxonomy): Bacteria > Bacillota > Bacilli > Bacillales_A > Planococcaceae > Sporosarcina > Sporosarcina quadrami. The sequence goes on along the minus strand of NZ_JACSQN010000004.1, from coordinate 153,890 downwards.
ATAAATTTCAATACGATTTCTTATCCAATATCACCTTTTTACGAAAATGAAGCGGTGACAGACCAGTATGTTGTTTGAACATTTTACTAAATGAAACAGGATTCAAGAAACCTACTTCAAACGAGATGTCGGTCATCGTAAGATCCAAGTTTCTCAATAGATTTTTAGCTTTCTGCATTCGCAACGCGGTAATGTGTTGGTGGGGTGTTTTTCCATAAAGCTGTGCGTACGATCTTAATAAATGATTCGTCGATAAGCAGGCTGCTTCCGCAATATCGTTTAATTGAATAGGTTGATCGAAGAACGCTCTGACGTACTCATGCGCAACTGTGATTCTTTGAAATAATTCATCCCGAGTCGATTTACGAATGGCATGAAAGGATTCCACTTCATGTAGGGTGGTCGTCTGCTCTTTGATAAGGGTTTGCATAATTGTGTGGAATTGTTCTTCCTGCCAACAAGAGTCTTTAATAAACTGCATATGATTTCTTTTGAATAGGGTGAGTTGCCTGGTTAAAGAAGGTGTAGCGATATAAGTTTTTTCAAAAAAGTTTAGTGAGTCTGCATTGGTGAAAGGGTCGGTCAGAAGTTTATTCGTGGGTTCAATATAAGACCGATAGACATCATCTGCAAAACTAGTACCGAAGAATAGGCAAAATGACTCGACTTCCTCTTTCTCCTCAATCGCTATTGTATAGGGACCTTCATTCAAAAGAAGGTAGCGATTTTCTTCAACGGCAAAGAAACCTCTATTTGTTTTATAAAGAGCCCGGCCTTTTGAAAATGTTTTGATGGAAAGCTGACCGTTGCCTTCCCAATAGAATTCATTGCTTTTTGCATGCAACACAAAATTAGTAGCCTCTTCTGCTCTCATCATTTCGCCCCTTGTGATTCATTTATCAGATTAATCAAAAGTATACCATCCCCCTATGAAAAAACCTATCTACATCCAAAGGCTGAGGAAAGTTGAGTCTGGAGATTGTTATTCAAATTGGAAATGGTTGCTAAGCTATAAGTAGCTTGAAAGGGGTGTAGAGGTGAAGGTAATCGAATTTATCATTAAGAAAAAAGTGTTGATTGGTTTATTAACGGTGTTGATTGTTGCGTTGGGGTGCTTTGCCATTATTAAATTGGACAAAGAAATTATGCCGTCAGTTGGTATGGATGGTGCCTATGTGTCCATTGACGCTGGAGATATGGCTGCCATTGACGTGGAACAATTAATTACCACGCCGCTAGAACAGAAGCTTCTTGCTATTGATGGCGTTGAAGAGGTCCGGTCAACAACATCTGTCGGGAGCAGTTCCGTGGATGTGACCGTCGCGCGAGGACGTGGGGAAGAGTTATCTAAGGAAATTGAGTTAGTAGCAAATGCAATTCAAGCAGAACATCCTGACATACGGGACGTCGCTGCGGGTCAATACGGCGTGCGACAAGGCTACGAATTCTATATGGATATCACTGGTGGTGATATGCAAAAGATGACCGACTTCGCAAAGAATGTCCTTGAACCAAGGCTAGAAAGTTTGAAGGAAGTTCAAGATGTTCAGTTGTCAGGCGTCTTAGAACAAGAAGTGACTGTTCAGTTTAAACGAGATGAAATGAATAAGCACGGTTTAGATATTACACAAGTGTCGGGCTTCATTTCGCAAGCAAATACGGAAGCGACGATTGGTGAGTTGCAAGATGGTCAAGAGTCCGCATTGCTCCGCTGGAATACAAAATTAGGTGATATCGAAGCCATTAAGAAAATGGAAATACCGACTGGAGAAGGTTTTATTAAACTTGGGGAGTTGGCAAACGTCACGCTAGCCCCTTTGGAAAGCTCTTCATTTGTGTGGAAAAATGGAACGAAAGAGTTAGTGTTTGTTCAGGTCGGACGTGCAACGAATGTAAACCAGATCGATATGGCGAAAGCTGTACGAGCGGAAGTCCAGAAAATCAGGGATGAAGGCTTGGTTGATGGGTTTATGGTGAATGAAATGGTTGCACAAGCGGACTTTGTTGAAGAATCGATAAGTGGAGTGACAGGTAATATTCTTATCGGTAGTGTGGTGGCGATCCTCATTCTACTTTTATTCCTTCGAAATGTTCGGGCGACGTTGATCATTGGGATAGCGATTCCAACGTCTGTGTTACTGACATTTTTAACGGTTTATGGATTAGGGTATAGCTTAAATATGTTGACACTTATCGGGCTAGGGCTCGGTGTTGGGATGATGGTGGATTCATCGATCGTCATTTTGGAATCCATTTATCGACAGAGGGAATTAGGGCTTGAACCTTTGAAAGCCGCGCTTGTTGGAACAAAAGAAGTCGCAGGTGCAGTCATAGCATCCATGCTGACAACAATTGTTGTGTTCTTGCCAATCGGTTTTATCGGTGGGGATATGGGGCAATTTATGATCATTTTATCAATTGTCGTTGCCATAACTTTGATGAGCTCTGTTCTTGTAGGATTCACATTGATTCCTGCATTATCCGAGAAATTTTTGAGGTATCGAAAAAGAGCTGGCGTTAAGAAAGAGGGAAAGATTATTTCAAAATACATGTCAATTGTGACATGGATTGTTCAAAAAAAACGACGCAGTGCTCTAGTTATAACTTTATTTTTCGCATTATTTGTGGGCTCGTTATTTTTGGTGAATCAAATACCAATGTCCGTCATGCCGGATATATTCAACCGTTATAATGAGGTCGCTGTGGAACTTGAAACGGGTGTCGATGCGAATGAGAAAGCACAACTTGCAAAAGCGATGAATAATAAGTTGGCAGCAATAGAAGATGTCGAGTCCAATTATGTATTGGATAGTGGTGGTTATTTATTCGCCATCATTAACATGACAAAAGGTGACGCCATTCACCGTGAACAAAAGAGCGTGAATGAAGACATTATGAAATCATTACGGGAACTCCAAGAAACGGCACCCATTAAATCGGTGCAAAGTACGATGGATGGAGCTGGCGGTTCTCCTGTGCAAGTGTTGGTCAAAGGGGAAGAGTTTGATCGGTTACAAACGCTAACTAAGGATTTCACTGCCCAATTGGAGACTGTCGAAGGAATTGTAGGCATAACGAATTCGATGGAACGAATGTCGGAACAAAAACAGATAATCGCCAATCAACAGGCAATCGAAAAAGCTGGACTCACACAGCAGCAAGTGAAACAGTTCATTGAAGAGGCATTCATTAATATGCCATTTGGGACTGTATTAATCAATAATGAAGCCGTACCTCTAAGAGTCAGTTGGGATTCGAAAACAGGTTCGACTGAATCGTTGCTAAATCTAATGATACCGACTGTTGATGGCGACAAGAAGCTATCCTCATTGATTACTTTAGAAACCGTCTATACGCCTAATGAAATCACACATATTGGCGGAGAAAGATACGTTGCCATTTCAGCAGGTATTGAAGGTCGAGACTTAGGTTCTATTAACCGGGACGTGCAAAAAATTATGGATAAATTTAGTGTGCCAACGGGGTATGCCATTGACGTGGCAGGTGATATAGAGCAGCAACAGCAATTAATGATCGAAATGCTGTTTGTACTTGCGATTGCCCTATTCCTCGTCTATTTTGTTATGGCAGTCCAATTCAACCATTTAGGGCACCCATTGCTTGTCATGTCTGTCATTCCAATGGCCATAATCGGTGTCATTATCGGCTTGTCCGTGACGCAAATGGAGCTGAATCTTTTATCAGGAATAGGCATTATCATGCTGATCGGCATCGTGTTGAATAACGCAATTCTCTTAATCGACCGGACGAACCAACTCCGCAAAGAAGGTATGTCTGTTGAAGAAGCTCTCGTGGAAGCAGGAAGACACCGGATTCGCCCGATCTTTATGACGACGTTAACGACGGTAGGGGGAATGTTGCCATTAGCACTTGCATCAGGCGTCTCAGGGAATTACCAAGCACCTCTGGCTACTGTGCTGATTTCCGGCTTGTTGTTCGCAACGGTCATCACGCTATTGCTGATCCCTTCTGTCTATCGATTATTTTCGAGAACGGAAAAAGTGGTGAAAGTCAAAGTTAGAAAAAGAGTATTCAACGAATCAGCTATTACAAAAACTGTCCCGAATGAACAATAAAAGGGATACCTTTGACGAACGGTATTGTAGTCCATACCAAATCGGGGTAAAGTAAGGATAGAGTATTCAGACTAGTCATGAATACGCTTTCAACCAAACTTTCTACTCTTAAGGAGGAATTATAATGTCCCACGTATTAGAAGTTGCAAAAGAAGATTTCAACAAAGAAGTGCTAGAATGTGAACTACCGGTTTTCGTTGATTTTTATACAGATGAGTGCGGCCCTTGCCAAGCATTCGAACCTGTACTTGAAGACGTTGCTGAAGAATTGGAAGGCAAAATCAAGTTTGTGAAGCACTGGGTAACATTTGAAGACTTCGAAGCGAAATCGAACCCGGTTCAAATCAAATATGACATCTCAGCTTTTCCATCCCTCTACTTGTTCAATAAAGGCGAAGTCGTTAAAACATATATCGGTTATTTGAACCGCCAAGACTTCCTTGATTTCTTGGAAGAAGTTCTATAAGAATAAATTTAGCACGGTTTTCATGTTCATTCATGGAAACCGTGTTTTTGCGCTTGTCTTTTTGCCCAGAAGACACGTACAATAAGGCGACGATCGAATGGAGGAATTCCGGTGAATGAAAAAGAGTACGATAACCTGCTGCGCATTAAAACGGCGGGCACATTGGAACTGTTAAACCAGTCTCCTCATTATAATCGGTATGAAGCAACACCTTACGAGGCACTCGATGCGCTTTTTAAGGAATACGAGATCGGACGTTCAGATGGATTTGTCGATTTCGGTTGCGGCAAAGCACGGGTATCATTTTATGTGCATCATCGTTTCCAGGCATCCGTAACAGGAATTGAGATGAACGGGCAACTCTACCAGGACGCCATTGAAAACCTCGTGAAATATAGAAGGAAGAACAAACGACAAGGTGGAGCGATCAGCTTTGACCGCTGTTTTGCGGAGACTTACAAAATTGCTTCATCAGAAAACCGCTTTTATTTCTTCAATCCTTTTTCCATTGAAATCTTCATGACTGTCATCGGTAATATTATGTCGTCCGTGGAGTGTAACGCGCGGCCGGTAGATGTGATATTGTATTACCCGACGAATGACTACGTGCAATTCATGGAAAACCAAACACCGTTTGAATTGTTGAAAGAAGTTCAAGTCGAACGGTTAAATGAAAATGATGAGAATGAGCGGTTTTTGGTCTATCGGTTATGTGGATCGTAATATCTTTCTATTAGAAAAGGAAGACCACCCGACAAGGCAGTCTTCCTTTTCCAATTCTCACAATAAATGCATCGCATCTTCCGCTTCATGCCATGGAACTGCATAGCCTTTGCCTTTCGCGCAGAAGATGGACGTCGATGTGTATTCCGGATCGGCGTCTTTGTTGTACCCAAGCATTTCAATTACATCCGCCGTATTATGGCATTCCTCATAGCCGCCGAACTGCAGCGACAGCGCGCCTTTGCCGTTCGTGAATGAAGCGAATGCCGTACTGTAATTCATGAACGTTGCCACTGGAACGCGTCCTGTGACCACCGTTTTGTTGCCGATTGTCTCAGGTGCGCCAAAACGGCCGGATGCTTGTTGGATATCAGAAAGTACACGGCCGATATGATCCATCTCCACCTTGATTTTGAAATCATACACAGGCTCCAGCAACAGATTATCCGCTTTCTCCAGTCCTTGACGCATGGCTCTAAACGTCGCTTCACGGAAGTCGCCGCCTGATGTATACTCATTATGGCCTCTGCCTGTCAGCAATGTGAACTTCACATCAGTCAATGCTGATCCCGTCAATAAACCATGATGCGCACGCTCGAACAAATGGCTACGCACTAAGTTTTGGTTGCCGACAGATAGGTCGTTCGCATGGCACTTGTTTTCAAAAGCAATACCGCTCCCGCGAGGTGCAGGCTCCATTTTTAAATGGATTTCGGCGTAATGTTTCAGCGGTCCAAAGTGGCCATAGCCGTTCACTGCAGAACGAATGGTTTCCATATACAAGATTTTAGGATCACCAAACGACACATCAAACCCGAAACGATCCAGAACAATCTGTTTCAACACTTCCAGTTGGATGACACCCATCACGTGAACGTGAATTTCCTGCACATGCTCATCCCAAATCACATGTAAGGAAGGGTCCTCGGCATCGAGCAATTTAAAACTATGCAACACTTCTTTCACATGCATCGTGCCGTCAAAAATTACTTTCGATTTCAATGTCGGAACAAGATCATATGTAGCCTTGTCAGTGAGCGCACCGAGTGCATCACCCGCAGCCGCTTCCGTCAATCCCGTCACCGCAATGATTTCACCTGCATGTGCGACATCCACCGGACTATATTTCGTGCCATTATACGTACGGAGCTGTGTCACTTTTTCAGATAGATCCCCGTAATGAACCTCATCCCGAACGTCTAACACACCTTGCAGCACTTTCAAATAAGTGATGCGATGACCGTTTTCATCATGCCGGATCTTATACACTCGCCCCGAGAATCGCCCTTCATCTGAATAAGTTGTCTCTGTAAGTCGATCTACTTGTTCGAGGAATTCAACAACACCGATATCCTTCAATGCCGAACCCGCTCCATATGGGAACACATCGCCATCTTGTATCATCCGTCTCAAAGCTGTAAGCCACATGTCTTCGTCATAACCCGTATCCATATAACGCTCTAGCAAATCCTCGTCGCGCTCCGCAATGAATTCGATGAGTTCATCCGTCATGCTTTCTCCTGCCAACGTTGCAATATCAAAGAGTTCGCCGGATAAATCCGACTTGATTTCATCAATGACCGCGTCCATATCGACGCCTTCACGATCGGTTTTATTCAGAAAAAGGAAGGTAGGAACACGATGTTTGCACAATAACTGCCATACCGTTTCCGTATGACCTTCCACACCATCCGCCGCGCTGATGATGACAATTGCGTAATCCATCACTTGAATGGCACGCTCCATTTCAGGCGAAAAGTCGACGTGACCGGGCGTATCGATAAGTGTGTAATGAGAGCCGCCATATGTAAAGTTCGCCTGATCCGCGAATACCGTAATTCCACGATCTCGCTCAATGGCATGACTATCGAGGAAAGCATCCTGATGATCGACACGGCCACGCTTGCGAATACTTGCTGTATGAAAGAGCAATTGCTCCGAAAATGTCGTCTTGCCCGCATCAACGTGAGCAACAATTCCAATTGTCTTATGCATAATACACCTCTATTTCTTCATTGGTAAACGCGGAATTCTCGGACCGAACCAATAAAACAGCTCCATGACGAGCGCCGCCATAATACCGACAAGCAAGCCGTTTGAAAGCAACGGCTGCAATAGTTCAGGCACCGTCGAGAATACATTTCGCGGCATTGTCATAATCGATAACCCGACAAGACTTGGCAGCGCTACCCGGTAAATCGTCTTCGGATCGAATGTCAACCCTTCAATATTGCGCAATGCCGAACGAAACAACTGCAAATACGCTACAAATAAAACCGTATTGCCAACACTGTGCGGAATCGTCGAGAAAAACGCTGTCAATTCTGGCATGAGTCCAAGGAATATGAACAACGCCGAACCAAGGAAAAACGGTGCTCGTTCACGGATACCCGTCGATTGCAAAAAACCGAGCGACGAAGCATAAGGCGCATAAGGCACAAGCCCCAGCATCCCGGCGATTGACGTGAAAACACCCGTGATGAAAAACGAAGAACGGTACTGAAACCGCGTCGTCTCCTTGCCGAAAATATCCTCCGCCCCTTTCAACGTCGCAATCGTATTCGTCGTATTCAACAACCCCGTTACAACAACCCCGTTACAACAACCGTAATGACAATGCCCCACTCAACAGTCGGCTCCCCCCAAGGAAACCAAGTGATGAAAGGCTTTGTATGAATCGCCTCGGTAGTGTCCGCTGGAAATAGCAGCACAGCGGCGGACCAACCCACAACCATTCCGACCAACAAGTTCATGCTACTCAAAATTCCTTTCCCTTTCACATGAACAAGAATCGTGAACCCGGCAAGTAGGAAGGAAAACACCGTAACCCGAATATCGATGACAGAGCCTGCGTTCAGACCGACCATCCCTTTCAGGAAGATGGAGATCAGCTGATTCGCCAGAAGCAAAAGAAAGACAAACATGACAGCAGGTGTGAACCACCTTTTAAGAATTTCACCAATGCCTATTAAACCGAAGACCGCGACAAGCGCACCGGAAATCATCGCGCCAACCGCGATACTACCGCCGACAGTAGCCAAATCAAGCCCCATCGCGCTTGCCGTTCCCGCCAAGCTCAAAATGACGCCCCACCATAATCCTGATTGGCCTTCCATTAACGCAAGTCGATGCCCAGCGACTCCTTGCAAAATGCACGCCATTCCCGTCAAGATGAAAGAGCGCTGAATGGCGGAAACAATTTCAACCTGATCCATTTCAAACGCCGCCCCAACTGAGATTGGAATAACAACCGTATTCGCAAACAGGAAAAACAGCCACTGGAACCCCGCTAACATTGTAACGGATAAGCCCAACTTTTTCTCATCCATTCAAACACCTCCTCACCACGCTTATTTTACGCGCAACTATATCATAATTTGATCGCGAAAGGAAGGTGGCTTTGCAACACAATCAACGCCCATCGCAACGCAATCAATGGCGCGCAACACAATCAACGCAGCTCGTAACGCAATCAATCGGATGCGCAACACAATCAACGGGTCGTAACACAATTAACACGCGTCGCAACACAATCAACGCAGCTCGTAACACAATCAATCGGGTGCGCAACACAATCAACGGGTCGTAACACAATCAACACGCGTCGCAACACAATCAACGGGTCGTAACACAATCATTCGGATGCGCAACACAATCAACGGGTCGTAACACAATTAACACGCGGCGTAACACAATCAACGCACATCGTAACGCAATCAATCGGGTGCGCTACACAATCAAAGCCCATCGCAACACAATCAACGCCACGCGCAACAGAAAACGCACCCAATTCCTGGGTGCGCAACACTCACTAAATTAGTAGCAACTTCTCAACCTCATCACCAGGCATCGGCTTTGCATAATAGTACCCTTGCACTTCATCACAATGAAGCTGTTTTAGAAACAGCTCTTGCTCGCTCGTTTCGACACCTTCCGCAATGACGTTGAGATTCAGGTTCTTCGCCAGATCAATAATGGCTTTAACAATCATCAAGTTTTCATTACTTAGTTCACGTATGAACGCCTGATCAATCTTCAAGTGAGATATTGGGAATTTGCTCAAATAGAGAAATGACGAGTAGCCTGTACCAAAGTCATCAATGCTGACAGAAATACCGGCTTGTTGCAGTTCTAGCAGTTTCGGTTGGCATTGTTGTACATCCGACATCATACTTTCGGTAATCTCCAAATTCAAAAAAGCTGGGTCGAGATCGGTTTCCTGCAATATTCGCTTCACATCCTCAACGAACGTCGGTTGGACGAACTGTCGCATTGATACATTGACGCTTATACGAAGTGGTCTGAAGCCCTTTTCCTGCCACCCTTTTGCTTGTTTGCATGCCTGTTCAAGCACCCACGCGCCAAGCGGAAGGATGAAACCATTTTCTTCAGCAATCGGTATAAAGTTGTTCGGTGGCACAAATCCGCGCTCAGGATGCTCCCATCGTAACAACGCTTCAAGTCCATTAATCAAACCAGTCTCCAAATCATACTGTGGTTGATAATGAAGTGAAAATTGCCCTTTATCGAGGCCATGCCGAATTTCCATCTCTAAAAAACTTTTCTCCACCATTTCCCTTTGCAAATGTGAAGTGAAAAAGCGAAAACTGCTTTTACCTTCTTCCTTAGTCGTATACATCGCTGAATCAGCGTTTCTCATCAAAGTATTATAGTCATTTCCGTCTTCCGGATAAAGACAAATGCCGATACTTGGTGTAATGAACACTTCATGGATGCCAATTTTATAAGGTTGGGATAATTCATATACTAGTGTTGTAGCAATTGCAGTCAGCCGGTCCACATCAGACGAACGTATAACGAGTATGAATTCGTCACCGCTTAAGCGCGCAATAAAATCGTCTTCTGTCGTGTAACTTCTTAACCGAGCCCCAACGGCTACAAGAAGTTGATCACCAACTTGGTGACCTAGCGAATCATTGACATTTTTAAATCGATCGAGATCTAAGAAGAAGACAGAAAAAGGTTCGCTTCCCTCGGAGATTAATCGTTTTATGAACTCTTGCAAGTTGCGCCGATTCGGCAAGCCCGTCAAATAGTCAAAGTATGCCATATGTTCGATGACACGCTCCGCTTCAATGCGTTCTGTAATATCAATCGCTGTACCAACAACCTCTATGACTTTGCCCTCGTTAATAATAGGGGATAGGTGAACAAGTAAAGTTATATTTTGATAGGTAAGTTCAAATTGCACTTTTTCCCCCGATAACCCTGCTAGTAGCTGACTATTGAACATCTGAAGTTCTTCAGGAGTAAAAACATCTTTAAACTCACGTTCGTTCAATCGTTGCGCAGATAAGCCCAACTGCTCTTTAATCTGCCCTTCAAACAGCGTGAATTCTATAAATCCATCATCGTTACACCTATATTTAAAAATCGCGTTTTGTAAATTCTTTACAGTCGTCGTAAAGTCATTTTGAAGTGCCAATTCAAGTGATTTCTCGGCGCTTTTCCGATCTGTAATATCATGCCGGATAGCTATGTAATGTTTTGGTTTGCCGTTCGCGTCGAAGAAAGGAACAATTGTCGTACTTACCCAATAAATCGAGCCATCCTTCGCTTTATTACAAACATCGCCTTGCCAAATTTCCCCTGATCGGATAGTTTTCCACATGTCAGCAAAAAAACGTTTAGGATGATAATTTGAATTGATAACACGGTGAGTTTTGCCGATAAGTTCTTCGCTTGAGTACTGTGATAGTGTACAGAATTTCTCATTTACATAAGTAATGACGCCATTTGGATCGGTAATTGCTACAACAGAGGAATAGTCGAGAGCGTTTTCAATATTCTTTAAGTTATGCAACGTTTTATTATATTTTTCGTCAATTAATTCACGACCGGTAATATCCACATCTACAGATAGAAACTGAATGATTTTATTATTGCCATCTTTTAAAGGGATAACAGTCGCGTTTACCCAATACTTATTACCACTTTTATTTATAGCGCTAATTTTTTCATGCCAGACGGTATTCGTTTTGAAATACGCTTTCATTTCTTTCGTGAAGTTTATATCCCTATAACGCGGATTGGTAATTTCATATGTATGCCCAATCAATTCCTCTTCAGAATAACCCGATAAGTCACAGAAATTCTGATTAACATAAACTAATAACCCATCAGCGTCAGTAATAGATAGGCAAAATGTATTATCTAATAATGCTAGGAGAGTGGACGTGTTGGATTTTAAAAAAACCATATATACGATCCTTTCTGAAAATACAAAATAGCAAAGAAGGTGTTTTTATCTATAAACAGACCAAATTGTACTCGATAATGCTACTATTATATCACTTTTGACCTATCGTATCTATATATTTTGAAAAATGTACAATTTAAACTACTATATTTCTCATAATAATTGTACACTTAATAATAGAAGAAAGGGGTGTGTAAATGAAAAATGGAAAGTATACAAAAACAGAAAATAGTTGGGTGCTATATGATTGGGCGAATTCCGCTTATTCCATTGTCATCACAACTGCTGTTTTTCCGTTATTCTTTAAATCTGTTGCAACGGACGCTGGCATTGAAATGAATGATTCTACGGCTTATCTGGGGTATACCGTAGCGATCGCGACATTCATTTTGGCTATGCTTGGGCCGATTCTGGGAACAATCGCTGATTATAAAGGATTGAAAAAGAAATTCTTTTTCGCATTTTTCCTTATTGGATCCGTATCGACTGTATCACTGGCGTTTGTTCCAGACGGTTCGTGGTTGCCGCTGTTAATCATTTATGCAATTACGGCAGTCGGTTTTCATGGTGCAAATATATTTTACGATGCGTTCCTTGTTGACGTGACCCCTGAAGAAAAAATGGATGAAGTATCGTCCAGAGGTTTTGGACTTGGGTATATTGGAGGGGCAATTCCTTTCATCATCAGTATTGCAATTATTCTATTGGCAGAAAAGGGTATCATACCGATTGAAATGGCGATTGCTACTAAACTAGCATTTGTCATTACAGGAATCTGGTGGTTTGCCTTTACGATACCGATGTTGAAAAATGTCATACAGATTCACTCCATTGAACGTGAACCAAAGTTGCTGGCAGGGAGCTTCAGACGTCTCGGCAATACGTTCAAAGAAATAAAGAAGTATCGAACTGTGTTCATTTTCCTATTGGCATATTTCTTCTACATTGACGGTGTCGGTACGATTATAAGCATGTCGACCGCTTACGGTTCGGATTTGGGTATTGGTGCTACGGACTTGCTGATCATCTTATTAGTTACGCAAATAGTTGCTGCGCCTTTTGCCATTATTTACGGTAAACTTGCACATAAGTTCTCAGTGAAAACGATGTTGTATGTAGGGATATGTGTGTACATCATCATATGTATTTATGCGTTTTTCCTTTCGACGACGCTAGACTTCTGGATTCTTGCTATGCTTGTTGCCACTTCGCAAGGCGGAATTCAAGCATTGAGCCGCTCGTACTTTGCGCAACTGGTGCCGAAAGAAAAATCCAATGAGTTTTTCGGATTCTATAACATATTCGGCAAGTTTGCAGCTGTGATGGGGCCATTGCTAGTCGGTGTTACTGCACAAATGACAGGCAGCTCGGCATACGGCGTTTTCAGTCTTGTTATCCTGTTTATCATCGGTGGCATCTTGTTGAGAATGGTGCCAAAACCACAGAGTGAATTAGTTTAAAGAATTATAAAGAAGGCTGCACCCGATAGTGGGAGCAGCCTTCTTCTCATTTTGGTTCCATACGTTGCATTTGAAGAATACGGAAACCGTTCTTCTCCAATCTTTCACGCAATTTGTTCAGCTCATCTTCAGATTTACCGTTCTCTAATGTAATGACAACTCGTCTAGCGAGGGCAGATCCGTTATCAAGCGTTAGCATTCCTTCGATATTTTCGTCTTTCAATGTCGTCGTCAATTTCCGGATCATTCCACGTGCTTCAGTCGAAGCTAGTGTAATATTGATACCGCCTGTCTTTAGTCCGAATGCATCCTCAAGTACACTTTCAATCTTGTTATGTGTGACAATCCCTAACAACTTGTCATCTTTAATAACGCTAATGAATGGCAATGCTTTAATATGCAACAAAGCGTTCATGAATGAAGCATCTTCCTGCAAATACGTATCTTCGTGTTTTAAAAGATCTGTAATAGAAGCATTTTCATCGCCTTTTTCTTCATACAAGTACGATAGTAAGTCTACTTTGTAGATCATTCCTTTATACGCGTCGTGTTCATCGACTGCAGGAATAGAGCGAAAGCCTGCTTCGTTCAACTTCGCAAGTGTCTCTTTTGCAGTGGCGTCCGCTTTCACTGTAGCGACTGCCAATCTTTCCACTATTAAATCTCGAATATGCATAGTATTGCCCCCTGTTTTCTGAATTTCTGTGTAGTCATAATCTTTCGTTTACAGTTGCCTTTCATTATAATTCAAAAAGTGGTTAATGTACATGAAAACTTCACGAATGCGAAAGACCAGCCAGTAAATTTATTGTATAATGAAGGTAATTAGGATAGCGACCGGACATAAGTGACACTCCGGATGCCGGCCTTTAGCATTTTCGGGCTTAGACGGGGTATTGCTGTATAGAGTGAATGTTGTTTGCGCCTTCTTCATGTAAGAGGAGAACCTTTAATCGGTGAACTTCAATCGTCGTGTAAACCGCAATTGGTGCGGATGCCAACCTTTCTGATTATTGGAATTCATCTAAGCAACTTTTATCTCCTTAACCGATAATGCATGTCATGAAACACATTAACAGTTATGAAAAGAGGTAGTTGTCAATGGATGCTCATATGGAACGTATCAGAATTGAAGAACTGCGGAACTTGATCGTTTCGCCTGAAGAAGCGGCTTCATGGATCAAAGAGGGTATGACATTGGGACTTAGTGGATTCACAAGGGCTGGAGATGCAAAAGCAGTTCCACTGGCACTGGTGAAGCGGGCAGAAAACGAACAATTTAAAGTGAACGTATATACGGGCGCCTCACTCGGCTCGGATACGGACAGACTTTTCGCGGAAGCAGGCATCGTCAAAAAACGTGTACCATTCCAAGCGGATAAGACAATGCGCAAAGCCATCAATGAAGGCGCCTTGCTATTTGACGATCATCATCTATCCCAGACACCGGAATGGATCCGCAGTGGTGTAATCGAACCAATCGATTATGCAATCCTGGAAGCGGTGGCGATAACAGAAGACGGTATGCTTATCCCGTCAACTTCCGTAGGGAACTCCTTGTCTTTCGCCAAGCATGCAAAATCGATCATCATCGAAATTAATACCGCTCATACAGCGAAATGGGAAGGCATCCATGACCTGTATTATCCTGCATTCCAAGGAGAGCGTATTCCCATTCCTTTGACGAAGACGGATGACAGGATCGGATCCGTCGGCATTCCTCTTGATCTTGAAAAAGTGAAAGGAATCGTCTTGACGCATCAGATGGATTCTGAATCGACCATTACTCCACCAGATCACGAAACAGAAGTCATGGCAGCTAATCTGATTGCTTTTTTGCGCTCTGAAGTGAAAGCGGGCCGATTGACGAACCGTCTCGCTCCGCTACAGTCCGGTATCGGTTCTCAAGCGAATGCTGTATTACATGGATTGCTGGATTCGGAATTTGAAGATCTTGAAGTGTATTCGGAAGTGTTGCAGGACGCTGTTTTTGATTTGATAGATGCAGGAAAAGTGCGCTTTGCGTCGAGTGCGTCCATCACGTTATCGAAAGAGAAGATGGAGAAGGTATTTAATAATCTTGATGCCTATCGTGATAAATTAATCATGCGTCCACAGGAAATTTCAAACTATCCTGAAATCATTCGGAGACTTGGTCTCATTTCCATCAACACGGCTTTGGAATTCGATATTTATGGCAACGTCAATTCCACACATGTGACAGGAACGAAAATGATGAACGGGATTGGCGGTTCCGGTGATTTTGCCCGTAATGCGCGGCTTTCCATATTCGTGACGAAATCAGTCGGGAAAGGCGGCGACATTTCGAGTGTCGTCCCGTTCGTTTCACACGTCGATCATACGGAACATGATGTCGATGTCCTGGTGACAGAATACGGTTATGCGGATTTACGTGGACTTGCACCAAGGCAGCGGGTAGGTCTCATCATCGCAAACTGTGCACACCCCATGTATCGTGAACAGTTATGGGCCTATTATTATGAAGCATTAGAACGCGGCGGCCACACGCCACACGTATTAGAAAAGGCTCTTTCTTGGCACGTGAACTTGCAACAACACGGGTCAATGCTTGTGCGAAGTGAAAAGCAACGTATTTGAATGAACAATAAAGATGACAGACACTTTCTTCTTTCCATATATCGGAAATGGGAGAACGTCTGTCATCTTTTTTCATTTCTACATCTTGTCGATGAACATCGTTGCGATACCAAAATAAATGAGCAGCGATAAAATGTCATTGATCGTCGTAATGAGTGGTCCGGAAGCAACAGCAGGATCCACTTTGAACTTATGAAGGATCAAAGGAATAATCGTACCGGCAAACGTACCGATAATGAGTGTCGCAATGAGAGATACGCCAACGACGAGTCCCAGTACGAAACTGCCTTGCCATACATAGGCAATGACAGATATAACCGCGCCACAGACGATACCGAGCATGATTCCGACAAGCAATTCCCGGAAAATGAGTTGGATCGACTTCTTAAGCGATAATTCCTCTGTTACTAGGCCACGGACGACAACAGCAAGTGACTGTGTACCTGTATTACCGGTCATTCCAGCAATCATCGGCATGAAAAAAGCGAGAGCGACGACTGCTTCTAATGTCGCTTCGAATTTGGAAATGATGCTGCCTGAAACGAGCCCGATGAACAACAACAGAATGAGCCAAGGCAATCGTCTATAAGTGGCGACAATCGGTTTTGTATGGAAGTCGATCTCTTTACCCGAAGCGAAGAGCATTTCAATATCTTCGTTCGCTTCCCGTATGACAATGTCGAGGACATCATCGGCAGTAATGATACCAACGAGGATATCTTCATCATTGACGACTGGAACGGAAAGGAAGTCATGCGTGCCAATCATTTTCGCAACATCACTCTGTTTCGTCGTTTCACGTACTTTGTACAAATCCGTTGCCATGACGGAAGTGATCGGACTGCTCTGATCACATAATAATAAATCGCGATAGGACGCGACCCCGACAAGCCTTTTCTGATCATCGATAATGTATACATAATTCAAGTAATCCGCGTACTCTTTAAAATGCTTCAATTTGTCAATCGCTTTTTGGACGTTATACGACTCGTGCACCCAAACATATTGGCTGATCATTGCGCGTCCTGCACTTTTCTTTGGGTATTTCATCTTCAGACGAATATCCCTTTTCCCTTCAGCACGCATTTCTGCAATGAGTTTCTCCACTTCCTTCTCAGGCAAGTCCGTCAATAATAGTGCTAAATCATCACTCTTCATACGGTCAAGCAATTCTGTAGATCGCATCGGACCAATCTTCTTCAACAGACGTAACTGTTCATTTTTTGTTAAATACCTTAGAAGGGTGGCAATTTCATCCATATTCAGCCATTCCAGGAACAATGTCCTCCGTTTGCGCGGCAATGTCCGGTAATGCGTAGAAAGATCATAGGGACTCAATTCATCCATGATTTTTTTGAACGTATCTTTTTGCCCTTCTTTCAACGTATGAAGAATTGCGCGGGAAATCTGTTCTTTGTCTTGAACTTTATTCATAGGATTCTATTCACCTCTTATTTAATAAAATTAACTAATATAAGAGCCACGATTACTCTAGCTATCACCCTATTCCCGAGTTTTCTTATTGCAAACAAAAATTAGAATCTATTAAAAATATGTTTAATGGCAGAAAAGCAGGGAAATGGGTTAGAGAGCAAGCAAAAAAGGCCGGAGGGTTTTACGGCTTAAAAAAGGGAGAAATTATAAATGAGAAATTGGAAATCGCTATTATTTGTCATGATGGCAACAATGCTTGTACTTGCAGCATGTGGAGGCGACAAAAAGTCTTCTAAAAGCGCAGACAATGAATTCGGTCTCGTGAAAAAAGGAAAATTGACGTACGCGGCAAGTGGTGTTTATAAGCCGTTCAACTTTGAAGAAGACGGTGAACTGACAGGTTTTGATATGGAAATCGGAGCGGCCATCGCTGAGAAGATGGGACTAGAACCTAATCCAGTGACGAACCCGTTTGAAACAATTCTGCAAGGACTCGTTGCCAATAAATACGATGCAATCATCGGTTCAATGGCGTATACGAAAAAACGTGCGGAACAAGCAGCATTTACGGAACCGTATTATTATTCGGGCGGGATGATCTGGGTTGCTAAAGGCAACGACGAGATCAAGTCTCCTGAAGACCTGAAAGGCAAAAAGATCGGTGTCGTATCCCAATCTACGTATGAAGAACCTGCAAAAACGCTATCTGATGACATTCAGTATTACGCTAGTGATGTTGTCGCATTGCAGGATTTGACGATCGAGAACCGTCTGGATGCAGTTATTACAGCAGACATCGTTGGTTTTGAAGCGATCGATAATGGATTTGAGATTAAAGAAGTAGGAAACCCGCTTTGGGTCGAGCAGCCATCGATTGCGGTGCACAAGGATAATGAAGAGCTTCGTGACGCGATTGACAAAGCGCTCCAGGAAATTATCGATGACGGCACATATGAGGAAATTTCAATGAAGTGGTTCGACCGCAATCTGTTGGATATCGATCTGGAAGATGCAGAGCTACTGGAATAATAACTGATTTTGGAATGGGAAGAGGGAGTGGCCATTGCCTGAAATATTCATAAGATTATACGATGTGTTCATGAGTACGTATGAAGGATTCTTGAAAGCTGTACTGATCACACTTGAAATTACGGCAATTGCTGTCGTGTTGGGAACCGTTTTCGGGATCATCTTCGCTTTGATGAAGATTTCAAGATCTAAGATCCTGCAGACGATCGCCAATTTATATATTACGATTATCCGCGGTACACCACTAATCGTACAAATCATGTTTTTATACTTTGGAATCACGTCAATTGTTGTCCTGTCTAACTTCTGGGCAGGCGCGATTGCATTAGGCATTCATAATGGAGCCTATATTGCGGAGATATTCAGAGGAGCGATCCAAGGCATCGACCGGGGGCAGCGGGAAGCGAGTCTCGCTCTGGGCATGAACCGCACACAAACGATGCGCAGAATTGTATTCCCGCAAGCATTACGCCGTGCGATTCCGCCACTCGGCAACCAGTTCATCATCACGCTGAAAGACTCTTCTTTAGTGTATCTGATCGGGGTTTCCGAACTGTTCGGGCGGGCGAACCGTGCAGCGGCTTCAAACTTCATGCAGTTTGAGACGTTCCTCGTTGTTGGTATGTATTACCTCGTCCTCGTTCTCATTTTCACTTGGCTATTGAAGCTGTATGAAAACAAACTGAATGTGGATGGATCGTAATGAGGAGGAATACAGATGATTAAAACGATAGATCTTCATAAGTCTTATGATAAATTGGAAGTGCTGAAAGGAATCGACCTCGACATCCATCCGGGTGAAGTCGTCGTTCTTGTCGGCGTCAGTGGATCAGGGAAAAGTACGTTGCTCCGCTGCCTGAATTTCTTGGAAGTGGCGGAAACGGGGACGATCACAATAGATGGCCGTCCGATTGATAGAAAGAAAGACGATCTATCGAAAGTACGTGCGGAAGTCGGGATGGTTTTTCAGCATTTCAACCTGTTTCCGCATAAATCGGTGCTTGAGAATATTATGGAAGCACCGTTGATCGTGAAGAATGAAAACAAAGCGAAAGCGAAGCAGTTAGCGCTGGATTTACTGGAGAAAGTCGGGCTTTCCGATAAAGCGGACGTCTACCCAAGTAAATTATCAGGCGGACAAAAACAGCGTGTCGCCATCGCGCGAGCTCTTGCGATGGAACCGAAAGCCTTGCTATTCGACGAGCCGACATCAGCGCTCGATCCGGAGCTTGTCGGCGAAGTGCTTCAAGTCATGAAAGAACTAGCCGATGAAGGGATGACAATGGTCGTCGTCACACATGAGATGAAATTCGCCAAAGAAGTGGCAGACCGGATTATCATGCTCGATGAAGGGCGCATCATCGAAGACGCAGACCCTGATACATTCTTCAACCACTCAACAAACGAGCGGACGAAACAGTTTTTAGAGATGGTGAATGTGTAAAAGCTTCTATTATATATGTATATAAATGAAATGCAGCTTCCTATTGTAATGGGAGGCTGCTTTTCATTTATAAAAAATCGCTATAATTCCTTCGTGAGTAAAGAACTCTCATCAAAAGAGAGGCAGCCATAAACAATGGATGAATTACGCAAAAAAACTTGCAGACCTCTATGCTGGAAATGGCAAATATAAAAAAGCGGTGGATTTTTATAAAATGATAGTTGGCTGAAAGGGTGGCTGAGATGAAGAGATGGATGTTTGGATTTCTTATTGTATTTGGAAGTGCGGCTGCTTTCCAAGTGAGTGGAGAAGACGAAGAACTGCCAGGAATTTCAGAAGAATATGCAAATGAATTGTGAAATCCCTGTCATTTGCGCAAATGCCGTCTGAAAATGCTCTAAAAACGCTACTTTTCACAGCTCATTTGCGCAATAAATAGTTATGGACAATATTGGTGGAATATGGAATGATTGAATTGTAAGAACTATCGGCCGATATTCTTCGTAAGAGTTTCTTTTTTATACTAAAAAATAGAGATGGAGGAATAAATTTATGAAGAAGATTAAAGTATTATCTTTAAGTTTAATCGCCGCTTTATGTTTAGGATTATCAGCACCATTCTCAAGTGTCCAAGCTTCTGATAACGTTAACGCGCAAATTACTCCCATGGCAGATAGGATATTTGTGGAACAACTTAAAGCTCCAACATATACATCAGCTATTTGGGTTACAGAAGTCCGAAACGGAAAAACGTACTCTGGGTATCTGTACAATAGAGGTTTTCATCCTACGAATGGATACTCGATATTTAATGGTTGGCTCGATGCTGCTCCTTACGTAGATCCATTTCTGCTGGAAGATAATTAATATATAGAAAAGTCGTACAGAACATTTTTTAATGTACCCCTTTAAGTTGATATTGTGTAAATGCACTAATGTTTATACTACTGCTTAAAGGGGATTTTTTATATTGGCAATCGGAAAATGAACATTTATAAAAAGTAATATTGAATCAGAGTAGGTAAGGTTTGTAAAATACGAAGAGGAATCACTGAATAATGTTCAATGATATGGGGGTGTGAGTTGATGAAAAAAATAAATGCCTTTATGGTTAAAGGGATTATCAAAAGCAAATACGTCTTGTGGGTATCGCTTGTATTGATTGTTTTTATACTATTACTTTACGGAATCAACACTACACAATCAGGGGCAACTAAAAAAGAGTTACAGGCTACTTTTGAAAAACGGTTAGAGAATATTGATTTTTTAATTGGAAGAGCTTTAAACAAGAAGAGGAATATTGGTTTATCAGAAGAGGCGGAACGTGGATTAGATAGTTTATTAATCCAAGAAGAATATTTAAAAACAATAGAAAGTAAGTTAAATGATGGAGATTTAGATATTTCATCCGAAAATCTAGATTATATTAAAGAATACAGAGTGTATGAAAGTTATATTTCCATTCCTTATCAAAATAAAGATGTTTTGCATATCGAACAACGGAAAGCCGAAATCTTAAAGAAGTATAATTTATCCTACACTGAACAAGAGACTCCTTATAACACTGCTTTGTTTACTAAGAAATTACTTCAATTATTATTCAGCCCAATTACCGCGTTTCTATTTTTACTTATTTTCATCTATAAATATAAATCGGATGAACAGAATCGAATATTTGATTTTTTAAAAGTGAAATCGTTATCGAATCCTGCTATCTATTACGGCTATTTGATACCATTTTTACTAATCGTAGTCGGATACATAATTCTGGCAAGCTTCTTATCATTTCTACCTCCTTTGGTCACTGGAAATTTGAATACAATCCACTATCCAATTGAAGTTGTAGTGGGTGCAGATACATTGATGGTACCTGTATGGAAATGGCTTCTCTATATTCCGATAGGCTGGGGAATTTTTGTTTCATTGCTGCTCGTATCGGCAATTTGTTTATTCAAACAACGATTTAGTATGGGTATGTTGCTAACCATAATTGCTTTGCCTCTCATAATGGCTTATATTATCTCAGTTCAATTCGGTTTTTACATCGTTAATCCAATCCATTTAATTGTTTCATACGAAATGCATCTACTGCCTATGCATCGTTTTGTGTCCTATTTGGTTGGTATGTCTGTTCTGCTTATTATTTTTTTAATCGCTTCCTATCCGGTTTTTAAATCGAAAGGATTGTCCATTAAAACCCTTGCGCTCAATTCTACCCGAAAACAGTATGAGCCAAAAAGCAGATGGAAGCTGATTCAATTTGAACATCTAAAAAAGAAGCGCAAAGGTCATGTGCTCTTTTCGCTGATTCTGTTAGTTGGAATTATCGGTGGGACGTACATCTTTGTTAATCAACAATATCAAAATCTCCCCAAAACATATTTGCTAGTAATCGAAGAACAGCAAAAAATCTTCGTTGAACAACAAATGCATTGGAAAGTGCTTGAAGAAGAGTTTGATATGGAAATTGAAATGCTGCGTGCTGATCACGAGGAATCCGGTGAAGAGACGGAGTTCGTTTCCGTCGAAAATCCATATAAAATTATGATTGAAGATATGGATTTCTCCTATCACTTGTTAGATGATTTAAAGAACGAAATTGGAGAAAAGAACTTTCCTGAAAAGTTTCGGGAAACAATGAATACAATACAAATGGAAGGATCTTATAAAGAATTAGATCGTAATCTATGGGATGTCACGGTAATGGCTTCTGAAGAGCAACAACGTATTCTGGCGGAAGAGCAAATTACGCCATGGCCTATTGGGCATCTGTGGATTTCACATTTTCAGAATCCAAGCATGGCTCTTGATGACGTTCATTACACATTACTCAAAGCGAATCAAGAGCGGAATACGAAGTATGGAAATAGTGGTCTGTTTTCTGTCTACAAATACTTGAATTGGAATATGATGTTGTTTGTAATGGGCGTTTTCATCCTTTTATTATGGACAAGCTTGTCCGATGAGCGACAGCTGAATCCGTCCATCAATTTCCTGAAAACCAAAACGATTCCTTTCCGCTCAATCTACGTAAGCAAGTGGGCTTACAATCTAATGATTGCTTACGGATTGCTTGTTCTATGTGGGGGCATTGTATTCCTACTCAGTTCACTTATAGGTGGTATAGGTGAATCGCAATATCCGATTTTAGTATATGCGACGGGGAGTTATGAGGATGCTTTCACCTTAGAATTGTCGCCTGATACTACTTCTAATGAAAGTGCCGACGATGGCGTATTTTATTCTTATGGAGATAATGTCAATTTCTATTTTGAAAGTTTGCTCATCCTTATCTTGAAGAGCGGCATGCTGATTATAGCCCAAATCTTCTTCTTGAACAGTTTGTTTAGCTTGGTGGGCAGATGGGTGAAGAATCATTATGTGACGATTATCATCACGTTGCTGCTGGTATTTGCTGGCTATTTCTTGGCTAGTCAGTATGTGTCGGCAAGATATATTTTTTTGAATCCTTTCACGTATTTTGATACATGGAATGTCGTGGATGGTTGGAAATCGATTGTCGCGAATTCAGCTGCTGTGAACTTCATCAATGGAAGTATCATTCTATTTGTCAGTGGAATCCTGTTGTTCATCATCGGCTTACTATCAGGAAGGAGGAAGGCGTAATATGTCGATTCTAAAAGTCGATCAGCTTACGAAGAACTATGGTAAACGAAGTATCCTGAAAGAAATTACGTTTGAAATGAATGAAGGCGATATCATCGGTCTTGTGGGGCCGAATGGGGCGGGGAAATCCACTTTGATGCGTTCTATTTTAGCATTGGAAGATGTGGAAAGCGGCTCAGTGCGGATTCAAGACATTTCTAACCAGAATCCTGAATTCTTCAGGTATGTCACATTCCTACCGAGTGATAACTACCTCTATATGCAACTGACGGGATACGATCATTTGGCATTTGTCGCGAACATTTATAATCTGGACAAGAAGGAAATCGATGAAGTTATACAATTGATAGGAATCCGGACGTATGTCAATGATCCAGTTAAGTCCTACTCATACGGCATGCGACAGCATCTGCTGATTGCGTTAAGTATCCTGACAAAACCGCTCATCATCTTGATGGATGAACCTTTTAATGGGTTAGATCCGACAAGTGTAATTGAACTGAAGGAATTGATCCGCGCATTACATGCCAAGGGGATTAGCCTACTCATTTCCACACATAACCTTGATATATTGGAAGATTTGACGAGCACGATCTGGTTCATCAAAGATGGCGAGTTGGTTAAAAATGATATGCTGCTTGACGGGAATGATCCGTTTCAAATTGAAGTTAGGGTGCCAAATGAAAATTCACTTGAAATGTTGATGACGGACAGTCAGTTGCCCTATCGTATACTGGATAATCGCATATTTACGGATCCGGCATATGAGTTGGAGAAATATCTTGAATGGTTGATAAAGAATGGAGTACTCATTCAATCAGTGAATCGTAGTAAACGGAACTTGGAAGAAATGTATAAGAGTTTTTATGAGGTGAATGTACGGTGAAAGTGTTGGTGGTTGTGTGCCGCGATATAGGAAAAGAGGCGGACAGCCGCTTTTGAAATGAGCTGCATGTAATGGGCTGTTTAAAGAAGCGATGTTTTTAGTCTGCTATGTAAAATGACTTCGGTAATGTTCCGAAGTCATTTTTATATATAAGACTTACAATTATTAGAAATATCATGAAATTAAGCGGTTTAAGTGTTAGAATGGAAACAAATGTATCTGGTAGGTGATTCAGATGGCAATCGGAATGATTATTAAAACAGAGCGACTTCGGAATGATATGAAACAAGAAACATTGGCGAAAGACATATGTTCCATTTCTCACTTGAGTAGAATTGAAAGCGGGAAAACCGAGCCAAGCAAAGAACTGTTACAGAAGCTATCGGATAGGCTCGGTGTGCTGATAGCAGATGAAAGTGAAAATGTAGAAATGGATCAGTTGCAAGAACAACTTGAATCAGTCATTAATGCACGGGATCAAGAAGGCGCGGCCCAACTAATGGAAGAGTTAAATGTGTTGTTGCATAAAATGCCCATTGAAGCGGCGATACGAATTGACTTGGAATTGATGCTCTTAAGGGCGCAATCTGTCCTGCATAAGAAAGAAGAAAATATACTACAAGCGTTAGCCAAGTTCACTGAAACTGATTTTAATTTAACGCCAATTCAAGCGTTCCGCGTTCAACAAATTAAAGGAATTGCTAGTTATGGAGTCGGTGAGTTGAAAGTGTGTCTGGACTGTTTTTCGGAAGGCGTAGAATTGGCGGAGCTTCTTCCGCTCTCCCATTATGAACGAGCTGATTTTTCTTATGTTCAGTCGATTGCATTTATGGCGGATGGACAAAAATTTGAGGCGTTAGAAAAAGCAAAGGATGCATTGACTTATTTTCAGTCAATCATGGCGAGCCGAAGAGTATTGGAATGTCATCTTGTTTGTGGAGTTGCGTATAAACAGATTGGACAAATGGACCGGGCGATTGAAACGTTTCACCAAGCAGAAAAAGTATGCCGTCAATTTGATTTGCAATCTTTCTTAGGCATGATTTATCAAAATTTAGGAACTGTATATTCTGTTATGGGCCAGTCGGACTTGGCTATATCGTACTTTCAACAGGCAGTTGAGTACAATGAACAGCCAGAGGATCAAGTTTATACCATACTCTCTCTTCTAAGAGAATATGCAAAATTCGGAGATGGGGAAAAGGTTCGTCATTGGCTTGAAGGAGGAGCATGTATCCTCCCACAATTGAGGGTGCCGATACGCCAACGATTCAAAACACATTTTGATGTCCACCGGGCTTTACTTGAAGAAAATGATGAACAAATTGAATCATCTCTTCTAACGGCAGTTCGCTATTTTCGGAAGAAGATGGATAAAAATCAGACGAAGCACTACTCTAAGAGATTGGCGGAATTCTATGTATCTAAGCGCAAGTACAAAAAAGCAGTTGAGTATTACCGGCAGATAGTTGAGTGAGAGGGGGCGAAGTGATGAAGAAATGGTTTATTGGAATACTAGTAATTGTATTCATCTTATCAAGTCAAATTGGTATTAAAGAAAATACTGATGATGAAGAAAAGTTACCGGGAATGTCAGAGGAAATTGATGGTTCTGTATAAGCGTTCTTTTCTTATTTTTGCTAATTTAATCCTTATATTGGGCTTATAGCTTATGCAAATTATGATTAATAGATACTTATTTGTCCGATACGGTTGGATAAAATGATGAAGGATTAGCAATTTATTTTTTGCTTAATTGATGGTTTGTACCACTAATTTGAGTTTTCGACTGTTATTAGCTCAAAATTGCGCAACTCATTGCTGAAAACACTCATTAATCAATAGTTTAGTTGTTTGATTTGTGCAAAAAATAGTTATGGACAAGTATGGTGGAATATGGAATGATTATATTATGAGAATTGTCGGCCGATATTCTTAAATATACTACAAGGAGTGTAAAAATGAAAAGAAAAGCGTTCATGTTCATTTTGAGTCTCATTGCAGTGTTTTCAGTAACTGTCGGTGTTCAGGGTCAGTTTGTTTCGGCTAGTGAGGTAGAAACGGTAAACGAATTGCAACAAAAAAGCAAACAAGTCACCGAAACTATTGATTTGGAATATGTGCCACCTGTACATTACTTCTATAGCAGCGGCGGGTATGCAGGTTACTTGAGATTGGTAAGTTATATCTACCATGCAAAAGATGAAATCTATAGAGCAATCTACACAGGTACGCTTTACGACGGTCCTCCATACCCGGCACCTTTTTCAATCAATATAGAAGATGAATACTAATAAATAAAGAGAGAGCTTTTTCCCAGCTCTCTTTTCTCTTTTTATAACAAGCTGAGCGATTTTAACTTACTTTTGTTTAAACTGGAATATCCTATTTGCTAACAGGTAACAAAGTTCTTGATTTGGCTATGATTTATATCGGGTTAAGTTTGGAGAAAAGATTTTTCAAGGTAGGATAGGTTACATCAACGGAGTAAGTTTCAGGGGAGGTGGCTATATGGCTTTATTGAAATTTGAACTAAAGAAAATCTTTCGGCAGAAGAAGCTGATGTGGTTGCTGGTCGTTGTCCTGTTAGGGGTAGGTTTTATCTTTAATCAGAACTTCTCTAAAAAGGAGACCATGAAAGAAAGGTATTCGGAGGTGATCCGACCATATTCTGAGGAGGCAGATGGGCTTTATCGTTTCTATAAGGATGTCGAGTTAAAAGGTAACCTAAACGAAGCGATGATAAAGCAGCAAGTGCATGTCAATGAATTTGGGACAATCTTTTTTCATTGGAAAGGTGCAATCTATAACAAGGAATGGAACAAAATTCCTGCCGTTGAACAGGACTTTTTGAAGACCGTGGCGTCGTTGGAGGAAGCGGAAGGCGGGTTCAGCGCGTTATATGGACTGGACAGGGAGAAGGCAATACAAAAGAATGAGTGGCTACTTAAACATGACCTCCCTTATGTGGACGACGAATTTCCGCTTGCGCCTGCGCTTGTTCTGAAGCAGAGTGTGGATTTTCTCTTAAGTGCCGGAGCAATTTTGTTTCTTGTGCTGTTGTTCGGCAATGCGTTGACAGCCGAAAAGGAGCAGCAGACTTGGCTAACATTGAAGACGCAGCCAATCACGAGAAGGCAGCGGATTTTAATGAAGTATGCGGGGATGCTCTTCGTCATGCTCGTGTTTCTTCTCTTGGTCGCTTGTATCGGTTTGCTCATTCCTTATCTGTTCGGAGAGCAAGCTTGGCGCTTTGAGTATCCACAGCTTGTCCAATCTGAAGAGGTGTTCTCATTCATTTCAACATCGGCTTATTTGGCTCGGAGCTTCGTGCTGTTTTTTGCCGCAGGGACGTTGGTGTTCAGTTTCATCATGCTACTTAGCTCGCAAATGAAAAGCTCTTTTTCAGTTTTGGTAATGACAGGTTTCGTCGGAGCAGTCGGATATTCGCTCACTTTGATGATCGAAGGTTTGCAAGGGTTTTGGAATCCGTTTCATTTATTAAACATCTCAAAGATTGTCTCTGAAACGGTGGCGGGCTCGTTTTGGCTCTTTCCTGTCAGTACGATTGTTTGGAGTTTGCTCATTCTAGCAGCGGCCTTCGCATTGCCTGAGGGGGAAAAAGGCTTGTTTGGCGTGTCGGACGTTAAGAAACCTTTTGACGATGGGAGGACCCGTCACGTACGAGCGGTAAGGAACAGCATACTGTTTGAATGGAGAAAGCTGAAGCGGCAGGGGTCTTTGAGGCAATCCGTTATTATTCTTGGTCTATTTGCTGTAATCGGTTGTTTTTTGCTTGGTCAGATTTCACAGAAGAAAGAGGAGGAGGCTATTGCGGGGATAGACGGATCCATTACGTTTTTCAAAGACACTGTGATGCCTGAATATGAAAGTCAATTAAAAGCACTTGAAGAGGAAAAAGCCGAGGCGGAAATGTCCGGCGATGAATCAATAGATAATGAGTACATTGACGTGAATTTGGCCTTTTACGAGGCGTTGTTGGCTTTTTCTAAAGAAGAGCTTGCTAATGAAGAAATGGGCAAAAGAGCGTATGAACAGGAGGACTGGCAAGCTTTTTACCAGTACCAGCTTTATTTAAACAAAAGAAATAGCGGAGAAATTGCTAGCGAGTACCATAACTGGATACTTGGAGAAAGCAGCTACGTCATGCTGGAAGCAAGCAAGGCGGAGAAGGAATGGCTGATGAAGCATGACATCCAACCGATCATCTCAGGCGTAGAGATTCCAACGATTTACGAAAGCTGGGGAGACAAAGAAAGGAAAAAACGGCATGCGGAACGGAATCGAAAGGTCGATAACAACGGATTGTTTTCACTTTATCTCTACTTTGACAACTTTGTTTATTTCATTCCAATGCTGTTATTGCTGTTTGTGTTTGGCGCAGGATTTGCAGGCGAGAAAGGGAAGCGTCCTACGATTCAAACGTTGCAGACACTGCCGGTTGCGATGCGGTCGGTTTTCTTAGGGAAAGTCACGACGACGGTATTGGTGGGGATTTCCGGTTTAGTGGGCATCTTTGCGTTTGTCCTACTCGTCGGCACACTGTTCAATCGCTTCGGTGACTGGTATTATCCGATCTTTTACTACAACAGCCCAAAGGTAGTGGAGGCTGAAGGATACACGGGGATGAGGGCGCTTGAAGGCGGCTTCGATTTCATGCCGTTAGGTGAATATATGCTGAGTGGGGTGGCGCTATCCGTCTGCATTTTCCTGTTTTTGATAGCCCTCGTGCATCTTTTGGGGATTTTCATTCCACGGGCGTTCGTTGTATATAGCTTTGTGGGATTAATTTGCGGATTTGGGTATTTTCTAAGCGACAAGCTGGGTGATTATGCGCAGTTTTCCCCGTTTACCTATTTGGATATCGGCCGGATTGTCAATGGGGAAGTGGCGACGGTACTGAATAATCCGGGTGTGTCGGTGTTGAATGGGTGCTTGGTGCTTCTGGGTGTGGCGGTATTATTGGTTGGTGTTGCATATGTCGTGTTGCGTTTGCGATCAGGGGTTGGAGCGGAAAGAAAGAAAGAAGTATTGGCGACAAACTGAACGTTCAAAGCGTAATTCGGAACAGCAAAGCGAGGAAAGCAGCGGACAGCTAATTTTGCTGTTGCGCTGCTTTTTGAGGGTGCAATTATAGAGGTAAACCTAATGCCGACTGGGAAAAAAGGTCATGAAATGATGATAAGTTACGACGGCTCTATTTAATTCTTACTTTAGTTGCTTTTCATTTTGACTAATCAGCACAAGTGAGAACTTGGTTTAATAAAAAGATGTAAAATTTTTCAGGTTAATATGAGAATCATCCTCTATTCATACGATGTATTAACTAGAAGGTGTTTATCGGATGTTTGGTATAACTCCTATACAATAGAAGGAAGGTGTTTTCATGGCTGTTTTAGCCATTAACAATCTCTCAAAAAGCTTTAAGAATCACCGAGTCTTGGACGGTATCACTTTGACGATCGATTCCCCTGGCATTTGGGCTTTGGTTGGACCGAATGGGGTTGGAAAGACGACATTTCTAAATATCTTGACCAACCTCAGCCCTGCCGATTCGGGAAGCGTTAAATTGGTGGGAAAATCGAATAAGGATTACAAAGTGTTCAAGGATGTTTCTTTTCTTCAAGACAATACTGTACTGTTCGACTATCTCACGGGCTATGATCATTTGAAATACGTTTGTGATGTACATAAGCTTCCTTCGAAAAGGATTCAGGAAGTTGTGCAGTATGTCGGGATGGAACGATATACGAAAAAGACGGTTGGCGATTATTCGCTTGGCATGAAACAGCATCTGTTGCTCGCCATGGCCATAATAAACGAACCGAAGTTGCTGTTGCTCGATGAACCCTTGAATGGGCTTGATCCGACAAGTGCGATTCTGATGAGGAAAATCCTTGGTCAGTTAGCAGATAAAGGGACGACCATTATCCTATCTTCCCATAACCTGGCGGAAGTCGACCGTGTAACGAAGCAGATTCTGTTTTTAAAAGACGGCAAACTCCTTGAGGAGCATATGGATAGCTATGAGAAAGTGTATTACCACATTGCGGTACAGGACAAGCCCTCTGTTGCATCGCTGCTCACAGCCAAAGCGTTTGATTTTATGGAAACGGATAAAGGGTTCAAGGTTCTTCTTGGTTCACAGGATTTCCAATCCCTTCTTGACCTACTTCACCAATCCGGGGCATATGTGAAAGATCTTCAGAAAGAAATTACAGGATCGGAGAAGCGTTACGAAGAATTATTCGAGGTTGGAATGGTATGAAGTTGCTTTTATTTGAATTCAAAAAGATGGTAAGGACAAGGCTGTTTTTGTTTTGTTGGCAGGTACTCTTTTATTAATTGGCACGCTGTTCATCCGCAATGTTATGCAGCAGGATGTCGTGAGAGCTGAAAAAATTGAATGGTTTTCAGGTTATATGCAAGAAGTGGCAACTCAAAACAGAACGGACCGGCAAATGCTGCAGGAAACTCCTCTTGAAGAACTCGAACAGAAACTGGATGTAGGAGTTGCTTTGCAAAATCAGTTGAATGGATTGATCCTCTCGATTGAAAACGGCGCATGGGAGGATGAACTGCAACAGGAAATAGATGTCTACCTGACCGCGATCGATTATAAGGAAGTGAAGGGGAATTATTCATTCAGCAATGGCGATATGGATGAAACGATCAGGCTGAACGAACAATTGCTGTTATTGGGCTTGCCGAAAGAAGATATCGGTCGCTCCGTTCAACCGCCTTTATTCATCAAACAAATCGTTTCGTTGGTCCTGAACCCGTTTGGACTAACTGTCCTCCTTGTTCTGCTTGGAACGGTTATTACGCGGGAGTTCGAAGATCGCAATATGCAAATGGTGTACACTTTCCCGATTCCTAAGTGGAAGTATGTGTTTGTGAAATTTACAGGATTACTGCTGACAGGTCTTATTTGGCTTTCCGTTTTATTTTCAGCATCCTATCTGCTTCCGGCGCTTACCGTCGAATCAAAAGAGCTTATTTTTGACTATCCGCTTTCACTTGCGAACGGCAGCTTTTTAGATGCAGGCACTTATATAAACGAAGCATGTATATATAGCGTGGGTGTCCTATTGTTTGCCATTGGGGTCTTAACGCTGGTTGGCTTTATGGCCAGACAGACGATTATTTCCAGTGTTGTTATACTTGCGGTTTTTGCAGGCGGCTGGATGAGTATTCGCAACGGCATGGATCTGTTATGGAATCCATTTACATACGTAAATGTGAATGAGGCAATTATCAACCACGCTGATTATTTCCCAACAGGACTCATTGTTCTGTTCGGAGTTGCGGCTGTACTTCTTGCCATCGCTATGTGGGGAAGCCGGAAACGGGGGGTAAGCTGAATGAGACAATTTCTATTTGAAAATAAGAAAATGATGAAGAAAAAGTCTGTGTGGGCAGCTGTTTTTATTACGTTGCTTTCGCTGCTTGTTCTCTCCTATTTCCATTTTTCTGCAGCGGATCGTATACGTAATGGAAATATCGTAAAGCAGGAGAATGTATTGGCACAATATAAAATATGGATAGAAGATGCAGAAACAGAGCTGCAAATTGCTGAAAAGAACAGTGATGCAGAGACTGGGGACGCAATGGCAGCTGTAATTGAAAAATACACGCAGTCCATTGTCAATCAGGAAAAATGGATTAGTGATTATACACAAAGAGAGTGGAAGACGATCTTGGAAGAGGATATCGCGGATTTCGAGTTGTATTCATCGGAAGATGGGAGCATGGCCATTGAAGGGCAACGGGTGAAATCATTTACATTGCGGGCAGCACTTGAAGAAAAACGCTGGTTTTTGAAAAATGGAATCGATCCTGTCGTACAAAATACTAGCTATAACTTGTTTGTCCCGACGATTTATGAAGATTTCACAGGCAGGGCACTGGATTACTGGAAACAAGTTACAGCACGTTATGGAGATACGGGTCTCACGTACTTTTATGGAATGATGCCGAATTTCCTCATGCAGATTTTCATATTGATCGGCTGCTTCCTATTCGGCAACAGTATCTCTGGTGAAAGCGGCAAGAAAAAGAAGGGGCTGCAGTTACACTTTGTCCAACCAGTAAGCAAAACTGCGCTATTCCTTTCGAAATATGTAAGCGGCTTGACGGCTACGCTCATCTTTGTCGGCTTACTCGTGAGTGCAATTATTATGAGCGGCGAATTTGGGAACGGCATCGGCAGTCTAGAATATCCTGTACTCGTCTATGAAGGGGCAGAACCAAATCCATACGGTAGTGAGTTCAATGCACTTATTCCCGAGAATGACCAGTTTCATTTCATACCGCTGGGCGAGTATTTGAAAGACGTCCTGATGATGGGATCAGGTCTATTATTCTTTACGTATTCCCTTTACTTCCTGCTTGCGCTTGGCATACGAAATCAGAGTATCACGATCCTTGTGACGGGTGGCATCCTGTTCGGTGGGATGACGATATTGCCGGTGTCCGCCTATAATCCCTTCACGTATGTGGATATACACCGCGCACTTAATGGAGAAATCGCAACAATTGCTTTCAACCCTGCCATTGGGTTCCAACATGGGATGCTCGCTTTGTTTGTGGTAGGAACGGCTGTACTTCTTGCTGCTTTTATCGGTTTCCATGTAAAAAGCAGGAATGTTGCAGCGTAAGCATTGAAGTCGCAAATCGGTTTCCATTCATACGTATGTCCCTCTCTTCTTTTGTGAATGCTATATAGCGAATCATGCAGAAGGAGGAGAACGTATGTTGAAATTACAGACAGGGCTTGAAGGGCAGACAGCGTCTTTCGGTCTGGTGAGCGATTGTATCCGGGAGCTCGGTTATCATATGGGCGGAAATTGGGACTATCATCAAGGATGTTTCGATCATATTTTGTGCCAGGAAGGCGGCGAAACGATCTACATCCGAATTCCCTTTTCCGTAACACAAGGGGAGCTCGACGATTACGAAGCGTACATTAAATTCAAAACGCCTTATATTATCAAGCATGTTGTTCATGTCGGTCTGGATAATGATGAAACGTCATTGTTGAATCTCGGCGGATTCAATCAATTTCAGCCGCCGATTGACAAAGACGGTAAGATTGAAGACAAAAACAGGTGGATGCATGCGGGTGAAGAGGCTGTAAAAAGTCTGATGGATTGTATGCATGCACAGGATTTGTTGAAGACGAGTTGACACATAGTAAGCAATCCACCTTAGAGCAAGTGACTAAGGTGGATTTTTATCTGAATTAACTATATTTTTCTGTTAATTTTCTATAACTTATAGTATAGTGGATATAATTGGTTATCCAAAAAAAAGGGGGAATTGAAGTCATGATTTTATCAGTGAAAGACGTGTACAAATCATATGGTAAGGAACAGGTGTTGAAGGGGATTACGTTTGAGATTGAGGAACCGCAGATCATTGCACTCGTTGGACCGAATGGATCGGGGAAGTCGACATTGCTCAATATTATTACGAACTTGCTGCCTGCGGATAAAGGCGAAGTGACTGTTTTAGGAAAAAACAACCGTGATCCGAATATTTTCCGGGAAATTTCGTTCATGCAGGACAATACGGTGCTGTACGATTATCTAACTGGATACGATCATTTGCAATTCATCTGTGATGTCCAGGGGTTGCCAAAAAAGCAGCTGCTCGCAACAGCGGAACGGATTGGAATTACGAGTTATTTGAATAAAAAAGTAAAGAATTATTCGCTTGGGATGAAGCAGCATCTGTTGCTAGCGATGGCTGTTCTGAACAAGCCAAAACTGGCGATTTTGGATGAGCCGCTGAACGGACTTGACCCGACGAGCGCCATACGAGTGCGTGAACTGTTGCTTGCGTTGCGCGATGAAGGGACGACAATTCTATTGTCCTCTCATAACTTGGCGGAGATTGATAGAGTGACATCTTCAATTTTGTTCTTGAAAAAGGGGAATCTGATTCAAGAAAATATGGCTGAATTCGAACAAGTCCGCTACCAGATTAAAGTCGATCAGACGGCGAAGGCCGAGAAAGCGCTTACTGCAGTCGGTATACCTGTGGAATTGGTAGACGAGCGATTGCATGTTTATCGTCGAGATGTCGCGTTGGATAGAGTTTTGCACATATTGGAGCGCGAGAATGTAGTCATCGACGATATTGAGAAGAAAGTGTTTGGTTCAGAAGAGCGCTATCGTAAAATCTTTACGGAAGAGGCAAAAACGGATGAGCTTGTTCAAGTTTGAGCTGAAGAAGATTCTCCGTCAAAAGAAGTTTGTCTGGCTGTTGGTTATGGTGCTGCTCACCGTCGGATGGTTTTTTTATCAAAATAATAGTGAACAGGATTTAATGTCGAAAGAGGCGGAGGAAAAGATTCGTCCCATCGCTTTGAAGGTTGATCAATTATTTACCCAACTTTCACCTTTGAAACGGGAGGATCGGCTGACGGAGGTGCAGGCCAAGCAATTCGATATTTTGAACACGATGGCGACGACTACGTTTAAATGGAAAAGTGCCATTTACGGAAAGCGCTGGGATGAAGTTCCGCTCGTCGAGAATGAATTTTACTCATTACTGGAAGAGTATGAGAACACTGGTGGCGTATTTACTGCCTTAGAAGGTGTGGAAAGGGAAAAGGCGATCGATAAGAATGCTTATTTGGTAAAGAATGATTTGCCGTATGCCAATGAAACCGATCCAGTGTCCCCGGCCCTGCACATGAGTGAAATTACGCCCATTTTGCTGGGCCCGGCCGGACTCTTACTGTTATTACTCCTATTCGGGAATGCTTACACTTCAGAGAAGGAGCAACAGACGTTATTGATGTTAAGGACGCAGCCAATTCGTAGACGGGAGTTGCTGCTTGCGAAGTACGCGGGGTTGCTGACCGTAATGCTTTTGTACTTAGTGTTCGTCGCGATTGGCGGGTGGGTGATTCCGGTTGTTTTCGGAGAAACGTTCAACGACTTGTTGTATCCAACGTTTCTGGAAACAGGTGAGTCGTTCGCACTCATTCCCATTTGGCAACATTTATTGAATGCAGCCATTCTATTTCTGGCAGCGGGGACATTCCTTTTTTCCTTGACGCTCCTTTTCGGTACACAATTAAGAAGCTCATTTACAACGATTATGCTGACAGGCTTCCTTACAATGATTGGTGTTGTCCTGACGGAGGCGCTGCCGATCACACAGACACCTTGGAACCCTTTCCAGTTTTTCCGAGCACATCGGTTTTTGTCCGAAATACCGACACATCCGATGTGGGTATATGCAGTTTCTGCAATTATATGGAATGTGATATTGATGGCTGTAGCCATTTTCTTGCGTGAAGGCGAACGGGGTTCATCCAAAGCTGCAGAGGAACTGAAGCCATACCATAAAGGGAAGATGACACATCTCCGCTCCGTTTGGAATACTAGTCTGTTTGAATGGCGGAAGTCGAAGCGGAGGGGAATTGTCAAGCAGTCCATGATTGTTCTATCCATCGCTGCTCTTGTCGGTTATTTCTATTTCGCGGAGCAAGTGAAGGAGAAAGAGGCCGAGACTCTCGAAGGATTGGCAACGCTTGTAGAAGATTCGGAGAATGGGACGGGATTCATCGGATACCTTAACGAATCGATCGAGGAAATGAAGAAGCTGATTGCAGACGCGAATGCAAGAGGGGAAGACGGGGATTCCATCTATGGACATAGTATTGAGTACACTCAAGAGATTATAGACGTTACCCGTGAAGAAGCCGCGCTTGCTGGCCGCGCATTGAAGGCTTATGAAAATCAAGATTGGATTCCGTTATACGAATACCAGCTGTCCATTGACCGTCGAAGCCTTGAAAGTGCCAAGGAGGTTAAAGAGCAAAATTATAGCCCACAATCCATTTTTGGCTATGAAACAGCGATTGCGCAAAAAGAGTGGATGAAAGAGCATCGTATCCAACCGGTCTTTGCGGGCACCTTCATTCCGAGCATTCATGATCAGTGGAAGGAGGAGCATCGCAAAGAAAAGAAAGCGACTGACCTGCATAACCGGAAAGTGGATAACAGCGGATTGTTTTCATTGTATATGTATTTCCGTGACTATCTCTATTTCATTCCGTTGCTTTTATTCCTGATTCTTGTAGGCGCCGGGTTTTCGGGTGAGCGCGGGAAGAGACCGACATTGCATCTATTAAGGACATTTCCACTTACGAAGCGATCCCTTTTCCTGGGGAAGGTGCTATTCAGTTCATTGGTTGCGATTGGTAGTGCAATTGGTGTTTTCCTGATTGCAGTCGTAATCGGGACGGTGTTGAACCGGCTTGGTGACTGGATGTATCCAGTGCTCTATTATCATAGCAAGAAAGAGTTTCAATCATTTGATTTCACGGGACTGCGGGCATTCGAGGGCGGCTATCATTTCATGCCGCTTGGCGAGTATTTAGTGAAGGCGCTGCTGCTGTATATTTGTGCCGCATTGTTCCTTGTTGTGTTGACGAATGTATTGGGGATTTTTATCCGACAGCCGTTAGTTGTGTATGCACTTGCTGGACTGATTAGTGGTGCGGGTTATTTGGTGAGTTGGAAATTGGATGATTTTGCGCAATACTCACCATTTTTTTATTTGAACATACCGAAAATCGTCAATGGGGAGATTTTGACGCTGATGGACAATCCGGCGATTACTGTGTATATGGGCTGTGCAGTGTTGCTTGGAGTGACGGCATTCCTATTAGTCGTAACATACGTTGGACTGAGCTTTAAACTGGTGTTTTTGAAAAAACGCAACTCGGTTACGTTGCCAATTTGAAAAGAGAGGTGCAATGATGTCAAATCGGTTTGGGAAAAGGCATGTATTTATGCTGATTTCGATACTTATGCTTGTTACAACACCATTTTTAGTGTTACTTTTACCGAACTGGAATGCGAATAATGTGTATCATACACCTAATAATTGGTACGTTTTTGTCAAAGGTGCCACTTATGGAATGTACGGAGTGGGGTTTTTGTTGCTTGTTATAGGATCTGCCATTTTGGCTATGTTGGATTGCAGCCGTAAGGCCATTTATATTGCGATCCTTTGCGTGGTTCTTGCTGGCTCGTCTTTTTATGTGGCAGGTCGACAGTACATCGCCTTGGCTGATGACTCAATCAAGTATCGTGACATGTTTTCTAAGGGTTATTCCTATCAGTGGAGTGACGTTGAAAGTGTCCAATACAATAAATATCCTGCGGAAAATGAGTTCCCTAATTATGTGTTTCATTTTACAGATGGCCATTCGTTGAATCTAATTGAAAATCGACAGTTATCTGCGATGAGAGATAGTGTGAAACATAGATTAAAGATGGAAGGGATAGATATTGATGTGAAGTATTAATAGGAAGGAGTGCTAGGTAGGATTGGAGATATTAAAAAGCAATCGATTGTAGAAGCTCTAAAGATAATGTATAATGTGAGTAGAACTTAAATAAACTAAAAAAGATCGTCCAATGCGCTAACATTGAACGATCAATTGTAATAGTCAGGTCCCTTTCAGGGGTCGGCGTAATAGGGAAGAGTAACCCATCTGAGCCTGCTAACTCAAGGATGGGTTATTTTTTATGGTTATTAGACAATATCGCTACAATCAATGCTCCGAATGCTACTGCAAGCATTAATGCTTCGAATACTGACACAGGCATCACCCCCTTTCGTGGGAGTGAGCCGACCAATCCTTGAGTTCACCTATTCTATTACCCTTCGATTATACCATACGTATGTTTGTGTTGGTTAGTATTTTCAATATTCTTTACAAACCTACCTTTTCGGCTCATAATCAAGCAGCTTAAACATTTCCTGCAGTTCTTTATCCGTCAAATCGCGCCATTGCCCAATCGGTAGTTTGCCGAGGTGAATGTTCATGATTCGTGTGCGCTGCAGGCTTCTGACCGTGTAGCCGAGTGCTGAGCACATGCGGCGGATTTGACGATTCAAACCTTGTGTCAATGTGATATTGAATTTGCGCGGGCCTAGTTGTTTTACTTTGCAAGGCTTAGTTTTTGTATCAAGGATTTCGACGCCTGATTCCATATCACGGATGAATTCTTTTGTGATAGGGCGGTCGACGGTGACGATGTATTCTTTTTCATGGCCATGTTCTTCGCGCAGGATTTCATTGACGATGTCGCCGTCATTTGTGAGAAGCAACAAGCCGACGGAGTCTTTGTCGAGCCGCCCGATATGGAAGATACGGAGAGGATAGTTGACAAAATCAACGACGTTGCCTTCGATATGACGTTCGGTTGTGCTTGTGATGCCGACGGGTTTGTTGAGTACGAGGTAGACGAGCTGATCTTCGGTTTTAACGGGTTTGCCGTCGACATGGACTTCATCTTCCGGTTCAACTCTGCTTCCTAGTTCAGCTAGTTGACCGTTGATTGTCACGCGTCCGTCTTCGATCCATTTATCTGCGCCGCGTCTGGAGACGATGCCGGCTTCGCTTAGATATTTATTGATTCGCATAGAATGTCACCTTTTTCGGGTTTTATTTCCCCTTATTGTACCGCTAAGGGAGGGGTTATACAAAGTCGGAGGATTGCATATGTTATTTGAAGGTTGACAATTGAAAGAATGCATAGTAAGGTTAGAACAACTTTTTTGTTCGGGATAGGTAGAGGTGCCGAGAGCGGTGCCGCCTGAGAACAGATGAGATGAGAAGAGCATAGCTGAGAAATTGTTGAATAAGAAGAGTAGCGACGGAATGGCGAGTATAGAGAGTCAGTGGGTGGTGGAAACTGATTCGCGGCCGTTGTGAATGGACTTATGAGAGCTGTTCGGAGTTTTCCGGACAGACGTTTTTCCCACGTTACGGGAAGTGCTGATTTTTGGCACGCCGAGTGGAAGCTTCTTTAGTGGCTTCAATTTGAGGTGGCAACGCGGGTAACCCGTCCTCTGCAACTGGACTTTTCTGTCCAATTGCAGGGGACTTTTTTGTGTTTGTTTTTGCAGTTATGGAGTTTTGGAAGAAGTTATGGAGTTTTGAGAGAGATTATGGACTTTTGCTGGGGGTTATGGAGTTTTGAAAGAGATTATGAATTTCTTTAGAGGTTATGAGGTTTTTTTGAGAGTTATGAGCTTTTATCAGGAGTTATGAGTTTTCTTTGGTAGTTATGAGCTTATTTTAGGAGTTATGAGTTTTTACATGGATATATGAGCTTTTTGGGCGCGGGGAGTTTGTGGTTGGGTGGAATGATGACGCGAGGAGTGGTTTTGACAAATTAGGGGTTTGGTTTGATGGAAATTTGATGAGATGAGGAGAGATGAGATGGAACAGACGAGTTTGAGGGTGACGAAACGGAAAATTGAGGGGGATTCGTTGACGCCTGTGTTGATATTCAGGCGGTTGAAGGGACGGCATCGTTATTTGCTCGAGAGTTCGTCGCAACATGAAGGGTCAGGCCGTTATTCTTTCATCGGTGTAAACCCGGTGAAGACGTACCGTGGCTCGGCGGTGAAGCTTGAAGAGGTTATTCATGCGACGGGGAAGACGTATACGCATGAAGGAGATTTGTATACGTTGCTGAAGCGGTTGATGCCTCGGATTGTGGAAGAGGGAGAGTTTCCGTTTATGGGCGGAGCGGTTGGATATGTCGGTTATGGAGCTGCGCAAGTGGATGGGCCGCCACGGGGTGAATTGCCGGATGTGTATTTTAATATTTACGATACAGTCATTATTTTTGATCATCTGCAAAATGAAGTGACATTGTTGCATACGGAAATTCATCCCGAGCTTGCAAAGCCGGATTTAGATGCGCTAGTAGAATTGATTACGACTGGAATCGTTGAAGAGGAAAGAGCGGTTTCCGTTTCGGATTACAGATGTGCACTATCGCAACTGCAATTTGAAGAACGGGTTCGCAAAGCGCAGGAATTCATTGACAAAGGGACGGTTGAACAAGTCGTGTTGTCCCGCAAGCTGGAAGCGGATATGGAGGGTGATCCGTTTACGCTCTATCGGAAACTGCGCAAGCAAAATCCATCGCCGTATATGTACTACATGGAATTCGACGATCACATTATCGTCGGGGCTTCGCCAGAAAGTCTTGTGAAAGTAACGAATGGGAAAGTAGTGACGAATCCGATTGCGGGAACGCGTAGACGAGGGCGGACTGCTGAGGAAGATGTCGCACTTGAAACGGAGTTGAGACGCGATCCGAAAGAATTGGCAGAACATGATATGTTGGTCGCCGTCAGCCAAAAGGAAATGGAGATGATTTGTGATCCGGCATCTGTGAACGTGCAAAGCTATATGGAGACAGTTCGGTATGAACACGTCATGCATCTCGTTTCAGAAGTGGAAGGGAGTTTAGCTCCTGGACTCCATGCGCTCGATGCATTGAAAGCGACATTGCCGGCTGGAACGGTAACCGGTTCTCCAAAAAAGCTTGCGATGGACATTATCGCACAGCTCGAAGATGAACGTCGCGGAATATATGGCGGTGCAATTGGCTATATCGGCTTTAACGGCAATATCGATTTTGCGTTAGCCATTCGTACGATGCTTGTGAAGGATGGGAAAGCATACGTGCAAGCGGGAGCAGGAATCGTCAAGGAATCCATTCCTGCATTGGAGTATAAGGAAACAGTGAACAAAGCACGTTCGTTGCTAGAGGCGATGAAGTGATGAGCTAAGAAGAGACGAGAAGAGGAGAGATGAGAGATGAAGCAGTATATAAAAAGTGTGAGTGAAGGAAAGCATCTTCTATATGAAGAGATGTTGGAGGCATCGGAGCGATTATTTTCGGAGGAGACGCCTGCTGTCGAAATGACGGAGTTCCTTATTGCGATGGCGACTAAAGGGGAGACGGCATCTGAAGTGGCGGCACTCGCTTCCGTCATGAAGGCACATGCATTGCCGATAAACGTACCAGTTGCACGTTATTTGGACAATTGCGGGACAGGAGGAGATGGATCGAACTCGTTCAATATTAGCACGGCTGCGGCATTTGTATTAGCGGGTGCCGGTGTAAAAGTGGCGAAGCATGGTAACCGTAAAATTTCCAGTGCTGCGGGAAGTCATGACGTGTTGGATGCACTTGGAATCCATACGCGATTTACGCCTGAAGACATGGGTGCAATGCTTGAGCGGGAAGGGATGGCATTCTTATTTGCACCAGTTGTCCATCCTAAGATGAAGCGGATTGGTGAAGTGCGAAGACAGATTGCGAAACCGACCATTTTCAACCTAGTTGGTCCATTGACGAATCCAGTACAGCTAGTAACGCAATTCACAGGCATTAACCGTCCTGACTTTCTTATGGAATATGCAGCTGTATTACGGATGCTCGGTAGGGAGCGGGCGATTGTTGTGTCCGGAGCTGGTGGTATGGATGAAGCGTCGCTATCGGGTCAGAATTCGTTTGTGCTAATGGATAAAGGTGATCTGATCCCATTTTCGCTTACTGCGGAAGATGTAGGATTGCGTTATGCCCATCCTTCTGAAATTCGTGGAGGGACTGCAGAAGACAATGCGGCGATTATCCGCACAGTGTTAAAAGGTGAACGTGGTGCCCGGTTTGATACGGTTGTCTTCAATGCAGGAATTGGCATTTTTGCGAACGGTTTAGCGGATTCCATTCATGAAGGGATTGAACTTGCCACGGAAAGTATAGTCAGTGGAAACGCCATGCGGAAATTAGATGCGGTGATTGCATTCAGTGAGCAAGTTGGGCAGGAGGTGTCCTTTATATGACAATCTTGGACGACATTTTGTGTGTGAAACGGCTTGAAGTGAAGCAACTGCTTATGGAAGAGCACATTGTTTCCCGTGAAACAATTAGTAGTCGCCCTTCCTTATTTCACCTGTTGAGGGCGTCAAGTAAGCTCGAAGTGATTGCGGAAATGAAACGGGCTTCTCCTTCAAAAGGCATGATTGCGAGTGAAACAGATCCAGTTGAACAGGCGAAAATCTATGAAAAAGCTGGAGTGGCTTGTATATCCGTGTTGACAGATGAAACCTTTTTCAAAGGGTCAATGACTGATTTGGAAGCAGTAACGAATGTTGTGAAAACCCCTGTGCTTTGTAAGGATTTCATCATCCATGAAGTGCAAATCGATCGAGCGAAACGGGCAGGGGCTTCTGTCATTTTGCTTATTGTGGCGGCACTAGAGGATGATCAATTGTTGCGGCTCCATCGTTATGCGGCAAGTATTGGATTGGAAGTTTTAGTGGAAGTGCATGACGTGAACGAGCTGGAACGGGCACTCGTAATAGATGCAAGAATTATTGGCGTTAATAACCGGGATTTGCGGACATTCACTGTAGATTTAGCGAAAACGGAGGAAGTGGCGAAGCGTTTTCCGTTTCATGAGGACAGGGTGTTTATAAGTGAAAGTGGTATACGGGACTCAGTAGACGCAAAAAGGGTTGCGGCAACGGGTGCAGCGGCTGTTCTGGTTGGAGAGACGCTAATGAGAAGTATGAATGCAGAAGCGGCGATTACCTCTTTGCAAATCGTGAAAGCAGGTGCAACATCATGACGAAAGTGAAGATTTGCGGATTGATGGAACCGGTTCATGTGCAAGCTGCGGTGGATGCGGGTGTGGATGCGGTCGGATTTGTATTTGCTCCAAGCAGACGTCGTGTCGCGATTGCGCAAGCGAAGGAATTGGCTCGCCATGTGCCGGAAGATGTAATGAAGATTGGCGTTTTTGTGAATGCGACACGTGAGGAGATTGAGCGAGCCTATAAGGAAGTGCCATTGGATTACATTCAATATCACGGAGGAGAGTCTACTGATTTCATTCAAAAAATAGGACTTCCTTCTATTAAAGTATTATCGGTGCATAGTGCTGAAGACGTAATGGGGGTTAGTGGCTTACAGTCGGATTATGTGTTGTTCGATGCGCCTGGTGTTGAGTTTAACGGTGGTAGCGGAAAGGTGTTTGAGTGGGGGTACCTAGCGGGTGAGTTGCCTCGGAATCGGATGATTTTAGCGGGGGGACTTCATGCGCTGAATGTACGCGAGGCTATACGGCAAGTGCGTCCGTTCATGGTGGATGTGTCGAGTGGTGTTGAGGTTGAAGGGCGAAAAGATGAGCAACTGATTCGCGAATTTGTGCGGATCGTGAAAGAGGAGGAGAGTTGAGTATGGTAATAGAGATGAGAAAAGGCAGATATGGCAAGTTTGGTGGGCAGTATGTTCCGGAGACATTGATGACGGCATTGACTGAGCTTGAACAGGCGTATGAAGAAGCGAAAGCGGATCCGTCATTTCAAGAGGAGCTAGATCATTATTTGCGCGACTTTGTCGGGCGCGAAAATCCGTTGTATTTTGCAGAGCGGCTGACGAAATTGGCTGGGGGTGCAAAAATTTTCTTGAAGCGGGAAGATTTGAATCATACAGGTGCTCATAAAATCAATAATTCGCTTGGTCAGGCTCTTCTTGCGATGCGCATGGGAAAACGGAAGATTGTCGCTGAGACGGGGGCAGGACAGCATGGTGTGGCAACTGCGACAGCGTGTGCTTTGTTCGGTTTGGAATGTGTCGTATTCATGGGGAAGGAAGATATTCGCCGGCAGGAGTTGAATGTGTTCCGGATGGAGTTGCTCGGGACGAAGGTTGTGTCGGTCGATAAAGGAGCAGGGACACTTAAGGATGCGGTGAATGAAGCGCTTCGGTATTGGGTTGCGAATGTGGAAGATACGCATTATATATTAGGTTCTGCGCTTGGCCCGCATCCGTTTCCGGAAATTGTTAGGGATTTCCAGCGGGTGATCGGAGTTGAAACACGGAGACAGATTGTTGAGAAGGAAGGCCGGTTGCCAGACGCAGTTGTTGCGTGCATTGGAGGCGGAAGCAATGCGATTGGTATGTTCCATCCGTTCGTCGATGATGCAGATGTTGCATTATACGGAGTGGAAGCGGCGGGGAGTGGCGTTGCGACGGGCAAGCACGCGGCTGCGATTGCGGACGGAAAAGAAGGCGTGCTACATGGCGCTTATATGTATGTGTTGCAAGACGCGGACGGTTTTATCCAGGAAGCGCATTCGATTTCAGCTGGGCTCGATTATCCCGCGGTCGGACCAGAACATTGTCATTTGCATGACATTGGTCGGGTGACGTATACCGCTGTGACGGATGCAGAAGCGTTGGAAGGGTTGCAAGTATTGGCGAAGACAGAAGGAATCATTCCGGCATTGGAAAGTGCGCATGCGGTGAAGTTTGCAGTGGATTTAGCAAGTACTATGTCTTCTGACAAAATAGTTGTCGTTTGTCTGTCAGGTCGCGGCGACAAAGATATGCAGACGGTTCGGGAAGCATTAGGAGGTGGAACGCGATGAAGACATTGGAGAAAGTGATCCAGAGTTGTATTTCAAATGGCGAAAAAGCATTTGTGCCGTATATAATGGCGGGTGACGGCGGATTGAATGTGTTGAATGAGCGATTGTTGTTTCTACAGGAACTTGGTGTGACTGCGATTGAAATCGGTATTCCTTTTTCAGATCCTGTTGCGGATGGCGAGACAATCCAACAGGCTGGCGAGCGGGCACTTGCGAATGGGACGACGTTGCGCAAAGTGTTGGATACATTGGCGGATAGGTCGGATAAAGTGACCGTGCCACTTGTCATCATGACATATTTGAACCCGGTTTTGGCTTTTGGCATCAAGGAATTTGTGGAGCGTTGCGTGGGAGTAGGCGTGCGGGGTTTGATCATTCCTGATTTGCCGATGGAAGAGAGTGGGATGTTGGGCGAAGCATTAGTTGATGTGGATGTTGCGCTGATTCCTCTTGTTTCATTGACAAGCCCCGAAGACCGCATTGCTGAA
The DNA here is from genome assembly GCF_014836615.1 of Sporosarcina quadrami. Lineage (GTDB taxonomy): Bacteria > Bacillota > Bacilli > Bacillales_A > Planococcaceae > Sporosarcina > Sporosarcina quadrami. The sequence continues at coordinate 109,098 of NZ_JACSQN010000004.1, read as the reverse complement.
ATCGTTTCTCGCGCACAAGGATTTGTGTATGCAGTGACGGTGAATGGGATTACAGGCGTGAGAAATAGTTATAGTGAGACGTTGGAAGCGCATTTGGAGCGGTTGAAAAAGTTGAGTCCTGTGCCGGTACTTGCGGGTTTCGGAATTTCGACGTCAACGCAAGTTGTTGAACTCGGCGCACACACGGACGGTGTTATTGTCGGCAGTGCAATTGTGGATGCATTTCATCGGGATGATTTGGATCTGATCGCAGAACTTGTCCAACAAGCTACATCGCACATTATTTTGTGAACAAACTGAAGTGTTGAAACTTTTCATGTGCTTATGACGTACATATAGCAAAGGAGTTGTGCGGTATGGACATGATCAGGCAAGAAGTGGAGACGACATATGACAAAGTGAAATCTTTGGCAGGATGGAGTGTGGATAAGAACGTCGTGTTAACGATTACGTCGTTCTATGTGACTGCTGGGAGAGAGTTCAATTCGATCGATTTTAATTGTGCAATGGAAGCATTGAAATCGAAAGCAGGTTGGTTTTCCCCGTTGCGCGGAAACTTGTTGCCGATGATGGCGGCGTTTTTGACACAAGCCGGTCCTTCGATTGACGATGAAGTGGATCGGCTGATGGAAAAGCAGCGTGTATTGAAGCAAGCGGGCTTTCGTAATACAATCCACTCGTATCTTGCTGCACTTCTTATGGATAATGAGCCATCCCGGTACGCAGAAGAGGCAGATCGTGCGAAGAGATTGTATGATGCGATGAAGAAAAAGCACTTTTTCCTTACTTCCGATGATGATTATGCGTATGCGATGTTGCTTGGGAAGAGTGACGAGAATGCAGATGCGCATGCAGAGGCGATGCGCACGTATTACGATGCATTGCGTGCGAAAGGTTTTAAGTCCGGGAATGAATTGCAGTGGATGTCTCAAGTGATGACGTATATGGACATTGAGTTCAAGCAGAAGCGGGTTGACCGTGCGGCGGAGTTGTTTGATGTGTTCCGGCGGGATTTGAAAGCGAAGCCTGTCCATTATCCGATGATCGGTTTTTTAGCGGTTTTTGAAGTTCAAGACGAAAAGATCGAGGAAATTATTATACTGACGGAACAATTGGAACGCTCTAAACGATTCAAATGGAACAGGGAAATGGCGTTATCGGTAGCGATTGGTCATATTACGCACCATTTGACGGAAAATGGTCAACAGATGAGTGTCAGTATGGCGGCATCGGTTGAAATGATTCTTCAAGCGCAACAAGCCGTCATGGCTGCGACGGTAGCAGCGGTTGTAGCATCTTCTGCTACGAGCTCTTCGAATTGACAAGATGAATGTAAATTATGTACATATGCACGACGAAAAAAGCCGTTTTTGAGTATAAACGGTTTTTTTTGCATGTTTGTTTTTGGAAATACGGTAAATAAGTGAAAAAAATTATTTGGATAAATAATATGTCGAAAACGCTTACATATCAGTGTTTGTAATCTATTTGTCACATTCGAAATAAACTAGTATTTTGATATTCTAAAAAAACAGTATTGTCATCGCTATCGTTGTGTAGTATATTGAGTTCAATAACTGTTGCTTAAATCTGAAAATTGGTTATTTGCACTTGTGCTTAATTGTAAGGAGGAAGTTCAATTGAAAAACCCGGTATTGGAAATTAAGAACCTCAGCACCTCTTTTAATATTAAAGGGGACTATTACGCGGCGGTTGACGACGTTTCCATCACAGTTCACGAAAATGAAGTCGTTGCAATCGTTGGAGAATCGGGTTGTGGGAAAAGTGCTTTGGCATTATCGGTCATGGGATTACATAACCTCAAAAACACAAAACTTGAGGGACAAGTCAATTTCGGTGGTCAGAATCTTTTGTCACTATCCCGGAACGCGTTAAACAAAGTGAGAGGGAAAGACATCGGCATGATTTTCCAAGATCCGATGACAGCACTTAACCCGCTTGCAACAATCGGTAGACAGATAGAAGAGCCTATGGATTATCATATGAAACTATCTGCTTCAGATAAGAAGAAACGTGTCCTTGAACTCCTTCGCCGAGTCGGCATCAAAAACGAACAACGTGTCTATGAGCAATACCCGCATGAACTATCAGGAGGGATGAGACAGCGTGTCGTCATCGCTATCGCACTATCTTGCGACCCTGTACTGCTTCTGGCGGATGAGCCTACGACTGCCTTGGACGTTACGATTCAAGCCCAGATCATGGACTTGATGAAAGAATTGCAGAACCAGATGAAAACAGGCATCATCCTAATTACACATGACTTAGGCGTCGTTGCTGAAATGGCTGACCGCGTAGTCGTTATGTATGCTGGACAAGTAGTAGAAATTGCAGATGTCAAAGAATTGTTTGCGAATCCATTGCATCCTTATACACGATCGCTACTGAATTCAATTCCTGCCAACATGGAAGGGAAAGAGAAACTTCATGTTATCGATGGAATTGTACCATCACTTCAAAATCTTGATCGGACCGGTTGCAGGTTCGCGCCACGAATCGAATGGATTCCGGCAGAAGATCATGAGGAAAGACCGGAAATGCATGAAGCTGAACCGAATCACTTTGTAAGATGCTCATGCTATAAAACGTTCTACTTTCCGGAGGACAGAGTAGGAGAGAGAGAATATGTCGCTACTGAAAGTGAATGATTTAAAAGTACATTATCCAATCAGAGGCGGATTTTTCCGCAAAGTGGTTGACCATGTAAGAGCGGTAGATGGAATCAGTTTTGAACTTCAACCAGGTGAGACGTACGGGCTCGTTGGTGAATCTGGTTGCGGGAAAACAACATCGGGCAGAGCAATCATTGGTTTGAATGATGTTACTGCTGGCCAGATGATGTTTGAAGGAAAAGACTTAGCTCAGATGGGCAGGATAGAACGTCGTAAATATACGAAAGATATCCAAATGATCTTCCAAGATCCGTATTCTTCATTGAATGGTCGTAAGAATATCTTAAATACAATTGCTGAACCGTTACGTAACTTTGAAAGACTTTCCGCAAAAGAAGAATTAGTTCGTGTGCAGGAACTTGTCGAACGTGTTGGCCTAACACCAGAGTCGATCTACAAATACCCTCACCAATTCTCCGGTGGACAACGCCAGCGGATTGGAATCGCGCGCGCACTTGCATTAAAACCGAAATTGATCATTGCGGATGAGCCGGTTTCAGCACTGGATGTATCTGTACAAGCTCAAGTGTTGAACTTCATGCAGGAAATCCAAGAAGATTTCGACTTGACGTACTTATTCATCTCTCATGATTTGGGTATTATCCAACATATGTGTGATCGTATCGGGATTATGTATCGCGGACGTTTTGTAGAAGAAGGTACTGCGGACGAGATTTATAAAAATGCGCAACACGTATATACGAAGCGCTTAATCGCTGCTATTCCAGAAATGAACCCTGAAAAGCGTTTTGAAAAAATGCACTTGCGTCAAGCAATCAATCAGGAATACCAGACAGAATACAATAACTACTTTGATAATGATGGACGGATGTACGATTTGAAGAAGCTTTCAGATACACATTCGGTCGCCATGCAGTAAGGGGGATAATAGATAATGTTAAAGTTCATTTTACGAAGAACATTGCTTATGATCCCGCAGCTTATCCTACTCAGTATTATCATTTTCATGCTTGCGAAAATGATGCCAGGTGATGCACTTACAGGAGCTTTCCAAGGAAATCCGGATGTTTCGCTAGAACAATTGGAGAAACTGCGGGAAAAAGCGGGATTGAATGATCCTTGGTATCAGCAATATGGCAGATGGCTCGGAAATGCTGTACAAGGTGACTTCGGAAAGTCATATGTTCACCAACAGAAAGTGACATCACTTTTAGCAGGTAAGGTTGAGAATACGGTTATATTATCGCTATTCACATTAATCGTCACCTATCTGATCGCGTTACCGCTTGGTATAATTGCTGGTCGTTTCACGGACAGTTGGGCGGATAAAGCAATCGTTACGTATAACTATTTTGCATTCGCGACACCGTTATTCGTTTTTGCTTTACTCATGATGTGGTTCTTCGCTTTCGTCCTAGGCTGGTTGCCGTATGGAAGCAGTGTTGACATCAAACTGGAATCAGGCACATGGGATTACTTTGTAAGTAGAGCGAAGCACTTAGTGTTACCGGTATTATCAGGTTCATTACTTGCGACATTCAGCACAATCCAGTACTTGCGTAATGACATCATCGATCAGAAATTGAGAGATTATGTTAAAACGGCACGTGCAAAAGGTGTACCTGAAGCAAAAGTATATACGCGTCATATTTTACGAAACTCACTTTTACCGATTGCTGCATTCCTAGGATTTGAAATCACTGGTCTAATCGGTGGTTCAGTATTTATCGAATCAATCTTTAGTTACCCTGGTCTCGGATATCTTTTCATTCAGTCGATTTCAACGCGTGACTTTACCGTCGTTACAGCACTCGTCATGATTTCTGGAACTGCTGTCATCGTCGGTACAATGCTTTCGGATATTATCCTAAGTATTGTCGATCCGCGAATTCGTATTGAATAATAGAAAAGAAGGAAGAGGAGGGAAATAACATGAAAGATACAGTCGTTCTAGATGAAAAACGATTGATTGCCCAAGAAAAATTAAATAACCCATCATTAATGAGAACGATTTGGCGTGAAATCAAACACGATAAAATGGCTATGGGTTCATTGATATTGTTAGCTATAATTCTTATCACAGCTTATGCATCTCCGCTTTTCGTTGATGCCGTAGCATTGAAACGCGTAAATTTCCTAGCAACTTGGAAGCCGCCTTCCGCTGAGCACTGGCTCGGTACGGATGATGGTGGACGTGATGTCTTCGGACAATTATTGCTTGGTACACGGAACTCCTTCACAATCGGGATTTGTGTAACGTTATTAGCTGGAATCATCGGCTTGACGTACGGTCTTGTTGCAGGGTTCTATGGTGGTAAAGTGGATAACGCAATGATGCGTGTTCTTGAATTCCTGATGGTTCTACCATCATTGATGTTCATCATCGTATTCGTTGTTATCGTTCCAAATTATACTGTTTTCACATTCATTCTCATTATGAGTACTTTCGCTTGGTTCGGTAAAGCAAGGCTGATCCGTTCCAGAGCACTTCAAGAGAGGGAGCTAGATTATATCAATGCTTCCAAGACGCTAGGAACACCAAGCTGGAAAATCATGTTCTTTGAAATGTTTCCAAACTTGAGTTCACTCGTCATTGTTAATATGACACTTACGCTGGCAGGAAACATCGGGTTGGAGACAGGCCTTACATTCTTAGGTTTTGGTCTACCGACTGGGACGCCTTCGCTTGGAACACTAATTTCCTTTGCGAGAACTCCGGATGTTGTTCAGAATAAGTGGTGGGTATGGTTACCTGCAGCATTACTGATCCTAGTAATGATGCTGTGTATAAATTACATCGGACAAGCGGTTAAACGTGCGTCAGATGCAAGGCAAAGATTAGCCTAAAAAATAAGGGGAGGTAATACAATTGGCAAAGAAGCAACTTATGCTACTTGCAAGTCTGATGCTAGTACTCAGCGTATTCCTAGCTGCATGTACAGGTAAAGACGACAAGGATGGCGCAACTGAAAAAGAACCATCCAAAGATCCAGGTAAAACAGAAGAAGTAGAAGGCGAAGAAGAAGAGCCTGCTGAGGATCCAAATGCAGGACTTGATTTCCCTCTAGAAGTTTCAAATACTGCTGATCCAATGGAAGACGGAGAAATGACAATCGCTATGGTTACAGATACTCCGTTTGAAGGTACACTGAGTCGCGTATTCTACAAAGGCACATTTGACGCGGAAATCATGAGCTATTTCGATGAAGGTCTACTAGCAACTGATGGTGACTATTTGATCACTAATGATGGTGCTGCTGAATACGAAATCTCTGAAGATAACAAAACAATTACTATCAAAATCAAGGATGGCGTTAACTGGCAAGATGGAGAGCCTGTGAAAGCAAGCGACCTTCTTTACTCTTACCAAATTCTTGGACACCCTGATTATACGGGTACACGTTACACGTACATGATCGAAAACGTTGAAGGTATGCCTGCATATCATAACGGCGAAGCAAAAGACATTTCCGGTATTACAGTTTCTGAAGACGACAAAGAGATTTCTATCACGTACACTGAAGCAACTCCTTCACTATTGTCAGGTATCTGGACAGTTCCATCTCCAAGACATCACTACGGTGATATCATGACGGGTGAAGTTACAATGGAACAACTTGTAGAGTCAGATAAAATTCGTGCAACTCCAATCGGTTTCGGTCCTTATAAAGTGGCTAAAATCGTACCAGGCGAATCCGTTCTTTATGAGCGTTTCGATGGCTACTGGAGAGGCAAGCCGGCTCTTAAAGAGCTAGTGTTGAAAGTAGTAAGCTCCGCTTCAATTCTTGAAGCACTTAAGAAAGGCGATATTGACTTGGCGAGCGTACCTGCTGACCAATATCTAAAAGCGAAAGACATCGACAATGTTGAGCTATTAGCTAAAGTTGACCTTGCTTACACGTACATCGGTTTCAAACTTGGTAAGTGGGATGATGAAAAGAAAGAAAGTGTAACAGATCCAAATGCTAAATTGGCTGACAAGCGTGTACGTCAAGCTATGTGGTATGCAATGGACAACGAAACAATCGGTAAAGAACTTTACCACGGTCTTCGTTTCCCTGCAACTTCTCTAATCATTCCTGTATTTGCTGGTTTCCACAATGCAGATATCGAAACACCATCTTATGACCCTGAAAAAGCGAAAGCACTTCTTGACGAAGCTGGTTTCGTAGATACAAATGGCGACGGTATCCGTGAAGACGCTGAAGGTAACGAGTTCGTATTGAACTTCGCTTCAATGTCAGGTGGAGAAACTGCTGAGCCAATCGCACAGTTCTATATCCAAAACTGGGCTGACGTAGGTATTAAAGTACAACTTACTGACGGCCGTCTACATGAGTTCAACTCATTCTACGACCGCGTAGAAGCTGACGATCCTGATATCGACATCTACCAAGGCGCTTGGGGAACTGGTTCTGATCCAGATCCATCCGGTCTATATGGTAGAACAGCAGCATTCAACTACACTCGCTACACTAGCGAAAAGAACGACGAGCTCCTTGCAGCTGGTACATCTGAAAAGGCATTCGATACTGAATACCGTAAAGATATCTATAACCAGTGGCAAGAATTGATGGCTGACGAAGTACCGGTTGCTCCAACTGTATATCGTTATGCACTTACAGCTGCAAGCAAACGCGTAGTTAACTATTCAATCGACCCTAACACTGATCTTTGGTTGTATGAGATGGGCGTTAGCGAATAATAATTTGATTCACAAGAATCCTTGAGAATCTTCTTGAAACCGTCATCCGGGAAACCGGTTGGCGGTTTTATTTTTGTGAAACTGTATTGTAATATTCGTAAAAATTTGATAGGATTGACTTTAACGATTAATCTATTTATGAAAACTAGTTTGTGAGTGAACAGCTTGGGGGAATACACAATGAAGATTTACGTATCTGTCGATATGGAAGGAATTACAGGTTTGCCGGATTATACGTTTGTGGATTCGAGCAAACATAATTATGAACGGGCACGGCGTATTATGACTGAGGAAGCGAATGCGATTGTACGCGGCGCGGTTGAAAAGGGAGCAACACAAGTTCTTGTCAATGATAGTCATTCAAAGATGAACAATCTGTTAGTAGAAGAATTGCATCCTGAAGCGGATTTGATCACGGGGGACTTGAAAGCGCTTTCGATGGTCCAGTCGCTGGATGAGTCGTTTGCGGGGGCAATCTTTGCAGGCTACCACGCTAGAGCAGGACAGCCTGGTGTGATGAGTCACTCTATGATTTTTGGTGTACGCAACATGTATATTGATGATGTGGAAATTGGGGAACTCGGATTCAATGCTTACGTAGCAGGCCACTTTGGTGTACCGGTCATCATGGTTGCTGGAGATGATTGTGCATGCAAGGAGGCGGAAGCATTGATCCCTGGAGTTGTAACGGCAGCTGTCAAAGAGTCCATTACACGGTCTGCAGTTAAAACACTTCATCCACAAAAGGCTCGTCAATTAATTGAAGAGAAGACAAAAGAAGCGATCGAGAAGCGATCGGACATTCAACCACTTGTCCCGCCGGCAAATCCTACATTACGCATTGAATTTACAAATTACGGACAAGCAGAATGGGCCGCACTCATGCCAGGCTGTGAAATTGAACCGGGTACGACAATCGTAAAGTTTGAAGCAAAAGATATACTAGAAGCCTACCGAGCCATGCTTGTCATGATCGAGTTGGCATTGCAGACAAAGTTCTGCTAAGGGGGAAAGGTGAATGGCGGTATACATAGTAAAGAGATTTGCAATGATGATTGCGACGATCTTCATCATCGCGACGCTTACGTTCTTCCTCATGCACGCGATCCCCGGGTCGCCATTCGATGAAGAACGGACGTCGAATCCGACAATCCAAGCGAACTTGGAAAAGTTCTATAAGTTGGATCAGCCGGTCATCGTCCAATATGGACATTACTTAAAATCAGTCGCAACATTCGATTTTGGACCGTCTATCAAAAAACCGAATGAGACGGTGAACTCGCTCCTCAAACGAGGGTTCCCGATTTCAGCTGAACTAGGATTAATTACAATTCTTGTAGCTGTCCTATCGGGTATTACATTAGGGACATTTGCCGCCCTCAGGCATAACGGCATCATCGATTATATGGCCATGGCCTTTGCCGTCGTAGGGATTTCGGTCCCGAACTTCGTCTTGGCGACACTACTTATCCAGCAACTCGCGGTTAACTGGCAAATACTGCCTCCCGCCACGTGGAGCAGTCCAATGCATATGATTTTGCCGACGTTGGCGCTTGCAACCGGACCGACAGCGATCATTGCCCGTCTGACGCGGTCGAGCATGCTGGAAGTGCTCACTCAGGATTATATGAAGATGGCAAGAGCAAAAGGCTTATCTCCCGCGCGTATCGTCTTGCGACACGCTTTACGAAATGCTTTAATGCCCGTCGTGACAATTATGGGAACAATGCTAGCGGGTATTTTGACCGGGACGTTCGTTATCGAAAAGATCTTTGCAATACCAGGAATGGGAAAATATTTCGTGGACAGCATCAATAACCGGGATTATCCCGTCATTATGGGCACGACTGTATTTTACAGTGCATTTCTAGTATTCATGTTATTTCTCGTTGATATCGTTTATGGTTTCCTGGATCCCCGCATTAAACTTCATAAGAAGGAGGGGGATGCGTAATGGTCAATCATCAGCAAAATGTCAATGTACCTGATGAATGGTTCAAACCGAAGGGAGCCGATCTGGATCAGGCTGAATCGGTTGTACGTCCATCGCTTTCTTATTGGAAGGATGCATGGCGTAGATTACGAAAGAATAAACTGGCGATGGGCGGATTGATCTTTTTAGTCTTACTGACATTGTTTGCAGTGTTTGCACCGATCCTATCGCCACATAATATCGAAACGACGCAATATGCCAATCAAAACCAACCGCCGTCAGCGACACATTGGTTCGGGACGGATGAAAAAGGGTGGGACGTCTTTACAAGAACGTGGTATGGTGCGCGTGTTTCCCTATTTGTCGGAGTTGCCGCTGCATTGATCGATTTCTTCATCGGCATCATCTACGGTGGGATTAGCGGATATAAAGGTGGACGTACTGATTCATTGATGATGAGAGTCATTGAAATCCTTTACGGACTGCCGCATCTCTTAGTCGTCATCCTCTTAATGGTCATCATGGGGGCGAGTCTGACAACAATCATCATCGCACTTACGATAACCGGCTGGGTCGGTATGGCGCGAATCGTAAGAGGACAGGTATTGCAAATTAAAAACTATGAATTTGTCACCGCTTCAAAGTCATTCGGGGCAAAAACACCAAGAATTATACGGAAGAATCTATTACCGAATACGATGGGGCCGATTATTGTACAGATGACGTTGACAGTACCGAGTGCCATCTTTGCTGAAGCATTCTTAAGCTTCCTCGGCCTCGGTATCGCCGCACCGTTCGCCAGTTGGGGTGTAATGGCAAACGACGCACTACCGGTCATCTTATCAGGACATTGGTGGAGATTATTCTTCCCTGCGTTCTTCATATCCATGACAATGTTTGCATTTAACGTCCTCGGAGACGGTATGCAAGATGCACTCGATCCGAAACTGAGGGGGTGAATGAATTGAATGAACATGGCAACAGACATACAACTACTAGGCAAGGTGGAACGGCTGTCGCAGCAAAGCCGCTCAAGCGTAAAAAAGTATTTACAGAAACGATGCTTTCCGTACGGGACCTGCATGTGTCGTTCAAGACATTCGGCGGTGAAGTACAGGCATTACGAGGTGTTTCCTTCGATTTATACAAAGGGGAGACGCTGGCGATCGTCGGAGAATCAGGATGCGGGAAAAGCGTCACAGCCAATACAATTATGGGGCTTCTCCCACATCCCGCAGGCAAAGTGAAAAATGGTAGCGTCATCTTCAAAGGGCGCGACTTAACCAAACTCGATAAAGCCGGCATGCGGAAAGTGCAAGGCGTCGACATATCGATGATCTTCCAGGATCCCATGACCGCACTCAATCCAACACTCCAAGTTGGCGAACAATTGACGGAAGGACTACGCACGCACCAAAAAGTGAGCAAAGCAGACGCAAAGAAAAAAGCGATCGAATTGTTGAATGTAGTCGGCATCCCGAACCCGGAAGAACGATTGAAACAATATCCTCACCAATTTTCCGGTGGAATGCGACAACGGATCGTCATCGCCATCGCGCTCATATGCGAACCCGAACTACTCATTGCCGACGAACCGACAACCGCTTTGGACGTAACAATCCAAGCCCAAATTCTTGAACTGTTCGAAGAGATACAGGAGCGCACAGGCGTCTCCATCATTCTCATCACCCACGATCTCGGCGTCGTGGCCAAAATCGCAGACCGAATCGCGGTCATGTACGCAGGGAAAGTTATCGAAATCGGTGAGAAGCGGGAAGTGTTCTACGACCCGCAACACCCTTACACACAAGGCCTTCTCGCATCCGTGCCGAGGCTCGATCTAAAAGAGGAAGAACTCAAACCGATCGAAGGCACACCACCAGACCTATTCGCACCACCAATAGGCTGCCCATTCACCGCCAGATGCCCATTCGCCATGGAAGTATGCGACAAAGTGCATCCGCCAACAACCGAACTGACCATCACCCACGCAGTCGACTGCTGGCTGCAAGATGATCGAGCGAAAAATGTGTTTGGTTGATGAATTTAGTTATTTTATTTAATAGGTAAGTAGGCACACAGTTGGTTGGAGTGGAAGGCGGCGAAAGCCGTTACGTAAAATGGCTTTTGCGAATAAAAGCATAACTTTTTGAGCGCCCCTGCCTTAATTTCTGAAGAGCGCAGAAATACGGCAAATCGAACTCTTCGTTGTTCGATTGCCTGGAACGCAAATCAACGGCTTAGTTCACTACATTGGTATCACGCACATCAGTGCTTAACTATTCACAGAAAACAAAGGGGGCTTTTCAATTGAAAAAGTGGTTAACATTTCTACTCGTGGCCATGCTGGCACTCGTACTAGCAGCATGTACAGCAACCAAAGACGCCGGCAAAGAACCGGATAAAAAAGACGATCCAAAACCTGAAACTGAAGAAGGTACAGAAGAAGGCACAGAGGAAGCAGCAGGCGATAAAATCCTCTACATGAACAACGGAGAAGAACCAACATCATTCGACCCATCCATCGGCTTCAACGCCGTCTCATGGAGCGCACTGAACAACATCATGGAAGGGCTTACACGTATGGATGAAGATCATAAAGCCGTCGAAGCGACAGCTGAAAAAATCGACATCTCCGATGACGGCCTAACGTACACATTCACAATTCGAGAAAATGCTAAATGGTCAAACGGCGATCCTGTCACAGCAGGTGACTTCGTCTTCGCTTGGAAGCATATGCTAAACCCTGAAACAGCTTCACCGGCAGCATTCCTTGCCTACTTCATCGAAGGTGCAGAAGCTTATAATAACGGAGAAGGTTCAGCTGAAGACATCGCAATCAGCGCGGAAGACGACAAAACATTTGTCGTTAAATTGACGTCACCGAACGAAGCATTCCCGAACATCATCACAAACCCAAGTTTCTTCCCAATCAACGAAAAAGTGGCATCTGCTGATCCGAAGTGGCATACAGAAGCAGCTACGTTCGTCGGGAATGGTCCATTCAAACTAACGAAATGGGATCATGATGTAAGCTTTGAAATGGAAAAGAATGAAAACTATTGGGATGCCGGTTCCGTCAAGCTGGATACGATCCACTGGGCAATGGTCAATGAATCCACGACATCTTATCAAATGTACCAATCCAATGAATTGGACGTGACGGACGTTCCAGCAGAACTATCCGATCAGTTGAAAGACAGCGACGAGTTGCGCATTGATGATCAGGCAGGATTATATTTCTACCGTTTCAATACATCCATGGAACCATTCCAGAACTCCAAAATCCGCCGCGCATTCGGTATGGCGGTAGATCGTGAAGAGATTGTTGAATTCGTCACAAAAAATGGTGAAAAACCGGCACGCGGATTTGTCACTTACGGATTCATCGGTCCGGATGGCAAGGAGTTCCGCGATACAGTAGGCGATCTCGTCACGTATGATCCGGACGAGGCAAAGAAACTATTGGAAGAAGGTATGAAAGAAGAAGGGTATGATACACTTCCTGAAATCACACTTTCTTACAACACGAGTGAATCACACCAGAATATCGCAATAGCTCTACAATCGAAGTTCAAAGAAGTACTTGGTGTAGATGCTAAACTTCAGAATGTTGAAAGCGGCGTCTTCTTATCCGACCAGAAAGAATTCAAATATCAGATGTCCCGTTCTTCTTTCTTGCATGACTATGCGGATCCGTTGAATGCGCTTGAGAGCTTCATCACGGGTTCTTCTATGAACCGCACGACTTGGTCAAACGCAGACTATGATAAGCTGATTGAAGACATTAAGAATGAAACAGATGAAAACAAACGCTGGGATCTTCTACAACAAGCAGACAAACTTCTTATGGAAGAAATGCCTGTGTTCCCACTATACTTCTACAACTCGACAACACTTGAAAAGCCAGGCGTTTCAGGAATCTTGCGTCACCCTGTTGGCTATATCGACTTGAAGTACGCAGATAAGAACTAATCATCAGTCGCGGTGTCCGTCATGGCGCCGCGATTTTTTAATTGGTAAACTAGGAGCAATACAAGAGAGTAGGGATAGTATGAAAATTCGTCCAAAACGGCTACAAAAGGGAGATACAATCGGGATCGTGTCACCCGCGAGTCCTTCTGAAGAGGAAAGCCTACAACGTGCACTACCGTTTTTAGAACAGCTCGGCTTGAAGTGGAAGTTCGGAAAACACGTCTATGACAAAGACAGTTACTTGGCGGGAACAGATGACGACCGTCGTCAGGATCTTGAAGACATGTTTGCGGACTCTGAAATAGCAGGCATTATTTGTGCACGTGGTGGATATGGATCAGCTCGCTTTACTGACAAGCTGGATTTGCAATTGATTGCAGAAAACCCGAAAATCTTCTGGGGTTTCAGCGATATTACGTTCCTGCACACAGCAATCGGCGTGTATTCGAATCTAGTTACGTTCCATGGACCGATGCTTGCGTCATGTATCGGAAAAGAAGAATTCCATGAACTATCCGCGAAAATGTTCCAACAACTGTTCGAACCGATGGAACTGCATTACACAGAAGACATTTCACCGTTGACGACAGTAAGCGGAGGGATTACTGAAGGGGAACTGGTAGGAGGCAATCTTAGTTTGCTCGTCAGTTCAATCGGAACGAAATTCGAAGTGGATACGAAAGGAAAGTTACTGCTGATCGAAGATATCGGAGAAGAGCCCTATCGAGTGGACGGTTTGTTGAACCAGTTACGCATGGCGGGGAAATTGGCAGATGTAGCAGGCGTCATCATCGGGGATTTTGCGGATGCACAACCGAAGAAAGAGCCGCAAGCTGCTTCACTCGATACCGTCTTCAACCACTATTTGGGCAATCTAGGCATCCCTGTTGTTAGCGGTTTTAAAATCGGACATTGCGAACCACATTTTGCAATTCCGCTAGGTGTCCAAGCGAAGTTAGATGCGGACAACAAGACATTGACGATTTTACCGGGGGTGGAATGAATGCATATCCAATCCATCGAAACAATTTCAGTCGCCGTCCCATTGACGAAGCCGTTTAAAACAGCATTGCGCACAGTGACGACAGCCAACGCAATTTACGTCAAAGTGGTATGTGACGACGGCCGCACCGGTTGGGGAGAAGCACCACCGACACATGTCATCACCGGTGACTCGCTCGGTAGCATCAAGTATGCAATCGAAGAAGTGATTGCACCTCAATTGATCGGTAAGGCTATCGCCAATCGCGAGGAAGTGTTCCATCTGTTGAACCGGTCGATCGTCCGCAATACAAGTGCGAAAGCAGCAGTCGACATGGCCATTCATGACCTACTTGGACAGCTGGCAGGTTTACCACTCTATCAATTGCTAGGGGGCTTCCGCAACGAAATCGAAACGGATTTCACGGTTAGTGTCAATGACGCTGCTGAAATGGCGGATGATGCAGCACGTTATATTGCAGATGGCTTCAATGTGCTGAAAGTGAAAGTCGGTATCGGTGAAATTAGTGAAGATATTGAACGGATCAAGGCTATCCGGGAACGTGTCGGTAAGAGTGTGAAAATCCGACTGGACGCCAATCAAGGTTGGTTGCCGAAAGACGCAGTATTTGCAATCGGCAAGATGGAGGACGCAGGTCTGAACATCGAATTGATTGAACAACCTGTCCCTGCGGATGATATAAAAGGCCTTACATACGTGACAAACCATACGTTGACACCGATTATGGCGGATGAAAGCGTCTTCTCAGCAAAAGACGCGCTACGCGTATTGGAAAATCGCGCTGCTGACTTGATCAACATTAAGCTGATGAAATCAGGCGGTATTCATGAAGCGCTTAAAATCAATGCGTTGGCGCAAACATTCGGCGTCGAATGTATGGTCGGCAGCATGATTGAGACGAAGCTTGGTATTACAGCTGCGGCTCATCTGGCGGCGAGCCAGCCGAATATTACGCGGTTCGATTTCGATGCGCCTCTGATGCTTGCGAAAGATATCGTACCGGGTGGAATTGTCTATGAAGGCAGGAAAATCCGGATGCCTGTAAGTTCCGGACTGGGTCTAGATCATGACGGGATGTCCCGAATTGGAAAGGAGGAATCAAGATGACTGTGAATATGTTTACATGCAATGTCCCTGTTGCCACGATTTGGACATCACCGGATTCTGCGCGTGATCTCGATGGAGAGGGAACGTCAAATCCGGTCCATCTGAATAAATGGCTTGAAAAACTTGCGTATGAACAGCGACTGGATCTTTGTGAAGGAAACCGGGTACAGACACAATTGTTGTACGGCGAACCTGTCATCGTCGATGAAATCGTTGGAGAATGGGCAAAAGTGATTGCTGTTTGGCAACCGTGCAAAAAGGATGAACGGGGTTATCCGGGATGGGTCCCTGTTGCGCAACTAAAAGAAGCGGAACAGGTTGAATCGGCGGGCGGTTTTATCCGTGTAGCTGTAGCGAAATCACAATTATGGAACATGGATGGAACACCTAAACTGATTGTCCCGTTCAATACGATGTTGCCGTTAGTGGACGAAAGTGATGATTATTTTACAGTGCTGACACCAGACGGCGAAGCACTCATTTTGAAGATGGATATCGTGAGGGCGAGTTCCGTTCATCAATTCCATAAGCGGTCGGCTGCAGCGGCAGTCGATGAAGGGCTTGCGTATTTGGACCTTCCGTACTTCTGGGGCGGCATGTCGTCGTATGGTTATGACTGTTCAGGATTTACGTACAATATGTTAAAAGCGTGCGGTTACTTCATTCCGCGGGATGCAAGTGATCAGGCAAAAAGCGGAGAAGAAGTACCGATGGATGATACGACACATTGGCTAAAAGGTGATTTATTGTTCTTTGCGAATGATGAAGGAAAGGGCAATGTCCGTCATGTCGGATTTTACTACGGAAACGGTCTGATGCTCCATTCTCCTTCAACAGGGCAAGCGATTGAAATAATGAAACTTGCGGGTTCAAAATTAGAAAAAGAACTGTGCGCAGTACGAAGGTACGGTCATGGAGAGGGGGCAGACGAATGACAGAAGATGTGATTTTATCCGTCAAAGATCTGAAACGGCATTTTGACGTAGGTAAAGGAATGACGTTGAAAGCGGTCGACGGAATTAGTTTTGACATACTGAGAGGCGAGACATTCGGTCTTGTTGGAGAGTCAGGTTGCGGGAAATCAACAGCGGGTCGGACAATTCTTGGCCTGTACAATAAAACAGACGGTGATGTGTTGTATGAAGGACAAAGCGTCCATGATATGACGGACAAGGAAAGAGAACGATTCCTGAAGAAAATGCAGATGATCTTCCAAGATCCTTATGCCTCCTTGAATCCGAGATCGACAGTGTATGAAATTATTGCGGAACCGATACAAATTCACGGCATGTATAAGACACAACAAGAGATGCGCAATCGTGTCAATGAATTGCTTACGGACGTAGGACTGAATAGTGACCACGCCAATCGTTACCCTCATGAATTCTCAGGAGGTCAACGTCAACGTATCGGTATTGCACGTTCGCTTGCGCTCGATCCTGAATTCATCATTGCAGATGAACCGATTTCAGCTTTGGACGTTTCGGTACAAGCACAAGTTGTAAAATTGCTGCAACGTCTGCAACGTGAAAAAGGGTTGACATATTTGTTCATCGCACATGATTTGTCGATGGTGAAATATATATCGAGCCGGATTGCAGTTATGTACTTAGGGCATATGGTCGAGCTTACGACAAGTGCACAGTTGTACGACAAACCGTTGCACCCGTATACGGAAGCTTTGCTGTCAGCCATTCCGATTCCCGATCCGGATATCGAAGAATCACGCGAACGGATCTTGCTTGAAGGGGAGTTGCCAAGTCCGATTAATCCGCCGTCAGGTTGTGTATTCAGGACGCGTTGTCCGTATGCAATGCCGGTGTGCGCGGAGCTCAAGCCGAAGTGGTTGCAAAAAGAAGAAGGACATTTTGTCGCTTGTCACTTGCACGATGAAGAAGTGATGAAGCGGAATGATGCAGTTAAAGTTCCAGTCGAGTCGTCCTGATTGTCAGGGCGGCTTTTCTTGTACGGTTACGCAGACGTTCTGTATGCATGTAAATGCACCCATGATGCGATTCAAAAAAAGGTCTTTCGTTAGTGTGAAAAGCCCCCTAATACTATTAATGTTGCCAACTAAATGACTATGTCCTATACTAGTATTGTTATAGTTTTCCTCTCTTCCCTCTATCGACCTGCATGATGCCAGGTCCCAATCAATTGGACGTCTGTCCACTATTGCATATTCATGCAAAACACAAAAATGGTGTGAAAAAAAAAGAATAGTACGTAGCATAAGGCAGATTTTTGTCTTAAGTTTTTTGAAATGTCCAAATTTAACTAGCGGAGGTGTTTGTTGTTGAAATTGTCACCAGTTGAACAGGAGAAATTATTATTGCATGTGGCGGGTGAGCTTGCGTTAAAGCGGAAGGCGCGAGGTGTGAAGTTGAATTATCCCGAGGCGATGGCGCTTCTTTGTCATTTCATCATGGAGGGTGCGCGTGACGGGATGTCGGTTGCGCAACTAATGAGTGAAGGGAAGCATGTATTGTCGGTGGATGATGTGATGGAAGGTGTCGCTGATATGATCAGTGATGTGCAGATTGAGTGTACGTTCCCTGATGGTACGAAGCTTGTGACGGTACATAATCCGATTCAGTGAAGGAGGTTTTATTGATGATTCCAGGAGAGATCAGGACGGCCGATAGGATTATTGATATTAACGTTGGTCGTGATGTGAAGACGGTGCGGGTTGCGAATACAGGAGATCGTCCGATTCAGGTCGGTTCGCATTTTCATTTCATTGAGGTGAATAGGTTTCTTGAATTTGATCGTGAGCAAGCTGTTGGGATGCATTTGAATATTCCTTCCGGTACGGCTGTCCGTTTTGAGCCAGGCGAAGAGAAGGAAGTGGAACTTGTCGAGTTTGGTGGCAAGCGTCATGTGTTCGGTCTGAATCAATTGACGGAAGGTTCGACACATAAAAAAGCCGAGATTATTGAAAAAGCATCTGACGGTGGGTTCAAAGGAGCTGACAGTTAAGTGAAGGTTACACATGAGCAGTATGCAAAGATGTTCGGTCCGACTGTGGGAGATAAAGTGCGTCTGGCCGATACGGATTTATGGATAGAGATTGAAAAGGATTATACGACTTATGGGGATGAAGGCATTTTCGGTGGCGGGAAGTCTTTGCGCGTTTCGATGGGACAGAACGGCCAGAAGACGTCTGAAGAAGGTGTGCTTGATACGGTCATTACGAATGTGATGATCATTGACTATACAGGAATCGTAAAGGCGGATATCGGCATTAAAAATGGCCGTATCGCTGGGATTGGTAAGGCTGGAAATCCGAATACGATGGATGGTGTCGATCAAGGCATGATTATCGGTGTCGGTACAGAAGTGTATGCGGGAGAAGGGCTCATAGCAACTGCAGGGGCAATTGACACGCATATTCACTTCATCAGTCCGCAACAAGTGGATACAGCATTGTTTGCCGGAACGACGACATTCATCGGCGGTGGAACGGGTCCTGCAGCGGGGTCTCGTGCAACGACGGTGACACCTGGGAAATGGCATTTGCACCGGATGTTGCAAGCTATCGAGGACATTCCGATGAATATCGGTTTATTCGGTAAAGGGAGTGCGGCTTTTCCTGAGCCGCTAGTGGAACAAGTACGCGCTGGGGCAATCGGGATGAAAATCCATGAAGACTGGGGCGCAACACCATCTGCACTTGATCAAAGTCTCAATGTGGCAGATGAATATGACATTCAAATCGCATTACACTCAGATACATTGAACGAAGCGGGATTCGTAGAGGAGACAATTGAAGCAATTGCAGGTCGTGTCATTCACGTCTTTCATACAGAAGGCGCGGGCGGAGGCCATGCGCCTGACCAATTGAAAATGGCTTCATTGCCAAATATTTTACCTGCCTCGACAAATCCGACAAAGCCGTTCACGACAAACACAATCGACGAACATTTGGACATGCTCATGGTTTGCCATCACTTGAAGCATGACGTAGCAGAAGACGTCGCATTTGCAGATTCACGGATTCGTCCGGAAACAATAGCTGCAGAAGACATTATGCAAGATGCTGGCATATTGAGCATCATGTCATCCGATTCGCAAGCGATGGGTCGTGTCGGTGAAGTTGCGATCCGTACATGGCAAACCGCGAACAAGATGAAAATGCAACGCGGTCCACTGGCGCAAGATGAGGGCAATGACAACGATAATTACCGCGTCAAACGGTATATCGCCAAATACACAATCAATCCAGCCATAGCACAAGGGATCTCACACGAAATCGGTTCCCTTGAAGAAGGAAAACTCGCAGATATCATCCTTTGGGACCCGGCATTCTTCGGTGTGAAATCAGAAGTCGTCATCAAAGCAGGCGTCGCAGTGTACGCCATAACAGGAGACCCGAACGCATCCATTCCGACCCCTCAACCAATGATGGGACGCAGAATGTTCGGTTTCCACGGACAAGGACCACAAAACGTCGGCATGACATTCCTGCCTAAAATCGCAGTCGAAGAAGGTCTTCCTGAACAACTCGGCCTAAAGAAAATGATCGGCACGGTCAAAAACTGCCGTACCATCTCCAAAGCCGACATGAAACACAACAGCGAAATGCCCGTCATCGACGTCGATCCCGAGACATACGAAGTGAAAATCGACGGAGAACTAGCCACATGCGAACCCGTAAGTGTCTTACCAATGGCGCAGAGATATTTCTTGTTCTGATTGGTTTTTGAATTGTTTTATTTGATTTTGTTTGGTTTTGTTCGGTCTTAAATTACTTATTACTAAGTGGCTCCGTTGATTGAAGCGGAAGGTGGCGACTCTAGCGGGAAAAGCGCGAGCTGAAGACCCTGGACTGAGCGAAAGCCGTCACTTAGAACGGCTTTTGCGAATAAAAGCGTAGCTTTTTGAGCATTGCTGCCTTAATTTCTGGAGTTCGCAGAAATACGGCAAATCGAACCCTTCGCAGTTCGATCGGCTGAAGCCGTGCCCGCAGAAAGCGTCCACCTGCAGCGTAAATCAACATTTATATACTCTCCAAGAAAAGAGGAAACAACATGTTAATCGAAAAAATCATCGGCAACATCGGAGATACAGAAGAAATCTCCGGTAAACAACTCGAATGGGTCGAACTCGAATGGGAAGAACTGAGCAAACGCATCATCCGCACCGAAACAACAGCGGGTACAGACATCGCCCTACGCATCGACCAAGAAGAACCGCTCCAATACGGTGACATCCTATTCGAAGACGCAGAACGCTGCATTGCCGTCCGTACAAAAACGGAAAGCGTCATCGTCATCCGCCCAAAAGACATGGTCGAAATGGGCAAAGCGGCATTTGAACTTGGCAACCGCCACACACCATCATTAATCGAAAAAGATGAAATCATCGTCCGTGCAGATCACACATTAGCGCCATTACTGGATGAAGTAGGTGTCGACTATGAAACAACCGAGCGCCGTTTCAAACAACCGTTCAAATACCGGGGCCACTCCCACTGATCTGCAATTTTTGCGGCTGCTTCAAATTCATGACTCCGCATTTCCGATCGGCTCCTACACACAATCATATGGAATGGAGACGTATATTCAGGAAGACATCATCCGGAGCAAAGAGCACTTGATCGAATTTTGTTCAAGCTTTCTCCATCAGAACCTCGTCTACGGCGATGCGATTCTCATACAGGACGCGCATGCAGCCGCACGCAATAAGGATAGCGTCCGTCTACTTGAGTTGGAACAGCTTTGCGGGGCTATTAAACTAGCAAAAGAATCACGCGACGCAAGTGTCAACTTAGGCCGACAGTTCATTCGCACCATTGCCCCTCTTGTAGAAGACCCGTTTTTCGACGAATGGCAAAACCGCATTAAATTAAATGAAGTAAAAGGTCATTATGCCATTTCATACGGCATATACTGTGCTGTCAGTGAAGTGGCTGTCCATCATGCGGTGCTCGCGTATTTATTTGCCTCTATCAACGGTCTTATCCAAAATGCGGTACGTGCTGTGCCGTTCGGTCAAAATACAGGTGTACAAGCCATGCATGAATTATCCGAAGAAGTTGTACATGCAACGGAACTTGTAACCACGTTAACAGAAGCAGATCTATGTAATAACGCACTCGGTATCGAGTTGGCGTCTATGAAACACGAGTATTTATTCTCCAGGTTATTTATTTCATGAATGTGAGGGATTGTCTATGAAACCAGTACGAATCGGCATCGGGGGTCCAGTCGGATCGGGCAAAACATCGCTCGTCGACCAGTTGACTCGCGCTATGCATGCAGACTATAACATTGCTGTAATTACGAATGATATTTACACACGAGAAGATGCGCAGTTTTTAATACGCAACGGAGTATTAGAGGAAAATCGGATTATCGGCGTGGAAACAGGCGGTTGTCCACATACAGCAATACGTGAAGATGCCTCCATGAACTTTGCGGCGATTGATGAATTGAAAGAGCGCTTTGATGACTTGGATATTATCTTTGTGGAAAGTGGCGGCGATAATTTGTCCGCAACATTCAGTCCGGAACTGGTCGATGGTTATATTTACGTAATCGACGTGGCGGAAGGACAAGATATACCGCGTAAAGGTGGTCCTGCGTTAACGCGATCGGATCTTTTATTAATTAATAAAACGGAACTTGCCCCACATGTCGGTGTCGATTTAGAGGTTATGGAAAGTGACGTTTTGAACATGCGTAACGGTCGTCCTTACGTGTTTGCAGATGTCCGCACGCAGAAAAATGTGGAACAAATCATCCAGTGGATCAAACATAGCATGTTGCTTGAAGGTGCAGGGGTTACAAGTGACAGTAAGTAAGGTGGCACGCATTAATCATCACGGGAAGCTGGACTTGGTATTTGAGCCAAGAAGAGGTTTTACGCGAATGCCGAATGTGTTCCAGCAACCTCCTCTTAAAGCAAGTCGAGAATTGTATGAAGGAAAGAACCCGATGGCGACGGTCTATGTGATGGAATCTTCAGGAGGCATGGTCGCAGGTGACCGAAACGATATTTCAATTCGGTTAAAACCGGGAAGTGACGTGCGCATGATCCAGCAATCAGCGTTGAAAATCTATCGGTCGCATACAGGTGAAACGTGTGTGCAATCAATCGACGTTCAAGTTGAAGAAGATTCACGTTTAGAGTGGATGCCTGAAGTGATCATTCCGTTTGCGGACGCCAAGTTTCAAATGGATACAACAATTCGCGTTGCAAAGGGTTCAAAACTGCTTTGGGGTGAAATACTGGCTCCAGGCAGGGAAAAGCGGGGCGAAGTATTCGACTTCACTTCTTTGAAATCGACGATGAAAATAGCTGTTGATGGTGAGCTGGTCGCGTTTGACGCGATCCATTTCACACCAGATACGATGCATTATGCGCAGCTAGGCATGCTTGAAGAAGCATTGTATATTGGTTCAATCTGGCTCGTGTCGGAAACTTCGAGCGAAATCGACCTTCGCAACATTCAAGAATCGATGCAAGTCGGAAATGGCTTGCGCGCTGGCATCACAAGGTTATCGAGTCATGCGGTCCATTGCCGCTTTCTTGGCGTCGATCAATGGCAGTTGCAACAGGAAATGAAGCGGGTATTTACTGAACTCGCAGTACGTATGTAAGAAGTGGAGGAACGTATGAGAAAAAGACAAGTAGTCATCATCGCCGTATTGTTGTTACTAGTCGTTCTTGCGGGTTGCGGGCAAAAGAAAGAAAATTCTACTGATGCTAGTAAAAACCAACTAATTTATGCTTCAGAATCGGAATTTGACGGGTTGAATCCAATTTTAGAAGAGACGAATGTAGATGCTTTACTATTCCGCGGGTTGTTCCGCTTCAATGAAGACAACGAAGCTACTACGGATATTGCTCAGTCCTATGACATGTCCGATGACAAACTGACGTACACTTTCAAGTTGCGAGACGATATTACATTCCATGACGGTAAACCACTTACTGCGGAAGACGCTATCTTCACAATTGAAAGCATATTGGACGACAACAATGCATCTTACCTGAAGTCTGATTTTACGGAAGTGGATGCATTGAAAAAAATTGACGACTATCAATTTGAATTGAAACTAAAACGTCCCTTTACACCTATCCTCGACAAACTGACTGTTCCAATCCTGCCGAAGCACGCCTTCATTGAAGAAGACATGCGAACAGCTTCTTTCAATAGCCATCCGATTGGAGCAGGGCCTTATCAGTTCGGTGAGTGGAATCGCGGCACAAATTTAACGTTGAAAGCTTTTGACCAATTTTATGGATTGCAGCCATCCATTGGGCAGGTCATATTCAAGTTCATTCCAGACAGTAACGTCCGCGCAATTCAACTGGCATCGGGGGAAGTGGACATTGCATTGCTCGATCCAAACCAAGTTGCTGAAATGGAAAAAAAGGATCACTTGAAAATTTATGATATTGATACGGCGGATTATCGTGGTATGTTATTTAATATGCAAAACGAGTTATGGCAAGATGTGCGCGTTAGACAGGCATTCAGTTTTGCAATCGATCGAGCACAAGTTGTCAAAGGTATTTTGAAAGGGTATGGAGAAGAAGCCTATTCACCGCTTCAAAAACATGCTTTTCATAATGATAGCATTGAGAACTACAGTTATGACATTGAAAAAGCCGAAAAGCTGCTAGATGCTGCGGGTTGGTTGAAGGCAGAAGACGGTTTCCGTTATAAAGACGATCAAAAACTTTCATTCACAATTACAGCTCCTGCATCTGACGCGGTACGTGTGAATATGGCCAACTATCTTGCAGAAGGATATAAGTCAATAGGTGCGCAAGTAGAAGTGGCGGCGCTTGATTGGTCAGCCATCACGATTGATGATACGGACGCATTCATGATTGGATGGGGCAGCCCGTATGACGCCGATCACCATACGTACAGCTTATTTCACTCAAGTGAATCGAGTTTGACGAGTTCGGGGTATAATTATGGAAGCTACGCAAATGCAAAAGTGGATGAGTTACTAGAGCAAGGCCGTTTATCGACTGATGTGGAAGAACGAAAAGCAAGTTACTTGGTATTCCAAGAAGCACTTGCGGAAGATCCCGCATTTGCGTTTGTTGCCTATGTAGATGCTGTATATGGCATTCATGGGAATATTGAAGGTGTGAAAGAGCGAACACTCGGTCACCACGGTTCAGGTTTCCTATGGAATGTCGAGGAGTGGAAATGGAATGACCGTTAAATGGATTGGGAAGCGCATGATGTTGGGGATACTCGTCCTCTTCATCTTGAGCTTCCTCTCTTTTTTCATTATGCATGCAAGTCCCGGAAGTTCAGCGACCGCTTATTACGGAGGCAATGCACAGATGTTGAGTGCTGCCGAGAAAGAGCGTATTAGCCGCACCTTTGCGCTTGATCGGCCGTTAGTCGTCCAGTACGGGGCGTGGCTGATGGAGACAGTGCAAGGTAATCTTGGCATGTCTGCAAAAGAAGGTCGCCCTGTGTCAGCAATTCTTGCTGAACGGGTGACAAATACGTTGTTGCTCGTAGGTGTTTCGCTGTTTTTCATTGTGACTGGTTCCATTTTGCTCGGTATGGAAGCTGGGATGAAGCCGAATTCACTCTTGGACAGGGGACTATCCTCTTTCAGCATCGCCTCCTCGTCTATTCCAGCTTTTTGGCTCGGCATTCTTTTCATTTATCTCTTCAGCTTGAAACTGGGATTACTCCCTTCTTCCGGTATGCAAAGTATTGGGGGCAATGACGATTTTTTTGATAAAGTAAGGCATCTCATCATGCCGGCAGCTGTGATTGTACTGACACACGTCGGTGTGTATGCACGTTTTCTTCAAGATAGTGTAAAGATGGAAATGAGAAGCTATTATGTGAAAACAGCACGGGCAAATGGTGTGGAAGAACGTGAAATAAGAAGCGGCGTGTTACGCAATGCACTTATTCCTTATTTGAATTATCTTGGTATGACAATTCCGTCGTTTTTCGGAGGCTCGGTTATCGT
The DNA here is from genome assembly GCF_014836615.1 of Sporosarcina quadrami. Classification (GTDB taxonomy): domain Bacteria; phylum Bacillota; class Bacilli; order Bacillales_A; family Planococcaceae; genus Sporosarcina; species Sporosarcina quadrami. Next base: position 83,756 of record NZ_JACSQN010000004.1, on the reverse strand, counting down.
AGAAACGTTGTTTTCGTGGGCAGGCCTCGGTCAACTGATGGCGAAGTCTGTCATGGTGAAGGATTATCCGTTGCTCATGGGCGGTATTATGTTGACGGGTATAATTGTAGTAGTTAGTTTGTTTGTCATTGATGTGCTCATGTTTATCCTCGATCCGAAGTTGCGGAAAAGGGAGTTGGGTGTATGAAGTCTAACAAAATATTCATTTTCTGGTGCGCACTCTTTGGTTTGATTGTACTCATAACGGTGTTTGCTAATTTGTTTTCGACCTATCCTGTGAATGAAATGAATATGGATAAAGTGTATATGGCTCCGGGAGATGGGCATATTCTCGGGACGGATCATCTTGGTCGTGATGTATTTACCCGATTGTTGCATGGAGGCAAAGTAACATTGACTGTCGCTTTTGGTTCCGTTTTGCTGTCTCTCGTTATTGGCGTCATGTACGGTAGCGTTAGCGGTTATGTAGGCGGATGGGTAGATTCTGCAATGATGCGCCTATTGGAAGCTTTGATCTCTATTCCTTCACTCATTTTTGTTCTGGCGTTCCAAGCGGTTATGCAGGGCGGAATGTGGGGAATGACGTTTATCATCGGCGTGACCGGCTGGTTTACGACAGCTCGCATTGTCCGATCTGAATTCATCCGCTTAAAAGAAGCGGATTATGTGAAGATGGCGAGGATGTTCGGAACGCCTATATGGCGGATTATTACTGGGCATTTGTTGCGTAATAGTGTAACGCCATTATTTGTCGTAACGATTTTCAATTTGGCCGGTGCTGTATTCATCGAAGTGTCGCTGAGTTTCCTTGGAATCGGCATACCTCCTTCCATTCCGTCTTGGGGCAATATGTTGTACAATGCGCAGAATGATTTATTGATTGGAGCATGGTGGATTGGCCTTTTCCCTGGCTTGCTCATTTTTTTTACAGTGCTCTCCATTAATTTTATAGGAGAAATGTTGAAGGACAGTCGATTGTAAGGAGGGGATTGCATTGCTAAAAATTGAACATGTTGCAAAGCGGTATGGACGTGGCAGACAGCGAAAAGGTGTGCTTGAAGATATTAACTTGTCGATTGGCAAAGGTGATCTTGTCGGACTTGTCGGCGAAAGTGGAAGCGGAAAGAGTACGTTGGCACGTCTGATTATGCGATTGGAGACAATGGATGAAGGAGAGATCTCGTTTTCAAGATCGGGAAACTTCTATGACTCCTGCCAGATTGTCTTTCAAAATGCTACCGCTGCGTTAAATCCCACTTGGACTGTACGTGCAAGTTTATTGGAACCGTTACGGTTAATGAAAGGGGATCGTGAGGGATATATTAAGGAAATGTTATCGCTTGTTAGTTTAAGTGATGTGCATTTGGATCGTTTGCCGTCTGAACTGAGTGGCGGTGAGCGGCAACGTGTCAATTTACTCCGTTCTATTTTAGTGAAACCGGAGCTGCTTATTTGCGATGAAATTGTTTCGAGTTTGGATAGGTTAATTCAAAAAGAGATTGTTGAGTTGTTGAAACGGTTGAATGAAGAGATGGGAATGGCGATTTTGTTCATCTCACATGATTTGAAGGTGGTCAACTATTTGTGTGACCGTGTGTATGTGATGAAAGATGGGCGGATTGTAGAAGATAGTGTGAAGCAGGACGGCACATTTGTATTTTCTCATCCATATGCACAGCGATTGTTTGAGTGAATAAGTAGGATATGTGTATACTTAAGAGGCAATCGATATGGAAAGGAAGATGAATTTACATGGAACAACGACCAATGAGTCACTCGCGGACAATTAGCACGAAGCTTGTATTGCCGCCTGACACGAATCATATGCAAACGATTTTTGGAGGGAAAGTCCTCGCTTACATAGATGAGATTGCTGCAATCACAGCGATGAAGCACGCGCAGACGGCAGTTGTTACAGCGTCCATCGATTCGGTGGATTTCCTGTCATCTGCAACAGTCGGAGACGTGCTGGAACTGGAGTCCGTAGTTAGTTCGACGGGACGGACATCGATGGAAATATTCGTTTCTGTACATTCGATGGATTTAGAAACTGGCGCAAAACGACTGACGACGGAATCATTTTTGACGTTCGTTGCGATGGATGAGGACAAGAAGCCGATTCCGGTTCCGGGCGTGTTTCCTGAAACGGAGATGGAGAAACGGTTGTTTGAGACGGGACCTGCGCGGCGCGAACACCGGAAGATGCGTAGAGCTATTATGCATTGATTAGCTTTTATGGAGTTTTAGCGTGAGTTATGGAGTTTTACAGTCGATTATGGAGTTTTAGTTAAAGTTATGGAGTTGTACAGAAGAATATGGAGTTTAGTTTCCCCGCGAGTGTATGGATACTCGCGGGAGTTTTTTGTTTGTGGAGATTTTGTCGCGCTGAATGGCTTTTGGCTAGCCGTTTTTTTAACTTTTAGTTGTATATTCGTACGTGATACAGTAATTATTTTGGATTTATACCTCTGATTTTGAAGCGATACTAGGATTGGAAATATTCGTTTTTGCACGACCGTTCCAAGATAAATTTGTCCATATACGCAAAATAAATTCCAAAGGACCTCGTGGGACAAATCGCAAATAGAAGGTGCTAGAAATGCATTGGATGACGAAGATCAGGATTCCGAGTAAAATCCCGTTTAAGACTCCTAGCTTTCCGAATAAACCGAGACCATACCCGTAAAAGATAGTTGTGCAAATGACGGTTTGCATAATGTAGTTTGTCAGTGAGAGTTTGCCAACACTTTCAAATGCGCGCATGATAATCGAGCCGTCCATTTTGGTATACAGATAAGCAAAAGCGAATATATAGCCAAGTGCCAAGATAGGTGCACCGCTGCCAATGAGAAAATCAGTCCATCCGCTTAATGGGACTAGTTCGCCCGCTCCTTTCATGAGTATCCCAAGTGGGACTAATAATAGCGTTGCTTTTAAGTACCAAGCACCTTCTTGAAGTGGGGATTTGAACAGTTGGATTCGTGCTGCGTACATGCCGAACAAGAATAGAGGAGCCATTATAACTGGCGATAGGATGAAAACAACAAAAACTAGCGCACCTGGCAAATCAGACATTGGATCTTCATTATTTCTAAAATGATAGATTTCTGCATATGTCCCTGTTGCATAAATTTCGTTCATCTTTTCAAGATAGCTGTCAGATGCCACAAATTCTTCTGTTGAATCTAGCTCCCCTCCGAAACTGGCTCCTATTAGCATGATAGCGTTCATCAAGACAAACAGTATTAAACCCCATATTAAAATTGTTCTTTTTTTCCTTCTTATAAAAAACAATAAGAAAAACCCAAACACCCCGTAAAATGTTAGAATATCTCCTTCCCATAAAAAGGTGCCGTGCAAAATCCCTAACAAAATTAAAAAGACGAATCTTCGAACGAAATAACGCTTCACCTTCAAGCCTTTATGTTGTAAACTCTCAGTCATCTTTACAATGGAATACCCGAATAAGAACGTAAAGATAGGCATGAAGCTTCCTTCAATAAAAACTTTAACGAAAGTATACGCACCATTATCAATCGGTGCCAAACTCAAATCATCTTTCCCCCAAATTCCATATTGAAAAATCAATAGATTAGCTAATAGTATCCCAAATAAGCTTAACCCTCGCATCCCATCGATCAAGTGTACGCGTTGTTGTTTCAAATTAAATTCCTCCAAACTAGTAGTTTCCAAGGATTTATTTTCCTGGAATTGTGTTTGTGATACTGATATAGAAGCGAAATAATTACTTTTTTTCAAGCAATTAATAGAAAAACTATCCATATTATCACGAACTATTGTTAGTATGAGAGATAAAGCTTATGTACAAGTGAAATGTACCTTAACAGAATCTTAAATTTGGAGGAACGTTTAATGGATTATGCAAAAATATTAGTTGTGGATGATGAGCAAGCCATTGGAGATATGGTCGATATTATTTTGCGAAAAGAAGGATTTTCACAAATCGATGTAGGAGCATCTTGTGAAGAAGCAGGGAATTTTATGAGAAACAAGGAATATGATTTGTTTATCCTCGATATTATGTTGCCAGATGGAACGGGATTAGAGCTAGCTAATAAGATACGGAAACGTTCTGATGCACCCATTTTCTTTTTAACTGCGAAATCGTCTGATGCAGATATTTTGCGGGGATTCATGCACGGAGCGGATGACTATATTACAAAACCTTTCAACCCAATGGAATTAGCGGCTAGAGTAAAGGTGCAAATTACGCGCTATTTAGCTAGTAATGAAAAGAAAAAGCATGAGTATACATATGGATCTATTCATTTGGATGTGGATGCGGCGGTGTTAACGATTCAGGGAGTGGAAGTTGGATTGACCCAAAAGCAATTTCAGCTACTAGAGCTGTTCTGCTCACATCCCAATCAAGTACTTTCCAAGGAGCAATTGTTTGAATCTGTTTGGGGGTATGACGAAATCATTGATGACAATACTATCATGGTGCATATTCGGAAGTTGCGTGAAAAGTTGGAACGTAATCCTAGTCAGCCCGAGTATATCGTGACCGTGCGGGGGATGGGTTATAAGTTTAATGTCTAGGAGGGCATGAATATGAAGCTATCAAGTAAAATGACAATCCGTTTCATTCTTTATTTTCTTACTTTTTACGGAATCTTATTTATTGGAACAACAATCCTTATAGTTGTATTCTTTTCGAATTTCTTATCGGATTTTTATTTTCATGACATACGTGCACTTGAAAAAACCGATGTTGAACGTGGGATTTTACATGAAAATGGTACTCAATCCTTTTCCGATCCTTTTATAAACATAGCTAATCGAAGTGGAGGAGTAGTTCAACTGATTGATGAGGGAGGACGAGTTGTTCATTCCACGAGAGAGGGTGTGCTCCCTGAATCATATACGAATGATGAGTTAACTGAAGTTTCAGGACGTAAAGGGGTACATGCATGGAAGATGGATAATGAGGAGATGTTAGTGTTTATTCCTTATACTAGTAGTGACGAAGTATTGCGGATATTAGAGGCTAGCCCTTCGTTTCCATCCTTATCACAAGAGGATGAACAGCTTTTAAAAGAACGGCATGCCTCATTTGAATTGTTTGATGCAAATGGAATTTTACTTTACTCAAACTCAGCTAAACAGCAGGGGGAAATAACTCCAGTTGACATTTTAGCGAGTAATGCTTCGATGAATGAACGAGAAGAGGTAGTTAGTTTTACAAAACTTTCTTCTGGTGAAATAGTTTTCGTTCGTATGGAAAATCCGTATTTTCAAGCACTTGCACCAAATGATATTTTGTTTTTGAAAAGAATGGTGAAGTGGTTCATAGGGTTTCATGTCTTTTTAATGCTATTTACACTAGGTTTTTCATTGATGATAGGCAGGAATTATGTGAAGCCGGTTTTCTATTTCTTGAGATGGATTGAACAGTTATCCAATAAACATTATGAGCGGCCGACTGATCGAGCGATGAGAACAAAGAAGAATCGTTTTAAGAGGAAATACAGGATGTATGAGGATATTGACCGGTCATTAATGCGTTTATCGAAGAAACTGGAAACGAATGAACGAATAATACTTCAAACAGAGAGGTTACGGGAAGACTGGATTACAGGATTGTCACACGATTTGAAAACGCCTTTAAGCTCAATTTACGGATATGCCAATATGTTATCATCTGAGCATGACTGGACATCTGAAGAAGTGAGGGGATTTTCAAAAACGATGGTCGAGAAATCTAGCTATATGGATACACTCATCAATGAATTGACGTATACCTATCAGTTAAAGAGTGACGGAGTTATCTTTGACAAAATGAAAGTAAACTTCTTCACATACGTGAGTGACTATGTTGAGAGAGGTGGTTGGAAAGAGTTGCGTAATCCAATTGGTGACAAAGAAGTTTACGTGGAAATTGATCAAAAACGGTTTGAACGTGTATTGGATAATATTGTTGGAAATGCAATTAAGCACACCTCCGCTGGGACGCCTGTCCACACTGAGATTAGAACGGATGGCGACTTTGTCGTGTTGGATGTACGAGATGAGGGTGAAGGTATTCCAACGCATATGTTGGAGAACCTTTTTAATCGTTATTACAGGGGAACAAATACAACGACAGATGATTCCGGAACTGGTCTTGGTTTGACGATTGCGCAACAGCTAGTCAGAGCGCATTGTGGAGAAATTGAAGTGACAACATCTACAGTTGGGACAACAATTTCTATAAAGCTACCTTTTTTATGAGCGTCTAGTTGAAACTAAACTAGTAATCTATCCGTATGAATAGTTAGGGAATTCTTAAAGGAGTGATTATGATGCGGGCAGCTATTCACGAACGACAAATAGCATTGACGACGTTGCGAAATGAGCGCGATCGGGTGAGGCGTAGATTGGAAGGTGCGGAAGTTCAGTATAAGGCTGCGCTTGAGACACGGGGCAAGTTGGAGTGGCAGTTGTCAAAAGAGCAGCAGGATGTTATTAAACTCGGGAAGTTTTCATTTGCGAATAAGCTGAAAGAATGGACGGGCAAATGGGATGCGCAAATGGAGAAAGAGATTAATGAAGTGGCAGAAGTTGAGCTGAAATATAATGAAGCGGAAAAGACTGTCATTGATCTCGAAGCGGAGGTTGGACGCTTGTGTGAGCAGATGAGAAATCCGGACTTCCAATATGTCGATGAAGATTGGTCGGATTTTCTTCGAGAGAAAGAGATGTGGATCAGGCAAAATGATACGGTTGCAAACGCAACCTTACAGCAGATTGCCGATGATCGGGTGCGCATTGGTTCATTGAAACGTGAAATTGACGAAGCGCTTGAAGCTGGTGATAAGGCGATACGGGCACTAGATGCTGCGCTTGATAAGCTTGGTAGTGCGGAAGGATTGTCGATTTGGGATACGTTTTTAGGAGGGGGCATGATTGTGTCCGCGATGAAGTATTCGGAAATGGAAGGCTCGGATGATCTTGTTCATCGTGCACAACGCGCTCTACGACACTACGAGACAGAATTGATGGATGTGCATGATGTGGCGTCCGATTCATTCAAAGTGAACCAGAATGATATTTTCACGTTCACGGATTTGTTTTTTGATAACATATTTTCGGATTGGATGGTGCATTCGCGCATTACGGAGGGGAAAAGCAAGTTGAATGTTGTGCTTCGGGAAGTACGCCGGGTGCAAGATCATTTGAAGCGCAAACGCGATGAGGCGATTGAAGAGTCGAGGCGTTTGGATGAACAGGAGCAGGCGATCATTGAATCTTGATTCGCCTGCTTGGTGTGCAATCAAATGCAAGACGAGCACTGGGTATCGATCGAATACGCGTGTTTATCGATTGAATAGTGGACTTTATCGATTGAATACGGACGTTTATCGATGGAATAGCAACTTTTATCAATCGAATAACTAAACTTATCACCATTTTAGGACCTTTGATGTATTTCGCTCGTATTATTAAATTTCCTTTACACGTCTGCATATAGTAGTGTACTATGTAACTAATACACCAGTACAGAAGGAGGCAGACGGATGAAACAATGGAATGGACTGATGCGCAAAGAGTGGGTGCAGTGGAGATGGCAGCTCATTTTTGCGATCGGACTTGCGATTATTGCGTTATTGTTTATGCCGACAGTTGTCGGTAAAATCACCGAGGATTTTGAGATAGTTTTCGAAATGACATTGATGATCAGCTTCATGGTGATGATGGTTGGGATGATTGTTCCCGTCATATGTTTTGCGACAATGTTCAACCGGGATATGAAGTTGCAGGATTTGTGGTTGCATTCGACCGCGAGCATTTATAAGTTAATTGGCGTTAAGTTATTGATGGCGGCATTCATCGGGGCAGTTTCTTTGCTTGTACCAGCTGCGGTTGTTGCAGTGCGTTTTGCTATTACAGATGCGCGTGAAATAACGTTTGATGAGTTGGCGTTTTTTGGCACATCGGCACTCATATTCTTTTTCTCTGTATCTTTGATGTTGATGATTGTCGGATTTTTCTTCATCGTTATCGACCGGCTGATCAAACCTTTTTTAAAAGGGTTTTCCATTGTCGTGACTGTACTTCTGTTCGTCCTTTCTGCACGTTTATACGGAGAGGTGACTGCATCGCGTTTATATGATCGGTTGTTTCACACAGGTAAACTCAACTTGTTGGAGATGAAAAACGCGAAGCTGGAAATAGGAGAGGGTTCGTCTCTTTTTATGAATTTTGATATCTATATCGGGGATATTCTATTTGATACAGCATTGGCGGTCATTTTATTCTTCCTTGCAATTAAGCTCTTTGAGAAGAAAGTGAGGATATGACGATGACGTGGAGATGGCGCGGTTTACTGAAAAAAGAATGGATACTGATGCGTTGGCAGATGATTGCTTTTATCGTTGTAACTTTGCTGATTTGTTTTGCCAACTTGACGCCAGTATTGGCAGGTCTCAAAACTTTTGAGCATATTGATCCGCAAGGTCTGTATGACATGATGTTAAGAATTTTACTAATTATTGGTCCGATACTAATTGTCATTAGTATCGAGTATGAACGGAAACAGCTAGACGTATGGCTTCATTCACCAGCTTCGATGTTCCAGGTGCTTGGAGTGAAGGTGTTTGTTGCGATAATAGCAGTTGTAGTGGCAATGTTGCTTACTAGTGTCCTTGCTGGAATCACCTATTACTATAGTGCCCCGGAAAATGCACTTCCGTTGTCCGAAGCGGTTTGGCTAGCGGCGAAACTTGGTGCAACGGCAGTTGTCAATGCGGTGTTCAATACGGTGGCAGTCCTATTTGTATGGATTTTGTTAGGGGTTATTCAACTGAGAATTGGGAACTTTGCAGCGTTTATCATTCTCATTCCAGTGCTTATGATGTCGACTCTTTGGGCTGTTTTGACAAGTGTATTCCCTGAAAATGCACCGTTAAGTGTAGTAGGTTTTATCACATATGCACTGTTTTCAATTGTATTTTTCTCAGCAGGCACTGTTCTGCTTGATAAGAAAGTGAGGGTATGACGATGGGCATTGATTTTCTACCGGACAAACCGATTTACCAGCAGCTCATCGACCGTATCTTGGGGGATATACTAAACGGCACATTGACGGTTGGGGAAAAGTTGCCGTCTGTTCGTGAATATGCAGTAGAAGCGGGTGTTAACGCGAATACGATGCAGCGTGTTTACAAGGAGTTAGAGCAGATGGAAATCACCGAAACGAGAAGGGGGCAGGGATCATTCGTGACTGAGGATGAGCAAAAAATTGCAGCACTTCGTAATGATATGAAGGAGCAACTTGTGAGGACGTTTCTGCAAAGTGTCGCGGCATTTGGGTTTACAAAAGATGAAATTGTAGAGTGTTTGAAAGATTGGGGTGAAAGTAATGATTGAGTTGAATCAGGTTGTAAAGAAATATGGAGCGAAGCGTGCGCTAAACGGCGTGACGTTGTCTATTCCAAAAGGGAAAGTAATCGGACTTGTTGGGGAGAACGGGAGTGGGAAATCGACATTGCTGAAAGTGCTTGCCGGTTTATCATCCATCAGCACAGGGTCTGTGACGTATAGAGGTACATCCATTACACGTACAATTGCGACGGATTTGGCTTACATGTCCGATACGGATTTGTTTTACCCCTATTTCACAGTGAGAGAGCTAATGGAATTTTACGATTCGCAGTTCGCAGATTTTGATTTGATCAAAGCGAAAGAGCTTGCGGACTTTTTGAAAGTGCCACATGAAGCAAAGATGAAAAGTCTTTCTAAAGGGAATCGAGGTCGCGTGAAAATCGCCGTAACACTTGCAAGGGAAGCGAAAATCTATTTGCTTGATGAACCTTTTTCAGGACTCGATCCGATGGTAAGAGATGATATTGCGAAAGGGCTAATTCGTTTTACAAATCCAGAAGAGCAAACAATTATTATGTCGACGCATGAAATACGTGAAGTTGAACCACTGTTGGATGAAATCATCGTCATGCGTGGCGGTCAAATTATTGCGCATGAAACGATAGATGAGATACGCGATTTCTATGGCGTTGACGCAACAAGTTGGATGGTGTCATTGTTCAAAGAACCACAACAAGGAAAGGAGATAAATGTATGAAACCAGTAGTTGAGCTAAAAAATCTATCAAAAACAATTGGAAAGAAAAAAATTATCGACAACGTGAACTTAGTTGCCTACCCTGGTACGATCACAGGCTTCCTCGGCCCAAATGGTGCAGGGAAGACGACGACAATTCGGATGATGGTTGGACTAATGAAGCGGACCAGTGGAGATGTCATCATAGACGGTGTGTCGCTTAATGATAACTTTGAAGAGAGTCTTTCAAAAGTAGGAGTAATTGTTGAAAATCCGGAGATGTATAAGTTCATGTCGGGATACAAAAATCTCGTTCACTTTGCACGCATGCATAAAGGCGTGACGAAAGAGCGCATTACCGAAGTAGTGAACCAGGTAGGCATGCAAAATCGTATTCACGAAAAAGTAAGCACCTATTCGTTAGGAATGCGCCAACGACTAGGGCTTGCCCAGGCTTTATTGCACAGACCTAAATTCCTCATCTTGGACGAACCGACGAATGGACTGGATCCTGCTGGTATTCGTGAATTCCGTCACTATTTACGCCAAATCGCGGAAACGGAAGGGGTATCCGTCTTCGTCTCAAGCCATATGCTGTCTGAAATCGAGCTGATGTGCGACCGGATTGCGGTCATTCAAAATGGGAAACTGATTGATATCCGAGAAATGTCCGACACAAAAGATTCATTCTACTATATAGAAGCAACACCGGAGGATACGGCAAAACAGTTGCTTGTCAATGAAGGATTCACTGCTGAACCGTTGAAAAACGGACTGCTGATCAATGCAGAACAGCACCAGATCCCGGGCATCGTTGAGACGTTCATTGCCAAAGGCTTGCAAGTGTTTGCGGTGCAGCCACATCGCAAAACGTTAGAAGATGAGTTCCTTGAAATGACAGGAGGTGGCCAAATTGCTGAATCTTATACGAAATGAATGGATGAAACTATGGAATAAGAAAAGTACGTGGATCATGGTCGGGATTCTAATTCTTTTGACTGGCGGCATGATGGGAATCATGAAGTTTATCGATGTGCAGAATGGTAAGTCGACGGCTTTCGGAAATGGCGCAATCGAAGTTTCTGGAAAGCCAGACTGGAAAGGTTCATTACAAGAAGAACTGGGCTTTGTCGAGGCCCAATTAGCGCACGATTCCTTATCTAAATCAGAACGCCTGGATTTGGAGGGTCAAGCAAAAGTGCTGGAATATCGACTTGCAAACGATGTGGAACCGATTTCTCCCTTTAGCAAAGAAGGGATGATCATGAATCCATCAAGTCTTGGTGGTACGGTATTGTTATTGACGGTCATCGTTGCGGCAGGAATTGTCGCTTCCGAGTTTTCGCAAGGAACGATTAAGATGTTGCTTACGCGTCCTGTGAAAAGATGGAAAATCCTTACATCAAAGTTTTTGACGGTTAATTTGTTTGGGATTTTATTGATGGTCATCGGGTTCATCGTCTATATTGTCTTGTCTATGATTCTATTTAAATCAGGGGCGGGTCAGGAACTTACGTGGAATGGTAAAGAAGTCGTTGAAGTTTCCATCTGGAGTAAGAGCCTTTACATGCTGTTATTGTCATTTGGTAATGTATTCGTTATAACTACGTTTGCATTTACAATTGGTAGTGTATTCCGTTCCAGCTCTCTTGCAATCGGTCTGTCGTTATTCATATACTTCTCAGGATCGATGGTATCGGCATTGCTGGCGAGATACGAAATTGCCAAGTACTTGCTGTTCACTCATATGGATTTGACGCAATTTGAAACAGGCATGAAATTGGTTGAAGACATTACAATGCCATTCTCGCTCGCTGTTTTGGCTGTCTATATGGTCATATTCTTGATCATCAGCTATACGACTTTCGTGAAAAGGGATATTACTGCTTAATGTGAATGAAGTGCAGATTGACACCGGCCTCCATAAGGTCGGTGTTTTACTTTTAGCTCAAGCATAGGTCTAAAGGTATCTAGTACATGCAGACGAAAAGAATTTCCCAATAACATCTGTACAGGAAATTTGATATAGTAAAGATGCAAGCATTGAAACTGCAACTTTTGCAGTCTCCTCTAAAAAATATCTGCTCAAGAAAACAGTCCTTCACTCCCCTGGGACTGTTTTCTCATGTATACAAGAAGTGTACATGTTAAAGTTTGAATAATGGGATAATAGGGGGCGATAGAGATGAGCGTCGGGTCAATTGTGAAGTATTACCGGATGAAGAACAATCTCACGCAAGGTGAATTGTGCGAAGGAATCTGTTCGATTTCACATTTAAGTAAGATTGAGTCGAACCGATATACACCGCATGAGGAAACGGTAGATGCCTTGTTCGGGCGGATGAATGTCAATTGGGAAAAAGAAATGAAGATCTATAGAAATTGGAAACAAAAATTAGAGAGTTTCATTATATATTCAGTCTACTATGACTTAAAATCAATGGAGTTGCTATATCGGGAACTTTCCGAGCATGAAGCGTATATACAGTCGACGGATTTAGTGAACAAATACGAGCTGTACAAGTTGCGCTATTATTTATTCAAAAAGGAAATTCCCCGAGCAACACAGCAAGTGACAATCCTCAAAAAACTCCAATCCACATTTGACGATTACGAAAAAGGTGTTTCTAAAGTCATTTATTTGATGTATGACATTTTCAAGCAAGACTTCGAAAAAGCAGAGGATCGCCTAATAGGAATTGAACAATACCGCGAGCGTATCCCTCATATGTTCGAAGGCGAGTTGTACTATCAGAAAGCATATCTCCTTCATACAAAAACACAATATGGCCGCTCTTCGTATTATGCAGAGCTTGCCGTGGATCACTACTTGAAAGACTGCAATTACATTCGGCTGTTACATGCTCAATTGCTCCTCGCCATTAACTATACGAATCGAGATCTGATTTTACAGGCGGATGGATTGTTCAAAACTGTTTTGCGCAACGCCAAAATGATGGAATTGGACGAGTTATATCAAGGTGCTCTATATAATTATTCGGAGTTGCAAAATCGCAGAGGATTGCATCAGTCTGCATATGAATTATTGATGGAGTTAAAACAGTTAATTGAGCCGGGGACGGATTATTATCAGGCGATAATGATTCACTTGTTGCATACAGCGACAGAGGCGAAAATCAGTATTGAAGAGCCGCTTAGGAAATTGGAATTAATTGCGAATAGGAAGAACGATGCTTATTTAGATGTTTTAACTACCTACTTTAGAAAGACACAAATTTCCCAACAAGAGCTTTTAGACTATTGTGAAGATATTGCATTCCCTTTTCTCTCAAAACATGGTTATATAAAGGAAGCAAGAAGTACTGCATGGAAGTTGGCGGACTATTATCGTTCTCTTGGAGATAAAGAAAAAGAGGAGAGATATAGTTTGTATTATTATATTAAAGGAGACGAGGAACCTTGAAAAAGAAAATGTCAGTTCTACTATTGGCTGCAATGTTCGCCTCATTTATTGGAACGGGAAGTGCAATGGCATTGGAACCGAATGACAGTGTCGACACTTTCGCAAAAGGAAGAGAAAACTTTGCACCACCTACAATTCTGCCCCCACAGTGTTAACCATAAATCAGGTGTCTCTAAGCCATTTGTCGGCTGCGAGACACCCTTTTTTTATGCGAAAAAAAAGCACTTCAACAATCATTTATGATTGCTGAATGTGCTTACTAGACCACCGATTGTACCGATAAGGATAAATGCGAACAGCGCATACATAATATAAACGAACCACATGAAGAATTCACTCCTTTTATGGATAATGCTATGCTCCATTATATCACCAGTTGTGGGATGGAGCAATGGAAGACACCAAGCTGACACAGATTGGTGATTTGTCAAAGGCACTTAGCGCGAGCAAGTGCCGTGCGTTTACGGCCGTGATCCCGCGGAACTTGCAGAGTAGCAGCGGAAATGTGGTTCGCGCAGGAAAGGTTTTGACAAGATAAGGGGTTGAACTGGTGGATTTGACTAGTGCGAAGGTCATGAAATGGTGATATATATTGCTATTCAATCGATATATACAATTATTCGATAGATAAAATGTTTTATTCAATCGATAAAACCCCCAGTTGCAGTGAAACCCCTTTTAATTTGTCAAAACCACTTAGCGCGAACGAGAGTTGTTCGTTCACGGTCGTGATCCCGCGGAACTTGCAGAGTAGCAGCGGAAATGTGGCTCGCGCAAGAAAGGTTTTGACAAGATGAGGGGTTGAACTGGTAGATTTCACTAATTCGAAGGTCATGAAATGGTGATATATTATGCTATTCAATAGATATACACAATTATCCGATCGATATAATGTGCTATTTAATCGATATATACAATTATTCGATAGATATAATTATCAATCTCCTCAGATAGACTATATGTTTGATGTGGAAATATTTTGAGAACGATGATAAACTCAATGGAGGAGGTGTTTTGTGTTGATTGTAAAGAAGAAAACTAGATCCATTAAACAAATTGGCCTCGAAAGGTTTGTGCAGAGGTTACCGTCTCATCATTCAAGATATTCATCCATTGAAAACGCCTTAAGAACAACGCGTGCAGGCGATAATGGTGAGAAAATATTAGCTGGCGTATTTTCAAGGTTTCAAATTCCTTTCCAACATTATGTATTTCATGATTTGAATTTATCTTCAACCGGCAAGTTCCAAATCGACACTCTTTTTTTATGCAGGCAAGGAGCAGTCATCTTAGAAATGAAAAACATAGCGGGTAGCATCAGTTTTCCCACCGGGCAAAATCAGATTACACGTACTCTGAAAAATGGACAGGTTGATTCATTTGAATGTCCATCCATACAACTTGAGCGGAATGAGATGCTTCTTGAAGATTGGTTCTATGCGAGAAATATGTCTGTCCCAATTTACAAAGCGGTAGTTTTTCCTAGAACTCAGCAACATTTCGAAAGCGAACGTAGCAATTTGAAAATCCTTTTTCCTCTTGAAGTTCTAACTTATCTACGCAACATCGGAGACCTATCCCCAACTCTCGATGATGGTCAGCTGCGAGAAATATCAGCTGCATTGATGGAAAGCCATCGCGATTACAATCCTTTTCCCCTTATCTCATCATTTAACATTTCATCTTCAGAATTGAAAACTGGCGTCCAATGTGAAAAGTGCGGTCTTTTTGGCATGGAGTCTATTCATAAAGGATGGGGTTGTCATCGGTGTAAGTATGTAAGTGCGGATGCTCATTTGCAATCCGTGCTGGATTATTTCATGCTTGTTGACAACGTTATAACAAATAGAGATTGTAGATTATTTTTACGTTTAGATAGTCCGCAGAAAGCGAATCGAATTCTGAAAAGACTACAAGTACCGTCGTTTGGCGATAGAAAAGGTAGACATTATGCTGTGGATCTCAGCGATATTGAGCTCTTGGAAAATAAAGTAAGAAGGGATGACTAGTTCGAAGGTCATCAAATGGTGATAAATTCTACTATTCAATCGATATATACAATTATTCGATCGATAAAATGTGCTATTCAATCGATATATACAATTATCCAATCGATAAAACCCTCAGTTGGAGTGAAACCCCTTTTGATTTGTCAAAGGCACTTGGCGCGAGCGAGTGCTGTTCGTTCACGGTCGTGATCCCGCGGAACTTGCGGAGTAGCAGCGGAAATGTGGTTCGTGCAGGAAAGGTTTTGACAAGATAAGGGATTGAACTAGTGGATTTGACTAGTAAGAAGGTCATGAAATGGTGATAAATATTGCTATTCAATCGATATATACAATTATCCGATCGATAAAATGTTTTATTCAATCGATATATACAATTATTCGATCGATAAAACCCCCCAGTTGCAGTGAAACCCCTTTTAATTTGTCAAAACCACTTAGCGCGAACGAGAGTTGTTCGTTCACGGTCGTGATCCCGCGGAACTTGTGGAGTAACAGCGAAAATGTGATGCGCGCAGGAAAGGTTTTGACTAGATGAGGGGTTGAACTGGTAATGCGCAAAAAAAGGAAATCGGGCAACCGATTTCCTTTTTGCATTCACTTGCCTTCTTTTAATAAATCACGTATCTCTTTCAACAATTCCTCTTTTGCATCAATCGCTGCTGTCTCGACTTTCGTAGGTTCTTCTTTACGTTTGAACTTCATCAAGATGCGGACGAAGATGAAAATTGCGAAAGCGATAATAAAGAAATCGATGATGGATTGCAAGAATAGTCCATACGTAAACTTCGTTCCATTTATCGTCAGATAAAGTTCGGAAATATCAACTTTACCAGTTAGCATGACAATGAGAGGTGTAATGATATTATCAACAAGCGATGAAACAATCTTACCAAATGCAGCCCCAATGACGACTGCCACTGCTAAATCAAGTACATTCCCTTTGAACGCAAATTCTTTGAAGTCTTTCCACATAATATCGCTCCTTTCCATAAACAGATGAATGAATATTTATTTTACCATTATTGACAGTTTTAAAATATAGCTTAATAAAAACGCCTAATTGATGACTTTTTAGTTGTTAACACACATGCGTTCGCATATAATGAGAACAAATGTTCCGAACGGAGATGATCTCATGAGAGAGAAACTTATGAAAATGTGTGAACGACATGAATTGGCTGAGATGATATACATGGGTGCGGATGGTTCATTAACAAAAAGACGAGTTCAAATCATTTCAATAGGAAGCGACTCATTTATAGCGTTTTGTCTTCTGCGCCGGTCAAGAAGAACTTTTAAAGTGGAACGTGTGTTATCCGTGCAACAAGTGGTACACCGTGAACCACAGGCAATTTAACAGTATTCCCCTTCAGGAAACCACCGATACTTATTCAAATCCACTTTCCCGTCACTAGAAAACACGACACCTTCCGCTTCAAGCAGCTCCTGTTGCAAACTGCCTTTGTCTTCACGGTCCGTCGGCGTAGAAATCCCGCCTTGCGCATTGATGATGCGATGCCAAGGTAAGCCATGCTTCGCGCTCATTGAATGAAGGACACGTGCAATTTGTCTTGCTCCATGTGGATTTCCCGCGGCAGCTGCTACTTGTCCGTACGTCATGACACGGCCCGGTGGAATCTGCTGAATCATGCGGACGACACGTTCTGTAAATGGAATCATGAAATTTCCCTCCAAATGAAACTATTTCAATTAATCTATCGTACAATAGATATGCAGAAACTTACAATAGGAGGGATAATTCCATGCAAAAGTTATACATTAAACATAGCCTCATTGGCTATCTCATAAAAGTTGCAGGTATAATCGTCGTTGCATGGGGTGTTCTTCAAGGCATCATCTATCTTGTCGGCATGTCCCAAATGGGCGGAGAATACTACGATCAGTTCGGCAATGTTGAGTACACAGGCGGATTAAGTGGTATGGCTCTATTCGGTTTCATCGGTATACTTGCGACACATCTTCTTATCGGTCTTTTACTCGTCGGATTCGGTGAGATTATCGATCTGCTACAACGGATCTACTTTAAATTAGATCCCCAAGCAGAACAGGAATGGAAGGCGGAACTAGCAGAAAAAGAAAAAGCAGAGTTAGTCAAAATGAAAACAGAAGTCCCGTTTTGGGTGGAGACTGAATTGAAAAGGTATTACGATGAGCAACAAACGACATTCGATTCTATCGAGCATACGTCTGACGCATATATTTTTAAAGTGACGGTCGACGGGCGAGTTGAGTATGTTGAAGTCGGTAACTTCAAACCACGCATACTCTCTGAAGAGGAAGCGGAAAAGTATAACAAATAAGATGAAAACGGCTCCTACATATGCGCAGGAGCCGTTTTATCCATCAATCAATTCATTCCCTTACACACCTGTCATACGCTTTCTTCTATCCATGACATAGCCGTAAACGGATGTTGCGATAATCATCCAGAAAGCGCTCGCCATTGTGCCGCCGATCACATCACTCGGATAGTGGACGCCGAGGTAGATGCGGCTAAGACCGATCATTCCAAACATGAGTGCAGCGAACAAAATCAGCAAAATCTTACTTGTATATGTGCGGATATGACGCCATAATATGTAAGAAATTACTGCATATAAGCTGAATGCCATCATCGTATGGCCACTTGGGAAACTGAAACCGGTTATGTCGATAAGACGGTGAAGGTCCGGTCTCTCTCTTTTGAATATGAACTTCAAGATTTGATTTAACACGCCCGTCCCACCGAGTGCAAAAAAGAAGAAAAACGCTTCGGCGCGATTGCGTACAACGAACAGGAGGATGGCGAAACCGGCAACAATGAGGAACAGCACAACCGTTGTCGAGCCGATGAATGTGAATGCTTTCATAATCGGCGTCAGCCAATCAGCTTCCCATCCTTGCACGATGGTAATGATGGCACTGTCGAAATCTGTAATCGTTTCACGACGGATGCCTCTAGCGATATAGGCAAACATACCGCCAAAAAGAATACATAGCGTTAACGCCAAAAGTAGGCGTGCGGAAAGTAATTTCATGCAAAGTCATCCTTTCTACTGCGCACTATTGTACAGTAAAAGACTGGATAATGCATCCGCTTCAAGAATTTTACAGAGAATAGGGGAATGAATGTGGGCATAGCCATTTTGTTGCTTGCCGCTTACGGTGTAGGCAATCTGTTGACGGCGACGCTGATCGGCAGACACTTATTTGCGAGTGATGTGCGGTCAGAAGGAAGCAGAAATCCAGGTGCGCGCAATATGGGAAGGGTATTCGGGAAAAAAGCGTTCGTCCTGACATTTGTGTGTGACGCGCTCAAAGGAGTAGTTGTAGTGCTCGTTACTAGATGGCTTGGTTACAACGATATTGTCCAACTTCTTGCGCTGTTTGCAGTCATGCTTGGACATATCTTTCCTGCCGCCCATAGATTCAAAGGAGGACAAGGCGTGTCGACATTCATCGGTGGGATGCTTGCGTTCAATCCGTTCGTTGTCGGCCAGTTCGTCGTCGCTTTCCTCGTCTTGCAACCATTTTTGAAAAGCTTTTCTGCAACAGGGTTAACCGCAATGTCCCTGTCACCCGTGTTCTTATACGTCGTGACATATGATCAGCGACAAACTGCAACTTGTGTACTCGTCATTGCACTTCTCCTGTTCGCGCATAGAGAGGATTTTCAAGACCGTTTTATGAATAAAGATTCAAGAACCTCCTAAGAGGGTATTTCATTACTATAGGATAGAAATACGAAGGAGCGATTTTAATGAAACAAATTCAATCAGTTGAAGAATGGGAAACCGTACTTGGTGAATCAAATAATGGTCCGGTGTTCATGATGAAACACAGCTCGACGTGCCCGGTGAGCGCAGCAGCGTATCGTGCATTTGAAGCGTATGAAACGGACATTCCGAAAAACTTTATGATTGTTCAAGACAATAAGGACATTTCACGTGCAATCGAAGAAGGACTCGGTATTCGGCACGAAAGTCCACAACTGTTCTTAGTGAAAGAAGGGAAAGCGGTTTGGGATGCAAGTCATTATGACATTGCACAAACGACCATTGAAAAGGCGATTGAAGAGAATAGCTAATAGAACTGTAAGCAGGCATCCGGTCATACAGGATGCCTGTTTTTTAGGCGCAAAAAAAGTCGCTTTTCATTGACCAAACATTAAAGTATGTGAAAAAATTCACAATAAATGACGGTTGTCATATGAAAAGTCATGACGTTCATCTATTCTGCAAATCCCAAATTCCCTTTAGTATGATAGATAACGAAAAACGTCGAGGAGGCTTTTTGAAAATGAGTAAGGAAAAAACGAAGCAATTACACAAAGAAGTTGCACCTTATGCCAAATCGGATCTGAAAAAGAGTATTATCCAACTGATTAATACAGTTCCACCTATTTTTGTCTTATGGTTTCTGGCCTATCAAAGCTTGTCAGTATCCATCTGGTTGACTATTGGGATAGCAGTCATTACTGCAGGGTTTGTCGTTAGGACATTCATCATTTTCCATGACTGCACGCACGGTTCATTCTTTAAAAACAAAAAAGCGAATGATATCGTCGGTACGATTACTGGCGTTCTGACATTGTTCCCGTATGAAAAGTGGAAGCGTGAGCACGCCATTCACCATGCCTCAAGTTCAAATCTCGATAAGCGGGGCATTGGTGACATTTGGGTCATGACAGTCGATGAATATGTTGAAGCCTCTAAATGGGAACGGTTTAAATACCGTGCTTATCGTAATCCGCTCGTCATGTTCGGATTTGGTCCGTTGTATCTCGTCCTCATCACAGGACGCGTCAACCGCAAAGACGCACGTAGTAAAGAACGTAACAACACGTATTTGACGAATGTATTGCTTGTGGTAATTTATGCGTTGATGGTTTGGCTTGTTGGCTGGCAGGCGTTCCTGATCGTTCAAGGTTCCATCATGTTTGTTGCGGCAGCACTCGGCATTTGGTTGTTCTACATCCAACATACATTCGAGGATTCGTATTTCGAAGAAGAATCTGAGTGGGATTATGTGAAAGCGGCAGTAGAAGGAAGCTCGTATTACAAATTGCCGAAAGTCCTTCAATGGGCGACAGGCAATATCGGTTTCCATCACGTTCATCACTTGGCGCCTCGTGTTCCAAACTACAACTTGGAACTTGCGCATGAGTCAACACCGCCTCTTCATATGGCGACAACTATTAATATCAAAACGAGTCTGGAGTCACTTAAGTACAAAGTATATGATCCAGCTAACAAACGTTTCATCACTTTCAAAGAAGTGAAGAGCATTTTGAAAAAGCCAATGCCTACAATCAATCTAAAAGCGAAACGCACAAGTTTTGACACAAAATAAAATTATGCAGCCACCTCATTCGTGGGGTGGTTGTTTCATGATTCGTGTCTTTGATACAATGGAAAGAACAAGGGCGGTGAAGCTGATGCGAAAATGGTATAGTATCATTCCAAAAAGTCCATGGCTCAGCATTTATGCATGGATTATCTTCTGTCTGCTTCCGTTCTTCTTCATTTTCAAGTCATGGTCAGCTGTCGGTATATCAGTAGGAATCGGCTTGCTCGTTCTCTTCTTCATTTCATATTTCTTTTCATTCAGATCGAAGAGCGGTCTTGTCTATATGTGGCTCAGCTTCGAAATTGTCATTAGCGTCATCATGACTTTACTGTTCGGTTACGTATACTTCTCGATTTTCACAGCGATATTCATCGGCAATATCCGTAATAACGTCGGTTTCTTCATTATGTATGGTCTGCATATCGCCTTTACTATAGGAGCTGTCGTGGCAGGTTTTTTCATCGAACTCAATTTATTTCTACCGCAAATCCATTTTATTATCATTACGATTATCGGTGTCATTCTTTTGCCTTTCAACTTATACAACAAAAACCGACGCGAAAATCTCGAAGATCAACTGGAGGACGCAAAAGACCGGATTTCCGAACTCATTCTGCTCGAAGAACGTGAGCGGATTGCCCGCGATTTACATGATACGCTTGGACAAAAATTATCGATGATCGGACTTAAAAGCGACTTGGCCCGCAGATTAATCGTGAAGAGTCCTGCTGATGCGGAGAGAGAGCTCGCTGATATACGTCAGACGGCAAGCACCGCACTGAAGGAAGTCCGTGAACTTGTTGCAGATATGAGGTCGACGAAACTGACGGATGAACTGATTCGAGTTGGACAGATTCTGTCTGCAGCGGAAATTGAACTGAACATCATCGGAGCACCGCCTGTTGCAAGCACACTTCCGTCAAATATGGAAAATGTCTTGAGTATGTGTTTGAAAGAAGCGGTAACGAATGTCGTCAAACATAGCGAAGCAACGGTATGTGACGTGACGTTTTCGCAGACAGATAAGGAAGTGTCCATCATTGTTTCTGACAACGGTGTTGGAATGAAAGAGCAACAGCTAGAGAGCTCTGGATTGAAAGGTATGCGTGAACGATTAGAATTTGTTAACGGTTCCTTGCGCACTGAAGTGAATCGTGGAACGAAACTGACAATCACAATGCCGATTGTCATAACACATCAAGTAGAGGAGGGGAAGTCGTGATTCGAATTGTCATTGCAGAAGACCAGGGAATGATGTTAGGCGCACTAGGCTCCCTTTTGAACATGGAAGATGATATGGAAGTCGTCGGGATGGCTCGTAACGGTGAGGAGGCGGTGAACCTCGTCAAAACGCATGAACCGGACATTTGTGTCATGGATATTGAAATGCCTGTGAAAACGGGGCTAGATGCTGCAGAAGAACTTAAAGGGATGAACTGCAAAATCATCATCCTAACAACTTTTGCTCGTGCCGGCTATTTCGAGCGTGCACGGAAAGCCGGTGTGCGCGGATATTTACTAAAAGACAGTCCTATTGAGGAACTTGTCGATTCCATCCATGCGATTGACGGAGGGCGACGCATCTATGCACCCGAGCTTGTCGATATCGCGTATGAAGATGATTCTGTAAACCCACTGACCGACCGCGAAAGCCAAGTGCTCGAGCTCGTCGCTGAAGGCAAAACAACAAAAGAAATTGCGGGCGAACTGTATTTGACGCAAGGTACGGTGCGCAATTATATATCGACAATTCTTGAGAAACTAGACGTCGGCAACCGTATCGAAGCAATTTCGCACTTCAAGGAAAAAGGCTGGTTCAAATAAGTTCCATACACAAAAGACTGGCCGCGCGCTAGTCTTTTTCCATACCGATAGATGGGTGAATTATGCTATGATTTCAAGAGGAATCGAAAGGGGAATGACGATGACACAACATACACTTTCAGCAGCTCAACAACTCGATACAAACGATAGCTTTGCAATGTACAGACAGGAATTTTACATACCCGAAAATACAATCTATATGGACGGAAACTCTCTTGGACTTTTATCCAAACGAGCGGAACGTACATTACACGAACTACTAAATTCCTGGAAGACTCTTGGCATCGATGGTTGGACGGAAGGTGAACACCCATGGTTCTACTTGTCTGAAACAGTCGGAGAGAAGATGGCACCACTTGTAGGCGGCTCTGATGCTGAAGTGATTGCAACAGGCTCCACAACGACCAACTTGCATCAGCTCGTCTCGACGTTCTATAAGCCTGACGGCAATAAAACAAAGATTCTCGCAGACGAATTGAACTTTCCCTCTGATATATACGCACTTAAAAGCCAGCTGCGATTAAAAGGATACGATCCTGATACGCATCTCCTTCAAGTCGCAAGTACGGACGGCAGATATTTAGATGAAGATATAATTATTGAAGCGATGACGGACGATGTGGCACTAATTGTGTTGCCAGCAGTTTTATATCGCAGCGGCCAAGTGCTCGATATGGAGAAACTGTCAAAAGCGGCAAACGAACGCAATATTCCGATTGGCTTTGATTTATGCCATTCAGTTGGCTCCGTTGAACATTCACTTCATGAGTGGGGGGCAGATTTCGCGTTCTGGTGCACATACAAGCATTTGAATGGTGGACCAGGTTCTGTCGGTGGGTTATTCATTCACGAAAAGAACTTCAGTATAGCACCAGGGCTGGCAGGTTGGTTCGGATCGAAAAAGGAATCCCAATTTGATATGGATCATACAATGGATCCAGCGCTGGATTCAGGTGCTTACCAGATAGGCACACCTCACGTGCTAAGTCTTGCGCCTGTTATCGGCTCACTTGAAATGTTCGATGAACTCGGTATGGCGGCAATCCGCGAACGGTCTTTGAAACTGACAGGTTACATGTTGGAATTGATTGAACAAGAACTGTCCGAAGCAGAATTTACAATCGGTAGTCCTATTGATGAAACGCGCGGGGGGCATTTATTGTTGGAACACACTGAAGCGGCACGGATTTGTAAAGCGCTCAAGCAAGATGGGGTCATCCCGGATTTCCGTGCACCGAACGGCATACGGCTAGCGCCTGTCGCATTATATAACACATATGAAGACATCTGGCACACCGTTCAGAAACTGAAAACAATTATGGATGAAAAACGCTATGAACAGTTTGAGAATAAAAGAGGTGTCGTCGCATGACCGGGAAATGGATTGATATTTCACAGACGCTGCATAACCATATTGCCGAATGGCCTGGTGACACGCCCTTTTCATATGAAGTTGCGTTCGCTAAGGCGGACACCGGCTCCGTCAATATCGGCAAAATGACGACGAGTACGCATATGGGCACGCATATCGATGCGCCTTTCCATTATGACGACGCAGGGCTGAAAGTGCATGAGCTGCCGATTGATGTCTATATCGGTAAAGCGATTATTATTGACGTATCAGGTCGCGATTCTATCGGTCGATCAGACTTGGAAGCACATGACTTTTGTGGAGCGGTACGGATTTTATTGAAAACTGCTAGCAGACCTGATCCTGATGTATTTCCTGATACGTATACCGTTTTGCGACCGGATATCGGACCATTGCTGAAAGAGCGTGGTGTGAAGCTGATCGGTGTCGACACGCCGTCAGTCGATTCCGAACATAGCAAGTCGCTCGATGCGCATCATGCGCTATACGCGAATGACGTCCTCATTTTGGAGAACATCGTGTTAGATGAAGTGGAACCTGGCGAGTACGAACTGATTGCATTGCCATTGCCAATCGCGGGGGCGGATGGAAGTCCTGTCCGCGCAGTAGTGAGGAGACTAGGAAAATGAGTGAAAAAGGCATCCATACAGATTTTAAAGACAATATGACTTACGGGGAATATTTACAATTGGATAAAGTGTTATCCAGCCAAGAACGGCTATCCGGCCACCATGACGAAATGCTCTTCATCGTCATCCACCAAGTGAGCGAATTATGGATGAAACTGATTTTGCATGAATTGAATACAGCGATTGACGCGATCGAAAAAGACGAACTGCCAGAAGCATTCAAAATGCTCGCGCGGGTATCACGCGTCCAGACACAAATCATCCAGGCATGGGACGTCCTTGCTACGTTGACGCCAGCTGAATACATGGAGTTCCGCGATAGCTTAGGGCGCTCATCAGGCTTCCAGTCCTACCAGAACCGCCTGATCGAATTTGCGCTCGGCTACAAGCAACCCCATATATTGAAAATTTACGAGAAAGACCCCGAACTTGCCAGTAGCTTAACCGCGGCATACAATGCTCCTGGTATATACGATGTAGCTATCCGCGCACTGTCAAGAGCTGGATTTGCCATTAATCCTGATTTGCTGACACGTGATTTCTCTGTCACCTATCAAGGGGATCCAACCGTCGCGGACGCTTGGCTTGAAGTATATCGTAATACTGATAAGTACTGGGATCTCTATCAGCTCGCAGAAAAACTCGTCGACATTGAAGACAGCCACCAACAATGGCGTTTCCGTCACATGAAAACCGTCGAACGAATCATCGGCTTCAAAACAGGTACTGGCGGTTCGTCAGGTGTGAACTATTTAAAATCCGTCCTCGATCATCAGTTCTTCCCTGAACTATGGGACGTCCGCACAAAACTATAAAAAGCAAAGACTGCCGCTCGCCGGCAGTCTTTTTAAATGCTTTTAATTGGTCAAAACCATTCAGCGCGACAAATATTGTCCCAACCAGGAGCTCCCCGCGTCCCAATATCCAAAAGTCCATAATTCCTCCCAGAAGTCCATAACTGCTTTAAAAAGTCCATAACTCTACATAAAAGTCCATAACTTCACATAGAAATCCATAACGCCCCGCAAAAGTCCATTAAACCCCATAAAAAACTCCGCCAACGAAATCCCCTTGGCGAAGCCTCCATCTCAAATTCAATCACATTCAACTTCAGATAACGCAGTGCGTTGCGTGGGCGCTACGAATAACCAACCCGACTTAAACAGCTGTAGATCGGTCAAAATCTCCAAACCAGTTGAACTAGCAATGAACCCGTCGAAATAAATACTCTTCGACTTAGGAACCCCTCCCTGAACCGTTGTGACCCATTGCCCCAACCTTGGATTGCCCACGGATACACATAACCCGTCCGTACTGACCTGTTCAACCTAGAGGTGATGCGAACAACTAACTGCGCCATTATGCGGATTCTTCCTGCCTTTCATGTACATCAGCTTGCTTACGCAAGCGTTCAGCAATTCTTGAATCGGCCTTATCTCCAATATAGTATCCAGCAGTCCAACTGATGACTGGAAAAATGAAATCACCACCATCACTGACGTTCTATCCTTAGAATATTCTGAATGACGCTTTAAGGTGTGTGCGGGCATAGGCTGAAAACTTCAGTAAATCTTAAGAAATTGCCTGCATAAATCTTCATTCTCCTAGCGGATAATAGAGTCATTACATAAAAAGGTGTGAGTTTATGAAGAAACTACTTACAATTCTACTCCTTGCAGGCATTGCTATTATATTACTAATACCGGAAAATGAAGCAGTTTCCACGGCGCAAAATGCCAAAGCAGCAATTATTCTCAATGCAAGTACTGACAAGATCATCTATGAAAGTAATGCCAATGAAGCGTTGCCAATCGCAAGTTTATCAAAGTTAATGACGCAATATATTGTCCTAGATGCAATAGCGGCCGGTAGCATTTCCTGGGACAGCCTCTACAAACCTTCCACAGAAGTATTGAACCAACCGTCCCGTGCAGTGAAACTGGACATGCAATCAGATAAGACATACACAGTGAAAGAATTATTTACTGCCATGACCGTCATTTCTGCAAACGATGCAACTGTCGCACTTGCAGAGATGGTTAGCGGTTCCGAAGAAAAGTTCGCCGCTAAGATGAACAACTATGCGAAAAAAATAGGACTTTCAAAAACACACTTCATCAATGCCACAGGGCTGGATGGCGATGAAACGAATCTTGCGACAGCACGCGATATTGCTGCGATCGCTAACGTACTAATCGACGAACACTCTGAAGTATTGCAGTTTACGAGCATGACTGACTTCACAACGAGTTCAGGCGTCAAAAGGTGGTCCACAAACCTTATGTTACCCGGAATGCCTGAAGCACTGACAGGCATGGATGGCCTAAAGACCGGTTACACGGAACTTGCTGAATCGTGCTTTGCGAGCACAGGTATTTACGACGGCGACCGGATTATCACTGTCGTCATCGGTGTCGCGGCAGAAGGGAACGATACCATAAAACCACGCTTTGACCTGACGCGTGAATTAATTGACAGCTATGTGTTGAATCAACAATAATGAATCCCGGACATGCTATACTAAATGCAAATCTTACTTAAATAGCAAAGGGGTCGAAACATGATGAATCAAAATGAAATCTCCGAGTGGATCAATAAATTGCCACTCCTTCAACAGATCATAGAGAAAGACGAAATCCTATGGGTCAATCCTTTAAACGGCCACAGTGCACGAGGCATCGAGCAATCGGGCATTTCCGTTGCAGACGTTAAAGACGCGAGCGATCGGTTGAAACGGTTTGCGTCGTACATCCAGACCGTTTTCCCTGAAACGAAGCAAGCGGACGGTATCATCGAATCGCCGTTGACAGAAATTCCTGAAATGAAAACAGCGCTTGCTAATAAATACGCTACGGATATACCCGGAACGCTATTGCTCAAACAGGACAATGCCCTTCCGATTTCAGGCTCCATCAAAGCACGTGGCGGCATTTATGAAGTGCTCAAACACGCAGAGACACTCGCAGTGCAGCACGGACTGATTACACCGGAAGACGACTATGCCCGATTTGCAGATCCGGAATTCCGAAATTTATTCGCGAAGCATAAAATCGCTGTCGGATCTACGGGGAATCTAGGCCTGAGCATCGGCATCATGAGCGCAAAACTCGGATTCAACGTCACCGTCCATATGTCCGCGGATGCAAAGCAATGGAAGAAGGATCTATTGCGAGAAAAAGGGGTAACCGTCGTCGAATACGCAGACGACTATAGCAAAGCAGTCGAAGAAGGAAGACGCCAAGCGGAAGCAGATCCCCTTTGTCATTTTGTCGATGATGAAAACTCCCTCGACCTGTTCCTTGGCTACGCTGTTGCAGGAGAAAGACTGGCTGCGCAACTAAAACAACAAGGAAGGGCAGTTGACAACGACCATCCGTTATTCGTCTACTTGCCATGCGGCGTCGGCGGTGGACCAGGTGGTGTCGCATTCGGACTCAAGCTACAATTTGGCGATAACGTCCATTGCTTCTTCGCGGAACCGACAAAAGCACCATGCATGACAATCGGTATGATGACAGGACTACATGATAAAGTTTCTGTGACGGACTTCGGTCTTGATAATCATACTGCTGCAGATGGTCTCGCAGTCGGTACACCGTCAGCCTTCGTTGGCAAGAAGATGGAACCACTACTTGCAGGCTGCCACACCATATCCGACGACACAATGTTCGAGTTACTGACAATGATTGCAGATACGGAGGACATTCGTCTTGAACCATCTGCACTTGCCGGTATGACAGGACCCGTTCAAACAATTCGCAATGAAGTTCCGATGGCAAATTCATCTTCAGTTACCCATCTCGTATGGGCGACAGGTGGCGGAATGGTGCCTGAAACTGAAATGGATATCTATTATGGAATCGGCAGGAAATAATCGTTATTTCCCGGGAAATCGACAACTAGTGGGAAATAATTTGCGGAATAAAAAGAATTCATGTCTGTAATTGGAAAAGGTAGGACTGTTATTGGAGGTATCCTCATAAAAAAGTCTGCAATCCTCATTTTAATGGTATGTATACTTATAATGTCTGCTTGCTCGAATGGAAAAGCACCAATCGTAGACAACTACTACAAACAATTGGAGATTGAAGAGAAATAAAATCTGATTGATAGTAACTTTGAATCGACACTGTTGTCAATTACAAAAAGGACCTCACTAGTGGGGTCCTTTTCATTTGATTATATTACCCTAAAGTTTCTTTATGCGAAAACGGACATTTCCCGACAATCGGCTCCACATCATCGCCGATGAAAAATTGTTTCCATTCATTATGTGTCGGGTCGCCATAATGGCTTATGTCGGGGTGCTTCGGCAATTGATCCCATACCTCTACACGTTCACGCACCTTTTCGCGTGACATGATGCCACCCTTCTCAGTGCCTAACAATCCTTCGAAAATACGTCTAGGTTGGAAGCCTAACACCATCGATTGACCAAGATCCCTAGTCTTCCGCTGCTTATACGCAGGTGCATTGCCAAAAACGAAAATAGGCTCACCGCCAAAATAGAAATCCCACAAATGATGATCAGGATCTCTTGGACTGTCTGCAGGCCACTCTGTTTCATCCACTTCATGCAAATACTGTAGAATGTCCCAAAACTGTTGACGATAAGCTTCTAAATCTCTCTCATTCTCAAAAGGTTCTACGAAAACGAACAGGCCATGCCGCTTATGCTTAGGATTTTCAAATAACGCCAAAAAAGCATGAAGAGCTGAAGGCAAATTCGTCCAATCCTCTTGCGTCACATATGCATAGCGTAACTCTCCCTTCAACTCACCGCCCATTCCAAAATAACAGGGAAACGTCTTCTCTGTCACCGTCTCACGGAAAGTTGCATAACTGTTCAACAACCAATTGGGCAAATCCTTCCTTTCTGCAAAATCCTCTTTCGTCAATAAAGTTCTCAAATCCATTCCCTCCAATTCAAACAATACGCATCAATTCCCTAACGGTGGGAACCCTAAAACAAATAGATTGTTTAGTAAAAAGTGAATAGGGAATAAAAGTATGGAGAGAAAATAGATGTGGAGGATGAATGCATGAGTTCCCCTGTGGAAGACAAACCAACAACAACCTGCAATACAGAGTATGATTCATTGAAGAGAGTCATTCTATGCCAACCAAAATTCATGGCAATCGAAGACGTTATTAATGATGTCCAGAAAAAATACAAAGATGAAAACATTGATGTAGACATAGCGATGAAACAACATACAGAATTTGAAAGGCTGTTACGTGAACATGGCGTGGAAGTGATCAAACTGCCTTCATCCGAGAAGTTCCCGGAACAAGTCTTCACACGCGATATAGGATTCACCGTTGGAGACGAAGTATTCGTCGCTGAGATGGCGAGCGACATCCGTAAAGGTGAAGAAGAAGCGCTAGAGGATTTTCTTGAAGAAGAAAATATCGACTACCAGAACACAGTGGACCGTGTGGAGGGCGGGGACGTTATCGTCGATCGCGACAATGTATACGTAGGCATCAGCAGTCGAACCTCTGACCTAGCTGTCCGCAATTTACAACGCGATTTGCCCAATCACAACATCATCCGCGTACCATTCAATGAAAAATACTTGCACCTCGATTGCGTGTTCAACATACTATCACCAACAGTAGGTCTCATTTTTTCAGAAGCGCTGTCACATGAAATGGTCGCGACCTTATCTGAAACATATACATTAATCGAAGTGTCAGCAGAAGAACAGTTCACCTTAGGCACAAACGTCCTTTCAATCGGTGACGGCAAAGTGTTCAGCCAACCTCAAAACAAACAAGTAAACGCAGCAATGCGTGCACACGGATTTGAAGTCATCGAAATCGACTTCTCCGAAATCATCAAATCCGGCGGATCATTCAGATGCTGCTCCATGCCACTGGAACGGGAATGAGCTAGATGGGAAACCCTACGGAAATGTGGGGTTTTTAATTTGGCTTCTCTTGAGAAATTCACATAGAAAAGGATTTTATTGTAACACCTTTTAGTGTTACAATAAAACATGACACTAAAAGAAGTTATTTGAATAAAGGAGGTACAAAACATGGACAAACAAGAAAACATACCGGAAATCCGGAAAACCATTATACTCAATGCTCCAATTGAAAAAGTGTGGAAAGCGATCTCGACATCAGAAGGCATTGCTGCATGGTGGATGGCAAATACATTTGAACCTACTTTGGGAAAGGACTTTGTTCTTCGCGCAGAACCGTATGGCGACTCACCTTGTACAGTTACTGAGCTGGATGCCCCGAACCGAATAGGATTCGACTGGGACAAGGATTGGCATTTAACGATGGAATTGACGGAATTAGAAGATTGTAAAACAGAATTTACTCTTATCCACTCGGGTTGGACCGCAGATAAGTTGAAATTCCGAGAAACGATGGACGGCGGTTGGGAGAACATCATTAAAGAAAGGCTCCCGGTATATATTGGTGCATAATATATCCGCCCAATCCAAGCACGACGTTTTTCAAGCAATATCCGACCCTACTCGACGCACTTTGTTAAAAATACTTGCGGAAAAAGAAATGTCGATCGCAGAAATTGCGGAACATTTCCCGATTAGCCGTACCGGAGTCAATAAGCATCTCCATATTCTTTCCAATGCCGGTGTTGTAAAAAGTCGGAAGGTAGGACGTGAAACGCGTTATATACTCACACCAGAACCACTCGTCGAAATACAAAGCTGGCTACAATTTTTTGAACAGTATTGGGATGATAAATTAGCTACGCTTAAAAAGTATGTAGAAGATAACGAATAAAACCAAATGCGTTGTTTATAGCACTTGGTTTTATTCATAATAAATCCATCAAAAAAGGACTATCCCAAAGATAGCCCCGAGCTCTCACACATCCGACTCTACAATAAGATTCGTATCATGCATCTGACTCTCATAAGCGACCAACGTCACCCCGAGCTCGTCTTCAAGCTCACTCAACATCTTCAACTGCTTATCATCCAATGCCGCGATCGGCACACGTTCAGGCATCATTATCCAACACTCCATTCCTATTTACGATTAGCGTATCCAGGTCGGGGTAGAGTATACAACATCATTCAAACAAAATACCCTTCAACTCAAACTGCAACTCAGGGAAAATGATAGAGCCCAACGTATCTGCATTTCTTATCATAAGTTTACGATTAGAATCCGTCTCCGCCATTCCGTTCAACTCCATACGTTTAAAAGTATTCTAATCATCTACATCTTTCTGAAGTAAACAAAAAATCCACGGAAGCACAGTAGTGCTCCGTGGATTTCATCGAATTTGTCCATTAACCAACCTGCCACGGCCGATTAACCTTTTTCTTTTTAGCAGGCTTAGCACCTAACTCAGCATGTGTCATTCGCTGGGGCTCCATTCCTTTTTCAATACGCGAGCTGACCGCTCTAGAGAGTTTATGGAGATTAGGTGCAAAGTAGACTCTAGATGATAGTGAATGACAATCTGGACATTCAGCGGTTGATTTATTGCCAGACATGGATTTGAAGAACAACGTAAAGTTTCCACAGTCCTCACATCGGAATGTATAACTAGGCATGACTAGCCCTCCTTATCCAATCACTTTGGTCGAATATCTTTATCAAAAATCTGTGTCGGAATCGCAATCGTACAACAAGCATTTGGAATGTCGACAATTCCATTAATACGCCCTTCAACAGGTGCAGTACTCAACAACATATACGCCTGCTCTCCCGTATATCCAAGCGTTTTTAAATACTCAATTGCATTCAAACAAGCATTGCGGAATGCAATATTCGCATCTAAATAATGCTGACTACCATCACGGTCATCTACAGAAATCCCTTGGAATACAAGGTAATCATTATAATTCGGTTCAACAGGACCAGGCTGGAATACTGGATTCTCTTCAATCTTGTACTTCTCCATGCCGCCCTTAATAATATCCACCTTCAACTCAATCCAGCCGGACATCTCGATTCCACCGCAGAATGTAATCTCTCCATCCCCTTGAGAGAAATGAAGATCTCCTACAGATAGCTTGGCCCCGTCGACAAATGTCGGGAAATAAATTCTCGAACCCTTAGATAGATTCTTAATATCACAGTTCCCGCCATTTTCACGTGGTGGCACAGTCCGAGCGCCTTCTTTCGCAATCCGATCGAATTCGGCACCTTTCACCGTTCCAAGCACAACGCTCTCCGAAGTAGGCGCATTAGCAAGAGCCGGAACACGATTTGGGTCAGTATCAATCAACTTCTGTTCACGATCATTCCACTTTTGTAAAAGCTCCATAGAAGGCGCAACCCCAATGAGTCCAGGGTGAATAAGCCCTGCAAATTTAACACCTGGCACATGTCGGGATGTCGTATAAATCCCTTCAAAATCCCAAATCGACTTCGCAGCTTCAGGATACTTATCGACTAAGAAACTACCACCATTCTCCTTCGCAAAAATCCCATTAAAACCCCACTCATACCCCTGATGCGCCCCAATATCCAAAATATCGACAACAAGCAAATCACCAGGCTCTGCACCATTTACATATACCGGACCACTCAACACATGAACACGCGAAAGATTGACCTTACGAACATCCTCCGCACTATCATTGTTATGTATCTGTCCATCCGTCCATTCCTTGCAATCCATCCTAAAAGACGTTCCAGGGTCTACAGAAAAAGCTGCGGGTATATCCGGATGCCACCGATTGTGTCCTGGATGTGCCTGCTCCTCCATCGGCTTACTCAAATCCAACGCATACATCGTTTTTGCCATTATAAATCCCCCATTCCCTAGTTTTGAATGCGCTTTCATATTATCAATATAATAGTGATATGTCAAACTGATATGAATTTTCCATAATGTCTAAATGATATAGAATACCTACTTCGATTAAACGGATATAGAGCGAAAGAAAGGTCGAATAGTATGCGTTATAACAAGAAAGTTGGCGAATCGTAGGATGGGGTTTGTAGTCTTTTACTGCAGGGATTTTTTGGAGTGATATAATGGAAATGAGGATTTTGTCTGAAACTTTAATGAATTATTGGAGTGCGAATATGAAGAACAATGAGGAAGTACTATATGTGTGCAATGAATGTCAGGAAATCCATGTGGATGAAACGAATTGTTGCGAGATTGAATATGGTTGGGAGAATGAAGCATTGAGGTTATAAACTCTCGACAATCTAGAGTGACAGAGGATACAAAGAAGAGGCTTAGAGAATTACTTTCTTCATAGAAAACTATCAATTACAAGAGGTGTATTTATGAACAAGCCCATTCACGTCGTAGGTGCAGTTATACATAATAACGAAGGTTATATACTTTGTGCACTTAGGTCTGAAAACATGACACTTCCTGGGTATTGGGAGTTTCCAGGTGGGAAAATTGAAAAAGGTGAAACCCCAAAAAGTGCATTGATTCGTGAAATTTATGAAGAACTTCAATGTGAAATAAAAGTTGGCGAGTTCATTGAAGATACGACATGCAAATACGAATCATTCACAATTCGTTTAGAAACCTATTTTGCTTCAATAGAGAATGGAACACCATCTGCTCAAGAACATAAAGAGATAAAATGGATTTCCTATAATAAACTACATGAACTAAACTGGGCACCGGCAGACATACCGGCTGTTGAAAGGGTGATGAAACAATGCAAGAAGGTATATACGAACAATTAATTAATGAAAAAGTGAAAACGGAACTATTAGCGTTATCTCCTGATCTATTTGCAGTTGAGACTGAAAAAATAGACGAAGCAGAAGCTAGAGTTTTGTTGTCGAGCTATATATCTTCCATAACCCGCACGGCTCTTGCCCATATAAGAGAAGGTAGTGACAAAAACGAGGCGCTTCTAAAACAGATTCAAGCGTGTAATGAAATTATTGATGTACTCCATCAAAAACTAAATGATAAGGAGTTTGCTAAACTAAAACTGGATGAACATGCAGAAATCTTAACATCTATTTATAAAACCATTAATACGTCAAAAGCTATTAAAAAGAAAAAGATCCAACGACCTATGACTCCCATATCGCAAAGCTCCTTATTCACAGGATCTCATGCAGAACCGAATATGTTGGAAGAATTAAAGAAGGAAATTTCTACGTCGGATGAGATAGAATGGCTTGTATCTTTTATAAAATGGTCTGGGTTGCGAATTATTTTAGAAGAGCTTCGTGGTTTCACTGAAAAGGGCGGCAAGCTTAAAATAATTACTACATCATATATGGAAGCGACAGACTTTAAGGCTCTCCAAGAATTAAGTGAACTTCCGAATACAGAAGTTCGTGTGTCCTTAGATAAAGAAAGAACACGGTTGCATGCCAAAGCCTATTTGTTTAAAAGAAAAACTGGATTCAGTACCGCTTATATCGGTTCATCTAATCTATCTAATCCAGCATTAACTTCAGGTTTGGAATGGAACTTAAAAGTGACTGAGAAAGATTCGTTTGATATTATACGTAAATTTGAAGCTACATTTGAAAGTTATTGGAATGATGAAGAATTTAAAAGTTTGTTGCCGGAAAATAAACAGAGTTGGTTATTAGTACGCCAATCCTTACTGAAAGAGCAAGTGGCTGAGTCAAGAGAGCAATACTTTTTAGATATTCGTCCTTATTACTATCAGCAAGAAATTTTAGATGAGCTTGAAGTTGAACGAACAATTCATGGTCATATGAAGAACTTAGTTGTAGCAGCAACTGGTGTAGGGAAAACGGTTATTTCAGCGTTCGATTTTAAACGTTTTCTTTTGCAAAAACCGAATGCGAAGCTTTTATTTATAGCCCATCGAGAGGAAATTCTTCGTCAAAGTATGTATACATTTAGAGCTGTTTTAAAAGATGCTAATTTTGGTGAAATGTTCGTTGGTAAGCATGTACCTTCTTCTTTAGATCATCTGTTCATGAGCATTCAAAGCTGGAATAGCCGTAAGATGATCGAGAAAACGATGGATGATTTCTATGATTTTATTATTGTGGATGAATTCCACCATGCTACGGCACCTACGTACCGAGCGCTTTTAGATTACTATAATCCGACAATTTTATTAGGACTAACAGCAACGCCTGAGCGAATGGATAATGAAAATGTACTCTCATATTTTGACGATCGAATTGCCTCAGAAATGAGGTTAACAGAAGCAATTGATCGTAAATTGCTTAGCCCGTTCCACTATTTTTGTGTAACGGATAATGTGGATTTGT
This sequence comes from Sporosarcina quadrami, assembly GCF_014836615.1. Taxonomy (GTDB): domain Bacteria; phylum Bacillota; class Bacilli; order Bacillales_A; family Planococcaceae; genus Sporosarcina; species Sporosarcina quadrami. Next base: position 47,900 of record NZ_JACSQN010000004.1, on the reverse strand, counting down.
CCGCTATTAAATGGTCTCGAAAAGGATATGATACTAATGAGCTCTCAACTATATACACATCAAACGATCGTCGAACTGATCTGGTCATCCAAAGCATTCGTAAATATGTCACGACCCTAGATCAGGTAAAGGCACTTGGTTTCTGTGTGTCAGTGGAACATGCAAAGTACATGGCTGCATACTTTAATCAGAAGCAAATTCCTTCTATTGCATTACATAGAGATTCTTCTGATGAAGAACGAAACACCGCTAAGAGAAAATTAGAGAGTGGAGAAATCAAGTTCATCTTTGTTGTCGACTTGTACAATGAAGGTATTGATATTCCAGAAGTAAATACCGTTTTATTTTTACGTCCAACGGAGAGTCTCACCGTGTTTTTACAACAGCTGGGGCGTGGTTTACGTCTAGCTGAAAACAAAGAATGCTTAACTGTTTTAGACTTTGTAGGACAAGCACATACAGATTATCCATTTGAAGAGAAATTCCGCGCTTTAGTAGGCGGGACAAAGCATTCTATTCGTCATTATATAGAAAATGGATTTTTTAATTTACCAAAAGGCTCTGTTATTCAAATGGAAAAACAGGCGAAAGAATATATATTGCGTAATGTAAAAGAGGTAAAAAACACTAAACAAAACCTCATTACAAAAATTAAATACTTTGAGGAAGATACAAATGAGAAACTTACATTATCAAATTTCTTAGATTATCACCATTTAACACTTGCCGAGTTTTATGGAACAGGAAAAAGCAGAGTATTTGAGAGACTAAAAGTGGAAGCAGGAATCAGTGAAGATTGTCAAAGTACCCATGAAGAGTTAGTGGCAAAGCGAATTCATACGTTATTTCATTTAGATTCTGTTGAGTTGGTAAAGTTTTATCAAAAGTATTTGGAAGATGGATTAATTGAAGATGAAGAACAGGGTTTGATGGTAGGAATGCTATATTATTCGTTCTTCAGTGCACCGCCAAGATATTTTAATTTTGAATCCATGCACGATGGTGTACAAGATATCGTTAAAGATATATTTCTGAGATCTGAAATCCTAGAAGTGCTAAATGTATGTATGGAAAATATCAAGTCTGTCGAAAAATCATCGACTTTCGAATATACAAATCCTTTACGTGTACATGCACAATACACTTCAGATCAAGTTCTAGCAGCATTTAGCTATTTTAATGAAGACGCCAAACCAGCCTTCCGCGAAGGTGTAAAATATTTTGAAGAAAAGGAAACAGATATCTTTTTCATTACACTTAATAAGTCTGACAAAGACTTTTCTCCATCTACCCAATACGAAGACTATGCGATAAGTGACCGGCTCTTTCATTGGCAATCTCAAAATCGAACATCAGATAGTAGTCCTACGGGAAAGCGGTATATTAATCAGCGACAGAATGGTAACAAAATAGCTTTGTTTGTTAGAGATACTAAAAAGAAGGACGGCTATACTGCTCCGTTTATGTTCTTAGGCACTGCTGATTATGTAAGTCATGAAGGGAATAGTCCAATTAGTTTTGTCTGGCGTTTGCATGAAAAGATGCCTGCTAGAATGGAAAAAGAAGCTAAAAAAACTGTTCAATAAAATAAGAAAAAATTAGGTTCACAGGTGCAAAGCGGAACAATTGTTTATCCAATCCAATCTTCATAAGAAAGGTAGTATATTATGAAAAATAATCGTAAGTTTTTACTGTTCGTGTTGACTCTTTCATTAATGATGTTAGCTGCTTGTGGAAGCACTTCAGCTAGCAATGCTGAAGAACATGAAAAAGAAGACTCACAGGGAACCGCAAACGTAACTGAAGGTGCTGGTGAGGTAGAAGATCAAGAAAGCAGTGAGGTAAAGAGCAAAGATGAGTACCTTAACCTGCTGAATGCAATGGAAGAAGCGGATAAGAACGAAGTAGCTGAAACGACGACGATAGGTATGATCGAACAGGAAGAGGCGCGATTTAAGAAGTGGGATGAGGCATTGAATGAGATTTATGAGGTATTAAAACAACAGCTTAGTACAGAAGAGATGGATAGATTACGAATGGAACAACGGGACTGGATCGAGCACAGGGACAAAGCAGCTAAAGAAGCTTCATTAAAATATGAAGGCGGTTCAATGGAGCCGTTAGAATATGTAGCAACACAAGCAAGTCTGACAAGGGACAGAAGCTATGAGCTGGTTGCGAAATATATGAAATGAACGGTTCGATTTTCACGTAAAGACATTCAACCTGGGGGACCATACAATGAAGAAAAACATCCTCATGATTTCCGTTCTGACCATGCTTATGTTGTTAACAGGTTGTGTGGATTCGATGAATCCATCCCAACCGGCATCAAACGGCAATCCTACACCGAAAGACTATTTGAAAGATGGAAACGCTGACATCTTTCTACTTGACGGCATTGTGTATTCAAATGTGGAAAACGTAGAGTGGGTTCTAGAATTGGAGTATACGATAGGTGAAGAGATTGTGGAAATTACAAAGCAATCCGATAAGCCGCAGGAATTTGAAAACGGCACATCGAATAAGTTGCCTATAGGGACGAAAGTTTACAGAACAGATACGCCAGTTTACATCGCAATCGTCGATGGCAAGGAGATTCGATATTTAGGAATGTATGAAGGTTAATAATGGGGGTAATCGAAAATGAAAAAGGAGAAACGGACGCGTACGCAACGGATCGTTCATTATGGCACGCTCATCGGTATACTTGCACTAGCTATTCCAGCGGGGATGAATAAAGCGTTCATACCAGTTGTGCTTTTACTCATGGGAGTAAATCTATTCAACGGTGCCAGACATTTTGCAAAAGGGAAGTTGGTTGTCGTACTTGGCATCGTGAGCGCATTGCCGGTTATTGTCTATTTGACGTTGAATGGCGTGCGATAGATATGAAAGGCAGCAAACGATAGCTACTATAAAAATACCCCATCACAAAGTTTGTACTACAACTCTGATGGGGCATTTTTCTTTTCTGTATTAGAGGGAAAGTTCTCCGTTATTTCCGGCAGCGTCTGTAATAGTTATGGTAATTCGATCGTGTTCTGGATGAAGTGAATCAAGTTCAACTGAAAATGTACCGTCTTGATTAAGGATGAATGAATCAGTTGTAACGAGATTTCCATCACTTGTGACACTATATGAGGCCGCCAGCTTTTCATTCACATCGAATCCTTCACCAAGTTCAGTTAATGTCGTGCTAAAGTCGATGTATTGATCTGTCACTTGTCCAGAAACAGTTGAGCCATTGACTGAACCTGTTATGACAGGCTTTGTCGATTTGACAAAAATGGGTCCGATCGTGTCTGTAAGTGGTTCTCCGTTTGCCATTCCTGTGAAATCGATGGAATATATGCCGTCTTCAAGTGTCGTATCTTCGTTTGTCCAGCTCGATGTGAATCGATGAAGGATTGGGTACTTCCATGTGCCCAAGCTCATGCCGTTACTATAGAATAGGCTGTCCAGCGGCGCTTTCGATAGGTAGTCCGTAATTTCCAAGGATGGATAGGATAAGTCGCTGTTAATGGAGAGTGTCACTTCGGTTTCGTCGTTGGCTTCTTCTATTCCAAAGGAAATATCTTTCTTTGTGATGCTGAATTCCTCAATCGCAGGAATGACGGTCGCTCCATCACTGAAATCTGCTGCGAATGGCAACGATACTTCGACCGATCGATCCGCACTCGTAATATGAACATAGCCTAGAATTTCATCACGGTATTTCGTGTTTTCGCTTTTAGGGGCAGTCAGTGTGATGTCCAGCAAGCATTCACCATCCAAAGTGAAAGAAGGCTGATCGACCGTTATCGTAGCTCCTTCAAAAGGCTCCGTGATTTGAATGTTGACGTCATAAACGCCGCCGTCTCCTTTGATATCTTTTACAAGTACCAGCTTTGTAATCGTTACATCCTCAGCCAGCTTCACAGAGCCGAATGTAATGGCTCCTCTCCGGTTTTCAACGATATGGCCTTTCCCATCCGCATCTATTTCTTCCGTGCAGTAGGCAACAATGGATGGATGTACCGCTGCATAAGGCCGGATTCGCCCCGAACCCTGATCAAAGACATTATACGAAGTTGTATCGAGCACTTTCGCTGTGTTGGTCATGGCCACTTTAATATCCAGCGGTGACCATTCGGGATGAGCCTGCTTCATAAGTGCTGCTACGCCTGTAATGTAGGGAGCAGCTTGGGAAGTGCCTGTTTCACGTGCATAGGCGTTTTTATAAGCGGCTTTTACGCCGTATCCCGGCATTGTGGAGTAGATTTCCGTTCCGGGTGCCACGATATCAGGTTTGATATCAAAATTCGGTCTTGAAGGTCCGCGTGAACTGGAACTGTCCAACTCATCGTCAATCGTCGAGTTGCCGACAGCGATTCCCATTCTGGACGTACCTGGCGTCCGGATTGAACCCCGTACCGATCCGGTATTGCCGGCCGTACTGACGACGACGACCCCTGCCAGAATTGCGTTATTTACAGCAATGGATAAGGCGTGGTTTTCCAAGTCACTGTTATCACTCAAAGAAAGATTCAGGATATCCATCTTTTCTACGACTGCTTTCTCAATCGCTTCAAGGATTGTCGTTAAACTTCCTCCCATATAGCCCCCGAAAATACGATACGCATACAAATCAACTCCAGGTGCAACGCCTTTGACACCGTTTTCATTTTTGCCTGCAATAATGCCTGCAATATGGGTGCCGTGATGAGTTTCAAAGGGTCTACCGGAAGTCACCCCTTTTTCGGGAGCGACGTTCGAACGTTCGTCAGGTGACGTTTCTGATGGATCATTGCCAGCTCTGAGCCGTGAGTATTTCTCTGTGTCCGATTGATCGACAAAGTTTATCCCGCCCCGGTAAGCGTGTCTAATATCAGGATGATCAGGGTCGATTCCCGAATCCAGCACAGCAACCTTGACGCCTTGTCCCTGAATGCCTTCCGCCCATAGAGCTTGTACTTCGGCGTGGACAGGATCGAATTCATTTACTTGAGGCGCTCTGTAATCTGCTGAAGGCAAACTCATCGCTTCCATTGCCGCATTGGGTTCAACTAACATGACATCTCTGATGGAGCTGAGCTTATCCAGGTCTTTTTTGCGGATGACCGTGGAAATGGCATTGAGCACCGTTTTATAGAGGTGTGGCTTTTTAAAATAGATATGCTGTGCAGCCATTTCTTCGAGGACCGATTGTTGTTGTGCATTTATGGCTGCTTCTATGTTCTCTTCGTCTATTTCTGTAAAGGGGATTCCGTTCATTTGTGCCATTCGTTTCTGCACGGCAACGGGCTCTTCGGCTAAATGAATGATGATATCGATTTCTTCGTTTGTTTGTGTCTTCTTCGTGCTGTTTTGCATGATATGCTCTCCTCTTACTACCGTTTTTCACCGTTATCTCCACTTGTAACATACGTTCTTTTGAACTGAAATTCAATAGGATGTGCATAACATGTGAGTTTTCATGTCAGAGTTGTTGTAATTTTTGTGTAGAATGACGAAGCATTATTGTTATTAACCTTCATCAAAGCAAGAGGAGGGGTCAAAAAGGATACTCGGGAATGAAATTAATTTAATTGATTGTGAATCTGTAATTCTAAAGCTTTAATTTTTAACAGCCCTATATCAACGCAAGTTTCTATGTAACCAATAATCTGTTCGAGTGTAAATACATGTAGTTTCTCACTCATAACAGCATTTATGTCATAGTCCATATCCCCAATTACATATGGAATGAATTCGTTAACGTCCTTCGTCTTAACTTCATCAAGGTCAATAAGCGCTTGAGATTGCCTAAGTGCTTTGCACAATTCTTCTTTGAAGCCGTAGTGTTCTAGTAACTTTCCATTTAATAATTTGAAATCGTTATGGTATAGATTGAACATCTCATGATTAGCAGCCATTCGATTTTTCAGCCAAGGCAGATAAAAACCTTTCAGCCAAATATCGTCTGCTATTAAATGTGTATAGTATCCGAGTAAATAATGATTTTCTTTCTGTGTATGATACATATGAATAAATGCTTGGTAGTCCACACATCTCGAATAGTCTTGCAGGTCACCCGCAAAGAAATGTGAAGAGTCTTTGGATGAAACAGCATCCGGAGCGATACTTCCAAGTAAGAATGGTGTTTTATCATTTATGGCTAGGCTGTCGGCGATTTTATTGGCAATGATTATATGCATGATTCTTGAACCCATAATTCTATCTACCTCCAAGTTTTTATAATTCTCATTTTACGGAATGGTATACAAGCTGTAAAATTGATTTATTGGATAGGTACAATCGGAAAAATAGATTATGGGGAGGGGTGGGAGAAATGGATTTGGATCAAATCAAAGCGTTTTTAACAATTGCAGAGACGAGAAATTTTACCAAAGCGGCAGAAATACTGCATATAGCCCAATCATCAATCACCACAAGAATAAGAGTGCTTGAACAAATTGTAGGTAAACCGTTATTTACACGTACGAATAAAAGGGTAACTCTATCGAGAGCGGGCGAGTTGTTTTACACGTATGCTGAACGTATAAATTCATTGGCTGAAACAGGTATCGAGACAATTCGGCTTGAAGATCGCTTTAGCGATAAATTGGTAATCGGCGGTCCTTCGTCGATATGGAATTATAATCTTAACGAAGCGATTGTGAATTTCAAAATGAGTCACCCGGAAATAGCTTTAGACTTAATGGCTCATACAAATGAAAAAACAATACAAAAAGTAATAGACGGAACGATTGACATAGGTATTGTCTATTCTAGGCCTCGTCATCCAATGGTCAATCATGAATTAATCCAGGAAGATTATTTTATTCTGGTGGGAAGAGATCCATCGAAATTGATTGATATCCAGTCATTGAAGAGTGGGGGATTCTTGTTTGTTGACTGGGGTCATCCTTTCGCGACTTGGTTTGAAGAATTGGTAGGAGCACGTTATGTTCCGGGGTTCAAGATCAATCAAACAGCACTAGTCGTCAATTATTTGATGAATGGAGACTTTTTCGGTTTTGTTCCAAAGTCTTTTGTGGATTCATATTTGCAAAAAGGGGATCTATTTGAATTAGATCATGACCTCGACTGTGAGTTACCTGCGTATACAATTTATGCTGTCTATTTAAAGAGCAAGAAGGGCACCATGCCGACTGAACTGGGTCTTGGGATTGTGAGGAAATAAGTTATGGGGGCCGGGAAAGCAAGTGTGTTAATTCTATCACCAGTAGAATCCTTGATTCAACCAACAGTTGATACTCCTACTGGTAACAATATGCTAGGCTAAAGTTAACAGTGCGCGCTGAAACTTATTGGGAGGTTTTAAGGATGTTGGATATGCCAAGGATCGGAAGTTATATTTCAAAGTTACGGAAAGAGCAAGATTTGACACAGATGGAGATTGCCGACAGATTAAATGTTAGTCATCAAGCGGTTTCTAAGTGGGAGCGGGGAGAGTCGCTTCCGGATATCGGTACATTGGTGAACGTGGGACAGTTATTTGGTGTTTCCGTGGATGAGTTGATGAATGCAGGGAATACAAAAGAAAGTCCGGCATACAAGCGCAATCTTGGAGGGATGATGACAAGTTTTACGCAGGAACGTCGAGGAGCAGTTGCCGAAATGATTAATAGCGGTGAAGCCGATCTTGATGGACTGGTCGATGTTGCGCCTTTACTGAAGGCAAGTGAATTGTCTGAAGTGACAGGTCGTATTAATCAACATTTGTTTAACTCTGATTTACTTGTCAGGCTAGCCCCCTTTTTAGATACTGAGCTATTGGACGTATTGGTTCTGCAAGCAATGGGAGATGGATTTGATTTAAAAACGATTCGTCGATTAGCCCCTTTTTTAGGAAAAGAAGTACTAAACCGGTTAATAGACAACATATCTGAGGGTGAAGTGGATATAAAAGCTGTGCGTTCACTGGCTCCTTTTATCGGAAAGGAACGTGTTGATCTATTGATTGAGAAAGTTATTCATGATGATCTGCAGTGGGATATCGTTGTAAGCTTGGCGCCTTTTTGTAGTAGAGGCATGCTGAATCGTTTGGTGGAACAAGTGGTGGATGGCGAATTGGATTCAAAGTATCTTGTTTCGCTCGCTCCTTTTATCGGTAGGGATAACCTTAAGCGATTGGTGAGTGACAACGAGATCGGTAAGCTAGATCCAAAAATCATCTCCCAATTGGCCCCATTTGTTGATAAGGAAACTTTGTCTAGTTGGATTCAGAGTTTGATGGTTGGAAAATGACTAACAGGAACTAGTGTCTGGTGGTCTACCGACATATCTTGTCCGTCAACGTAATACATTGAACTATGAAAGTATTGAAAGGATGAGGTGTTGAAGCGAAGTCTTTTATTCACAGCGACGTTTGTCGTAGGGATGATTTTGGGTATTCTTGTGACAGTCTTAATGGAAATTTTATAAGTTAAAAAGCAGAGTCCATACAAGCGACTCTGCTTTTTTCATTTACATCATTCCTAGTACCAACCCAGCCAACGCGCCCGTTAAAACGACAATCCAAGGCGGCAGTTTCCAATAGGCGAGCATGCTGAATAGAACAGCGGCGACGGCAAAATCAGCCGGAACCAAAATGGCGCTTGTCCAAATAGGCAAATAGAAGGCAGAAATTAGAATGCCGACGACAGCAGCATTGACGCCGAGAATAGCACCTTTAACATTCTTATTCGTCCGTAAGCTATCCCAAAACGGCAATGCACCTAGAATGAGCAAGAAAGCGGGTAAAAAAATCGCGAACGTGGCGAATAATCCACCTGTCCAACCTTTCATCACTGTCCCGAGGTACGCTGCAAATGTGAATAAAGGACCGGGCACCGCTTGTGTCGCCCCGTATCCAGCCAAAAATGCTTCTTTGTCAATGAATCCAGAAGGCACTAATTCCTGTTCAAGTAATGGCAAAACGACGTGGCCACCACCGAATACGAGAGAGCCTGATCTGTAAAAGCTATCGAACATGGCGATCCAGTAAGAGCCAGTTAGTTCGCGAAGGACAGGTAAAGCGAACAGCAAAGTAAAAAATAGGAACAGACAGAATGCGGCTACTCTCTTTGAAATCGGAAAATGTGAGCGTTCTGTATCATCTATTTTCTGTTGACTGAATAGGAGAAAGCCAATAACCGCAGCGATTAGAATGACGCCAACTTGTGTGAATGCGGTTTGCCACAGCAACGTGCCGAGTAGCGCGAATAACGCAATCGCTTTTCGTTTGTTATCAGGCGTGAGGTTTTTAGCCATTCCGATGATAGCGTGTGCGACGACTGCGACGGCGACAAGTTTCAGTCCGTGAATCCAACCAGCATCGCTAACATCAAAATTAGTTACGATTAATGCGAAAAGAATAAGAGCGATGACTGATGGTAACGTGAAGCCGATGAACGAAACGATCCCACCAAGTACTCCCGCCCGCATGACTCCGACCCCGATTCCGACCTGACTACTTGCGGGACCGGGCAAAAATTGGGATAACGCGACTAGGTCTGCATAATTCTTCTCTGTCATCCACTTTCGTCTTCGTACATATTCATCATGAAAATAGCCAAGATGTGCAATCGGTCCACCGAATGAGGTTAATCCTAAGCGAGTCGACACGAGTAGAATTTCTAAAAGGGCTGAAAACGTGTTGCGTTTAGTTGGTTGCTTCATGAGTACCTCCTTAAAATAGAAAAGTATGTATAGATACTCTAAAGATACTATATATTACATAGACTTTGTGCTAATTTACAAAACCTTTACATGATGTAAGAGGTTGCAGACTAAGAATCAGTTTTCATACCATATACAACTGATTGACACTTTTAATAAGTAGAGTTTGCATGAGTTCTCCTGCCTTGTAAGTTGTAGTATGCCTTGCTATGATTAGCCAATAGTAAAACGAAGGTAACTACTTCAGTAGGAGAATATTATGGGTAAACAAACACTTACATTGGTGCTATTGCTCACCAATTTATTTATTGCGTTTTTAGGAATCGGTCTCGTCATTCCTGTCTTGCCAACGTTGATGAACGAGCTACAGATTACAGGTGAAGTCGTCGGTTATATGGTGGCATTTTTCGCTGTGGCACAGCTTGTTGTGTCTCCGATTACAGGTTGGCTAATCGATAGAATTGGCAGAAAAATTATGATTGTCATCGGGTTATTCATCTTCAGCGCGTCGGAATTGCTGTTTGCAGTAGGAGAAGGGTTGCCTGAACTATTCGCTTCACGGATTCTTGGCGGTGTCAGCGCAGCTTTCATTATGCCTGCTGTTACGGCGTTCATTGCGGATATTACGACGAATGAAACCCGTGCAAAAGCGCTTGGCTATATGTCAGCTGCGATTTCGACTGGGTTTATCATCGGACCTGGCATCGGTGGTTTTCTTGCGAGTTATGGAACGAGGGTACCGTTTTTCTTTGCAGCAGGTCTCGCCTTATTCGCAGCGATTTTCTCATGGATTATGTTGAAAGAACCTGCTCGTCAAGTAGATATGGATGCAGATCCAAACGCCAAGAAACCTGGATTCATGCGAATCTTTGCGCCAATGTACTTCATCGTCTTTGTTATCATCTTTGTGCTGTCATTCGGCTTGGCATCGTTTGAAGGGGTTTTCAGCTTGTTCGTCGACCATAAATTCGGATTCACTCCGACTGATATTGCGATTATCATAACAGGAAGTGGAATTGTAGGAGCAGTGGCACAAGTGGTGCTTTTCGACCGGCTGACAAAGTGGATGGGTGAGAAGCGGTTAATACTTTGGAGCTTGATTTTTTCTGCCATAATGGTAGGAATGATGACGGTTATGAACTCATACGCAAGTGTGTTATTCGTAACGATAATTGTCTTTGTCGGATTTGACCTTATCCGTCCTGCAGCAACATCACATTTATCGAAAATTGCCGGTAATGAGCAGGGATTTGTCGGTGGGATGAACTCAATGTTCACGAGTCTAGGTACAGTATTCGGACCGATTATCGGCGGTAAGCTTTTTGATGTGGATGTCGACTTTCCGTTTTATTTCGCAGCGATCGTGCTCGTACTCGGCTCGGTTTTGACTTATTTCTGGGTGCGTAAGACACCGAAGCATGTTCGAATCAGATAAGACATAAAAAAGTCCGCTAATCAGTTGATGGATTAACGGGCAACTTATATGATTCGTGAAGTTAGTGGCTTACTGTCTAGGTGATTCCAAATCGAAAATTCTAGTGAAACTCTTTAATCCACAAGTTTTACTGTTAGGTTTCCGATTCCAAGATCCGCTATTATCTCGATTTTAACATCTGAATTTTCATAGGCTTCATTTGTATAGATGCCTTTATCAATGGACGTAAAATCTTTCATATCTACTTGACCGATACCTGTGGAGACTTTCAATTTGACACCAGTCTGTTTCGGCAGAAGGATGGTCATGTTGCCAACGCCCAAATTGATGTTGGCTGAAAAACTGTTCTTCCAGTCACCACTAAGGTCAATCGTTGAATCACTGACACCGCTGTCAATCTTCAGTTTGTTCAGCTGAAGCCCTTTTAAATCCAGTGTCGCATCGGAAACACCCATGTCGACATCGAGATCTATCGGAATGTCGTTGTTTAGCCGCATATCCCACTTGCTTTCAAGTTTGCTTCTATTAAAGCTTAGGATTTGCGGTTTCTGCTCGACAGTGATGAAGTTCGTTCCTTTTTTGACACTACTCGTCACTTTAGGGGCGTTCTTTTTGTGTTTGTAATCAAAATCTGCCTCCATCCACTCGTCCGCGCCGCCACGTATAGTCAAATCACCTGCTCCAAAACGCGCTTTCACGGCAAGTGACTTGGCATTGTCCTTCTTGACGATCGCTTCGTTCCCTGTCATTGATACAATATAACGCTCGTATCCATAGATGCCAAGGATAACGATCAACCCTCCGATTAGCCCTGCCCATAAAAATTTTTTCATCTGTCATTCTCCTCTGTATTGGTTTGGATTTCCTCTATTACTATCATCATACAGGAAAAAACGACGATGCCAATTCGTCGTTAGGATGATATGTTATAGGGCCTGGGACTGAGTATTGACAAAATTTCTGTGACGAGTACGCGGACTGCTGTTAATACCTAGGCTTTCTATTTCCGCGATTTGCGCAGCAATACAAAAATCATTGTACTAGCAATGACAGCCATGCAGATAATAACTGTTTGAATGATGGCTGGGTATTCGTAGTTGAAGCCGCTAACGGAAGTGTGTTTGGAATAGATGCCGAAATAAGCCCAAAGTATTGCTAGACCGTACGCTGCATTATTGAGTCGAAGCATTGTCAGTACGCCGATTACTGTACCGATGATGAGGATGATTATTGTCCACGTTGCTTCTGAGAGTCCGAAACCGTTCCAGCCGATCGATACGAGTAAGGCGGTAATATTAGCGATCGTTGCGACTGTGATCCAGCCGAAGTAGATGCTGAAAGGGAGTTTGATGAAGAAGTTTTCTTTCAGCGATAATGTTGAGGCGGCAGTCAATTTGTTAATGTGAATTAACGTTAGTAGCATCCCAATCATGATGAAGACGGATAGGAGCAGTTGGTCGTAATGCCATGCGATAATCCAAAGTGTGTTAAGTACGGATGACAAGGAGAAGTAAATGCTGATTTGTGTGAGCAGGTGTGTATTCGAATTATTGTTGCGAAATAGCCCGAGCTGATAGAGGATATGTAAGGCTAGCAGTACATAGATTACGCTCCAGATGGAGAATGTGAAGCCTGCAGGAGCAAATAGATTAGCGTATTTGTCGGATATTTCACCCGTGTTCTGACCATTGAGCGGCAACAGATTCGCGAGCGCGTTCATCGTGATCATCAGTAAATAGGTAACAACCATCAGAATATTGATATAGAGTTTACGGGAATTGTTCAATTGTATCTCTCCTTTCCTGTTCTACGATATTCATCCTTATTATCAACTATTCCTTTGTTGCTAGCGAATAAACGTAAATGGAAAAACATATAGAAAATAACTATAAATAGTACCGCTATTTCATAGATTCCGATACACTAACAGAAAGTGAACGGATTAATGACGGAAAGGGAAGGTGATTTAATGAGAAAACGAAAGGCATTTCAAATTGCAGCAGTTGTTGCAGTTCTTCCCTTGGCATATGGAATGGGTGCTACGGCGATAATCCGTACATTAGGTCATCGGATTACGAAGAAGTTGCCTTCAGGAAGTGGGATAGCCCTGACGTTCGACGACGGTCCGCATCCTGTATACACTCTACAATTGCTTGACCTCCTGAAAAAATATGAGATTCCTGCAACCTTTTTTGTTGTGGGTGAAAAAGTGCGTGCCAATCCAGATATTGTGAAGCGTATGTATGAGGAAGGCCATCAGATCGGCATACATCATGACCAACATACATCCAGCTGGCTCCTGACTCCCGCACGTCTGAAACAGCAGATTGAAGATACGGATCGTGCCATCCGGGATGTGACCGGCAAAAGCCCGACTGTCTACCGTCCGCCATGGGGTTTCCTTAACGCGGCTTCGTTGCATCTGTCCAAACCGTATGAAATCGTTTTATGGTCTCATGTGTTCAAAGACTGGAAAGTAACTCATTGTGAGAGCGGATTGCTTGAAGGGCTTCAAAATGTACCCGCGGACGGCTCGATTATCCTGTTGCATGATGACGGAACAAATCCGGGGGCGGATTCAGAAGCCCCTATACATATGTTGGACAAGCTATCGACCTATTTGAATGAAACTGCATCGACAACTGAATTCAGGATTACGGGCACCCCAATGTAAAAATAGGGGTGCTTTTCATATTTATTTCACGTTATTTTCGCTTTAAGGCTTGTCAGAAAAATAAAAATCATGTATAACCATTGTATAAGGTTATTTCTTCTTAATACGGGTAATTACAAAATAAAAGTAAACTTGTACAATGTTTTGTATAATGATAGAGATTAGGGGCGGTAAAATGATGAAGAAAAAAGTGACGGTGATCGGAGCGGGTGTCGCAGGTCTTGCAAGCGCCATTCGTCTGCAACATGCGGGTTATGAAGTGGAGCTTTATGAAAAGGAACCATTGGCGGGCGGCAAGATGAATCGTATTGAAAAAGATGGGTATACATTCGATCTCGGACCGACAATCGTCATGATGCCGGAGTTATATCGGGAAATCTTCCAATTATGCGGCCGTGATCCCGATGACTATATCCCGATGGAACGCTTAGATCCGATGTATAGCGTATTCTTTGGCAATAAGCCGGAAGATCATTATGAAATCTCATCCGAAATGACGAAGCTCATAGAAGTGTTCGAGGATATCAGTGAAGAGGACGCACAAGGCTTCCTGGACTATTTACAGGAGATCTATAAGCGATTCCTAGTTGCAAAAGAACATTTTCTACAAAGGCCATTCCGCAAAGCATCCGATTTCTATAATCCGTCGATGCTGCGCCAGGGTCTGAAATTGAAAACGTTTGACAATGCAGACAAGTTCCTGAGCAAATATATTAAAAATGAACGCTTGAAGCAGATGATCAGTTTCCAAACGCTCTACATAGGTGTGTCCCCGTACAGTGGTCCTTCGCTGTATTCGATGATTCCGATGATCGAATTCATCTATGGCGTGTGGTTCATCAAGGGCGGCATGTATACAATGGCAAAATCGCTTGAACGGCTGTTCCTGGAACTTGGTGGTACAGTACATTACAACTCGCCTGTAGACGAAATTGTCATTGAAAACGGGCAGGCAAAAGGGATCCGTATCGAAGGGGAATTCAAAGCATCCGACTTTGTCATGTGTAATGCCGACTTCCCATATGCGATGAAAAACCTTGTGAAAGAGCCGTCGGCGAAAGGGAAGTATACAGATAAAAAAATCGACAAGATGAAATACTCATGTTCATGCTTCTTGATGTATCTTGGGATGGACCGGAAATACGACGAAATACCAACTGCACACAACTTCATCTTCAATGAGCATCTGCGTGAAAACCTGGATGGCATATTTGCCGGAGAGAAACTTGAGAATGCATCTTTCTACGTCTATATGGGGTCGAAACTGGATCCTTCATTGGCACCGGAAGCAAAAGATGGCCTGTACATACTTGTGCCGGTATCGGATAAGTCATGTTCTCAGTACGAGTGGGATGACGAGACGATCGCTCATTACAGAGGTTATGTGCTCGACGCCCTTAAAGAGATCAAAGGCTTTGAAAATGTGGAGAATGAAATCGTCAGCGAGACATTCATGACGCCCAAAGATTTCGAAGAACGTTTCAATGCTTACAATGGCGCTACATTCGGTCTTCAGCCTACATTAAGTCAAAGTAATCATATGCGTCCGCAAAGCAAGGCAACACATTGCGAAAACTTGTATTTCACAGGCAGCAGCACACATCCGGGTGCAGGCGTTCCGATTGTTTTGCTGTCCGCACGCATCGCGACAGAAGAACTGCTTCATGATGATAAAGGAATTCTATTCCACACAAGATGAAAGGAGCCCGTTTATGCAAATCCATGGAAATCCCTCTCTCGTCGAAGATTATAAGTATTGTGAAGGCATCATTAAACACTATTCCAAGAGTTTCTATTACGCTTTTTCTACATTACCGCAAGAAAAAGCGAACGCGGTCTATGCCATTTATGCATTTTGCCGCCAAGCGGATAACAGTGTGGATGAAAATCCGACATCCGCTTCCCAACTCGTTGCGCTCGATCATTTGACGGATGAGTTAAATCGTTTTCAACAGCGACAGGAAAAGGACCTGCCGTTATGGCGCGCGCTGCGTGATGTGTTCAATCGTTTTGAAATGGATATCCAACCGTTCTTTGATCAGTTGAAAGGACAGCGCATGGACATCCATTTCACCTCACCGGATACACTTACCGATCTCGAGGAATACAGTGCGTATGTCGCGGGTTCGGTCGGCAAGATGCTGTTGCCGATCATTGCTTCGGGCACGAATAGGGATTTAACGCAAAGTGCCGTGAACTTGGGCATCGCGATGCAGATTACGAATATTCTCCGTGATATCGGAGAAGACCATTTGGAGAAGGACAGGATTTATCTACCAACCCAGGAGATGGCGGCTTTCCGCTATACAAAACACGAGCTGTCAAAAGGCATCATTTCAGATAATTTCATCGCCTTGTGGGAGTCACTCGCTATGCGTGCAGAAGAGTTATATGCCGATTTTATAGACAGCAGTGCTGGCTTCGATGAAGACAGTAAATTTGCTGTCATTGCTTCAGCTCGTGTATACCGGGGTATTTTGAACAGTGTGCGTAAAAATAATTACGACTGCTTCCGTAAAAAGAATTATGTATCGAAGCTGGAAATGGTGAAAATCGCCGCAGAAGCTTCATTTTGATAGAGTCCTTGAATGACGGAAAGAGGTGCAAGCATGTCACGGAATAAGAGAACGACTATTGTTATCGGCGGCGGATTGGGTGGACTTTCTGCTGCGATCTCGCTGGCGCAACGAGGTTATGCAGTTTCATTGTATGAAAAGAATGGACATCTCGGCGGTAAGTTAAATCGCCTAGAACAGGATGGCTTCGGGTTCGACTTAGGGCCGTCTATTTTGACGATGCCCCATATATTCGAACGGCTTTTTGCGGGAAGTGGCAAACGGATGCAGGATTATGTGCAGATTGTTCGGCTGGACCGGGAATGGCGTTCCTTTTTTCCTGACGGTGCAGTGCTTGATTTGTATGGCGATCTCGACAAGATGGCAACGGAGAACCCCCATCTGTCCAAACGGGATATGAAAGAATATGCCGCTTTTTTGCGCTACGCACAAGAGCTATATGAAATGACTGATGAAGGCTATTTCAAAGAGGGTCTCGATACGACATCACAAGTGATCAAGCATCATGGCGTCTTTGCGTCCCTTAAAGGTTTCGATTTGAATTCGACGATGTTTGAAGCGATCAGCAAACGAATCAGCAATCCACATTTGCGCACGATGCTCTCCTATTTTATTAAGTACGTCGGTTCATCGCCATATGATGCGCCTGCCGTCCTTAATATGATGATCTATATGCAACACGCACAAGGTTGCTGGTATGTGCCGGGTGGGATGCACCGGCTTGCGGATGCACTGCATACACTTGCGAAAGAGTCCGGCGTCTCTTTGCATACGGGTGTAGAAGTGACGAGAGCGCTAAGCCGTAAGGGGCAATTGACGGGCGTTGAGCTATCGGACGGTTCTGTTGTGAGGGCTGATTATTACATTTCCAATATGGAAGTCATTCCGTTCTACGATAAAATGGTCGATACCGATCAATCGGAAATTGACAAGCTCGAAAAGAAATTCGAACCGTCAAGTTCGGGACTTGTTCTGCACGTGGGGGTGAAGAAGCTGTATCCGCAACTTAATCACCATAACTTCTTCTTCTCGGAAGATTTGAAAGCACAGATGGACAAAGTATTCCAACAGCATACATTGCCTGATGACCCGACAATCTATCTAGTCAATGCGAACAAAACCGATCCATCCCAAGCACCTGCTGGACATGAGAACCTGAAGATCCTTCCTCATATCCCGCATATCCAAGATCAGCCATTTACCGCAGCGGATTATGCGCAGCTGGAAGAGCGTGTTCTTGATAAGCTTGAACGGATGGGATTAACCGATTTGCGTGCCAATATCGTCACAAGAGATGTGTGGACGCCCCATGATATCGAGCGGACGTATGGCTCACATCGTGGGTCCATTTACGGGACGTTATCCGATAAGAAGAAAAACAAAGGCTTTAAGCATAAAAAGCATAGCGACCGATTTGATAATCTGTATTTCGTCGGAGGAACTGTGAATCCGGGCGGAGGCATGCCCATGGTGACGTTAAGCGGTCAACAGGTTTGCAAAGCAATTTTGAAACGGGACGGGTTATTGAAAAGGAAATAATCAGGACTGAAATCAGAAGGGGTGTCATCCATGTTCATCCTGTTTGCAATAGGTATAGTCCTTACGATCATTGGATTGGCATGCGGAATTATTGTCCTATGGAGAGTGCCCGTCTTAGACAGCGAAGTTCGGAGGACGGATGCTGTCCGTTCTTCTATAACGATCATCATTCCAGCGCGTAACGAAGAAAAGCGGCTTGCACCGTTGCTTGAATCGATTGTCATGCAGAAGGATATCGAGGTGGAAACGATTGTCGTAGACGATGATTCTACCGATCGAACAGCGGAAATCGCCTATTCATATGGTGCGCGCGTATTACCCAATGAACAGTTTAATAAAGGCTGGATCGGCAAGTCGTCAGCTTGTTGGACCGGTGCAGTAGCGGCGACTGGGGATTTGTTGTTATTCATGGATGCCGATACAGTGTTTGAAGACCGGGACAGTTTAGTTTCGTACATCACAAATTTCGAAGCGGCCGGAGGAACGGGAATCTTGTCGCTGCAGCCCGATCACAGGCCTGAGCATTGGTATGAACAAATGGCCTCCATATTTCCTGTTGTTGTGATGGCGGGGATGAATGTTTTTACGATTAAAGGGGATTTGCTCAAAAGTGCAGGATCATTCGGTCCGTGCATGCTATGCGCGAAGGACGAATATATGAAAGTCGGTGGACATGCTGCTGTAAGAGGTGCTGTCATGGACGACCTGGCGCTCGGCCATGAATTCCAGGCTAAAGCCTTGCCCGTCAGATGTATTAGCGGTCGCGGAACGGCATGGTTGCGCATGTATCCGGAAGGGTTCAAACAATTGGTACAGGGCTACTCGAAAAGTATGGCATCAGGATCGGTCTCTACGCATCCATTCGTCATGCTGCTTATAAATTTGTGGATTGTCGGTGGCACGTTGAGTCCGCTATTGTTCCTGTTTCCAGTGATGACTGAATCATGGATCCAACTTGCGGTTGCCGTAGTTGTATATGCTGCCTATATGTTCGGCGTAGCGCGTTCAGTGCGGAAAACAGGTGATTTTGCGATGTGGACGATTCCGCTCTTTCCGCTATTGTTCATCTTCTTCATACTCGTCTTTTTATATTCCATTTATTTGTCCAAACGGCGTAAACGCGTGACGTGGCGGGGTCGGGATATTGAGGTGTGATCATATTTTAGGAACTTAGAAAGTCAGTTGCCTAGGCTATATGGAATTCCTAGGAAAGATTGGAGGTGCCGGCATGCCGTTTGTTGAATTGCCTCTATTATGGATAGCCTTACTGGATGCGGTGGTGTGGCTATTATTGCATCTGGTTATTTCCATTGTCATCCAGCGCATTCCGGTGTATTGGTTCGTCCGCAATGATTGGCTGTTCAGACAGTTTGATTGGGAGCAGGAAGGCCGTATATGGCAACGACTGTTCAAAGTGAAGAAGTGGAAAGGTTACATCCCAGATGGAACGCTGTTCATCCGCAGCGGATACGACAAAAGGATGCTGCATGGACGGGATCGGACATCCCTGAGTTTATTCCTGCTAGAATCTCGCCGGGCAGAATTCGTCCATTGGCTGACCATCGTGCCGAGTGTGCTATTTTTCCTTTGGAACCCAATTTGGGCGGCATGGATTAATGTCGGATATGCAGTCCTTTTCAATATCCCACTCATTATCATTCAACGGTTCAACAGGCCGCGCCTTGAACGGCTCATCAATGTAGAATTGGTGGGGAATACGCGAAGGGATTGTGAGACGTGAATACATCGTGCATGTAGTGTACACTTGGTTGCAATAGCGTGTATAAAGGAGCGGTTACGATGATGAAGGATCAATTTGGATGGCAATTCGACAACAGCTATGTACGTTTACCGGAAGTGTTCTTTGCGAACGCCTTGCCGGAAGAAGCACCTGAACCGGAACTGATTGCATTCAATCATGAGCTTGCACAATCACTTGGACTCGATGTGCAAGCGCTTGAAAATGTTGAAGGACTTGAAATGCTCGCGGGCAACCGCATGCCGGAAGGGGCTGAACCGATTGCCCAGGCCTATACGGGTCATCAGTTCGGCAACTTCACGATGCTTGGGGACGGCCGCGCGATACTGCTCGGTGAACACCTGACGCCCGACGGCAGACGTGTTGACATCCAGTTGAAAGGGTCCGGACCCACACCCTTTTCACGTGGTGGCGATGGACGCGCAGGGCTTGGGCCGATGTTGCGAGAGTTCATCATGAGTGAAGCGATGCACGGTCTTGGCATTCCGACGACACGCAGTTTAGCTGTCGTCACGACAGGCTCGCCTGTGTTTCGTGAAGAGACACTTGAAGGGGCAGTGCTGACGAGAGTCGCATCGAGTCATATCCGAGTTGGTACATTCCAATACGCGGCGGCACGGCAAGTCGTAGAAGATTTGTGCACGCTTGCGGATTATACGATTGAGCGGCATTACCCGGATCTTGCGCTCGTTACTGATAAATACGTAGCGTTGCTCGAAAGTGTCATGGAGCGCCAGGCGTATTTAATCGCGAAGTGGCAGTTGAACGGTTTCATCCACGGCGTCATGAATACGGATAATATGGCAATCAGCGGTGAAACAATCGATTACGGGCCGTGCGCGTTCATGGATACGTACGATCCCGCCACCGTTTTCAGTTCAATAGACCGTCAAGCCCGCTACGCCTACGGCAATCAACCCGGCATCGCCGAATGGAATCTTGCGCGATTTGCTGAAACACTGTTGCCATTATTTAACGATGATAAAGAAAAAGCTGTAGACATTGCGCAACAGTCGCTCGCTAAATTCGGCAAGCTGTTCCATGATCATTGGTTGGCCGGTATGCGTGGGAAACTCGGTCTCTTTGATGCAGAGGAGTTAGATGTAAAACTTGTGAAAGATTTATTGCAGCTGATGAAAGTGAACGAATCGGATTATACGAATACATTCCGTGCATTGACGCTCGGTCAGTTGGACGAGTTACCGATGAGCAACACACCGGAATTCATGGAATGGAAATCACGTTGGGATGCGCGGCTTACGAGACAAGGCAAGTCCATGGATGACGTTCTAGCATTCATGAAAAAAAACAACCCGAACATCATCCCGCGTAATCACCGAGTGGAAGAGGCGTTGGATGCTGCTGTCAAAGGGGATATGACGGTGATGGAAAAGTTGCTGGACGTATTAAAAGACCCATATGCCTATACGCTTGAGCAGAAATCCTTTATAGCACCTGCCGATCCTGAAATTCCTTATAATACGTATTGTGGAACGTGAAAGATAATGGACTTTGCCTACTGGTAAGGTCTTTTTTTCTATTGTTTAAAATTAATTGACTATAATGAAATCTTAATCTATCATATTAATAATAGAGCTCGAGGAGGTAAGGAAATGCAGATGCAAAAAGGGTTACATAAACTTGAATGGTATCACACGTCATTAGGATGGGGAATGATGTTACTGTTCCTTTCTCCCATTTGGTTATTTTTACTCGTCCCGATGACTACGATGACATTACATGAAGTCCCTTTCACACTGTTTGTGCAGTTACCAAAAATAGCATATGTCCTATATACAATAGGTTATTTGCTATTTGCTTGTGCATGTATATCGCAATTTTTATTCAGAGGGAGTACTAAAGGGAAGCTTGTTGGTTGTGCGATATTAGTAGTGTCCATTTTATGCATTGCTGACGGTACGCAACGGTATTCAAGGGTGGGATTGGATTCGATTATTGTGAGAGATTCACTCTGGTCGCAAAAACACGTATACGACTGGAAAGATCTCGAGGAAGTTGTCTATCATCATACAGATAAGGATCGCAGCTACTCAAATTACGAATTTCGTTTTAGAGATGGTAACGTTGCAACTGTTGCAGATAGCGTCATTGTGCAAGGTTGGAGAAATATCATTCAACGGAAAATGGATGAAAACGGCGTGGCATATCGGAAAGGGATAACTCCTGCATTTAATGGTTTATCAAATTCTTAATTATGAAAGTAGTTCCGCGGATTGTTGGTTTTATTAGGATACCTGTGTGTGGGAGGCAAGAGAATGGCAATGAAGCAAGGGTTACACCAGTTAGATTCGAGTCATACATTTTTAGCCATGGGAATGGGATCATTCGCATTGTTTCCTATACTTCTGATTGTGACGCCAATGATGGTGGCGAAGACGTTGCATGAGACGCCATCCACTATATTGCTGCAAATACCACAATCAGCCTATGTGACGTATGGAATCGGCTTGTTGCTACTTACCGTCACATTTTTCTTGTTGAGTTTCTTAAGGGTGAGTAAAAAAGCTAAACTGATTAGTGCAGTCATTGTTTTGTTGGCTGTTTTTTGCTTTGTGGATGCGTCTCAAAGGTTCGCACGATTGGGTTGGGATACGCTTGCGTTCAAGAAATCTATCTGGTCGGAAACGTATGAATATACGTGGGATGATATCGACAAAGTCGTCTTCCGCGAAGTTCCTATTAAAGAGGGTACGTCAAAATTCGATTTTCATTTCCAGGATGGTAATCGTATGACGCTTTCGAATAACGAGGAAATGAAAGCATGGCGAAAAAAGATTGAGCAGAAGTTTGAGGATGATGGGATTGAGTATAAGAGAGGATAGGGGTACGTGGATGTCTCCTTTTTACAAAGTGAATCTGTTGCGATATGATGGAAGACGTTGGTGTTTCATCA
Organism: Sporosarcina quadrami; assembly: GCF_014836615.1. Classification (GTDB taxonomy): domain Bacteria; phylum Bacillota; class Bacilli; order Bacillales_A; family Planococcaceae; genus Sporosarcina; species Sporosarcina quadrami. The sequence continues at coordinate 25,355 of NZ_JACSQN010000004.1, read as the reverse complement.
ACATATAGAAGTCTGTGAAACGCATAGATTTATAGAGGGGAAGGAGGAAGTTATATGCTTTATGCAGGTTTTTGGATTCGTGTTCTTGCGAATATCATCGATAGTATCGTGTTGTTCATTCCATTATTCATTATCAACTTTGTGCTTCAGATGATGCTGCTCGTAACGGATTCAGAAGGTGTAATTGTTGGCGTGCTTATCGTACTCATTCTTACTAATATTGTTCTTGTTGCACTATATTACACGCTGACAACAAGTTCCAGAATGCAAGGGACCGTTGGAAAGAGACTTCTCAATTTGCGAGTAGTCGATGCAGAAGGAAACAGAATCTCAGCAGGCAGATCGTTCGGACGTTTTCTGAGCTACATGCTGTCAGGGATCTTTTACATTGGCTATATCATGGTCGGCATAACGCCTGAGAAGCGAGGCTTGCATGATTACATTGCAGGCACATGGGTTATTAAAAATTAAATATGTCATCAGTTCAGCATACATCTGCCAGTTTGGCAGAAGTGTGCTGTTTTTTTGAGCGTAGGCTTGTAGAAATGCGGCGTGCGGTCAAATAAGGAGTCTGTAAATGCCCGTTGGAGCGTGAAAACGCGAAGAACGGTCAATTAGGAGGTCTGTAAATGCCCGTCGGAGCGCGAAAACGCGGAGAACGGTCAATAAGGAGGTCTGTAAATGCCAGTCGGAGCGCGAAAACGAAGAGAACGGTCAATTAGGAGGTCTGTAAATGCCCGTTGAAGCGTGAAAACGAGGAGAACAGTTAATAAGGAGACCTGTAAATGCCCGTCGGAGCGCGAAAATGAGGAGAACGGTCAATTAGGAGGTCTGTAAATGCACGCTGAAATGCTTTTATTTAAAGAATTAAAAAAGAATTGATATTTTATTCGAATTATATGAAACTTCCACCCTGCTAAATCCGTATAAAGAGGAAAAAGCAGGGAGGTATGGGAAATGCAGATGAAAAAGGGGTTGCACCAACTGGATGCAAGTCATACGTTTTTGTCGTTTGGAATGGGGTCTATCGGATTATTTCCTCTTCTGGTCGCAATCATTCCATCGACATTGGCAAAGACTTTACATGAAACGACCAGCACTTTACTCGTGCAAGTACCGAAAGATGCATACATTTTATATAGTGTTGGTTTTGGACTTTTAACGATTATGTTTTTCCTATTCTATGCTCTAAAAGTGAACGCGAAAGCAAAGATAATCGGTGTTGTCATCGGGCTCGTCGTCCTTTTCTGTTTTGTGGACGCATCACAACGATACGTTCGGATAGCTTCAGACTCAGTTGCGTTCAAGCACTCATTACTATCGGAGCCATCCGAGTATAAATGGGAAGAGGTCGAGAAAGTTGTCTTCCGTGAATTACCGAAAGAAGGCGGATTTGCTAAATTTGATTTCCATTTTACGGACGGTAACGTCATGACAGTGGCGAATGATCGTTATTTGAAGCCTTATCGGAAGGTGCTAGAGAAGAAATTCAATGATGATGGAATTGAGTATAAAAGAGGATAAATGCTTGTCATCCATCACGAAAAAGGACTCACCGAGGAGTCCTTTTACTAATTTCAGCGCTTCATGATAAAGCTAAGATGACGACCGGCTTGTCGATCTTGCCTGTACGAAAAACCTTCTGTGCTTAAAAATGTGCATGTCGAATCAATGCTAATCTGATTTGCTGGAATACCGGCACGTTCACATTGTCTTTTGACCGTGAGCTGATTGTTGATATGATATTTGTCCGTCGCTTCATGGAAATACATAAAATCATCCGCGTAACCGAGCGCTTGGAATTGTACATAGACATCTTCGTCCACTTCGAACTTTTCCTGGCTAAGTGCCATACCAATTTGGACATGCCAGTCAGTAGGATTGCTCTGTTCAATTTGCGCTAAATGTTCGAATACTCTTGGTGTAATCTCCTTAACGGTGCCTTGCCAGCCCGAATGGATGACACCAATGATGCCATTCACTTCATTATAAAAAATGACCGGAACGCAGTCAGCCGTAAAGCTACCTAACAAAATACCAGGCTCATCGGTGTACAGCGCATCGACGCTCGGAATAGCTGTTTCATTTTCGAGCGAACCCCGGCCTTTATCGGATCGTGTCACTTTATGGAAGTTCGCGCTATGCGTTTGGTTGGCGCACACAAAATCTGTCAATTCACATCTCAAATACGCAGCTAAATTCCCACGATTTTCAAGAATCGCTTGTGGATCGATACATGCGTGCAACGCCATATTATTTTCTTCTGGTGCCGCACTGTCCTTGAGTGTCATACCTGCTATGAGATTTTCTTTCTCCATGTATACTTTTGTTTTCATATCATCACCTGTTCTTACTATACGTTAAGTTTTCCCTGCCTGTATAGGACAAAGAAAAACATTCTCGTGGAATAAAACCGATAAAAACCGTCCATAATCAGTAAGAGCCGCACTCGCTTTCAATTCCCCCTGCAACCGTGTGCGGCTTTTTTCATTCTTCTGAGTCGTGATAGACAACCGTTCCATCTTCATTCAAGTGTGGTGGCGCACCCCATTTTCCGGGTTCGTGCTTCTCGATGATTGTCTCCTCTTTTGGCCCATCGATAATGTGCCGAACTGTCCATCCATTCAACGACAACCAATTGCTAATTAATAACCGATGGCATCTCGCAGGATGACGTTCAGAACAGCAAATTGCAACTTTTTTGGATAAAGCCAACTTCTTTAACTCCTCAAGCCCTTCTTGAAATTCAGGCTGCAACGTATAGTCGGCATAATTATGAAATGACCGGTTATTCCATGCGTCATTCACTTCATCGTCGACGACTTTGGATTTATTGCGCCTGCCGCCTAGCTTTTTGAAATGCTTGTACTGAATGCCATCCTCAGGTAGCCATTCCTTCATGCGGTCTTCATGAAAATGCGGGAACTTACGACTTCCAGGGAACGCGCGCACGTCCGCAAGAAGTTCAATATCGGCGTCATGCAGCAATTTCAAAAACTCTTCTTTCGTATGGGTGGAATGCCCGACTGTGTAAATTTCCATTCGATTCACCTTCCTTATTTATGACGTACCCGAACGTCTCAACTAGCTAAACAACTTCGTCATAAATGAAGTACCTGTTTGGAATAGTGGCAGGCGGGAATAATAACAGTAAAAGAAAAGGAGTGGTCCGTATGACAAAAAGTTATGCCGGCGGTAAAGACGACAATCAGAAACTTAGCGGAAATGAAGATGCAAAAGTAGCTAATGATGCTGCGAAGCGTGCGGAACAACAAGTTGAAGACATTAAAGCAGAGGCGCATGACGAAGTGAAAAAGCAACAAAATGATATGGAATAAGTAAACACTCCGGTTGCCTATTTGAAGTAGGTGCCGGATTTTTATTTGAATAAAATATAAGGTTTCTGCACGTCGGTTTGTGTTGTGAAATGTTAAGTGAAATCTATCAAATTTAATACATTTTTCCCTAAAAAATCTATACTATTCAATTAAGATTTCCCGTATACTCAGAGTAGGTACTATGTGTACCTAAGACAGATAGTAAAAGGGGAATGAGTATTATCAAGATTCATTGGAAGAAGTTGTTGGTGCTTTTTTCAACTATTTTTCTAGTGATCCAGGTGGCAGGAAGTTTCTTTTTCTATGAACTTGCAGTAAAGCGCGGTCCGAAAGAGTTTTTGCAAGGGAACGCAGACTTGGAAGTTTCGGAGAAGACATTGGAACTGTACACGAATGGTCATTGGAAACAATGGGTTGCTGACCAGGAATTCGAGTCGCTCAGCATCATGTCACGGGACGGAATAAAATTATCCGGTTATTACTTACCTGCTGCCAAGCCAACGGATAAGCTTGTCATTTTGACACATGGTTATTTAGGCCATGCCAAGCAAATGGGGCTGTTTGGACAATATTATCATGACGAATTGAACTACAATATATTTATGCCAAATGCGCGCGGACACGGAAAGAGTGAAGGCGATTATTACGGTTTCGGCTGGCCTGATCGGCTGGATCTGATTGACTGGACGAATAAGCTTATACAAAAACTTGGGCCACAGTCGGAAATTGCTTACCATGGCTTATCGATGGGGGCGGCGACAGTTTTGATGGCGAGTGGTGAAGAAAGTTTGCCTGCGCAAGTGAAAGCGATTATTGCGGACAGCCCGTACCAATCGGTCTATCAACTATTTACGTACCAGATGAATCGGATGTTTCATTTACCTGCCTTTCCTCTGTTGGATAGTACGAGTGCGCTGACCAAAGTGCGTGCCGGTTATTCATTCAAAGAAGCTAGCGCGTTGAATCAAGTGCGGAAAGCGAAAATCCCGATTTTTTATATCCATGGCATGACTGATACGTTTGTTCCTGTGGGCAATGCGGAGGAGCTATACAACGCAACGCCGGGCGATAAAGAGATATTCCTCGTTCCGAATGCGAATCACGGAGAAGCCTACGCATTGGCAGGCGATGCATATCGTGTGAAGTTGCGCAATTTTCTTGAACATCATGTCCAATGAATAATCGGTTCTCTATGGGGATTTTCCTTGGAGAACCGGTTTTTTATAGTTTTCTTAAGTGAAATGTTTCTTTTATTCCTGCGAGGGAAATTAAGAATAACAGGAGGTGTTCGGCGATGGAAAAAGTGGTGTATATCGTTCGACATTGTGAAGCGGAAGGACAATCTCCGCATGCGGATTTGACAGCAAAAGGGATTATACAAGCTGAAAAATTAGCCGAGTTCTTTGACGGGATTGAAGTGGATCGGATCATTACAAGTCCGTTCGTACGGGCGCGCATGTCAGCAGAACCGCTCGCGGATCGTAAAGGACAATATTTTGAAGAGGATAGCAGATTGGCGGAGCGTACGTTGAGTTCGTATGATTTTGAGGATTGGTTGTTGAAACTTGAGGATTCATTTTTAGATGTCCATTTGAAATACGAAGGCGGCGAATCGTCTCATGAAGCGATGGAACGCGTCTGCAATGTTGTTGAAGAATTGCCTGCCGGCTCGACGACTGTACTTGTGACGCATGGAAACTTAATGACGTTATTGTTAAGGTGCTATGACGAGCATATCGGTTTTTCGGAATGGCAAGCATTGACGAATCCGGATGTTTATCGTGTAAACGTCACCGATTCGGGTGCACAAGTCGAGCGCATATGGCGCGAAGAGGAACTGTCACTCGACAAATAACGGATATCGATTGAATAGTTGTGTATATCGATTGAATAGGTAGATATATCGATCGGATAATTGTGTATATCGATCGAATAAGAGAATTTATCACCAAAACGGGACTTTTAGCACGTGTAGAAAAACATCAATGTAATTTTTATTTGCAATTTTAGAACAATAACTATACACTAGTATTAATTTAAGAGGGAAAGGACTGACGGGTGGACGATGAATAACTAATCTTGTAATTCCGAGAATGTAATGATTTGATTCGAACGGAAAACAGGATTAGTCTGTCCATTTTTAAAGAGTCCATTCCCTTATGAACGGTTTATAGGCCTCCACAGGTCTTTTTCAGATGTGCCTACTTCACTCAAAGTCAGTGAAGCGCATTTATTTCAAGGGATAATTGGATAGCGATGGATTGGTCCTTCCGTTACGACGGGGGGATTTTTTTGTGCCCCCATTAAGGGGAGGAAATTATATGTTACTAGGCACTATTAAGCACTTGACGTATTCGATAGGGGATACAGTCATTTTGAATAAACTATCAGCGGAACTACCAGAAGGTTCGTGTATCGCCGTTGTCGGGGCGAATGGAGCGGGGAAGTCGACATTGCTTTCATTACTCGCAGAGGAAATTATGCCCGTATCCGGTTCCGTAGATTGGATAGGAAAGAAACCGTCCATCACGTATTTTAAACAAGAACAAAGAGTGCTAGGGAATGTCGATTGGAACGGCACTGATACGGCAATGTATCGCTCAAAATGGCATGTTCCTAAGCAAGCTGAATATACTTTTGCGAGTGGCGGCGAGCGAATGAAGATGCGACTTGCAGCTGCACTATCCGAAGGCAGTGATTTGGTTTTATTGGATGAACCGACAAATCATTTGGATCGTGAAAGTCTGGAAGAATTGATTAATGTCATTAATGAAGGAAAAGCAACGTATATGATTGTGTCGCATGATCGGCATTTTATCGACAAGACTGCGGATTTCGTGTTTGAAATTGAACATGGAAAGTTGACGGTATATGCCGGCAACTACTCGGTTTATCGTAATAAAAAGAGTATGGATCGTGAAATCCAAGTCGCACATTACGAACAGCAACAGCGGAACATTGCAAGGATTGAAGGACAGATGGCGCAACTTGGTGAGTGGTCTGCAAAAGCGCATGCAAACTCAACGAAAAAAGGAGGAGCAAAAGAATATTGGCGAATGAAGGCGAAGAAAAAAGATATTCAAATCCGTTCAAAGCGAACTCGTTTAGAGGCGGAGCTTGCGAAAGACCGGATTGACAAGCCAGAGGAAGAAATCGGTGTCGAGTTCGATGTGAAAGGAAAGCGGAAGAAAGGACATCGTGTGTTGGAACTTAAGGACGTCCGAAAGGCTTTCAATGGGAATGAACTGTTCAAAAACGTATCCTTTACTGTCCAGGCGGGTGAGCGAATTGCGCTTATCGGACCGAATGGGAGTGGAAAATCGACGCTGTTTAAGATGCTGATGGGTGAGGAAAAGTATAACGGCGAGCTATGGCTGACAAATGGCATGACGATTGGGTATATGAGCCAGACGGTGCTCGATTTGCCGGATGACGTGACACTATCTGATTATTTCCATACAGCAACGTTTGAAGACCAAGGGATGATTCGCATCCAATTGACGAATCTCGGTTTTGAAGAAAAGCATTGGCAACTGCGGCTCGGGGAACTAAGCCAAGGGGAACGTGTGAAAGTGAAATTAATGCAATTCATCCTCGAAGGAACGGATGTGTTGTTGCTGGATGAGCCGACAAATCATCTCGATTTGCCGTCAAGGGAAGAAATGGAGAAAACACTTGCGACTTTCCCGGGAACATTATTGTTCGCATCACATGACCGCTATTTCACGGAACGTATGGCAACGGGCCTGCTCGTATTTGAGAATGAAAACATACGGAAATTGCCGTTGACATTGAACGAGTGGGAAGGACGGAAAGCAGCTACTGCACAATCATCTTCAAGCATTGCTGAAGAACGTTTGCGCATTGAGACGGAATTACAAGCGGTGCTAGGGAAGCTAAGCATGCTGAAATCTGGTGATCCTTCCTATTCAAAATTAGATCAGGAATTCAATGCGTTGAGTCGGAAAATGAGAGAGCTGATGTAAGAAATCACATCCGCTTGCGGCTGATGAGCTCGCATTTATCATAATTGCGACAGATATCGATTGAATAATTGTATATATCGATTGAATAGCTAGATATATCGATCGAATAATTGTGTATATCGATCGAATAAGAAAATATATCACCAAATAAGGACTTTTGGCATAGGTGAAATCGTCTCTTCGTGAGAAAACACTCCAGTCAATTAAAGCTGGAGTGTTTTCTGTGTCTGTCCAATAAAGCTAGGCCGAATGTCTTCCAAAATAGTTTCAGCAATTACTAAGTGGGGCATGGAATAGTAACGGGTCGACAATGTTTAGGGACGTTGAAAATGCCCCATTCTATAGAAATGAGGAGGCAGACATGATGTTATTTGAAATCCAGTCAGTGAAGCATGAGTCCGACTTAATTTCATTCACATGGAATGACGTTGGGGGTTTTTACAATGTGTACAAAGACGGTGAGCATATGTACGAAGGGTCTGTACCGGAATTTAAGGACAGAGACTTCATGCATGGCAAGCTCTATCATTATATGATTGAGCGGGTGGAGAACAATCAGGTCGCTGATGTTATCGCTTTACAGACATCTGCGTTTGCACAAAAGAAGAATATGGAGAATCCGCTTGAATCACTTGTGATGACAACGATTGTGGCGAAGACGCAGATAGCTTTGTCGTGGGAAGAGATTAAGGACGTTGAGGAATATAGTATTTTTCGAAATGGCGAATATCGTGGTCGTGTGACGTCAAACCGCTACATCGACCGTGAGATAAACATGAACGAGACGTATCATTATACAATACAATCCAAGCGTCCATTGGAAAAGTCGGAAGAACCGTTGACGAAAGTGAAGTCGGTTTTGTCAAATGTTTTTGGCGCTGTAAATCCAGGATCCTCTCAAGAAGAAGCGTCCGTAGAGACGTTCACGACGATGAAGTGGATTGGCAAGCCAAGTGAATTGCTTCTTCCTGTCAATGAAAGAGAGAAAGAAATCAAATCGGTAGATCGTTGGAAATTCAGATATACAACGTTTTTGGAACAACAGTATTTAAGAAATCCGAATATCTTATCACCTAATCATTTTTTCAAGGGCGATGGTAGAAGTTTTGACCCGAATGGCGAAAGCTTCCGTACGCGTGTTGACGTAGAACTTGCTTACGATGAGATTGGCGAGCCTCTGACGTTTACAAAAGAGGTGGGAAAATCCGTGGCGTATGACTATAAGAAGAACTTCCGCGAAGAAGGGAAAGCTTCTGCAGACGGTATCACATTGGAACGCACCGACCACAAAAAAGAAGAATCCGGCTTTGTACTGGAGCATTCCGTCGGAAATCCATTAACGACAGCGCCTATGATTGACTATGAGGTAACTGCCGTTTTCAAGAAGCATGGCACATTCGATATGTGCGGCTATTTCGATCCATCGCCGAATCACGAAATTTACTTAATGAAAGGTCGGGGAACAGAGTGGCAACGGGTTTTGCAAGCCGAGAGTAAAGGGCTTGCCTTCATGTCCGATGCGATCGCCTATCATTATTGGCGCTGTTCGAACTTTGAATGAATGCCAAACATCCATGCAAACTTCCTTTTTGATAAAGGGAGTTTGCTTTGTTATTATTGCTTTTAATTCGAGATTATAGTTAGGGGGCATATTATGAAACATATATTCAAGCAAGGGACGAATTCAAGGACACTTCTACTGTTGCATGGTACAGGTGGGAACGAAGAGGATTTACTGCCACTTGCAGAGTTCATCGATCCGGAAGCCTCAGTACTCGGTGTTCGCGGAAATGTGCTGGAGAACGGCATGCCGCGTTTTTTTAAGAGGTTAGCGCAAAACGTATTTGACGAAGAGGATCTAGTGTTCAGAACAAATGAACTGCATGCGTTTTTAGACGAAGCTTCCGATAAATACGGATTTAGCCGTTCGGAAATCGTAGCTGTAGGTTATTCAAACGGCGCGAATATTGCGGGGAGCTTGCTGTTTCATCATGTAAATACATTAAAGGGAGCCATCTTGTTCCACCCGATGGTACCAATCCGCGGCGTTGAGCTGCCTGATTTGAGTAGTGTGCCGATTTTTATAGGCGCAGGCAAAAATGATCCCTTAATACCGTCGAAGGAAACATTGGATTTGCTGCATATGTTAACGAAGGCAGGCGCAAGAACGGAAGTGTATTGGGAAAGCAATGGCCATCAGTTATCCCAGACGGAAGCAAGTGAAGCGGCTAAGTGGTATAAGGAGTTTTTGAAGATAAGCTGAGCAGGTATTTCAGTACAAGAAAAGCCGATCCGTTGTAGGTCGGCTCTTTACGTTGATATCCGTTTTCTAAACGGGAAATAACAATTCATTAAAATGAGCCCGACAATTAATGTGGCAAATGGGAAGATGAACGGGAATACAATGGAAGGCATCCAATTCCAAGCATCTGTATAGTACCCTACGGAGACTTTTTGAAGCGACTTATGCGTTTTTATGAAAATCGGGCGACTTCTATTCCATGATTATGCTTTTGCTGGTCTAGGCCAAATGAAATACGAAATCGATATGACGAAATCAATGCCGAGCGCGAGTGTCCATAGTTTCAGCATGCCCCATAGCGCCTCTGTTTTTGTGGGATCGTCAATTAGGTAAATCATTGTGGCAAGGAAGGCGCCACCGATAATGAATGCGAGCACATGTTGAAGCGATCCTTTCAACGAATGCTTGGCATGATCCCAACCTGTTCTGCGAACTGGTTTCGGTCCTTGCTTTTTTACATAGAAAACAAATCGTTCATCCGCCCACCGGATCATGCTTTTCCCGAATGCCACGGAAACACCGAGGTATATGGCGGCGATGGCATGCACTTGCGTTGCGGTTGCTCCGTTATAAAGGTCCGCAGAAGTTACGATTAAAAGAAGTAGGTCTACTGCAGGTGTGAGGGCAAGAAGAAATAAGCCGAGTCGTTTTCGGTTAAATACATAGCGAGTAACGAGGCCGGCAAGTATGACAACCCAGAAACCGATTTCACAAGCAACAATTGTCCAAGCAATGAAATTCAAAACGAGCACTCCTTTTATTTAGCACAGTTGTATTGTTAAATTAAATAATAGCATATTCTGTTTATTTAATACAAGTGTATTGTTAAACTTGTGAATTTATTCTACAATAATAGTATGCCGAAAATCGTAAATCATGATGAGCGTATGAAACAGATTGCAGAAGCTATGTGGCGGGTCATTTTGGATAAAGGGATGGAAGGGGCGACAGTGCGGAATATTGCGGAAGAGGCGGGGCTATCGTTAGGGGCGCTACGTCATTATTTTAAAAACCAAGATGATTTGCTAGTCTATGCGATGACGCTTGTTAGGGAAAGGGCGACGGAGCGGATTGAAGCGGTTGCTCAACAAAATATGTTGCCGAAAGACATGATCATGGCGGTCATATTGGAAATTGTACCGATAAATGAAGAATCACTCGCTGAAATGGAAGTGTGGTTCGCGTTTATGGCGCATGTAAAACACCGAAAACATGAATTGGATGTACCTGATGACGGTATTTTTGTAGGGGCTCATAAATTGATTGCCTATTTGAATGCCAGCGGTTTACTAAAAGAGGGACTGGATCTAGATATGGAAGCTGAGCGGCTCTATGCAATAATTGACGGGATTGCGATGCACGCTCTTTTTGATTCAGAACGCTTACAGCCTGAGCGTGTGAAGAAGACACTTCGTTATCATATCAATTCAATCTGTGTGGACTGAAAACAGTGAACCTCCCCTTCTGCGGTATCGTCCTATTACAAAAGGGGAGACGGAGCTATGAAAAAGATATTAACGGTCTGCTTACTCGTCGTAATTGCAGGATTAGTAATCTATCAACTGTTGCATAAAAATATAGCGGACGATAATCGAGAATTGTTGAAAGAGGAAATTCTGAATTTGAAAGAAACGGAGCCTGTGAAGCTATCCGACATTACACCGTTCGAATGGGATTACGTCTATTCATTTACGCCTTATGTGTCAAAAGATGTAGTGTACGAGACAGTCGGCTATAAATGGGATGCCATTCAGGAGACGACGAGCGAAGGTATGAACCAGCTTGTTTTCATGAAAGATGATCAGGTCGTCTGTTATGTATATGGCCATGTGTATAGCAACGGTTTTGCAATCAATATGGTTCAACCGGAGCGGGAAGCGACATACACGAAACTGTACGCGAAGGATGATGTATTGTTTACCCGAGAAGTGAGTGAAGATGGCGTCATATTGACGCAGGTAAATGAATAGAAGGAAGCCGTCAGGACGAATGCATGACGGCTTCCTTTTTACTATTCAATCGGCAATTCGATTCGGAATTTCGTTCCTTGCCCTTTCAAACTTTCAACGTGAATCTTTCCGCCATGCAACGTGACAAGCTGTTTGACTATGGATAAGCCAAGACCGAATTCTCCGTACGGATTTGTCGTACGCGAGTCGACCGCTTTGTAAAATCTGTTCCAAATATGCTCGACTTCCTCGGAATCCATACCGATTCCTGTGTCTTCAATCTCAATGGTTGTCGCATCGTTTTGTATGTATCCGCGCAACTGAATTATCCCGCCTTTCGTGAATTGAATACTGTTTTTCGTAATGTTAATTAACACTTGTGTGAGCCTATCATAATCAGCGTGAACAATAACGCCTTCATCCACTTCCACGATAATGTGATTCCCTTTTTCTGCTGCTGCATCTTCCAGTTGCTCTTGGATGATTTCGAGCAATTCCTTCAGTTGGATGTCTTGTTTAACAAGCGTCACTTGATTGGAACGGATCTTTTCGTAGTCCAAGTTTTCATTCACAAGTCGCATGAGTCGCATTGCTTCACTGCTTGCTAATTGCAATCCGCGTTCTTTTTCTGATTCTGAAATCATGTCGTTGCGCAGTCCTTCAATGATGCCACGAATTGTTGTGAGCGGCGTCCTAAGTTCATGCGATACATCTGCCATGAACTGTCGTCGTCTGTTTTCTAGACTTTCGATTTCATTCATGGATGCTTCAAGCTTTTCGACCATGGCGTTAAAATCACCTGCAAGATCTCCGATTTCATCAATCTTAGCTGTCGGGATGCGCACGGAATAATCACCTTGCGCGACATTTGCGGTTGCGGCGCGTAGATGCTTGATACGCCTGCCGTGGAAGGTGGACAGTAGCCCGCTCAAAACAAGTGCGATTGCAAGTGCGATGAAAGTTGTGTACAGTATATAACTGTTCATTTGTGAGATGATGTCACGCGATCCTTTTATAGGGGATGTTAATAAAACCCCGCCCACGAACTGATTGTGATGGAAATAAGGCAGCAATACAAATGTCACCGCCTGTTCGAAACGCTTGAATTCCTGTTTAACGGTAATCGTTTTTCCACTTTGCAATGCTTTCCATTCGTCCTGATTAAGTTCGATTAAAGGCGTTTTCAATCCAGTTGAATAAATGATTTTAGACTTCTCATCGAACAAGCTATACTGGATATCCTGTCCTTTGAGCACATGTCCATACGATTGCAGTGTCTGTCGTGAATCTCCACGTATTTGGCCGATATCTTGCAGAATTGACTGCCCGTACGAAGCGAGTTCCTCGGTTTTATTGTCATAGACGAACTGCTCGACGAAATGGGAGAACACGAGACTGAGGATGAGGAAGGCGATAATAATGACGCTCAGATGACTGGCGAGCTGTTGGTAGAAATACTTGATCTTCATGTTAAGTCACCACCGACTCATCGAAACGGTAACCGACACCCCAAACCGTATGAAAAAACGGTTGATTGTCTGTCGATACTTTCGACCGCAACCGTTTAATGTGCACATCAACTGTTCGGTCATCCCCATAGAAGTCAAAACCCCATACGCGGTCCAATAACTGTTCACGTGAGAAAACTTGTTTTGGATGTTGAATGAAAAAATGAAGTAAATCGAATTCCTTTGGTGTCAGGTTAGGCACGGAATTACCGTCAAGCAAGACTTCCCGCGTACTCGTGTTCAATGTGAAATGAGCTGTTTTTAATAAATTTTCATCTTGTTCTTCATCTTTATGATTCGCATATCTGCGAGTCACTGCGCGAATCCGTGCCATCAAAGCAAGCGGACTGAACGGCTTCGTAACATAATCATCTGCCCCCATTTCTAGTCCAAGCACCTGATCGGACTCGCTGTCCTTCGCTGTTAACATAATAATGGGCACGGCAACATCAGCCTTCCGAAGTTTTCGGCAAATCGTGACACCATCCATCCCTGGCAACATCCAATCGATGATGAGGCAATCCCATTGCTCGGACAGGGCGCGTTCATATCCGGTGATTCCGTCTTTCGCGAATTCGCCTTGAATCTGCTCTTTTTCAAAAAACATATCAATCATGGATGCAACACTTTCGTTATCTTCAATTACTAGGATTTTCATTGGTGTGCCCTCCTTTTCGAGGTCGTTTGTCTATCGATTATACCATTTAAAACCCCTCCACCGCTTAGATGAGGTAGAGGGGCTCTTATGATTTATTTCGCTGGAGAATTACTTGTTAGTGTCAATTCAACAGACCGTTTTTCTGACCCTGTATACACTGTGAATTTTGCCTTATCGCCGATTTTCAGTTTGGAATAAAGGAATTGGCGAAGTTCCATGGAGTCCTTTATTTCAGTATCGTTAATGGCTGTAATGACGTCCTGTTCTTTCAAACCGGCTTTGGCTGCGGCAGATAATGGATCAATACTAGTGACGATGACGCCGCCTTTTACTTCTTGCGGCAAGTGTTGGACGTACATATAAGGTACGTCCGCTAGATCCGCGAGTCCAATACCAATGTAAGGTCGTTCAATTTTGCCTTTTTCAGTAATCTGATCGACTAATGGAACGACATCATTGCTCGGAATCGCAAACCCAAGTCCTTCCACGCCACTTTCTTTAATCTTCAAACTGTTAATTCCGATCAGTTCGCCGTCCAAGTTTATGAGTGCTCCGCCACTGTTACCGGGGTTTATAGCTGCGTCGGTCTGGATAACGTTCATCTGCCAGTTGCCCGCTGTCGTTTGCACATCGATGGAACGCGACGGCGCACTAATGATGCCTTGTGTAACCGTTCCGGAGAAATCGAGACTAAGCGGATTTCCGATAGCTACGACTGAATCCCCGGCGCGTAATTTGTCTGAATCTCCGAATTCGAGTGCTGTATCGATGCCTTTGCTTGAGACTTTCAACACCGCCAAGTCCGTGAGCGCATCGCTACCAATGAGTTCCGCTTCCGCTTTTTCCCCGTCATGAAGTGTCACTTCGACTTTTTGTGAGCCTTCGATGACGTGGTTATTTGTCACGATATACGCATGATCACCATCAATTTTATAGATGACACCAGAACCTGTCCCGTACTCCTGCAATGAAGAATTACCTGCAAATCGATTGCCGGTGTCTTTTAAATTGGACACACCTACGATAGCTTTTGACGCGTGTGCGACCATGTCTGAAAGTGTTTGTGGTTGCTTTGTAGCTGACGTCTGTACAATGTTTTGGGAAGTGACGTTTGTAGGAGTCTCCTGTGGTGCAGCTGTTGGTTGCAATAAATCCGTATTTGTCACAACGCCTAATGTTAACGCCGAACCGAGTGCTCCTGCGCCGACCATGGATACGATCCGTGTTGCTAAGTTTGCCATGAATAAAACCCCTCTCGTGTAGTTGGTATGTTTAGTGTACTGGGAGATTATGAACAAATTATTACGGAGGTATGAATGAATGATAAACATTTGAGTTTTAGTCGCCTAGAAAATGGGTGAGTTGTGATAGAGTGCGGTTGAGCGGTGATAGAACAGGGTTAAGCGGTGATAGAATGTGAATAAGCGGTGATAAGAAAATTTCGATGACTAGGACGATGCTTAATTCACATGAAATATCCGAATTTATGACGAGCGGGTGGTAAAAGCGTCAGAGTCGGTGATAAGTGCCTGAGAGTCGGTGATACTAGGTTCTGGACCTCTTCCTTACCGCAAATTTTGTCGTAATTTGCTCCCCTCTACTACTCTTGCAATTGTCGATATAGTCGGATAGAATGAATTTACAGTCTTCCGTTAGCGAATCGGAAGTTTTTATTGAGAATAAAATGAAAGCGCATACATCTGGAATAGAGTTAACACGCACAACATATGTTGGCTTTGTGTGCATTTTGCACTTATCTATAGCAATCTATAAAGAACAAGGAGGAATGGATGATGGTACAAGCAGTGGAGAATCATGTTTATGCATTTCCGAACACAGAAGGGGCGAAGGTGAACTTTAAGGAACGCTACGATAATTTCATCGGAGGAAAGTGGACGGCGCCGACAAATGGCCAATACTTTGACAATCCGACACCTGTGACGGGTAAAGTATTCACGCAAGTTGCACGGTCAACAGCGGAAGACATCGAGCTTGCGTTAGATGCAGCGCATGCGGCGAAAGATGCTTGGGGAAAGACTTCGGTGACGGAGCGTGCGAACATATTGCTGAAAATTGCAGACCGAATGGAGCAGAATCTTGAGATGCTTGCGGTTGCGGAAACGTGGGAAAACGGCAAGGCAGTTCGTGAAACGTTGAATGCCGATTTACCACTTGCGATTGACCACTTCCGTTATTTTGCATCGGCAATTCGTGCGCAAGAAGGTGGCGTAAGTCAAATTGATAATGATACAGTGGCTTATCATTTCCATGAGCCAATTGGGGTAGTCGGTCAAATTATACCGTGGAATTTCCCGTTGTTAATGGCTGTCTGGAAGTTGGCACCGGCGCTTGCTGCAGGAAACTGTGTCATCTTGAAACCGGCTGAACAGACGCCGGCTTCCATCATGGTACTAGTGGAATTGATTGAGGATTTATTGCCGGCGGGCGTGTTGAACGTTGTGAACGGTTTCGGTCTTGAAGCAGGGAAGCCGCTTGCCTCTAATCCGCGTATCGGAAAAATTGCATTCACAGGAGAAACGACGACAGGGCGTCTCATTATGCAATATGCGTCACAGAACTTGATTCCAGCGACTCTGGAGCTTGGTGGCAAGTCGCCGAACATCTTCTTTGAAGACGTCATGGCAGAAGATGATGCATTCCTCGATAAAGCAATCGAAGGATTTGTCATGTTCGCACTGAACCAAGGTGAAGTATGTACATGCCCATCACGCGCATTAATTCAGGAATCCATTTACGACAAATTCATGGAGCGTGCGCTTGAACGTGTCAAGGCGATTAAAATCGGCAACCCGCTTGACCCGACAGTGATGATGGGCGCGCAAGCATCAACGGAACAGATGGAAAAGATTCTTTCCTATTTAGATATCGGCAAACAGGAAGGTGCTGAATGTCTGACGGGTGGAGAGCAGAATAAGCTTGAGGGAGATCTTGCAGGAGGGTATTATATCCAGCCGACAGTGTTTAAAGGGCATAATAAGATGCGCATCTTCCAGGAAGAGATTTTCGGACCTGTCGTTTCCGTTACGACATTTAAGACAAAGGAAGAAGCACTGGAAATTGCGAATGATACTTTATACGGACTCGGTTCAGGCGTTTGGACACGAGATATGAATACGGCGTACCGTTTCGGACGCGGCATCGAAGCAGGACGTGTCTGGACGAACTGTTATCATGCGTATCCGGCGCATGCTGCTTTCGGCGGCTATAAAGCTTCAGGAATAGGCCGCGAAAACCACCTGCAAATGCTAAATCATTACCAACAGACGAAGAACATGCTTGTAAGTTATGCTGAAGAGAAGCTTGGTTTCTTTTAATAAAACCCAAACAATCCCGCCGCTGCTCATATAGTGGCGGGATTATTTTCGTATGAACAACAACTGAAAGGAGTTTTGTCTATGCTTGAACGCGTTCTTGCTACAGAAGCCGCACTAGAATTGATTGAATTGCTGAAAGGAAAGCACGGTCCTCTGATGTTTCATCAATCAGGAGGCTGCTGTGACGGCTCTTCCCCGATGTGCTACCCTGACGGAGACCTGATCATCGGCGATCAGGATGTTCTGCTCGGCCATATCGGGGACGTTCCATTTTATATGCATAAAAACCAATATGATTACTGGAAGCATACTCAGCTGATCATCGACGTTGTAGACGGCAGAGGAGGGATGTTTTCTCTTGAAGGTGTAGAGGGTAAGCGTTTTCTCACACGGTCACGGACATTCACAGCTGAAGAGAATGAATGGCTCAATCAAGCTTCTAAGATTTGAAGAAGTTTGCGAACAAAAGAAAAAGCGCATCCCGATTTCCGGGAGCACAAAAGCGATATCATAAAAATCTTTTTCGCTCTTCAGGAGTAGGCAACATACAAGCGCCTTCCGTCTTTCCGAACCAGCGATAACGGTTACGGGCGAAATAATCATAGGCGCCGTCACGTATTGGCTTTGGAACGAGTATGAATAGAAAGAGAAGGTGCCACAGACCGTCCAGTTTCTTTGCGATATGTAGTGCTGCAGATGATTTTGTGTAGGCTTTTCCTTTTTCAATCAAAACAATACTATCGACGTCATCTGGTATATGATATTGCTTCGCATATTTTTGTCCAGCCTCGCTTTGTAGAGAAGTAAACATGAAGTGAGCGGCAGGATCGCGCTTAATAATGAATTGGACGCTGGAGTTACAGAAATTGCACTCTCCATCAAATAAAACAATGCGTTTCATAATGGGACCTCCTATCAATGGCTTTATATCTAGTATAACCTGTTCAGATAAAACAAAACGTAAAGTGCTTTGCTTTTAAAAAACAGAAAAATTAGTATACTATTGATAGTATAGAAGTCCAGCTTCACTATGCCTTCACTCTGTTTTGCAGAAAAGGCCGAGTAACTCCGGTTCCCGTTGCAATTGTCATGGGTATCAATAAAAGGAGAGTGATTTGAATGGAACGTCCACTCATTGACCCGGTCGAAATGAATCGCAGAAAGGATAAGGATTTCATGGCCTCGCTTGATATGATTGACGAAGGCGCACCTGTTCATTATCCGATGGAGGATCGTATTGTGAAATGGAGAGAATCGACCGATTGTAGTGAACAACAATTACCAAAGGCTTGATTATCATGAAAAATGACACAATTGATAAGGCTGTCCACCAGTAATCGGGGACAGCCTTGTTCATTATTGCGTAGATATGCTATTACTGTTCATAATTTCATGGATATCATCTGTTAAGTGAATACTTTTCAATGTTTCTGTAGAAGCATGACTCATGGCACCTTTACCACCTAAGTAAAACGTTATTTCAGGGTGCATGCTCGCGAACGCATCTAATGATGAAAGCATTGTGGGGTCTTTTTCAAATGGCAATGTAGTCGTTGCAGAAAGAACAACCACTTGAGGCTCCATCTTGCTAATAAGTGCTTCAATGGAACCTGGTGCTGGATATGCTCCGATAAGAAACGTCCGCCAACCTTTTAGCATGAATTGCAACAGTAGAATATGTAACGGCACTTCATGCAATTCATGAGGCAAGCACGCTGCTAAAACGAGTGGCGCGTCTGCCCGGTATTGATAATTACGACGGATTTGAACAAGGAAGTCTCGTACGATTAAACTAGACACCGATTCCTGGTATTCATCCCACTGCTTCCTTTCCCAGCGAGTTCCTACTTCATGTAAAAACGGAATGACGATATCTTTCAGGAATGTGGCTAAGCCGACTTGATGGTAAGCTTGCTGGAGTGTAATCATCAGTTCCATTTCCTCACAACGGCTGCCTTTTTCCAACAATTGAAGAACGAATTCATTAAGCTTTACTTGTGTCATAGGTGATTTTTTTTGCAATGGCTTGATGTTTTCGTCCGATTCATCCACTATGCGAACGGCTTGGCGAATTGGCATCCCTTGCTCGGACAATATTTTGACATGCAATAATTGATTAATATCCTTTTCACTATAAATTCGATAGCCATTGTCTAACCGCTCTGGTTGAACGAGGGCGTAACGCTCCTCCCATTTGCGAATGACCTGTTTTGAAAGACCGGTCATATCCGACACTTGCTGTATATAATATCGACCATTTGTGTTGGATGAAGTCAAACCGATTCCTCCTCGTGCTTGTGCTCTGTTTATAAAGTATAGCGAATTTCGGATATATGTACAATGTTTACTAAAAAACGTTGTACAACTTACTAGCCTATTATACTGTTAATCCTTATACTAGCTACATATTCAATCTGTTTGAAAGGAGCAATTAATATGATAGAGAAAAAGTTGTATAGTACAGGCCTATGGGGTTTATACGCAGGTTTAATTTTGGCGATCCATTTAAAAATTGTTGAAGCTGTCACAGGAGAAAAAGTCTATACTTTGCTTTTAAATGTTGATTATTTACCTATTGCCAACACTGTACAGTTTGTAGAACCTGTAGAAGTGCTGTTCCATTTACTTGTATCTGTTTTCTTAAGCATTTTACTCTTTTATATCATGTTCAGGATAAAGATTACATCAATGAGCAAAGTGTTGAGCTTTACTGTTGTCGTTAACATTCTAATTGCTATCGCGTATTTCCCTATGACGACCTTATCGGAAAAGACCCCTGAAATCACGGATTATATAGCGTTAGCCCATTGGATATTCGCGCATATCGTGTATGGAATTGCCTTAGGATTGATGCTTCATAGGTCTTTAAAAAAGTAAGAAGTTCATCTTGTATAACCATTATGCCGATATGGTTATACAATCATTTGACAAACGGTTTGAATATCTTCATAATGAGGTATATATAGTACTAAATTAGGGGGATAAAAGTATGAACTTTAACTGGAGAAGAAAAGCTTCGACTAAACAGCCTACATTGCAAAAGACTTCCATTCAGGCAGTCATTGATTTACATAGTTATCCTGAACTTGAAAAACAGATGAAACTCATTGATTTTTCAATAGGAGATGTAGCGCTGCTACATACATACCAGTCTATTGTAAAAGAGAGAATTGATGAAATTGTAACAGTGTTTTACGACAATGTTCTCGCTGTCCCTAGCTTACGAAAAATAATCGAGGGCAGAACAAATGTTGAGTATTTAAAGAACGTATTGGCAGAGTATATTGTGGAAATGTTTGCCGGCAGAATCGATGCGACATCCATTAATAAGAAAGTGAAGATTGCTAGTATCCATTTCAGCATGGGTGTCGAACCAAAATGGTATATGGGGACATTTTTACAGATTCAATCCGTTATCCTCCGGTTAGTAACCGAAAATATGAGGGAATGGGAACAGAAAGAACGAGTGGGTGCTGCGCTTGCCAAACTCATCAACTTTGAAATGCAGATTGTATTGGAAGAGTACTATAAGAAAAACGAAGAGTTACGTGCGAAGCAGAATGACGAAGTGAAATATGAATTGAAGAGTAAGATTTCTGCTATTAGCGAAGACTTGGCTTCTTTGACAGAAGAAACGAGTACTTCTGTTGAACAAGTAAATACGAATGCGGAAAGTATCCGCTCAAGTATCCATTCCAATGTAGAGAGTGTCAGCAATATTAAATCATTTGCAGTTCTAGGCAATGATAAAGTTTTGGCGCTTGAGAAACAAATGGATTTCATTAATGGTAGTACTGAAAAGATGGAAGACCTCATTGGTAACTTGAAAGTATCATCCAATGAAATTATTGATATTATCTCTATGGTTAAGCAGATTGCAGAACAGACGAATTTGTTGGCATTGAATGCTTCTATCGAGGCGGCCCGTGCAGGAGAAGCGGGTTTAGGTTTTGCGGTCGTTGCTCAGGAAGTCCGCAATTTAGCGGAACAGTCGAAGGCATCCGTCGAACAGATTACGGAACTTGTTCGCACGTCGACAAGTTTGACTGACCAAGCTGTAGGAACAATCGGCGAAGTTCGTGAAAGTGTGTCGCTCGGCATGCTAGGTTCTAAAGAATCACAACTGAAATTCCAAAAGATCTTAAAAGCGATTGAAGATAATGATCGCCATATACATTCAATTGAAGATGATGTAGATGGACTCGTCGAAGTCATTAAGGAAATCGGAGAAGACACGAAGAAAGTCGCAGTGACGGCTGATAATCTCCACCAAACCGCAACCCAATTATAATGTATAGGAGTTGAGTGAATGTTTTTAGCATGGAATGAAATCCAAAAAAATAAATTGCGTTTCGTCCTTATAACGGGTGTGCTCATGCTCGTCGCGTATCTCGTATTCTTTCTTTCAGGTCTTGCAACTGGGTTGAAAGACTTAAATCGTGAATCTGTTGATAAATGGAAAGCGTCAGGCATCGTGCTTACCGAAGAATCGGATAAAAGTCTGTATCAATCATCAATGTCCATTGAACAACTGGATGATGTACAAGCAGATGAGACCGCCATACTTGGGCAACTGAGTGCGATAGCTGGTAATGGGGAAGAAAAAGCGAACGTCTCCATTTTTGGTATCCGGGAAGATGAATTCATCATGCCGGAAGTGACCGAAGGGGATGCATTTACGGGTGACAATGAAGTAATTGCGGACAGCTCGTTGAAAGAATCAGGGTTCATCGTTGGAGATGAGCTCCAATTATCTTCATCTGAAGAAAAGCTAAAGATTGTAGGATTTACTGATAAAGGGCGATTCAACGCTTCACCGGTTCTTTACACGGATCTCGATACGTTACAACGCGTGAAATTTGGAGAGGGTGCACAAACGAATGCAGACCGTATTAACGCGATCGTCATTAAAGGCGACATGCTTGACGACCTAATTAATGACGAGAAACTCGAAGTCGTCGAGATTGAAACGTTCATCGAGAACTTGCCTGGCTATACGGAGCAGAACTTGACACTGACATTCATGATTTATTTCTTATTCGCGATTTCCGCGATCATCGTTGCCATTTTCCTCTACGTCTTGACGGTGCAAAAAATTAGCATGTTTGGTGTTATGAAAGCACAAGGGATTTCGAATCTCTATTTATCGAAATCGGTTATCGCCCAAACATTCATATTGGCAGCGATTGGTGTGCTTGTCGGATTGGGATTGACGCTTGTAACAGGTGCGTTCCTACCTGCAGCAGTTCCAGTTTCGTTTGATATACCAACGATGCTGATCTACGGCTCAGTACTTATTTTAGTCGCAATTATCGGTGCAGTGTTCTCTGTGTTGACGATTGTACGAATTGATCCATTGAAAGCGATTGGAGGGTAAATGATGACGACTGTACTCGAATTAAAACAAGTGACGAAGACGTTTGGCAGTGGCCATAAGAAAGTTGAAGCATTGAAAGAGACGGATTTCGAAGCGAAGCGCGGGGAATTGATTGCCATCATCGGTCCTTCGGGATCAGGTAAAAGTACATTCTTGACCATTGTAGGTGGATTATTATCTCCGACTTCTGGCGAGGTTATCTTAAATGGACAAAACGTAACCGAGATGAGTGAAAAGCAACGTTCACATATCCGGTTGCAAGAAATCGGGTTCATCCTTCAAGCTTCAAACCTAATTCCTTTCCTCACTGTCGCAAAACAAATGAAGTTGCTCGATAAAGTGAAAAAGAACAATATGACAGGTGACGAGATTGAACAGCTGTACGAAGATCTTGGTATTGGAGAATTGCGCGGCAAATATCCTTCTGATCTATCAGGCGGGGAACGCCAACGAGTGGCGATAGCAAAATCACTGTATAGCAATCCATCAATCTTGCTCGCTGATGAACCGACAGCATCACTCGATTCGGACCGTGCCTATGAGGTGATGGAATTGTTGCAACGCGAAACGAAAAGCAAGAACACGACAAGTATCGTTGTTACACATGATACGCGTCTCATCAGTTATTGCGACAAAGTGTATAACATGACGGATGGCGTCCTCAAACTATACGAAGAAAATGCCTGACATCCTTGGAGGGACAGAATCATGAAGCGTACGATTGTATGGTTCAGAAAAGATTTAAGAATACACGATCATGCAGCATTATGGGAAGCTTCACAGCAAGGTATCGTCATCCCTTTATTCATCTGGTCTGAACAAGATCGTGCTGAGTACGGGGGCAACGAAGCAACTTCATGGTGGCTCTATCATTCGCTTGAGGAATTAAAGTCCACCTTTCATGAGCAGCATATCGATCTGCTTATTAAATCCGGAGATGACTTCGAAGTCCTGATGGATGTTATTAGAGAAACGAAAGCAGATGCTTTTTACTTCAATGACCGATATGAGCTAGAAGAAGTGATTCGCCAAAATACGATTGCAGCACAGCTTGAATCGGTTGGTGTAGAAGTCGCTCGTTTTGACGGGAATCTATTGTTCCCCCCGGATATCTTGAATGTCAAAGGAGAACCGTATAAGATTTTCACATCTTTTTGGAAGAGGGCTTTGCAAGAATATGTGAATCAGCCTTATCCAGTGCCAGTTGAGATGGAACAATTCCGTAATGACAGTCGTTCTTTGACTCCAAGCGACTTGAATCTGCCTAAACACTCTCCCTCTTTGAAAAAGCATTGGATAGCTGGTGAGCGGGCTGGAATCGAGAGATGGAATGAGTTTTCGGATGATGGGTTATATTATTATAAAAAAGAACGGGATTTGATGGTGAAAGAAGGTACTTCGACGCTATCTCCTTATCTTGCTTCAGGCAATATAAGCGTCAAGTCCCTGTGGCATGCTGCAAAACGGATTAACGAAGTAACAGAGGATCCGACCATTCATCAATCAATCGAAGCATTTCTACGGCAATTGGTCTGGCGGGAATTTGCCTATCATCAATTAATCCACCACCCGTCAATCGCGAAGTTCCCTTTGCGAAAGCAGTTCCTTGAATTTCCGTGGCAAGGAACGAATGACGATTTTTTGAAATGGAAAGAAGGTCGCACAGGCTTTCCACTAATCGACGCAGGCATGCGTCAATTACGCGAAACAGGAATCATTCATAATCGGGTGCGTATGGTCGCGGCTTCTTTTCTTGTCAAACATCTTCTAATCCCTTGGCAGGACGGATACGAATGGTTCAAGCGAAGTCTTGTCGATTTTGATATGGCAAATAACGCAACTGGTTGGCAATGGGTAGCAGGTTGCGGTATCGATTCTGCACCCTATTTCAGGGTATTCAATCCGTATTTGCAAAGCGAAAAATTCGATCCGGGTGGAGCCTATATCCGCAAATGGGTACCAGAACTTGCGGCCTTGCCAGCGCCTTTCATTCATAAACCGTCAGAAGCACCAACCGATATTCTGGAGGAAGCAGGAATAGCAATCGGCCAAACGTATCCATCACCAATGATTGACCATGCCGCCGCAAGAAAACGTGCACTTTTAGCTTACGACACCATCAAAGGAAAATCACAAGACACTACTAACTAAGTTATCGTCACGGAAAGATTATCAATGATATTCTGTTGTCACTGGTCGCTCGCCCGACTGTCCCGCCCTTTATGACATCTAATAGAGGGAGGGGGTGAGTGAAGATGATGATGCAACCAGGACAATGGGGTGGCAATCAAATGATGCCAGGAAACCAAATGCAACATAAGAATCCAATGATGCAAGGTAACCAAATGCAACAAAACCATCAAATGATGCAAAACAATCAAATGCGACCAATCGTTTGTCCAACACAATGCCGGTACAATGATACATTCTATCCGGTCGAACAACCTTACGTACATCCGATTGTAAATGTAAATCGCCAACATCCTGTTATAACACCAAGACATTACTACACAGAGACAACTCAAAATATGGCAGGTGCACCGATCTATCCGGGCATGGGACCAGGTATGGGTATGGGGCCAGCTGGAATGGGTCCGGGAATGGGTCCAGGAATGGGAATGGGACCTGCAGGAATGGGTCCAGGAATGGGTCTAGGAATGGGCGGCGGAGGCTGCTGCGGCAGAAGACGATAAAAAAACAACTGTCTCCAAGTCGGATTATCCGATAAGGAGACAGTTTTCTGTTTGTCAATCGCGTCGGTGGTAGATCGCCGGGTATGGGCATATCGCCCGCGCCCGTAAACGTTGCTTCCGCGCCCGTAACCGGATAGAGTCCATATAATTGTGTAAATAGGAAAAGGCATTTTCCATCCCCTATGATAAAATGTTTTCAACCACGATAA
>NZ_JACSQN010000043.1 GCF_014836615.1 Sporosarcina quadrami | reverse complement strand
CCATTAGCTCAGTTGGTAGAGCATCTGACTTTTAATCAGAGGGTCGCAGGTTCGAATCCTGCATGGCTCACCATTTATTTTTTAAAAGGTTATTGATTTTATATAATGCGGGTGTGGTGGAACTGGCAGACACGCTAGACTTAGGATCTAGTGCCGCAAGGCGTGGGGGTTCGACTCCCTTCACCCGCACTTTAATATGCGGAAGTAGTTCAGTGGTAGAATACGACCTTGCCAAGGTCGGGGTCGCGGGTTCGAATCCCGTCTTCCGCTCCAAAGTTTTTGCCGGGGTGGCGGAACTGGCAGACGCACAGGACTTAAAATCCTGCGGTAGGTGACTACCGTACCGGTTCGATTCCGGTTCTCGGCACCAAAACATAAACCGTATAGTATTTATTACGCGCCCGTAGCTCAATTGGATAGAGCGTCTGACTACGGATCAGAAGGTTGTGGATTCGACTTCTGCCGGGCGCGCCATTATTTTTCTTACACATCTCGGGAAGTAGCTCAGCTTGGTAGAGCACTTGGTTTGGGACCAAGGGGTCGCAGGTTCGAATCCTGTCTTCCCGACCATTACTTTTTCGGGGCCTTAGCTCAGCTGGGAGAGCGCCTGCCTTGCACGCAGGAGGTCAGCGGTTCGATCCCGCTAGGCTCCACCA
>NZ_JACSQN010000042.1 GCF_014836615.1 Sporosarcina quadrami | reverse complement strand
TATTTTACTTTGCTTGTTTTTTCACTTTGTTGATAAAATGTTCTCTATTAATTGGACTGACAATCGCAAAATCTTCTCCATACCTGATCTCTTTTGGATGGGCGTTCGGTATCTTTTGTCGCCCTTTGCTCTTTCTCAACCTTCGGTTGAAATCCTGTAATAGACTCTTTATCGGAGTGAAAAGGTACTGCTGCATGGTTCGCATGAAGGTCCATATTCTCTTCGCTGGTTGATGAATCAACCTCATAATTTCAGTTAATGCAAAAGTGATCAATGCGATAAACATCTGATTCCAGATACCTACGGGAGAGAGGCTGAATAAATGATTTACCCTGACATGCTGCTTTAACCATTTAAAGAAAAGCTCGATATACCAACGGTTCTTGTAGGTTTCTAGAATCTCTTCTTCACTCATGTCCAAGTTATTTGTGATCAAATGAAACGGTGTACCATCATCGTCTGTGAATTCAATGTAACGGACCGGTTCTTCACGTGTGAGTATGGATACCACTTCATTCCTGACTACTTTTGGATGTGTTGGAGTGTGCGCTATCAATGTCTCCATCGTAAAGGTCTTTCTTACGCGTACAAGGAATTGAATTTTTCTCGCCAACCATCCACCCATTTTTGTTTTGTGGGCATAGCCGCGGTCCATTACGTATAGGGCACCATCTGCTTCGATGATATGATTCACCGCATCGGAATCAGCAACATTCCCCGTGGATGGAATCATCTTTTCAGGAAAGACGCTGGAAGAGGAGGCAGCCACCATTCGCACATGAAGCTTGATTCCGCAGGAATCTTTGGAGACAGCCGTCCAATT
>NZ_JACSQN010000041.1 GCF_014836615.1 Sporosarcina quadrami | reverse complement strand
ATTTTAAGGCGATGGTGGTTCGTGAATATCTCGGAGGAACAATCGGATATAAGAGGTTGGCTGAAAAACATGGTGTAAAGTCGAAGAGACAGATCATTGATTGGGTAAACGCATACAAGAAGTTTGGTATGAAAGGATTATTACGAAAGAAAAATGACGCGATTTATTCTGTTCAATTCAAGTTGGATGTATTAAGCTTTATGAAAAGGACAGGCGCTTCGCTTTCAAAGACGGCACTTCACTTCGGGATTACGAATCCCTCAGTCATCAGAGGTTGGAAGAAGAAATTCCTTGAAGGCGGTGCGGAAGCCCTGGACAACCCGAAAGGACGGCCAGCCATGTCTGAAAAAGCAAAGAATGTCCAGAAGAGCCAGAAGCCAACACAACAGAATGAAATGACGCGCGAACAGAAATTAGAACGGGAAAATGAACTCCTCCGCTTAGAGGTGGCCTTCCTAAAAAAGTTACGAGCTTTTCAGATGGATCCGGACGGCTATCTCGAAAAGCACAGGCAGCGTTATCACTCGAACTCAAAGAAGAATTCCGACTGACGGATGTCCTGCAGATGGTAGGCATCCCCGAATCTTCCTATCACTATCATATAAAACAGTTAAAACAAGAGAATCCTAATCAAGAGTTGGAGAATATGATTCAATCCATTTTTGATGAGAATAGCGAGAATTATGGGTATCGTCGTATTCAACTGGAGTTGAAGAACCGCGGCTTTATTGTGAATCATAAAAAAGTGCAGCGGATCATGCGAAAGTTAGGATTAAAAGGCAGTAAATTCACCCGCAAATCACGTCGTTATAGCTCATACAAGGGGAACATTGGCACCATTGCGAAAAACCGTATTAAGAGACGGTTCAAGACACCTATTGCTTATCAGAAGCTGACCACGGATATTACGGAATTCAAGTGTTCGGACGGACTGAAACTCTATCTAAGTCCAATAATGGATATGTACAACGGAGAAATACTCTCATACGGCATCAATATGCGACCGACACTTGACCTTGTGATGGAGCCCTTAGAAGAAGCTCTTGAAATCGTAAAGAATGCAAAATACAGGACGACCATCCACTCAGATCAAGGCTGGCACTATCAGCACGGCAAATGGGTTGCGACCTTAAAAGAGCACAAAGTATTCCAGAGCATGTCGCGGAAGGGGAACTGTCTGGACAACGCCCCCATGGAAAATTTCTTTGGATTACTGAAGCAGGAAATGTATTATGGAGAAGCGCAGCGGACATATAAGGAGCTTAAAAGGGCAATTGAGGCTTATATTCAGTATTACAACAACAAACGAATCAAACAGAAACTGGCTGGCATGAGTCCGGTTCAATACCGTCTTCACACCAGCCAATTAGCTGCGTAATATAAAACTCTAACTTTTAGGGGTCACATCAT
>NZ_JACSQN010000040.1 GCF_014836615.1 Sporosarcina quadrami | reverse complement strand
TGAAGTGCACCCCAAAAGTTAGAGTAGAAAATCTAACTTTTGGGGTGTTTTATTGTGGTTAAATATACGGATGATTTTAAGGTACTCGTAGTGAGAGAATACCTTAGTGGAACCATTGGATATAACAGATTAGCGAAAAAGCATGGGATTAAGTCCAAGAAACAAATCATAGATTGGGTGAATGCCTATAAACTGTTTGGCGTAGAAGGTTTGTTTCGAAAGACCAAGCATACGAATTATCCTGTTCAATTCAAGCTGGATGTATTAAGCTTTATGAAAAGGACAGGCGCTTCGCAGACAGTAACGGCACTTCACTTCAAATTGACTAATCCTTCAATGATACGTGATTGGGAAAAGAAATTCCTTGAAGGCGGTGTGGAAGCCCTGGACACCCCGAAAGGACGGCTAGCCATGTCTAACAAAGCGAAAAACGTGGAGAAGACTCAGAAGTCATCACACCAAGATGAATTGACGCGTGAACAGAAGTTGGAACGGGAAAATGAACTCCTCCGCTTAGAGGTGGCCTACCTAAAAAAGTTACGAGCTTTTCAGATGGAGCCGGACGCCTATCTCGAAAAGCACAGGCAGCACTATCATTCGAACTCAAAGAAGAATTCCGACTGACGGATGTCCTACAGCTGGTTGGCATCCCAGAGTCCTCCTATCACTATCATATAAAACAATGGAAACGGGAGAATCCTAATCAAGAATTGGAGGATTTGATTCAATCCATTTTTGATGAGAATAATGAGAATTATGGTTATCGCCGTATTCAACTGGAGTTGAAGAACCGCGGCTTTATTGTGAATCATAAAAAAGTGCAGCGGCTCATGCGAAAGTTAGGATTAAAGGGCAGTAAATTCACCCGCAGATCACGTCGTTATAGCTCGTACAAGGGGAATATTGGCACCATTGCGAAAAACCGTATTAACAGACGGTTCAAGACACCAATCCCTTGTCAAAAGCTGACCACAGATATTACTGAATTCAAGTGTTCGGATGGACCGAAACTCTATCTAAATCCAATAATGGATATGTACAACGGAGAAATACTCTCATACGGTATCAATATGCGACCGACTCTTGACCTTGTGATGGAGCCCTTAGAGGAAGCCCTTGAAATCGTAAAGAATGCAAAATACAGGACGACCATCCACTCAGATCAAGGCTGGCACTATCAGCACGGGAAATGGGTTGCGACCTTAAAAGAGCACAAAGTATTCCAGAGCATGTCGCGTAAGGGAAATTGTCTGGACAACTCCCCTATGGAAAACTTCTTTGGATTACTGAAACAGGAGATGTATTATGGTGAACCGCTGCGCACCTATGAGGAGTTAAAAAAGGCGATTGAGACTTATATCGAGTATTATAACAACAAACGAATCAAACAAAAACTGGCTGGCATGAGTCCGGTTCAGTACCGTCTTCACGCCAGCCAATTAGCTGCGTAATATAAAACTCTAACTTTTAGGGGTCACATCA
>NZ_JACSQN010000003.1 GCF_014836615.1 Sporosarcina quadrami | reverse complement strand
CTTCAATCCGCTCGACTTGCATGTATTAGGCACGCCGCCAGCGTTCGTCCTGAGCCAGGATCAAACTCTCCATAATAGAAGAAAATGAATAGCTCATTTCTTGCTGGCATCATTTAAGATGTCAATTTTGAATCCGAAGATTCGTTTTGTCCGTTCACCGGCAAGCCGGTTTCAGAACTTGTATTGTTGACGTTTTGCTGTTCAGTTTTCAAGGTTCATTGTGTCGCTCTCTTTCAGCAACTATTCTAGTATAACATCTCTCTTCTTTCGAGTCAAGCGTTATTTTTAAAAAGTAATTGGAGCGGGTGAAGGGAATCGAACCCTCATCATCAGCTTGGAAGGCTGAGGTTTTACCACTAAACTACACCCGCGTATAAAGTTGATATTCTATTTCATTGGCGTTAGTTACTATTACCAGAATAGAATTTGGTGCGGTAAAGAGGACTTGAACCTCCACGGGGTTAACCCCCACTAGGCCCTCAACCTAGCGCGTCTGCCATTCCGCCACTACCGCATTATTTGCGACACAGTTTATTATACAGTTCTCAGTGAGAATGTCAATAACTTTTTTAAAGGTAAATGGTGAGCCATGCAGGATTCGAACCTGCGACCCTCTGATTAAAAGTCAGATGCTCTACCAACTGAGCTAATGGCTCGTGCTTATGGAATGTAACTAGTGCTAATGGTTTTGATTTTACTTTTAAACCATTGTTGTTTTGGCAAATACTATTTTGTGTGGTTATTTAAAACCTTTGTGCTCAAAATACCTTTCGGTATTTCTCGCAAATCTTTTTAAACGCTTCTCGTTTAAAAAGATTGGCTGGGGTAGCTGGATTCGAACCAACGAATGACGGAGTCAAAGTCCGTTGCCTTACCGCTTGGCTATACCCCATTAATTTTATAATCATTTTCCATGCTAGTGAATACTGTTCATTGTAGGGATGCTATTGTACTTCCCTTCTAATATGTTCGTAAACACGAATGTTATGCATTTAAAATGAAATGGTGACCCCTACGGGATTCGAACCCGTGTTACCGCCGTGAAAGGGCGGTGTCTTAACCGCTTGACCAAGGGGCCTTAAGTAAGTGTTTCGTTTGTTGTTTGTCGTTGTTTCTAATCGACTTTTCCTATTATAGAGACACAATTGTTATTCGTCAACAGTTTTAATGAATTCTTTTTTGAAAAATAGTAAAGAGCTTGCCAAGGCGTTGATTTAATAGGCCTGACAAGCTCTTGATTTATTTCTGATATACTATTTCTCCTCGACATTTTCCGCATCTGTACTTCTTTACATCCATTTTTCTTTTTCTTTTGTATTCCAGATTGCATGACGCGCATTTATAGTAATGGATGTTTTGAGAAGCTTGAATTTGGTCTGTCATCGGTTTACAAAATCTCGGTGATCCTGTTTCTTTCAGCAGTTTTTTGAAATCCGTATCTCCGTGACGATAGCCTTTTCCTTCTTGGTGAAGATGATAATGACACAGCTCATGTTTTATAATGCCCTTTAATTCATCCAAATCATGTAACTGGAGAACTGCTGGGTTTATTTCAATTGAACCGTCGCGAAGTTTGTATCTTCCACCTGTCGTTCGTAGCCGATTGTTAAAGAGTGCTTTATGCATAAACGGTTTCCCGAAGAATTCCGTAGACAGTTGTTCCACTAATTGTTGAAGTGTTAAGGTTTCCAATTATAACTTCCTTACTTTTTTGCAGGTGGAATCATTGTGAGTGATATTCTACCTTTGTTCTTGTCCACACTTTGCACCCATACGGTGACGATATCGCCGGACGCAACAACGTCAAGAGGATGCTTGACGAAGCCTTTTTTCAGTTTAGAAATGTGAACGAGTCCATCTTCTGATACTCCGATGTCTACGAATGCTCCGAAGTCTACTACGTTTCTAACAGTTCCTTGCATTTCAATCCCTTCATATAAGTCTTTAATATCTAATACATCCGCTTTCAGTAATGGCTGCGGATAATCGTCACGCGGATCGCGGTTTGGGCGTTGTAGCGTATCGATAATGTCACGTAATGTCACTTCTCCGACTTCCAGTTTTTCAGCAAGTTGACGAATGTCCAGTTTTGACAAAGCTTCGACAGCTTCAGGTTTTCCGAGCATATTTTTATCCAACCCTGCTTCTTTTAACACGTGTTCAGCTGTTGCATAGCTTTCTGGGTGGAGTCCTGTCGAATCGAAAACGTCTTTCGCTTCAGAAATTCGCAAGAACCCGATTGCCTGTTCATACGTTTTCGCACCGAGACGCGGAATCTTTTTCAACTGTGTTCTTTTTTGGAACAAACCTTGATCTTCACGTGCTTTTACAATATTTTCAGCGACAGTCTTTGAAAGTCCTGCTACGTATTGCAATAACGAAGAAGACGCTGTATTCACATTGACGCCTACTCGGTTAACGGCTGTTTCAACGACGAATGACAATGATTCCGATAACTTTTTACGCGCCACGTCATGTTGGTACTGGCCTACACCTATCGATTCAGGGTCAATTTTAACAAGTTCAGACAGCGGATCTTGCAATCTGCGTGCGATTGAAACCGCACTTCTTTGTTCTACTTGAAGATCGGGGAACTCTTCTCGCGCTTGAGATGATGCGGAATAGACACTCGCCCCTGCTTCATTAACAATGACATAGGAAACAGGGTTCGTTGACTCTTTAATGCACTCTGCGATAAATTGCTCTGTTTCTCGTGAAGCTGTTCCGTTACCGATTGCAATGATTTGAATTTTATAGTTACTCAACGTTTCAAGTATTTTCTTTTTGGATTCCTCTTTACTCGGTTTTGGCGGGTGAGGATAGATGACGGACACTTCTAGCATCTTGCCCGACTCATCGATAACTGCTAATTTACAACCTGTACGGAATGCCGGATCTACGCCTAACACCATTTTCCCTTTTAAAGGTGGTTGTAATAGTAAACTTTTAAGGTTCTCTGAAAAAACGTGTATTGCTTGCGCTTCAGCTTTTTCCGTCAAAGCCGTTCTAATCTCTCTTTCTACGGAAGGAGCTATTAGCCGCTTAAATGCGTCTTCAATCGCTTCTTTCACTTGAGGTGTACTTGGCGAATGCACTTTTTTGATAACTTCTCGTTCAATCCCTGAAACGATTCTTTCTGCTGGGAATATGACACCGACACGAAGTACGTCTTCCTTTTCCCCACGATTTAACGCAAGCACTCTATGAGGGACTACTTTTTTTAGCGGTTCTTCGTAGGCGTAATACATTTCGTAGACAGCACGCTCGTCTTCCGCCCCTTTACGAAGTGTTGACGCCATCTGCCCATCCGACCAGGCCAGTTTCCGAACAAGTTCACGCAATGCCGCGTCATCCGCAATTCGTTCTGCAATGATGTCGCGTGCACCTGCCAATGCTTCTTCTATAGAAGAGACATTTTTTTCTTCATTAATGAATGGTTCAGCGAGAACTGTAGGTTCGTCACTTTTGAATAAAACCAACTGATCCGCCAACTGTTCAAGACCACTTTCAATTGCGATCATCGCACGTGTTCTGCGTTTCTGTTTGTAAGGTCTATACAAATCTTCTAGTCGTTGAAGGACAGTCGCTTTTTCGATATCCTGTTTTAATTCATCAGTCATCTTGCCTTGTTCTTCTATTAAACGAATCACTTCTTCTTTTCGTTGCTCGAGACCTTTTTCATATTGGTACGCATCTTCGATTGATTTAATTTGCACTTCATCGAGTGATCCTGTCGCTTCTTTACGATAACGTGCAATAAACGGAACAGTATTCCCCTCGTCTAAAAGTGCAATGACGCTGCTTGTTTGTTTTGTACTGACGCCTGCCCTTTTAGCTGTGAATTCTATTATCTGCTTTGCCATGAACGATTACATCCTTTCTTTCCATAAGAACAGTTTACCACTTACCTCCCTGCCTACTCAATGAACATCCTATTTCGACACGTGTCATCATAACTCGCGGACTTGTGAACGCAAAATAAAACCTGCTCCAAGTTACTGAAGCAGGCATCCAGCTATAAATGTGGCGTCATCGCCAGGATTAGCTGATTCTTTAATGATATTATACAATTCCATAGCATTGGTACTTTGTTTTAAACTAGCCTTTGGATTGTTCAACTCGACACCATCTGAATGAAGGAAGAAAAGATCACCGATTGAATAATCATATTTTTGGGTATTCATTTTTTGCGGTCTTCCCGATAAATACCCCATGACCGGCAAGGGATAGATCATTTTCTCCCTACCATGAAGGATGTATAATCTGACATTTCCGATGCAACTATATTCAATTGTACTTTCTTTATAATTTACACGTACAATCGCTACGGCTGCTCCACGTTTTTGCACCATATGTTCATTGCAGCGGCTCAGTAGTTCATCAAGGGACTCATGATGGTGTTCGGCAAGTACTTGAGGAATGATTTCGGCTGATTGCCGTGCAACCACTCCATTCCCTAAACCATCCGCGATTGCACACATGAAATAATCTTCACCAGCATGGACATAGTAAACGTCACCCGACTCTACATTGCCGTGTTTTGCCGTATTGTATACATACGCCTCAACATGATCGTTTATAATTTCCTCCACTACGACACACCACCAGCTGCTGTTATCGCTTCTTGCAATTTTTTAATAGCTTTACGTTGAAGTCTGGATACATGCATTTGTGAAATGCCAAGTCGCTCGCCGGCCTCTTTCTGACTCAGTTGATCGATGTATGTATACTGGATGATTTGTTTTTCACGTTCAGATAACACACTGAGTGCATCAGCGACGATAAGGCGATGATCGGTCTTCTCGTACCCGTCGTCCGCTTGTCCAATAATATCGAACAACGTTACTGTACCACCTTCAGAATCCGCTTCAAGCGTATGGTCCATAGATAATGCTTGGTAGCTTCTACCCATTTCCATCGCTTCTAGTACTAGTTCTTCGTCTGTCTCGAGATATTCAGCAATTTCGCTCACTAAAGGGGAGCGTTGCATTTCAGTTGTCAGAGCTTCAACTGCCCCTTTAATCTTTGGCCCAAGTTCCTTTATGCGCCTTGGAACGTGAACGGCCCATGTCTTGTCGCGTAAGAATCGTTTAATTTCCCCGACAATCGTCGGGACAGCGAATGCTTCGAAACTACGACCAAGCTCCGGATCATACCGTCGAATGGCACCAAGCAGTCCGAGCATTCCTACTTGTACGATATCCTCATGATACGGTTTACCATTGGAATACTTACGGGCAATTGAATGGACGAGGCGTTCATAATGAAGCACTAAGTTCGTCTGCGCCTCATCATCATTCGTATCCTGATATTTCCGTATCCAATCTAATACCTTTTCTTTCGTATCTGGTTTATGAGTTGGCTGTTCGTTGGACATCTTCTTGTTCGCCTCGCTCTCCGCCGAGATGTTTGGTCATGAAGACCGTTACGCCCTCCTCTTGATGGAATTTCACTTCATCCATTAATGTCTCCATCAAGTAAAGACCAAGGCCACCTTCGCGGAGGAAGCGCTCTTCAGTTGCATCCTTATAAGGTCCTATATGTTTTTTTGTTTCTTCAAAATCAAAACTAGAACCATGATCTGCAATCATAATTTCCAATTTATCTTCATACATTGCGCATCCAACGACTACTTCACCTTGCTCATTATCTGCGTAAGCATGTTGTACAGCATTTGTGATTGCTTCACTTGAAGCTATTTTCAAGTCCTCAATATCATCGTATGTAAAACCAAGACGGCTGGCAATACCCGAAATCATAAGTCTTGCTACTCCAATGTACTGTGTTTTCGCCGGTATCTTGATCTCAATATAATCATAATGTTGCATTGTCGTCCTCACTTTCTTTCAGTTCAATGTCTATGATTTCATTTAAGCCTGTAATTTCAAATAGGCGACTTAGTCGTCTGTTCAATCCAGTGATTTTAACATGACCACCATTATTCGACACCGCTTTATAAAATCCTACACATACACCAAGACCTGTACTGTCCATATAGTCTACTTCGGATAGATCAAGTTCTGCATGAAGTCCTTCAACCTTTTCAACAGCCGCCAACCGTTCCTTTAGCACAGGCGCTGTGTAAGCATCTATTTCACCAACCACTTTAAAACATTGAACACTGTTTTTCTCTAATAATTCTACTTGTAAATTCATGTCTTGCACCCCGACTCTCTTATTTTCGTTATGGATAACTCGCTATCTAAATGAATACCCATTCCTCAAAAACGTAAACCTATACTGTTTTCTTTTTGAAGATAACAATTGTAAAATCGTCGCTTAGTTGGTAGTCTTGCATCCTGCTTAGCTCAGAATAGACGTAATCGGCGATTTCCTGCGCGGATTCATCTTTCTTTTCTGCTAGAAGACTTTTAATGGCGGACATTTCTATAAATCCATTTTCCGTTCTACTCTCAGTCACGCCGTCGGTCATCATAACGACAAAGTCCCCTTCTTCAAGGACAACGGAATGCTCATCATAGATTGCTTCCTTTTTCACTCCAAGCAAAAGCCCTCTCGCGTCAAGTTCCGTGAAAGCGCTTGTTCCACTAGAGAAATGCAAAGCTGGCTCGTGCCCTGCTGAAGCATAAGAAAAAGTGGATGTTATGGAGTTATATTTACCATAAAACATAGAAATGAACATTGAATCGTCTACACTTTTTTCCACGATCCGGTTAATGATTCCAAGTACATTGTCCGGGCTCGAATTTTCGTTCTGCAATCCATCCATTCCGAATTTGATCATGGACATGCAGAGCGCAGCCGGAATGCCTTTACCTATCACATCGGCAACAGCGACACTGGAAGCGTTTTCTTGGTTTAAGAAGTAGATATAGTCGCCGTTCATTTGGTGTGCAGGTTGGGAAATCCAACCGACATCCAACCCTTCCGCATCTGGTTCCACTGTTTTAAGAAGCGTATCTTGGACTTTCGTCGCTACGTTCATCTCCATCTGAATCGCTTCTTGCTTGCGAACAAGACTTTGATGCTCGCGCATTGTCAATCCGTAATGGATCATCATTTCTATTAAGAAGTCCAAAGAATCCCATACTTGCTTTCGCAAATTAGGATGCAATTCAAATAGGGCGCTCTTATGTATGCTAATGACATCTTCCGGCGCGATATCCTTTTCTATGAAACGCCGACTGAATTGTTGCCCTACATATAGATCCTCTTCACTTTGACTTTCTAGATATTTGCTCATTATTTCCTTATACTGTTTAGTAACTTCTTGAGGCATTTTTTAACCCCCTCCTTAGTGGAGCCATTTAGTTGTAATGATTGTAGTTCCTTCCCCTACTTCAGAGATGACTTTGAATTCGTCCATCAATCTCTTAACACCAGGCATTCCGGCACCTAGTCCTCCTGACGTCGTAAAACCGTCTTCCATTACTTTACGTAAATCAGGGATACCTGGACCTTCATCGGAAGCAATGATTTTTATACCAACAAGCCCTGCTTCGCTGATACGTTCAATCTCAATCTTCCCTTTTCCGGCATATAAGTAAATGTTCCGTGCCAATTCGCTAATAGCTGTCGTGATTCTAGCTTGGTCAACTGTACCAAATCCCACTTGCTTCGCTTCATTCCGACCTAGTTGTCTAGCAGCAACAATATCCCATTCCGTAATTATCTCTACAGAAGACCCAAGATTCATTGTCAGGCCTCCAATTCTTTAGTAAGTTTATCCAAACCGTTTTCCAAATCCAGTGCCGTCATTACATTGTTTAAACGGATACCCAGTTCAATCAATGTGATTGCGACAGCCGGTTGAATTCCCGTTATGACAACCTTCGCTCCCATCAACCCTGTCATATTAATAACATCTCCAAGTACTTTGGCGATAAATGAATCGATAAAATCGATTGGTGTTAAATCGATCACTACTCCGAGAGCGGACGTTTCATGCATCTTGTTCAACAGATCTTCCTGAAATTGAATGGCCGTCTGGTCATCCAGTTCCCATTGAATGGATACGATGAGTACTTCGTTCAATTTTAAAATCGGGATACGTGTTTTCATTGTCCATTCACCTCCACAATTTCTCGATTTGTCATTCCCAAGGCAGCTTGCATTCCACGTTGCAATGTACTTTTCGTAGTAAATTCGTTCAAGTTAATACCTAACGCAACAATTGTTTGAGCGATTTCAGGACGAATACCGACGAGCATACATTTCGCACCTACCAATCGCACTGCATCAGCAGCTTGTATAATATGGTGAGCGACCATTGTATCTACGACAGGCACTCCTGTAATATCAAGTAATACAACTTCAGCACGTTGACTAACAACGCCTTCGAGTAGATTTTCCATAATCAGTTTAGCACGTTCAGTATCAATCGTTCCGACTAGAGGCATGACGGAAATTTTCTCAAATACAGGTATTAAAGAAGCAGATAGCTCCTGTAAAGCGATTTTCTGCAAACTGACCGTTCTTTCCCATTCCGTTGAATAAGCATCAATGATACTTTCTCGTAAAGGGTTAATCCAACTACTAAATAACACAATAAATCGTCTCAAGTTTTCGTCAGTTATAACATCTTTCTCTTCCAACAGTTCAAAGACTACATTTGAGAAATTGTCAATTGCTTTATTGACAAACTTAATTGCCCAACCGAAACGAACAATCTTCTCTGTAAATTCATTGATTTTATCAGAGTCGATTGATGAAGTCTCCCTAATATTGGACGTCATTAACTCTGCGAATTCCCTGCTTGTCTTATCAACAAGATGGTCAGGCATAAAATGGAAGAACCGTTCGCCTTTTTCTTCTTTCATCCTTGTAGTCCATCGCTCTATGATTTCGTCCATATACTCATTGATGCTCTCTACCATAAGTTTGTTCATCCGTAAGTGCGCCTCCTCATAAAAATAAAAAATTTCCTTATTTACATTGTACCTAAAAAAGACAAATGATACATCTTTTAAAGTCAATTAATGCAAAAAACACTTCAGATTATATAATCTGAAGTGTTTTCTCACTATGTATTCTAGAATTTAACTAGACCAAAACTGATTTCTATAGCTTCATCAACCTGTTCCATCAATAATTCATCCAAATGGGTGATCTTATCGGTTAGCCTTGACTTGTCGATTGTGCGGATCTGTTCGAGCAGGATGACAGAATCCCGCTCGAATCCATAACGATCTGCATCAATTTCAACATGTGTCGGCAGTTTCGCCTTTTGGATCTGTGCAGTGATTGCCGCGACAATAACTGTAGGGCTGAATCGGTTGCCTATATCATTTTGTATGACAAGTACCGGTCTAGTCCCTCCCTGTTCGGATCCAACGACGGGTGACAGGTCTGCAAAAAAGACGTCTCCACGTTTTATCGCCAACTTTTCATCCTCCGCTTACGAGACGTTCCATCGTATGCTGGGCTTCGAGCTCCGCATGCAAACATTCCTTTGCAATTCTTAAGTTGATTTGCGACATTTCAACGTAGCCGACCATCATGGCTTCACGGATCGTATCCGCTTCATGGCCAGTCATATACCGCTTTGTTGAAACATAAACGAATTCTCCGCGCTCCGGCGCATGATGGACGGCCGTATGTTTAATTTCGTTCAACAGTTCTTTAGGCATTTTACCAATGACTTTTCTGACGTTTTTCTCCCGCAATTCTAGCACCTCCGACAGACCCCGTTCCCTCGATCGATTCTATTCCACTCTATCTTACCATTGAAGTTCGACAATGAGAAGACATAGTAAGGTTTTTATTGACAAGAATCTTCAAATAACGTGGTCTTTGTCGAATTGTGATAATTACCCATTGGTTGTTCCGTATACCCTCTGTACACGTTTGGAAATAGTAACTGCGATTTCATAAGGAATTGTACCGAGACGTTCCGCCCATTCTTCCATCGTTATCTCTTCGTCAGCTTGCTTCCCGATAAGTGTCACCTTTTCACCAACGTGCATTTCCCTTGGCAGTTTCACCATACACTGATCCATACAAATTGTTCCGACAATCGGCATACGTTCACCTGCAATGAGTACTTCCTGTCCGCGGAGTCCGCGTTTCAAACCGTCAGCATAGCCGATCGGAATCGTTCCGATCCATTCATCCTCCAAGGTTTCATACGTACCTCCGTAACTGATCCGGTTGCCTTTTTCAACTTGTTTGACGTAAGCAAGTTCCGTTTCAAGACAAAATGCTCTTTGCAACGTAAATGGCAAACGACTCCCGACATAAGCAGACGGAGCGATACCGTAAAGACTAATACCAAACCGAACAGCATCAAGTGCGTAATCAGGATATAAAAATGTCGCCGCACTGTTCGCAGCATGCACAATTGAAGGTCTTTCCGGGAAATTTTCGACAAGTTCCATGAATTTGTCGAATTGCCTTTTTGTCGTAAGTGAATCGTCTTCATCTGCGCAAGCAAAATGCGTAAAAGCACCGACCAATTTCACAACATCAGAAGAATTAAGCACTTGCACGACTTCTTGTAAAGCGTCAGCAGTCCTTACTCCTATCCTACCCATTCCTGTGTCAATTTTAACATGCACGTTAAGCGGTTTTACGAATTCGTCAACTACCCGAGTCGCTTGACGAATCCATTCCGCATCAGTAACCGTGACATGTATGCCAAGATCAATTGCTTTTTTTGCAAACAAAACAGGTGAAGGACCCATCACTAGTACATCACTAGTGACGCCTCCCTCCTTTAACCTAACTGCTTCATCAGGAGTAGCAACCGCTACCATGGATGCACCTGCTTTAATCGCCGCTTTAGCGACCTCCACTTCACCATGACCATAGCCGTCTGCTTTGACGACGGCTATGACTGCTGTCTCACGAGGTAGATAAGCTGTGAGGTTCCTGACATTTTGTTGAATCGCCTGTAAATCTATAACCGCTTTTGTCGGCCGAAATTCCATTTCATTTTCCATAGTGATCCCTCGATTGTGTAATAGATTCTTACATTATCAATCTAAGGGCTATGCTATGTCAACAATTGTCATTTACTATCTTCAGCAACCATTGATGAAGCGACTTCTATCAATTCATCGGGTGTCAAAGTGGAAGATGCTACAAAGAACGCTACACCGTCCTGCTCCCAACGAATGGAGTTATCCGTTAACGCTGCAACCGTAAATCCTAAATCTACAGGATCTCCTTCTACAGATACCGCCACTAATTCGTTAGCCGGTCCCGCAGGTTCCTGAACGACTACAAACTCTTTGTCTCCCCCGCCATATGTCATGAAGGATCTTGTTCCATTCTCAGTTTCTACAGACCCTTCATCGATTACTGTTCCATCCCAACTTAGATTTGGATAAAATTTCATCATGCCTGTTTCATCTGCACCTTCATTGGATTGTGGCTTCTTATCTTTCTGGATGTCTTCCATTTTCACATCGTAATCAGATTGCTTATGTTCGACGCCCATTGTGATTTTATTGAATGTCACACGAATTTTCTCTTCATTGTTTTCATCCATGACTGAGACGTACTTAGGCAGTAACGTTTTCTTATCAATATGAATTTGTTGTGTAGGAAGAACTTTTTTGTGGTTATTACGTGATGCTGTCTCAAACACATACGTCTTATCCTTCTCGACCATTGTTGCATTTTTATCCGCCTTGATGTCATCAGACAATGTGCCGATTAGATACGGCATACTGTTTTGTGTCGGCCAATCACTTTGGAACTTATACGTTTTTCCTAGAGATGGCGTTATAACAAACACCCCATCATTATTACGTACAATCATCTGGGAATCTTCGGTACCGCCTTGCTTAACATTCACTTTGTAGAACTCAGGTTTAGTATGCCATACAGTTACATCGTATAGTCTCGGCTCCGAACCTGTCTTGATTTCCATCGTCGCTTGCAATTCGTACCCTTTTGCTTCGTTCCACTTACCACTGAGCTTTTTCATGACATCCTCTTTCGATGGTGCTCCACAAGCTGCAAGAAGTGTCATGACTGCAACTAGCATTAAAACAAAAATTCGGCTGCGCATACAGTTCATCCTTTCTCATTTCAATCGGGTAGGTCATCTTATGAGAGGAGATAGTCAATTATGCGAGCTTGTTTACATCAAAATATTTATTTCATTAAAACGACTTGTGCCGCAGCAACCGTTTGTGTGTGCGTTATTGAAATGAAGCCTTCCACTAGCTCTTCGTCAAAAGAAAGCGTCGGTTTCCCTGCAACATCCGGCAATATTTCGATCTGCTCGAAACGGCAACCGTTACCAATCCCCGTCCCTCTTGCCTTCGCGAACGCTTCCTTCCCAGCAAAGCGTCCCGCTAGGAACTCAATGCGTCGATGCTGCGGTAATTGTTCATAGCGCTTCAATTCCGCATCTGATAATATACGCATGCGGAACTTTGCGGACTTTCCATCCAACCGGGCAATACGATCCAACTCTACGATATCCAATCCGATTCCCTGTATCATCTCTTCAACTCCTTGACGAGGTTATCTCACTTCTTATCCAACCGAAAACGTTGTATAATGAATCCAAAGGTCAGGTGAAAAATTTGTTTATCCGTACAGAAAACTTTTCTCAGTACATTCGGGCCTACCCATTTGTAACTGCCCTAATTATTATTAATACGATCGTCTTCGTTCTAACGTCTATGCCATTTCAATGGAATCTCGAACTTTATCACTTTGGTTTAGGCGTCAATTACCTCATTGCAGACGGTGAATGGTGGCGGCTTTTTACACCGATGTTCATGCATCTCGGGTTTATGCACTTGCTATTTAACATGTTTTCGTTGTTCATCTTCGGACCCGAACTTGAAAAGTTTGCAGGCAAAGCGAGATTCCTTACCATCTATATGCTCGCTGGAATTTTTGCAAATATCGCCACATACTTCCTCGGCGGAATCGAAACAGCACATGCCGGAGCAAGCGGAGCGATTTTCGGGATTTTCGGTGCATTTGGCGCACTGATTTACTACACAAAAAATGCATTTCCTCAGCTCCGTCAAATCATGTTGCCGATTATCGTGCTTAGCGTAATCATGACGTTCCTCCAACCAGGCGTCAATATTATCGGTCATATCGCAGGTCTGATAGTCGGTTTCATCGTCGGTCTCAGTTATTTTCATCCGAAACGAATTGTCAGCTGGCGAAAGCGGTAAATAGAAGGTGGAGTGGGAATTAATCATCCCGCTCCACCTTTTTATATGCTTCCTATTCTGTCACCGGGTTTCCGGTAACTTGTTTTGCAGAAGGCACTCGATCTTTTTCGTACCAATCAAAAATCTCTTCAGCTTTTTCTACTTCCATATGTTGCACAGTAGCATGATACGTCCCCATACCTGACTTGACGCTAGCAACGATTGTTGCGACACCTTTACGTCTATGGAAATAACTTTGTTTCATTTCCATAGATTGAATTCTTTTCCGCATCATATAAGCCGTCTGGAGACTGATCCCCCTAAAACGCATCGTCAGCTGATTGCCGCTAATATCAAAGGCCGCCGAACGATGTTGCCACATGCCAAGTGCCATAATTACAGGAATAATTGCGAGCGAAAAAAGTCCATACGGGAAAAAGAAATATATTAATGCTCCAATTACAGGTACCATCCAAAGAAAATCGATTCGGTAATAGAACGGTTTTCCTCTAACAGTCAGCTTATTTGCAGGCTCATCGACATGCATGTCAGGAAACACTTCCAGTAAATATCGTTCCACCATCTTCCTCTTCACTAAAGGGAAGAGATTGATTTTAGAGCT
Source organism: Sporosarcina quadrami (assembly GCF_014836615.1). Classification (GTDB taxonomy): domain Bacteria; phylum Bacillota; class Bacilli; order Bacillales_A; family Planococcaceae; genus Sporosarcina; species Sporosarcina quadrami. The sequence goes on along the minus strand of NZ_JACSQN010000003.1, from coordinate 263,276 downwards.
ATCAGAAATCCCCCCACCTGCACTATGGATTGTAACGGATGCATAACCGAACAGCTTCCGAAGTGGGTTTTCCACGACGACAATACTTTGGATTCGCTTGAGTGGCACTGTAGCCCGTTTTTTCTCAAGTAATCCTCTCGTAATGACGATATCCTCTTCACCTAGCGTAACGTTGAAATTGAAATTGGACAGAAACGTCATCGCAACTGACAACAGCCAAACGCCAAGTACCCCAAAGAATACCGCTATCGCGACAATTAAGACGCCGAACTTGATAAATGCAGAAATCTCCTCGTACATCCATTCATATGGTATAAGGTCACCGAACTGAGAAGCGAAAATCGCCACACCCGATAAGATAACGCCAATTCCTCCCGAAGTCGTTGCAAGGATCAGCAAATCTTTATTCGTCATGGTGAAGATATTTGTAAGTATTGGTGTTTCTTCATGATGCCCTTGCGGAATAAAACCTTCTTCAAGCATATGTTCTTCTTCATCAATAACTACGTTGTTTCTTTTGCGTTTTTTCGCTTCAGCCAGTTCAATTTCAACTCGTTTAGCCGCCTCTTTTGAAATGGCGGTTAACTCACCTTCAGCTTGTTTTGACGAGGAACTTCCAGCCGTTTCAACCTTCACTTTTACTAACCCGAACGGCCTGTGAAAAATGCCTTCGGTATAGTCCAAGCTTTGGATTCGATCAAAAGGGATATAACGTTTCTTTTTCACGAACAGTCCAGACTCAATGCGCAACTCATCATCTTCAAACCAATAGACGAATCGTACCCATTTAATGATACCGCTAATTAGCAAGAAAATAATGAGCACACCGAACACAATGAATGTCCAATATTCCACATACCACGGGGCATTCCCACTTCCGCGCCAGCCATTCGCAAAAAGCAGCACAACAAGCGGTAGAATCGCCTCTTTCAATGTCTTTACCATTTCGAGTATCGCCGTAATCCAGTGTAACTTATACCGTTTATGTTCAGACATCATCTTCCGCCACCCTTGCAAGTACGGAAATTCTATTTCTCATATCATCCGCTTCCCCCATTACTAATGCTGGAATTGTATGAACTGTAGCAGCAGTCGATATTGAAATTTCAGCCAATCCATACTTCCTAAGAATCGGCCCTTGAGATGTATCGACATGTTGAACTCGCACCATCGGGATGAGAGTCCGCTTAACGATGAATAACCCGTGTTGCAACTCAATTTCAGATTCACGCACTTCATATCTCCATCTCATCCACCTAATTTTCGGGAAAAGAGCGATGATGAAATAAGCGAACAGAACAATGACGCCGACTTCAATCAGATAGATCCACGTTGGCCATTCAAATATGTATACGAGGACACCGATACCAATTGCAAGCAATGTAAGTATGCTCGTTTGAATGATGCCGTATAAACGCCATACTTTTAGCCCTTTACGGGAAATCCTGTTTGCAGGTTGAGCCCTCATAAAAACACACTCCTTTCTTTCTATTGTATACGAATGACACCCGAAAATGTTTCGGAAATAAAAAACTCCCAAAAGACGATAAATCGTCTCCCAGGAATTTTTGTAATTATCTTTCTGACTTGCCGCCTCTTGGACGATCTCTGCGTGCTCCGCCTTCGCGGCCTTCACGACTTCCACTACTACGACGTGAACCGCCGCTTCCGCCGCCATATCCGCCGCCACGGTTGCCGCCAGATGAACGGCCTCCGCCACTACGGTTACCTTTATATCCTCCACCACTGCGTGATGATTGTGGTTTACGGCTTGGTAAAGGACGCTCTTCAGTAATCTTGATTGGTGTATCGTCCGGCTCGTTCGTTAATGATCTAATTGCCGCTGCAACAACTTCTTGAGCATCCATACCTTGAAGAAGTTCTGCCGCTAATGGCATATAATCATTCAACTCGTTTTTCGCAACGATTTCTTTTAACTGATCCATCGCTACACGTTGTTGACCGATCAACGCTTCGTCTTCTGTTGGTGGCTGAAGTGGATTCATGCGCTTTTTAGTAGTTTCTTCAACGGTACGCAAGTAACCCATTTCACGTGGAGTGACAAATGTAATTGCCATACCACTCTTACCAGCACGGCCTGTACGTCCGATACGGTGTACATAGCTTTCTGGATCTTGTGGAATATCAAAGTTATATACGTGTGTTACGCCTGAAATATCAAGTCCACGCGCAGCTACATCAGTTGCAACTAAGATATCGATTTTGTTTTCTTTGAACTGGCGAAGTACTGACATACGCTTCGCTTGTGTCAAATCACCGTGAATTCCTTCTGCAAGGTATCCGCGGATATTAAGTGCATGAGATAGTTCATCAACACGACGTTTCGTACGACCGAAGATAATTGCAAGTTCCGGTTGGTGTACATTCAATAGACGTGATAGGATATCGAACTTTTCTCTTTCTTGTGATTTAACGAAGTACTGGTCGATGTTCTCGACTGTCATTTCCTTCGATTTAATTTTCACGATTTCAGGGTTCTTCATGAATGTTTCAGCAATTTTACGAATTGCTGGAGGCATTGTCGCAGAGAACAATAGTGTTTGGCGTTCAGCTGGTACTGCTGCCAAAATTGTATTGATGTCTTCGATGAAGCCCATGTTCAACATTTCATCAGCTTCGTCAAGAACAAGTGTCTGTACTTTATCCAATTTCAACGTTTTACGGTTAATATGGTCAAGTATACGACCTGGTGTTCCAACGACGATTTGTGGATTGTTGCGCAATGCACGGATCTGACGTCCGATTTCTTGGCCGCCATAAACAGTCAATACGCGAGCGCGTCTTCCGTAACCGATTTTGTAGATTTCTTCGGATACTTGGATTGCAAGTTCACGTGTTGGTGCGATGACTAGCGCTTGTACGGATGTGTCGTTCATATCGATTTTCTCGATTAGAGGAATACCAAATGCCGCAGTTTTACCTGTACCCGTTTGTGCTTGTCCGATTACATCCTTGCCTTCCATACCGAATGTAATTGTGCTCTCCTGGATTGGTGTTGCCTCTTCGAATCCCATACGTGATAATGCATTTTGTGTGGATTCACTGATATTAAGTTCTGAAAATTTTGTCAAACTTCTCAATCTCCTTTGGTTTCTCATTTAGCAATTGGTTACATTTGCAAATGAAAGCACGGCAAATTCGAGCTTTTAACTTCTATGGGAACGTTTCCGTTATTTTTGTATACTCTGGAGTGGACAGAAGTCCATTGATGAACTTCAATAGGTTTCAGAGGCTATAGTTGAAAAGGAAGCCGGTCTCTGCCGATCGGTCCTTCACCCCGATGGATTGCTGTTCCATGGGCTTCAAACCGTTTTATTCAAAAAAAAGTACTCTTCACCAATGGAAGAGTCTCGCGTAAATGTATCCAATACTCATAGTAGTTTACCACGACGAAGCGTCAACCGCAAATGATTCGACATTAAAAGTGTAATCAGAATCCTGCGCTATTCGCGATTCATAAATTCCAACACTTTTTCGTACCACTCATTGCAATCATCGCTATAACAAATATGATGCTTACCTTGCTCAGATACGATGAGCTGTTTCTTTTCTGACCCTAAACTTTTCAACAAGTAATCAGCCGTTGCAAAAGGAACGATGCCATCTTTTTTCCCTTGTACAATACAAACCGGAACAGTAATTTTCCCGTAATACGGTTCCACCATTTTTACAACGCGCAAAAATTCTCTCGTTGCAGCAAATGGCGTATGGCGTAATTTATAGTCATACAAATGATAAAACGTATTTGGCGGATACGTTTTCGTAATGGATTCCGAGAGCATAACCGCAGCATCTTCAATGAGAACACGGGGACTAATATACTTCGCAGCAGCACTAAGCAACACTAATTTCGCAATCGGGTAGCGTAATGCTAAATACATGGCGATCAGTCCACCCATCGAGAAACCTACAATAATGACCTCGTCGACTTCTTTCCTCAAGCGGCCGAGTGCCAGTTCCGCTTCCATAAGCCAAGAATCTGCAGATACATTTTTAAGATTTAGCGGAAAATCATGCCCGGGTAGCACAGGTACGGAAACGGCCCAGTCCGTCTGTTCCTGTATATAATTCATGAACGGACGGACTTCAAAGGGACCTCCTGTAAATCCGTGAAGGAAAAGCACACCCGTACTCATCCTTCCAGAACAGCTTTCATGACCGTTTCAAGCGCCATCCCTCTCGAACCTTTCAACAACACGATTGAATCTTTTCCGATTGATTTTCGCAACGTTTCAATTAAAGGCTCATACGCACTTTCCGACCAGATAATTTTACTATTGTTCCCAACCTGTTCAAGCTCGTCTCGCAGCCATTTCATTCGCGGACCATATAAGAGGATTCCCTCTAACTGTATTGTGCTTAGTTGTGTCGCTATGGATTCATGGTAGTTTCGTTCATTGTCACCAAGTTCCAACATATCACCCAGGACAACCCACTTTTTCGTACGCAATTCCGTCTCTTTTAAAAACGATAGCGCCGCTTGCATCGATGTAGGAGCAGCATTATAAGCGTCATTAATGAATAAAGCACCACTAGAAGCGACGACTGGTTGCATACGCATATCTGTCAGTTTGGACTGCCTGAGAGCTTTGTCAATACGGGACTCATCCAATCCAAGTTCATGGGCGATTAAAATCGCGGCGAGCGTATTTTTAACCTGATGTGCACCGAAGACCGGGATTGTAAAATCACCATTGACGATACCAGAAACTTTGAACTCACTACCTTCATCACCTGAAGTAATGGAAACTAAAGCTAAATCGTTATTATCGCTATGTCCAAACGATTCACTGTTCAACTCCGGATGCTTGTTAACAAGGTCGTGTAAAAGCGGTTCATCACCATCATAAAAGAATTTGCCATCCGCTTTTAATCCATCAATAATTTCAAATTTGGCCTTCGCAATCCCTTCACGTGAACCAAGATCTTGCATATGCGCTTCGCCGATATTTGTAATGACCGCATAATCCGGTTTTGCTAATTTCGACAAAAAGGAAATTTCGCCATACCCACTCATCCCCATTTCAAGAACTGCCACTTCACAGTCTTCTTGTAATGAAAGAATCGTCAACGGCATTCCAAGTTCGTTGTTAAAATTCCCTTCCGTCTTTTGGACGTTGAAGTAAGGACGTAAAACACTTGCAATCAAATCTTTCGTCGATGTCTTCCCGTTTGAACCCGTGATACCGATAAATTTGCATTTGAGCTCATCGCGATAAGCGCGAGCAAGTTGCTGTAGCGCAAGTTCAGGATCTTCGACAAAAATAAGCGGAATATCTTCCGGCGCATCCGGTTCGTCTTTCATCCACAAAGAAGCGGCTGCACCCTTTTGGATCGCCTGCTCCACATATTTATGACCGTTCACTTGTTCACCGCGAAACGGTATGAACAGATCTCCCGCAGCAATTGTCCGTGAGTCAATCGATGCGCCACTCACGGTGACATTCTCCATATGTTGCCCATTCGCACCAAGCCATGTAGCCAGTTCAGTCAATTTCCTTTTCATTACGTATCACACTCAATCCATCGTATATTGTATCTTCTTTTTTTCTTCATGACGTTCTAGTGCAAGTTCAATCAAATCATCAATCAATTCCGGATATGACTTGCCGGTGTTTTGCCATAACAACGGGAACATGCTCGTCGGTGTGAAACCTGGCATTGTGTTCACTTCATTGATAAGCACTTCGTCATTAGCTGTGACGAAAAAGTCTGCGCGGACAAGTCCTGCACAATCCAATACTTTAAATGCACGAATCGCCATATCCTTGAGCGTCGTTTGCACTTCATCCGTCACTGGCGCAGGAATAAGGAGTTCGGTACTACCATCCTGGTATTTCGCTTCATAATCATAGAAAGTCGCTACAGGTTTAATCTCCCCAAGTACGGAGCAGACCGGATTGTCATTGCCGAGAACACTCACTTCCACTTCACGCGCCGTAATGCCTTGTTCAACGATAATTTTACGGTCAAATTTGAGAGCGAATTCGACCGCTTTCACTAACGTTTCGTGATCGACCGCTTTGCTGATGCCGACGCTTGAACCTAGATTAGCAGGTTTGACAAACATCGGGAAATTGAGTTCTCGCTCCATCTTGTCGATCCAATACTGACGATCTTCCTTCCATTGATTGCGGATGAAATAGACGTAAGGGACTTGTTTTAAACCGACATGTTGAAACAGTTGCTTCATAACGACTTTATCCATGCCTGCGGATGAAGCAAGGACACCATTTCCTGCGTACGGAATATTCATCACTTCAAATAACCCTTGGACCGTGCCATCTTCACCGTTCGTTCCGTGCAATAAAGGTAAAATAATATCAGGAGTTCCGGTGCCGTTCAAGAAATCCCGGATGCAATCTGGTCGTTCCATGTCTCGTTCAAGACGCAATTGTTCAATCGTTTCTGCCGGTGCAAGTAATGCATCGCCTTTTCTCCATTCGCCGCTGTACGTTATATATACTGGTATCACTTCGTATTTATCGAAATCTACTGCATGCGTCACTGCTCTTGCTGTGGAGAGCGATACTTCATGCTCCGCGGACTTTCCACCATAGACTAACCCTAATTTTCTTTTCATCTGAATCCCTCGCTCGCTTTAGATTTCATTCATATAGTTTAGCATGAAACAGACTGTCTCATAACATTTTTCACCTTTCCATTTGCAACCTCGTGCGCTAGGCGACGTCAGTACAAGGATATGATATATTGCGCTAGTTAGGTTATACTCGAACTACTAGTTTTTGAGAAAAGGTGAATGTCATTGAATCTCCAAAATAAGTCGTCCGACCGTTTTGATTGGACGCTCGCTTTCATATTAATGTTACTTGCCATTGTGAGTTTCTTCGCGATCGCTTCCGCACAGACTGCTGAACAATACGGTCCGATCAATTTTGTCTTGCTCCAAATAAGATGGTACGGACTCGGTATGATCATTGTCGCCTGTGCGATGTACTTAGACCCTGAACAATACAAGAAAATCTCATGGCCGTTATATGGATTCGGTATTTTATTATTACTTTTCCTCATGTTCGCTCCTGGCGGTAAAGATCAGATCGCCGAAATCCGTCTTGGCGCGAAAAGATGGTTGCATTTGCCTGTGATTGGAACGATTCAACCTTCTGAGTTCATTAAGACGTTCTTCATCCTTGGCATGGCGCGGGTAGTAAGCAAACATCAGGAAGAGCACTTAGTGCGCAACATGAAGAGCGACTTCTGGCTACTTGGTAAAATCGGTATCACACTTATCCTCCCGCTGTTTTTCATCGCAAAGCAGCCAGATTTAGGTACTTCATTAGTATTTATCGCAATTACAATTGCCATTATACTCGTCGCAGGCATCTCATGGAAAATCATTGTTCCACTGTTTTCAGGAGGCGCAATTCTTGGTGTCGGATTATTATGGATGGCGCTGTATGCACAAGACTTTATGGAAAACGTCCTCGGTTTTGACCGCTATCAGTTCAGACGGGTTTATTCTTGGCTTGACCCTTACTCTTACCCTTCTGATGAAGGGTATAATCTAATTCAAGCGATGACTGCGATCGGTTCAGGTGAACTGTCGGGGAAAGGGTTTCACGGGCGTGAAGTGTACATACCTGAAAACCATACCGATTTCATCTTCAGCGTCATCGGGGAGGAATACGGCTTCATCGGCGCTTGTGTAGTCATCTCGCTGTATTTCATCCTCATGTATCACTTGACGAAAGTCGCTTTAAGTTTGAAAGATCCTTTTAGTGTATATGTATGCACAGGCGTCATCGCGATGATCGCTTTTCATGTATTTGAAAACATCGGTATGAATATACAGCTGTTGCCGATCACCGGAATCCCGCTGCCGTTCATCAGCTACGGAGGCAGTTCGTTATTTAGCAACATGCTCGCCATAGGGCTCATCTTCAGCATGAAATTCCATCATCGAACGTACATGTTTGAGTCTGATGAGGATGAATGAAAAAGCGGAAGGCGCCTGCCTAGAGGCGACAGGCATAAGGCGGAAATGAAAAGCGGCGTCCTTTCCGCTTAGCATTTTTGACTTATGACCCGAGCCTCTGGCGCCTGAAGCTGGATTGTATGAAAAAGCGGAAGGCGCCTGCCTAGAGGCGACAGGCATAAGGCGGAAATGAAAAGCGGCGCCCTTCCCGCTTAGCATTTTTGACTTATGACCCGAGCCTCTGGCGCCTGAAGCTGGATTGAATGAAATAATTAACAACAAAAAACGTATGATTCCAACAGATTTTACAGGTATAATGAACATCTAGCACAAACCTATCCTGACTACTTATAAGGTGAACATATGAATCCAACTAAAAAACCCGAGGATCGTTTCGACTGGCCACTCGCATTCATCCTTTTGCTATTCGGCGTCATAAGCATTATTGCAATCGCCTCTGCACAAACAACAGGCCAGTATACGAAAAATTTCATCCCGTCCCAAATCCAATGGTATGTCGTCGGCTCAATCATCATTGCGGTTACGATGTACTTGGAGCCTGAACAATATAAAAAAGCAGCTTGGATTATATATGGCGGCGGGATATTCATGCTCTTCCTGCTGTTCATCCTCCCAGACGGCATGTCACTCGTTGCTCCACGTAACGGAGCGAAAAGTTGGTTCCACTTACCTTTTGGTGTCGGAAGCATCCAACCCGCAGAGTTTATGAAGACGTTCTTCATTATCGGACTTGCACGCGCCATAACGAAACACCATGAGAAGTATTTGGAGAAGACGTTGCAGACCGATTTCATGTTACTCGGTAAAATCTTCGCCATTCTCTTGTTGCCACTCGCTTTCATCATGAAACAACCTGACTTAGGAACGGGCCTAGTTTTCATCGCCATAACTGCAGCACTGATTATTGTAGCGGGAATTACTTGGCGCATTATTCTCCCCATTTTCCTAGGCACTGCAACACTCGGTGCAATGCTACTTTGGATGGCGCTATATGCACAAGAGTTCCTTGCAAAGTTCGGATTCAGACCCTATCATTTCGAGCGGATCTATTCATGGATAGACCCATACTCATACGCTTCAAATGAAGGACATAACTTGATCACTTCACTGAACGCCATCGGATCCGGCCAAGTATTCGGCAAAGGATTCCAAGGACGTGAAGTGTATGTACCCGAAAGCCATACCGATTTCATCTTCAGCACTATCGGAGAAGAATGGGGATTCGTCGGCGCAAGCCTCGTCATTTGCCTATACTTTCTTCTCATCTATCATATGACGAAAATTACGCTTGAACTAAAAGACCCGTTCAGTACGTATATTTGCGCAGGGATCATCGCCATGATTACATTCCACGTCTTCGAAAACATCGGCATGACCATCCAACTGCTCCCGATCACCGGAATTCCCTTACCGTTCATCAGCTACGGCGGCAGTTCCCTCATGGGCAACATGCTCGCCATCGGCCTGATCTTCAGCATGAAATTCCACCATCGGACGTATATGTTTAGTAAAGATGAAGAATAAAAAAGCTCCCACATTAAAATGTGGGAGCTTTTTTTATGACTGTATTTGCGGGTCATTTACAGGTGGCGCGAGGGCTTTCAGCATATCTAGACGGGATTTCGTTGCGGTTGCCGAAACACCCAACTTCGCCAAGTTGGAGATGATTTTCTTTAAATCAACCTTTTCTTTCGCCATCTTTTCCACCTCGACCTTTCTATATGTTGTTGACGTATCTACTGCATGGAAAGTTTCAATACCGATATAAAATCCATATTAATAATCTTCTATACAGATTATACCACTAAAGTCCACTTTTAAATCTTTCATTTATGTTACAATTGTAGGCTTTTTGTAAATTTTCTATACATCATATTGAGATTTTCTCATACATAACAGCTATTCCACCTTTTCCCATAGATTAAACACCATTTTCATTTTAAATAAAGGGTATTTGAAACCTTTCAACGAACTCGTTAATTAGGAAAGAAGGAAGTAAAGCCAAATGATTGACATACCCCAATAGGGTATAATATCATAAAAGAAGAGAAGGAGGTACAATCTTGACAAATGACTACTTGAACGATGTAACTGAGTTGCATATTGAAGCGACGACTTGCAGAAAAAGTCATCATCCTGATAGCGTTAAGACAAATTTAATCCACCGGCTCAATCGTATCGAAGGGCAAATCCGTGGTATTAAAGGAATGGTAGAAACGGATGTGTATTGTGATGATATTATCACCCAATTATCTGCTACACAATCCGCTCTAAATAGCGTTGCCAAAGTTTTGTTGGACGGCCACTTAAAAGGCTGTGTGAAAGACCGACTTGCAGAAGGCGATGTAGAAGTACTCGATGAACTACTAGTTACGATAACAAAACTGATGCGAAAATAAGGAGAGATTAATTATGACAGAAAAAACAACATTAAACGTAACAGGTATGTCTTGTGGACATTGTGTAAAAACGATTGAAGACAACGTAGGTAAATTAGACGGTGTAAATTCCGTACAAGTAAATCTGGAAGCCGGCACAGTCGATGTGGATTTTGAAAGCAACCAAGTTGATGTGAAGAAAATCTCCGATACAATTGAAGATCAGGGCTTTGACGTTGCATAACTGCGGATTTCCGCAGTTTCTTTCGCTCTCAAACATACCCCCTGAGGGTACTTCAAAATGAAAGAAGGTGGTCATATGACTAACACAAAAAAAGATATCGCTATCACAGGCATGACTTGTAGCGCATGTGCAAATCGGATAGAAAAAGGACTGAGTCGTCTAGATGGCATCGAATCAGCTGCCGTCAATTTTGCAACTGAAAAAGCGGTTGTAACCTATGATAAAGACCAGACTGACATACGAACAATCGAAGAAAAAATCCGTTCTCTCGGTTTTGATACTGTAAAGGAAGAAGTCGATTTTCAAATTACAGGCATGACCTGTTCTGCTTGTTCCGCTCGTATCGAGAAAGTATTATCACGTACAGAAGGTGTCCAGTCGGCAACCGTCAATCTAGCACTTGAAACCGGTAAAGTTCAATATGATCCAGCTGTCATGAGCGCAACAGATGTCATTTCAAAAATAAAAACAATGGGTTACGGCGCTGAACTAAAAAGTGATATACCTGATGGAGCAGAGGATCACCGTCAGAAGGAAATACGCTATAAGACAAAGTTATTCTTCATTTCAGCAGCTCTCTCCTTCCCGCTTCTATGGACAATGTTCGCTCATTTTTCATTTACATCGTGGATGCCTGTACCAGACCTATTCATGCATCCTTACGTACAATGGTTCCTCGCCACACCTGTCCAGTTTGCAATCGGGTGGATATTTTATGAAGGTGCGTATTTTGCACTTCGCAATAAAAGCGCGAATATGGATGTGCTCGTTGCACTCGGAACGTCAGCGGCCTATTTCTATTCTGTCTATTTAGTGTTAATAGATTCAAATCACGGCCTATACTTTGAAACGAGTGCTGTTTTAATTACGCTTATTTTGCTCGGAAAAGTATTTGAAGCCCGCGCAAAAGGACGCTCATCGGATGCTATTAAGAAACTGATGGGCTTGCAACCGACGATGGCGTCTGTTGAGAAGAACGGTGTTATTTCTGAAATCCCGATTGCAGATGTACAGATTGGCGATATTCTCGTCATCCGTCCCGGTGCATCGATTCCGGTCGATGCGGAAGTCGTTTCAGGCGAATCCGCTGTAGATGAATCGATGCTTACTGGCGAAAGCTTGCCCGTTGATAAAAAAGTGAATGACTCTGTTTTTGCAGCGACCGTCAATTCAAATGGCTCATTGCGCGTTCGGGCAAATAAAATCGGTAAAGATACAATGCTTTCCAATATTATTCGTATCGTTGAAGAAGCACAGGGTTCCAAAGCACCTATACAACGGCTTGCTGACCAGATTTCTGGTGTATTCGTCCCAGTTGTCGTTGGAATTGCTGTAATCACTTTCCTTGTATGGTATTTCGTTGTAACGTCTGGCGACTTTGCTCAAAGCTTGACTTCGATGATCGCCGTTCTTGTAATCGCTTGTCCTTGCGCACTCGGACTTGCGACCCCGACATCGATTATGGCAGGCTCAGGACGTGCTGCGGAGCAAGGGGTTTTATTCAAAACGGCAGAAGCGATGGAACAGACGCGGTCAATCGATACGGTTGTCCTCGATAAAACCGGTACGATCACGAACGGCGTTCCTGTTGTAACGGATTTTCTAGTTGCTGAAGGAAGGGACCGAAATGTTCTTATTGGATTGGCGGCTGCGGCAGAAAGTGATTCAGAGCACCCTGTCGCTAAAGCAATCACATCGTTCGGACTCGATACAGTTGGTACGATTCCAAATGACGAGAAATTCGAAGCAATCCCAGGCCACGGAATACGCTCCACTGTGCGCGGCTCGACGATATTCATGGGCACTCGGAAATTGCTAGCTGATCAAAAGATCGGACTGAATGATGCGATTGGTGATGCTGAACCTCTTGAGAACGAAGGAAAGACTGTCATGTATATGGCGATGAATGGCGTTCACGTTGCTACAATCGCTGTTGCAGATACAATAAAAGCCACATCTAAGCAAGCGATTCAAGAACTTCACGACCTAGGACTTACTGTAATTATGCTAACAGGCGACCAAGAACGAACGGCTCGTGCTATCGCCGCAAATGCTGGTGTCGAAAACGTTTATGCAGGCGTATTACCCGAGCGCAAAGCGGAAGTCATCGCTTCCTTACAAGCTGAAGGCAAGCGCGTGGCGATGGTTGGTGACGGTATTAATGACGCACCTGCACTGGCTGTCGCGGATATCGGAATGGCGATGGGTACGGGAACGGCTGTAGCGATGGAAGCAGCGGATGTTACATTGATGCACGGTGATTTGTTACGTGTAGCCGATACAATTCGAATGAGCCGATTGACTGTGAGAAATATTAAACAGAACCTATTCTGGGCACTCGCCTATAATTCTATCGGTATTCCAATCGCCGCCGCTGGACTGTTGGCGCCGTGGGTTGCAGGTGCAGCGATGGCATTCAGTTCGGTATCCGTTGTGTTGAACGCGCTACGATTGCAGCGTGTGAAGTTGAGATAATGCTTCTTCGAATCCCCTTCGCCTCCTAGAAACGGGCGAGGGGATTTTCGCATTATCACCGACTCTTCAGAGGTTATCACCGACTCTCCTGGAGTTATCACCGACTCCCCTTAGGTTATCACCGACTCTCCTGGTGTTATCACCGACTCCCCTTTTCAGAGTACCTAAGCAGATGAATTTTATGTGAAAAAGTGATAAATTTAACGAAAGAAAATAACTTTCTTTAGGAGGAAAATGATGAATATCGAACTTACCAGATTCAAAGTGAAACAAGGCAAATCAGAAAAAGTGGACGAATGGATGCAATTCCTGAAAGACAATATGCAAGATGTGCTCGTTACCTTAGACGGCGAGAAAATGTATGTGGAGACCATTTTCCGTGAACACTTGAACGGCGACGAGTATTTATACTGGTATTCGATTCAAGGGGAAGGTGGGCAGGAAGTCGAGCAATCGGAACATTGGATTGACGAGAAGCATATGGCGTTTTGGGCGGAATGCATTGACGAAACTTTTCCTGGTATCGATTTAAAAACAGAAGTCGTTATGATTCCTGAGAAGGTCCGCAACTCAATGAGATGAATTCAATCTTATTCATCCCCTCGCTGAGATATACATATTCTTTGTAAGCATTTGACGCACAGAGTAAACTAACGATATGAATGGTTATAGAAAGCAGGTCTTCTTATGAAAAAATCGATAATACTATTAATGTCCGTGCAATTTTTTGTCTATCTCGGATTCGGGATTATCATTCCAATTCTCCCTGAAGTCATTGTGCAACAGAATCTTTCTGAAGTACACGTCGGCGGACTGTTGACGATATACGCGCTTGCTTCATTCTTCACGGCACCTCTTTGGGGAGCATTATCAGATCGAACAGGCCGTAAAAAACTGATTATGATTGGACTTATTGGATTCAGTCTAAGCTTTTTCCTTTTTGCTTTATTCATTGATAATTTGCCCATGCTATATATTTCACGTATCGTCGGTGGTGTTTTCTCTGGTGCTTTATACACAGCAGTGACGGGGTTTGTTGGGGATATGACGACTGAAGAAAACCGCAATAAGTATATGGGCTTTCTCGGTATGTCGATTGGACTCGGATTCATATTCGGACCGGCACTCGGCGGCGTACTCGGTCATTACGGTTTGCAAGTTCCCTTCATCGGCTCAGGTATTTTGACACTGCTCATCCTTGTGTATGCCAGCATCATCCTGAAGGAACCTAAACGTACAGGCGAAGCGACTAAACGCGCACTCCTTCCAAAAGGCGGCGCGATGATGTGGAGTTATCGCATCCGCAACTTGTTCCTCCTTTCGTTCATGGTGACGTTCATCTTATCGGGGATTGAATCGACGTTCCAGCTGTTCCAGATTAACCAGATCGACATTACGATCAAGCAAGTCGGTTATCTGTTCATGGCAAGTGGATTCGTAGACGCAGCCATCCAAGGTGGAGTCGTCCGACGTGTGAAAAACGGCTCCGAAACGAAATGGATTATCGGTGCACAAATCATTACGGCGATTGGCCTCCTACTAATACCGTTCACGACGAATATTTTCTGGGCGGGATTCGCACTTAGCGTCTTCACAGCAGGTAACGCACTCGCACGAACAATTCTTGTGTCATTGACATCGAAAGAGTCCGGAGGGAAATACGGTACGGCTGCAGGCATGACATATTCCATGGATAATATGGGCCGCATCTTGGCGCCTTTATTGTTTACATTCCTTATTACGAAAATGGATGGTCAGATTTATTATATCTCCGCCGTACTTGCGATTTTATCAATCATGTTCGTGTTCATGTACCGCAGTTCATCGAAAACTTTAAGAAATGCGTAAGTAAAAAGCGAAGTTCCTACGTTCGAATGAACGGCTTGGAACTTCGCTTTTTCATTTAAATCTTCTCGGGATTAGCCAAAAACTCAAATGCCTTTTTCAAATCAACGTCTTCCGTTAGATGTTCCGGCGTCCAAGGAATATGAATATGTGGCGTGATACCAACACCCGTCATCCCTTCCCCTCTGTCGATTCGAGATAGCCGAGATGACGGATACATGAGTTCAAATCCTTCATCCCATTTTGCGCTGACCAAGTTGGCATAATCATTCAAACCAAGCGTTGCCCTGCCGATGACTGTCACTTTGTTTGATTTCTTAACAAGCTCAACAAACGAATCCCCCGCACTTCCGCACATTACATCCGTCATGACAATAATCCGCGAAGGATGTTTCAACCCTTTCAGAAATGTGTCGCCGCCTGCAAGCTCACTGAAATCGAATTCCACAAAACCTTTCCCTCTATTACGATCCCATTCGCGTTTGAATATGTTCAATACAAAACGCGAATGCTCATCTTCCGTTTGTGCAAGCGCTTCTTCAAGTTCGGGTATAACCCGTCTTGCGCTTGCTTCCGTACAATTCATCAGCATCTTGTCTTCCGGATCTGCAAGTTCCAAACCTTCCTCTGGCAATAAATACGGGAACAGTGAATGGAAACTTGAATCACTACCACCGTTATTCACACGGACGTCGATGATCCACTTATCCGTGCTGTCAAGAAGCGCTTTATTTTCCTCGACCATTTGACTGATTGCATCAGGATTCATAAAATCAGTCATCGTCATCAGTAGTATATCCTTGCCCACTTCCTTGACAGTGTATGTCGGGACGTATTGCTTTTTATCATAAGAATTGAATGTGAAGTTTTTTATTTCATTCCCATCATCGAGTTCGCCTTCTGCATACTGCATTAAAATTGGTATCCACTTTTCACGTTCAGGATGGTTTTCGTTTAATAAACGATGATGTTTTTCCTTCAACTCAGGAATCTTTAACCCACCTACGGAAACGAAACTCATTCCCTTTTGCAACCGTGATTCTCCATTCACTTCCGTTACATAGAGCCGATCTTCAAAGCGACGGATGTTGAAACCAAGGCTTTTCGCTTTTCCATCTTGCGTATTCTTCATCAGAAAGTGAATATGGCTGTCATTGAAGTCCAGTAAATAGTCCTCGACGATTTGCTTGAAGGCTTCTTTAGATAGTTGTTCATCAGCTTCGATTTTGCGCAAGTACTTCTCAGGCTGATCGCAACCTTTTTTATCTTTCCAACCTGCATAATCATTGTTCATGATGTGCACAATTTCGTTAAATATATTTTTCAATTCTACACCCCGTTTTATTTATTCTTGCACCGTTTCTGCTTTAACTGTTTTTGATTTATCCAATTCTGGATGCGCTTTACGCACTACGGATGGCCGAGCCATAATTAGTACGACGATGATCAACACTGCACTTGAAGTGCCAAGGATCCATTGTGGTGGAAAAACATCGTAAAGGAATCCGAATAGGACCATTCCCAGTGGCATCAATGCCATTGCCATCGTTTCCAAAATAGAGAAGACACGTCCTTTGTAATCGTCATCAATCATTTTTTGCATCATGACTTGTATTGGTGTATTGACGAGGATCACTAGTATACCAAAGCTGAACATGACCGTTGCATAAAAGGCAAACATTCCGTTATACGGGAATTGAGTAATCAGTGGCAAAATTACTGCTCCCATCGCTAGCCCCATTCCAATGATTCCCCACTTGCCGACTCTCAGCGGGTACTTCAATTCTTTTCGCACAGATAAGTAAATAGACATTAGTATCATTCCGACAGCAGATGCCCCTTCAGTCAACCCAAAGTGTGTGGAGACCATTTTCATCTTTTCGATCAGGATAAAGGAATAACCAACTTGGAATGCACCAAACAAGAAGTTGATAACTAACGAGATCCAAATGATCGTCATGAGGACCGGCTGTAGTCTCAAGTAGGAGAGACCAGCTTTCATACTTTGAAGCATCGATTCTTTTGGTTCCCCTTCAACAATCTCTTTGCGCTTCGCAAATAACTTAAAGTTCATCGTTGACTCCAACAAAACTGCAATACCGGATGCAGACATATAAATTACTAGAAATATCGGCATTGTCACCGCTCCATATAATACACCACCTAATGCCGGACCTGCGATGGCGGCGAATGAAATGGACATTTGGTTCATTGACATCGCTTTCTGAATACGAGCTTCATCGACAAGACCCGTAATCGATGATGTGAAGGCAACTCCTGAAAATGATGAAGTAATCGCAATTACAACAGTCGTTGCATAAATCGAAATGAGCGATAGACCCGAAATGACACTTACCGTCAACAATCCGCCAATTGCAATTGTCGTTGCAATCTGAGCTGTAATAACAATCGTCTTTCTGGGATACTTATCTGCCACATATCCAGCAAATGGGGCTATAAGCGTCCTTGGTAAAATGCTACAGATGAGGTTCGCCGCAAAACTCGTAGCCGAGCCTGTCATTTGTAAAATATAAAAGCTGATTGCAAGCGCATAAACTTGTGCTCCAAACGACGAAATAAGCTTGCTTATTGTAAACGTCCACAAGTGGTACGTCGCTCTCTTTAACTTTAATGCTTCACTCAAAATATTCATTCCTTTCAATAAGTTTAATTTAGTTAAACAAATAATAACACGCTTAACTCTTCCAATGCAAGCAAAAGTTTAATATAATTAAACTACCACGAAAGCAATGGAGGTGTTCTTTATGTATACGCTAGGCGAACGGATTAGAACTTTACGCAAACAACAGAAGCTTACATTGGAAGCGTTAGCTGGAGATCACCTTACAAAAGGGATGCTCAGTTTAATTGAAAACAATAAAGCGAATCCATCGATGGAGAGCTTGTCTTATATAGCCGAACGTCTTGGAGTTGAAGTTTCTGAACTATTGGAGGAAGTGAATATCCATGAGTTACGAAAACTTCTCATGGAAGTGGAAAAACTTTATCATACCGATTTTGATGATCTTACTGATGAAAATGTACAGATCATCGCATTGATCGAGCCTTTTGCCGATAAATTGAATCAGGGGTATGAAGCGGGACGATTATTGGAAATCTATAGTCAGGCATTACATACCGAAAAGAAAGAAGGTTGGCAGAATTCTTCCGATAAAGCAGCCGAGATTTTCCATCAATTGAATCTCATTCCCCGACTTGCTGCAATCGGGATGTTCAGGGCAATGGTGAAATTCACGGAATACGACTACGAAAGTTCACTTGAGATTTTATTGAAAGAACGTAAAGCGATTGAAGCGCGTAACGTATTCATTGATTCGCTAACCCGACTTGACTTTGATTATTTAGAGGCCGTTCTCCATTTCGCTGTTGGAAATCCTGATGAAGCAATTCGTGTCATGAACAAAGGTATTGAGTTTTCACGGAAAAAGCGGGTATTTTACCGCATTGATCATTTATATCGAATGGCTTCATTCAACGCAATGATGACAGGTGATGAGGAATCGCGAATTTACTATAATCGGAAGCTTGAGTTATATGCCGAGTTTTCAGATGATGAGGACCCACGTTTTTTTAATAGATTTTCAAATGTCCATTACCTTACAACTTATAAAAAGTCCTATCAAGAAGCGCTCGATTCCATTCAGAAATTTAGGGATGAGAAAAAGCAGTTTCCTAGCCACTTTTCCCCATACATTTCTTTAGAGATAGGAAAAGCAAAATTCGGTTTAGAAAAGTATGCTGAAGCGATCGTCCACTTGAAAAAGGTCAAAATTCCTGACTTCTTGCACCATCCTTTCGATTTGTCTCTTTTTTATGCGAAAGATGCGTATATTGCACTTTGTCACTTGGCTCTGGGAGAAAAGACGAAAGCATTCATCGCCATAGAGGAAGCGGTTACTGCTATTACACCGATGCCCGCATCACCATATAAAGACTTCATTATGGACACGCTTAAATTGATACAAACAACTTCATGATAAAAGCCGCAAAAGTTTGGATACTTTTGCGGCTTTTTCATTAGGAAGCTTCTATTGATTGTTTTTCAATTGAGTCGTTGTATATATCTTGGTTTAACTCCCCTGTCACACGAGCAGTTGCAACACCTGCAGTCATGGAACCACTGACATTCAATGCTGTCCGCCCCATATCGATAAGCGGTTCGACGGAAATTAATAAACCTGCCAGAGCAATTGGTAAATTGAGGGCAGATAGCACAAGAATCGCTGCGAATGTCGCTCCTCCACCGACTCCTGCAACACCGAACGAACTGACAGCGACAATGGCTATCAACGTAATCAGGAATGTCGGTTCCAATGGATTTTGTCCAACGGTTGGCGCAATCATGACAGCAAGCATCGCTGGATATACGCCTGCACAGCCATTCTGTCCAATTGATAAGCCAAACGAACCCGAGAAGTTAGCGATTCCATCAGGGACGCCGAGTCGGTCAGTTTGTGTTTTGATGGTAAGTGGCAATGTACCCGCACTCGATCTTGAAGAAAAGGCGAATAGCAAGGCTTCCGCTGTCTTCTTTACATAGGTCAGCGGGTTAAGTCCCGAAATCGTAATGATGACCAAGTGGATAATGAACATGACGAGTAGCGCAACATAGGAAGCAAGAACAAATTTCCCTAAGCTATAAATTGCCGCAAAGTCAGAGGTTGCAACAGTTTTTGAAATGATCGCCAAGATACCGTAAGGCGTTAATCGTAATACAATTCTCACAACACCCATGATGAGTGAATAAATAGCGTCTATCCCCTTTTTTACCCTGTCCGCATTTTCTTTGTCACGTCTTGTTAATGCTAAATAGGCAAAACCGAGAAATGCTGCGAAGATAACGACACCAATCGTCGACGTCGGACGGGCACCTGTAAAGTCCAGAAATGGATTTGCTGGTAACAGATCAAGGATTTGATCTGGCAAAGCCTTGTCAGCCATTGTTGCAGATCGCTCTTCAAGGGAGAGACCTCTGGCCGCTTCCGCTTCCCCTTGGATAATTTCTGAAGCATCCAAGCCGAACAACAATGACGAAGAAATTCCGATGATCGCGGCAATCGCTGTCGTACCGACAAGTATACCCAAAATCATTCCCGCCATTTTCCCGAAGTTCTTTCCAATCGTCACTTTCGTGAAAGCACCAAGAATTGAAATGAAAACAAGTGGTACCACAATCATTTGAAGAAGTTTCACATAGCCTGTTCCAACGATATTGAACCAGCTGACCGATTTAGCCAACACCTCTGACTCAGCACCGTAAGCGATATGCAAAATAAAACCAAAAAGAATTCCTAGTCCAAGACCGGTAAATACCCTTTTAGAAAACGAAATCCCTTTCCTGTGCATAGTATAAAGCACACCGATCAAGAGCAATAAACCTAGAATATTTACGAACAATAAAAATGTATTCATTTGTCATCCCCCATTTCAATTCTTTTAATAACATATGCAAACTATATACCCCTAATTCATATCGGTCAAGTAGGTTTTAAAATCAGCATGATATATTCTACTTTTTACAGTGCTTTTCTGTATACTAGTATGAGAACCAACTAAGGAGGGCGTATATGGCAGGATTTATAACGGTTTCTATTACGATCATTTACATTTTAAACACATTACTTGCGATTGCGCTTATTTTTCTCGAACGTAGAGACCCCACTTCAACTTGGGCTTGGCTCCTTGTCTTATTTTTCATTCCATTGGCAGGGTTCGTCATCTACCTTCTTTTTGGCAGGAAATTAAGAGATAAGCACTCTTTCCGCTGGTCCGGTAAAAACCGAATTGGAATTGAAACGCTAATTGATTATCAGATTGAAGCCATCGAAGAAAATAGATTCGAATTCAGATTAGACGATACTGCTCATTATCACGATATGATTTATCTCCATTTACGAAACAACCACGCTGTTTTAACGCAGGATAATGATGTGCAAGTTTTTAATGACGGAGCTGCAAAATTCGAGGCTTTGTTGAACGACTTGGAGCAGGCAAAAGATCACATTCATTTCCAATATTATATTTTGCGTTTAGATTCATTAGGCACGAAAATCCTGAACGTGTTAATCAAGAAAGCAAAACAAGGTGTCAAAGTGCGTGTCCTCTATGATGATATAGGTTCGCGAGGCTTACGCATCAAGCATTTGAAAGAATTGTCGGACGCTGGTGGTGAAGTCGCCGCTTTCTTCCCAGCCATCCTCCCACTCATTAATCCACGACTCAATTACCGAAATCACCGAAAAATCGTTGTCATTGACGGACGCATTGGCTATGTCGGCGGCTTTAACGTAGGTGACGAATATCTAGGGCTCGATAAGAAATTCGGCTATTGGCGTGATACGCATCTACGGATTGAAGGCAGTGCTATACATCCTTTGCAGACTCGCTTCTTGTTGGATTGGAACCAAGCGTCTGCATTGGAAGATATCGATTATGCAGAACGTTACTTCCCTGCTATCCCAATGAAAGGTTCAGTCGGCTTGCAAATTGTGTCAAGCGGACCTGACGCAGAATGGGAACAGATTAAAGACGGCTATTTGAAGATGATTTTTCTTGCGAAGGAGTATATCTATATTCAGACACCATACTTCATTCCGGATGTCAGTTTCCTTGATGCCTTGCGGATTGCCTGTTTGTCTGGCGTTGATGTGCGCATTATGATTCCGAATAAGCCTGATCATATGTTCGTTTACTGGGCGACCTATTCGAATGTTGGAAAGCTGTTGAAAGCTGGGGCAAAAGTGTATATTTACGAAAACGGCTTCATTCACTCGAAGCAGATTGTTGTGGACGATGAAGTGTCAACGGTTGGTACAGCAAATATCGACGTGCGTAGTTTCAAACTTAACTTTGAAATCAACGCCTTCATCTACGACCGCGAGAAATCGCATGAATTGGCGGAGCTATTTGAATCGGATATGCAATTGTCGACTGAGTTGACGTACGATATGTATTTGAATCGGACGCGTGGCATTAAGATTAAAGAGTCGGTGTCACGATTGCTGTCGCCGATATTATAAGGTTTATATGAATGAGCGCGGGGGATCCTCTTGCGCTTTTTTCGATTTGGGTGTGGTCGTTTGGGCTTGAGGGTGGATTCCGTCCTACATTGAGCGGTTCATCCTCTGTATTGAGCGGTTCTCGCACTACATTGAGCGGTTCATCCTCTGTATTGAGCGGTTCTCGCACTACATTGAGCGGTTCCTCCTCTGTATTGAGCAGTCATTCGTCAAATCAATCCTTCATCAAAAAAATCCACCTATCCAGATTACAAGATAGGTGGATTTCTATTATTTCAATCCTAGATATTCTTCCAACGTAATATTACGGTTGTAAATGTCACTCGCAACTTCTGTCCCGACGTAGCGGAAGTGCCATGACTCATGCATGTAGCCGGTGATTTCCTCTTTGCCTTTCGGGTATCGCAATATGAAACCGTAACGATGTGCGTTTGCAGCGACCCACTTGCCGGCCTCAGTACCACCAAATGATGAGGATGCCCAGTGCTGTTCAAAGTTTACTTCACCAATATCAAATGCGAGACCTGTTTGGTGTTCAGAATAACCCGGTCTTGCGCTGTAGCGATCTGCAGCTTCGACGCCATCTTTTTTAACATACCGTTCGTAGAGGCCGACTTGATAATCGTATGGACGATATGTGCTGAAAGCTTTCAGATTAAATCCGGACAGCTTAGCTTCTGCTGCCATTTCATCGAAAGCCGCTCGCGCTCCCTTACTTTCCCCAGGTGCGTATGTACTTGGCAGCGGATATTTTTTATTTGCAATCAAAATACCGTTAACGTATGTCGGCTTGTCGGGAAGTTTCTGCCCTTCAATATAGCCGCTTTTGTTCGGAGTACCCGGTGGTTTGACCGTCACTGGAGGCTTAGTGTCTTTGGGTGGAGACGGTTTTTCAGGTTTCGTTTCCGGTTTTATTTCCGGTTTCTTCTCCGGCACAGGTGTTTCCGTCACCGGCTCTTCTACTTCTGCAGGTGGCTCTTCAATGACAGGTTCTTCTTCGACATCGGGTTCCTCAATCTCAGAATCTTCCTCTTCAATAGCAGGCTCCTCTTCAGGTTCCGTCACTTCTTCCGGATCAATTTCAACTTCTCTAGGCTCTTCATTGCCTAAACCGATCTGTGTAAGGCTTTTATTAACATCCCAATTATTAAATCCGAACCAGACAACGATTGCCGTCATGAGTATGCCGACGATCAGTAATGTGATGGGTAGCGCTTTATTAGATTTCGCATGTTGATTTTTCTTATTTTTTCGGTTCATTTATTCGTGGCCTTCCTTCATTTCAAAAATACTTGCTGATTGTAAATAAATCAATGGCAAAGCATCCGTGACTATATATCATTTTCTTTCCAATCTATGTATGCTATCATTTATTGTTATATGTGTAAATGAAAGATTGCGAGGATCAGTGAATGAATAATCAAAGATGGCTATCGATAAGTTTTTTGGCTTTCTTCTTTACATGGGGAGTTTTTGTCCCCTATTGGACAGGCTACCTGACATTAGAAAAAGGAATGTCCGTTACGAAAGCGAGTATTATAATGGGGGCTGGCATGTTAATGCGGTCTTTCTCAACGTTCGTCATTTTCCCTTATTTGACGCAACGTACATCTTACATCCGAGTCATTAAATGGTCCACAGTACTCTCACTGTTCGCAGCAATTTTATATATACCATCTTCACCCTTCATCGCATTGCTGATCATTACGATGTTATTCAGTGCTGTGTACCCAATCATACTGCCTGCTGTTGAGAGCGGTGCGTCCGTGCTCATGCAAAAAGAGCGTATACACTACGGGAAAAGTAGGTCATTCGGTTCAATCGGTTATACAGTTGCACTGTTGCTCGTAGGGGCTGCAACAGCTATTTGGGATGAACAAGTCATCCTCTATATGATGATCGGTGGACTTGCGATGATGCTTTTGTTTTTCATGCGTCCTGCACCTTCAGTTCTGGAAAGAATTCCTGAGAAGGCAGAAAAACACTCTGAAAAACAAGGTGCGAAAACGCTGTTTGAAACAAAAGGTTTTCCGATTATCATGCTACTCGCCATTCTTTTACAAGGTGCGCATGCATCGTATTATAATTACGGATTCCTGTTTCTTGATGATTTGAATGTTAACGGTTTTTATATTGGCGTCATTTTAAATATCGCGGTTTTATTTGAAATACTATTTTTCACACAAGCAGATCGTTTTCTATCGGATGTTCGGGTTTCCACAATGTTTCTCATCGCAGGTATCGGTTCGACTGTACGATGGATTATGATATTCCTATTTCCGACAACAGCCGTGTTCATCTTGTCTCAAGTGTTGCACGCGGTATCATTCGGCATTGCACACTACGCGTTCATTCAATACATTTCAAAACAATTGCCACACTCGAAAATTGCGGCCGCTCAAGGATTTTATGCAGCTTTCGCAATGAGTCTAAGCACAGCAGTACTGACATTCCCAGCTGGATACTTATATGAGATTTCTCCAAGTGTCGCATTTTTAGGAATGACCGTGTGCACCATTCCTGCCGTCATTATCGTATTGGCAACACGCAAACGCTTTGCTTATTAATACATTTATAGGACGCTTGTGAGGAAAGAGTAGTTTCCTTACAAGCGTTTTTATAATCAAACAAAGAAAATCAACACAAACACAACAACGAATGCAACTGCAAATAAAATTGACAAATAGCGCATCCAAGTTGATTCCCGCACATGCCCTTGGTCTTTAAACGACTTGGCGCGCATTGCATTCGTTAGTGTAAAAAGTGCCATCATCGCAAGAATCGCCAAGTCAAATTTGCCAAGGACGACAAAAACCAAAGCGATTACTGCCAATAAACCAATTCCTGATAAGAACATTTTTTTCTGATTCATACTTAATTCCCTCCAAAAAAAGGCTGGAGATCGCTCTCCAGCCTCTTACCATCCGATATAATCGGCTTATTTCTTCTCTGCTTCTGTTACAGGGACAGGCTCAGTTTCCTTGTAGTAGAATTTGCGTCCTAAATACGTTTGGAATATGAGCAACAAACCGCCGACTGCCCAGTAGAGCGGCAATGCAGCCATAACTGAGAATGAGATGAACATAATCATAATCGGCGACATGTAAATGAACATTTTCATTTGCTTCTTCTGTTGTTCTGGCATTGTCCATAGTGATACACGTGCCTGGACAAAATAAACCGCACCTGCGACAAGCATCATAATCTTATCAGGTTCTCCGAGGTTAAACCACAGGAATTGGTGCTCTTTCACTTCTGGTGGAGCATAAAGGATTGCGAAATAAAGACCCATAATAATCGGCATTTGGATAATGAGCGGTAGACAACCCATATTCAACGGGTTAACACCATGTTTTGAATATAAGCCCATCATTTCCTGCTGAAGCTTCATTTGCTCTTCTTTTTCGTTCTTTTCTTTTGCTTCCTTCATCTTCTTCTGAATGTCTTCCATCTCTGGACGGAGCGCATCCATTTTAACTTTCATATCCTGTTGCGACTTATAGTTCTTCAACATAAGCGGCATTAAAACTAACCGGATTGCGACTGTAATCAAGATGATTGCCAGACCATAGCTTCCATTAAAGGTTTCCCCAAGATAATGAAGCAGCCATTCCATCGGCTTAACGAAAATACTATAAAACGTGCCTTCTTTGTTCTGTACGCCAGAACACCCGCTCAAAAATATCGTAGCGGTCATCAATATGGAAAATAAACCGATTTTCTTCTTCAATAGACTCACCTTCACTATTTCAAACTACTGAAAAGTATACCTCAAATCACTATCCAATTACAATTATTGTTCGTCAAAATACCGTATTTGTATTTAAAACTGTTCAAACTTCTGACTTTTTGTATAAATTGACTGATAGACTTTAAAAAAACTTTTGCTCACCGCTAAAAAAAAACGCCTCAAGTGATGAGGCGTTAAAATCATTTGTTGTCTTTGTTGTCTTTGTCTTCGCCAGTAGTACTCTTTTTATCACTGCTATTCGTCGGCGGTGCATCTTCAGGATTCTCTTTCTTTTTATACAACCCATCTTCTTTTGACTCTTTTGATTTGTCTTCAACTTCTTGGTTATAATAATGTACGCTCGTTTGGGCGCCTTCACTTACCATTCCGTTATCCTGTAAATCATACGGATCTGAGAAACCTTTTTTCGTTTCGTCTGAACGATTCAATTTCTGTGAAGTAACGAAAGAATCGACTTTTGTTTTCATATTGTTTACCGCTACCATTGCTTTATCACGGTTTTCTTTTTTACTGAAATACGCATATGCACCTGCAGCCAATGTTGCTACGAGTAGTCCATTTCCACGTTTACGTGCCATAACTATCAATCCTCCATTAAACTTTTCTCAAATCGTAAATCGTATTATGCTTATAGTATACCCTTTGCAGAAATTTAAAAACTTACCTATGAAAAGAAGTTGACGATTGCCCCCAATTATTGCTTTGGTTAGGCATCTCTTACATAGCATCTCATACAAAATGATTCATTTCAAATAAATACTAGCCTGAAACACTTTAATTTGCGGATTTTTAAGATAATTAACATTTTTATATTTCATTATGGTTACAATCATAGTTTATCGGACTATTATTTGTTATGATAGGAAAAAGGATAGCGGAGGTGAGAGCAATTTGATCAGACCTATGACTGCCGAGGATATTGGCTACATACAACATATCGCGCACGATACTTGGAATGATACATATGCCGGAATCATTCCCGAAGACATTCAAACAGACTACCTCAACCGTTCTTTTTCTAATGCCATGATGGAAAAACGCATGGAAAAAACCCACTTGCTCGTTGCTGAAAACGAAAAGGGCATCCCTATCGGATTTCTCAACTTCACAAGGGAAGACGAAGATGGCGACTCGGAATTGACTGCAATGTATATCCTACCGTCTTATCAACACTCGGGTTACGGCAAAAAACTAATCGATTACGCAATCAACTTCCTTGGAACCGCAAAGCAGCTATTCGTATACGTAGACAGCCGCAATACGGGTGGACGAGCTTTCTATGAAAAACAAGGTTTTACCCAACTCGATATTTTCGAAGAGAACTTTGAAGGCAGTCTAGTGGAGACGGTCCAATACGTCTATTACATTCATGAGCATGCGCTCGCTTACTAACAACCACATAAGAAAAGACGCTTATCCCATAACGGGTAAGCGTCTTTTATCGTTTACAACGGTCTCATTGAATCGTCGTTATACGGTTGGTCGACAAACTGTAGTTCATCTTCTAGTGGTGGTTTCTTTGTGAAACAAAGAATTGCTGCAATATAGAGCAAGATGGACGGCAATGTTAAAATTCCACCCATTAATCCTGCAATAATGAACATAATACCAGCAAGTTTCGCATTTTTGTTATTCCAGATATTAACGATGCCGATAATATTCAAGATAACGCTGAGAATCATGAAGATGATGATCACCCATAGAAATCCACCGAATACATCAAATGCAGCAAATACAGCATCCATATCAGATGGCGATAACGTAGGGTCTGTCATCATTTCCATTTCTATTTCCTGTCTGACGGAAGGATCATTCTTAATCAAATTAAAAAATGCAATACCAGCAAATCCTAAAATCGTACCGATTCCCGTCAAAACAACAGCGATAATTGATAGTACTCTTTCAGCTGTTCTGTTCATTGTAACACCCTTTCTGTTTAAGCTATTTTTCTAGCATACCAAATAATACGGAGAATGAACAAAATAGTTTCACTTTCCATTTGATTCTTTCACTCATTACCCTAAACTTGAATCTTAACACCTATTCACCTGCTCCAAAATGCACATCTAATAATTCGCTAAATCCATTTGGAAAGTTTTGTTTTTTTAAATACGGGTAATTAAAGACTACAAGCAATTATTACATTGAGCGAAAGGAGAGCATGAATCATGGCTAAAAACGTATTATACACATCTTCGGACATGCTTTACACCGTCGCAGGAGCTGGAATCTTAACTGGTATAGTCTATGCAGTCACTTTGGCAATTGGCTTTTAACAATTATATATACGATTAAAAAGGCGATTCCGCATATGTATGCGGAATCGCCTTCTTCAATTTACACTTTTACGTCTTCATATTCTTTGTAACGATTGAAAGCTGTCACAACATATGAACAGACTGCATCCATCTTGTAGTCATTTTCACGGGCATAGTCTGCTGCGCGGTCAAGCAATTTTTTCGCAACTCCTTGTCCACGTAAATCTTCAGATACATACGTATGATCCATAACCATAACATCGGCTAGAAGTGTCCATGTAATTTCAGCTTGCATCTTGCCATCTTCTTCTTGTCGGAACGCAAATGCATCTCCACCAAGATCAACAAATTCGAACTCCATGAAATCCTCTCCTTTTACACTATTCTAACATATCAATGTATCTGATTAGTTGAACCAAGACTTAACGGAATCCATTAAACCTTCAAAAAACGTTTTTACTTTATCCCAAAAGCCGGGATCTATTTCACCAAGCTTCTCTTTAATCGTTGACGCCATGTCAGAGAGTTGGCTTGATAATTTGCTGAAGTCAATATCTAAAGACCGGATTCTGTCCATAAGCTCAATCAATAGTTGGCGATCGGCTTCACTCAGTTCGATATTCAACTTCTTCAATTGTTCATTAACAATCTGCTCGACTTCTTCTTTTGTCACGGGTTTGTTATCGGCTATTGCTTTCTTAATTTCCGTAAGAAGTTCCGCCACTTTGTCTTGATCGATACCCGAATCTTTCGCAAACCTTGTCGCCAAGTTTAATTCATCGTTTGCTACATCCGTTCGTTCTGTATCTAACGTTTCACCAGTTACTTCATATGCTTTGTAAATACCGACTAACGCGGAATGTCCAGTGACCGGTTTCGGTGCCGCCACTTCGACGATTGCATCTTCAATACCTGCTGTAAGCATTGCTGTCGCATACATTTCGTTCGTTACTTGTGTGATGTTTTCAGGTGTAACAATTTTGATGACGAGGCCTTCACCTTCATCCTGACGTGTAATTTTAGCGGATGAGTACATTCTAGCTTGGCTATTGCCATCCTTAATATAGTTAACAAGATCCGTTCCATCGACCGTAATCTCTTCGACTTCAGCTTCTTGATCAACCTTCAAACTCTTTTTAACCGTTTCTTTCTCAGCATCCGTCAAGTTTGCACCTAGTACAACAATCGGTACACCCAATTTCTCATCAATAACCGAATCGGCTTGCGTAATACTTGGGAACAAGCCTCCAATGAGCAGCAGAAACGCACTTGCTGCTACCAACCATTTTTTCATAAGCTCTTCCTCCTTGTGCGATGACCTAGTAAACGTATCATCTTATGAAGTAGTACGATGAACTATGGATAAAGTTCCCGATAAGGATTATTTTAACATTGTCCAACCATCACTTTGTGACACTTTACCTTCTTTCATCAACTTACCAAGTGCACGTTTGAAAGCGGCTTTACTCATGCCGAACATTTCATCAATTTCATCCGGCGTCGATTTATCAGAAAACGGCATTTTACCACCTACATCAGATAGATAGCGGAATACTGTTTCTGCATCGTCTCCAAGACGTTCCTGTTTTCGCGGAAGCAATGAACCGTTCAATGAAGCATCGTCTTTAATATCAATGATACGCACTTCAACTTCCTGTCCTAGTCGAGGCTCATGCTCCCGTTCAGTATGATGAACAAAGATCCGGTAGTTTTCCGGGATACTTAGGAAAAACGAGCCAACAGGTAATAATCGATATGCCCGTGCTTTTAATGTCTGGTTAAATAATGTGGAAGGGGCTTCGAGAATTAATTCCTGAACTCTTTCCTCTGTTGCGAGACGGCCGAAAATATTGCCGCCTAAGTCTGTACGTAATGTCATATAAAGCTCGTCGTCCGTTTTCGGCCATAATTCTTTCACTCTAGGTAAATCCGCTTTATTAACGAGCACTTCAAATGCGGAACCTATATCGACATAAGCCCCTTCTTTGTCGTCAATCCGAATGACACGTGCCCAACCAAATGAATCACATGTCATATTCGGTAGTTTCGAGCTTGCCGCCAACTCACCACGTCTATTCATATAAAGGAATACCTCTACTGTATCCCCTTCAGCTAGTTCCGTTTCAAATTCAGATGCATTGACCATAATTTCTTCGTCTCCGCCATCTAGAATCCATCTGGAACCTTCCTTGCCTTGTACTGTCAAACGTGCGATATGGCCCGGTTTGTACTCTTCAGTCATTTCATCTACCTCTTCCATTTAAAAATCTTGTCGTTCTTTTAATTTCCGTACAAATTCCTCGTCCTCTTCCATTGCCTCAACGAGATCTGTTATTCGGTCCATCGCGTTCCAGCTAAGATGGTGTTCTATTCCTTCGACATCATTGTAAATCAGATTCTCTTCGACACCGATTATACGTAAAAATTGCTCAAGCATGTCATGTCTGCGCACGAGTTTCTTACCAAATTTCAATCCTCTGTCAGTCAGTTCAAGGCCACGGTAGCGCTCATACGAGACATAGCCTTCACGGTCAAGACGTTGCGCCATTTTTGTAACAGATGATGGCAATACGGATAATGCTTCTGCGACGTCAGATACTCTCGCTTCGCCTCTCGCTTCAAGTTGCAAATAAATTTGTTCAATATAATCTTCCATACTTGGTGTTGCCAACTTTTCCACCTCCAGTATGCGTTTTTCAATTCTTTCAAGCTTTGTTTTATTTCTATTTGTTTATAAAACTACATGAGCGGGTAAATTCACTATACCACTACAAAGAGGTGAAAAAAATGGGTAAACTACTATGGATCATCATTGTCGCACTAATTGCATTCTGGTTAATAGGTTTTGCTATGAAAATAGGAGGCGGCCTTATCCACCTTCTACTAGTTATCGCAGGTATCGTTTTCGTCATCCAGCTCTTGACGGGAAGACGATCGGTTTAACTGAATTTGACACTTACAACATTATTTACGCTAGTTAAATTCAGTTAAACCAATACGCTTTGAAAGGGTGCCATTCCTACATGGCACCCTTTTTATGTCGTCCTTACTTTATTTTCGCATATACACACGTATTCCGTAAATGTTTTCCATCCCCTGATAGAGAATCCAATTTCAAAATACCTTCAAGTTCAAATCCTAATTTCACAGGAATGGCCCGACTTTTTCCATTTTCTTCATCACAGCGTATTTCTACCCGGTTTGCTCCGAGCTCTTCGAACGTGAAGCGTGTCAATCTCTGGACAGCTTCTGTCATGTAGCCGTTCCCTTCAAATTTCGTATCTAGCCAATAACCGATTTCAAATTTAGGAATCGTCCAATTGATGCGATGGAGACCGGTGGAACCTATGAATTCACCTGTTTCCTTTAAGAAAATATGGAGTCTAAGGTCTTTCCTAGTAATGAAATCTGCGATTGATTCACGAAGGTTGTCTTCCGTCTTGTAAAGTTCCGGTTCTTCTTGTGCAAATGGCAACCAAGGCTTTAAAGCAGGCAATGAATTGCGAAGTGCTTCAAACACATCAAGCGCGTCACCCATTTCAGGCATACGTATAATAAGCCGCTCTGATTCAAATTGAGTAGGGAAGTTCGGGATGCGTTTTTTCTTCGGTTTCCCTCCGTAACTTGCATCTTCCCATATGACAGGTGTCGTAGTGCCTGCCAAGAAATCCTCACGTGTCATTCCATACGTGACGGCATCATAGTAAGAGTTCTCTTTCGGTGAAAACCATGCATTCCGCATATGACCTTCCTTGACAAAACCAGCGCGTTCAAATGTCTTACGCATTGCCAAGTTGTCTTGACGTGTATGGCCTTCCAAGCGGATTTTACCTTCTGGCAATCCGAACACGAACTCTGTAATGAGTTTTAAAGCTTTTGGGCCATATCCGAATCCTCTATATTCGTCTGCGATACGCAAATCGAAGAGCGGAATTTCATCCTGCAGATCGTAAATTTTTACGATACCGACGATTTCTTCCTCTTCATTTTGCACCCAGAACGTTTTCACTTCGTCCGATTCATAGCCGCCTTCTTCAATCGTCTTCTCAAGCAAGGCACGTTCCGGGTTTGAATTCCCGTGGAACGGCCATGTATTTGTCGTCAAAAAGTGAATTAGCTGTTCCTGCTCTTCCATTGTCCATTCACGTAACTTCATTATTTTTCCCCCGTTCGAGCTACCTCATTCATTTATGAATGCGCATTAACCGCAATGAATTCAACACGACTAGCAATGTTGCGCCCATATCCGCGAAAATCGCAATCCATAATGTTAACCATCCCGGGATGATCAACAGCAGCGCCACAATTTTTATTCCTAATGCAAACATAATATTTTCTTTAATAATCTGCAACGTTTTTCGACTTAATTTCATTGTATAAGGCAATTGTCTTAGATCATCTGCCATTAAAGCGATATCCGCCGTTTCAAGTGCTGCATCCGTTCCAGCTCCACCCATCGCAATTCCAATGGAAGAAGCAGCAAGTGCTGGAGCATCGTTAATGCCGTCCCCAACCATTGCGACACGACCATATTGGCCGATGAGCCCTTTAACGGCTGTCAACTTATCTTCAGGCATGAGACCTGCACGAACATCCGTCACACCTACTTGTCTGGCGATCGCTTCAGCTGTCCGCTTGTCATCTCCTGTTAGCATAACTGTGTGGCGAATACCGATGTCTTTCAGTTTGTGTAAGACATCTTCACTTTCCTCACGTAAAGGATCGGTAACAGCGATAATAGCTTGGAATGATTGATCGATAAGAACGGCCATAACCGACTTCCCTGTTAATTGGAGCTTTTCTGCCTGCTCTTTCATCGTAGCGGGTATTTGTACCAACTCTGTCGCCCACTGGATACTGCCGACATGAACAAGTGTACCGTTGACTCGTGCATAGGCACCCTTTCCTGTGACCGATTGAAAGTCTGTCACAGTCGTTTTGACAGGTTCTTTCTCTTGCACAAATGTGACGATGGCGCGTGCCAATGGATGTTGGGACATCGATTCAACAGCCGCAACTGCTTGCAGTATATCATTTCGTGCATCATCCACTGTTAGAAAGTCTGTAACTTCCGGATAGCCTTTCGTCAATGTACCCGTCTTATCGAATGCAACAGCGGTAATGCGGCCCATCTCCTCCAGATGCGCACCACCCTTGATGAGAACACCTTGACGCGCAGCATTACCGATTGCCGTAACGATTGCGACAGGCGTCGAAATGACAAGCGCACACGGACAGCCGACGACGAGTACCGCTAGCCCTTGATAAATCCACGTTTGCCAATCTGCTCCAAATAGAGGAGGGACTATTGCAACGAGAATTGCCACACCAATAATTGCAGGCGTATAGTATTTCGCAAACTTGTCGACAAATTTCTGAGACGGTGCTTTTTCCGCTTGTGCTTCTTCAACAAGATGAATAATCTTCGCAATCGTCGTATCATTCACAAGCTTCGTCACCGTCACTTCGAGCGCACCTTCTTCATTCAACGTACCTGCGAATACTTCGTCACCTGTATTTTTTAAGACTGGCACTGATTCACCAGTAATCGGCGCTTGATTGACAGTGGAATAGCCATTCTTTACAACGCCGTCCATGGCAATTTTTTGTCCCGGTTTAACGATTAGCACATCATTAATTTGAATATCTTCAGTCAACAGTTCCAACAGCTCACCGTCTCTTCTGACAATCGCAGAGGACGGAGCAATGTCCATCAATTGTCGGATGGACTGACGCGCTTTGTTCATCGAATAGGCTTCAAGCGCTTCACTGACTGCGAATAAAAAGACGACTACAGCGGCTTCCTGCCATTCTCCGATAATCGCTGCTCCGATGATAGCTATCGTCATCAAGGTCTTCATATCGAATTCTAGTTTCACAAGGTTTTTGATTCCTGTGATGAACATACTGAGTCCACCAACAACAATTGCAGCAGCAAAAAAGCCGGTTGCAATTAGAGGTTCGGGTACACTCTTATGTGTGAAGAACAAGCCGAGCAATACAAAAACAAGCGATATCGCTGTCACTACGTTTTCTTTTCGGCGATAAAAAGGAATCTTCGGATCTGGCTTCCTTTTGTGAAGAGGAACGACTTTAATACCGTCAAAAGCTCCAGCTTCCAGTAATTCATCTATTGTTGCATCCCCTTCAAAAGACAATTTGGATGCTCCGAAATTGACGATTACATCAGAAACGGATGAGATTTTTTTAACATTATTTTCAAATTTCATTGCACAACTCGCGCACGTCAAGTTCTCAAGTCTATATTCGGTTTTACTTGTCATTTAAGCATCTCCCTCTTCTAGCGCATGTTGATGAGCAATTTGTACAAGGTCAGAAACATGGGAATCCGCTAAAGAATAATAGACCATCTTCCCTTTGCGCTCTGATTTTGCTAGGCTGTTTTCGCGTAAATACCGCAAATGATGTGATGCGGTTGCGTTTGAGGAGCCAATAACGGCCGCTACATCACACACACACATTTCTTGTTCCATTGTTAATGCATAAGCAATTTTCAATCGCGTCTCATCAGCCAACGCCTTGAAAATCTGCGCCATACCGGACACATCCGGCAAACCCCTCTGCACTCTTTGTACGATTTCTTCATGGACGATAATTACTTCACATGTATCTTTAACACTCATTATCCACACCTCATTCAAATGGTCATTTGATTATAGATATAGTATATGCAATTAATTCTGTTAATGCAAGGATAAACAAACAACGGTTTGAATGTATTTTTTCCAGGGAATAAAGGGTTAATGCATTTCATGTAGAATATAGTAAGGATTATCGATTATGACATTCAAAACAAGATTAGAGAGAGGATGATTCCCGTGTACAATCGAATTCTTATCGCCATTGACGGATCAAACAATTCTAAACGCGCAGCCAAGCATGCAGCATGGCTTGCAAGCGTCAATCCAGAAGCGTCTATTGTTGCGCTTTATGTATTGAATTATGATCGGACACGAACGGACGTCATCCAAGATGCTGATGTGCAAGACCTTCACTTATACCGCAAAGAGCTGATTGAACCAATTATGGATGAGTTCGTAAAGAAACAAGTGAAGTATGAATTGGTCATTCGTCATGGAGAGCCAGGTCCTACGATCGTTTCTTTTGCTGATGAAGAGTCTTTTGATCTCGTTGTTATCGGTAGCAGAGGATTGAATTCATTTCAGGAGATGTTGCTCGGTTCCGTCAGCCATAAAGTGGCGAAAAGAGTTTCCGCACCTGTTTTAATCATTAAATAAATGCACTAGCAGGAGTGAATATAGATGAATAGAGGAAAGTGGAATAGTATAACCGATGTCCCTGGCGTCAAAGTCGGTCACGTGACGTTACACGAAAATTCCAGCGAAACGAGCGCTTGCACCGGGGTGACGGCCATTCTTCCACACGAAGGAAATACATTTGAACAGAAAGTACCGGCTGCAAGCTTCATACTAAACGGCTTCGGCAAAACTGTTGGACTCATTCAAGTGGAGGAACTCGGAGTCATCGAATCTCCCATCATGCTTACGAATACGTTCAGCGTCGGCGCGGTACTGGAAGGGACGTTGCAATACATGCTCGACAGCAATTCTGCAATCGGGGATTCGACGAGTTCACTGAACATCGTCGTCGGAGAATGCAATGACAGTTATCTGAACGCCATGCGCGAAATGAAAATCCGTCCTGCGCATGCTCTTGAAGCGCTAAGGAACGCCGAGAGCGGACAGTTTGCGCAAGGGGCCGTCGGTGCTGGAAAAGGAATGATATGTTTTGGAAAGAAAGGCGGGATTGGTTCATCTTCAAGGGTTGTCGACGGAGACGAAGCGTTCACAGTCGGCGTCCTGACATTGACCAATTTCGGGAATAAAGAGGAATGCCTGATCGATGAATGGCTAAAGCGGAATGGATCTTCAGTGAAGACGGAGATTGAGCAACCCTCGACTTCTTTCGAAGATAAGCCTGACGGATCGGTTATAATTGTCGTCGCGACAGATGCACCCGTCAACGAACGACAGCTGAAACGACTCACAAAGCGTGCTGCCATCGGACTCGGTAGGACAGGCTCATCTATCCATAACGGTAGCGGAGATATCATCATCGCGTTTTCCAATGCCTACACGATTCCCCACGCAAGTGAGATACCGACAATCACGCATACCATTTTGCGCGACGATGCACCGGTCATGAACAAGCTTTTTCTAGCAGCTATCGAAGCGACGGAAGAAGCAATCTACCAATCACTTCTACACGCGGTAACAACGACAGGTCGCCGTGGCAGAACCGTGGAAAAATGGCCCTTCCATAGTTGAAAAGGAGGGAACAGATCGCCATTACACGTCTGTTTCCTCCTTTTCTTTCTTCTCGCTATGTAACACGTCATATAATTCATCTTCTGTGGAAATATCCGCCAGCTTCACTTTCGAACGATAGGCAGCCCGAACGATTAAATGGCCTGCTACCGGCGCTGTTAAAAAGACAAAAACAATCCCTAACAACAAGCGGACGCTTATAAATTGTTCATTGGCAAAGATGTACAGAAATGCTCCAGACAGTGATAATAATACAGCTAGAGTTGAGCTTTTCGTTGCGGCATGGGATCTCGTATACACATCCGGTAAACGAATGAGGCCGAAAACACTGATGACACTTGCGATTCCACCTGTTAAAATGAGAAACGCTCCAAAGAATTTACCGATTTCTTCCACGTTCAACGATAACACCCCTCTCAATGGATTTGGAGAAAGCGATTGTACCGATGAAGGATAAAATCCCTAAAATCAAGATCACTTCCAAATAAGCTTTCGTCTCCATTAAGACGGAGAAAACAGCAATGACCGCAATCAGGTTAACGCCTATCATGTCTAATGCGATGACTCGATCTGGCATTGACGGCCCGAGAATGATGCGCAAAACTGCGATTCCAATTGTAATAGAGAAAAGAATAAGCGCGATTTCCAGCATAGCCTGTATCACTTTCGGGTCACCTCCATAATTGCTTTTTCGAAGTTCTTTAATTGTTTCAATAAACCTTCCCTCGATTGCTCAACATCCATTGCATGTATATAGAGGACATTTCCTTCAGGAGACACTTCCATGACTACCGAGCCCGGTGTCAGTGTCAATAGCAACGAGAGCATCGTGACTTCCACATCACTTTTCAGGACAGTCTCATACTTGAATATACCTGGCTTTATCTTCAATCTCGGACTGAGAATCTGCTTCAAAACAATGACGCTCGACTGTGTTAGTTCCGAAATGAATATGAATAGCAGTTTTATAGATGAATAAAGTCTTTTCAAATAGAATTGAGTACCGAAAAAACGATGCATGAAAAAGATGATTCCGATTCCGACGAGAAATCCAGCGAAAAAAGTCGTGAATTTAAGTTCATCTTCATCCATTAACGTCATCCATAAAAAAGCGATGAATAAATTCAATAACAATTGTGCAGGCATGAACGTTCACCTCTTTCTTATTATTGCCCCACGAAAGTCATTATCAGTTCCTTTTCATTACCGCATCAATATAAATTTGAGGATTCATTAACGTATTGGCCGCATCGCTTACATAAGGCGCAATTGCTTCCACGCCAACGCCAAGCCCAAATGTTAGGATCCCTAAAAGTACAATCGGCACGATCATTCCTTTTTTTATAGGAACCTCATCTTCCACACTAATAATGGTTTCTCCCCAAAAACAGTTCATGAAGATTCGTAAGAGCGAATAGAGAACGAAGATACTTGATAGAAAACCAATGCCCAATAGTATAAATGCCCCCGCTTCAATAGAACCTTGTCCAATATACACTTTCCCAATAAATCCACTTAGGGGAGGAATTCCAGCAAGGGAAAGCATCGTAACGAAAAACATCCAACCTAGAACAGGATAGTTTTGTATAAGACCACTCATCTTTTCAATTTTCGTTTTACCCGTTAAGTAGATAATCGTTCCTGCTATGAGGAACAGCAGAGCTTTGACAATCATGTCATGAATTAAGTAATAAATCGTACCTTGCAGTGCACTTTCTGTTGATACTGCGAGACCGATCAGGATGAAACCTACTGAAATGATGACGTTGTATGAAACAATCCGTCTTAAATCATTATACGCAATTGCGCCTACGCTACCGCCTATTAACGTAATGACAGCCATGATTCCAATCAACGTATGCGTAATCTGTGGCTCATGGTAAAAAATGAGTGTAAAAACACGGATCATCGCGTACATTCCTACTTTGGTCAATAACGCACCAAACAAAGCTGCCACAACCGTCGGTGGAGCGCTATAAGACCCAGGCAGCCAGTAATAAAGCAACAAACCGGCTTTCAAGCTAAATACTAATAGAAATATAATACTGATGACTGTTAAAACTGGTCCTTGCCCCACTTCTGCCACCCGCATGGACAAATGTGCCATATTTAACGTCCCAACAGATCCATATAGATAAGCAATTCCAAGCAGGAAGAACCAAGAGGATAATACATTTATGGATATGTATTTTATAGACTCTACGAGTTGTATTTTTCTTCCGCCCAAAGTAATGAGGGCATATGAGGATAGCAACATCACTTCAAAACAGACGAATAGATTGAATAAGTCCCCGGTTAAAAAAGAACCAACGACTCCCGCAATCAGGAAAAATAGAAACGGATAAAAAAACATCTTCTCAAACGCTTTGGGTATTGAAGAAAATGCATAGACTAACAGGATGGCTGTTACAACTAAGGTTGTCACAACGAGCAACATGGAAAAAGAATCGGCAACAAAAAGGATTCCATATGGCGGCAACCATCCTCCGAAGTCTAACCGTAAAATACCATTGGACAGAACTTTTTGTAATATGTAGATACTAATCCCTAATGTAGCCAAAATTGAGATCATAGAGATTATTCGCTGAACAATTACTTTATTTCGAAAAAAAACAAGAATGATACCCGTTAACAACGGGATAATCATAGGAAACGCAATAATATTATTCATCATTAAACCCTCTCAATTCATTGAGATTGTCCGTACCTGTCTCTTTATAGATTCTGTAGGCAAGCACAAGTAAAAATGCAGTGACTGCGAAACTGATTACAATAGCTGTTAAAATTAGTGCTTGGGGCAACGCATCCGTATAACTATTACTATTTTCGCCCAATAAAGGAGCATCACCTTTTTTCAATCCACCCATCGTCATAATGAGTAAATGGATGGCGTGGGACAAGATTGCAGACCCTAATATTACCCGTATCAAATTTCTTGAAAGCAGCAAATAGACAGCAACCGTCACAAGAACTCCTATGAGTATCGTGATTAACGTTTCCATTGCTACACATCCTCACTAATACTTAGAATAATCGTTACAACAACACCCACAACAGTTAACGCGACACCTGCTTCAAAAATACTGACAGAGTAAAGGCTTGTTTCTCCGAAAACAGGCAGAGTAAACACACCTGTAGCTTGCTCCAAAAAATTGCCTCCAAACAAGACGGATCCAATACCCGAACCAACTGCCAACAATACACCTAAAGCAGCAATCTTCTTAAAATCGAACGGAATCCCTTTTTGAACCCATTCCAAATCATGAACCAAATATAAAAGGACGAATGCAGAAGAAAGGACAAGACCCCCGATGAAACCGCCTCCTGGCTCATTATGCCCTGACAGAAACAGCTCCACACCGAATGTCAAAATGATGAAAACAACAATTCTTGTCACGGTCCTCAAAATGACATCATTAATCTTCAATGTCCTTCTCCCCCTTTCCGCTCTTCAGTTTTATCAATGTAAACACACCAATACCAGCTATGAAAAGGACAACTACTTCAAGCATTGTATCGAAAGCACGGAAATCACCTAAAATTGTATTGACAATATTCAAACCATTAGCCAGATTATAGGCATCTTCAAAGTATACTGATATCGAATCGAATAATGGATTCCCTTGAACGACGAGCGCAAAGACGGTGACTATCGTTCCTACCAAAATCGCAATGAGTGCATTTATGAACTTCGTAGGTTTGCTCGCTGTCTCCTTTTTCCAATCAGGCAAGAAATAAAAACAGACAAGGAAAAGCACGGTAGTGACTGTTTCGACTACAATCTGTGTTAAAGCTAAATCAGGTGCTCGCAATACGACGAATAAAATAGCGATCGAATAACCAAGAACACCGTTCAATAAAATAGCTGTCGTCCGTGATTTTGCAAACAGGATGAATATCGCAGCAATCGCCATTGATGCCACAATAATATATTCATTAAGCGTTATCGGAGCATCGTCAGAGAAATCAAATGGGAATCCACCTATCCAGTACAATCCTCCTCCAATGACGATAATGAAAAACAAGAAAATATAAGCGAAATAATCCCTTAAATGCCCTGTCATATACTTACTAGTTACTAGATGTGAGGTTTTTTCAGACTTCATCAAAATACCATTGTATAATGCATCCAGATTCCAGCGCATCGGACCAAGTGAGAATACCCACTTCCAACGGGGTAGAGTAAGATATAGCACAGTCCCTAGCACGACGACTCCAATTGTCATGAGTAAAGGGAGTTTGAAGCCGTGCCAAACTGATATATGCGGAACAAGTCCTTCTACTCCTTCAAACATCGGATAAATAGAAGCCATTGCTGGTTTCAATAAATAACTACCTACCAGATTTGGAAAAAAGAAAATTCCAAGCACTAATGCCGATAAAATTAGGGGTGCAATATGCATACCAAGAGGTGGCTCATGCGCACCCTGATCAATACGTTCCGATTTCGGTTTCCCCATAAAGGTCTTGAACACAATAATCATACAATAGATGAACGTAAACACACTTGCGACCCAGGCGATGACAGGAAATACGGTTCCCCATGCACCTATTGAAAACACATTCGAGTCAATGAGGTTAGCAACAGACTCAAAAAATAATTCTTTACTTAAAAATCCGTTAAACGGAGGAAGCCCTGCCATCGAGAAACTTCCAATGACTGAAATTGTAAAAGTTAGCGGCATAAACGCTATCAATCCGCCTAACCTTCTAATATCCCTTGTTCCTAACTCATGGTCCACTATACCAACGACCATGAAAAGAGCACCTTTAAAAGTTGAATGGTTAATCAGGTGAAAAAGACCCGCGAAGGCTGCTCCTGTAAAGATGAATGTATTCACTTGTCCAATTTCTTGTAGCGCTGCAGAACCAATTCCTAACAAGCTCATAATCAGACCTAATTGGCTGATTGTTGAGTATGCCAATAGTGCTTTTAAATCTGTTTGACGCACAGCATTTAATGCGCCCCAAAAAAGTGTGAAAAGACCTACACCACTCACCAAATAAAACCATAACGCTTCCCCACCAAATAAAGGGGTACATCGGGCTACTAAGTAAATACCTGCTTTCACCATTGTCGCAGAGTGTAAATAGGCACTTACGGGCGTGGGGGCTTCCATTGCATCTGGAAGCCATATATGGAATGGAAATTGGGCTGATTTCGTAAATGCCCCAATCAAAACTAGAATCATTGCATAAACAAATAATTTATCATCCGTGTACTGGCCGATCGTTGAAGTGATCTCTCGGATGCTGAATGACCCCGTCAATGCATGAAGTATTAGAAAACCTGCAAGCATCGCAACTCCGCCAGAAACGGTAATTAACAAGGACTTTTTCGCGCCATATCTCGATTGCTTACGATGGTACCAAAAAGCGATGAGGAAAAAAGATGAAATACTCGTGAGTTCCCAAAAAACATAGAGAACCATTAAGTTATCAGAGAAGACAACTCCGAGCATAGCCCCCATAAACATCAGCAAATACACATAGAAACGCCCTAGTGATTCACGTTCAGATAAATAATATATGGAGTAAAGGATGACAAGTGAGCCTACTCCAGTAATCAACAATCCAAAAATCATACTTAGACCATCAAGGTATGTAGTAATATTAATCCCAGCAGAATCTATCCACTTAAATTCATATGTATATTTCGCTCCCCCAGCAATGGAAGGGACAAAGCTTGCAAGTAAAATGAATAAAGCCAATGGAACGAGCATAACGAACCATCCGATGTGCCGACTCGGAAAACGTTTATATAGTGCAGGGATAAAAGTGGCTGCTAAAAACGGTGTGAGAATAGCTAATAATATTATCAAAGTGCAGAAACCTCCAATCTTTCAATAAATCTAATTGGTGTAGTTTTTTTATCTAGTAGAAGTTCACAAATTCTCCGCAAAGCAGATAAAATGCGCTTTTTTTAATACGGTGAACAAACAATCTGCATGAAGAATCCAAAACGGTTGACATGAATACCTTGTTAATTAGCGGGAAAAGTAACAAATTTCCGCTACTTCATCAAGTGGACTTGACTACTTCGGGTTCTGGATGGATAATGATAGCCACAGGAACAAGGCAAATGAGAGGTAACAATCGATTTCATTAAGAAATTATACACTAATAATAGGACAGTCGCACTTTCTTCAATTTTATGTCCTTTTCCCTTGTTACTTGTAACACATTCAGCTATAATGATGAAGTTTTTAAATTGTACATGTGCACACAACAAATTAGGTAAGAGGTGAAGACCGTAATGGGCAAGGTGAAGGGACGTATGGATGAGAGTATTCTCGTTTGTGTTTACTACGGTCCAAATGGTGAACGTCTTATAAGACGTGGACATAAAATGGC
Source organism: Sporosarcina quadrami (assembly GCF_014836615.1). Classification (GTDB taxonomy): domain Bacteria; phylum Bacillota; class Bacilli; order Bacillales_A; family Planococcaceae; genus Sporosarcina; species Sporosarcina quadrami. Next base: position 220,644 of record NZ_JACSQN010000003.1, on the reverse strand, counting down.
AAGTATAATGGATTGTCCATTGTATATATTAACCGTTGATCCACTACCTCTCGATGATTTTGATGCTGAAAAATCAGAGTATATGGATAAGTGGAAGCAACTTGCTGATGAACTTGAAGTAGAAGAGTTCATTATTCATGATAACGAAAAGCGTCCAACCGCAAAAGTTATTAAGGAAGTCGCCCACAAACATAACATCACTCAAATTATAATCGGGCAAACTGCTCAAAGCAGATGGGAAGAAATCACTAAGGGATCCTTTATGAACGTACTGCTACGTGAAATCACTTTTGTCGATTTTCATGTCGTCTCTGTTGCACGTTTCATTAAAGATGAAAGTGAAGAACTATTTGAAAAAGGCGTTCGTGCTTATTTAGTTGAAGACCGTGGCGAGTACCGTATCAATTTCACACTTTCTAAAGAAGTCCGCTTTGAAGGAATATTTTTCAAGGAAATCGGGACAGATTTCAACAATGGGATTTTTAAATATATGCATAACAATAAGATGTGCCAAGTGCATATTGTCGACGACCTCGTAACCGACCCTTTATCAATGAGTTGTAAAGTGGATCATTAACTATTAACCATTAACTATTAACTATAGAACGGCGGACGGCCCAGCCAATAGGGTCATCCGCCGTTTCCCTTTCACAACTATTGTTCTTCCCCTACGATTTTCACTTCCAACTCCAAATCGACATCGAAACGTTTTTTGACTTCTCTTTTCACCATTTCGATTGTCTGAATATAATCCAACGCAGTGGCATTATTTTTATTCACAATAAACCCTGCATGTTTCGTAGAAACTTCGGCACCACCAAAACCTTTGCCTTGCAAGCCACAATCTTGAATTAGTTTCCCCGCAAAGTAGCCGGTAGGACGTTTAAAGACACTCCCTGCAGATGGATATTCGAGCGGCTGTTTGGACTCGCGTTGGAACGTCAAGTTTGCCACTTTCTCATCAATTTCTTCCTGAGTTCCTTCAGAAAGCTTGAAATCGGCAGAAAGTACATAATAACCTTCTTTAGCGATAATGCTTTTTCGATACCCTAATTCCAATTCGTCTTTTGCCAAAATGAAAACCTTGCCGCTTCGATCCATGACGGTAGCCTGCACGATAATATCTTTAATTTCTCCACCATAAGCACCTGCATTCATCGCCATTGCGCCACCAATGCTTCCGGGAATCCCGCATGCAAATTCAAGTCCTGTTAAACCTGCCTTCGCAGCATGTTTTGAAACATCTATAATATGAGCACCCGATTCCGCATGAACATTTGTGCCGTCTATTATGATTTTATCAAGTTTCGACAGGTGCAGGACAATGCCTCTTACCCCGCCATCCCTCACAACCATATTGGAGCCATTGCCAAGTAAAAGAAGAGGTATATTATGCTGATTCGAATAGCGTACAGTGCTTTCCATTTCACTCATTGTTCCAGGGATGACCAACACATCAGCAGAGCCACCAAGTTTAGTTTTAGTATATCTATTCAACGGTTCGTCTATAAGTACATCACCAATTTTTACTTTATGCTTTAGATCTTCAAGCCAAAGATACTTTGACATCAAAACACAATCCTTTCGAGTTAGTAAAATCCTGACACGACATGGCAGTTTGATGCCTTTCATCCAGGGGGCATTCCCTTGCCTAACAAGGTATATCCATTCGATTTTCTGTTGTAAAGCATTTTTTTCAAGCGAGCAGAAAATCCTTTCACTCCTATAAGTATGCTTGCAATCTGCTTTTTTGACAAGCGATTATTCTTCGTTAACCCGTTTTATTTGTCCCTCAGCCTTCTGAAAGCCGAGAAAAAGACTGTCCTTGCCTTATTAAGAGCATGGACAGTCATAATCATTCGAAACGAGCTATTATCGACATAAATGAGCCGCTCGCCTATTATTATTTTTCATTCAGAAATCACATTGATCATCTTTGCATACACCATTGCCATCGCTACTTAATATTTTCAATTGGGGTTGAAGGCCCTCTTCCTTTGCCACTTTTTCCAATGCCTCAGCAAAGACTTCAGATGACTGTGCTCCTGAAATTGCGTATTTACGATTGATGACGAAGAACGGTACACCTTGCACACCGATTTGGCCAGCTTCTGTAATGTCATTGCGGACATCATCAGAAAACTCATCGGAGGACAGCATTTCTGTCGCGCGTTCGCGAGAGATGCCTGTTTCATCAGCAATACGCAGCAATGTTTCTTCTTCGCCCAGAGCTTCTCCTTTAATGAAAGAGCCTTCCATCAATCGTTCTGAAACAGCTGCCGCTTTCCCAACTTGTTCTGCAAGCTTGGCAAGTCTGTGTGCATTGAACGTGTTCGCCGATCTCATTTCGTCAATATTGTAGTTAAGACCGACTGTCTTCGCCTGTTCTGCAACGTTCGTCATCATGTTTTTTGCTTCATCAAGTCCGACATTGAATTTCTTCGCTAATCCATCAAGCGATAATGCTTTTGTATCAATTGGCGTGTTTGGATCCAGCTGATAAGCTTTGAAAACAATTTCTGCTTTATCCGTCAAACCTGTTGACGAAAGTGCCTCTTCCAATCTTCTTTTTCCGATATAACAGAACGGACATACATAATCTGACCAAATTTCAATTTTCATTTTAACGCCCACCTCTCTTCCTCTATTTTAGATTCCTTCCAACTTGGCAACAATGAATATGCCTACTACTGGTTATATAGACAATTATATGGAGGATTGACGATGAATAATTCACTCTGGCTGCAAACGGCTTACAAAAAGAAGGCCTTTCCCCCTTTGGAAGGGGATGTGGCGTGCGATGTGTGCATAATTGGCGGTGGACTAAGCGGAATTGCCAATGCGTACTTTCTTGCTAAAGAGGGAGTCGATGTCATTCTGTTGGAAAAAGACTCGATCCTTTCGGGAGCTACAGGCAATTCAACTGGCAAACTGACAGTCCAACACGACCTCGTTTACGCGGATTTGATTAAACAATTCGGCCACGATAATGCGAAACTCTATTATGAAGTGAACCGAAAAGCGATGGAGTTCGGGAGGACATTTGCTGAGGGTGATGAATTACGCAACGCTGATTCCATCATGTTCTCTCAATCTCGCTATGGGACGGAACAATTGAAGGCGGAAAAGCAAGCATATGATGCTTTACGAATACCAGGAGAGCTAGGACGGAGTAGCGAATTGCCGTTAAAGACAGAGGCTATTTTGACGATTCCCCATCAAGCCCAAATCCATCCTGTTCGTTTTGGTCAGCACTTGGCTGAACTCGCTGTGAAAGCAGGCGCACGCATTTTCGAGCAGACAGACGTCCAGCTGATGGACTTGAAAAAACGATTGTTGCAAACATCTCGTCAACACGAAATCCAATTCCGTAATCTGATCTTATGTACGCATTATCCCATCGAGGCTTTACGAGGACTACAAATTCTAAAGTTAAGTGTGAATCGATCTTATATCGTTTCAGCACCGGCAAATATGCCCTTGCAAGGACAATACATTTCAGTGGATAAACCAAAACGTTCTGTACGGACGGTGTTCATTGATGGGAAGACTCATTTTTTACTGTCTGGCGAAGCTCATGTTGCTGGGATGGAAAAAGAGACGCATATCCACTACGAAAAACTATCGAAAGAATTAAAGGACATCTATCAACTTGAACCATTCGACTATAGATGGTCTGCCCAAGATCCTTCTACACCAGACCTCATCCCTTATGCGGGCATCATCTCATCGAGTATGCCTTATGTCTTCATTAGTACGGGATATCGGAAATGGGGCTTGACGAATTCCATCGCTAGCGCACGCATCATCAGTGATCAAATTGTCGGTCGAGAAAATAAAGCCATCGCCTTATACGCACCGGACCGCACCGGATTCGGATCATTTCTGTTGCAGGCGTTGCGCAACACAGGGCTCGTATTGAAAGAATTCACGGGCGGACACATTACACGTACCGATTCACCGATTTGTACACATATGGGATGCCGGACACGTTGGAATGAAGCTGACCAGACATGGGACTGCCCGTGCCACGGCTCACGATTCCGAAGTGACGGCTCGGTACTTGAAGGACCTGCGAGAAAACCGCTGGATTTGAATTAAACCGTATGCAACCGCTCAATAGCGCGCGTGGAACGCTCAATAGCAATCCATCACCGCTCAATAGCGAACGTGGAACGCTCAATGTCACTCCATCACCGCTCAATAGCGCACGCGAAACGCTCAATGTCAATCCATCACCGCTCAATAGCGAACGTGAAACATCAATGTCACTCCATCACCGCTCAATAGCGCACGCGAAACGCTCAATGTCAATGCTTTACCGCTCAATATCGACGCATTCACCAAAAAAACAGGCCGTGCATACAATATGCACGGCCCTGTTCAACTATTCACTTAAGCGCTTCTGTCAAAATCGGAACAATTTGCTTTTTACGTGAAACGACACCTTTAAATACGCCTCGATTATCCGTCAAACCTACATTAAAGGCAGCACAAGCACGATCTGCCGCTTGTCCGAGTGCGATAACAGTCGAATCGTTATTCAGAATATCTGTCACAACAAACAAGAACAGTTGCAAATCCTTCTCTTCAATAATGCTGTTGAGCAACACTTCAAGCTCCACTTGACGTTCAAGCACGTCATTCACTTCAATCGCATTCACTTGCGCGATTTCAATTTTCGCATCACCAATCGTAAATTCCTTCGCATCCAGCGTCACAAGCTCTTCAAGAGATTTCCCACTCAAATCCGCGCCAGCCTTCAACATGTCAAGGCCATAACTTTCCGCATCCACTTCTGCGATGACCGCCAACTCTTCGGCCGCTTTACGGTCTTCTTCCGTAAAAGTCGGTGATTTGAACAAAAGTGAATCTGAAATGATCGCCGACAACATGAGTCCCGCGATTTCTTTTGGAATCTCCACATCATGCTCTTTATACAACTTCTTTAAAATCGTAGCCGTACATCCAACAGGCTCCGCACGATAGTAAAGTGGATCTGCCGTCTGGAAGTTGGCAATTCGATGATGGTCAACAACTTCAATTACTTGTACATCATCAAGATCATCTACACTCTGTTGCTTTTCATTATGATCGACAAGAATGACTTGCTGCGCCTCATCTGCTGCTTTTTCAATTAGTCGTGGTGCCTCGAATCCGAACTGGCCAAGTGCAAATGCAGTTTCTCCGGAAATCGATCCGAGACGGACAGCTTCTGCATCCATTCCGATCTGTTTTTTCAAATAAGCATAGCTGATAGCCGAAGTTATGGAATCGGTATCAGGATTTTTATGTCCAAAAACTAAAACTTTACCCATTGGTATATCCTCCTGTTGGTATCTATATTCCTATTTATTCTATCATAAAGGGTCATTGAACAGAATGGCTTCAAGTTCCTCTTTATTCACAATGAAATCTTGGATCGTGTATTTGTCCAATACAGCAAGATACGCTAGCAAAGCTTCATGCAGAACGCCTTTCAACCTGCATGCACTTGTCAAGATACAATGATTATCACCAGGACGAAAACATTCGACGAGATAAAAATCATCTTCTGTCCTGCGTACAAGCTCTCCAACATTTATCTCTTCAGGCTTCTTTTTCAAACGGATGCCTCCGCCTCTTCCACGCACCGTTTCGACAATCCCCATCTTCCCTAGTTCATGGACAACTTTCGTCAAATGGTTTTTAGAGATTTCATAACGGTCGGAAATCTCCTGGATTGTCGACAATTCGCCTATATCTTTCGCACCCAAATAGATCAGCACGCGTAATGAAAAATCTGTATATAAAGTTAGCCGCATAATTCCCACCGCCATTCACAACCTATTATAGCGATTATGTCCGTATCGTGAAAGAAATGTGTCTAAAGTTTAAACACTTTATAAAGATGCATTTAAAATATATCTTTAAACCGTTTTATCGTTTATTGTGGAATTAACAAAACAAGAAAGGTTGTGCATCACATGCTATCTCAACAAACAATCGATATCGTAAAATCTACAGTACCTGTTCTTGAACAACACGGAAAAACAATTACAACAGTCTTCTATAAAAACATGTTCGAAGCCCACCCAGAGTTATTAAATATTTTCAACCACGCTAACCAATCTAGAGGTCGTCAACAGACAGCACTTGCAAATGCCGTATATGCAGCTGCAGCGAACATCGATAATCTGGGTGCCATCTTGCCGGCAGTCATCCAGATTTCACACAAACACCGTTCACTCGGTATCTTGCCAGAACATTATCCGATTGTCGGCTACCATCTTCTTGGTGCAATCAAAGAAGTGCTTGGTGACGCGGCAACTCCTGAAATAATCACAGCATGGGGAGAAGCTTACGGCGTCATTGCTGATGCATTCATCGGCGTAGAAAAGGATATGTATGACACAGTCGAAGCGGAAAATGAAGGTTGGAGAACTTTCAAGGACTTCACTATTGTCGAAAAGGTTCAAGAGAGCGACGTCATCACGTCATTCTATTTCAAACCCGTTGACGGAAAGAAACTTCCTTCTTACAAACCTGGGCAATACATTACAATCCGTTTCCAGATCCCTGGAGATGAATATATGATCAATCGTCAATATAGCTTATCTCAAGCGCCCGGTAACGATACATTCCGTATTTCGGTAAAACGTGAAGATGAGTGCATGCCTAACGGTAAAGCTTCTGTTCATATTCATAAAAATCTTAATGTCGGTGATACAGTTGAATTGAGTGCTCCCGCAGGCGATTTCTTCTTGGATACTGACAGCGAAACTCCTGTAACGTTAATCAGTGGTGGAGTTGGAATCACGCCTATGATGGCAATGTACGAAACAATTGCAAACGAAACACCGAATCGTCCGGTTGCGTTCTTGCACTCTGCACGTACACGCAGCCATCAGGCATTTCATAACGTCTTAAATGATATTAATGAAAAATTGTCAAATTCAACGTATAAAGCACTTTTTTCAGAAGAAGGCGATGGTTTCATCACAGCTGATTTCTTAGCTGAACATGTCTTAAAAGGCAGCGACGTGTATGTATGTGGGCCAACACCGTTCATGCAAGCAGTCGTATCCGCATTGCATAAAAATGGCGTTGCTAACGAGAAAATCCACTTTGAATTCTTCGGTCCGGCCGAACAACTTGAATTAGTTCAGGTTTAATAAAACCAAAAACGCAGCCTCCCTTAAACAAGGATGGCTGCGTTTTGACGTTCAATACGAGCGATATAATTGATGGACAGCCGGTTAAACTCATCCGGTTGATCGATGTTACATACATGTCCCGAATCTTTAATCGTAATCATTTCAAACGTCGCTATGTCTTTCACAACTTTCTCAACCGGCGGGATGAACAGATAGTCTTCATCACCCATCAGAAACAACGTCGGAATGGACGTCGTCGATATTTGTAGTCGTGATAAATAGGGATTGATTAACTGTGTCAATGAAAACCATTTAACAAACTCTTTCTGACACATCTTCTTCGCTTCATTAACGAAAACCATACGGGATTCTTCATGCTTTTTCTGAGGCATGACAATGTACGCCAACAGTTTGTATAGCAACATATACGGAACAATTTTCTTTGAAACATGTCCGACGAACAATAAGAATTTCGTACGGATATCAAGTCGGATGATCGCTCCTCCAAGAACGAGCGACTTTACACGATCGGGATGGTTATCAGCCATCGTTTGCGCAACAATTGTACCGAGCGACATACCGACAACATGTGTTTGCGGGATTTCAAGTGTATCGAGAACTTCGACGACATCTTTCGCAATATCTGAAAAACTATCGCCTTTTTCCCAGTTACCTTTCTCCGACTTTCCATGGCCGCGCAAATCTACTAACAATATATTGTAATGCTTACGGTATTCGCGAATTTGTTTAAACCAAATAGAAGAGCTCCCACCGGCACCATGTATGAATGTAACCCAAGGTAAACCTTCTTGCTTCAGATACGTCCGATAGTGAATCAAGTCCTTCATTCCTTCCTCACTTACTTCTTTTATTAAACCATCGTACCAATGAAGATGACAACCTTAGATGCCTTCTGATGTACCGATTCCTTTCATTCTTCGTCAAAAATCCGACAAAAATAGACTGCTACAGCAATTTGCAAGTAGCAGTCTAGTATTTTTATTTGACAAGCTTAGCGAGCAACTTTTGCCGGCAACTTGATGGACGCATATATTAATACAGCTGATAGTAATAGCCCCATATAACCGATATACGGATATAAATGAGCGACCAAGTTTTTAAATCCGAAGAAGCTTAATCCGAATCCAATAAGTAACGTTATCAAGACAAATCCTTTGAAATTCTTCGTTCCGATTGTTACAAAACGAGCGCCGAATGCATAAAACATACTGACAGCTGTATTGAAGATCATTCCGTACAACACGAACGCCATCATTATTGCGAGAATTGGCGAAATGTCATTAATGATTGCAAGCATCGGTAGATCTGCATCTTTGACGACATCTATTTTCGAGAAGATTGCCAAGTGGCTTAACAGAATCATAATTCCGAGTCCTAGACCACCAACTAATCCACCAAGTGCAGCAGTTCTCTCGTCCTTTTCTGCTCCCCCCATGACAAGTGACATTGAAGCTCCTACTGCTATGTTAAATGACACATAGTTGAAAGCTGATATGAACCAGTTTGGTAATGTAGTTTCCACTGCATTCGCAATTGGATTCAACTCTGCAAACGTTTGATCCATCGTAAATAAACAATAGATGGACACGCCAATTACTGCAAGAATAAGGAATGGTGTAATACTACCGATAACCCCAACCACTTTATCAACATTCAGTAAAATTGTTGCGAATACAAGAATAATCATCAAACCACTACCGATATAGGATGGCAAACCGAATTGCTGTTCCAAATTCGATCCTGCTCCAGCGATCATGACCGTGCCTACGCCGAATAATGTAATAATGATGATAATATCAATAATCACCCCGAGGAAGCGACCGCTGATTGTATAGATGACATCTTTATGTGAAGTCGTTCGTAATCTACTTCCCAATCTCGTTAATGCCATGCCTATGTATGCAAATAATGCTGTTGAAATGATTGCCGCGACAATCCCCATATACCCGAATGCTGTAAAGTATTGAAGGATTTCCGCACCTGAAGCAAAACCTGCACCGACAATGATTCCGATGAAAGCGCTTCCCATTTTAAGAATCTTTTTCATGGACTTTCTCCCCCTATGTAGTCATTGGAAACACCTTTGCATATTTATGAAATAATATGAATTTTCAACACGCAAATGGTAACCCTGTACTAATTTAACATGCATGTTTATCCATATCAAGACATTGTCTGTTAATCTCGTATTTATGAGAGAATAATTAAATGAAAATAGCTGCCCCCAAAAAGGAGACAGCCATTCTTTCTCACTTTATTTCCGGGCTTCCAAAAGCTTGTTGGATTCCCTTATAAAAGCAGGAAGGTCGTCCGGCATACGGCTCGTTACAAGCTGGTTTTGACAGACGACAACTTCTTTGTCAGCGAACTTAGCCCCTGCATACTCCATGTCCACACGGATAGATTTAAAGCCAGTCGCATCACGACCTTCAAGTGTTTTCGCTGTAATGAGAAGTTGCGGTCCATGACAGATTGCAAATACCGGTTTCTTTGCATCCATGAACTTCTTCGTGAAGTCTACAAAACGCTCATCAGCACGGAGTTGGTCAGGTGAAAAACCGCCTGGAATGAATAATGCATCAAAATCATCGGCATTCACTTCATCTATGCTTTTGTCGATTTTGACGACCGTATTTTCACTCTTACCTTTTACTTCGGTACCCGCTTCTTTCTCAATTGTCACCACTTCATGACCGGCTTCCTTAAACGCTTTTGCGGGATCTGTGTACTCAGAGTCTTCGAATAGATTCGTGATTACTGTAGCAATTTTAGCCATTGTACTATTCATCCTTTCCAATTTGTATCCACTCTTACTATTCCACCGTCATGTTCGATTAAACCTATAGTCGGTATTTAGAGACATACGGATTATCCTTTTCAAAGAACCGCCATGGATAATGGACCGCTTCCCCCGAATTACCGATGCCCACACGCGGCCCTGTTTCAACTTCTTTCGCTCCAGGCCCTTCAGCTATGAACAGCGGCACTTCTGTCCAGCGATGTCCATAATACTTCATCGTCACGCCGAGCGCCTTCGAAAGTTTTCCCGGACCGTTCGTCCAATCTCTCATCTTCAAATGTTCACCACGGTTCTGCTGCATCAGCTCTAATCCTCCAACAGGTTCTGCGCCTCGAATGAGAATTGCGTGTGGAGTGCCAACAGGTCCGCTCGTCACGTTCATCAATGTGTGTGTATGCATCTGGTATGTATAGACAAGGCCCGGCTCATTAAACATAACCGCAGTCCGCTTCGTTCGCCTGTTGCCGAAACTGTGTGCTGCTTGATCTTCCGCTCCGTGATACGCTTCCGTTTCCACAATCTTGCAGACAATGACCCCGTCTGGCGTCTCATGCACAATATATTGACCGACCAGTTTTTCAGCAAGCTCGAGCACAGGCGCTTCAAAAAAGGTTTGGGCTATTGGTGTATACATCCGCTCCCCTCCATCCTGTCAAATTAGTATCTTTATTATCGTGAAAGGTAGCTGCATACTCAAGAAATATGCTGAATGGAAAGGTGGATTTCTGCGTTATCACCGCTTAACACACTTCTATCATCGCTCGCCCATTTACTGACAAATAAAAAACGGAGAAGGGCTCCCCTCTCCGATCTTTTCATGATAATCCTTGCCCTTGCGCAAACTCCCTATACAACGCATGAGACCGGAACAATTCACTATGCGTTCCGATTCCCGTTATACGACCCGCTTCCAAAAAGATGAGCTGGTCAGCATCAACAACCGTCGACAATCGATGCGCGATAATGAGCGTCGTTCGGCCTTCCATCAACCGTTGCAAAGCTTCTTGCACATGTGTTTCTGATCCGCTATCCAGATTCGATGTCGCTTCATCGAGCAATAAGATCTCCGGGTCATGCAACAAGGCACGAGCAATCGCAATTCGCTGTCGTTGTCCACCCGAAAGTTTCATGCCCCGTTCACCGACGAGCGTCTCAAAGCCATCAGACATCTCTTCAATAAATCCTAGTGCATTCGCCGCCTGTGCAGCTGCCCGCACCTCATCCATTGAAGGACGTATATCCAGTCCATATGCGATATTGTCGACAATCGTTCCACTCAATAACGGGCTTTCTTGAGAGACATACCCAATCCGTTTACGCCAGCCGGATAATGCGATATCTTGAATTGGCGTCGGCCCGATGTATAAGTTTCCTGCAGTCGCTGTGTAAAACCGTTCAATCAGCGAGAATATCGTCGTCTTCCCGCCGCCGCTTGGTCCAACAAAAGCCGTAACCGTCCCTGGGGAAGCCTGGAACGATACGTCTTCTAACACTTGTTTGCCAGTTTCATAAGCGAAACCGACTGACTCAAAACGCAATCCGCCTTTAGGTACGATAGAATCACCCTCCGCTTTCTCACTATCCATTCCGAGAATCTCTTGAATCCTCTCCGTCGCACCGACCGCTTTTTGGAATATCGTAAACACTTGGGCCATCCGAGCAAATGGAAGAATAATTTGAAACATGAGGAAGATGATTGCGACAAGTGTTCCTGCGCTTAATTCTTTTTTAGCCACTTGCGCACCGCCATACCCTAGGATGACGACGAGAATGCTCATCATCACGAGTGTCATGACTGGCGATATGAATGCTTGCACACGCGCCTCTTTCAAGCCATATGAAAACAGGGACCGGATCGCTTTCTCTCCTTGCGCTCCTTCATTAGGCTCCGCACGATACGCTTTCACTAAACGGATATCACCTAGGACACGGCCTAAGTGACCCGAGAATTTCGCCATCTCCGCTTGTGTCGCTCTTGCAATTTTATGCATGATCCGACCAAGCGGCATGATGATTGCAAAACTGATTGGAATGCTAATAAGCATGATCAATGTCATTTTCCAATCCAAATAAAGCAAAATGGCAATCGCACCAATAATCGAAATGATGCCCGCAATGAACGATACAAGATGATCCGATACAAGCTGTTTCAGCATCGTCGTGTCTTGTGTAATCCGGCTCATTGTCTCACCGGTTTCGTTGTCATCGTAATAGGAAACTGGCAGCCTGAGAATTTTCGCCCATAGTTTTGTCCGCAAATCAGCAACAATCGTTTCCCCTATGTAGGCTAATAAATACAGAGACACTCCCCCAAGCACAGCTTGCACGACGAAAACGGTGAACAGAAATACACCAGTTTTCCAGCTGAAGGAGGCTTCTGTCAGTGAATCCACTAATTGCTTTGTCACAAGAGGGATCGCCAAACTCGCAACAGTCGAGAATAGAGACAGCACGAGTGCAATAATCGTTATTCCTTTAGGCCATGTCAGTTGCTTCAATAATGTGATGAATTCCTTCAACGACCCTTTTGTTTTCACTTCGCTTTTCATTTCTTCACCTGCTTTCTATTCTTCTCACCAATTCTTCAACTTCTCTCGGTGATTTTAGAATGACCACTTCCGCTTTCACTCTTTCAAGCAATTCCAAAACTCCAGGACGCTTCTTCTTTGAATACGTCCAAATGAATTTGGCAAACTCCCAATCAACCTTTTCCGAACAGCCCTCTGCCATATCTGGACGTGTCGTCCCCTTATAGGTCCACACACGTTTGAGCACTCTTGAAAGGCAAAGCCAGTTTGGGAAATCGAGGAAGATGACGAGGTCTGCATATGTTGCACGCATCTCCATCGTCGAGTTAAAATTCCCATCAATAATCCATTCAGGTTCTTCAAGTGCTTGTTGAAGCTTCTCTCGGAATTCCGTTTTCGGAGTAGGCATCCATCCTTCATTCCAAAAAAGGGCGTCAAGATGCACGACAGGTAAATCGAGCATGTCTGCCAACTTAACCGAAAGCGTCGATTTCCCTGCTCCACTGCATCCAACTATAAGTATCCGCTTATACTCATTCATTCTCTTCTTCCTTCATCCGCTTCAAGATTTCTCCGATTGCCAACCAATTCGCATCAAGATTAGGCCTATGAGACGGACGATAAAAGATCGAAGCCGGATGAAATGTCGGCACAATACGGTAATGTTGTTCTGTCCATTCAAAAGTTTTGTCATCCAGCCCCTGCAAGTATTGCACAGGTCGTTCTAGCAATTGCCCATGCAGTTCTGTTATTTTCGCTTCTTTACCGAGTAGACGTTGCAAACCGACATTGCCAAGCGTGACAATCAGCTTTGGTTTGACGTTAGCAATTTCATAATCCAACACAGGTGCGTGCGCTAGAATTTCTTGACGGGTCGGCGGTCGATTGTATTTCCGAGTCGTCAAAGTTCCGTCACGTTCGCGCTTCTCTCCCCATCTATACGGTCTGCTTCGAACAGCACTTGTTATATAAACGTCTTCCCGTGATAAACCGATTGTTTCAAGTGACTTCATTAGCTCTTTTCCGGCGCGGCCAATAAAAGGGATGCCATCAACCAGTTCAAACTCTCCCGGCGCTTCTCCGATTAACATCAATTCGGGTTTTTGCGGTCCTTCCCCGTAAATGAATCCTTCCACAGGAAAGCCTTCAATTCGTTCCTTACCTAGTTGCGCAATCATTTCAGGTATACGAAACACAGAATCACTCCCTTTCAGCCTTGCAGCACGTTCATTGTTTCATACAGAAGAGGTTCCCATTTTTCTAGTCGGACAACCTTTAAGCCAATCAATATTATTCACCTTCAATAATATGGTCTTTCAAAGCCCATTCAACACTATTGGCAAAATTGCTCCCAGCTCCCCAGTCAAAACGGAAAAACACACCTTCCGAACTTCCTGCTGCCACAACATGGACACGTGTCACACCGTCAAAATTGTCAATTGTCGACGTGACGGATGCCCGGTTATTAGATCGCATATAATACTTTTCCATAATAATGACATGCATTTCTGTTGTTCCAGCATTCCTCACATAATGGTCAACCAACGTTCCACTGATGCTTCCGTTAATAATTTCCGATTGAATTCTATTCGCCGCGTCTTCCGGCGATAGACTGACGTTAAAGTTTCGAATAGACATTTAGCCACCCCCTAATGATACTAGTATTACGATCGAAGGTGTTAGTAAGTTTCAAGTATTTGAGCGGTTCCTGGGGTATATTGAGCGATTCTCCATGCCAATTGAGCGCTACACGGGGGACATTGAGCGATTCTCCATGCCAATTGAGCGCTGCACGGGGGATATTGAGCGATTCTTCATGCCAATTGAGCGCTACACGGGGGACATTGAGCGATTCTTCATGCCGATTGAGCGCTGCACGGGGGATATTGAGCGATTCTCCCTGTTTACAACAAAAAAACTGACCCCTTAAAAATAGGCGTCAGCAGTTATTTACTATTTTCTTATTCTAAATCTAGATCAGGATCGTTTTCATTTGCAATTCCAAATTCTATCCAATTATCAGGATCATCCATTAGCAGATAAATGAGCCCGTTTTTACTATAATAGCGTTCAGAACCGTCACCGTCTACTGTGACATCATCCAATTTCAGTTCAGCCATTATGCTTTTCGCGTCGGCTTCAGTCATTTCGTTATCGACTGACTCAATCATTGTCTGTATAAGCGCATACGCAGTTTCCCGTGATTCAGCTCCATCTATTTCTAGATGAACCATTTTCACATGCTCCTCGTCTTTAACACGCATCGCATTGAAGTCCATATCCTCATACACTTCAACGGTTACCAACTCGGAGGTTTCGTCATATTCTTTCCATTCATAGTCTCCAATTGCCATATCAAGATTGTTGTTCTTTGCATTTTCGTTGAAACGTTCTTTAAATTCATCTAAAGAAAAACCAATCGTTTTATCGTTCAATAGGCTAGCATTGGTTTCCGCTTTGTCGCTATCATCAGCTTCATCGGCCTCATCAGTTGATTCAGTCTCACCTGTTACCGCATTGTCTTCTTTTGACGTATCCGCCTGTTGATCTTCTTTTTCATTTCCGCATGCAGCAAGCCCTAAAACTAGTAACATGCCGAGCAATAAAAACTTCAGTTTGGATGTCATTTAGTCATCTCTCCTATTCTATCTTTTACCAAGTTACAACTATAATGAAAGATGTATTAAATTTCAATGAATTGCCTGTGTCTTCTTGAATCTTACCTCATTCGACTCATAATCTATGTAATTTAACCTATCTTCTTTATTCTTGGCACGATACTTCTTATTCCCTTATTTCCCCTTACATAAACTACTTAATTTATCTTTTGCTAAAAAAGAAAAAGGGACTGCTTGTAAAAAGCAGCCTCCGTCTTTCATTCCAATTCCAACTGTTTCGTTTCTGTTCCAAGTGCGATGACTGCGATGACTCCTATAATAATCGCCCCGCAGAAGATACCGAAGACCAATTCGAATCCATGTCCCGCAGCAAGCAGTGAGCCGACTAGCAAAGGGCCGAAAATTCCGCCAACCCTTCCAACTGCCGCCGCCATGCCAGAGCCTGTCGCGCGCACTGATGTCGGGTATTGTTCCGGTGAATAGGCGTACAGCGCGCCCCAAGCGCCTAGATTGAAAAAGGAGAGCAATGCACCCGAGATGAGCAACGTTGTCAACGTATCTGCATTACCGAATGCAAGTGCACTGGCAGCAGTTCCAATGAGATATGTAGCAAGCACAAATTTCCTACCAGCTCTTTCAATTAACCAAGCAGCTGTAAAATAGCCCGGCAGTTGCGCAAGTGTCATAATGAGTACGTATTTAAAACTATGTATCATATCGAACCCTTTCATGACCATGACACTTGGCAACCAAAGAAACATACCGTAGTAAGAAAAAACGACTGTGAACCAGACGATCCAGAGCATCGTTGTCCTGCGTGCATACGGTTTGGACCAGATGAGTTTCATTTTTGCGCCGAGAGATTGTTTCGGCTTTCCATCTGCTTCGAATTTTGGTGAATCTGGCAGATTGCGACGTAAGTATATTGCATAAAATGCAGGTAACGCCGTGATGATAAGAGCGATTCTCCAGCCATACTCCGGAATGATGAAATAAGCGATCAATGCAGCGATGAGCCAGCCAGCAGCCCAGAAGCTTTCAAGCAATACGACGACCCGTCCCCGTTCTTTTGCAGACACACTTTCAGATACGAGTGTAGATGCAACCGGAAGTTCTCCTCCAAGCCCTGCACCAACGAAAAATCGCAAAATGAGGAACGCGGTCAACGTTGTCGTAAATGCTGATAAACCGCTTGCCAGCGAAAACAGGACAAGCGTCAGCATGAAAACATTCTTCCTTCCGATACGATCTGCAAGCAACCCGAATCCTAACGCGCCGAACGCCATACCAATCGAGTTGACGCTACCAATCCAACCCATTTGCGTAGGATTCAAATGCCATTCAACTGATATGGCCGCGATAACAAAGGATAGGATGCCTACGTCCATCGCATCGAACATCCATCCTGTGCCTGATATAGCAAGTAATTTATTACGTGATATAGTAGGTTTTTGTTTACTCACAATTTGACTACCCTTCGCTGTAAATTATCAAGTGTCTTGACACTTGTCATTATACTCCGAGCAACCCAATTTGGACAATCTTTTTTTAATCAATCTTTAGTTCACCATGTACCAGCCTTGCATGGACACCCAATTTATCCGTATCAAAATAATAAATTGATTCTCCGACCCAGATTTCCGTGCCAGACCTTGCTAGCCCGATCGAAATAACTCCGTCTAATGCGGTCTTAATAATAGTCTTCACACTATTTACAGAGCCCGTTTCCTGAATGGATACTTTCTCAAGCCCCGTGATTTCACCACCCCTGCAGCTTCCTTCCACGAAAACTTTGTTTTTTGCATCAACAATACAGTTTGATAAGCCTTTTTTAGTCACTTCAATTGTACCGCTGCACGATAATATACTATTAATGGCATAGGGCAATTTGATTACAGGCTGATCGCTTTGGCTGCTGTCTGCATATTGTTCGATCAGTTTCCGGGCGTCTGCCAACAGATGCGAGAAATCATGTGCATTTTTGACGATTGTCAATGAAGTATCTGTGAATAGGCAATCCATTCTATCACTCACACGCAACCATTCAGGAGACAACTGATCGGAATGATCTATCACTTTTTGGATAAAATCTTTTTTACTCTGCTGATAATCTAGGTACTTCTCCTTTAAAATGACTCGCACAAGCTCTTTCAATTCACCAGCATCCATTTCTTCAGGGTCGACTCCCCGAATATGAATGATTTGCAAAATCGTCGCCTGTACCTGTTCCAAGTAGAAGAGCAATTCATGCAACAGAGCGACCAACTCGTCTTCTAACACTTCCTGCATCCCTACAGAAACCGTCGACGAGAAGACATTACCTTCGAAGCAAGCGGATTTGCCCGACTCCACGACAGCCTTCCTGACAGTGCCACCGACAGTCACTCTTCCTGTCGCACCAACGAACATGGAGTTCTCAACATTACCGCCAATCCTGACATCCCCTTTAAAGCGTATATTACCACTGTTCAAATCAACGTCACCGTCATGAACAAACTCACTATTTACATCAATCTTCATAATCGATCCATGTTTTTCCAGAATAGCACGGCCACTTGAGAGAGCATATATTTCATTGCCCCGCATCTCTACCTGATCTCCAAGTCTGATTTCCAGTCCGCCGACCGGTTTTGTTCGCACGGGCCTGCCGAAAAGATCCATCCCATCCACCCCTTGAACTGGCGGTAAATATGTGGCAATGAGCTCGTTTTCATGCACAGATTCAATCGGATTCATTTCCCTAAAATCGACTTTTCCCTTTTCATTTAAACTAAAATCCTTACCCCTTGCGTGCAAATAAAGATCTCCATTGAATCCTTCAACCGGCCATTGTCCTTTTGCAATAATCGCTTCAAAAGGAGCGAGAGAACGAACAGCTTCTTCTATTACCGAATAATCTATCCGCTCGCTTATGCCAAGCTCAGCCAGTTCCTTGACGATGTCTTCCACTGTTAGCGACATATAAGGCTCCACAAGTTCATCAGCTTCGATGAACAACACATCCTGAAATCCGGTATTCTGTATCGTGCGTTTAATTCTTCTCCCAGGTTCAATGTTCAGCATGGCAATGATATCTTGTTCGATAAGTCTAATGGAAAAATGCGGAGGTATAATTTCGTCCGAGACTCGAATTCTTATATCATCTTCATGTGACACATGCATTTTACCAACCGCTTCTCTTCCATTAATGAGTACTTTTACATTGGATCCGGGCTCGATCATCGGAAAAGCATCCGTCGATAGGACAACTTCTACACGCTTACCAATTATCCTAGCCCCATTTGCGAGCGAATCAACAGGTTCACCTTGTTCAGGTACTAGAACTTTGAGCATCGTCACATTCACTACTGCTAATTTCGATTTCAGTCCGTACATGCTTTTTCCATTTTGCTCTATCACTTCAACCTGGACTTCTTCAATCGTCGCACCCAATTCCGCAAGTGCTTGCTCAATCGCCATTTCCACTGTCAACGCTTTTACCGTAACGGACTTTCCCATTTCTCTCACCTCATCCAATTGTTTTTACGTTTATCGTACCATATCCTTTTAGCAACCTTGTTAACTTGGCACATGAAATTGACATAAAAAAAGAACTTGCCCACTAATAGTGGACAAGTTTGCTCTTATTTTTCTTATAGACCGTCTTCAACCTCTTCGATCATTTCTTTCATAGAAAGAAGTCCGCCACCTGACAAGTACCAATACTCCCCGTTCAAGTAGACGATTTTACCGTTCTTGAATGCTTCTGTCTTCTTAACAAGATCGTTTTCAATTGTTCCTTGTGCTGTCGCACCATTTCCGATTGCAGCATCGCGATCGATTACGAACAAGACATCAGGATTTTTCTCAAGGATATATTCAAATGAAATATTTTGACCATGTGTAGATACTTCAATCTTTTCATCGGCAGGTGTAAATCCTAATACATCATGTACTAAACCAAAACGCGAGTTCGGACCATATGCACTTACTTTACCTTCAGTCGCTAGAACAACAAGCGCTTTCGAACCGGAATCAGTCGCTTTTTCATTGATTTCAGCAATTTTCGCATCAATTTCTTCAAGCTCTGCTTTCACTTCGTCTTCTTTACCGAAAATTTCACCCATCAATTCAGCATTGTGCTTGAATGAATCCATATAATGAGCAGTATCCAAACCTACATATACAGTTGGGGCAATTTTAGAGAACTCTTCGTACATTTCTGATTGACGTCCAGAGATAAAAATCACATCAGGCTTTAATGCATTCAAAGCTTCAAAATCAGGTTCTTTCAAGCTGCCAAGGTTTTCATATTTATCATCATCGTATTTTGATAGGTATCCTGGAACCGTTGCTCTAGGCAACCCAGCAACTTCTACACCTAATTCGTCTAATGTATCAAGTGTACCGAAATCGAAAACAACAACCTTTTCAGGGTTTTTCGGCACTTCAACAGGCGTTTCACTCAGTTCATGTTTAACTGAAACCATTTCTGCAGTTTCGCTTGCGTCAGGTGTAGATGAATTCGTGCCTTCGTCTTTCGCTTTGTCATTATCTTTTGCGCCACATGCAGCTAATACGATCATTAAAGCTGCCAGCAATAGCATCATTGGAATTTTCTTCATTTGAACCATCCTTTTGTTTTAGGTTTTTTTGTGAACTGCTCGTTTATTTTGCTATCAAGAATTAAAATACACACATATACGGCAATTATTCATTTGTTTGATTGGAATATCCATATCATAAATTTCTCTCAACGCATCCGAATTGATAATGTCGTTCGTTGGCCCGTCTTTGACGACACGTCCTTCTTTCAAAGCGACGATACGGTCGGAGTAGACGGAAGCGAAATTGATGTCGTGGAGAACGATGACGACTGTCTTACCAAGATCGTCAACTAGTCTCCTTAGTATCTTCATGATTTGCACAGAATGTTTCATATCCAAGTTATTCAACGGTTCATCCAACAAGATATAATCGGTATCCTGCGCGATGACCATCGCAATGAATGCACGTTGACGCTGTCCACCTGATAGTTCATCCATGTATTCATTTTGCATTTCCATCAGACCCATATAATCCATCGCCTGCTCGACAATGCGGATGTCTTCAGCATTGAGTTTACCGCGCGAATAAGGGAATCTACCGAAAGAAACCAATTCCCTAATCGTCAGACGGACATTCATGAAATTAGATTGTTTCAATATCGAAACCCGTTTCGAAAATTCGTTGGATTTCATCCTCTTCACCTGATCATTATCCACTAGAACTTCCCCTGTATCAGCGTCCACAAGACGGCTAACCATAGAAAGCAAGGTCGATTTCCCCGCACCATTCGGACCGATGAAAGACGTGATTTTACCTCGATGGATATCAACGTTCACCTTTTCAACGACCACTTTTTTCCCATAGAACTTCGATAATTCCCGGACTTGGATCATGAGGATCGACTCTCCTTTAATAGTAGATAAATGAAGTACACACCGCCAACAAAGTTAATGATGACACTTAGCGTCGTGGAGAACGTGAAAATACGCTCAACAACCCACTGCCCGCCGACAAGGGCGATGACACTCATAACGGATGCTCCGGCAATTAATACAATATGCCGATAGGAGTTGAAGAATTGGTACGACAAGTTTGCAACAATCAAACCGAAAAATGTAATCGGTCCGACTAAAGCTGTTGAAACTGAAATAAGTACTGCTGAAATGACGAGCATCATTTTGACAACGCGGTCATATGAGACCCCTAAGTTAATGGCCGTGTCCCTGCCAAGCGATAACACATCCAAGTCATTAAAGTATTTCCAACCGACAACGAACGTCAAGATGACAATACCGAGTGCCCACCAAACAAGTTCACCACTTACGTTGTTAAAACTCGCGAACATCTTATCTTGCACACGCAGGAATTCATTTGGATCAATGAGCACTTGTAGGAATGTCGAGATACTTTGGAAAAACGTCCCTATGATAATTCCGACAAGCAGAAGGAAGTAAATCGGCCTGCTGCCTCTTTTAAATAGAAGCTGGTACAAAATAAGTGCGAATACAATCATCGTCGAAACGGACAAAATGAAATTCACATGTCGATTGACAATCGTAAAGTGACCTGAGCCAAGGAAAAAGATGACAACCGTCTGAAGTAAGAGATACAGCGAATCCAAACCCATTATACTCGGTGTCAAAATCCGATTATGCGTAATTGTTTGGAATATGACGGTGGAATACGCAATCGCTACACCAGTAAGCACCATAGCAATGACTTTAATAGCACGTCGTGGCAGTGCATAATCAAAACTTCCATTTAAATCATGAAAAAGATATAATCCGCAAAAACCAATTGCAATGACCGACAATATAATCATTTTCGTAGAATTACGCATATGCCTTCCTCCTAAATAACAAGTAGAGGAATACGCCACTTCCGATTACACCGACCATCAGACTGATGGATATTTCATATGGATAGATGAGAACCCTGCCCAGAATATCACAGACAAGCAGGAAAATCGCACCGAGCAAAGCGGTGTGCGGCAATGTTTTCTTTAAGTTATCTCCATGGAAGATAGAGACGATATTTGGAATGATCAATCCAAGGAAAGGAATCATTCCGACTGTTAAAATGACAGTCGTTGTTACGAGAGCCACCAATATTAAACCGATATTGACAATCCGTTTATAAGCGAGGCCCAAGTTTTTCGAGAAATCTTCACCCATACCTGCAACCGTGAACCGGTTCGCGTACAAATAGGTGATGATAAGCACCGGAATGCTTATGTATAAAAGCTCATAGCGGCCTTTCATGATCATTGAAAAATCCCCTTGAAGCCAAGCGGACATATTCTGGATGACGTTCGCCTTGTAAGCAAAAAACGTCGTGATAGATGAAAGGATATTACCGAACATGAGCCCGACGAGTGGGATGAAAATAGCATCCTTAAACTTAATACGGTCCAAGATTTGCATGAACAGCAAGGTACCGCCAAGAGCAAATATGAATGCAACTACCATCTTCTCGATTGTCGAAGCGTTAGTGAATAGCAACATCGACACTAAAATTCCAAGTCGCGTGGCGTCAAGAGTCCCCGCAGTCGTCGGTGAAACAAATTTGTTCCTGCTCAGTTGTTGCATGATCAGCCCCGCGATACTCATGCCTGCACCTGCAAGGAGAATGGCTACAAGTCTTGGAACCCGGCTGATGAGGAAAATCTCTGTCTGTTCCGACTTGAAATCTAGCAGATCCATCGGTTTAATTGAACTCACTCCTACAAAAAGCGATAGCAATGAGAATAGTATTAATGCAATAAACAAATAACGTTTCTTCATGAAGGAAAAAACTCCGATATCGAATATTTGCTTCTAATTGAGAATGCACTAGTGAAAACCATTATCAATTAGCTGCAAATCCAATTATAGCAGTTATGTGCACTGTGTCAACTGATAATTGAAAACGATTATCAATTGCATTCAAAACCTTTGTAGATAAGGCGATTCAGAGGTTGCTAAAGTGCATTCTCGGCTGATTGTGACAGTTTTTTTAAAATTCCCGCATTGAGAATGAGAGGTTCATTAGCGAAGTATAGTAGTGAGAATGAAGAAAACGGACACCGTAATTACCGGTATCCGTTTCTCTATTCACCTATTTTATTTTCGACTGTTAAAATTGATTAACCTTCTTCACCCATCAAGTCTTCGAGACTGACCGCTTCGTCGAGGACTTCTTTAGGAACAACGATTTCATCAATCTCATTGATCTTTGTAATGACTGACTTCATCTTCTGAACCATATGCATTTCTTCTTCTTCGACTTTCATTGTCAAATCCATATCCATATCAAATGCGTTTGTATAGAATGTTTTCTTATCAATGTAAATCGTTAAGTCTAAACTTTTAACATTCATATTATCATAGACTTCCTGTTCTTCTTCAGTCATTGCACCTTCAATCGGCATTGCATCGCCAATTAATTTTTGTACAAGGTTGTTCAATTTATCGCCTGATGCGTTAAGTGTCAAAATGTACTCATCATCTGTTTGTTCAAATTTAAGATCATCTTTGAAGTCTTTGAACATTTGCAAATCCAATGTCGGATCTGTTTCGCCACCCATGCTAGCCATCATTTCTTCATACATGTCATTCGGCATTTTAATCCATTGATCCATTTGCGCATCGTGCATAAAGAATCCTGCATCAGTCATGTACAGTTCCATGTCTGTCGCACCCATTTCACCCATGTCCATGCTCATCGTCTGATGAAGGGCCATTGGATCGACAATCATATCCATATCCATTTTAATTTTAGAATCCAAATTCATGTCCTCGCTCGGAATGGACATGTTCTGTTCAATATCCATGACAGCGTGCATACTCTTCTGTTCTGCTGAAACTTCCATTGCTTTGCTATATACTTCTTGAGCTGTCATATCACTTTTGTTTGTAACTTCTACTTTCTTACCTGTTTCAGGATCTGTTTTCGGTTCTGCCGCTGAACCACACGCCGCAAGTCCAAGCGCAAGCGCTCCTATACCTATTCCTTGTAGCCACTTTTTCAAATTAACCGCTTCCTTTCAGTATTCCTATTTTTGTTACTCCTAATCATACGGGATAACACGCAAATAGTTCCACTTTTCACGTCGCTTTATGTGATTTGAATCTTTTCTATCATAATTACTTGGTAAGTCTTTCCTCATACTTGAACAAAATCAGCAGTATCTGTTTCCAGCAAAGTACGCTATAATGACGGAACTACCTGAAAGGAACAATTTGCCATGCTAAAAAAATTCTTTTCCTATTATAAACCGCACAAACGTTTATTCATCATCGATTTCTCAAGCGCCATTTTCGTCGCCCTTCTCGAATTGGCATTTCCGATGGCTGTCCAATGGTTCATTGATGTGCTGCTTCCATCTAGTGACTGGGGCAGAATCGTCACGATCAGTATTTTATTGCTGATCGTCTATCTGATTAGTACCGTGTTACATTATATCGTCAGCTATTTGGGGCATAAGCTTGGCATCAATATCGAGACGGACATGAGACAGCAACTGTTCAATCATGTTCATAAGCAATCGTTCCGCTTCTTCGATAATACGAAAACTGGCCATATTATGAGCCGGATATCCAATGATCTATTCGATATTGGTGAACTGGCTCACCACGGACCGGAAGATGCCTTCATCGCTGTCATGACGATTATCGGTGCATTCATTCTAATGTATACGATCAATCCTGAGCTCGCTGTAATTGCCATAGTCATGGTTCCGTTCCTAGCGATCGTCGTTGCCTTCTGCAATAAGAAGATGAATGCTGCCTGGCAGAAGATGTATGTGAAAATAGCTGACGTCAATGCAAGAGTGGAGGATTCTGTGTCAGGTGCGCGAGTCGTCAAATCCTTTACAAATGAAGTCTTTGAAATGACGCGTTTCCAACAAGACAATAGCGGATTCCGGCTTGCGAAACTTGTCGCTTATAACGTCATGGCCTGGACTACATCGAGCATGTATATGATGACGCGACTTGTCACATTGGTCGTTTTAGTCGTCGGTGCATGGTTTACGTACAATGACAATTTGACACCTGGTGAGCTTGTCGGTTTCATCCTCTTCGTTAATATTCTTATCAAGCCGGTCGATAAGATCAGCGCATTGCTTGAGCTTTATCCTAAAGGGATGGCAGGCTTCAGACGATTCCAGGAGATGATTGACGAAGAACCTGAAATCCAGGATCGACCAGGTGCTATGGAAGTACGGCATCTAACTGGCGATATCGTTTTCGATGATGTCCAGTTCAGCTATGATTCACATAAAGAAGTGCTGAATGGCATCGATTTATCCATCCAAGCTGGGCAGACTATCGCGTTTGTCGGTCCTTCAGGCGCGGGGAAAACGACAATCTGTTCACTCATCCCGAGATTTTATGATGTCAATGGAGGCGCGATCTCCATTGATGGCATCGATATCCGCAATATGACGCAGCAATCATTGCGTTCGCAGATTGGTATCGTTCAGCAGGATGTGTTTTTATTCACCGGGACGATAAAAGAGAATATCGCTTACGGCGACTTGAATGCGACGGATGAAGATGTGATTGCTGCTGCGCAGAAAGCACATCTTGAAAGCTTCATCGCAAGTCTTCCGGAAGGCTATGAAACGCAGATTGGAGAACGTGGATTGAAGTTGTCAGGTGGCCAAAAACAGCGTCTTGCAATTGCACGGATGTTTTTGAAGAACCCACCAATTCTTATTTTGGATGAAGCGACTTCAGCGCTTGATACGGAAACGGAGCGCATCATCCAGCAGTCATTGAACGAATTGGCCGCCAATCGGACGACACTTGTCATTGCGCACCGATTTGCGACAATCCGTGATGCAGATCGCGTCATCGTCGTTACCGAGGACGGAATTGCGGAAGACGGAAAATATGATGAGCTTGTGCGACAGGATGGATTATTCGCACGTTTGCATAACATTCAATTCCAAGAGGTTTAACATTTCGGGAATCGGGCATACTAGAACTATCCCACCCCCCTTTCTCTTTATAGATAAAACTGCACCGCCGACTTACGAGTCGGCGGTGCAGTTTTTTAGGTTCTATAATAATTGTTGGGGGGTAGATTCAATTCTATAAGTTGAATTTAATAATCTGCATTGCTTTCTATTACAATGATTTGCGTTCCGGCCGGACGCTTTCCAATCGAACAACCTAGGGTTCGATTGGCTCACCGCACGCCCCTCGGAAAGCATTCGACTGAAGCGCAAATCAACATATTCCTTGCGAATTTAAGAATAATGGGTGATGTGTGAATCACATTACCCCAACATTCGACTTAGAGCCGTTTTTTATTAATGGCTTATAATGAACTCTTCGAATTTTGTCCTTTCGGAGCTATTCATCTCAACAGTCATCATTGTACCTTCTTCTTCATATTCTGTCGTCTTGACATTGGCCGTGTCATTCAAATAAGAAACGACATCACCGCGATCAAACGGTACGAGCAGTTTACACGTAACGTATTGCCCAAAAATCTTTTTCTTAATTAGTTCAACGAGCGGGTCAAGACTAGCTGGGTCTTTCGCTGCAATCCATGCATTGTCGTCAGCTATAACCGGGTAGGGTACAGCTGCTAAATCGGATTTATTGTAAATATTAAGCGTTGGTATTCCTTCAACGCCTACTTCTTGCAACGTTTCGTTCGTTACGTCCATCATATGACGGTATTCTTCATTAGATACATTGACAACGTGTAACAGTAAATCTGCTCCCCTTGCTTCTTCCAATGTCGAACGAAAGGCTTTGATGAGATGGTGCGGAAGTTTTGATACGAAACCGACTGTATCTGTTAATAGAAATTCCTTGTTATCAACAAGTTTCAAATGCCGCACAGATGTATCAAGCGTTGCAAATAGCATATCTTTTTCAAACACTTGCTTTGTACTTTCATCTTCCATTTTACGAAGCAATCCGTTCATTAATGTCGATTTACCTGCATTCGTATAACCGACAATCGATACGACAGGAATGCCACTTTTTTTCCGTTGTTTGCGCTGGGTATCGCGACGGTCACGTACGTCTTCCAAGTCTTTGCGAAGCTTGGCGATTTGATCTTCAATTTTACGTCTATCTAGTTCCAGTTTCGTTTCCCCTGCACCTTTGTTCTGGAAACCTCCGCCCGTTCCGCCACCTTGACGACCGAGAGATGCGCGCAATCCGACAAGTCTTGGAAGCGTATATTGAAGCTGTGCCAATTCAACTTGCATCCGTGCTTCATGAGTACGTGCACGACGTGCGAAAATATCAAGAATGAGCATTGTCCTGTCAATAACTTTCACTTCTAACTCCTGCTCGAGGTTCCGTATTTGTGAAGGTGACAATTCATCATTAAAAATGACAAGGTTTGCGTCCATCTCTTCATAAAATCGTTTTATCTCTTCGACCTTTCCTTTACCGACATATAACGAGGAATGCCTTTTCTCCAAATTCTGCGTGACATGCCCGATAACTTCAACATCAATCGCTTCAGCTAAGTTCTTCAGTTCTTCCATTTCATATTCAAAGTGTTCGGCATTCTGTTCATGTACCCCGACAAGAATTGCCCGTTCCACTAAAATATCCATACAACGACCCCTTTACACAATAAATGCTTACTTTCATAGTAGCACAACAGGTGTGTTGATTAACCAGTATTATAAGTAGTATCACTATGAACCCGTTGACTTCCGTTCCGGCGCACGCTTTCCGCGGGGCACGGCTTCAGCCTCCTCGTCGCGAAGAACACGCTCCTGTGGGGTCTTCAGCTCGCGCTATTCCCGCAGGAGTCGGCGCCTCCACTTCAGTCAACTGTAGATTGCAGGATAAAAAGTAAGAAACTCTCCCTTCTACAAGTGATCATAAAATGATCCATCTATCTTTTAGAAGACTTAGATGATTGAAGTATAGGGCGGCGACTCCTTGGGAATTAGCGAGAGCCGTGACGAAGAACGGCTTTTGTGAGACAAAGCTTTAGCTTTTCGAGCACCCATGCCTTAATTTCTGAAAGTCACAGGAATTAAGGCAAATCGAACCCTACGTTGTTCGATTGGAAAGCGTCCGCCCGGAACGGAAATCATCGTGCCAAGTTATAGCCTATATTTGGTTAAGTACACATAGTAGCACAACACTTGTCATCATTCGGAAGAGAACACGACATCCCCTAATCGGTCTTTTCCGCCTTCCTGTTGGACAAAGCGCAATTTGACGTTTTCGAGTTCAATATCATAATGATCCCCAACCTTTTGTGACAATAAAATTGCCCATTCTGCAGTATCCCTTAGCGGATCTTCAACAAAAAGCACACATTCTTTAACTGACACACTTTCATTTTTAGCGCTTAATGCACCTTCTTCGTGCAATTTTGCGTACCGTGTTTGTTGGTCTTCCTCCCACTCAATGAAAAAAGGATAAGGAAGTTCATTAGAAACAGGTTGTTCCACAAATAACATCTTCCACTTCTTTAATTCACCTGTCCTTGTACGTCGCTGCGCAGTTAGTACACCTGAAGTTTTAAATCCTTTGTTTTCAATTTCTTCATTAAAAGCTTCTATATCTTCAACAGAGAGACAAAGTGTGCCCCATCCTTCGCCATCTTTAATGTCGTTTAGCAGCAACCTTGTCAACGGGTGGTCAACGCTTGACGCTAGTTCTGGACGTTCTACTGAAAGCCATTCGACATATGCATTATTCACATACATCAATGCATTATGAGTCCCCCAACTTTCATGCCGCCCCCCGACAACTGCATGTTTGCCTTCTTCACGTTGCTCGGCAACGACTTCCTCTGGACTCTTTTCCGTAAAATAAACGACATGGTCAAGTTTCAAAATTCCAGCCCCCTTCATTTTGACTAGAGTACCATAATTCACCGTTCACTATAAAATAACGGCCTCCGTTACTTATAGGAGGCCGTTATTTTATCGCTCTTTCTTGACTAACTCAATTGCATCATAATATTCTTTATCAATTTCAGCATTTTGTCTAAATGTTATATTACTGACGATATATGTGACTAGAAGGCAGACGAGGAAGCCTGGGACGATTTCATAAAGTGTGTCAGAAAGCACTTTAATATTGCCCCATACACCGACTGTAATCGCGCCTGCTATCATTCCCCATAGTGCACCTTTAGCTGTAAGCTTCCGCCAATACAGCGAAAGGATAATAATCGGCCCGAAAGCTCCACCAAAACCAGCCCATGCGAATGATACAAGTTTGAGGATAGATTCTTTATTTGGCCAAGCGAGCAACATTGCTATTAATGAAACGACAAGTACAGCCATTCTTCCTAAAAATACATATCGTTTATCACTCGCATCAGACTTAATAACAGCTTTATACAAATCTTCAATGAGTGCTGATGAAGTGACGATCAGTTGGGAAGAAATCGTACTCATTACAGCAGCAAGAACAGCAGCAAGCATAATACCGGCAACTAAAGGATGAAAGATGATTTGGCCTAAAACGATGAATACCGTTTCTGGGTCGGCAAGTTCCGCTCCTTTATTCTGTTCGAAATATGCAATTCCCACAAATGCTGTCGCAATTGCACCAAGCAGACTGAGTATCATCCAACCGATACCGATGTGACGTGCACTTTTCGTCTCTTTCACTGATTTAATCGCCATGAAACGGACGATAATGTGCGGTTGACCGAAATAGCCAAGTCCCCATGCAATGGATGAAATGACTCCGGTTAACGTAGCGCCTTTTACAAAATTGAATAAGTCAGGATTCACTGCTTTGACACTCGCCGTTGTTTCAGCGAGTCCTCCCGTCAGGACAAGACCGCCAATAGGAACGAGAAGTAGAGCAAGGAACATGACTAACCCTTGAACGAAGTCTGTGTAACTCACTGCAAGAAATCCACCAAACAGCGTGTAAGCGATAACAACTACAGAAACAATGACAAGTCCTACATGATAGTCGAGTCCAAATGAACTTAAGAAGAACTTTCCACCTGCGACCATCCCTGATGAAACGTAAAATGTAAAAAAGACGAGAATGATAATTCCAGAAACGATGCGCAGCAATCGAGATTGGTCTTTCAACCGACTCTCCAAATAGCTAGGAATTGTTATAGAATCACCCGAAACTTGTGTATACGACCGCAATCTAGGCGCAATCAGAAGCCAGTTTAAATACGCGCCAATCGTCAAACCAATTGCAATCCATGATTCTACAAGTCCACCTGCATAAATCGCACCCGGCAATCCCATCAAAAGCCATCCAGACATATCTGATGCCCCAGCGCTCAAAGCTGTTACAGCTGGACCAAGTGAGCGCCCACCGAGCATGTAATCTGTCAGGTTGGTTGTCCTTTTAAATGCGTACCAGCCAATGAAAAGCATAAGAACCATATAAATTGTTATTGAGATCAGTTGATACATTTCAGCGGACACACAATCACCTCTAGATAGTTTTATGTCATTTTACTTCATCGGTATGCAGTTTGGGAATAGATCAAATTTAAGTTAAAGTGAACATATAATGATTAATATTACTCATTTTCGAGTTATTTCCCAGGCAATGACTTCATTTCGACAGAAGGGAAAAATATTTTGTGGAATCATGCAAATTGGTTGGACGGAATATTTTTCTCATTTCAAAAAAGCTAAAGCATGTTTAGCAGACAGGTTTATGGGAATCGTCTAGTAAGGAGGCGGTTTTATGCCATGGAGTAAAAATGATTATCCTGACTCATTTAAGAATTTGGAACAAGACGTAAGAGACAAAGCGATTGAAATCAGTAATGCCCTATTGCGTGAAGGAACAGACGAAGGACGTGCTATCGCAATTGCAACAACAAAAGCACGGGAGTATGTGCAAGGCAACGAGAGTGATCGCAATGTATATGAAGTCCGTCCACGTGATAATGATTGGGTCCTCATGAAAAAAAATGGTGAACGGGCCATTTTCAAAGAAGAAACGAAAAGTGCGTTACTCGACAAAGCAAAGCCGTATGTGAATGAACATGATGGTAGCCTTAACGTCTATCATGAAGACGGGTCGTTTGAAAAGACCTTATATGACTGATCCAACATCTTTATCTATTCATATGATGGACATGTCTGCCTATTTCATGCATACAAAAAGGACCGCATTTTCCTGATGACAGGTAGCGGTCCAATATACCTTTACAACTATTAACTTAATGTTTCTTCCATTGATAATTCACGTAATTTGAATTTCTGAATTTTACCCGAGGCCGTCATCGGATACTCATCCGTAAAATGAATATACTTCGGAATTTTATGGCGGGAGATGTTGCCTTTGCAAAATTCACGCACTGACTCTTCAGTAAGAGTCGTATTATGCTTAGGTATAATCCAAGCCATC
Source organism: Sporosarcina quadrami (assembly GCF_014836615.1). GTDB lineage: Bacteria > Bacillota > Bacilli > Bacillales_A > Planococcaceae > Sporosarcina > Sporosarcina quadrami. Next base: position 189,690 of record NZ_JACSQN010000003.1, on the reverse strand, counting down.
AATTCTTCTCCGTACTTTGAATCGGGGACACCGACAATTTGCACATCTGATATGTCAGGATGTGTATACAAAAACTCCTCCACTTCGCGTGGATAAATGTTCTCTCCTCCACGTATGACGACATCTTTGATACGCCCTGTAATATCGATATATCCATCTCCATCCATCACTGCCAAATCACCCGTCCGAAGCCAACCATCCACGTCGATCACTTCTCTTGTTGCTTCCTCATCATTATAATATCCCTTCATGACGTGATAGCCACGCGTACACAATTCACCTGGACTTCCGGCAGGCATTTCAACACCTGTTGAGGGGTCGATAATTTTCACTTCCACATGCGGATGGGGCTTACCGACAGTCGATACACGTTTTTCTATCGGATCATCCGTTTGTGTTTGCGTAATGACCGGTGAACTTTCCGTCTGTCCATAACAAATCGTAATTTCGCTAGCACCCATTTCTGTGATGACCTTTTTCATCACTTCAATCGGGCATGTCGAACCTGCCATAATTCCTGTCCGCAATGTAGATGTATCATATTTAGGAAATTCAGGATGCTCAAGTTCCGCAATGAACATCGTCGGAACGCCATGAAGCGCTGTACACTTTTCATCCTGGACGGCGTTCAATACTTTCAACGGATCGAATTGCTCAATGATGACCATTGTAGAACCATGCGTAACGGCCGCCATATTACCAAGGACACAACCGAAACAGTGGAAGAATGGTACAGGAATACAAATACGGTCATTTTCCGTCAATTTCATATAATCACCGATAATTTTTCCATTATTTACAATATTACGATGTGTCAACATGACACCTTTAGGAAAGCCTGTCGTTCCGGACGTGTATTGGATATTTATAACATCGTCAGGAGACATTGTCTGTCGACGTTTAATGAGTTCTTCATCGGTAATGCCTGTTGCATGTACCATGAATTCCGACCATTTATAGATTCCTTTTTCTTGCCTATTCGTCATAAGAATAATTCGTTTGAGTTTTGGAAGTTTAGCACACGTTATGACACCATCATCTGTTAGCAATGACTCTGGACAAATCGACCGGATAATCTCGATATAGTCGGTCCCTTTAAAGCTCTCGTCCATTATTAACGTTGTTGCATCAGATTGTTCCAATAAGTACTCTAGCTCTTTTGCCTGGTAATTCGTATTCACCGTGACAAGAACCGCACCCATTTTACCTGTTGCAAACTGGCTAAGAAGCCATTGAGGCTTATTGTCCGACCAAATGGCGACATGCTCCCCTCTTTGTATGCCCATCCCGATGAATGCCTTTGCCAACTCATCGGTTTCATTATCGAATTGCTCATATGTTCTTCGCAAACCGATTTCTGGATACACATACGCTTCCTTTAGAGGATTTTTTGCCGTCCATTCCTTTACAATATCGCCAACTGTTTGATTTAACAAAGACATCCACCTGACCCCTTCCTATGAATCTATTGATAGTTACACATTATCACAAAATTCGGAAGAAGTCTTAGGCATAATTACTTAAATAGTTATTTTATTCTGAATGTCCTATAGTCTTCAATCCCTTTGTTCTATAGGAAAAACGCGGCCTCTTTCATCTTTATAAACGAGATGGTGACGCTCGAGTTTTGTTGGAGAGTCAAGACCTGCTGCTGCTGCAATTCGGAATAGGCCTTCTCGCATTGTCAAAATATAATTAGTTACACGGAACTTTTTCTCTTCTACGACTAGGCCTCTTTGTAAAATCTTGTCCGTTGTTGCTACACCTGCTGGACAGTCATTTGTATGACAACGGTGCGCCATAATACAACCGACGGAAATCATAAAGCCACGGGCGATTTGAACAAGATCCGCTCCCATCGCTAAAGCCATTGCAGCTTTATCCGGTGTCGTAATTTTTCCAGATGCAATAATCTTAACTCTATCACGGACTTCATATTTTCTTAATGCATCATCAAGTAGAATAAGAGATGATTTAAGCGGTAAGCCAACACTGTCTGCCAAGTCTTGATAGGTCGCACCTGAACCTCCTTCTGCTCCGTCAATTGAAATGAAGTCAGGTCCTTTACCCGTTTCATGCATGAATGACGCCAATTCCTCTGCGTCCTGTTGCCCGCCAATGACGACTTTGATACCAACAGGTTTTCCACCGTGGTCGCGTATTTTTTCAATGAAGTCGAATAGCGTCGGAAAGTCTGAGAACTGCTTGAATCGATTTGGACTGTTTATCGTCGTATAAGGGACAACATTACGGATTTTAGCAATCTCTTCTGTTACTTTTTCACCTTCAACATGACCGCCGCGCATTTTCGCGCCTTGCGCAAGCTTAATCTCAAAAGCTTTCACTTGTGGAATTTCCGCCTTCTCACGCAACCTTTCCCAACTGAATTCGCCGTCTTCTGTCCTGAAGCCAAAGAGTCCTGAGCCGATTTGAGCAATAATATGTGCATCGCCTGCCAAATGGTGTGGTGATAGTCCTCCTTCTCCGGTATTCATCCACGCCTCGCGCGCCATACCGATTCCTTTTGATAATGCAGTAATGGCATTTTCCCCTAATGCACCGTAACTCATAGCTGACTGCCCCAGTAGGCTTCTTACGTGAAATGGCTTTTCGCAATTAGGTCCAAGTACTATCGCATCTTCTTCAGGAAGAAGCCATGGCAATGCCGGGATTTCTTCACGATGCTCTTTCCGTGAGAACAAGCCATCTTCATCGACTTTATAACGCATTGTATTCACTAGTTCTTCATTATCTACACGCATCTCTTCGTTCTGCTTTGTAAACATCGAGTTGCGGATATAGTAACCCGGTTCTTCAAAATCTCGTTTTGAACCGAAACCGATAACATTATTCAAATATTTCCCCGGCATAACCATATGTAAATATTCCAATCGATTGAAAGGTTCACCTTTATTGTCATCATCGAACAAGTATTGACGGAATTCCGGTCCTGTTTTTTCCAACATATAGCGCATTCGTCCGAGAATCGGATAGTTCCTTAAAATCGCGTGCTGTTTTTGTCGTTTATCATAGAAATAAAGAAAAATGATTGCTGTTATCGGAATAACAACCAAAAATAGTACAATTAATGTTGTAGTGATTGATATACTTTCTATCCAACTCATTACCGCACCCCTTTTCCAAGTGTTAGTTGTAGTGTAACATGTGTATATTCCACTAATATAGAATAACCAAACAATTTAGGAGGATTATTATGGTCATTAATTTATTGAAATCTCACGCATCTGTACGGGACTATAAAGACATTCCGTTAACGAAGGAAGATGTTGCTGAACTGGTTCAAGCCGGACAGCATGCAGCAAGCTCTAATTTCGTCCAAGCTTATTCAGTCATTTATGTAACTGATGATACTAAGCGACAACAACTGGCTCATCTAGCTAAAAATCCTCGTCAAATCCTTTCTGCAGGAGCTGTCCTCATTTTTTGCGCAGACTTTTACCGATTGCAAAAAGCAGCTGAACTGCATAGTAAGCAAATCGATTACTCCCATGCGGAGAGTACACTTGTCGCGACTGTCGATGTCTCGCTGTTTGCCCAGAATGTTGCAATTGCAGCTGAATCAAAAGGCTATGGCATTTGTTATATTGGTGGTGTGCGCAATGCTCCAGAGGAAATCAGTGATTTGTTCCATTTACCTGAAGGTGTCGCGCCGATGTTCGCTATGACTATCGGTATTCCGGAAGAGGAAAATGAAGTGAAACCTAGATTACCTGTTGAAGCAATTATCCATGAAAACGGCTATGATCTTACTAAATATGATGAGATTTTGCCTGCCTATGACGACACGATGAACGCTTATTATCAGTCTCGCGGGTCCAATCAAAAAGACTCACTGTGGTCTACGCAAATGGCAGATTTTTTAGCGGAACCGAGACGGACATACATGAAAGAATTCCTTGCAAAACGCGGATTCACATTCAACTAAGTTTTCAGGATCAGCTAAAGTGAAGTGTTAAAAGCACACCTATACTGATCCTTTTTGGTATTGTTAAACGTATATACTTGTCTGAAAAGAGGTCCGACGTTATGCAATTTGAAGAACTAATCGACACGCTTGTGCAACGATTCGAAGAAGGGGCATTTATCCAGGCAACAATTAGCCAACCACGCTATAAATCAGCAGGGCTAATGAAAGTGAAACTGAAGCCAGTGGAAATAAAAAATGAAATCCATATACAATTTGAATATCACTACGAACGCATTTTGAAACACGAAAACGTTAAATTGTCAGATGTCCGTCTTGCTTTGCAACAACAACTGGAACAATTCAAGCAAATGCAAGTCGAGTTCACCGATGAAAAAGTGCATATTCAATTGACGAAAAAATTCAAGGTTTCTTGGAAAGCGGAAAAGACTGAGACGAAGAAAGCAGTTAATTTGTCGCATAATAGGAAGAAGAATTATTTACTGGATGATGAAACGCCATATCCTTTTCTTATTAGGCTAGGTGTACAAACATCTGAAGGGAAAGTTAAAAAGCAGAAATACGACAAGTTCCGGCAAATAAATCGTTTCGTGGAGTACATTGACGATGCGCTTGCCCACTTGCCAAGTGATCGTCCAGTACGGATTCTCGATTTCGGATCAGGCAAATCGTATTTGACGTTTGCGCTCTATCATTATTTGCATATTGAAAAGGGCTTGGATATCCAGGTAACAGGGCTCGATCTGAAAAAAGAAGTCATTGAGGAATGCAATGTGATTGCGAGAGATCTCGGGTATAAGCAACTCGAATTTCTTGTAGGCGACATTAATGAATATAATGAAGAAACAGCTGTCGATATGGTCGTTACCCTTCACGCCTGTGACGTTGCAACGGATATGGCACTTGCAAGAGCGGTCAAATGGGGAGCAAAAGTTATTTTAAGTGTCCCTTGTTGCCAACACGAGTTGTTCTCACAAATTAAGTCACCTGCGCTTAACGTCATGTTGCAACACGGACTAATAAAAGAACGCTTTTCGGCACTTGCGACAGACTCCATTCGAGCAGAGCTTCTTTCGCTCGTCGGCTATGATGCGCAATTGCTGGAGTTCATCGATATGGAACATACACCAAAAAACATTCTTATCCGCGCTTATCATTCAGGAAAAGAACCAAATCCAGACGAAATCGCCAGGTATAGAGCATTTAGGGACTTATTGAATGCCAAGCCGTTTTTAGAGAAAGAGCTACGTGAAGCAGGTCACCAAATCTAGGAGTTGAATTCATGCCAATTTACAACAAACTTGTACGCGATTTCATCCCTCAAATTATCGAGAAATCTGGCCAATCGTGTACGACGAGGGTTTTGACCGAAGAGGACTATATTGCTGAGTTGAACCGCAAAATGCATGAAGAACTTGAAGAATATGAAACGTCGGAAACTGCTGATGACGCACTTGAAGAACTGGCAGATCTGCTTGAACTAATTCATGCCGCCACTGTATTTCATGGTTTTTCACTAGCTGAACTTGAGAAGATCCAGCAACAAAAGGCCGAGAAACGTGGCGGATTTGAAGAACGGATTCTCTTGATGGATGTCGACGACGAATAACGTTCACGTACGCTCTCCCAATAAAAAAGACGCTTCTCCGTTATGGAGAGCGTCTTTTTTATTGGGAGGATGCAAATGGTTTTAGGAAGTCTCAAAAATTAAAGAATTAGTAATTCCGTTTCCCCTAGAAGCTCGTTGTACAACTTCAAATCCTTTTCAAAAGAAGCCTGATAAGTGGATAAGCTATGCACCTTCACTTTTTCAAAGCTATCCCATTCGGCAATTCCAAAAAAGCGGTTTAAAATCTCCGCATTAGCCCAGGCAGTTTTTTCAAAAGCAATATCTGATTCATGTTCTTCCAGCAACATCGTCACATATGTCAAATCTGTTGTTCTATTGTCCGCAACAACAAGTTTCTTCGCTTCATACAATTCAATTGCACGCTGCAACGATGACTGAAGTGCTTCTCTATCCATTGCATGACCTAGCTCATGTATCGTCAAAATACTTACATATGTTCCCAATGCCATCGGATCCGGCAATTCCATACATGCGGCTTGCACTCGATCTACATCTACAAGCACTTCATCTTTTATGAAATCGTACATCATATTGACACCGGACTGTTCCACTTTCAACTTTATATCCATATTGGCAGATTGCATCGTCGATATGATGATTTTCGTTATTCTTTCTTCGGTTACATCCATTCTTTTCCCCTGACTATCTATATATTTCTAATCTCTATTTAACAGGAAGTTGACAGTAGACATGCAGTTCATTATATAAAAACAGTATATGATTTTCAATGCCAAATTGAGTTTTTCATTAATCTAATAACACGATTTCATGGCGCTAAGTAGGTAATTCTATTCTTCCAACTCAACATCCATGAATACATATCCGTCTCGCTCACGTTGCCCGTTAAACGTTAGCGCAATTCGCTCGTTAAAAATCGGGCCGTCAACTACAACTGTATGGAATTCACCCGATTCTCCACACGAATCAATGCCTGACGCTTCTAATTCATTCATTAGATCAATCGTGAATTTACGACCAATGTACTTCGCTGGCATCATTTTAGTGTTCACAACGATAATATATGCTTCAAATCCTTCTCTCACAAATTCCTCTAACAGTTTGCGTCGGGGTTCCATCCATAGCGGGTGAATCGCTTTCATCCCCACTTTTGCGCAAGTTGTCTGCACCCATTTCAAATGTTCCTCTAAATCAATATCTCCGAAAACACCGTTGGGAATTCCATCTTGGACGCATTCTTCCATAGCGTCAAGAAACTGTCTCTCGTAGCTATTCCAGTCTGCACCTCTAATCATAAGTGGAATACCTATACTATTAGCTTGTGCTTGAATGATTTCCATAGGTAAAGCATGCGATTTCGAACGCTCTTCGTCTTCTTCGAACATCGTCAAAAGTCGTTCTGGCACGCTGCCTTTCTGTTTGGCACGATAAAAAGCCAATGCCGAATCTTTTCCACCGCTCCACGAAGCGACAAATCGTTCAATCATCGTACAACACTTCCTTTATAATAATACGTATGAGTATACCATATGGACTTTTTTCTTCTCCAAACTATTTCCACGAGCCGTCCGTCTAAATTAATAAGACGCTATCGCGATACGTCAATTTTTAAGAAGGTGACCTGATTGTCATGACAAAAGATGAAAAGTTCGAACAGGTTCAACGTTTTATCATTGAATACCAGCACGCCCATTATCGGCTGGCGTTCAGCTATGTGAAAAACAAGGAGAATGCGCTTGATATTATACAAGATGCGATTGTTAAAGCACTTCGCTCCATTGATGGTTTGCAAGAAGCAAAGTATATGAAAACATGGTTTTACAGGATTCTCGTGAACACCGCTATCGATTTCATCCGCAAGCATCAGCGGGTATCGATTATGCCGGACGAAATCCTAGATATCCATTTACCCCCTTCTGAGAATAATGTGAGGGACTTCGACTTGCAGGAAGCGGTCGACCAATTGTCCCCGACTTATAAAACAATTATTTTGTTACGTTTTTTTGAAGATATGAAGATTGAAGAAATTGCTGAGATTACTGGTGATAATGTCAACACTGTAAAAACCCGTTTATATGCAGCTTTGCGTAAATTGCGTGTGGAAATGGGAGAGGAGAAAGTCTTATGAGTAAATTGGATAAGTTGAAAAAAGAGTATGATTCAATTGAAATTCCGCCGGAACTTGAAAGTGTTGTAAACGACGCTGTTCGGCGATCAAAAGAAAAAAGCCCTAAACGTCCGGTTTTCCGTAATTGGATGATCGGTACGGCAGCTGCTGCTGCTATTTTTGTTGGGAGCATTAATGTGAGTCCTTCTTTTGCACAAGCGATGGGCAATGTCCCTTTTCTCGGTTCGATTGTGCAAGTTCTGACGGTACATGAAATCGTGTTTAAGGAAGAGAGGTTTTCTGCAAACCTGGCCACTCCGACAATTACGGGGTTAGCGGATGAAGAGCTGCAAGCTTCGTTGAATGAAAAATATTTGGCAGAGAACAAAGCGCTTTTTGATGAGTTCCAGGAAGAAATGAAAGATATGGAGGAGTTTGGTGGCGGTCATCTTGGTGTCGATACTGGGTATGAAGTGAAGACTGATACGGAGCGCATCCTTTCCATCGGACGCTATTATGTGAATACGGTCGGGTCTTCATCGACGACATTTACTTATGATACGATTGATAAGATTGATAATGTGTTGATCACGTTGCCGAGTCTTTTCAAGGATGAGCTATATATCCCGGTTATCAGTGCATATATTGAAACGGAGATTGAGCGTCAGATGAAAGCTGATGAGAATATCGTCTACTTTACAGAAGAAGATTTCGGTGAAGGTTTTACGACGATTGAAGCGGATCAGCAATTCTATATTACAGATGCAGGTAAGCTTGTCATCTCGTTTGATAAATATGAAATCGCTCCTGGTTATATGGGAATGATCACGTTTGAAATCCCAACTGAAGTTGTGACAGATTTGTTAGTGAGTGACGTATATATTAAGTAATACAACTCCCGTACATTGCGTACGGGTTTTTTAAAATATAAAATCCCCGCGACGGCTGTCGGGGGATTTTATTTATTTGTAGTATTTATTTGTGGAACTCCATCTTTGATAAGTAATTCTTCTATCGTTTTCTTTAATCGTTTGAGGTGGCACCTTTCGTACTGCCCAACGAATGGAAACCACTGATAGAGCGGTATTGATCCAAGGTTCGGATGTTCGAATGACTTCTGTTTGAGTGTATCTTTGCAGCTTGAATCATATACGTCAAGCAAATAAATACGAGAATTATGCAGTTCGACTTTGAGTTCAGAAATTGTTTTAAAAGTGTCTGAAGGGAGTGTCTCCTTCGGCATGCCACCTTTGACCATTGGGCTGTCCGGCAATAGCATCAGTTTCTTACCTACTCTTCGGCTTGCGGGATTCTTCATCTCTCTTAAGATATTTGTAGCTATATATGTTTCCATCAATGTCAGATGTTCTAGGATTTGCTTCGGAGACCATCCACCTGTAGACGGTATTTTGTTGAATTCGTCATCTGTTAACCCATCGATAGCCAGATAGATCTTTCGACGGATTTTATTGTTACCCTCGAATACCATTACATCTCTCCTTTACTTGCGAACTATTTATGGGTTATTCCGTTTCATTCACACAGTCTACGCTCTTTTCGCGGAAATTTAAAGTACTAGGCGCATATTCAGAAAAGTAAATTGTCTAGGTGTTAGGTCGCTTGGTTGAGCGGTTTATGTAAATTCTCAAAAAGAAAAGAAGCCGCCCTGACTAACGAAGAGCAGCTTCTAGTTATTATGCAGGCATCGGTGTATCTGTCGGTTTTGCGTATCCTTCATTGTACGTTTCGTCAATGAAGTTGCGGATTTCCTTCAGCGATTTGCCCTCTTGCTTCAGTTGCACGGATTTCACAGCAATTTCGAGACAGACAAGGCAACGTGTACCGTGGTCATCCCAGACGACAGATCCATCTTCACGGATTTCATCGACGAAGCAGTTCAAGTTACTTTTGTGTCCAGCGCTTTCTCCACATCCACAGTAGCACGGCATGTAGGCAAGGATGTCATCGGCATTCGCTGCAATTTGATAGACAAGTTGCATGTCCTCCGGTTTGTCCGCTAGAAATTTTGGTAATTCCGATGCGGATGCAGTCACTTCTTGCAAGTCTCCGTTCGGGAGATGCTTTTCATGTCCAACAGCTACATCACTATGATCATCCTCTTTGTGTGCCTTGTTCCCGCACGCGGAAAGGACAAGGACGAATATGAGCATAATAGGCATAAGGCTTTTTTTCATTAAAGTCTACTCCTTACATTCGTTATAGTCCCTCCATCATAACGGAGAACGTAAGTTGGATGGGTTACAAATTTGTGGACAATTAATCTGCAAGTCGAAAAGTTTATTTACCGATCATTTTTGAAGGATCTACATATTCATCAAATTGCGCTTCTGTTAATAAACCTGTCTTCAATGCGGCCTCTTTTAAAGTTGTTCCTTCTTTATGTGCAGCTTTTGCAATTTTCGCCGCGTTTTCGTAACCGATATGCGGGTTCAATGCCGTTACTAGCATAAGTGAGTTTTTCACTTTATTGTCGATTTCCTCACGGTTTGGCTCAATGCCAACTGCGCAATTGTCGTTGAAACTTACCATACCTTCAGCCAGTAACTTCGCACTTTGTAAGAAGTTGTAGATAATGACTGGCTTGAATACGTTGAGCTCAAAATTCCCTTGGCTCGCTGCAAACCCGATTGTTGCGTCATTCCCCATTACTTGGGCAACGACCATCGTGAGTGCTTCACTTTGTGTTGGATTCACTTTACCTGGCATGATGGAACTGCCTGGTTCATTTTCAGGAATGGTGATTTCTCCGATCCCTGATCTCGGACCGCTCGCTAACCATCTGACGTCGTTCGCGATTTTCATCAAATCAGCTGCAAGGGCCTTCATCGCGCCGTGTGTATAAACGACTTCGTCATAGCTTGTGAGCGCGTGAAATTTATTATCTGCGGATGTGAATGAAATGCCGACAGACTTGGATATTTCTTCTGCTACTTTTTCTCCGAATCCTTTTGGTGCGTTTAGTCCTGTTCCGACTGCTGTTCCACCGATGGCAAGTTCCTTCATCGATTGCACGCTATCATTCAGCATCTTTTCCGTTTTCTCAAGCATGCGATGCCAGCCGCTGATTTCTTGTCCTAATGTAAGTGGTGTCGCGTCTTGTAGATGCGTCCGGCCGATTTTGATAATATCCATGAACGCTTCGGATTTTTTGTGTAACGTTTCTTTCAATTTTTGAAGTGCTGGCAACAGTTCTCGTTCCACAGCGATTACGCCTGAGACATGCAACGCTGTTGGGAATGTGTCGTTTGAACTTTGCGATTTGTTGACGTCATCATTCGGATGCAAGCGCTCTTCTTCGCCCCATTCCTCCAAAAGCTGATTGCCACGGTTCGCAAGCACTTCGTTCATATTCATGTTCGATTGTGTACCGCTGCCCGTTTGCCAGACGACAAGTGGGAATTGGTCATCCCATTTCCCTTCTAGCACTTCTTCCGCAGCCGCTGAAATTGCCTTCATTTTCGCTTCAGATAGATTGCCAAATGAGTGGCTCGCAATGGCTGCTGATTTTTTCAGATGGGCGAACGCACGGATGACGCCAAGCGGTATATGTTCTCCACCGATTTTAAAGTTCTGTTTACTCCGCTGTGTTTGTGCACCCCATAATTTATCCGCAGGTACTTTAATCTCTCCAAATGTGTCATGTTCAATACGATAGTCCATAACTTCTCCACCCTTTCGAATAAAATTGAAAGAAAACTCCTTCCTCTATCATGCACCTTTTTGTGATTGAAATAAAATAAAAAGACCCGGTTTCCCGAGTCCACCTTTCCAATCGAACTAATTTTCTGCACCGCTTCAATAGAGATTTCATCACCCGAACCGTGTGATTTTCCGGAAGTAAACTGGAGTACTGGATGATTCCCTTCTATACTTGTACCGGCTTTCTTCGTCAGCCAAAAAGCGTCTGATTTCTCCGATTTTCTTGCGGAAATCTATACACTAGTAGAATCAAAAGAATACACCAACTTTTTTATAGTTCCTGTCTTAATGCCTGTATGACATCGATTTTCGTCGCCTTGCGAGCCGGACGCCAACCTGAAATCATGGCGACAGTCAAACTGATTGCTGATGCGATGATGACAAGTTGCCACGGAATGATTGAGAATGTGACGCTCAAATCGCCAAATTCTTCTTCGCCAAGCGCTGCAGTTACAATAATCGGCAATACTAAATTGGCGATGAAACTGACGCCATAGGAAATGACAACTGCTATGAGTGTACCGATGATGCCAATCCATGCACTTTCCATTAAGAATAATCGTTGAATCAATTTCGGACTAGCCCCTAGCGCTTTCATGACGCCGATTTCGCGTGTTCTTTCCGTCACTGCCATTGTCATTGTGTTGAAAATACCGATCGATGCAATCAAAATCGCAATCGTACCGACGAAGACGAGCCCCGCTTTGAACGCCAGAAAGAAGACGTCCATCTGTTCAAGCTGGTCAGCGATGGAATAGACCGAGTACCCTTCATCTTTTAACGCTTTGCTAACTGTTGTGACGTTTTCCAGTTTGTCCGCGTAGACATTGACATTCCCGTATAATAATTGACTATTTTCATCATCAACATGCCCTTCGAAGATGGGATTCAGCGTTGGAATGATTGCTGCATCTGCATACATATTGTAGTCTTGCATCCAATCTTTCGCAGGTTCTTTTGCGATTCCGACGATAGTGAATATTGTTTCTTCAGGGAACATTTCCGGTTCCTCGTAAAGACCCATTTTGTATGTGACCTGTTTGCCTACCAATGAACCTTTGTAGGTAACGGGTTCCTGTTCACTTTCTGTGGATGCTTCCATAAACAAGCTCTCTGCAAAATCACTTCCCACTACTATTTCACCGGCGTTTTCAGGTAACCTGCCTTCTTTCAGTTCGAAACCGACCTTCTTTTCCTCTTTGAAATCCGTAACAATTAATCCATTTTCTCCAATAAATTCATCCAATCCTGTTTTCTGCTGGAGACTTACAGATTGACGATAAACTACGGCTTTGATGTGATCCCGCTTCTTCAGTTCTTCCACTTCCGCTTGGTCCATCTTTTCAGCATATACTTCGATTTGATTCACCATACGGTTATCAAGAATTTCACTGCGCATTGTATCATGTATTCCGAAACCAACAGATGCCAGAACAATGAGGAATGCAGTTCCCATTGTCGCAGCCAGTATTGTCATGAAGACGCGGAGTTTGTTCTTTTTAATATGTTGCCTGACAAAGTCGAGTTGATCTTTAAATTGCATGGGACGCACCTCTTTCCGTTAATTCACCATCATGCATGCGATAAATGCGGTTTGCTGTTTCCGCCACTGTGTCGTCATGCGTAATAATGACGAAAGTGATACCACGCGTTTTATTGAGCGATTGGATGAGCAACAGAATATCCTGTTCCGTTTCGGAATCCAGGCTTCCCGTGGGCTCGTCCGCAAAAATGATCGGGGGATCTGTGACAAGCGCCCTCGCGATACTCACCCGTTGTTGCTGACCGCCTGATAATTCATTTGGATAATGATTTTGGACATCTGTCAGTCCGACGTGTTGGAGCAGATCCTTCACCTTTTTTTTACGAATATGCTTGTTTTCACCTTTCAGTTTCAGTGGTAGCTCAATATTCTCAAATGCCGTCAAACCCGGCATGAGCTGGAAATTCTGAAAGATGAAACCGAAATGCGTCAGACGAAATTGCGCGCTTTCCGCTTCATTGAATGCCGATGTATGCACGTTGTCGACTTGGATAGTTCCCGTATCAGGCTTCAGAAAACCAGCCATTATATGCAGCAACGTCGATTTCCCCGATCCGCTCCGTCCGACAATCGATACAATCTCCCCTTTCTCAATTGAAAAGGATAGCTCTTTCAGTACCGGCACCTGCTTCTCCTTTCCTTTCTTTCCTATTTTGAATGAATGCGATAATTCCTGAACATGTATCATAATTTCCCCTCCAACTTAGTAACTTACTTCAGTTTACAGGGGGAATCTTAAGAGGAAGTGAGGGGATTTATGAAGATATTCTTAAGATAAGAGAGGTTGAGCGGATTACATGTCGAATTGAACGAACTCCAAATTCCACATGCGCGGGTGGAGACTGTTTTCGGGCGCGCGAACTACAGTTACGAGCGCGGCACACCATTTTACGAGCGCACAAACGACTTTTACGAGCGCGGCACACCATTTTATGGGCGCGCAACGCAGCGCCCACCCACACCAACTCGCGCGAAATGCTTTTGACAAATTAACGCACTTCACCGTATAAAAGAAAAACACCCGAACCGCCTAGGCGGACCGGATGTCGTCTTCAATTAATTCTCTTCATCTTGCTTCTCGTCATGCTTAGTTTCGACCATAGTCGCTTTCTTTGCACGATATTCTTCTGTCAAATTATCAAGGCTAGGACGCAAATTGTTTTTACCTACAAAGCTTTCCATCATCTCTTTGACATCAATGCCGGATGACTCTTTCAACGTTTCTTGCAAAGTGGCCATCAAGTTAGTCGCATATGACGTCACTTTGTTTGCACCGCCGCCTTCGCCGCCACCCGTGTCAACGACTGTAATCTTGTCGATGTTAGAAAGTGGACTTGCAATTTGTTTCGCGTATTCAGGAATCATATGGACGATCATATCAAGCACAGCTGCCTGGCCATAATGTTCGAACGCTTCGGCAATCTTACGTTTTGCTTCGGCTTCTGCGAGACCTTTCAGACGGATGACATCAGCTTCCGATTCACCTTGTGCGCGCTGTGAATCTGCTCGTGCTTGACCGTCAAGACGAATCTTTTCAGCTTCAGCTGCTGCATGCGCTTCAATTCGGTATTTCTCCGCTTCCGCTTCAGCCATCTGACGGGATTTATCAGCTGCTGCGTTTTGCTCAATTGCATAACGATCTGCATCCGCCTTCTTCTTAACTTCAGAGTCGTACTGTTTCTCACGACGCAAAATCTCTTTCTCTTCCAGTTCAATCTGCTTCTGACGCTCGATGATGCGTACTTGCATCTCCTGCTCCGTAACTTCCTGCTTCGCACGTGCGGATTCCAACTCATACGCTTGGTCAGCACGGGCTTTCGCGACATCTTGCTCGCGGCGATAATCCGCCACTTTCAATTGGTTCTCTTTTTCCGCTTCTGCGATTTCAGTTGCACGCTCGATTTCAGCCTTCTGCGCTTCTTTCGATGCTTCAGCATTTTTGATGCGTGTTTCCTTTTCAGCTTCAGCAGTCGCAATGTCTGCATCACGTTTCACTTGAGCGATACGTGGCTTACCTAGTGAATCCAAGTATCCATTCTTATCACGAACATCTTTAATCGTGAATGAAACAATGATCAATCCCATTTTCGCAAGGTCTTGAGATGCAACCCGCTGTACTTCCTGGGAAAACTTATCACGATTTTTGTAAATCTCTTCAACTGTCATCGACCCTAAGATTGAACGGAGATGACCTTCCAACACTTCTTTCGCTTCATTTTCGCGGTCGGCTTTCGATTTACCTAAAAATTGCTCCGCTGCCGTCGCGATTTCCGGAATCGAACCTCCGATTTTAATGATTGCAGTACCATCTGCCATCACTGGCACACCTTGTTCTGTGTACACTTCAGGCGTTGTAACTTCCAACTTGCTTGACAGTAAACTCAGTGGCTGTGACTGTTGGAAAACCGGGAACACGAACGTACCACCGCCACGGATGATTTTGACGCGATTGCCCGAGTCATCCGTATGTACGTTTTTACTTCCTAAATAACTACCTGTTACAATAAGTGCTTCGTCGGGTCCGACTGTCTTATATTTCGAAATATAGACAAGTACGATTGCCAACAAAATAAATGCTACAATTCCGATTACAACTAATAACCCTAACTCCGGCATTACAATTCCCCCTTTAAATTAGCTAAATGCTTCCTTACTTGAAACGGAAAGGCTCATACTCCTTGACGATGAAAGTTCCCTCTTTAACTTCGATGATAAGGACTTCTTTGTCGTAGTCAATCTCCGCGTTTTCGTACCCTGCAGCCCTCTTTGAAATGATGCCATTCACTGTAGAGATGACGATTTCACCGAAGCCATCTGCTGGTATCGGGACAATAACCTTCCCGACTTGCCCTGTGAGCGATTCGTCCGTGTAAGCGAGCGACACTTCCGCAGACTTCAATGGAAGGAGTACGAAGAAATAGAGTAAAAAGTCCAATCCGATTGCAATGGCAATTGCCAGGATGATAATTAGCATATGGCCTAATTCTGTCGTCAACTCCAGGATGTACCCGACAGCTGATGTAAATGTGATGAAAGCTAAAATGACCGCTGGATCTAACAATGGACTGGCTTCCCCGATACCTTCCGCAATATCACTGAAGAACAAATACAGGACCGTCGCTAAACCCGAGATGATCAACACTGTCAAATAGACATTGAGAACCGGCATTCCGAACAATTCCATCTTCTCACCTCTCCTTCTCTAACATGAATTCTACTATATCTACGCATACATTTGTGAAAGGTTTCAAATTAATCAAAAATAAGTTACGTTCCCTAATTCATCATCCTTAATTCATACTCCATTTTTTTATATTTGACACAGATAAAACTATACTTATTTCAATAAAAATTTGCTATGATAGGACTACTGAAAATTTCCGGTGACGGATGGAGGTCCAAAGATGTTTAGTCCACGTAAAACCGATCCCTTTTTCACAGCACTTTTGACGATTGCGGAACACGTCCAATCAGCTGTGCATTATGCAGATGACTATAAAGTTACATCCATAGCCGATCTGAAAGAAGTTAGCATTCGCCTGAAGAAATATGAAACAGAAGGCGACACGATGATTCATGAACTTATTACAAAGCTGAACACTTCATTCATGACACCAATCGAGCGAGAAGATATTTTGCAACTTGCGATTAAGATGGATGACATACTTGATGGTATCGAACATTTCGCCGCTAATCTTGAAATGTTCTCACTGACAGACATTGACGAATACGTCCAGAAATTCATGGAGAACATTCGGAAAAGTACCGATGAAATCGTCAAAGCAATGCAATTATTGGCGAAAAAGAAGCTTGTTCAAATGCGCGATCATGCTGTGCTCATAAAAGAGTATGAACGGATTTGCGATGAAGTGCTCAGAACATCCATCAAGCAGTTATTCATCCGTGAAAAAGATCCAATCCGCATCATCCAATTTAAAGACATTTACGAACTACTGGAAGATGTCGCAGACCACTGCCAGGATGTTGCTAACACAATCGAAACAATCATCATGCGCAACGCATAAGGAGTATACTTCATGGACATGATTTTGTTTCTCACAATAGCAATAGTCGTTTTCGCACTCGCATTCGACTTCATTAATGGATTTCACGATACTGCTAACGCCATCGCTACTTCAGTTTCGACACGCGCGTTAAAACCACGGACAGCTATTTATATGGCTGCAGTTATGAACTTTATCGGTGCACTGACCTTTACAGGGGTCGCAAAAACGATATCAAAAGACATTGTAGATCCATTCTTACTGGAAAAAGGGTCAATCGTCATTTTGGCAGCGCTTATTTCTGCAATCGCATGGAACCTTATTACATGGTACTTCGGGATTCCATCAAGTTCATCCCATGCTTTAATTGGTTCCATCGCTGGAGCGGCAATATCTGCTGCTGGCTTCGGAGTACTGAACTACACCGGATTCATTAAAATCATGCAAGCATTGCTCATTTCACCGTTCATTGCAATCGCCGGCGGATTCCTCATGATGACGCTGTTTAAAGTATTGCTGAAAAACCGGAACCTGTTTAAAGCGAATAAACGAATTCGCTACTTACAAATCGGGACTGCCGCTCTACAATCATTCACACACGGCACAAATGATGCGCAAAAAGCGATGGGTATCATTACGATGGCATTGATCGCAGCACAACTGCAAACCGGCGACGACATCCAACTATGGGTTCGTATTGCTGCTGCGACCGCGATGGGACTCGGAACATCCATCGGCGGATATAAAATCATCAAAACCGTCGGCGGTAAAATTATGAAAATCCGTCCTGTTAACGGTGCTGCAGCCGACCTGAGTTCAGCGATGATCATTTTCGGTGCAACATTAATCCATCTTCCAGTCAGCACGACACACGTCATCTCTTCAGCAATCATGGGTGTCGGTTCGGCGCAACGTGTCAAAGGTGTAAAATGGGGCGTCGCTAAGAAGATTGTTCTTACATGGATCATTACAATGCCAATCTCTGCCGCTCTCGCTGCAATCATCTATCAATTGTTGAACTTATTCTTCTAATAGAAATCTTTCTTCTTGCATTGTAAAATCTTTTCTGTTATGATAAAGGAGAATTATTTTTGTTCGACATGCATGAAGGTCTCGATTTAACGCTAGACCGCTTCACGACTTGAGCAAGGATAGTAACATTGTGTGGATAGTTAACCACACTAGGAGGAAACAAACATGGAACAAGGTAAAGTAAAATGGTTTAACGCAGAAAAAGGTTATGGCTTCATCGAACGTGAAGACGGCGACGATGTATTCGTACATTTCTCCGCAATCCAAGGCGAAGGATTCAAAACACTTGAAGAAGGCCAAGACGTGACTTTCGAAATCGAACAAGGTCAACGTGGACTTCAAGCTACTAATGTTGAAAAAAACTAATTTAAATTAACCTTTCAAAGCCACTTCTTTTAAGAAGTGGTTTTTTTTGCTTTTTTATTCAAACGCTAACCTGATACTCCTAAGCATTATATGATTCCCGCGTACAAAACCTCAAAGTCCTTACTCTCAAGAAAAGACATTCTACTACAATTCAGCTATGATAAGAGAATAGATGAAGATTCTGGGAGGACGATGTCATGCGCACATTGGCGCGGTTTGTTACAAAGTTTTATAAATCCATTATCGTTACGTGGGCAGTATTGTTTGTCATTATGGCCCTACTTGCAATTCGGTTGCCAGGACTTCTCGAAGGTGACGGTTTCAGAATGGATGCAGAACACGAGCAGGTGATGAAGATTGCTTCCGAGACCTTCGATTTACCTGCTGAAACGATGTTTATCGTATTCGAAAACGTGAATGACGAAAAAATTTCATCCACACTGGAAAAGGTTGACAAGCTCGGTTTGACTTCTGAAATCGTATCTCCTCTTGATGAAAAGGAACAGTATACCGATTCAGTCTCTTACGCAATGCTCCATTTCGATAATACCGACCGTGACATGTCCGTTGTTGTTACGGATATCCGAAACAAAATCGGTGACGAAAAAGGAATCGTTTTAACTGGACAGTCCGCTTTTACAAAAGACATTAACGCGGCGAGTCAGCGTGATTTGATGAAGGCGGAAGCGATTGGATTACCAATTGCGATTATTGTGTTGCTGTTTGCTTTTGGTACGATTATGGCATCCGTCGTTCCGTTAATTGTCGGCGTGACAACAATCGCCACGACGTTCGGCATTTTGTCGCTTATCGGAGGACAGATGGATTTAGCAATATTTGTACTAAATATTGTTCCGATGTTAGGTCTTGCCTTGAGCATCGATTTCTCTCTGCTTTTCATAAGCCGCTATCGTGAAGAGCGTTTGAAAAGTGATGTCCTTGAAGCTGCTGCAACAACGATTCGGACGGCTGGACGTTCGGTGATTTTCTCTGCGTTTTGTGTATTCATCGGTCTAGGCGCAATGTTCCTTATCAAAGTGGAGATTTTCCAAAACATCGCACTCGGGGGCATGATTGTTGTCGGAATGGCTGTACTCAGTTCCGTCACGTTGTTACCTGCGATTTTAATTGCGCTTGGTGATCGTCTGAACAAAGGCCAAATTATTAAAGTGAAAGAAAACGGTTCAGACAGATGGCGACAATTTGCAAACGCCGTCATTAAACGCCCGGTCATGATTACAATCGGCGCGCTCATTCTTCTCGGAATAGCCGTGATCCCTGTAAAGAACATGGATTTGACAATTCCCCAAATTGATTCATTGCCGACTTCGTATGATTCACGCTCTTCTTACGAGCTGATGGACGAGACATTTGGACTCGGCGACCAATCGAGTGTGTACATTGTCGCAGAACGTCCAGGGGGCTGGGTAGACGAAGATGGATTGAAAGATTTGAAAGCGTTGCAAGATGATTTGACGGAGGATTCGTTAGTTGATGATGTAACAACAATTTTTACAGCAAGTGGTGTATCCTCTCCTGAAGAATGGGAGCAAGCGATGCAAGTGCCTGACATGGAGGCGCAACTCGAACCGTTGCTTGAGACATTTGTGAAAGATGATCAATTGCTCATTCCTGTGACGTTAAATGCGAAAGGGTCAACAGACGAAGCGCAACAATGGTCACGCGACTGGTCAGCGAATGCCGATTGGAACTTGCTCGTCGGCGGTGAACCAAAGTTCAACCAGGAGATTTTCGATGAAATTTTCGACAATATCGTTTCTGTCTTGTTGCTCATTTTAGTATCCACGTTCATTATTTTAATGATTGCATTCCGTTCAATCTTGATCCCTTTCAAGGCGATCATCATGAACATCGTCGGACTGTCAGCGACATTCGGCATTCTCGTGTACATTTTCCAATATGGCCACTTTGGGTTGCATCCAGGAACGATCGCTTTAATTATTCCGGTTATCGTGTTCAGCCTTGTATTCGGCTTGAGCATGGACTATGAAGTGTTCCTGATTTCACGGATGCAGGAAGAATATGCAAAGACATTCGATAATGATCACGCGACAGTCGAAGGGCTTGCGACGACAAGTAAAATCATTACATCCGCCGCATTGATTATGATTGTCCTCACTGGCGCTTTCGCATTTACGGACGTCATGCCTGTCAAACAGATCGGTGTCGGTATCGCGATCGCGGTTGCCATTGACGCAACGATCATTCGTTTGTTGCTCGTCCCAAGTTTGATGAAGTTGTTTGGTAAGTGGAACTGGTGGATGCCTTTTAGGAAAGGCAAATATAAGGCCGGGAACTGGCATTGATCCGCTATAATAACGCTGAATAGTAACATAAAACCGCCTGTCTCATTGGATACTCCTTTGAGACAGGCGGTTTTTCATTACTCAACAACAACAGTTGTCGTTTCTTCAGGTGTATCCTTATCAAACTCCGCCATCATTGTGAAATAGATAGCTGCTGAAATTGCAATGACGAATAAGACGAGCCCGATAACGAGCGTTTTTCCATTCACTCAGCTTCCCCTCCGCTTTTTACAAGTTTGAAGTTCTCCTCTTTCAAGTAAGCTGTCGCTTCACCATAATCCCCGAAACTTTCTTCCAGGTTAAGGCCATGGTAGATGTTAAAGAAATTATCCTCTTCTAACAGCGTCAACGAATGTCCTTCTCCGTTTACCCATACTTCTTCACGATGTTGCACTTCAGATTCCTTATCTTCTTCTGTCGACAACGCTCGGATTGCATCTAGAATCGTCTTTCTTAATTCCTCTTCAGATGCCTCACGGATATTGACAAGTCCACGATCATCCGTTTCGTATCCTTCGATTCCTTCAACGTAAACAAATCCATTACCGTTAGGATGCAAATGCTGCACAACGACTGTTTTTTCATATAAGCTATCTTCAAAATGATAATTAACCCGCTTCATCGACACTTCTTTGCGTGTAAGTCCAGGAATCGTCTCAATAATTTGTTGTTTTTGTTCAAATGTAAGCATAATTTTGCCACTCTTTCTATTTCAAATGTGTTTTCAGTATACCATCATTCTTCATTCACCGTTAAACCTAGTACACGCGCAAATCCGATTGCCTGTTCTCTAGAAACGATGCAACCCTCGATTTTATCAAGCGACACTTCAATGCGTTCATATGTATTATCGGACAAATCGACACCATTCATATCTGTTTCCGAGAAGTTTGCATTATGCAATTTGCACTTCTTAAAACGCACTTGTTTGAATTCGCACTCATAGAAATCGCTGTCCTCTATACTCGAGTTTGCAAACTCCACTTCTTTCAATAGCGAGAAATTGAAATTAGCATAGCGGACATCACAATCGTCAATGAGTATATGACCAATTTTAGCATTGGAAAGCTCAGTACCTGTCAGCTTCGAATTAACGAATTCACATCGATGCAACGTACCATTCTCCAAATGAGCATTTGAGAAGTCGCAACGCTCAAATCGGCAATCGACAAACTCCACACCTCTCCACTTACCTGTCGCAAAAGACACATCTTTGAATAGGCAATTGTCGAAAACAAGCCGCTCCTCTTCCGCGTCCGGCATCGTTCCGCCTTCAATGCGTACTTGATCAATAAATCCGTCCCTGCTCCAAATATCTCCCAGCCGAATCAGTTGATGATCCACCGACAATTTCGGCTTCTGCCGCTTATCTTTCGCTTTCACCAATGCTTTCTCCCCCTATCGCGTTTTCCATTCAATAATGATGACGAGCAAGATGACGACAATAAACGCCAACAAGTAAAACCAACTTGGAATCGAACTAATTCCACTGAACATGTAACGAGCCCCCTTATTTTGAATAAAACATGGTATAAGACCGATTATCACCGCTACCTCGCCTTATTACGTTTCGTTGCGCACTCTACTTTTCGTTACGAAGCCAGTACATTTCGTTACGATCCTTCTACTTTTCGATACGCACTGTCTACGTTTCGTTGCGCACTCTACTTTTCGTTACGAAGCCATTACGTTTCGATACGACCCTTCTACTTTTCGATACGCGCTGTCTACGTTTCGTTGCGCACTCTACTTTTCGTTACGAAGCCATTACGTTTCGTTACGACCCTTCTACTTTGCGATACGCGATGCCTACGTTTCGTTGCGCACTCTACGTTTCGTTACGAAGCCAGTACATTTCGTTACGACCCTTCTACTTTTCGATACGCGATACCTACGTTTCGTTGCGCACTCTACGTTTCGTTAGTAGCGTCCGCCACATTATCCCAATAATTTTATCGCCTAATCCCCCAAATCACTCGCAAATCAATCGTAATCTCACGAATTCCCATACGCAATGCTTCCTCAATCTTCTCTACTCCTGCGCCCCACGCAAGCGGGGTCATATGGATAAGCGGAGAGAGTAGTCCTTCTGGCAATTCAAATGTATACGTCACACGCTCTGATTGCACACTATCAAAGTGTTCCGCAAATCGGCCGACCGGGTCTGACTCTTCTTTCTGTGGTTTACCTTCATAAAAAACTTCCCGCAACTCTTTCAAATAGCCGCTTTCCGGCACGACTTTCACTACAGCGCCGCCAGGTTTCAGCAGTCTAGTGAACTCGGCGAAATTGGCTGGTGACAACACATTCAGGATGACATCAATCTGTTCATCTCGAAACGGCATTGCCGCTAGATCCGCAACACTCCAGATGAAACCCGGATACATTTTGGATGCAGTAACGATCCCTTCTTTCGCGAGATCGATGCCGATACCGACAGCTTCACCCGGAAGCTGTGCATGCATCATGGATAAATGCGTACCTTCTCCGCAACCCGCATCCAATATAACAGGGTTGTCCACATGTCCGATTTGTTGAATCACCTGCTCCACAAGCTTATGGATAATCGGTTCGAAAAAGCCGCTGCTCATTACTGCTGTTCGTGCTTCAAAAAGCGTTTTATCATATTTTGTCGTATGGGCTTGAGGCGCCAGATTGACATATCCGCTTTTCGCCAAGTCGAATGAATGTCCATTCGTGCAGACGAATCTCACCTGATCCTCAAGCATCATCTCTGAGGAACAGATTGGACAGCTAAAAAGCCGCTCATTATTCTCCATAACTTTCACATTTTGCATCTTTTTAGATAGCTTCATATCATTACCCCGATCTCTTATTGTTCTTCTAGTATACCGTCTTTTCACGCGCACTCAAACTATCGATGGTTTCCGCTGTATCTATCGCTGCTTCTGCGGGTACAATAGTAGAAAGGAGATGATTGTTTGAAACGTATTTTACTATTTGTCATTCTCATAGTCGGTATCTATATCGCAAAACCTTTATGGGAAGAGCCTGTTTCGAAGTACGTCGACCTCTCCTTCCTGGATCCCGTAGATGCAAAAATAGATTCCATGCTTAATAAAGAATCCATCACTTCCGCGATGAGTTCCATTCGCGATACAGTCAATGACGTCACTATTTTCATCACGTCGAAATCATCTGGAGTCGAACGGATCATTCCTGAAAAGATCGCTAAACCAGAACTTCTGAAACCCGATCATTCCGCTATTTCCATTCATAATATTGAACTAGGCGCAACCGAAGCCGAAGTGACAGCGGAACTCGGAGAATCGAAAAATTATACTTTGAATGATTACGGTACCGAGTGGTTCACCTACCATGAAGATTACCAGAACTTCGTCATGGTCTCTTTTGATGAAAAACGGGAAGTGAACGCCCTATATACTAATGACGATCTCATCACTTCAAAAGCAGGAATCCGCTACGGCAGCACGAAAGAAGAAGTCCGAAATGCGTATGGAACTCCTCTGAAAGAAATTCGCAAAGGGTTCGGCATTTATGTCCTTCAGGATAATGAAGGGATGGACCTCTTTAAAACAGGCGACAGCTATACGTATGTGTTTTATGATATCCACGAAGGCACTACTGTGACTGCTTTGCAACTTGTAACAAATGCCCTCGAACACCAGAAATCCGGAATGTACGCAGAAGGAGATGCCTCTTTGCGCAATGGTTTCGAACAGCAACTATTCGATTTGACGAACGCCGCCCGTGTCAGGCACGGACGCTCCATTTTACAATGGAATGATGCGATTTCAGAAACCGCCCGCAAGCACAGTGTAGACATGGCGATTCATAATTACTTCAGTCATGATAATTTGGAAGGACAGTCTCCGTTCGACCGAATGAAAGAGGATTCTATCAAGTACCGCAGGGCTGGCGAAAATTTAGCATACGGACAGTCGAGCAGCATTTTTGCGCATGAGGGACTGATGAATTCGAAAGGCCACCGGGATAATATTCTCATTGAAGATTATAGTCATCTTGGCATTGGCGTCGCGTTCAATGAGGAATTCCAGCCGTATTATACAGAGAACTTCTTTTTGCAATAGAAAATGGCCCACGCTCATTTCAGCGTAGGCCATTTTTTCACTTTCCGATTGCAGCACATGCGACTCGATTTCCAGCATCCCCTGCTGGATCAGTTTTGTAATCATCTGCTTTTTCATGAATGACGATTGCTGTTCCGCCTTCTTTTACAATCGAATTTTCAAGTCCTGGCTTCAATGTAACTTCGGACGTTGTCAGTACTTTGGATACTTTACCATATTCATCGACTTCAATATTCACCAAGTCTCCGAGATGGAAACCTTTCGGATTGTCGAAGCCGTGTTCTTTGCCAGTCGGATTGAAATGTCCTCCAGCAGATTTGAAATCAGGAGGTGAACATGTACCCGTTTCATGAATATGAATACCATGCACACCTGGCGTCAAGTCCTTCGCTTCAACATGAATCGTTACCCCTTCAGGCTCCTGAACGAGCGACACTTCCCCAATCGGCTCGCCTTTCGTATTGATGAGCGGTGCTACAATCGCCTTCACCTGTTCCCCATTGACTGGCATTTTCTTATCTTTCTTTCCACACCCCGCAATGACAAGCATGATGCTCATAGCTATAAGGATTATAAACTTTTTCTTCATATTCCATTCCTCCTCTAATTTCACTCTTGCCAAGCTTGCCCATTCAACATGAATTTATGTATGGTAATATTTTCTGCAAAGGGCATTACTGAAAAAGAGAAGGAATGTCCATTAAAAAAAGCTGCTCAATCCAATTTCTCGGAATGAACAGCGGGTTCCATAATTTACTTTGCAAGTACCAATTTCTCAAGATCCATCGGTGCAATATATTGCCCTTCTTTATACACGCGCATATTGCCGCCAGAAATTTCGTCGATCAGCATAATATTGCCTTCACTGTCGCGGCCAAATTCTAACTTAATATCGTACAAATCCAGTCCTTTTGCTGCAAGTTCATCTTTCACGACTAGTGAAATTTCCTTCGTCTGTTTTTCCAACACCGTATACTCCTCAGTTGTCAGAATGCCAAGTTGAGCGAGTGCGTCTTTTGAAATGGGTGGGTCGTTTCGGTCATCGTCCTTGATCGTCACTTCAACGAACGCGTCAAGCGTTTGTCCTTCTTCACAATACGCACCATAACGACGTAGGAAGCTGCCGACTGCACGGAAACGGCAGATGACTTCAAGTCCTTTGCCAAAAACGGTTGCGGTTTTAACAGTCATCGTCGCTTCTTCAATATCCGATGTAATAAAATGCGTTGGAATCGTTTGCTCTGCCAACTTCTCGAAGAAGAACGTCGTCATGCGCAAACCCGATTGGCCTGCACCTTTAATCGTCAATCCGACTGTGTTTGCACCAGGATCGAATACACCATCTTCTCCAGTTACATCATCTTTAAATTTCAATAACACATTGCCATCTTCCAATTTATAAACGTCTTTCGTCTTTCCTTTGTATACAAGTTCCATGCCCACGTTTCCTCTCTATTCGAAAATGTAGTCCCACTTCTAGTATAGAGCAGTTTCCTATTGATAAAAAGTGAAAACTTGACGGAGGTCAAGGTTTCATTTTACAAAACACCCTATTATGTAGTTAAGAAGAACAAAACAACTACATGGAGGTAGAGGATATTGAAAAAAATCGTATTGAACTTGGAGCCGCTGACTTGCCCATCTTGCATTAAGAAAATTGAAAGTGCGTTGAGAAAACTGGACGGCATAACCGAAGCTAAAGTGATGTTCAACTCCGGGAAGGTGCGCGCGCAATTCGATGAGGACAAAATCGAAGCGGAAACAATCGCGAAAACAGTTTCCGGACTTGGGTATCCGATCATCTCACAAAAAGTCTCATGAAGGAGTGAAAGTAAATGAATGCGAAACAGACAACCCGGATCACCGCTGCCACAGGCCTATTGCTCGCAGCGGCAATCGGGCTCCATTTAATAGGATTCCATGAATGGCGGCAAATCTTGCTCATTGCGGCAACAGTCCTTGCCGGCATCCCGATCGCCTTTAAAGCGTTCAAAGCATTGAAAATGAAAGCTTTCAGCATTGAATTATTAGTGACAATCGCCGTTGTTGGTGCGTTGTTCATCGGAGAATACGTTGAATCCGCTGCAGTGACATTCTTGTTTTTATTCGGCGCGTATCTCGAAGCACGTACGCTTGAAAAAACTCGCTCTTCGCTGAAAGCGCTCGTTGACATGGCTCCACTCGAAGCGACAGTCATCCGGGACGGAGAAACGATGATAATTTCGGTCGACAACGTTGTAGAAGGCGACCGCGTTATCATCCGGTCCGGTGAAAAAGTCGCCATCGACGGCAAAATCTTGACAGGGAACGCAACAATGAACGAAGCAGCAATAACAGGCGAATCCGTTCCAGCTTCAAAATCGGTTGACGACCGTGTTTTCAGCGGGACAATCGTTGATAACGGATTCATCGAAGTCATCGCGGAGCGTGTCGGAGATGACACGACATTCGCACGCATCATCGAACTTGTGGAAGAAGCACAGGAATCTCAATCGAAAACAGAGAAATTCCTTGACCGCTTCGCCAATATTTACACACCTGCAATCATTGCGCTTTCTGTACTCGTTTATTTATTCACAAGAAATATTGAAATGACACTCACATTCCTCGTCATCGCCTGCCCAGGTGCGCTCGTCATCTCTGCACCCGTTTCGATTGTTGCAGGTATCGGAAACGGAGCTCGTCACGGGGTTTTGATTAAAGGCGGCGACATTATGGAAAAGCTCGCAAAAATCGATACGGTCGTCTTTGATAAAACCGGGACATTAACACGCGGCAAACCAGAAGTAACAGACATCCATGCAATCGGCATTGAAAAGACTGATCTCCTGCGCCTCGTCGCGGAAGCCGAAATGATCTCGGAGCACCACCTCGGTCAGACAATCGTCAAAGAAGCGAAAAGCCAAGGTCTAGAGCTGCGTAATGAACCCGAAAACGCTGAAGTGATCAAAGGAAATGGCATCCGGGCCACAATCGAAGGAAAGCAACTCGCAATCGGGAACCGGCAACTGATGATTGCTGAAGGCATTCAAATTGCTAACGAAATTGAAGACTACGCTATCAATCGCGAGAAAGCCGGAAACACCGCAATCTTCGCAAGCATCAATGACAAGATTTTCGGAGTTCTGTCAATCGCGGACCGGATTCGTCCTGAAGCGGCAGATGCGATCCGCGAACTGCGGGCAAGCGGCGTCAAACAAATTATCATGCTCACTGGTGACAACCGCCATACCGCTGAACTCGTCGGTACTCAATTAGGATTGGATCAAGTGCATGCTGAACTGCTGCCAGAAGACAAAGTCGCCATGGTCAAAAAACTGAAAGACGCCGGACACCGCGTCGCGATGGCAGGCGACGGTATTAACGATGCTCCAGCAATCGCAACAGCAGATATCGGCCTCGCGATGGGAGAAGGCGGAACCGATATTTCAATGGAAACTGCCGACGTTGTACTAATGGCAGACCGACTCGACCAGTTCTCTCATGCTTATTCATTAGCGAAAGCAACCGTCCGCAATATGAAACAGAACACATTCTTTGCAGTTGGCACAGTCGCTTTGCTGCTTGCAGGTGTGCTATTAGGCAAAGTGTTTCTCGCTTCCGGCATGTTAATTCATGAATTAAGCGTCCTGCTCGTTATTTTGAACGCCATCCGGTTAATCCGCTATACTATGAGAAAGACGTTAAAACGGAAAAATTCAGAACACGAACTACTACCGGAATGAGGAGTGAACGATGATGACAGCTAACGTAAATTGTGGACATAGCAATGGAACAGCGGAGATGCAAAAAATGTGCATCTCCATCGTTCCGATTTTCAACCATTTGGAACAAGCGGAAATGAATGAAATCGTCAAGCATACACATTCAGTAAGCTATCCTCGCGGACACACAATCTATCATGAAGGAGATACTTCGGATGGCTTGTACATCATTCATAAAGGCCGTGTGAAAATCTATCGACTTTCTGAGAATGGCAAGGAGCAGTTAGTGCGGATTTTGGAATCCGGTGATTTTACCGGAGAACTTTCTTTATTCAATGAAACGGTGCATGACGCCTATGCGGAAGCGATGGGGAAAGTTGAACTTTGTGTCATGAGCCGGGACGATTTCCAGAAGTTTTTATTAAAATATCCTGCTATCTCTCTAAAAGTTCTTGGGGAATTTTCCAACCGGCTTGCAAAAACAGAGAAGCAAGCCGCTCGGATCGCCATGGAAACGACCGACTCTAGACTTGCCATGTACCTTGCAGATCTCGCCGAAGAACGGAATTCAGACCGTATTAATCTGCCGATGACTCGGAAAGACTTAGCATCACATATCGGTACTTCGCCCGAAACAATCAGTCGGAAGCTCGCCGAATTCGAAGATGCGGGATGGATTCGGCAATTGGGCCAGCGGGAGATTGAGATTTTAGATATGGATGCGTTGTTACTTATTTGACCGTGGACAGCAAACTTTTTTAGGGCATTGAAGAACTTTTTGCACCCGAACGAAAAATTCATCTCTATTCCATTTTTAGGGTTTTCGACTTGTCAGCGTTCATGAATAAGGTGTATAATGACTCGTAGAAATCAATGCACAGAGCGAAAGCGAGTGAGTGAAAATGGGTCGTAAATGGAATAATATTAAAGAGAAAAAGGCTTCGAAGGATGCGAATACGAGCGCGATATACGCAAAATTCGGCCGTGAATTATATGTAGTCGCAAAACAAGGTGACCCTGAT
Organism: Sporosarcina quadrami; assembly: GCF_014836615.1. Lineage (GTDB taxonomy): Bacteria > Bacillota > Bacilli > Bacillales_A > Planococcaceae > Sporosarcina > Sporosarcina quadrami. The sequence goes on along the minus strand of NZ_JACSQN010000003.1, from coordinate 160,258 downwards.
CCCGAATTGAATCAGGCATTGCGAATGGTCATTGAACGCGCGAAAACGTACAATGTACCAAGAGCCATCATTGACCGTGCGATTGAAAAGGCAAAAGGCGGTGGCGAAGAGAACTATGACGAGCTACGTTACGAAGGATTTGGTCCAAACGGTTCCATGGTTATCGTCGATGCATTGACAAACAATGTTAACCGTACCGCTTCCGAAGTGCGCGCTGCATTCGGCAAAAACGGTGGAAATATGGGTGTAAGTGGCTCCGTTGCTTACATGTTCGATGCAACAGCTGTTTTCGGATTTGCCGGCAAATCAGCGGATGAAGTATTGGAACTCATGATGGAAGAAGATATTGAAGTCCGTGATATTCTCGAAGAAGAAGAGACAGTGATCGTATATGCTGAACCCGATCAGTTCCACGCTGTGCAAGAAGCACTGGCAAGCGCAGGTATTACAGAATTCTCTGTTGCTGAATTGACGATGCTGGCACAGAACGAAATTGAGCTGGATGCAGACGCACAAGCACAATTCGAAAAGATGATCGATGCACTGGATGATTTGGAAGACGTGCAACAAGTACATCACAATGTGGATTTAGGGGAATAAGAGATTTCCCTTCCACAGAAGGTTAAAAAGACCGCTAATTCAAATGATTAGCGGTCTTTTTTCTGTGTGTAATTTTTCGGAAACAAAAAAGACCCTACAAGTAGGATCTCTTTTTTGCGATTATTAAGCTTTTTGAACGTTTGTAGCTTGTAGGCCACGTTGTCCTTGCTCGATATCAAATGTTACGCTTTGACCTTCGTCTAAAGATTTGAAACCATCGCTTTGGATTGCTGAGAAATGTACGAATACATCTTCTCCGCCTTCACGTTCGATAAAACCAAAACCTTTTTCTGCGTTAAACCATTTTACTGTACCTTGTTCCATGTTTGTTTCCTCCTAGTGTGTCTATCCACACAATGTTACTATCCTTGCTCAAATACCTTAGATGAAGATCAAACTGACTTCTCAATCTGAAAAGAACAAAAATAACTCTTATTAAGAATAACACGAGAAGATTAAAATTGCAACCCTTATGATTGATATTTAAAATGCACTTTGATGAATTTCACGTTAGTTCTATAAAAAGTTCTTGTCTTCACCTTAAAATAATGTTAAGAAATGTTGATGCACCGCTACTTATTCTTTCATATCTATTTTTAACAATTACGAATTCATCCCATAAAAGTCCATATATATTCCCTCAAAGTTTACGTCACTTTGTTGGAAACTTCGTATTTCCGACCCTTTCTTCAATAACCTCTCCAAATAAAGCTCGAATCCATGTGTTTTATCTGTTGCTTACATTCAATTGTACTTGTTGGATTCAATCCGTTGCACTTCAATCCCTTCATTACGCAATGCTCCCGGTATTACCTTCGCAAACTCAAGCGCCGTCTTGCCATCCCCATGTATACAAATCGTGTCCGCTTGAATCGTGACATCCGTTCCATCCGTTGCGGTGACTTTCCCTTCTTTCACCATTCTGACGATTTGGCGGATAGCTGTTTCATGATCCGTTATCAATGCATTTGACTCTTTGCGGGATGTTAAGGTTCCATCTGATTGATATGTTCGATCCGCAAACACTTCATTCGCCACTTTTAATCCTATACGTTCACCTGCTTTTACAAGTTCGCTGCCAGCCAGCCCGAAGAGCAGCAATTCAGGATTTACTTTGTATACCGCTTCTGCAATCGCTTCGGAGAGTTCTCTGCTTATCGCCGCCATATTATAAAGCGCACCATGAGGCTTTACATGTTGCACTCTTCCACCTTCCGCTTGGACAAAAGCGGATAATGCACCGATCTGATACACAACAAGATCGAATGCTTCAATAGGAGTGATCGCCATTTCACGACGTCCAAATCCGCTTAAATCCTGTAATCCGGGATGCACACCAATGCCAACGTTTCTCTCAAGGGCCATGCGCACAGTCTTACGCATTGTCGTTGGATCTCCTGCATGAAAACCGCATGCGATATTGGCGGACGTAATTGTTTTTAAAATCTCTTCGTCATTCCCGATCGTGTACGGCCCGAAGCTCTCACCCATATCACAATTCAAATCCACTTTATATGTCATTACGCTCAGTCCTATCTGAATTTAGTTGAGATATACGCTCGCAGTTCCTTCAAATTCATCTCCTGCATCGCCATCAATTTTTGTGACTCTATAATCGTTACTTCATTGAATGTCAGTTGGTCACCCGCTTTTGCTTGTGCCAGCTTCGTAAAGTTAATAGAAGAGATTTGTCCGATTTTCGGATACCCACCTGTCGTTTGCCGATCTGCAGCAAGAATGATTGGATTCCCATCTGTCGGTACTTGAATGGAACCGTATGTAACAGTTTCTGAAATCATTTCAGTTTGTTCTTTCAACTTCAAGGCGGGGCCATTTATCCTGTAGCCCATTCGGTCTGATAAGGAGCTGACGGTGAACGGTTCATTCCAAAAACCATTTTGGCTTTGACCGTCAAATAAATCATATTGCCTGCCCCGCATGACACGGATGACATATCGATTCGATAAATTGGGCAATAGCTTGGCTGCAATTAGCCAGTCTGCAGCACGGAAAGCCTCCTCATTCGTTCCGAGACGTTGTTTAATGGCAGCAGAAACACCTGTCGGATTCGCAATCGACAGCAAATCGCCTGTTTGGAGTGCCCTACCATGAAACCCGCCAATCTTCGCTTTCACATACGTGGATCGGCTATTCATGACTACAGGTACGTCAATTCCACCTGCAACAGCTAAATAGGCTCGACTTCCTGCGACTGCAGCTCCAAATGCGAGTTCACTTCCTTTGCGAATGAAAACCGGTTTCCACATCGGTACAGGAACACCTGCAATTTTCGGTTGCAAATCCCCTCCGCATATTGAAATGACCACGTCTTTCTCAAATAACAGTCGAGGTCCGACGAGCGTCATTTCAAGTGTAGCTTCCTGCCCTTCATTCCCAACTAAAAGATTGGCAACACGGTGAGAGAACGGATCCATGGCGCCACTGACAACGACACCGAATTTCTGATAACCTTTTCTACCGGTATCTTGAATCGTATCTTGAAGGCCTGATTTCATAACTGTAATCATTCCACATCACCCCGCATCTCTTTGTATTGCTCAGGTGTGATTTCGTAAAATCGGATTCGATCCCCTGCGGTTAATAAACTTGGAGGATCCTCAGTCGGCAAGAATAATTCAATCGGTGTCCTACCGATGAGCTGCCAACCACCAGGCGACGCAATCGGGTAGACGCCAGTCTGCATTCCTGCGATTCCAACTGTCCGTGCAGGAATTTCCAGCCGAGGCGTTTCTCTTCTTGGTGCAGCAATCTTTTCTGACATCCCTCCGATGAATGGGAAGCCTGGCGCGAAGCCTATCATATGTACGGTATACTCGCCTGAAGTGTGGATCGTGATTACTTCTTCAGTTGTTAGTCCATTATGTGCTGCAACGAAATCAAGGTCAGGACCATGCTCGCCGCCATACAATACAGGAATCCTTACGATTTCACGATGGCTGTTCGAGACTTCCTTCACATTCGCGAGCAGTTGATTAATCTCACTGCACACGAAGTCATATGGTGTTTCACAGCTATCCAGCTCCACAGCATAACTAATCGTGACGGTTGTATAGGCAGGTATGTATTCAATCATCCACGGTGGATTCGCCGCGTTCAAACACGCAACGATTGACTTCACGTTCTTCTTAGCGAGTTGACTGATTTCTGTATCCACCTCGATGACGACGGCTTGGTCACCAAGTGGGGACAAGTTGTACATCATGTAGTTTTCACTCCCCACCATTAAAATTTTTCTTAAGTAATGATTATTCTACATTATTCCACAAGTTCCTCAAACTATTGTTTTACATTTTCGAGTATTCTATTGCATAAACTACTAAGGAATATCTATATACTTCATTAGGCAAAACGTTTCAATTTAGAATTTTCTGCATTTACACCTATTTAAACGTAACGTGATGAAGTACAATCAAACTAAAGGATGAAAGGATGTGCGCTATTTTATGAAACAGCAAAATCTACTTAAAAGGGCTTTCTTAGCAACTACGATTGCTTTGATCGCATTATTTCCGGTGGCACATGAAAGCACGATTACACCAGTTGTTGCTGCGGCCGGAAACACAGCTCCCGTAGCATCCATTGAATCGACATCATTAGAGAAAAAACTACAAGCTATTTTAGACGATCCGAAGTTACAAGGAGGCATTACAGGCATTAGCGTGCGGAAAGCACAGACAGGGGAATCGATGTATTCGCATTTTGGCGATATCCGACTGCGACCCGCTTCTAATATGAAATTGATTACAGGCGCAACAGCAATGGATATATTGGGACCTGATTATCAGTTTTCAACTGAAATCCTAACAGATGGTGACATCAAAAATAAAATGCTTCATGGTAATTTGTTCATAAAAGGAAAAGGCGATCCGACTTTAGTTAAAGAAGATTTGGATCAGTTCGTAAAGGAACTTAAAGAGAAAGGCATTAATAAAATTAACGGAAACCTAGTAGCGGATGACAGTTGGTATGATGATGTCCGTTATTCGCAAGACTTGAATTGGTCAGATGAACATAATTATGTCGGTGCTCAAGTATCTGCCTTGACACTCTCTCCAAACGATGATTATGATGCTGGCACAGTTATTGTTGAAGTAAATGCTGGCAATAAAGCAGGGGATCTTCCGAAAGTGTCTGTCACACCTTCGACCGACTACGTCGAAATTGTCAACCGCGCTACAACTGTTGCAAAAGGTTCAACAAAGAGCATTTCCATAGAACGTGAGCACGGGACGAACCGAATCATCATCGAAGGGAATATGCCTCTTGAAGGTGCAAGGTCCCGCTCATGGTCAGCCGTATGGGAACCGACCGAGCTCGTTCTGGATGTATTTAAACAATCGCTCGAAGCACAAGGCATCCAGTTCGTCGGGAATCATGTCGCAAAAACAGGTATCACACCCAAAAACGCAACAGTACTAACAACAAAAAAATCCATGCCTCTTCGAGAGCTTTTCATTCCATTCATGAAGCTTAGCAACAATGGCCATGCTGAAACACTTGTGAAGGAAATGGGTAAAGTTCAACAAGATGAGGGTAGCTGGGATGCAGGTCTTAAAGTGATGAAGGAAAAACTAAAGGAATTCGGCGTCAATACAGATGCGGTTGTCCTTCGTGACGGCTCGGGTATGTCTCACAAAAATCTTGTGTCGGCTGAAGAGTTCACGAAGCTGTTGTATAACGTACAAAACAAAAGCTGGTTCCCCGCTTTTGAAGCATCTCTGCCAATTGCAGGTGAACCTGATCGGATGGTCGGTGGTACGCTCCGTAACCGAATGGATCAAGGTCTGACAATCGGAAACGTCAAAGCGAAAACCGGATCAATCACCGGTGTATCCACCCTTTCCGGTTATGTCACCGCGAAAGATGGGACGGAATTGGTATTCTCCATACTGATCAATAACTACGTTACCGGACCAGTTACACCGATTGAAGATGCAATCACGACTGTATTAGCGGAGCATGAGTTTTAATTGACTACTATTAATGAAGGCATCCAAAGGACACAATGGATGCCTTTATTTTTTGCAAATAAAGGATTCACTGATGACAATAGCGAAATATACGATAGCATTCATTCTCAAGGAAGTGGTGGATACAATGGAAAATTTATCAATAGAACCATTCAAAAACGTAATCGCATTCCTCAAATCAGAAGCCCGGCCGTTGGAAACAGCTCTATATGAATTTGAATTTGAGGATGGCAGTCGTGAACAGGTATTGAAGGAGCTTACAGTTTATCAAAATGAAGACGGTGGTTTTGGCAATGGGTTAGAGCCTGACTTCAGGTGCCAGGCCTCTTCTGCTTTGGCAACGACAATCGGGTTGCAGCATCTGATTCGTGTTGGTGCAGATGAATCTAATCCAATGGTACAAAGAGCTATTCAATATGCATTATCTACATTTGATAATGCAAAAATGGGATGGGAGATTGTCCCGAAGGAAGTGGAATCTGCACCGAGAGCCATCTGGTGGAATTATGGCGGTGATTGGCCTTGGGGGAATCCAAGTGCAGAAATGACAGGATTGCTTCATCACTATAATGGGCTCGTACCTGCCGATTTCCTTAAAAAACTGACGACTCACGCAGTTACATACATTAACCAATTAGAAACGTATGATCATCATGAATTGCAATGCTTGGTCAGATTAATGAAAGAACTGCCTGTTGAAGAAGCAGAGAAGGTTTCCGATAAAGTGCGAGAAATTGCCCGAAATAGCGTGACGACAGATTCGGAAAAATGGCATGACTATTGCCTGCTTCCCCTCCAAGTTGTAGCTTCAACAAAATCATTTTTGTATGAGGATTTTAAAGATATCATCCCTTCCAATTTACAGCATCTGCTAGACAGCCAAGCGGAAGATGGCAGTTGGAAGCCGACCTGGGCATGGGGTCAGTTTGATAAAGAATGGGAAACTGCAAAGCAGGAATGGAGTGGCGTGTTGACACTAGAAAATTTAAGATTGCTTCATGCATATCATATAGGAGCGTTATAACGACATCATGAATTCCTACTTGCATGCAGCATTTTAGAAAATTCGCAAAGGAGAATTGAAATGGAAATTAATTTGATAGTGTTGCTGTCATTACTTGGGATGCTGTATTTACTTTTTGCTGTTTTTAAGATTAGTCGTCATGTTAAAGGGATCAAATATACCCTAGATCAGTTGTCTACACATATAAATGTTCCAGAAAACCAGATAAATGATGAATTACGACAATTAATTGTCATCGGCGAAGAGATTAAAGCAGAAAAAATCGCACGAAAAACATTGGGGCTTTCATTGCTAGAAGGTAAGCAGTATGTTGATGATTTGAAGTTTCAAAAAAATAAATCCATATGATGTTTTGGACATAGTTGTTCAGATGGATTGCACCCTATTCCCTTACAGGGTCATTTACTAAACAAGGAAAAATGGTGTTCTAATCTGACCATTCAACTAATTTAGGAGGTGTTTCAAGTGGGTTTATTAGTGACAATAACAATGGGCTTTTCAATATTATTGACATTCCTCTCTTTGTTCTATGCTGTGATTAATCGTTCATGGAAAGCCATGTTAGTCTGTTTCATTTCGAGTCTGCCTATCTCTATGTATTTCATAAATGTTAATCCACCCCTATCTTTTATAGGTTTCTCGCCCCTTCTTTTCTTGACTTTAATAGTCATTTTCCGTGCGCGTTTTCAAAAAGAAATTATTTCATAAGCTAAACCGTGTTAATTATTCGTTTTGATTAAGGAGGGCTGGTTTACAATGTCCGATAAGGCAAGCAAGATTGCCTTTCTTGCAGCGTTTGGTACCATGACAATCTTGTACTTGATTGGCGAGTTATTTGATGTTCCTTTTCTTTACTTTAAGATCCTCCAAAATAAACCAGTAGGAAATGGAGCAATGCAAGTTACAGAAATTGCATTATTACCAATAGCAATCGGGGTAGTTATAGGTTTTGTTGTTGAATATTTATTAAAACGTAAGAACAGATAACCACCCCGTTGCTGAGTTAGTAAGATCATTTTCACAATGCATCTTTCACACGAGAATGACCTACTTCCACTGGTCATACACCCACGCCGCATTGTATCGATATAGCTTTGACGGTCTGTAGGCACCTGTTTTGATTTCTTTTCCCGTATCTACCACCATATTCTCCACATGTCGGCGGAACTGCACTTTGTTCAGCTCCCTGCCCAAAATAACTTCATAGATCTGTTGGAGATCTGGCAAGGTGAACTCTTCCCCCGCCAAATTGAATGCGATATTCGTGTAGTTCACTTTTCCGCGTAACCGCTCTAGAGAATACAGTATGATTTCCGCATGGTCGAAGGCAATCCCGTTCCGCTCACTAATTGTAACTACCGTTTTGACGTTTGCTCCTTCTGTAATTGTTGTTTTCTCAATAACTGCCGAAGCCGTCACTTCATCGGAAATCAATGTCAGTTCTATTTTGTCCGTCTTGATCATCGTCCCATCCACCAGTTCATCCCGGGATTCCATGACACGATCTTTTACAGTAAACCATCTTACATCGTCTGCATCGTCACCTGCCTGAAGCGGCGGTAACTTCTCCTGGTCGACCAATGCTAGATAACTGACACTGACAATTCTCATTCGGGGGTCACGGTCTACTGCACTCCACGTATAAAGCTGCTCTGCATAAACTCCATCCACGCCCGTCTCTTCTTTGAGCTCACGCTGCACAGCCGTTTCAACGTCTTCGTCAATTCCCATGAATCCGCCCGCTAGTGCCCAGTCACCCTTATACGGATGCCCCCCTCGCCGGATGAGCAGCACTTGCAGTTCCTTATCCGCTTTCTTCCGATTATCCGTTACTTTTTTTGTCGCAACGGTGAAGATGGCCATATCGGTTGCGATCGATGGTTTTTCATACTTGTCCTTCTCCGTCTTTTTATATTGCTCGATAAATTCCGTCTCACTGAGGTTCTGTAAATCCTTTTCTTCCATAGTTTTCTGCCCCTTTCTGTACTCTCACTTAGTTGCATAGTAATACTACTCGGTCTCTTTTGCAAACAACTAAAAAAGAAGGGCTGCTCAGAACCCTTCTCTATCACTTTGTAATCAATTTTGTAATCTGTGCAATCGACCGGTCTAACCGTTCCTCATAGTTGCCGCTAATGGTAACGTACTGGATGCCACGATCCTCAAACATTTTCTTCAACAATCTATTTGTCTCTTCCCGGATAGCTGGATCATTGAATGTGCGGTACCCGTCCGCCACCCACTTCACATCCGGTTCTAAAAACAAATACAAATCATAATCCTGTGACTCAATGGCTCCTTCGATAAAGTTCAACTCGCGTCCCAAATACATCTTGGCGTAATATTGCGTAACGACCGCCTCGCTATCGATAAACAACAGCTTATTCGCCTTTTTCATCTTTTGATACTCCATATGCTTATGGCCGAATACAATTTCCTTGTAATGCTCTTCTGTCAGCAAAGAACTGCCATCCCCAATTTCTTCACTCACAGTACGACCATATTCCTCTACATACTCCGTGCTGAACAATTGCGCAAGGTTTCTGGTCAACGTAGACTTACCGCAAGATTCAACACCGACAATGGCAATCTTTTTTGTATAGTAGGGCTTTGCTGCATCAGGAATCATATCCCAATTTGCATAGACCCCTTCCTCGCGTATCTTCGTTGCACTGATTGGGAAGATTTCACGAGCCTCGTCTATAACGATATGGATGATATCCTCTCCATAAATCCGTCTGAACCACGTATCATACTCACTTTCCGAACTGAAAATATGGGTGATTTGTTCGGGAATCGCTTCAATCATTTTCTGGCCGCCTTCCAGCCACATATACTCCGTATCTGACGAATAAGGTTCTTCAACCGCCAATACCGTCACATTCGACATATTTTTCACGGATGTCGTAATCCACTGTTGCCTTCTTTTGAAGTCAATATAGTCCAAGCCTGCATCGTAACACAACTTCCTGTCTCGACCTTCGTCATAACTGACGAGCACATATAGTTTATCGACTTGTGCCGCCGCTTTCGTAATCGCATATAAATGCCCTTTATGAAACGGGATGAATTTCCCACCATAATGCCCTACCGTCATCTTTGACTCCCTTTGAGTAGTTTCCATTGTCATCTTCTCCCTTTTTCAAACGTCTTTTATTTAACTCATTTCTGTTTTTTGCACTTTCGATAATTTCACCCAGTTCACGTATCCATACACTGAGTTTACAAGGAACGCCGTCCACATAATAACCATATTCCAATCGTTTCCACCTGTCTGCAACAATGTGATGACCCATAGCGTAATCGTTAGGACATTCACCAATATCCAAATCACCCACTGTTCCGCATACCGCTGCACCATTAAAATCTGCGCGATTACCGAAAGGACGACCGCCATACTGTCGATTCGGACTTGCTGCGCAGACAACAATGTCAATAACTCCGCATATACGAAAGCACCTGCAACAAATGAGCCGGCCACAAATGCCCAACCTCTTAGCGTCAGCCGTTTCACATAAACGTTTTCACCCTGCGCCGATTCTTCTTTTTTCTTGTAATGCTTCATCCACATCCATATTCCGATAAACTGCATCGGGAAGTAAAACAACCAATTTAACATCGACTCCCCGTATAACCCGTATCCGTAGGCTATATAACCATATGTGACCGTTTGCACAATTCCGAAAAGATAGTTGGATACTTTCCCCTTTGCTACCAACACCACACATAGCATCCCGGCTATCGAACTGATCAAACCAAGAAGTGTGTCTTGAAATGCAAAATACAGATAGACTGTGATTCCCGTAAATACCGCTACCCAAAGCTTTTCAAACATTGACCAATCTGCCAAGTACTTCTTTAGATTTCCGACCATTTCATACTCCTCCTTTAACTTAGTTACAAATCGTACCTATTTGTTATACTTAGTATATGATTGTATCTATGTAAAGTCAACTACTATTTTCGAAAAAAAAAAGCCCACACCGTTGCGCTTCTTAAAAGCGCAGGTGCAAGCTTCCTTACCTTTATTCTCATTCAACCTTTTCTTAAATGGACGGAGAACGCTAGAATCCCACAGGCGACAGCCTTCCTAGTCGATTTAAGGGGTGGCGTGTTACAACTCTATGTTATCCGTCATTTCAAACAAATCAAATACATTTTCCTGGATGATGAGCGACATGATTTTTCCTTTTTTCTCATAGTAATGGATATGTCCAACCCGCTTGTCTTCAAGCTCTGTCCAGCCCCAGCTCTGGATTTCTTCCAAATACTCTTCAGGCGGGGTACCTTCTTCATCCCCGATCCCTTTCAACTTGTATTTCGCCGACTTCGCAATTTCTGTCGTACAGTCTTCTGGTTTGACTTCATACGCATTTTTCGGAACTGGGAACCCTTCGTTAATGACCGCCATCCGATAACCATCTTCATCTGTATATTCATAGACACAACCACTCATGACGCCAGCTGCAACTAGTAGTATTGGCAACAATAGCCGTTTCACCCCGACAACCTCCTCACGGAAACTTCACAATCATATACTCTCAGAGTAATAGGAAAACTGCCGGTTGTCATCCAACGTATTTGTGAACATTTCCAGGAAGAGGATTCGCTCAGAACTTGATCAATTTCAACTGCCGTTCTGTTGCATCCACCTGTACTTCTCCTCCAATAGGAAATGTGAACATTGGTTGTGTATGCCCGAAATCCACATCGTATACTACAGGGATTTCTTTCAGCATTGGGTGCTTATCAAGAATGAAGATCAGTTGTTCCTCCGATATTTTGGATTCACGCTGGAACCTTCCGATTACTACTCCATTAACTGAATGTGCATTTTGCAAAAGCGACGTCAAATCCCTTGCGAATGTTTCTGGAATGGTCATTTCATCGTCTTCCACAAACAAGATGGCATTTTCGATTTTAGGCATATAGTTCGTTCCTTGCAGCAAATTGAGCGTACAGAGATTTCCACCCCATAACTGACCTGTTGCCATTCCCGGCGTATAGGTTTTCCATGCAGACTTCTCGAAATTACGATTTTCCTGGTCCAAATACCATGCATCATCGCTCCATTCAACAGATTCCTCTACACAATAAGGCTCATCTTGCATGAGACACTTCATGAAATGCTCTGTTTGATATCCTTGGCCTTTTTTCATTTGAAAACTCGAGAAATGAGGGCCGGAATAGGTGACCATTCCCGTTTGCGTAGTAATCGCCGTAGCGATAGCCGTTATATCGCTATACCCACAGAAAACTTTCGGATTCTTTTTTATGAGATCATAATCGATATAAGGCAATATCTCGTTTGAATTAAACCCACCGATTACAGTCAGAATACCTTTCACGTTTTCATCCTCGAATGCAGCATGCAGATCTTCTATTCTTTGCTCGATCGATGTTGAGTTTTGAATATCAGATTCAAAAACATTTTTGCCAAAGGTTACAGTAAAACCTAAGTTTTCTAACCGTTCCTTCGCAAACCGGACGCCTTCTTCTGATAAAATACTCGCACTGCGACTCGGTGCAACAATGCGTACTTCATCCCCTTTTTTAAGCTTCTGTGGTATTAGCATTTACACTCCTACTTTCTGTATGTTCATTTCAAGTCGAATCATATCCATGCATTGAATGCCATCTTCCATGATAATTTCATCATATAGATCCATAAAAAAGTCTTGGATCACACCCGTAATGCGAAATCCGCATTTTTGATAGAGCGCAAGCTGCCCGATACTGGAATTGCCTGTGCCGATTTCAACGGTTGCATAGCCATTCTCTTTTGCAATACGTATCGCATCGAATACTAGCTTCTTGCCAATCCCTTGACCTTGCATATGTTCACGGACGGCGATATTTTTAATTTCCATTGTTTCGTTGTGTAGTTCTACTACTACAAAGACCCCAATAATTTCACCTTTTTCCTCGACAATATAACATTCACCATCAGCTAAGTAAGTTTCAATGAGCTGACGTGATGGATCAGCTAGGAGGAGTAGGTCGTATGGAGGTGATTCATGTGGTTCCAGTTTTCTAGTTCGCATGCAGACCACCTGTTTCATTTTATTATTCTATTAGTAAATAGGAGTCCATTATTTGGTTCACTGCAAGCCTTTTCGTAACCCGCTTGTCCCTACTAGGTGAGTACAATTGTTATGAAATAGATGCCAAATCCTATTCAATAGATAACCTATTAAATTGCAAGGCAGCCTCCATGATTTCTTCATATCCCCTCTGCCAGCCTTTGTGATAATGAGCCGCCTCTTCCGGCGTAATTAGCGTCCGCTCCGTTGACTCAAATGCCGCGTCAAAGGGGAAGAATTCCGTAATATCCATCCGACAAAAAACTTGGTAACCCACTTTCGGATAAGGACTTGTTTCATTCCATAATGGGTTTTCCTCATGATTCACTTCGATGGCACCGAGAAAATGACAATCACCTTCAACATAAGCTTCTTCTAACACTTCACGGTGGATACATGCTTCTACTGTTTCACCAACTTCAATATGCCCTCCCGGAAAATCCCACCCTCTATGATTTAAATTAACTAATAACAGCTTTTCTTCATGAAAACAAAATGCATGGACACTTGTGATCAGTTCTCGCTCGGGCATCAGATCCTGAATCCATGTGAGCTTCACTTTATGCCCGCCCCAATCTACGTATGTAAACGACATAGCTACTCCCCACCCTTCTCTATCCCATCAGTCTTATTTCCGCTGATACTTCTTCTAGCCCACTAGTTCCGTTACCACCTCCGCAATTTCCATTGGACGCACATCAAGTGAAACGAGCTTGTCAATTGGTAACCACATCGGTTCGTAACTACCTCGATTATGATTTTCTCCGTATTCTTCAAAGCTACCTGTCCCAAATGTTCCGCCTATAATTTCCGATAAGAAATAATACTGCACACCATTAAAGTGGACGGTTCCGATGCTTTCTTTAATTTCAATATGTACACCTAATTCTTCAAATGCTTCCCGGATAGTAGCTTGTTCCGGGCTTTCATCTTCTTCAATACCACCGCCAGGAAATACGAAATACTCTTTACCTTCACGTATTCTTTTGATGACCGCAACTTTTCCTGACTCAATGATAACGGCCGATCCCCGATTCCGGAGTTGGATTCCCTTACCTCTAACATACTCAATCAACCAACAGTCCCTATACTCACCTTCATGCCATTCATGTTTTGGTAGCAGCTTCACCTTCTCGAATCCGCATTTCTCATAGCAACGGATTGCTCGCTCATTCCACGTTTGAGGGTCCATTACAATGCGTTCTGCACCTTTCTCAGTCAATAAATACTCCACAATTGTCTCAATCAGTTGTGTGCCGATACCTTTATTCCAATAGACTGGCTCCCCTATGAACTGATCCATGCCAAACAAAACTTCAGCTGGGTTTGAATAGCCATACACCTGTCTTTCTTCTTCACCTACGGGATAAAACTGAATGTATCCAATCGGGGCTTCATCATATATAATCAAACAACGAGTTTCATTGTCCGCTTCTCCAAAAAAGTCTTCTTCTACTTTCGCCATGTCTAATGGGCGATCCCTACCTTCGTAAAACTGGAGAACTTCAGGATCTGACAACCACTTAGCTAAAAGAAGTTTATCCTCTTCTAGTAGTTCGCGGATAGCTAATCGACCATTTTGAATTAACATTTCACTTCCTCCAATAGATTCATGTACGTAAATCAACAATATTTTCCGAGTTTACTAATGCAATCATAGAATCTATACTATTTAGCAAATAATTCTTTCTCCGCCAATTCCACTACTTCATCCACGAACGCTTTCTTAGCGTCCGCATAATCCCGCTCATTATCTGGATATTTCACTGCAAGTTCCTTCTTCAATATTTCGTATTCCATTGCTACATCCTGATGCTCATTCAAATAATCCCTAAACAATGTATGTTGTTGCCACCAATCACCTTTATGTTCAACGACGTGGTAAACATGCGTTTTTGTCAGTGCTTCTAAATCCGAAAACTTCGCATAGACGACTTTCCCTTCAACTTCCACTCGTCCTAACTGATAGATGTCGGCATCTCTCAAAAGATATTTATCAAACTTCTTCGCATCGTCCAATGCCTGCACGCCTATTAAGACATCAATCATTGGCTTCGCTGCAATTCCTTCAATCGCTGTACTCCCAATATGCTGGATTTCAACGATATGCTCACCTATCAACGACTCCAATAACTCTTTTTCCTTTTCAAAAAGCACTTTCCATTCCTTGTCATACGCATTTAACGCGACTACGTCTTTATCCAAACCTAACATGATGACTTCACTCCCTGTCCAATCTCTTTGCAAATGAATTCCGCGATCTCTTCTATACTAATATCATCAGTCTCAATGAATTGATTCACGTCAAAATTCTTAAATCCTTCCAGACATTTATCCGTCTGCTGGAAGCACCAATTGCCTTCCTCTTCCCCTCGTTCAATAAGCCGCTCATGGATTATTTCCTTTTCCGCAACCAAACAAAAATGATACGTTTCAGAATCCATTTCTAAAAATCCATCATGAATCGTATTAAAATAGTCTTCATTATAAATTGTCATCGGTACAATCAAGTCCTTGCCGTATGTCTTGCGAAGTTGTCTTGCCACTTCAACCGTTAATGGTTTCCACATATCCAAGTCTTGAAAATCCCCTGTTCGCTCGTTTTCAAGTTTTACATCATCCGGAATGATATGCCGAAGCATGAATCCCACCACTTCCGGATCAAACAGCATTGCCCCATCCATCCTGCTCAATAATTCATTTGCAACGGACGTCTTTCCGACACCAAATGCGCCATTTATCATAAGTATCATTTTGCTCTCCCCATTTACCAAAGAAAATATTAGTAATAAATTCAAAAAGCGTTAAGGGCTTAAAAACGTGTAATTTTGAACCCCCTAGTTCATATTCTACAAATACTCCGTAATCTCCTTTTACATGCTGTGCATCTCACATACGTTTAAATGCAACTGACCGACCGAAACGGGCCAGTGACCGAGAATTAGCAGACGAATTTCCGTTTTCTTTCTATAGTAGAGATACGAAGAACAACTACGGAGGGATGACAGTGGAAATTGTGCATGTGAAACAGTTGAAGAAGTCGTATGGGACAAACAAAGTGTTGCGCGGGATTGATTTTACTGCTCAAGCTGGGGAAATCATCGGAGTCATTGGCAAAAACGGAGCTGGGAAATCGACATTTTTAGAGATACTGATGACATTGAAAACGTATGACGAAGGAAATGTATTCGTGTTTGATAAGGAGGTCCGTTCTCTATCTACACATCAACTTGAAGGCATCCGCAAACAGATTTCAGTCGTCTTGCAGCCTACACAATTTTACAAATCGTTGAAAGTCGTGGAATTGTTGAAGCTCTTCAAAGCTTATTACAAATCCTCAGTCAACATCGAAAAAATCATTGCTGATTTTAAATTGGAGCCTTATCGGAAAACGTATTTCAATAAATTATCCGGGGGCTGGAAGCAAATTGTGAGTTTAGCAATTGCCTTTTTATCCGAACCGAAAATGCTTATATTGGATGAACCGACGACTGGCCTCGATCCACATATGCGGAACATACTATGGGCGTACATTACGAAATACAACAAACGTACGGGGGGAACCGTGATTTTGACAACGCATAATATGGATGAGGTTGAATTGTATTGCGATAAAGTGATGCTGTTGAATGATGGAGTAGGAGAAACGTTTGATACGACAAAAAGAATTTTGGATTCAGGCTATAAATCAATTCACGACTTTTATCTTTCAAAAGTATCTATGTAGATTAGGAGGCTTTCACATGTTAGTAAACCAGTTAAAATATGATCTATTATTATTTTCACGGGAATTGTTTTATCTTATTTTCACAATCATCGTTCCTCCTGCAACCTATCTATTCATGGGGACACTATACGGAGATTTCACCTATGCGGGCGGCTTGAATTATGCGGAAACGTATACGCCCTCCTTCATATTACTGATCACATTCGGTGTCGTCTTTTTCGCTTTCGGATTCGATCAGGTGATGAACCGGACAATCGGCGTAGAAAAGCGAATTAGCATAACACCTGTTCCAAAGAAAACACTCTTGCTGTCAAACATACTCAAATCGATTATCATTACAAGTTTTGGCTACTTCTTAGTGTTTTTCATCGGCATGATTGTACATGATCTTTCATTTGTACCACTTAATTTCGTAGCATCTTTTGGTTTCTTCATGTTACTGAACGCTGCATTGCTCATCATTTCATCAGCGATTTACTCATTATTCACAAGTGTGAATGCGGCGTTGGTATTTTCCATCGTCATCTTCCAAATCGGTATGATTTCAGGCGGCTTTGCGATGCCCGTTGATATGATGCCTGCATTTGTCCAGACAATTGCCGATTTCAACCCACTTTATCATATGAACCAATTATTTATTGCTGTGTGGAATGGTCAATTCATTGTGGATAATCAATCGTTGCTGTCCATCGGATATATTCTCGGTTGTGTAACGATTTCACTCCTACTCCTTCGTTTTGTATATAAAGTGAAGAAATGAGCTAGCAAATGGTACGATATGAAGAATACTTATTTCACTGGGGGATACTGCGGATGAAAGTTTCATTGGACATCGATAGCGATTATGAAGAAACAAAAGTGACCATCCATTGTAATGAAGTGGATGACTCAATAAAAGAAATTCTGGATTTTCTTAAAGGGAAGAAGACTGAGTTTCTTGTCGGACGTGACGGAGAGATGCAACATATTTTAAAACCAGATGACATTCACTACTTCCATACAGAGAATGATGGGGTTGTTGCCGTGACTTCGGATGGATCGTTCATGCTAAAAGAGAAATTATATGAACTTGAAGATATGTTGCCTTCTGCGAAATTCATCCGGCTGTCGAAATCGGTCATCGCAAATTTACACGAGTTAAGCCGATTCGAAGCTTCTTTCAACGGGACACTTTGTGTTCATTTTAAGTCCGGCGCGAAAGAATACGTTTCGCGTACTTATGTCAACGGCATTAAGGAAGCATTGAAATTGAACAGGAGGAAAAACGGATGAAAACATTTCTGATTAGAAGTATACTCGGGATCTTTTTCGGTTCATTTCTTACACTTGTCGTGTTATTTGCGGTTATCTTCATCGGGGGAAATGAAACCCTGGATTCCTCTATTTTAGTTAAAAACGCAATCGGGCAAGTCTTTTGCGGATGGTTCTTCACAGTGACGCCCTTGCTGTTTGAAAATGAAAAACTGACATTGCCAATTCAGACTTTGCTGCATTTCCTATGTGTATCCGTCCTCTATTTCATCATCGCCTTCGTATTAGGTTGGATTCCATTTACAACAGTTGGATTCATCGGCACACTTGGTTTGTTCGTTGTAGTCTACGCCATTATTTGGTTCGCTTTCTATATGTACTTCAGAAAACAAGCTGAAAAGTTGAATGAGGACTTGAATGGGTTGTGAAGGCGAGCGGAGGACTGGTCTTTAAGTAACTTTTTGGTGATATATTTTGCTATTCAATCGATATATACAATTATTCAATCGATAAATGGAGCTATTCGATCGATAAACACAATTATTCAATCGATAAATGCAAAAAAGCCATCTCTGCGGATAATTCCACTGGAGATGGCTTTCTTTTTCGCACATCTTTTTTACAAGTTATTAACACGACAACTACATGCTCTTTATAATCAAGATGTATGATGAATTTGAATTCAAATTGAGAGGAGCATTCCATGAAAATTGCATTGTTTAGCGATTTACATTACCCTGCCGTCGATGAGAGAATCCCAGGATTACTTCAAGCGAGAGCGACCTTTTATGAGGAGTTTATTGAACGCTTTTTAGAAATCGATGCACAACTGTATGTGTCTCTTGGAGATTTGACAAACTACGGTATGCCCCATGAGTTGAACAACATTTATTCTTTAATTGGAGATCATCACGAATTCATTCATGTACTAGGTAATCACGATAACTATTCTTTAACCAAACAAGAACTACTCGATCTAACTGGCCAAAAGAGCTATCATTCATTTGAAACAGAACAGGCTGTCTTTGCATTTTTAGATACAGCACGCGAATTGGATTTTGAGCGTTGGGGCGGGTGGATGGATGAAGATCAGTTAGAATGGTTTGAGCATATCATTCAAAATTCCGGTGAAAAACCGTTACTTGTTTTTGCGCACCACCCTGTCTTTAACACGACAAAAGGCTCTGATTTTGAAAATGGCTCCATTCATCCAAGTATCGACATTTGGAATTTACTACAGCAAAAAAAGGGTATCGGCATCTACTTTAATGGCCATATGCATTGTGATTCCATTGTCAAAGAGCATAATTGGACATTCATACAGACCTCCGCGTGTTTAGATCAACAAGCGTTTCGGCTTATTGAACTTGATGACGAATCGATTACGATTTCCTCAATCGACTTAGAAGATGAAGAATTAGCGATTAATGCTTCTATCATTTACGAAAATATCAATCACTTCCGTCATAAACCTGATGCTCGTGGAACAGACGATCAGCGTAACTGCACCATATCTCTGATTCCTGCCATTTCGATGAATTAAATCATTAAAAAGGCTGCCTCATATTACTGATGGCAGCCTTTTATTGTTTAAGTGCAATTCGTTAATTTTTCTTCTGCGATAACCTATTAAAACCAACCCCATCGTGAAAATCGAGATGCCGATTGACGGGAAAAAATAAGGTGGATAATAGGTCATCTCTATGTCGTTGGCGCCATCCTGTAGTTCAATTGCTGAGAATGCATAATTCGCACGTAAAACCGGTTGCTTTTGGCCATTTACTCTCGCTGTCCATCCTAACTCATATGGTATTGGTAAAACAACATGCGTGTCTTCTTGTTGATTATCTACAAGCACCTTTGCCTTGTTACCACTCCACTCCGCCATTATTCTAGGCGTATCCTCACTTTTTTCTTTTGCTGTTTTTAACACCGTGTAATCTTCCGTATACAAGGAGATATCCCGTAATTCATACTCTCCTTTTGGAACCCGGATAGCAATTTCCTCTTCTGATGCAACTCTTATCATCAGCTCATTAATTTTAGTCCGATAGATCGAATCATTTTTCTTCCGTTCCGTAGTAAAATCATTCACTTTCAATGTGAAATCTTTATCATTTGTTTTTCGTTGAATAAAGAACGAGACGAAGCTATCCTCTTTCAACATAGTAGGTGCGGATAAGACGAGGTCAACGCCTCCGATTTTCTTCGTTACTTTCAGTACACCATCTTCAAAACTTCCACCAATAGGTTTAATAGTGACATTACTAATCAGATTTTCTACTTGAGGTGGTGCGTCACCTACGACGTTCGGCATAATTACGCCTGTTAGCATTGCATGTTCTTTCGCTAATGCAGGTAAGTCTTTCATGTCCTCCTCAGCGAATAAAGTGGACGTCGTACGAGCAAACGGAAGGACATACTCATTTTTGTAGGCGCGATACTCCCCTTCCTTCGCGGCTTCGGTAAATCCGAAAGGTATCGGATCGCCTCCCTCTTTTCGGATTGCATATGTTCCATTCAACAGACTATACAAGTTGGCTCGATCTCCAAGCGATGCATAGCGACTAACGCTTTCCCGTCGCATATCAATTTGGAGATCATGTAAATAGAACGACAGTAAATGCTTATTTAAAATGCTGGAGTAAATACTCATTCCTTTAAAGTCCTGCACGATTGGCGTATTGTTTCGTGTATCGACCATCCAATCAATTCTTGCGAAGGGATCTGTTTCTGCAGTTTGTAATTTTCGAATTAACGTACGCTGATCCACTCCGTAATAGTGTTCACTCTCCATGTAGTCACGTGTGATGCCGTAGTCTGGGCCTTTGTTCTTCCCACGATCTTTATACGTCAGTTTTTCCGCTTGGAACATGTTAGCCGTCAACAAAGTTGTAAACAGTAAAAATACAATCATGAGCTGCTGAACCCATTTCTTTTTATTCCATACGAATAAGAAAAACAGGCTAATTGTAATCACTGCACAAATAAGTAGATAGGACTCAAACATCTTTAGTTTCAACTTTGGATCAAAGACATAAGAAATTGTATAAAGTCCTGCTGTAGTGACAGAGGCATATATCAAATCTTTCATTCGCAACGAATGGAGTTGTTGTAATGAAGCAGCCGCCACTCCACCCGCCGCAAGTGAGAGAAAGTGTTCCCATCTATATTGAGGAGCCGATAAACCATTGAATAGACTGCCTACCATTGGGCTGTAATGGATGATACATAAGAAAACAGTCAAGCCTGCAAAAAAACGAAACGTACGATTTTTATAAAAAGGAACAATTAACAAACAAAGTAGAACAAAGGCAGGCAAAATCACAAGCCGGCCATGTAACAGCAAATTATCGACAGCTCCAATAAGAGGAATTGCATCGTCATATGCAGGTCTGAAGTTGTTCAAATAACCATAGACAGAAGGGATGAAAAAGGGTGCACTGATTCCTGCCCCAGCAAACCCTCCAGCTAGGAATAATTTTACTTGTTGCCACTTCTTCTTCTTTTCTAGAAACAAGGGAACTCCCCAACGAAATACAATATATATGAAAGCCAACAAGAAATTCACGTAGGCAAAATAGAAATTGTCGATCATATTGAGTGCAACCGCAGCAATAAACCAACCAGCTTTTCCTTCACGCATAATCTTTTCTACGCCGATTAACAACAGCGGAAAGAACAGCATGGCATCTGCGAAAAACTCCCAATATGTTACATGCCTAAAATAAATGACACTCGTTCCGTAAATACAGGCTCCTATGAAGGCAGGAAATCTACTAAATCGTACAATTTGAAAATAGTATGTAGTGAGAGCAATAATGCTTGTCATTCGTAAAATACTAATGACTAAAATGGCATCTGCCCAATAGAATAAACTCGGAGAATCAATGATCCCCATTTTCTCTAGTAGAAACGTTATGATAACCGTCACTATAAATACAACAGACGTCGAAAAATAATAGCCTAGTTGAGAGAAGGTTCCTCCGCCAAGTCCGAAATTTTCCGAATAGAAAAAGTCACCATTAGTAAAAGCATTGTAGAGAAAATATTTGAACGGAATCATTTGTGATAATCCATCATTTAAACCCGTCATATAACGTCCATTGAAAAACTCCGATATAAAAAATAAATGGCTTACAATGGCAACGAGTAAACAACCTATCCCTACTGCCACTCTTTGCATGTTAACGTTTAGTATCATGCAGCTTTCATCACCTTCCCTGTCACAACAAACGTAATTGGCACTGTCACCACTAACGCCGCAATCGGTGCTAAACTACTATTTATACGGAAGCATTCGACTAAAATAAATAGCATCGCTAGCGTCGCTACAATATTTACAAGTTGAGTGAGGGGGAAATTAATAAACCTTTTCCAAGTTGGTTTCACCTCAAATGTGATGTAACAATTTAAAAAGAAGGATCCAATCATGCTCATAAAAACCGCGACAATATGCGCAAGTATGTATGGAAGAATAACTACATGAAGTCCTACAACGTACACGCTATAGTAAAAACCGGTGTTCAATATCCCTACTACGATAAACTTATTGAATTCATGATCCATGAATTGCCGCATGTTGTCCCGTCTGCTCCTTCGTCGTAGACTCAACACTCGATTGTTGTACTAGAAAATGTGGGCGTTTCTTTGTTTCGTTATAAATCCTCCCAATGTATTCTCCAATGATTCCTAAAGACAATAGTTGAATTCCACCGAGCAGAAGAACGGCAGTTATCGTTGTAAAGTAGCCAGGTACATCAACTCCATGCTTGTAAATACCGATGAGCGTCACGACTATATATGCAATCGCCGCCCCTACTATTGTGAGCCCCATATACATACAAAGTCTTAACGGCTTTGTGTTAAAGGAAACTACACCATCAATCGCGTAATTCAAGAGCTTTGATAAAGACCATTTTGTGTCTCCGACTTGCCGAACGACGTTGTCATAAGAAATTGTTTTTTGCTCTAATCCAATCCAAGCAAAAATCCCTTTTGAGAAACGATTGCCTTCACTTAAAAGCAATATTGAATCTACCGCCCTACGGCTGAGCAGACGGAAGTCGCCCTCTCCATTTTCTAATTGCACATCAATCGCCTTATTCACGAAACGATAATAGGTACTTGATAACAACGATCGAAAATAGGAATCTCCCTTTCGATTCCGCTTTGCAATCACTTGGTCATATCCTTCCTCGAACCCTTTCAGTAATTCGGGTATTAGCGATGGAGGGTGCTGTAAGTCAGCATCCATCAATATAACCGCATGCCCCTTAGCAAATTGCAAACCCGCTAATATGGCTGCCTCTTTGCCGAAGTTCCTCGTAAACGAAATATACTCAGCCTCAGGATACATGAATAAAAGGTCTCTGATTTCATTCATTGTCCCATCTGTGCTACCATCATCGACAAACAACACTTCGTAACCCACTCTCTGATGAAGCATCTCGTTAGCAATTACTTCCATCACTCCTGCAATATTCCCTGCTTCATTATAAGAAGGGATGACAAAAGAAATCATTAGACTTTCCATTCACTCACCCACTATCATCAAATTCTCTCTAACTGGAAAACGCTCAGGATGGTTTGTAGTAATTGTCAATTGATCGGACATCATAATCAGCTCTTCGATTGAATACTCCTCATCGACTGTCCATACGCCCATCTCGATTCCGAGACCTTGAACTTCATCAATGATTGCTTGTGTCACGAACTCATGGTGCATCCCGACATAGCTCGCTTTTGCATATCGAACTTGTTCACCAACTAGCATTGTTGATCCAAAAAACACCAAACCTATAGAAATAGATTTATCAAGCTCTTTCACTTTCTGTAATGCTTTATGGTCAAATGAAATGACGAGTACTTCTTGGCACATGTCATTTCGTTGAATCAAATTCACAACCGCCTGTTCTAATCCTTCATACCAATTTCCTTTTTGCTTTAATTCCACCAAAACTCTTTTCTTTCCTTTTGCTTGCACTAAAACTTCCTCTAATAACGGTATACGTTCATTCGCAAATCGAGCATCAAACCATCCACCCGCATCCAATTGTCTCAATTCATCTACCGGATAATCAGAGACAAATCCTTCACCAGAAGTCGTCCGATCTAACGTAAAGTCATGAATGACAACAGGTACACCATCCTTTGATAAATGTACATCCAACTCAATTGCATCAATGTCCGGATGATTCAACGCTTTACTAAAAGCACTCATTGTATTTTCGGGTGCTAGCCCTGACCATCCACGATGTGCAACTAGTTTCGTCATTAGAAAAACCTCCTATCTATTTTTTCACTTACTCACTTAACACCTGTATAGACAAATGCTCGTATAATTTGTCTCTGTCCAAAAAAGAAGATGATTAAAATCGGTATGACCAATATGAGATTCCCTGCCATTAAGATATTCCATGCAACCCCTCCATCGACTTCCCGAAGTTTTGCAATACCAAGTGGAAGTGTACGGGAAGCTTCTGTTGTCGTCATCACGAGCGGCCAAAAATAGTCATTCCAATGGGCGATAAAACTGAACATCGCAAACGTTATGAGAACTGGCTTAGCCATTGGTACCATTATCTTTATGATGATTTTCCACTCACTTGCCTGGTCTAGTCGTGCAGCTTCCAAAAGTTCTTCAGGAACTTGTTTAAAAGACTGGCGCAATAAAAAGATACCGAATGCACTTGAAGCAAAAGGCAATATCAACCCCCACAAAGAATCCAGCAAGCCAAAAGCGCTCATTTGCAAATATACCGGTAAAAAAATTAGCTGTGTAGGAATCATTAATGTGACCATCGTGACGCCAAAGAAAAAGTTGTTTCCTTTAAAGCGATAGCGTGCAAATGCATAGGCCGCTGGAATAATCGTTGCAAATTGAAGGATTAAAATACCTACTGAAACGATTGTGCTATTCAGAAAGTATTTAAGGAAAGGACCGGAATTCCAAGCCTTTGAGAAATTCTCCCATAACAACTGATTAGGAATCCAATTTGGTGGAAATGTCATTGTCTCTCCTAATGTTTTAAAGGACGTAGAGATCATCCATACAAACGGAAGTGCAAAAATACAAATAAGCAATAGCAAACCAATCCCATTGATGACTTTCCAGAACGGATTCTTTTTCATAATTCCCTACCTTTCATCACTGGTAATGAACTTTACGTCCTAATAATTTGAAGTAAAAAACTGTGAATATCCCAATAATCAACAGCAATATGACACCTGCAGTTGAAGCATAGCCAATCTTAAAGAATCGAAAGCCATTTTCATAAATGTAGTAAACAATTGTATTGGTAGAATTGATAGGTCCACCTTTCGTCATGATGGAAATGGTTTCAAACACTTGAAATGATCCTATCAAACCGATAATCGTTAGGAAAAACAATGTCGGAGACAACATCGGTAGTGTCAGCTTAAAAAATGTCCGTATGCGGTTCGTATCATCCAATGCAGCTGCTTCATAAATATCTCGTGGAATACTTTGGAGCCCTGCTATAAAGATTAGTGTATAGTATCCAATTCCTTTCCAAACCGCCACGATAATAAGCGACAACAACGATGTTTTAGGATCTGTTAACCAAGGGATATTCGTAATTCCGAATAATCCTAAAAACCAATTCAACAATCCATAATCCGTATCCATAATCCACATCCAGAGCATGGAAATCGAGACAAGGGAAATAATATGAGGGCTGAAAATTGCCCCCTGCACCATTCCGTACATTGCCCCTTTTTTATTCAACCATAGGGCTAGCAATAAGGAGATACTAATCGTCAAGAATACTGTCAGACCAGAATACATAAACGTATTTCGCAATACTTGCAAAAATTTCGCATCCTCCATAAGTGAAGTGAAATTGGAGAATCCAACAAACTCCTTCACAGGGCTAACAAAGTTCCAATCATGAAAGCTCAAGAAAATCATATAGCCAATTGGGTAGAGAAAAAAAAGTGTAAATACAAGGATCGCCGGAAAAATCATCACGTATGGTCTTGCCTTTATCCAACTCATTTCAGTTGCCTCCGACAAGTGCAGGTTTCTTCACTTGACTTAGAGGTATTGTATTATGAGAATACGAATGTCTAATACGCTCTTCTGCAATATCAAAGAAATAGAGTTTGTCGTATGCAACAGCAACATGGATTTTTTTCGTATTCGTAATCGGCTCAGTGAAGCTTTTAATATTCATCATTCCTGCTTCATTCCGCACAGCATAAATCGTCTCAGCACCCAATGTTTCAGTCGTTAAAATTTCACTTTCCATGATGACGTAATTCGAAATAGCCCATTCTTCATCTACTAGTAGTGCGTGCTCAGGTTTAAACCCTACAAAAGCTGCTTTTTTAAATAAATCAGGCAAATAGCGATCCATTTCTGTACGTTTTACTATGTTCATCGCAGGTGTTCCAATAAATTCAGCTGTAAACACATTATTCGGATCATGGTACATTTTCATTGGATTATCCACTTGCTGCATAACACCTTTATCCAACAAAATGATTTGATCTCCCATTGACATTGCTTCAACCTGATCATGCGTGACGTAAATGAATGTTATACCTAACTTTTGATGCAATTCAATTAGTTCTCTTCTCATTTGTCCCCGCAGTTTGGCATCTAAATTGGATAATGGTTCATCCAAAATGAAGACTTTCGGCTTCTTCACCATTGCACGCGCCAAGGCCACACGCTGCCTTTGTCCACCAGACAATTGCTGCGGCTTCTTATCTAAGTGTTCCGTCAAGCCAACAATGTCGCTAATTTCTCGAATGAGGACTTCTCGCTCTGCTTTAGGAACTTTTTTATTCACAAGACCGAATTCAATATTTTTTCTAACTGTCATCGTTGGATAGAGTGCGTAGTTTTGAAAAACCATGGCGATATTACGTTTACCTGGTTCGGTATGTGTCACACATTCATCTCCGATCCAAATGTCTCCACTCGTCGGTGCTTCCAGTCCTGCGATCATGCGAAGTGTCGTCGACTTTCCACAACCAGATGGACCAACAATTACTGTGAATGACCCATCTTGTATTGTCAGGTTCAGATTTTTCACGACTGTATCTTCATTGAATTTCTTAACGATGTTTTCTAATCTGATTTCAGCCACTCATTCCATCTCCTTTTCACATTACAACTTCACTGTAGACCGATGATTCAAAAAATCCGTAAGTTCTTCGACAGTTTTGACCGTACCATCCCAATCTCCCACACCAAAATGGCGATATTGAGAAATGAGGCATGTACGACCGCCCAATCTTTTTACAGGCGCTAAGTCATTGTAGGGATTATCACCGATTGAAAGAATTTCATGGGGTGCATACCCTTCTTTCATTAACCCTTTCATAATCGCCTCCATGCCTAGAGGCTTTTTGGCATCATATATATACTCATTAAAGAGCGAACCGATTGTTAAATACTCCACAAAAGCTGGGCCAGTTTCTCCAGGTGTATTCGTCATAAAGATTTTGCGTTCAACATCTAATGCAGCGATGCTTTCAAACAATGGATCATGGCGAAGAATTCCATAACGCGGCTCAATCATTTCATATCGGACTTTCTCAAAAGCACGTGCTCTCTTCTCACGTTCAATGCCATATTTCTCCGCATACAGATGTGCAATCCCCCAAGAATCTCCGATGAATTGTAACGAATCCTCATCACTAGGAACGCGATCACTCTTTGAACCATCCCATGAATAACAGTCGGTTGGTGAAAAATGCTCATGTTCATAAACAAAGTGATGACCTTTGTCAAAAAAGTACCCTAATTGCACAGCATGCTTGCCATCTAATATGTCATAGGCTTCCATGATGACTCTCCCTAATTCATCGTCAAAAAGTGTTTCATCCAACAAATGAGACACATATCGACCTAAGAATGCATCATCTTGATATAACGTACCGTCCATGTCAAAAATGATTACCTTTAATTCATTCATCCAATTCATATCTTCGTCTCCTTTATGGAAGCAGGAAGAGGAGGACATCTTCACTCATCTTCCTGACTCATATTATTGTAAAAGTGGGTTTGCCAATTTAGCCGCTTGGTCCAATGCCTCTTTGGGAGATAAATCTCTTTCCAATAGACTTCTTGTAATCTCATCTGCTAGAATCGTTGAAATCTCTGGATATGCTTCTGCCATCGGTCGTGCTTTCCCGTATTGCAACTGGTCCACTGCCACTTTGTACTGCGGGATTTCTTTATAAAGAGATTGCATATCTTCCGATTCTACTGCTGACAGTCGACTAGGCAAATAACCAGTATATTTACTCGCATATATCGTTTGCTCTTTGGCAGTCATCCATTTAATGAATTCCCAAGCAGCTTTTTGTTTTTCTGGTGATAATCCAGCTGTCATAACCAGGTTTGCACCACCAGTTGGAACACCATTCACTTTATTGGAAGGCATAAATGCCGTGTTCAATTCAAAACCATTTTCCTCCGCAATCGCTAAGTTATTTGTAAGATTTGCCGTTGAACCAAAAATCATTGCAGATCTTCCATTCGCAAAATCTTGGGCAGCTTGGGCAGATGCCTCATCGCCGGCAGGGATTTTCAAAATACCTTCTTGTGACAATCGCTTCCAGTATTCCAATGCCTCTACCCCTGCTTGTCCGTTGAATGCGACTTCCTTGTCTTCAGCAGCCAACATATCTCCTCCACTTGCACCAACAAATGCTTCAAAATACCAAATACTAACCGGCATACTCATACCAACACTAGTACCTTCCTTCGTCAATGCACGCGCGTACTCTTCGAATTCTTTCCAATCTTTTGGGCCTTTCGGGTCTAGTCCAGCATCTTTTAACATGCTCACATTCATGTACAGGATCGGCGTGCTACGTAAATAAGGTAAGCCATAAATATTCCCGTCGACATAGGAGTTGCCCATTAAACCCGGATTGAAATCATCAAGATTAATGTCATTATCCTTCTCTATAAAAGGCGTCAAGTCCTGAGTCATACCTGACCTTGCAAAAACACCCATTGACGCAATCTCATTCAATGTCACTTCCGGTGCATTTTTAGCAGCAAATGCCGCCTGCGTTTTAGAATGTAAATCACCATATCCTCCCTGGAACTCCGCTTTCACTAAAATTTCATCCTGGGAGTCATTAAACATTTTTACGAGGTTTTCATTGTTTTCACCAATTTTGTCGCCGAATGCATACCAATACGTGATTTCTGTTCTTCCGCTGTCCGCTGATACTTTGTTTTCCTTGCTTGCTTTGTCTTCATCGTTTCCACAAGCAGTCAATACAAGCAGTACTACTAACAGCCATGCAAATCTACTAACATTCTTCAACTTAACCCCTCCAAAATGATTGTTTTGCTATCAGTTGCAGATGATGCGTACTCATTGTCAGATGTGAATTCACTCGTGCAGCAGCATCACCTTACAGCCCATATTCTACAGGGGCATTGTTAAGGGCATATCTTCTAAATGTAAAGATTCATTAATATATATAGGCAGTTCAATTTGCATCTTAGCGGTAAAGTGAATAAATGGGGTAAAAACGTTGAATGAAGACTCGAATGGGTTGTGAGGGTGGTCGGAGGACTGGTCTTTAAGTCTCGATTTGGTGATATATTTTGCTATTCAATCGATATATACAATTATTCAATCGATATATGTTGCTATCCGACCGATAAACACAATTATCCAATCGATAAATGCAAAAAAGCCATCTCCGCGAATACTTCCGCTAGAGATGGCTTTCAATTTTCACTTTAATTTCTGCAAAATGACGACTTTTAAGTAATTAAATTCCGGGAAGTCGCGGTTTGCGCGGAAGTCCTTCGGCAATGAAGACTCTTCCAGAACTTTGTATCTCGAGCCTGCATCTTCAAATCCTTTGGCAATGAATGTCTTGAACTTCTTCATGCTAAAGCTTGCATTGTTTGTCGAAGCAATGATGATGCCGTTTTTTTCAGTAATTGCAATTGCATCCATGATCAGAGCTGGATAATCTTTTGCTGTACTGAACGTGTATTTCTTGGATCGGGCAAAACTTGGTGGATCCAGGACAACGACGTCGAATTTCAATTCATGACGCTTTGCGTACTTGAAGTATTCAAAAACATCCATCACTTGGATATTCTGCGCTTCATAGTCAATCGCGTTGACACTGAACTGCTCAATCGTTTTAGCTAAACTGCGTTTCGCCAAGTCAACACTTGTCGTCTCGCGCGCGCCGCCGAGAACAGCTGCCACTGAAAATGCGCCCGTATAGGAAAACGTATTCAACACATGCTTGCCTTCCGAGTATTTAACTTTCAACGCTTTACGTACATCACGCTGATCAAGGAAAATACCTGTCATTGCCCCATCGTTCAAGTCGACCGCAAAGTTCATACCGTTCTCTTTCACGATAATCGGGAAATCGCCAGGCTCACCTTTAACAAAATCATCCTGCTCGATATATTGGCCCTTTGTATCGAAACGCTTCTTCTCGTAGACAGCCTTATAGTCCATGATTTTATCCAACACACCATACACGTGATGCTTCATTGAATAAATTCCTTCGCTATACCAGCTCACCATCAGATAGCCGTCGAAATAGTCAATTGTCAGGCCGCCGATTCCGTCGCCTTCGCCATTGAACATACGGAATGCTGTCGTTCTCTCATCTTCAAAGAACGATTCACGTCTTTCCATTGCAGCAGCAATTTTCGACTCGAAAAACGGAAAGTCAATTTCCTCTTTGTCATCTCTTGTCAAAACCCAACCGATACCTTTGTTTTGATTGCCATAATAACCTTTTGCAACGAATTTACGGAACTTGTCCACTAGGCGGATAATCGTGCCCTCTTCGCGCAACACGTCGGGATTCATCACAGCTTCCTTTAAAATCAACGGATAGCCCTTTTTCAAGGCTGCAATACTTTGGGCGTTCACTTGTACATCAACTGTTTTAGTCATTTTGTCATCCTCTTTACATCATTTTTTTCATTATCTCACTTAAAAGTAAAAAAAGCTTCTCCTATAGTTGAGAAGCTTTCCTTCTTCATCATGCGAGCAGTCGGAACGCCAAACTTTTCCAGAGTCCCATCCGAATCGGACGTTCCGCTTGCTGCCCTCTTACTGATCGTAAATAGTTTTGTAATTTCCCTTCATAGACAAGATGCATGTGAGGCAAGTATGCCAGATGGTGCGGCATCGTTAAGCAAGGGTTCGTCATAAGACGATGCGTTTCGCTTTCTTGCATGACCGTTGCAACAAATTGCGAGCAAAAGTATGCCCGTTTACGTATGATTTCTCTATTCAGCGCCACGCCGAACAAACCGATAAAGTTGTATTTATACTCATCCTGATTCATTTCGAACTGGACAATTTTTTGACGGATCCGCACATACGCTTCCGTCGAAACTTCACATCGATACACTGCACAAACGGATTGTTCAAAAATGCCCGCTCCCACATTTTCGCGGACAAATCCACCTAAAAACGGATTGTATTGCTGCTTCCGTCCGAAACTGTATATTTCGGTCAATTGCTCGTCAAATGCGATGGATGCATGGTTCAAATCCTTCTGGGTATACATCCCAATCGCTTTGGACAGCAATGTGCCGGTATCTGTCAGTACTATATAGATTGTTTTCGTCATTCTCCCAACCCCTAACTCTTCTCTCTACAAGTATGTACAATCTCTCCCAGAAGCTAAACGGTCTGCAGATGGAACCTTACTAAGCCCTAAGTTGCAGTTGTTTACAGATATAACATACAAAATTTTTCTCTATATGTATTATACGTGTCAACTATGCTTGGAGTTTCACTAGATTGAAAATTTCAACGTATGTATGAAAGAAAAAAAGGCGAAAGGTGGTTGAATTAAACAAACATCTATTGCTGGTTTTCCTATTATACTACGAATCACACCAACATTCCCTCTTTTCTTGAAAATAAAAAATACCGCATGGATTCCCCACACGGCATTCGCATTCATTTTTAAAAAACAGCTCTTGCGTAAAGTCCATAAAACGTTTCAAAAGTCCATATCTCTCTAGATAAGTCCATAAGTCTTCACAAAAGTCCATATTTGCATCCAGAAGTCCAAAATCCTTCGCTTACTTCCCAGCATACACCTTCATCGCATCCCGCATGAATTCCGCCAAACCTTCCCCGAACTTGTCAATATTCTTCATAAAACGCTCATCCGCCACATACATTTCACCTAGACTTTCAAAAGCTTCCAACGAGTAATTACCGATTTTGTTCAAAAATGTGTACCATTCCCCGATGGTCTCTTGCGCTTCGGCGGAGGCAGGATCTGTATAACGTAGCTCTGCAAGCTTGAAATAAATGCGATTCATATCCTCCTTAGCCTCTTTTCCAAAACTCTCAACATTCTTATTTGCTTTATCGACAGCTTCGTTCCCCCATCGATCTCTTGCTTCCTGTTCATATGGATTATCGCCAAGGTCAAAGCCACTAAATTTCTCTTCGTTCGTCATCTCTCTTTCTCCTCTCTCAAATTGCAGTGTCTTGTCGATCGTTTCGATCATCGAATCCAATTGCGCGCGCTTCGCTGTCAACATATTGCGTTGCAGCTCAAACGCCTCCAATCGGTTGAATGAAGGACTTTCCAACAACTCACTGATTTTTTTCAAAGGGAAGCCAAGTTCACGAAAAAACAATATTTGCTGGAGTGTTGCAACGTTTTCATCGGAATAAACCCGATAACCCGCCTCCGTTAATGTATCCGGCACGAGTAAACCAATTTCATCATAATGGTGAAGTGTGCGCACACTAACACCCGATAATTCAGCCACTTCTTTCACTTTCATGCTACTAGCCTCCCTTCATTACTTACTTTAAAGTATGACGTAACGTGAGAGTCAATATGAATTTAAATGAAATGAAAAAGCACCACAGTAGTTATCAAATCCTACCCAAAAAAAGAGATCATCATGAGGGGTAATCTGCAATTGAAATACCCTCGTATTCTTACAAACTGAGCTACTTTATAAAGAATTTCTCCCATTAAATATTCTAATAATAGACAATAGAATTGGAATTCTGTATGATAAAAGAGATTATTAAAGTGGTGGTGAAGAAAATAACTTACATATTGGCTTTTTTTGCATCATTTCTTATTGTATATGGGTTAATCCCTCCATTACGGAAACTCGCATTCCATCTTGATTTTGTGGATAAACCGCAGGAAAACGTAGAACGTAAATTGCACCGTGAACCGATTCCGCTAACAGCGAGTTATGCGCTTTTCATTGGCTTTTTTTCCGTTTATCTACTCTTTACTAAAGAGATTACATGGGAAACCGGAGCACTTTTCGGAGGAGGCGTATTGCTTTTAACCATTGGAACGATTGATGACTGGTTCAAAACGAAAGGGAAGGATTTCCCTGCCTTGCCGAAATTCCTCGTGCAAGTATCCGCCGCCATTCTTGTTTTCGCTTCGGGTATAACGTTTAATGGTTTTGTAAATCCGCTATCAGGTGAATATGTCACGCTACCATTTATTCTGCAGTTCATCTTAACGATCTTATGGATATTTGGG
This sequence comes from Sporosarcina quadrami, assembly GCF_014836615.1. Lineage (GTDB taxonomy): Bacteria > Bacillota > Bacilli > Bacillales_A > Planococcaceae > Sporosarcina > Sporosarcina quadrami. The sequence continues at coordinate 127,051 of NZ_JACSQN010000003.1, read as the reverse complement.
GTGACTACGGTCATTAATTTCTCGGATGGCATGGATGGCCTCGCGGGAGGGCTTGTCGCAATTTCTGCGATTACGCTTTTTATTGTCGCTGCTGCCAAGGGTCAGCCGAATTCCGCCTTGATGGCTATTGTTTTAGTAGGCATAGCAGTCTCCTATTTACGCTTTAATAATCCACCAGCCAAAATTTTCATGGGGGATGCGGGCGCTAGCTTCCTAGGTTTTTTGTTAGCGGTCATCGCATTAGATGGAGCCTTTAAACAAGCAACAGTTCTCTCTTTGTTTATTCCTATTTTAGCACTAGGTGTGCCAATCTTTGATAATCTCTTTGTCATAGTCAAACGTTATGCGCAAGGCAAATCTATCTATGAAGCAGATGCTAGTCAAATCCATTACCGACTACTGCGTGCTGGTCTAAAACCAAAGCAGGTACTCGCCTTTTTATTTCTAGCTAGTGCATGTTTATGTCTATCTTCAATCATTTTGTTACTTGTACAAATTTAATAGGTAAGCAGTCAATCTTTCCCCACCTTAACCTGGTGGGTTTTTATTTTATAGAATTGCGACCCAAACTTCCGTCTCATACCCTACAGAACCCACGGGATGAATATATCGTTCGAAAGCATAGCTCTGACGAAGTTGAATATCTTGCCTTTGCATGAGTCTACCAAAGGCTTCAGGAATCTTTTCGACTCCACCTTCAACTTTCGCTACAATAAACTTCCCACTAGGAATCAAAACCTCTTGTGTATCAGGAATGCCCTCTGCTAACTCCGCATTAATGCCCGCTAAATAATGAAACACTCCTTCTTTTATTGCCAATGTAACTCCAAATGATTCTTCCGCTTTCGACCCACTTACTGGAGTTTCTGCATACAACTTATCCCATAGTGCCGGGATTTGTGAAGCCGACCCTTTCAATTCAAAACCTCTCACTTTAAATTCTTCTAGTATTTCAATGCGTGTTTCCATAATCCATCTCTCCTTTTCCTTATTATAATCGAATACACAAAAAGGATAAGCGGTTCACAAAATACTTGTAAACCACTCACCCTTTAAGACGGACCTACTCATAACATTAATTTATTATCTGATGATATATAGGTTTTGCAAATAAAACAACGTTATTCAATCGGCATCCAAATCTCGATTATATCTTCTGTCGAACCTGCTGGATGCACATATCGTTCGAAGTCATAGCACTCTCGCAGCTGTATGTCTTTCATTTGAATAATGAAATCGTATGCTGCTGGAATACCTGGGATGCCGCCTTCCACCTTCGCGACAACAAATTTTCCTGCCGGAATGACTACTTCATCCGTCCCAGGTAATTGTTGCGCCAACTCAGATTTCAATCCAGCTATGTAATGAATAATTTCTCCTTCCATCTTCAAACAAACGCCAAATGATTCTTCGACAACAATTCTTTCTTCACGAATGTCCCCATTCAAGATATCCCATTTAGCAGGGATGTCCGATACTGGCCCCTTCACTTCGTACCCTCTTACGACAAACCCAGCACTTTCTACAATACGTGTTTCCATTTGTTTTTCCCCCTTTGATAATAGGCGTTCAATTGCTTGTTTTGCCTCTTGTAAATCATTGATTTCACTTTCAATTTCTCGTCTTCGATTCAGTAATAGCAATCCCATCTGTTCATCCCCCTCTCGCAATATAGCAGCAAGGGACACACCGAATTTCCGTAAAGTCTTAATCCGAACAAGCTGTTGTTGCTCCTGTTGTGAATAATACCGATAGCCTGATTCGGGGTTTACATAAGCTGGATAGACAAGGCCTATTTCCTCATAATGCTTAACAGCTTTAACAGTTATCCCAACAAGACGCGCAGTTTTCCCAATGGATAACACATGATCCCTCCTTCTGCTTTCACTTTAAACGTATCCGTAAGGTACGAGTCAACAAGATATGTATGAATAATTATTAATTCGTGAAAAAAAGTGATTATCCTGCAAATGCAGTAAGATAAAAAATGGGGATTAATCAAATAGAATTTTCAGAATGTGATATACTGATGTTGATTTATCACTCAAACTTTTCGTTTTCGCTGTCACTTTTGGATAAATGGCTAATTCTATTGAATAAGCTTGAATACTTACCCCGAACTTAATGGAGGATTATATGAAAAACAATACAATAATGATACTTTATCTAACGGTTATGCTAATTCTCTCTGCATGTAATAATGTAGACGAAAACCAACCAGGAGAAAGTGCAGATGCTTCCATCAATCAAACTGAAAATAGTGATCATAAAGCTCAAATTCTAAAGGTGGATACAGACTTAGAATTTGAACATGGTTCGCATTACGTTCCAGAAGGTGTTCGTACAATGACTATTTCTGTAGAAGCAGAAAATGTTGACACGGTACTATTTTGGATAACTCCAACAGGAACAGAGACCTGGGGTGAAAGAACACTTATTGGTTACGACATAGATGGAAGTGATGGTTGGTCCACTACGTGGGAATTCGGAGATAGAATATTCCTCGACCACATTACTGTTCAGGCTTTAGGAAGTGATAGTGTCACACAGGCAAGTGAGTCAATCAATCTCCGTTCTCGTTGATGAGATTGTAAAAAGTTTTAGTGTTGGGATTATTAATGTAATAAATATGCAAAGTAATATGGAGAAGAGGGATCCTTTGGAACGAGTAAACTTTATTGATCAACAAGTTTTACAACGTGAAGCAGAAAAAACCTTCGCCTCTCCCCTAGGAATACAACTGACTGTTAAAGCTGACAGATCGTGCAGATAACTAAACATTCCATTGCACTTACTTTTAATCCGAGTCCGTATCGAAACATAGCAACGGCGTAACGAAACGTAGACTCCCCGTATCGAAACGTAGCAACGGCGTAACGAAACGTAGACTGCTCGTATCGAAACGTAGTAGCCGCATCACAACGTAAACCGTTCGTATCGAAACGTAGCACCGGCGCAACGAAACGTAGACTGCCCGTATCAAAACGTAGTAGCCGTATCACAACGTGAACTGCTCGTATCGAAACGTAGCAACGGCGCAACGGCGTAACGAAACGTAGACTGCTCGTATCGAAACGTAGTAGCCGCATCAAAACGTAAACCGTTCGTATCGAAACGTAGCACCGGCGCAACGAAACGTAGACTGCTCGTATCGAAACGTAGTAGCCGCATCAAAACGTAAACCGTTCGTATCGAAACGTAGCACCGGCGCAACGAAACGTAGACTGCTCGTATCGATACGTAGCACCGGCGTAACGAAACGTAGCGCAGAGCAATGTAAATCTACTCAAGTAATCCGCTTCATTTTTCCTTTCGATAAAAAACTTAATTTTGTTTCCGATAAAATGATCGCCGCGAGTATCAAAATAGCACCAATGCCCATCTTAAGTGTAAGTACTTCACTTAAAATGATGACAGAAAACACCATACCCCATAATGATTCCGTCGATAGGATAATTGCGGCTTTGGTTTCTGTGATGAATTTCTGAGAAACCGTCTGCAATAAAAATGCAATCGTCGTCGAAAAGATTCCTAAATAGAGTAACGACGTTAAAGCGCCTGGTTGCATACTGAAAGTAGTTTCGCCTTTCCCGAGCACAACGATAATACCTATGAAAGTCGCCATACCCATTTGCACGATTGTCAAAATAATAGGATCTTCCTGTTTCACAAACTGCGACGTGTAAAAAATATGGAACGCGAAAGCAATTGCACAGCAGAATGATAAGAAATCACCGATATTAATGTCCGCGGATAGTTGGAGCGACAACACGGCTACACCGAACATCGCTAAAAAGGCTCCCACAACTTCAAATACGTCCAGCTTTCGTTTGTATATGGCCAAACCTATAAACGGCACAATAACAACATTTACCGCTGTCAAAAATGCATTTTTTGAAGGCGTCGTATATTGCAGCCCGACCGTCTGCAACGCAAAGGCGATGTATAAAAAAATTCCTAGCACAGATCCTTTGATCAATGCGCTTTTCGAAATGACCGTTAACTTTTTGTGAAAAACTGCGCATAATAACACAACACCAATCAAAAATCGTCCTGCTAAAATTTGATATGGCGTATACGATTCTAATGCAACAGCACTTCCTACAAATCCACTACCCCAAATAATCGCTGTAATAAACAATCCGATTTCTCCAATATATTTCTTCATATGATCCCCCGTTGCCCAAGACAAGTTTTCCTTTCATTATAGCGTACCATCAACAATTGACGAGCATAAATTTCATCGACAAGAAATTTATTGTATCGTTTGCGTTATACAGGCAATCCTAACGACAAAACCAGGTTAGGAGGTATTCTTCGTGAAAAAGGCCGTTATCCTACTAATTCTTCTTGCACTTTCAGCATTTACACTTCCAACGCCATCAAGCGCCAACTCGGCAGTCAACAACGATTCTTTAAAAGACGCTTTTCTTACGATGCTGGATCCTTTCGTTTCTGATGCAATCATCGGGCATTATGGCTATGACAAATCGTATGGTCTGTTCGATGCCAAGATTGTAGATATCAAACGGGATGAACAAGGTGGATTCACATTCACTGTTGATGTGCAAGTAAACACATTTGAAACTGCAAACAATCCACCGTACGGCAAAGAGACAATTCGCTTCAACATCAATCCGACAGGAGTAGAGATGCTTAACTTCTCTCATGAAGGTGATGACGAAGAAAAGAAAATGTTAGCTTTTTATAAAGAAACACTCATTGATATTAAGCAGTCTTTTCATTTTAATTTACTACCGTACAAACGATACGACTACAACCAGCTCCGGTATAAGGCTGAAAAACAAAATGATTTCAACTCGTTAGCAGCAATTGCCGAAGAAATCGTCATGAGCATTTTGAGTCCAGAAACCGAACCTCCATTTAAGAATGTCATCAATCCCGTTACGTTCGTTAAAGACGATGAAGCGTTTATTTTATTTAAAAGAACAGACGGTACGAACTTCTACTATCAAGCAAAAATGGAGAACGGCATTTGGAAAATTATTGACAAAAGGAATGAAAAAGGAAAAAAAATGAAGAAAGAATTATTGTGGTATATGTAGAAAGAGGCGACCATGACGGCCGCCTCTTACATCATTCATTAAACTGTAATCCCTTCCAATTCGTGATGTCTTCTTCCAATGGAATTTGAGCAGCACGCGCTTTCACTGCAGCGAAGAAGAATAATACGACTAAGAAAATAGAAATGACTGTTGCACCTATATAAGCTACGTTCATCGGTAAACCGAATCCGATTGTCGCGTTCAATATATACGTAGTCGTCGCCATAAGCATGAAAGTTCCAGGTATTAAAGCAACCCAGTAATTCTTCTTGGCAATGAACAGATACATCGCTCCGACGAATAATGCGATAACTGCTGTCGATTGGTTTGCCCACGAGAAGTAGCGCCATAAGATATTAAAATCGACTTGTGTCAAAATGATTGAAACTGCGAACAATGGTACAGCAATCCATAGACGGCTTGTAATTTTAGCCTGTGGGAACTTGATATAGTCCGCGATGATCATACGTGCACTTCGGAACGCCGTATCACCTGAAGTGATTGGAAGAATGATTACTCCTAGAATTGCAAGTGTTCCACCAACTGCCCCAAGCATCATTGTAGAAGCTTCACTTACGATTAACGCTGGTCCTCCTGCTGCAAGCATTTCATTCAACCCGCCGTAGCCGTTGAATAAAGCCATTCCTGCTGCTGCCCAGATCATTGCAATAATCGCTTCAGCAATCATCATTCCGTAGAAAATTTTACGTCCTTGTCCTTCTTTTTGTGTCGTACGTGAAATGATCGGTGACTGTGTCGCATGGAAACCTGAAAGTGCTCCACAAGAAATCGTCAAGAACAATAACGGGAAGATCGGCAAGTTGTCAGGGTGGAAGTTCGTTAACGACAATTCTGGAATTGAAACCCCTTTAACAAGCATCATACCCCCGACCCCTACTGCACTGATGATTAACAATGCACCGAAAACCGGGTAGAAACGGCCAATGATTTTATCGATTGGCATTAATGTAGCCAATATATAATAACCGAAGATCAGTGTCACGATAATACCCATCGCCATCCAACCGTTCATCAGATTATAGAGTAATCCGGCCGGTGCAGAAACAAACACAGTACCCACAAGTAATAATAGAAGAATTGCAAATGCATTCACTACGTGTTTCATGAATTTCCCCAAGAATTTACCTGCTAGCTCCGGCAAATGCGCTCCACGATTACGGATGGAAATCATACCCGTCAAATAGTCATGCACTGCTCCTGCAAAAATTGCGCCAACAACGATCCAGATGAAAGCGATTGGTCCATAAAGCGCTCCCATAATCGGTCCGAAAATCGGGCCTACCCCTGCAATATTCAAAAGCTGTATGAGCGAGTTTTTCTTCGTGCTCATCGGTACATAATCTACGCCATCCCCACTCGTATAAGCCGGTGTCGCACGGTCTTCCTTCACTCCAAACATTTTCTCAATAAATTTACCGTACGTGAAATACCCCACTATCAATAAGACAATCCCAAATAAAAACGTGTACACTATTCATTTCCCCTTCCCTGAATGTTAGCGGTTTCATTCAGTTTAGAGTAAATGTTCTAAAAACGGTCATTTTTTTCCTAACATGCTCTAAATGAAGATTAACATGTATATTTGTCGAATTAACGTGTAATTTGCTAGACTTCCAACTGTTGCCGCAAATCACGGACATAATTTCTGCTGACCGACAATTTCTCAGTGCGACCATCTAGTTCAAGTTGATAGGCTCCGTTAAACCATGGCGTCAGCCGTTTCACATGCTGCAAATTGACAATATACCCTTTATGTATGCGGAAAAATGAAAAAGGCATTAATCTACTTTCAAGCTCTTTCAATGACGTTCGTAACTCGTATTCATTGCCTTTAGTCAACACTTTCGTCACTTTTTCATCACGGAACATGTAAAGGATTTCCTGGATCGGAATATAATCAATTTCCCCGTCCTTTTCGACGGCCAATTTCCCCGGTCGTCCAACTGTGCCAATTTGCTCTTTCGGCAATAACTTGTCCTGTATCCGAATGACTGCTTGCTTCACTTGCTCTTCATCATACGGTTTCAATAGATAATCAATCGCATTGATGCGAAACGCTTCCGCGGCAAATTGAGGATACGCTGTCGCAAAGACGATGAGAGGCACTTTCTTTAGCTCCATTAATGCTTTCGCAGCTTCCATGCCATTCATCTTGGGCATCTCCACGTCCAAAAACAGCACATCTGGCTGCAACTGAATCGCTTTCATAATTGCGGACTCCCCTGAATCCGCCTCTCCTACGACTTGTATAAATGGTTGTTGTTCCAGCAAAAAAATCATTTCTTCACGTGCATACCGTTCATCATCTACAACGAGGACTTTGATTGTCCGGTTCATACCGCCACCCCCATTTTCGGAATTTGGAATGAAATTTCCGTTCCCTGCTCATTGCGGCTTTCAATATGCAATGCGGACTCATTACCAAATGTCATCTTCAGTCGCCGGTTCACATTATAAAGCCCCATCCCAGTACCTGTTTCCGATTCTATTACATTTTCACAAAGCAATGACAAACGTTCTTTTGTAATGCCCGCTCCATTATCTTGAATGATGATATCGATGGACTCACCACTATCTTTAATACTGATTTGTACGATACTACCCTTCTCCATATCTTTAATGCCATGCTTTATCGCATTTTCAACAAGCGGTTGTAGTGTGAGCGGCGGGATCGATTCTTGCAGAATGGAAGGATCCACATCTATACGCACTTTTAATTTATCAATAAACCGCGCCTCTTCAATTTTCAGATAGGCTTCCACATGAGCAAGTTCCTGTTCAAGTGTCACTTTCTTCGCAGTCGTCCCTTCTAGATTCTGTCTCAGGAAGTACGATAAAGACATTAATAACTTACGCGCTTCGTCAGGGTTCGTCCGTATAAGCGAAACGATGATATTCATTGAATTGAACAGAAAATGCGGACTGATTTGTGCCTGAAGCGCTTTAATTTCTGCATCTTTTGCTAATTGATAGGCATGCTCCGCTTCAGCAATTTCGATTTGATTGCTTAATAAAGAACTTAAACCTGCAATAAGTTCGATTGTCACGTTCGTAATCGCCTTTTCAGATGGATAGTACAATTTCAACGTTCCGATCGTTTCATCCCGCAGCTTAAGTGGAGCGATTACGACTGCACCTAACGGACAATCTTCCTGAACACAGTGAATGGTCTTTTCACCAGCAACAAGGAGTTGTCCATGAATGAGGACTTCCTTTGTCACAGCTGTTTGCAAGTCACTATTTGCTTTGTGATGATCGTCTGCCATCCCCACATGCGCAAGGATTTCAGTTTTGTTCGTCATGGCGACTGCGCTCGGTTGCAATTCACGGAACAGAATCGTACAGACAGCATTGGCCGTTTCAACATTCATGCCTTTTCGCAAATAGCCGAGTGTCTGGTCTGCGATACGCAACGTTTTTTGAGCTTGAAGCGCAGTCGCTTTCTCCTGGTCACTAATAACGTTATAGACGATTAGCATGAATATCGCTGTCCCAATACCATTTGCAAGAATCATTGGAAGTCCGATTGTCTGAACGAGTGACCATGCTTTTTCAAACGGCTCGGCAATGAGCAGAATCAAGCCCATCTGGAGGGTTTCAGCAAAAGCACCGATACCAAAAGCGGTCATCGGCTTTATATGTTTGCCGCGTTTATAAAAAGCTGCGGCTAAGATTCCCGAAATGATTGTCGAGAGACCGCATGATATTGCAGTAAACCCGCCGAGCGACATCCTATGTAATCCGGCAATCAAACCTGCACCGATACCGACACGATAACCACCAAGAAGGCCTGCTACGACAATTCCGATAACGCGTGAATTGGCGATTGCTTCATCCGTTTTCAATTCAATAGCTACGCTATTGAAGTTCAGTGTCTGCGTATTGAATGCAACCCCAAAATACGTGCCAATGATGCCAAAGAACCCGAAAAACAGAATCGCTGTGATTTCCTGTTTTCGGGACAGCAAGTCTTGATGCACCATATTTTTAAAGAATCGGAAGCGCGTGAGGATGAATGCCACCGCCACGATTGTGCCGACCCGCTCCAGCATGATCACAAGTAAATCCAACATTGTCATCTCCCATCTACTTGCGAAGTTTGACATAAGTATACTTCATTTTATGTGTGTTATAAATCATTATTTTCAGTCAACAGTTTCAATTTTTTCATTTTTTAGATTCCTGCAGCAAAGTTCTGGTATACTTGTGTTAGATTCTAATTTTTCAGAAGTCAACAAACGGGCCAGATTAAAGAAAAAGGGGCGAGGTTTATGGGCGATAGGTTTGAACTAAGTTTTAAAAATAAAGTAGTTAGAATGCTTTTCTTTATTATGGTGCCGACTATTGTAGCAGTAATATTACTTCCGCTAATCACAGAGATTCCAACAATATATATGACATTTTTACCCCTAGTATCTTGGTCTGTTTTTTTATTTGGCTTTACTTTTATAAAAGAAAACTAAAGAAGACAGAATCTGTTGCTTAATGTATCTACCTTTAAATATTATTGTTCCTATATTTTTAACAGCAAATGGACGCGATTGTGTAACAAGTAACTACAACAGAATACGGCAAGTAAAAACGCACAGGTGTGATGTAACACTGTGCGTTTTTAATGCTTTTTATGCTGTTAATTATGGTGCGAATCATATGCTGATTAGGATATAAAATGATGTGTTTTAACGTTTTCTCCCCATCAACCGAACCCGTTAGTGAAAGAGGTATTTGTTATTTCTGCTTTCTATCAATCAACATTTGAAACGTTAGGAGTTTGAAAGCGCAGATTGAAAGTCATAGTTAAAATTATTAAATTTTCTAGCCCTTCCGAATTATTTTTTATGAAGTTGAAGTAGAACAACTAAATAATTATATTTGTGCTATAATTGTAATATTCAATATTATAGAACGAGAAAGGAGCAGAATGAATTGTTTCGGTTGAAAAAATTAGTTATAGTTTTTATTATGGTATTATTTGTTTTACCTTCGATGAAAGTTGAAGAGGTGCAAGCAGCGTCGGGTGGGTATGATTGGGGGAAATTTAGAGTTATTGGATATGATTATCAGACTTCAGGATCTGCTGTACGCGGTTTGCAATCCTTTCTTTATGCCACTGAATATAATTCTATAAAATTTGATCAATCGGGAGGGATTGATGGTGTTTTTGGACAAACAACATATACAGTTTTGAGAGATTTTCAATCTAAAAATAGTCTTGTTGTAGATGGTATAGCTGGGGCTGCCACATGGAAAAAATTCAAACAAAAATCATGGTGGATTAATTCTTACACATTGAATTATCATGATTCTTTGACAAATCTTCATGTGTATGTAAATGAGCTAGATCAAAGCAATATTCATTATAGGCTGGAAGCATGTCCACCAGTTAGTGGAAGTTGTACCCTATTATCTAGCGGTAAAATTCATCCGTAGTAAGATGAATTTCATAAAAAAGAATGGGATGTGAAGTGTAGTGAAAAAAAATAAATTTACTATTTTAACCTTACTAGTTGTTGTTGGTTTGGCAGGATCTATTTTTGTATATACAAACGCTTACAACGCAGATGAAATAAACGGAAATGAAGTAGATACAGAGTTGAAAAATCAAGCCTCATTGGTTGATGAAAAAAGAGAAGTTGTTACTTCGGACAATGATTCTGAAGAAATAAATTATCGGGAACTGGTCAATTCTGATATTGAGAAAAATATTAATTTAAATTTAACGATTGAAAATGATTTTGATAAAATACAAAGAACTGCAGACATTGAAATTGAGAAACAGGATGACATGGAAATGATTAAAACAGTATATACTAATACTGAAACAGGAAAGAGTATTTTGGTCGCACAATCAACAAATGAATTAGGTAATGCAGAGAAATATGCAGATGAAATAAAGAACAAATGGTATACAGGTGAAAAATTAGAAGAATTACTTGTGAAAGATTACCGGGCGATTGTTCGTCAAGGATCAGAGGATGAAAGTGGACTCTATGTTGTCACAAATGATTATGTATATAGTTTTATAGGCGATAGGCTTGATGTTCTATTGGAATTAGCCGAAAAAACACCCTTTAAATAAGGTGTAAGGTTTGCTTTTTAGTATCCTCCTGACCGTTTCATTTTTGAAATGGTTAGGAGGAATTTTTTCGCCTAAAATAATCAGATCCTACATGTGTACTTTTGCGAAATGTAGGTACGTACTTGGACAATAGTTGTATTGATGGGACTCTTGATGTGAGTGAAGCTATGACTTCTGGTGATTATTCTAAAAGAATTAATGACTTAATTGGCGAAAAGGGATTTTCGTATAAAATCAATTCTCTTTGGTACGAGGATATAATTGAAGACACACCATCAAATACCAACCAAGTTCGAAAAAACACTCGATTTGCATGATTACCCATCCTACTTTTGTTTTTGATAATAAAGGTATTGTTTTACTTACAAACCAATTAGAAGAGGTAGAGGATTATTTATTAGGCAGTACTAAAAAGTAGTAACTCGTACTACAATCGGGCGCTATTCTCGTAAACTACTCACTTAGTTGATTGTAGTGGAAGACGGACGACTCCTGCGGGAATAGCATGAGCAGAAGACCCCGCAGGAGCGAAGCGACGAGGAGGCTGAAGCCATGCCCGCGGAAAGCGTGCCGTCTGGAACAGAAATCAACGTGGTCAAACCTTATGCCTTTAAAGGGCGCACTAGTTGAAGATCATCGAGATGCTAATGCAACTTTTTATCTTTTTAAATTAACATAGTATGCCTGTTTTTTTATCACTTAAGAAAGATGGATTATCTAAAAAAAAGCCATTCCCTCCACAAGCGGAGAAAATGACTTTCCTTCATAACTATCAAAACTACTGATTACAGTTTTGCCCAACGTTCCTCTAACCAGTTCATAAATTGTGCACCTTTATCGCCTTCATACGCATCAAAGACATCTATACGCATACGTTTTAGTTTATCAGCAAAGTCTTCTACTGTATGGTCCTTCGGCAAACTCTTTTTCACTCGCAGGAAAATTTTGTCTGTACCTTTGATAATATCAAAACGTGCGGGTGATGGCTTCTCAACGTCCTCGCCAAATGCTACAAGTGCTTCATAGGCTGCTATTTGCACTTTGCTGACAGTATCGTGCTGCATGCGATTTTTTAATAAATCTATGATTTTGTCATGTTTATAAGCCGATAACATTGTGACTGCTTCTAAACGCTCACGCCAGCTAGACGTATAGTTGGCCTGTTTTTTTAATGATTCATACTGCTCGGGTAATGCTGTTTCAAACTGTTCCAAGTACTTACACCTCTTTTTCTAACTAGAGGAAAAATGACTTCTTCTTCCGCTTCTTTTATTATACGTTGTCTAGGGAAAAATAGCGATGAATCGCAGGGAACGATAGATAATGGCTGCAGCTAGTTAGATAAAACTTTTAACAATTTCAGTTACAGTTCCTCTTGTAGTTTCATGTACGCTTTCACCCGCCCAAAGTGACATGAATTCTGGTCGTCCTTGCGTTGCCGCTTCGCTCCGGATCTTTTTCGTCAGATCGTTCTGGATAGGATATGGCGCAATTGGCGTATTTGCCATCATTGTGATGAATGGATTTAGAATTCCTCGCGCTGCTTTTCCCGAGAAAGCTTTCGTCAGAACTGTGCATCCTTCCTCGGCATTCAGTACTGCTTGTTTATACAATGGATGTGCCCCACTTTCTTCAGTTGCAAGAAGTGCTGTACCCAACTGGATGGCTTGTGCGCCTTTTTCGAGCATGAGATCCATTTGCTCTTTATTCGCAATACCACCAGCCGCAATGACTGGTATGTGGACTTTCGCAACAACTTCCGTCACCAATTTCCCCAGGGGAACTAACGCTTCCCCGATGAATGAACCACGATGTCCGCCTGCTTCTTTGCCTTGTGCTACAACCGCATCCATTCCACTTTCTTCAGCAAGTATTGCCTCTTCTACTGAAGTCGCCGTGCCGATTAGGAAAATGTTGTGCTCTTTCAGCTTTCGGACAATCGCTTCACTTGGAAGTCCGAATGTGAATGAACAGATTGTAATGCCTTCCTCAATGATGACATCAATTTGCTCATCAAAGCAGGATTCAGATAGAGGCGCTTTCCAAAAAGGCATTCCGAGTTTTTCACCAATCGGCTGCAATGCTAAGTATGCTTGCCGGAGTAGTTCCTGATCCATCTCCAATTCTTCGGGTGCGAATAGATTGACCGCAAATGGTTTGTCGGTCAGCTTCCGAGTGTTCCGGATTGCTCCTCGTGTCGCTTCAGCGGATAAATACCCTGCCCCTACAGAACCTAAAATCCCTGCATTTGCGCTTGCCGCCACAAATTCTGGTGTCGTCACTCCTGCCATAGGTGCCTGTATGATAGGATGCTCAATTTTAAAGTCATTTAAGAAGTTCATGGACATTCACCCCTTTACTTTTTATCCTTCCGGAAATCATAGATGTCTTTCCGCACGTCAAGCTTGATGCTATTTAAGAATATTGTAAAGCCATCCACTCATTTCTGAATCGGCACATACCCGGTCTTTTCGATGATTTCCTGACCTTGATCAGACAGTATCCACTCTAGAAAAGCTTCTACGTGCGGATTGTCACTTCCCGCCGTTACCGCATAGAACTCGTTGGTAATTGGATATTCTCCAGAACGGATTGTGTCGACAGTCGGTTCCACACCATTCACTTGGAGCAGGCGGATCTTATTGTTCTTCACCATTTGGGAGGAGTAATATCTGAACGTATAACCGATAGCATTATTATGGTTTTTATAATCAGCGACTTCACCGATGACCGTGCCCATGAGAGACGCAATATCTTCCGTTGGGGGCTTCATGATCACCGTTGTACCCATGAATTTCTGAAGTGCTGTTTGGCTGCCACTGTTTTCAGGCCGTTGAAATGCACGAATTGTTTCATTTTTCCCGCCGACTTCTTGCCAATTTGTTATTTTCCCAGCATAGATTCCTTTCAATTCATCCACATCCAATGACTCAACAGGGTTTTTAGAATTGATGAAGAACACAAACGCTTCTTTTCCAATCGGCGTCAATTTTAGTTCCTTTCCTGCATCCTTTGCCTCTTTGAGCTGATTGGCAGACGGACTAAGTACAAAAGCAATATCAGCAGTACCATTAATGACATTCGTGTATGCCTGACCTGTACGGTTCGACATGACTTCACTGCCATGTACAGCATAATCTGCTTCCGGATAAACCGCCTGGGCGAATGCGGAATAGATTGGATATAGTGCAGTTGCACCGTCGATTATCGGCAAATCGTCCTCTATTTTTAGCGTAGCCGGTTCATCGAGTATCACTGCCTTTGTATTCTTTTGAAACGGCTTATACTCTTCCACTTCGAGTGATCCATCACTAATAACTTTACGCGTTTTATCGTAAAGGTCGGGCGTGATGAATATCAAAGCAATCACCATTAGTACGCCCGCACCCATAAAAAAGTACTTCTTAAATCGATGCAACTCAAACCGGGCCATGACGAGAAATCCGCCGAGTGCTAAATAGGCTGCTATCGCAAGTGGAAAAATAAACCGTGAATCTGAAAAGTATGAGATGAAAACAACAATCGCAACGATTGGAAACACCAGTGCCATGATGAATGCGACGGATAGGATTCCCCAAAAGGTTTTCAATGATTTTCCTCCTAAACTATGGAAAGCTTCTTTCTAATAGAATAGCATATTTTTAATTATTAAAAAACGGTGTCAAAAGCATTACGCTTTTGACACCGTTCTTTTGGGATTATGCAGTTCCTAACTCTACACCACGTTCTTTTAAATACTGCCTATAAGCAATACTCATCCGATCGCAAACAAGTGAAAGTTCGACTTGCAGATCAAGTGGCAATTCTTCAGGTTTTTGGTTTTCAACAATCGGTTTATCTTGTGCAAAAATATCGTCTTGGAATTTGATGATTGCTTCATCTGTTAAGCCCGTTTCATAATTAAACGATAAAATTCCGTATGCAACCGAGCGTTCTTCATCTATAGGTCGTACCGTCAAAAGAATCGTCATCAGCGTATCATTTTCCTTATCCCTCTTTGTGAAACTTACTGTGAAAGGGCTGTGGATTTCATACGTATAGTAGACATATTTCGGAATACCCGACCCATCTGGATCCGGTTGGAAAATCGCGATTTCATCAGTGAAAATACGATTTCCTTCATGATGCACTTTATAATCCATAACTTCCCGGTGCGTTTCCGTTCCTAGAGAACCTTCGTGCACAACAGCAAGATGGCCGACATCGAGGAAGTTTTCAATGATACGAGGCGGCTTCGCAAAAACTTCTTGCGGTCCCCAAATGACATTGTGATAATCATTGGAAGCCATCGGTTTGTAGTCAAAGATAGCAGGTTCATTCCCCGCAAAGTTCACCCAAATGAGACCGTATTTCTCGATACAACTATACGATGAAGCTTTCGCTTTCTTCGGGATCGCACGTCCTTCTGGCAATTGTGGAATATGGACACATTTCCCTTCCTCATCATATTCCCATGCATGATAAGGACAGACGAGGCAATCGTTTTTCACTTCACCTAAAGACAAAGCTGCCCCTCTATGGATACATAAATCCCTGAATGCATGTACCCCTTTACTATTGCGGAATACGGCAAGGCGCTCTCCCATTAATTTGACTTGAATTGGTTTATCCTTCACGTCTTCAGATCGGCAAGCAACGAGCCAGTCTTCCAACAATACTTGATCCTGTATCATGATGTCATTTCCTCCTGACGTGTTTTCGTGCTTTTAGTTTACCGAATGAAGGTGATAATCGTCAAGTCTAATATACGAACGAATAAAAACTTTATCATATTATTATTCGGATTCTATATACAAAGTGCCTTGTTTTCTATATAATTCAATTGAAAATAAACAAATCCACGAAAAAGCGAGGAATTCAGTAGTGACTAAAAACAAAGCTAACGGCATTATTATTGGTGTGAATGACAAAGTGAGTGCTCCAAAAGCTTTCGTCCTCGGTTTACAGCATGTACTAGCTATGGACCTTTATATTGCACCTATCATTATCGCTGGACTTCTCTCATTAACAGTTGAAAACACAGCATTCTTCATTCAAATGTGCTTTTTAGCAACAGGTGTTGCTACGCTCATTCAAACGGGTGCTGGTATTAAAATGCCTGTCGTACAAGGTCCTTCTTATGTACCTGTCGGGGCAATTGCAGCGATTGGCAGTAAACTCGGACTCGGCGCCATTGCAGGTAGTCTCATTCCTGGTGCTATATTGATCGTTTTACTCGGCTATCCGTTAAAATGGTTTGCGAAAGCTGTTCAAAAAGCAATTCCACCATTAGTCGGCGGAACAGTTATCATCATTGTTGGAATTGCGTTAATGCCGATTGGTTTAAATAATATATTCATCGCTGAAGGAAATATCGGAGATAACATCATCATCGCCTCTGTTTCTGCAATTATTGTTATCGTCTGTATGTTGCTGGGGAGGAGACTTGGGGCAGTCGGTACTTTCTTTAGAATCGTTTCTGTCTTGCTTGCTATTTTGGGTGGTATTGTAACAGCTATGTTCTTCGGCACAGTAGATTTTAGTCCTGTGAAAGATGCAGCATGGTTTTCATTGCCAACCTTGCTACCATTCGGAAAACCGATTTTCGACATGGGTGCCATCATTTCGATGATTTTTGTTTATTTAATTATCCTAATTGAAACGACTGGAACGTGGTTTGTTGTTTCATCTGTAACGGGCGAGAAGTTAGATGAAAAACGCTTAAACCGTGCGTCTGTCGGTGAAGGACTCGGTTGTTTCGCTGGAGCGCTTGTCGGAAGTACTCCGATGACAGGTTATTCTTCAAACGCAGGACTGCTCGCCATTACAGGTGTTGCTAGTAGAACGGTCATTATGATGAGTGGCGGAATTCTCATATGTCTGGGGCTTGTGCCGAAATTATCGACACTTATTACGTGTATTCCTGAGCCCGTCATCAACGGGATTTTCGGCATCGTCTGTGTTGCGATCGTGACGAATGGTATGAAAGTCATTCAACCGATCATGATCGATGACCGCAATATGATGGTCATCGGCATTCCGATTTTGTTGACAATCGCTGTTACTGTTCTTCCGAAAGAAGTACTTGCGAATGTACCGGATTGGGCGAACTATATCCTTTCTTCCGGTATTACGGTGGGTGCGATTGCTACGGTGCTGCTGAATTTGGTTATTCCTGCGAATAAAGAGGAACCTAATGACGCGGATGGAATTTCTGAGTAAGGATATGGCGTGAAGAACCGGCGAGGATTACATTCTTGTCGGTTTTTTATGAGATTATCTAATAGCGGATGATTTTTTCGGGCGCGGGAGTAACGTTTACGAGCGCGGAGACGGATTTTTCGGGCGCGGCTGCATCGTTCACGGGCGTGGAGACGGATTTTTCGGGCGCGGCGGCATCGTTTACGGGCGTGGAGATGGATTTTTCGGGCGCGGCGGCAACGTTTATGGGCGTGGAGATGGATTTTTCGAGCGTGGGGGCATCCTTTACGGGCGCGGAGATTTCAACTAATCGTGCGGTTCCAATGCTTGTACGCGATTCCACAAACAAGCACTGGCACGTGCACAAATAAAACGTTACTGCAAAATTTCACACACTCTGCCGACTTGTCCATCTTCTAGTCGCACTTTAATGCCGTGCGGGTGGAAGCTGGAGTTTGTCAATAAATCCTTGACGACACCTTCTGTTTTCACACCTGACCGCTGATCCTTCTTTAAGATGACTGCTACTTTCAAACCTGGTTTTACATCGCTTCTATTTTTACCATCCATTACTTCTCTTCCTCTCTCTTTTGAAAAATGCTTTGGACTACATGGGCTGTACCGGTATGGAGCTGACCTTCTTCGCGATTCACTTCACCAACGTGAAAGTGCTTGATGAAATATCCGTCAAATTCTTCGAGCAACATAGCAGGATTGACGAGCATTGATTCCACGCGTGGGTCACCTGTTCCATAACGAAGCTGTTCTTTTGTGTATAACTCGCTTACATAGTAGCCGCCTGGTTTCAGCGCTTTCCCGATACCGTTGAATGTCCGTTCCATTACATCTACTGGTAAATGGCCAAATATATGAATGTTTGCATCCCATTGTTCCGCTTCCCAGTCTACATCGGCCAAATCACGAAGTTCCGTTTTGACAGTGACTCCTTTTTCATCCGCCAATCGAACGGTTTTATCCAATCCTGCTTGTGCATAATTCCAGGCAGTCACGTCTAACCCGACAGCTTTTGTTATAGGAGAAGCTATCGCTTCTTTTTTTATTTGATTGTGCAAAGTAATGGCTGCCTGTTTCCTTTATGTTATTGCTGTTTTTCTAAGTAAATTAAAATGTTCGTTTGATATTTCGATTAGAAGTTGTTTTTTAAATTTATATTCCCCTTTATAAGGTGTCGACAAAAAATGAAAAATGGAGGTATTTTAAAATGGCACTACTTACTCTAAATGAATCTGAATCAGCGTTTGAAACTTATTTTGTAAATGGGAATAACTACAACGGAACATTAACCCAAATTACTGGATCCAGAAACCCTGATGATGCAACTAGTTTACAACGAATGGGAATGCAACTTCAATTTTTAGCAGCTTTGTATCCTAGAACAACTGATACTAATAATCGAAAATTGAGAGTTGCTAATGAAATAAGCCTAATTCTTAGCATACTTAATGACAGTGGCCAGCTTGACAAAAGTAAACTAACTTACGGAAATGTCTTAGGAGATCCCGGCTATGGAATGGTCTTGCTAGGCTTGGCTTTAATAAAAAAAGGAGCTACTTATAATGCTTTAACAACTGCCGGGAAAAGAATTGTGGACGTAAACGCAGCATATCTTTTTGTTGCTCTTGGTGAACATTTGTATAAGTTCTGTATTGATGATGTTAATACCGATACAGCGCCGTATAAATACGAACATTCATACGCTGTTCCTAAGTTTTCGCTTAACATCCCAGCACTAGTCGCGGGCGCTTTAGGTGCTTATTCAGACTTAGTCAACAATTCATTAGTTCACCGAAGCGCAATTGTAACTTATTCTAATACGGTAGTGGGAAGGTATGGTTACACAAAAAGTTATACAGATGGTTTACGCACCTTTATCCCTATGGGAGGCAAAGGTAACGTAAGAAAACCGTTCGGATCGTCTGGATATAATGCCTACACCGGAATGGGATTAGCATTGGCCGCACATGGTCACACTGGGACGGGGGCTTTGAAAAATCCTTCAAATGGTGGAAATTATTTAACCCAAGCCAAGCAAATAACCGCATTCTATACTTCGGTTCTAGATAAGATTCAGGCTCAAGAGATTCACGAGCCTTTTGATTTTGCGGGCACGCCTTCTACTAAAGCGAGTATTGATCGAGCAAAATCATTAATGATCGCTGAGAACAGAGGATCTTCTCCAAGCTTAATCACTGAGAATTCCGATGTAAAGGACGCAACAAAGTTACTCGACCATGCCCAGCCTAGTGCTTATCTTTACAATTTAGCATGGGTAGGCGACACCACTTTCCTAGCTGCGCTGGATAGAAGAGTTGTTCTCTCGGGTGAAGCGAAAAAATTAGATGGAGTCTCAGCAATGAGAGCGTGTATGAATGCAAAGAACCCTGCTACAGTGAATGCAGCTGCAGCTAATCGAATTCTTTCAGGTTTTGCTGGACTGCTTGAACGAGGTATTACGCATATTACTGAAGGAAAATAAAACTTTAGTTTAAAACCCAAGTTCTTGACAAAGACTTGGGTTTTTATATTGAGTGATACGTTTTTGTTGTAAAAAAACGTGCAACAGACATAAATTATTCATATTGTTCTTTATGTCGTTTTAATGCTTCCTCTCCGAAGATTTCCTTAATGTAATATTCTTCTGCTTTTTTTGTACGTTCATGCACGAATAGCTCAAGATCTCCAGCCACATTATCAGCACTTTCTAAACCTAATAGAAGAATATAGTCTTGAACGATATCTGAAAAATCGCCTTCCAGCCATTTGTCCAGAATTTCGTCAAAATACGAATCTCTTTCTACAAAACGTTTTAAATAAAGAAGATTTTCTTTGGAAATCTGACCTGCTTTGTCATTATCTATTCTTAGTCTGATTTCATTATCGGAAACCACGTTAGGATTATCCATTGTTACTTTTTGACGTGCCATTGTATACATTGTGATTGCCATAGGGATTTGATATCGTAATTCGGCTTCCGAGTAATAATCAAGTTGCCCAGGAATTTTTTCTGCTAAAGGCGGATCGACAGGTGCAGCTTGATTCTCATTTCCAAGATTCAAAGCACGGTGAATAAATACAGCGTAATGAGCCCGAGTAACTTTCTCATTAGGCTTGAAATATCCTTCATAACCAGTAGTGACTCCGTTGGAATAAAGAGCCCTTACGTGTTCATTCCCCCAATGAGTGGGAGGAACGTCAATAAAATCTTTGTTTGATTTCACGGCCAAATCAAACGCTAAATCAATTACTTTGGCCATTTGTACGCGAGTCAAAGAAGCATCGGGATTGAAGTTACCATTCTCATCTCCATCCATGATTCCTGACCTTTGAACCTTTTGGATACTATCATGATGAAGATTTGTCTTTGGCACGTCCTTAAACTCTTTTGTTTGCCGTACTGGTTCGAGCGGTAAAACTCTTGCTAATAAGACAGCTACATGTTTACGACTAATATTTTCTGCTGGCTTAAATGTACCGTCAGGGTAACCGCTAATAAAGCCCAAGTTATACATCTCATTAATGGTTTCAAAATAAGGATTTTCGCTTGACACATCTATGAATATCTTCTCGTGTGAAGTACTTTTATTTGCTTTGACAGCGCCAGTATCATCTGTGGGAATAGCATATATTACTGAAGGGATCGCAATTAATGCTGTTAGGCTTGCTAAAAATAACTTATTTTTTTTCATACTTTACTTCCTTTCTGATTTTCTTTTATATTAACACGAATACTTATCAGAGTTAAAACTTTGCGACGAAAAGAAAATAAAAAAACGTATAACATTTATTTAATAATGGACTCAATGGCCTGAAATTAGGTTTAAAAGCAAATAAGTCATGAAAATATTGAAGATAAGCGATTAGATTTTTACCAAATATGGAATAGAAGTAGTTTATATAGTATAATCAAATAGTATTAGATATATTTTCTTTTGGGTTGTTAAATTACAGGGGAATTCCCCTTTATATTTAACAACTAATTTTTTTTACCTTTAAAGCGAACATATGATCTATATTATTCAACGTTAGAGGGGTGGAAGCATGAAAGGAAATGATCGAATTTTAGAGAGTTTTATGAGTATCGCTGAAAACAAAGATGTTTACAAGATATATATGAAAAATCCAACACAGGAAAACAAAGAAAGGTTGGACCACCACTTTAAAAAACATTTTTATATCATTCGTTGTATTAGTTATTTTATTAAACTGATTCATTTTGAAAGCAGACATTTCGACCAAAAACAGAGAAAAAGAGACAAAATATACCAACTCTCTTTAGACCAAGAAAATGAGAGTGGTCAAAGAAATATTGAGTTAATAACAGACCATGAAATCAAGGAGTATCCTGGAGAAAAGTTAGAACAGGTAATAAGTGATCCTATTTTATATAGTCTTTTTCTTAGCCTTACTGACAGGCAACGAATGCTTCTGAATCGTATTTACGTGGATAATTTGAAGGACACCGAAGTTGCTGTGATTCTTGGTATTACTCAGCAGGCTGTAACAAAAGCAAAAAAAAATGCAATATCCAAACTTAGAAAGGGGATGTCGTAAATTGAATGAAGAGTCGATGAATTTAATTAGTAATTTAGGTTTTCCCATAGCTGTAGCCGTTTACCTTCTTATTCGGTTTGAGAAAAAAATTGGGATGTTAGAAACTGCTATTAATAAATTAACAATCATCCTTTCTTCTAAGGAGAAGAAATAATGGATTTAAGAGAACAAGATATCGAATTTATCATCGAAAAAGTACAGCCTAAGATAGTAGCTTCTTTATCTCAAACTAGTATGAATAATAAAGATGATCTTGAACAAGACTTGAAAGAAAAGATTATTCGAATATTAAAAGAAGGAAAAATTGATAGTAGCGTCCCAGGTTTTTTTGAATATCTCAAAAGAGTAAAGGAAGAATAGATGTTGTAACTGTTCTTCCTTCTCATCGTTGTAAGCGCTGTGAAAAACGGAAACGTTTCTATTACAGCCAACGGAGAAATGTTAGCAGATAATTCCGGTATATAGATCTTAAGAGTATTATCTAACAATAAAAAATATATGAACCCGATGTAATTCTTATCGAATAAAACCTATCCACGAAAATTAAATTCACATCATTGAAATTTTCTAGTCGCTCCACCCGTTATACTAAATGAAACACAAAACGAACCATGCGCATGATCGTTTTAGCAAGGAGGCTACTATGGAAGAAGAACAGCTGTGGATTCAACAAGTGTTAGCTGGCGATAAAGAAGCGTATGCCAACATTATCAACAAATATAAAAATCAACTGTATGCGACCGTTTTGCGGATGACTAGAAATCCACAAGATGCACAAGATTTCGTACAAGATGCATTCATCAAAGTGTACCGTAATCTTGATAAATACAAAGCAGACGGTTCATTCTCAAGCTGGCTCTACCGGGTGGCCGTCAATCATTGTATGGATGAGTTCCGGAAAAAGCAGTATACAACGGTGCAAATTGAAGTAGACGAAGAAAAAGTGGTCAATCCGAATCATCCAGAAATTATTTTTTTGAAACACGAGAAAAAACGGCAGTTGGAACGATTAGTTTCGACTTTACCAGACGATGAACGCTTGATTATTCTCCTGCGCTATATAAATGAAGTGAACTATGAGGAGATTAGCGAGATTATGGGCGTTCCGCTTTCAACCGTGCGTAATAAATTGCATCGGGCAAAGAAAAAAATGAGAGAAACTACGAAACGTGAAGGAGGCTATTTTCATGAACTGTCCAACGGTGGATAAACTATCACAGTTTACGGATAATCTGTTATCGAAAGAGGAACAACATACTATAGAAATGCATGTGGATTCTTGTAAGTCTTGTTCGAAAGTCGTAGATGCCTTTAAGGAAGAGAATCGCTTCATCGAAGAAACTTTACAAACACCCTTGTTGCCAGAAAACTTTACTGACTTAATTCTGGAACAGGTAGAGCCTTATAGGAAACCAAAAAAAATTTGGCGCAATGCCACTTGGAAGCGTGTTGCGGTTTCAGCTGCAGGACTCGTTTTGGCAGTTGGCATCGGAGTAACAGTCAACCCAAGCTTTGCCCAATTTCTCGGTGGTCTATTCTCAACCGATCAAGTCGATGATGGACTGAAAATGGCTGCGGATGCCGGTCTCATTCAACGGGTGGATTTGCAAGTCGAAGATCAGGGACTGACGTTTGTCGTGGAAGACGTCATCGCTGACTCCTCAAGAGTCTCGCTTTCTTATAAGATTTTGAATAAAAATGGCAAACCGATGGATACGGATTTAAAATTTCATGAGTCTGGCAATACCGTTACAGCCTCCGATCAAAACGGTCGTGAAATAGGTCAATGGGGAACAAGTTGGCAGGAAGGAAGCGACTACGGCAACATTGAGTTTTCCATGAATAATTATAGTGAATCAGAGAATGTAACTATCCGGTTTGACTTAGTCGAAATGAATGGGGTAAAAGGTAACTGGAAATTGGAAGTTCCGATTGATTTGCAGGAAAATCGCAAATTGACAAAAATGGTGGACTTGAAAAATGCAACATCTGTTCACCATGGAGTTCAAGTTCAACTAAAAAAATTACAAACAGCGCCTTCTACAGCAGCACTCTACTTTGAGACGAAATTCACTAACGATGAACAACAGAATTTCGAGGCAGCGAAGCTTATGTTGGAGGATAAATTCGGTAAAAATATCATGAATTCACTTGTACTTGGTGATAGTACAGAAATTATGTACCATATTGAAAACGAGGACGGAAAAGTGATTTATTCAACTGAACGTACAGAGTCGGAAGCATCCGGCATGTTGCAAGGATCGGGCGAAGACATCGGTGCAGCTGGAGGCACTAAATGGGTAAACTCCTTTGTACCTAAAGATGAAAACCAACTAACTTTTGTACTCGATGGCGTATATAAAACAGAAGCAACGGATATTTCAAAGACATTTAAACCGGATAGCATTAAGAAAGATCCTGTGGTGTTCGACTTCAAAGGGAATCAATTAACAGTTCATAGTGTGAAAAAGCCTCTATTTGGTGAAGACAAATCAGTCATCATTAAATTGAAAGGTGGTATGGAGTCACCTGATGCAAGTTTCGGGGATTGGATTGCAGTAGATGGAGAAGGAAATAGTTACCCTACTACTTATAGCGGTTCTGTTTTAAATGAAACCGATGAGAACGGGCGTCATATAGCGAAATTCGACTTACAATTGATTGGATTAGAAGAAGTTCCAGAGGATTTAACATTGCATCTTGTATCGACGAGAAGTTATTATCCTGTCGAAAATCAATGGAAAGTTCCATTGATGGGTGAATAAATAAAAGAGAGAGCTGTCGTGGATATCAGTTGAATGATCCTGATTCTGTGATAGCTCTATTTTTGTTGTTATGATTGCGTAATTACGAGTAACGGCTCCTTTTTCTTCGGCGGACGGGCACAGAGGACCGCTCTATGTGACCGCGCGGCTTCTTTTCTTCGGCGGACGGGCACAGAGGACCGCTCTATGTGACCGCGCGGCTCCTTTTCTTCAGAGAACGGGCACAGAGAACCGCTCTATGTGACCGTGCGGCTTCTTTTCTTCAGAGAACGGGCACAGAGAACCGCTCTATGTGACCGGACGGCTTCTTTTCTTCAGAGCACAGGCACAGAGAACCGCTCTATGTGACCGTGCGGCTCCTTTTCTTCAGAGAACGGGCACAGAGAACCGCTCTATGTGACCGTGCGGCTCCTTTTCTCCACGGAACGGGCGCTTATAAAACCCTATCCCCAAACTGTCAGCATCATTCCGCTCGCTTGCTCATCCGTTACATATTCAATTTCCGTGAATTCTTTCGACCTAGCACATTCGCCGAGTTTACGGATCACCTCTTCGTCTTTAGCTAAAATCAGCGTATACACAGAATCGATCAATAAAATAGCCAACTGGCATTCACTTCGCATGAAGTCCTCATCTTTTTTTACTTTAACGATACTTTCTCTCGTTGGAAAAGCTTTCAAATCCGCAAATATGAGATAGTAGACATGCGTGTTAATTAACTCTGAAAACTCCTGACCATCCATAATAACATCCGAGAAGAGCGGATAGGCCAAGGTATCATTTTCCACCTTGTACGATTCGACCGGATCGATGGACCACACCCATGCCGGGTCGACGATATCCACTAAGAGATCCGCCAACTGTTTGCCATATTCGTTTCTTATTTGAAACATGATTCCCCTCATTCTACTTTCCTCCTAATGATTTCCCCTAATCTTACTATAAAACCGTTACCGATTTTCATAGATTGCGTCTAAGTTATTACTAAGTGAGGTGAACGATTTGTCCAGTCAAGTATGGTTTAGTGATTATTATGATTCCGTTTTTAGCTACATCCTTATGCTTGTGAAGGATCCCCATACTGCCGAGGATCTGTCCCAGGAGACATTTATGAAAGTCATCCGGAATGAACATACATTCAAGGGCGACTCCCATGTGAAAACCTGGATTTTCCGCATTGCCTATACAACAACTATCAGTTATCTCAGAAAGAAGCATCCTGTTTTGTATTACTTTGACTTACATGGTTATACGCCAAAGAACGAACGGTCCTCAGAGGAAATTGTCCTTTTGAATTCTCAGCAGCAGCAATTTTACGAAGCGCTCCATCAATTGAAACCAAGTTACCAGCAAGTGATCCTTCTGCGGAAAATCCAAGGTTTTTCGACGAAAGAAGCTTCAGCTATCCTTAATTGGTCAGATGGAAAAGTGAAGATGAGTTTATCGAGAGCACTTGTTGCATTCAAAAAAGAACTGGAGAAAGGTGGTTTTTCGAATGAAACGCTTATCTGACGAAGATATGGAACAGGGTTTCGAAAATCTCAAAAATGCATTTCAACCGACTCCTGTGCAAAAGGAGAAGGCACGCCGTCTACTCTTCCAACAGCAACCTTTCAAAAGGAAGTTCCATATGAAGTCGTTACTGCCATCCATCGTTTCACTGATTGTTTTATTCTCCGTCGGTATCGGCTTGTATATCAACATCGGTGAGTCAGGAACAACGAATGTAACGACTTCATGGGATGGCATGCTTTTGGAACAAACGAGTCAAACGAGTCCTACACGATACGTTTTATCATTCAATGGAACTTCATTGACGATTGAAGATAATTTCCTTGGTTCAAGTTTTATGTCAGGTAAAGTGGATAAGGAAGCATACTTGCGTAGTTATAAAATCAAGGAACCTCTTTTAACTCCTGGCACGTATGAAAATTACACAATTGAACAAAACGGCGACACGTTTACCATTAAAGTGAACGGCACACAAGGATTCACATACTCATTGGAGAAATTTGGTCCACGAAGACTTAGGGGTGAAGATGGAGTAGAATTTTCAACTCGCACATATTTGGATAACCCAGAAGTGATTACCGATGACATAACACCCGAGCGTTTGGAGATTGCACCACAAAATGAACATACATTTTTGATTGAATGGGGATCCGATTCGATGGATAGAGGAAATCACGATTTCGAATCCCATGAGCACGGGCATCTTGTCGCTTCAACTGATTTCAACGAGGTCAAACGGGGCCAAGCCGTTTACTATCATATGCCATCTTCCGTGATTGCTAAAAATCCGGCAGTTCCTGAAATGTATATTGGAAGAGTCGTTGGCTTACCTGGTGAAACGGTTGAAATTAAAGGCGGGCAAGTGTTTATCGATGGTAAGATGCTTGATACATTTTACGGCAAAGCAACAACGCGCGGCTTTGGCGAAGAAGAGTACTTTGAAGTGACCCCCTCAAGCGCCATCGCGGATGAACAAGCGACAAGGGCATACTTCAATATGGATATGCCAGCGGAAAACGTAGAAGTAAATACGGTATTCATCCTCGTGGATCAATGGTGGCGAGGTTACGATAGCCGTGAGTACGGTCCTTTGCCGATCGGGGAGATTGAAGGAGTCATTACCGGTACTGCTGAATAATCTTTTCTCGAAAACCCTCGTCGGATCGGACATTGCCCGCTTACTCAAAAAGTTAAGAAACCTATCTTACAAATACATTTCTATCACATGCAGTACCCGACGGTTTTACGACGGACGGCTTTGGGAATAGAAAAGCATCTATAGTCCGAGGAGGAAATCGTATGAAGCCATTCATGCAGCTGATCGGCATTGGAATCGTAAGCGGGAGTGTATTAGCTGTACTGATGCTTCTCGTCCATATACTGACAGGGAATGAAGCGTATGTCCTGCTGTATAACGTGGATTACTTCCCTGTCATCCATGTCTTTCAAGACAGTGTGCTGTTCGGAATTTTTTTCCATTATGTTTTCTGCATTGTCAGTGTCATTGGACTCTATTATGTGCTGTTCTTCTTTCATTGGCACTATCACTTATGGCCTTACGTCCTAATATACACCGTGGGCAGCGGACTATTATTCTTTTTGACGTTGCTCACTGACAAGCCGCCCGCCGCAGATGATGGCATGGCTTGGTTCTACTGGACAGCCAGCCATCTTGTGTTCAGTTTTGTGGTCGCCTGGATGATCCGTCGGTTCGTCAGGACAACTAGCCCAGCGTTATGAAATCAGGAGTCATTTTGCCTTTTGAGGGCTTTATGGCTCCTGTTTCATTTCCTCTCTTCTTTGCCATTCCTCTTTAGAAAACATCGTCATTAAATTGTCATAATCTCTATTATCCCTTCACTATCAAGCTTTATAAAGAAGTGATGCGATTCATCTCTACTCTTATCTATTGACGTTATTTAGTAGACCCCCTAAACTATGTATATTAGTTGAGGGGGTCTACTATATTGAAAGAGCAATTAAAAGAAGCAGTTGAGCTGTTTGAGGAAGTGATGATTTACGGGACGGAGCATGTGATGAAATCCGTCGATGTAGACATTTGGAAAGAGTACTCGCCTGAACAGATTCAAGTATTAAAAATCCTGGCGACACAAGGGCCTTTATCTAACAGTAAACTAGCAGAGATCCAAGGGGTACATAAAAGTGCGATTTCCACACGTCTGAAAAAACTTGAACAGATGGGACTTGTCGAGTCGAGCCGTGATCCGCTCGATCAGCGGGCGAAAATCGTATTGCTGACGGAGTCAGGTGCAGAACTCCTTAAAGTATCCGGTGAAGCCGTATATGATAGCATCATTAAACTGTTCGGCGATCAAATCGATGAACACGAGCTTCAATCGTTCGTAGAGACGTTCCGCAAATTAAAAACAATTCTTCAATTTAAGGGGATGTAACAGATGAGAAACATATTAAAATTCAAATGGCCGATTTTCATTGGACTGCTGATCATGACTGTCGGTTTATTCATATTGGCTCCAGATCTTGCAAAACAAGCGGAAGATGCGGGTTCTTTCCAGTTACCTGATACCGCTGATTCACAGAAAGCCGCAGATATCCTGAAGGCAGCGGGTGCTTCTGAAGATACATTATCACTCGTTTATCCTCTCGATAAGCCTGTAGATGATAGTCTTCGCAAAGAGATTTCAGAAACTGCTGATCAAATCAAGGCGATTGGAAGTCCCGTAAAAGAGGTACTGAATCCGTTTGAAAGTGAAGACATGGAAAAGCAACTTGTCTCTGAAGATAAAATGACGATACTTCTGCCAATCACTGTCGAAGGCACACATGAAGAAATCATTGCACTGGCGGATAAAATCCATGCAGATATCTTACCTGCTGATCAGACGATCTATCTGACTGGTGAAGCTATTATTAACAATGATGTAAATGATAGTGCGCAAGAAGGATTGAAGAAGACGGAAATTATTACGGTAGTTTTGATCTTCGCCTTATTACTCATCGTTTTCCGTTCTATCGTAACACCGTTCGTTCCATTGATCGCAGTCGGTATGAGTTATTTGCTGAGCCAATCATTTGTAGCATTCTTCATCGATTGGTTTGATTTCCCGGTATCGAATTATACGCAAATATTCCTTGTCGCCATCCTATTCGGACTGGGGACCGACTATTGTATTCTTTTGTTGAGCCGCTATAAGGAAGAATTATTAGCCGGTCACGCGGTGGAAGATGCGATTGTGAATACGTACAAAACTGCTGGCCGCACATTGTTCATCAGTGCAGCAGCCGTTTTCATCGGATTCGCCGCCATCGGGTTTGCAGACTTTCCGATCTTTAAATCGGCGGTTGCAGTTGCAGTCGGGATCGCCGTATTACTGCTCATCCTGTTTACCGTCGTTCCGTTGTTCATGGTTTTATTGAAAGACAAATTGTTCTGGCCTTCCAAAGGGGCTGCTTCGCATAAGGACAGTGGCATGTGGAAAGCGTTCGGTAAATTGTCCGTCATGCGTCCGTTGTTGTCGATGTTAGTTGTAGCGATTATCACCATCCCGCTTCTGTTGACGTACGACAATGACATTTCCTTCAATACGGTCGACGAAATTGACGCAAGCAAAGAATCCGTCATGGGACTTAATCGGATATCCGAAGCGTTCGGCGAAGGGGATTCATTGCCCGTCCAAGTGATTCTGAAGAAAGACGGACCGATTGTGAATGAACGCGACGTCGCCTATTTGGAGTCAATCAGCAAGGATCTCGAAAAAGTGGAAGGCGTTAAAAGTGTCCGTACCTTGACACGCCCTACAGGTGATATGATTGAAGACCTTTACGTGGATCATCAGATGACTTTGATGGCTGACGGTCTTGGTGATGCCATCGATGGACTGACAGAAGTACAGAATGGTCTCGGCCAGGCGAAAGACGGTCTGGATGAAATGGCCAGTCAATTACCTTCTGATTCTGAAGCTTCTTCTGGCGGTGCAGGACTGCGTCAAGCCGCTGGAGGTATCGGTGCCATCAACGATCAGCTAGCTCAAATTGCAGGAGGACTTCAACAAGGGATGCCCGCAGCTCAGGCAGCAGGCGGATTGAAAGCCCTTCAAGGCGAACTGAAGAAAATCAGCGGAGGTCTTTATGGTGCTGCTGACCAGATAGACGGTTCGGGCGGTCAGATTGGTGCATTATCCGGTGGTTTGAATGAACTTGCAGACGGTATCGAAGCTGCTGGAAGCGGTCTCGGTGAGATCAATGCAGGACTGACAGAACTTGTGGCCATGATGAAAGAGATGGGCGATTCCACAAGTGTCCGTGACACAGGGCTTTTCATCCCGTCCGGAACACTTGAAGGAGAAGAGTTCGAACCTGTTCTCGACCGCTATACGATCGACGGCCAGTCAGGAATCATTATGGAAGTGATTTTAGATCAGGATCCGTATTCACGTGAAGCAATTTCGACCGTTCACGCAATCAAGGATTCCGTCAAGCGTTCCGTCATCGGAACTCCGTTTGAAGATGCAGAACTTGCCTTCAGTGGCATTTCTGTCATGAACTCCGATTTGGATGATATCTCGTCCAAGGACTTCACACGCACAGTGACAATCATGCTTGTCGGGCTGTTCATTGTGTTGCTCATCTTATTCCGTTCAGCGATCATGCCGCTTTATATGATCGGCTCGTTGCTGTTGACGTATTATACATCTATCGCTATTACGGAGCTTATTTTCGTCAATGGGCTTGGCTATGACGGCATCAGCTGGGCAGTTCCGTTCTTCGGATTCATCATGCTCATTGCGCTCGGCGTCGATTACTCCATCTTCCTGCTCGATCGCTTCCGCGAAGAAAGCATCGGTGGATTGAATGTACGCGAAGCGTTATTGACATCGATGGCGAAAATGGGGACAGTCATCATTACAGCAGCGATCATCCTTGCAGGAACGTTCGGTGCAATGATGCCTTCAGGCGTACTGAGCCTCATGCAAATCGCAACAATCGTCATTTCGGGATTATTGCTGTATGGCCTAATCATCTTGCCATTGCTTATTCCCGCGATTACCGTCTCTTTCGGGCGTGGTGTTTGGTGGCCGTTTAGAGGGTAACTAAATAAATAAAACAGAGCAAGTAGCCGGATGAATAGGCTTCTTGCTCTGTTTGCGTAGAGTGATTTTTATTTATTCATAAAGTCTTTGATTTCTTCTTCTGACATCGTAGAATCGCATTTTACGTTTACTGTTTCACCATTCGTATAGATGAAACCAGGAACCGTTGGGATGTCATATTTCGTACGGAAAGCTTTAATACCTTCCATATCAGATTCTTCAACACTATTGACGTGATAAATAGTAGTAGCCGTTTCTTTTGCTACTTTATCTAGCTTTTTAACGAATGCCTGGCAAAAAGGACAGACACTTTTGCCGACATAAATGACAGCTTCAGCTTCCCCATTTACCAATTCTTCTGCTTTTGCGGAGTCGATTCTTTCAAAACTTGCTACGTTTTCTTCATAAGTAGTCATTATCCTCAATCTCCTTTCACTAATACAAGTATTATACAACAATTCGGAACTACTTTAAAAAAGTAGGCTTATATGAATAAATCCAATGCATGATACGTACGCAAGGTTCTACTTTATTCGCCGGAAATCTCCATCATTTTCTTAATCATTCTTATTTGTCCGCGGTGGCTCAATTCATCCTCAAATACGTGGAACCACTTAAAATAGTTATTTGTCTGCTCTCCATCCCAAAATGGAGATTGCTCGAACAACCACGAGTCCTGCAACGTTCGGAACTTCTCAATTGTCATTTGTCTTGTTTGCTCTAATTCCTCCAAGTAGAACTCGACAGGATTGCCTTGGATTTGCTCCTGTGCCGCCTTGCCAAGTTCTAGTGCTGGATTCAACATTGCTATATCCTCTTCCGTAAAATCACGGTTTTCAAACGTAGCAATTTGATAAGCCTTTTCAACAGACACCATATGCGCAAGCAGCATACCGATTGAATTCGCTTGCGCGTGTACCAAGAAATCCAATTGCTCCACCGATAATTCCCGCACTTCCGCGAGCGTCGTCTCTCTTGTGTACGCCATCATAGATACGAGCTTGCTGAATTCCAAACTTAACCCTTCTTTTTTGTCAATTAACAATAGATTTTCATTTTCCACGATATCTTCCTCCTAGCTTTGTCTTTTACAATGTTGACGTTACAAAATGCATAAATTCTTCTTGTTCTTCCACAAAAGGATTATGGTTGCTTTGCTCAAATGTTGTCAGCTTGGCATTAGGCATTATTTCAGCAATCTCTACGCCGTATTTATACGGACATTGAGCATCGTATCTGCCTGCATAAATATGGCTTGGTACCGTTACGCGAGCCAAGTCTTCTCTCAAATCATATGTTCCGATTTCAACCTTTCTAAAATAGTCCAATCGCGGTCCAACTGTCTTTCCGCTATTAGGCATTTTCATAGCTTTCAATAGTTTTTCTTTTGAATAATAAGACATCTCTGCCCATTCGTTACCTAGTTCTCTCCGAATTTCCATAGGGGTGGATGAATCATTTAATTGATTCATAATCTCTATTATTCGTGGGAATTTAGGGTTCTCCTGACAATAGATCGAACCTGGATCTGAACTATACTCCTTACTAGCGGCAGCTCCCCCTGCAATAATTTTCGTTAAAGAGTTAGGCGCTAAAATAGCATATTTCAAAGCAAGCATTCCACCTGTTGAATGTCCAGCAAATCCCCATTTTTTAAATCCCAATGCGATACGTATAGCCTCTAAGTCATTTACTGATTCATTCATACTATATTGACTTTGATCTTCCGAGGTAACAGAATTACCACAATCACGAAGATTCACCAAATACACTTGATAATGTGAGGTGAATGGATTTGCAAACGTGTTTCCCCTTTCGTCAAAAGTACTGTATAAATGAGTTACACACAACGGTTCTCCACTTCCTGAAACAAAAACTTCAAATGTTCCCCGCTCGGTTTCAACAAATCTCTTCTGCCACATAAGGTCTTCCCACTTTCTTTTTATACTGTTATTCCGTCCGATCCCTCTTATTAATCTACAAAGTGCTCAAGTTACTTACGCATTACTGGTCCAAAAATAGGTAACGAATTTCACCTTCTGCCCATTCATTTCAAATTCTTCATCACTGGTTTCTATACGCGTAAATCCACTTCTCTCTAAAACTTTTTGGGAGGCTATATTATTGGTTGTTGTTTTCGCTAAAACTTGTTTAATACCTCGTTCTATTACTGTTTCCAATACTAATTTCAATGCTTTTTTAGCAACACCTTTTCCAGTATGTAGCTGTCCTATTCTATAGCCTAGATGAGCGGTTTCACGGGATTCATCCATATCAACTACATTAATCCTACCTAGAATAGAACCATCTTCATCTTTAATCAAATAAAAACATGAAAGCCCTTCAGCCTGTTCTTCAAGTAAGCTTTCATGCCTAATTTTAAAAATCTCAGGCTCATAATAGTCATCTCCGCGCGTAGGTACCATTTCTTCGAAAAAGGCTCTGTTTCCAAGCTCAAACTTATACAAATCTTCCGCATCCGCGTCTTGCAACTTTTTAATGAAAATACCCATGCATACAACCCGCCAATCAATTTTTAATACTGCATTATTCGTTTCCAAATTTAAACGATTTTTCGATACATATGTCTTCATCAATAGTTTTCACAATAACATCGAAATGCTGACTGTTTTTATGCATAAACACGTCATATTGAATTCGACGTTCTTTATGCGATTGCTTTAAGTAGTTAATATCAGTACCCCTTTCAATGACATCACGTCTCGATCTTCGCTTAAATTCTGTTTCTCCATCCGTATAAAAGTATATTTTCAAATCAAATAAATTAGGATTAATAAATGCAACACTCATTCCTTCTATAATCGTTATTTTCTTTTTCGAGGAAATTAACGTACTGTCCGCATAATCCCAACTTACCGTATATAAATCTAAACCAGCTTTAACCATCCGAACATCTCTTTCTAAAGAAAGTAAATGATGTGCTGATGGATGGCAAGCCGTCATTTTATAACGATGGTTTTCGTTTTGGTATGTATACTTAATAATTGAATGCTTCCGGATTTCAGAACTAACAATATATGGATCCGTATTGAAATAATTCACTTCATTTTGATTGAATAAATTTATGAGTTCATTGGCAAATGTAGTTTTTCCGGCAGCCCCATGTCCTGAAATACCAATAATAATTTGATTGTTATTCGTATCGACCCATTTTATAATTTCTTGTAATAGCTTTTTCATAACTATCCCCTTTTACTTGATGCCACGTGAGAAACAACTCAACTACTGTTCTATATCACACAGGCAACTTATACCCTGTCCTCTAGTAACCCGCTACCATTATAAAACAGTAGAACAGAACAACTAAGAACAAAATTGTCCAAAATCCGCCAAGAACTTTTTGATTATGCGTGTCTTTGCCTTTATGCAGTCTTTCAATAAACGTCATTAAATTCAACGTCCAAAGAACTCCTAAACCCGGCAACAGCACAAATGGGAATAGCATCTCCATGATGTTCCAACCCTTCACCTATCAATTTCTAAAACCGGTCATCGAATTCCTTTTCAATTTCTTCATCACTGACTTCCTCTTTCTTTTTCTTCTTACCATACCTTTTTATAATTATCTTCCCGACCTCAGACCTGTCGATTGCATCCTTCACCGCAGCATAGATTACAAAATATAAAACAACCATAGCAAACAACCATAGTACGATTTCCACGTTTATCCTCCTCCGATACTTACACGCATTTCTCACACGCTATAAATATGAAATAGGGCAACAGCTAAAAACTGTTGCCACAAACCATATCACGAGATTTTACGAATCAAATCCTATTGTCTTAAGTTTTTCTGCTACTTCAGGATATAGTCGATTCCCTTGTTTATCGACCCATTCATCATTTCCAATTTCCTTAAACACATTTACGATTGACTTCAGCTGTTCCATTTGCTCATCTGTCGGCGTATTGTTAGACATTAGATACAGAATACTAGCCACGTTATCCAGAGAAATCATCAGCTGAGGATTCAGTTCACCAACTATGTCCAGCTTTCGCTGTGCATTTTCCACATCTGCATAGATCGGCTCAATGATTGCTCTTCTCTTCTCTGAATCCTGAAGAACATCCTCTCCGGCTTCTAGCACAGTTTCCAGCTCAGTTGTAAAAACTGTATTCATCATCTGCTGTGCTTCCTCAAAAAAAGCGAATGAGGCAGACTGATTGTAGTGATCCTGCGTATTCTCTTTTTTATAAAAGGTTTCTAGCACAAATCCCTTTTCATTTTCATCGTACATGAATTTCTGCGCAACTCGATCTCCATGCTGCTGCATGAACATGACTATTCCCGGTTTTCTGTCAAATATTGCCGTACTGAAATCGATTGTTCCCATCTGAACATAGCGATCGAAAAGTGGATATGTTTTCTCCCCGTCTTTCACAACAAGCAACCAGTTCTGCCCGTCATCCCAAGCAAATTGACCATCATCCATTTTCCCTGCATTCACATACAACTCGATACTTTCTTCCTGACCGTCTCCATTGATGTCCAACTTCATTTCCTTATAAAGCGTTTGAGGATACTTTTCAATCGCTGATGCTTTAATTAAACCAGAGTCATTATTCACATCGCTCTGTGGCTCTGATGGTGTTGCAACTTCCGTAGATTCAAGCGCTCTCTTCTGTTCTTCCACCGTTTGTGCCAGAGCATCTTTTTCCAATGACAGTTGTTCAACTTGCTTTTTTAAATCCGCAATCTCTTCTGTCTGATCAGTATTTGACTGGTCCCCATTCGACTTGTTTGTGCATCCACCAAGGATTACTGCTCCACACACAACGACGAGTAAAAGTCTCCTCACTTTCCAACCTCCTTCTATTCCGGTATCTTTACAACTTAAGTACAATTTATTATAATTCTATGTTTTGCATCACACAGATACCTTCACATCACACCTCCCTGGCCCGTTTCCTATTTCTCTTCTATCTTATCCAAGATTGCTTGAGGGACTTCATGCTGAATGACTTCTTTTACAAAATCCGTAAAAGGTGGTAGAACAGAATCGCCAATGATATCCGTCATGATGATTTCTGCATCTTCCCATTCGGTCAATCGGCCGGATGTACTCATATTTTCAATAAACTTTCGAGTATGTTTAATAATCCAGTCAAAAGTACGACCTTCTTTTTCTATTAGATAAATAATATTCTTTTGCTCATTCTCAATGACATCAACGTAAGAAACAAGATACCCGACTACCTTATACGATCTTCCATCCCACCATAATGTGAAGTTTTCATAGTTATCAACACCTTGGATAAAGAAAAACTCGATTGATTCGTCGAAATACAAACGCGAAAAAGTAATGTATTCAAACTCACTCATGCTTCAATCCCCCTTTATGTGTGCAAGAAACAACTAGGTCGTAAATTCAGAATTAATTTTAAGCCGCACATCGAAAAGGCCTTTACAATTGGTACATAACATCTCCTGCTACAATCGTCATGATAACGTCTGCAGCCAAGATTTCCTCTTCTTCCACTTGAAACAAATCCTTATCCAGCACCGTGAAGTCTGCATCAAAACCAACTTTTAATTTTCCGCGTGAATCTGCTTTGTTGATTGTCGCAGCACTTCCTGTTGTGAATAAACCGACTGCTTCAAAGCGGCTGAGCTTCTCTTTCGGCAAATAGCCTTCATGTGTCTCGCCAGGTTTTCTGCGCGTAACAGCCGCGTAAATGCCGAGTAGCGGATCAACTTCTTCAATCGGCGCGTCCGATCCTGCCCCGCAAATGAACCCTTCATCTAATAGCCGTTTCCATGCATATGCCCAGTCGAGACGACTTTCTCCCAGTCGGTCCATTACCCATGGGAAATCGGACGGGACAAATGCCGGCTGGATATCGAGAACGACTGGCAGTTTCTTCATCCGTTCCACTAAATCATCATGTAGCACGTTCACATGAATTAGCCGATCGCGCTTTCCTTCTGGTACCGGATGCTTTTCGATTGCATCCAATGCTTTTTCCACGGCTAAATCCCCGATTAGATGGATGGCGACAGCTTCTCCATGCTTTCGAGCGATCGCCACAAGCGCATCGATTTCTTCATCTGTTACAACCGCATTGCCTGACGTTTCAGGCGCATCGGTATATGGTTCACTTAATAATGCAGTCCGTGCACCAAGTGCTCCGTCAATGAAGAACTTCATCTCACCTGGGTCAATCCATGGCTCGTCATACGTCGCTTTTTCATCCATCAATTTCGTAAAAACGGTCGACCTTCTCAATAAATGCGCACGGAATTTCTTTTTGCCTTCTCCAATGACATTTTTAAACGCTTGCAACGGATTGTCATAGTCTCCATAATAACCAAGGTCATCCGTCACTGCTCCCGTTAAGCCTAATGACAGCAAGTCATCTACGGATTTCTCCAATGCTTCAGTTAACATCGCTTCAGTTGGCTCCGGGATGAGTTGCAACAACCGATCCATCGGTCCTTCTTTCAAATAGCCTGTCGGTTCACCATTTTCATCTCGGACAATGACGCCATCTCCCGGATCGGGTGTATCTTTTGTGATGCCCGCCAACTCTAATGCTCTCGTATTCGCAATC
The DNA here is from genome assembly GCF_014836615.1 of Sporosarcina quadrami. Lineage (GTDB taxonomy): Bacteria > Bacillota > Bacilli > Bacillales_A > Planococcaceae > Sporosarcina > Sporosarcina quadrami. Next base: position 89,211 of record NZ_JACSQN010000003.1, on the reverse strand, counting down.
GCTGCATGCCTGCACGCGCGTTTTAGAACCATTGGTGAATTTGTAATCTTATCAAGTTCATGACGCGTGAAGATTTTCTGATCCAGGAAATTGTTTTCATTCCACCCTTCACCAATGAACCATTCGTCTTCACTTAACCCAGGATATGCATTCACGAGCATGTCCATCATCTCTTTAGACGACTTCGCCTTTGATAAATCCAGACTCAGCAATTTCTGCCCGTGTCCGATCATATGCATATGATTATCGATGAAGCCGGGATACAATACTGCTCCTTTAAGGTCAATCGCCTCATCGGCTTGGCCCTTCAACTCTTCATATAGACCGACATCTACAATCTTGCCATCCTCCGTCAACAGCGCCTCAACTGTTTCTCCTTCTCGATCCATTGTATATAGTGTTCCATTATGCCAAAGTGTTTTCATCCCGACTCCCCCTCTTCTTATCTCCTATTCTAAACTTTCAAGCAACAATGGGCAATCCCGTAGTGCAAGAATGCTATACTGTTAGTATCGATTGTAGGAGGGATTATATATGAGACTAACCGTTTATCTTGCAGGAGAGATCCATACCGAATGGCGCGAAGAAGTAAAACAGAAGGTGGCCGCATTGAAATTGCCGATTGACTTCGTCGGCCCGATGGAAAACCACGACCGTTCCGACAATATCGGCGAGGAGATTTTAGGTAAGCAGCCGAATGCCATCTTCAAAGATGCCGCTGCCTCAAACTTCAACAATTTGCGCACCGAACTTCTAATGAAAAAAGCCGACCTTGTCATCGCTCTCTTCGGCGATCAGTACAAGCAATGGAACACAGCGATGGACGCAAGCGCAGCCGTCGCTTTTGGCAAGCCACTCATCCTCATCCGTTCTGAGCAGCATCATCATGCATTGAAAGAACTGTCACGAAAAGCACATGCGACCGTCGAAAACGTCGACCAAGCCGTCAAAGCACTCCATTATATTTTCGAATGAACATCAGGCTATCCTTGAAAGTGGATAGCCTTTTTAATTGGCGATCAGTCTTTCTATAAAAGTCCATACATCCTCCTAAAAGTCCATAAACCTATCTAGATGTCCATAAATGCCGCTAAAAGTCCATAAGTCTTTCTAAAAGTCCATAACCTCCCCCTTAACAAAACCTTTACATTCCCTTCATACTCCCTCAACAATCCACCCCTATACTAGAGAAAAGCCTCACCACCATTAGGAGGATTTCCATATGACTGTCTTGAAAGAACGCATAAAAGAAAATTCATTTTCCGTTGTTCGCAATGAGAATTGGACGAAACCGATCTATGAAACGAACGGACTCAATCTTTGGTATGGTACATCGCACGCGCTAAAAAATATCGAACTCTCCATAAACGAACGAGAAGTCACCGCCATCATCGGACCATCCGGTTGCGGAAAATCCACATTCCTTAAGACGCTCAATCGAATGGTCGAAACCGCAGCGGACGTCACCATTTCCGGTAATGTTACATTCAAAGGAAATAACATACTTGGCAAATCCATGCCTGTTGAAATACTTCGCTCCAAAGTCGGAATGGTTTTCCAAAAGCCGAATCCTTTCCCAAAGTCGATTTTTGAAAATGTCGCCTATGGTCCGAAAGTACACGGCATCCGTAACAAAGCGATGCTTGAAATGATTGTCGAAGAAAGTCTTAAAAAAGCAGCACTATGGGATGAAGTGAAAGACCGTTTGCATAAGAGTGCATATAGTCTGTCAGGGGGCCAACAACAACGATTATGCATTGCCCGTTGCCTCGCCATCGACCCAGAAGTGATTCTCATGGATGAACCGACATCCGCGCTCGATCCAGTATCCACCCATAAAATTGAAGAACTTATTCGCTCCATTAAAAACGACGTTACAATCGCAATCGTCACTCATAATATGCAACAGGCTGCTCGTATTTCAGATCGTACTGCATTTTTCCTTAACGGAGAAATCATCGAACACAACCAAACATCCACTATATTTAACAATCCTGCTGACCCCCTGACAGACGACTATGTCAACGGACGATTCGGTTAATAAAAGCGCTCTAGGAATTTACTATTCCACGAGCGCTTTTATTTTTAAGTCAAAAACCATTTTACATAACCTTTACATTTAAACAACACTCACTTAACATTCATCTATTATGCTGTAATTGTGAAGGGGAAAACCTTTCATGCCAAATGATTATTCACTTAGGGGAGGAAATTTTACATGAAGGTCAACAAGTTTCTTTTATTCATGATTATTGCAGCATTCACAGCACTTATCGCAGCATGCGGCACAGAGTCAGACGACACGAAAAAAGATGACAGTGCAGCAAGTAAGACTCCTGAAAATAATACAGCAGCAGCTCAAGAAACGGAAACTGAAGATCTTGAAGGCAGTGTAGTTATCGACGGATCTGGAACGGTTTACCCATTAATGGCCCGCCTCGCTGAAGAATATATGATAAACGAGCAAGAAGGCGTTTCTGTTGAAGTGAGCCGTGCAGGAACAAGTGCTGGCTTCAAGAAGTTCCTCGTTGAAAACGGAACGGACTTCAACGACGCTTCCCGTCAAATTAAAGACGAAGAGGCTGCTGAAGCGGACAAGCTTGGTATTGAAGTAAAAGAATTGAAAGTCGCACTCGATGGTCTCACATTTGTTATTAATAAAGACAATGACTGGGCAAATGAAATGACTCCAGAACAATTGGTTAGTATCTTCCTCGCTGACGGTAATGTTGAGAAGTGGTCTGACATCAATCCAGAATGGCCAGATGAAAAAATCAATGCAATGGGACCGAATGAAAATCACGGAACATATGAGTTCTTCTATGAAAAAATTCTAGACAAACAGGATATGAACAGCAATGTAAACTTGCAACAAGAATATTCAACACTTGTGAACTTAGTGGCTGAAGACAAAAACGGTATCGCATTTTTCGGATTTGGCTACTACGTGAACAATCAAGAGAAGCTACAAGCTGTTGGCGTTGATTTTGGTAACGGTCCAGTAGAACCTGCGCTTGACACGATTGCTGAAGACGGTGCATATGCAGACTTCACTCGTCCAGTCTTCACATACTTGAACGTAAATCATGCAAAAGAAAAGCCACAAGTACGCGACTATGCTATTTACGTCATGAACAATATTAATAAATTTGCAGGGGAAACAGGCTTCGCACCTATCCCAGAAACTGAAGTGCAGGAAGTTATCAGCTTCTTGGAAGGTCTAAAATAATTTAACATGCTGGAGGATGAGGCTGCTGACAGCTCTCATCCTCTTGCAACTTTGCGGAAGGGGTTTCTCGACTGATGAACAGTGAATTCACAAAAACAAAAGAGGTCAGTATCCGATCGTTAATTGACGAAAACCAGCGTGGTAATTCATTGCGCAGGAAGACCGAACGACTTATCCCGATAGGTCTCATGCTACTTGCATCACTGTCAATCTTAACGACACTAGGTATTATCTGGACTTTACTTTCCGAGACCGTTGAATTCTTCAAACGCGTTCCGTTTCTAGATTTTTTCACAGGCACTATCTTAAAACCATTAAGCCAAAATCCTGAATTTGGCGTTCTTCCATTACTAATGGGTACAGTCACTTCATCTTTAATTGCCATGGTGGTCGCCGCCCCTATCGGACTGATGGCCGCCATTTACTTGAGCGAGTATGCTTCTTTAAAAGTACGAAAAGTCGTTAAGCCACTTCTTGAACTATTAGCTGGTGTACCAACAATCGTTTACGGCTTTTTTGCTTTCACATTCGTTACACCTATTTTACGAGAGCTCATCCCTAGTCTTCAGGCGACAAATATATTAAGCCCTGGAATTGTCATGGGTGTCATGATAATCCCAATGATTGCGTCCCTATCCGAAGACGCGATGAGTTCTGTACCGAACGCAATGCGCGAAGGAGCTTACGGTTTAGGTTCCACGAAACTTGAAGTGACACGACGCGTAGTCATCCCGGCCGCACTTTCTGGCATAATCTCGTCATTTGTTCTTGGTATATCGCGCGCAATCGGAGAAACGATGATTGTAACGATCGCGAGCGGGAGCACGAAGAACTTCACGTTCGATATTACGCAATCGATGCAAACGATGACAGCTTATATTGTTGAAGTTACGGGCGGAGACGCTGCCACTGGCTCAACGGTCTATTACAGTTTGTATGCAGTTGCTATGACACTTTTCGTTTTCACACTCATTATGAATCTGCTCGCACGATCCGTTTCCAAGAAATTCAGGGAGGAATACTAATATGCATATGCAGACTGAACAGATACGTTTGCGCCATATGAAAACCCGTTTACTGTTGAATCAAATCTCTAAATTCATCTTCATGTTATCCGCTTTTTTCGGACTGTTCTTCCTCGCCGTCCTTCTTGTGCGGGTAGTAACAGAAGGTATAGGCTCGATTAACTTCGGCTTCTTAACAGGAAAACTATCAACCCAACCTGAAAGAGCAGGTATTATGGGTGCCATTCTTGGTACTTTCTGGCTTATGCTCGTCGTTGCTCCCGTCACGATGTTTGTCGGTGTAGGAACTGCTATTTACTTAGAAATGTATGCAAAGAAGGGTAAGCTCGTCAGTTTCATTCAAACGAATATATCGAATTTAGCAGGCGTTCCATCAATCGTCTATGGAATCCTTGGATTGACTGTCTTCGTTCGGACTTTGAACCTCGGCAATATTGTTCTAGCTGGAGGATTAACAATGTCCTTACTCATTTTGCCAATCGTCATCGTCGCCAGTCAGGAAGCGATTCGCGCCATTCCGTTTCATTTGAGCGAAGCTTCTTACGGAGTCGGTGCAACAAAATGGCAGACGATTCAGCGCATTATTTTACCAGCCGCTCTTCCCGGCATTTTAACAGGGGCCATCCTTTCACTTTCACGGGCAATCGGTGAAACAGCACCACTTGTCGTCATCGGTATTCCTGCTTTACTCATCCCTTTCCCTGGAAGTATAATGGATCGATTTACGGTACTTCCAATGCAAATTTATTATTGGACACTTGATGCTTCACTCGTATCGGAATATGCGAATCTAGCAGCGGCTACGATTATCGTCCTTCTAGTGACGTTATTCATCTTGAATGCGACAGCCATTATTGTACGCAATAAATTCCAACGTGTTTTCTAAACAACAAAAAAACGGGAAGCAAAAGAGATAATTCTTTGCTTTCCGTCTTTTTATTTGAACATCCGTGCTGCTAAGTTTTGAATCTTCAACAATACTTCCTCCGGCTTGAATGGCTTCATAATATAATCATCTGCCCCAAGCCAGAGAGCGGTCTTTATATCCGCTTCACTTGTGCGAGCTGTCATCATCGATACGAGAACGTTCTTTTCATCGTTCACCTGTTTCAGACGGCCCAGCACTTCAAGTCCATCCATATGCGGCATGACGCCGTCAAGCAAAATAATGATATTGACATCATTCCGGTACCAATCCGATTGTAAGAAAGAAGGTCCATCTTCAAACGTTTTGACGGATACATCGATGTCATCGGATGTCCAACCTTTCAACATATCGGATAACATCGTTCGGAAAAAGAGATCGTCGTCCACGATAATTACTTGAACTTTCCGCTTCAACTCAACGTTTGCACCCGTGAAAATGACGGTTTTGTTACGTCCTGTCCGCTTGGCTTCATACAACGCCCGGTCTGCCGTCAGAATCATCTTATTAGAATCACCACGATACTCTGCAATGCCAGCAGAGAAGGTTACAGAGAATGTGTCATTTTCTAAGTCGAAGACAAGATCATTGAAACGGTTGCGGAATCTTTTTACGAGCTCATCCGCTTCTTCTACATTCGTGTTTGCAAGGATAACAGCAAACTCCTCGCCACCATAACGGAAGACCTTATCACCGTCTCTCCTTACATTGCGTAGCATTTCCCCAAACTTACGCAACACTTTGTCTCCTGCCATATGACCATAACGATCATTCACTTTCTTGAAATAATCAATATCCACCATAACTAATGTATGATTCAGACCTGTACGCTCAGAAATACTGCTGAATTCGTGCAAGCAGTCATCAAAATACCGCCGATTTCCAATGCCTGTCAATCCGTCCGTGAATACTGATTCGTCCATGGACTTTCTTATATTTTCCCGATTCAATAAATACGGGACGAACACATCCAATTCAAGTGGCATCCGAATATAATCCATCGCCCCTTTTTCATATGCAGCTATCCGGTTTTGATTAGAGAAATCTTCACTAAAAACCATAATTGGCACACGTTTCACAAGTGCAGCTTCAGCAATCTGATCCAATATGTCAAAAGCCGTCATATCGGGAAGCTTTACTTCTGTAAACACATAGTTTGGACGCATAGAATAAAATTGTTCAATGCCACGTTTTCCACTCATGGCGACAAGGACTTGCGCCCCTAGTTTCTCAATTAACCCTTTAATGTAAGAAACTGATTCTAACTTGTCACCGATGACTAATACAAAAACACCATCTCCAAAGCGGTTCGTCGGAAGGTCGGAAAAGTCATATGCAACAAGTTCTTTGTCTCTTTCTACAACTTCCGCAATTCGGTTCCAATAATTTACTAACGAGGAGAATGGTATTCGATTTTCACTACTGGAAGAGAGTTTGTTCAGTTGTGATTCCGTGAAACCCGCTACCCCGCTCATACCAAACTCATCAGCCATTTCCTTCAATGTATCAAGGAATGTATAAAGCTCTTTTTCGGAAATGAAGCTCTTCAATCTCCACTCTTCATACGTCTGTTCTAATCGATCGCGAAGTATGTTCCGATAGTGTTCAAAATTCATTATCTTCCATACCCCCAGATTAATTACCATGAATCAGAATGACTTATATCTATTTATCGCTTACGCTTCAGTACCCATCTCTTCACGGACAACATCGGCGATACGCGTCACATAACGTTTACACGTTTCGTGGTCTGTTGCTTCTACCATGACACGGACAAGTGATTCTGTACCTGAAGGACGAACGAGCACTCGTCCATTCCCTGCCATCTCTTCTTCAACTTGCTTGATCACTTCAACGACACGCGCATTATCGGCAACTTTGTTTTTATCCGTCACTCGGACATTGACAAGTTCCTGCGGGAAAATCGTCATTTCATTTGCCAAATCAGACAATTTTCTGCCTGTCTTCTTCATGATGTCGACGAGCTGCAAGCCTGTTAACAAACCGTCCCCTGTCGTGTTGAAATCGAGGAATACAATATGGCCAGATTGCTCTCCACCCAAATTGAATTGTCCCTTTCTCATCTCTTCCACAACGTATCGGTCACCGACAGCTGTTTTGACACTAGTCATACCGTTATCGTCCAGTGCCTTGTAAAAACCGAGATTACTCATAATTGTTGAGACAATTGTATTGGACTTCAATCGACCTTTCGAATGTAGGAACTTACCGATAATGAACATAATCTGATCACCATCGATAATTCTTCCTAGTTCGTCCACCGCAATAAGACGATCGCCATCACCATCGAATGCAAGACCGATGTCAGCGTTCTTCTCAACAACTAACTTGCTAAGTCCTTCGGGATGTGTAGATCCAACGCCATCATTAATATTTAGACCGTTAGGAGAAGCTCCGATAGTCGTAAGGTCTGCATCTAAATCCGCGAATATATGTGTCGCCAATGTAGATGTCGCGCCATGTGCACAGTCGAGCGCAATGTGAAGATCTGTAAACTCTTCATCTACAGTCTGTTTCAAGTATTGGATGTATTTCTGGCCGCCTTCGAAGTAGTCAGTTACAGTTCCAACTGCATCTCCCGTAGGACGTGGAAGATTGTCAGTCTCTTCATTTAGCAACGCTTCGAATTCCTCTTCCTGTTCATCTGTCAGTTTAAAGCCATCCGCACCAAAAAATTTGATGCCATTGTCTTCAACAGGATTGTGAGACGCGGAAATCATGACGCCTGCTTCCGCGTTCATAGCACGAGTCAAATAAGCAACCCCCGGTGTACTGATGACACCAAGGCGCATCACTTCCACTCCGATGGATAAAAGTCCAGCAATGAGAGCATTTTCAAGCATATGACCTGAAATGCGCGTATCCCGACCAACAAGTACTTGGGACGTTTCATGTGAATCTCTCGTTAATAAATGGCCGCCAATTCTCCCCAATTTAAATGCTAACTCAGGTGTCAGTTCCTTATTGGCAATTCCACGTACTCCGTCAGTTCCAAAATACTTAGTCATAATCCATTCTCCCTTTCAATGCTGAGTCAACAGCTTGTTCATCATTATGCAAGTTTTACTTCCAAAGTAACTTCATCAGTTGATAGTTTCCAAGCGACACCATTCGGAGCATTTACCGATAATGGGTAACTGTGCTCTCCCTCAGCATCTGTTTCAGATGCGTCGATTGTAATTGTGAAATCCGATTTTTCCAAGGAATTTATCAAGTCTTTCTTGGCTGTGACTGTAACGTCTACAACGCCTTGCGTAGGCTTGAGAAAGGAACTAGTATACTTCTCGTCAAGCCCATTCACTGCGACAGGAACATCTTTAAATTGTTTCGTCACGTCAGCTTCTGCCTCTTCAGTAGTCTCTTCTATGCCCGGATCCATTGATATATCAGGTGGGGGATCTTCTTCTGACTGGATTGTCACCGCTACGTTGACAGTGATTTTATCATCAGAAAGCTTAGTAACTCCCTTTGGCTTCGGTAAAGTCAATTCAATTGTGCCAGACTCTTTTACCTTCGATATGTCTACATCCACTTTTAAATCCTTTATCAAATCGAGTGTTTTCTTAGACCCGTACAATTTGACCGTTTTCAATTCTGTCGTAAGTGAATCGATTGTAACATTGTCACCAGGAACGCCACGCTTACGTAATACAATAGGAACTTCTTTGTTATTCTCTTCAATATCAACTTTAACATTTACTTCAGCAGGTTCGATTGTGACATTCAGTTTGTTCAGTTCGCGGTCGAGTACACGGACTTTCGCGCGTTGTTCAAATGATTTATTAATACCTTTATCTCCAGTTGCTGAAACCTTTACGAATTCAACCGCGTCAACAACACTCTTCGCTCCAGTTACTTGAATTTCTGAAGGTTCAACTTCCATTTTGACTAGATTATAGTTTTCTGCAAGTAATCGTTCATTCAATTCAGGATCTACTTTAAATGTCTTTGAAATCTTCTCTTCGATGACTACATCTACAGTGGCAGGGTCAAGCCGAACATTCAGCTTTTCAGACAGGTTTTCCGTATCGATACGGACTGTATGCTTGCCGTTGTTCAGACTTCTCAAGTCGACTTTCAAGATGAAGTCCCTCATCACTTTTGTCGTCTGCACAATATTCACTGGGCCATCAATCGTGACATCTATTTTTTCAGGAACCCCTGTTACGACTAGATTTTCGTTATCATAATACACTTCGACAGGAACATCGCGGATGACATCCCATGTATCTCCAACCGTGTTGCGATCCGTTTTGGAATCTTCCACTTGTACAGAAAAAAACAAGATGATCGCGAGTGCCAATGCCGTGACTCTTAAAAACCACGGTTTGTCCATGAGCTTATCGATCATTTTCTTTTCCCCCATTTCCAGAATGGATTAGGCGTATCTTCATTATCCACGCCAAACCAAGCTTCACGCAACTGCTTAGCAAATTCCTCCATTGTCAGATTCCGATTGATATCTCCGTTTGCTGTAAGGCTCACTGCACCTGTTTCTTCTGACACAACAATCGTAATAGCATCGGTCACTTCACTCAAACCTATTGCAGCACGGTGCCTCGTACCTAGTTCTTTAGAGATGAAGGGATTTTCTGAAAGTGGTAAATAACAACCTGCTGCTGCAATTTGGTTTTTCTGAATGATAACAGCACCATCATGCAGTGGCGTGTTAGGGATGAATATATTAATAATTAGTTCTGATGTGACATTTGAATTCATCTGAATTCCGGTTTCTATGTATTCGCTTAAACCGGTTTCTTTTTCAATGGAAATAAGCGCACCGATACGCCGTTTCGCCATATAACTGACAGACTTACTAAATGCCTCGATTAGACGGTCTCTTTCCTCATCTTCATGCATTGCAGAACTTGCAAACAAACGTCCTCGTCCAAGTTGTTCAAGTGCACGACGGATTTCAGGTTGGAAGAGAATGATAATGGCTAGGAACCCCCATACCACCACCTGTTCCATCATCCATTTCAATGTATCGAGACCGAGGTATTCAGTCAGAATACGAGCGAATAGGATGACAAAAATTCCTTTCAACAACTGAACGGCTTTCGTTCCTTTTATAATGGTAATTAATTTATAAAAGACGAACCAAACGAGAAGCACATCCACTATATTTTTAATTATTTCAATCGGACTTAAGTTTGTAATCATTTCCCAGACTGGCATGCGCTTCCCTCACCTTCATCCCTCATTCTTATACAATAAGTATAACATATAGGCGCAGGCCAATGCCTTGAAAAAGCTATACGTAAAAGTCGATCGGTTGCATCTGATAACGAGCAGCCGATCGACTTTTTGTTCTATTCTGTTGTAGGTTCGCTGTCTGAAGACGGAATCACGTCTTTGACGAACAGTTTGATTTTATACCAAAGCCAATCAAAGGCTTCGTCAATTTCTTCAATACTACCAGTTACAACAGCTGTTGAAGCCATATACTTAGAACCGCGGATGACAGTGACATTTCCATCCACTTCTCCTTCGATCCGAACATTTCCGTTCTTCACGACTAAATCGCCCTTAATGATCTCACCTGCTGGCACAACAACAGTCTCGCCTTCAATAATCAGATTCGGCTGCTTTGTGAATGAAAACTGCTGATTGTTACTAAAATTCGAAAAGAGCGTTGCGCTCATTAAGAGGAAAAATAATGCTGCTGCCGCTATTAACGGGTGTCTTCTTAAAATGCGTGAAATGCCTGCTTGCGACTTTTCTTTCGGCAGTCGCGTCATGACACCTGAAACGAACCCTTCCGGTGCCCTTATGGGAGATGCGCTTTGAAGCAACTGCTCCGACATTTTAAATTCTTCCATCATGTCATTACACTGAGGACATGATGAAAGATGTTGTTGCAATGCCTGCTCTTCATCACGGCTAATATCTCCGTCTAAATACGCGTGCATTAAATGGATAACTGGTTGCTGACACGTATTCATTCTTAATTCCCTCCTACATATTACCCATTTGTTTCCGAAGCGCTTCACGTCCACGGTGAACCCGGGTCTTTACGGTTCCTAACGGTAGTTCTAAAATATCGCTAATCTCTTGCAACGGCAATTCTTCCATGTACCGAAGTATGATAACTGTACGGTATTTATCAGGTAGCCTGCTAATTTCATATTGGACCCGATCTTGCGTTTCCATACGTTCAATTTCTTCTTCCGGCAGGTCGCCCGTTGCAGCAATCTGGGAATACATATTCAGACCATCTGTACCAGGTACAGTCGCATCAAGATAATAATCCGGTTTCTTTTTACGGATTCTATCAATACATAGATTTGTCGCAATTCTGTAAAGCCAAGTTGAGAATTTGCGTTTTTGATCGTACGTATGAATGTTCACGTATGCTCTCACAAATGCTTCTTGTGCAATGTCCTCAGCTTCCTGGGCATTGCCTAACATTCGATAGCAGACTTGATACAGCCGTTGCTGGAATAACGTTACGATTTCTTCGAACGCTTCCTGATTACCTTTAAGAACTTGATTTATTCGTTTATTAACTAATTCATCCAATGACTTTCATCCTCCGCTCTATGCGGCTGTTCCTTCTATACGTTTGAAGGGTGCAACAGGTTTCATTTTTTATATATATTTTTATTTTACCAAACTTTGAGAAGTATTTCCTTATTTATAAGAATTATCAGCTGGAATATATAAAAAACCACTTGGAATAATCCAAGCAGTCTATGATATTTATAATAATTTTTCACCGAACAGTGAACCCATCAGTTCTACTGCCACTTCACCGGTTTTATTTTTCTCGTCGAGTATCGGATTCACTTCTACAAATTCTGCCGAAGTAATAATCCCAGCATCTTCGAGCATTTCCATTGCTAGATGACTTTCGCGATAACTAATACCGCCTTGTACTGGCGTTCCGACGCCTGGCGTATAAATTGGATCAAGTCCATCGAGGTCCAATGATAGATGTACGCCATCAAGATCTTTCGATTGCAAATAAGCAATTGCTTCGTTCATAACTACCGTCATACCATCTCGATCAATTTCGTGCATAGAAAATACTTTGACGCCTTTTTCCTTAATTAGTTTACGTTCCCCGGGATCAACCGAACGCGCACCAATGATAACAATGTTTTCAGGCTTAACTTTCTGGCCGTCTTTGTAAATGTTGACGAGTCTTTCATGTCCAAGACCCATTGTTACCGCAAGTGGCATACCGTGAATATTGCCTGACGGAGATGTCTCTGCCGTATTCATATCTGCATGCGCATCATACCAAATAACGCCTAAATTTTTATATTTTGAAGCCAATCCAGCAATTGTACCGATAGCAATGCTATGGTCTCCACCAAGCACAAGCGGGAACTCACCTTTTTCGATGATAGCAGCTACTTTTTCAGCAAGCTCTGTCGTCGCTGAAACGACTTCTTCAAGATTCTTTAAATTCGTATCTTCACGATGTGACCGTTCAATTGCACTTACTTGGATATCGCCTTCATCTTTCAACGTATGCCCGATCGCTTCGAGTCTCTTTATAGCGCCCGCATAACGAATTGCACTAGGTCCCATATCGACGCCTCTACGGCTTTGACCGAAATCAAGCGGAACACCAACTACAGTTATGTCTAATTTTTTCATCTTAACGACCTCCCTTACCATTCCTATTGTAAATCCTAAAATGAAATGGCTCAACCTAACAAGTTTTCGAATATTTATTCATGTATGTGTCTTCGAAATCATGTATTCGCATTCTTCGGGAGGCAAGGGTTTGCTATAAAAATAACCTTGTCCTTCTGTACAACCAAGTTCCAGTAATAACTTCGCCTGTTTTTCTGTTTCAATACCTTCAGCAATCACTTGTAGTTCTGCAGTTCCTGCCAATGTAATAATTGCTTGGACAATGGCGCGGCTATTTTCATTCACATCAATATCACGAATGAATGACATATCGATCTTAAGCGTGTCAGCAGGCAATTCTTTTATATAACTGAATGTACTGTATCCCGTTCCAAAGTCGTCAATAGCTACTTGAATACCTAGCTCTCTTATTCGCTGAATCGTTTCTCGCATTTCATCACGGTTAGCAAATGACGTTTCAGTCAATTCAATTTCAATCAATTCTGCTGTTACCCTTTCTTCGTTTAAGATTCTGTTGATCGTTTCGACAATTGTTGGTTCTTCCAATTGAACAGTCGACATATTCACAGCTATGCGAAATGATTTGTATCCTTGTTGCTTCCATATATAAGCTTGTTTGCATGCCTCTCTTAAAATCCATTCACCTAGTGGCAGGATGATTTTGGTTTCTTCTGCAATCGGAATGAATTTATCAGGAGCTATTCGGCCTAGGTCTGGATGATTCCACCTTACTAGTGCTTCTACTCCAGTTAATTCACCTTCGCTCAAATTCATTTTGGGCTGATATTCTAATGTAAAGTGCCCCATTTGCACACTTTTTCTTAATTCATTCTCCAGTAATATACGTTCCAACGTTTTGGTCGCTGTGCCCGGTTCATACATTTTAAATCCGCCACCCCCATGCTCCTTCACATAATGGAGTGCCTTTTCAGCCTTTGTAATTAGGGCAGACGGAGTTTTTGCATGTTTGGGGAACATCGATATCCCACAACTGATAGAAATGCTACTTGTCTTCTCCGCCATCAAAATCGGTTTTTCAAGTTCTTCTTTTATTTTTGCTGTCATCTTTTCCGCATCTGTATTTGTCGTCCCTTGTAGCAATGTGAAAGCGAACTCGTCACCAGATATACGACCTATCAAATCTTCATCGGATAAAAGATTACGTAGGCGTTCCGCAACAACGGCTAATACGTAATCCCCAGTTTCTTGACCGTACGAATCATTGACATATCGTAGCCTGTCAATATTTAAATAGACTAGACTCATTGGCGAATCATTCTTCTTATTAATTTGAAGCCGATTAAATAACTTTTCACTAAAAGCTGTTCTATTCAATAATGACGTTAACTGGTCTTTATAAGCGAGATCTTTAATGAGCAACTCTGATTCTTTTTGATTGGATATATCATGCATAGAAACGACAACGCAATTGAAAAACTCTCCCTCTTCAACGATAAGCTGTAAATTCGCTTCCATCGTTATAGGCAATCCTTCTTTATCCATTACTTTGAACTCTGCAGGAATTGACTTCAATTGTTCCTTTGCTAAATTCAACGCTTTCGCAAATTTTTCATGATCGTCTGAATGGATGACGTCATATATCGAATTGCTTGCTATCTTGTCCAATTCAAATAAATGCCCGTGGGTAGGTGACATGTATTGAAAATTCCCCAACGGATCAATAACGGATATATAATCTAAAGAGTTTTCCGTAATGAGCCGGTACACTTCGCTATCTTTCCGTATACGGTCTTCCATTTTTTTTCGATCCGTAATGTCATAACGGATTGATATATATCTGTTTGGTATACCTGCATCCGTTAAGAACGGAACAATCCTAGTATCCACCCAATAAAAGCTGCCATCTTTTGCTCGATTGCGGATTTCCCCTTGCCAGACATGTCCTTGTCCTATTGTCGCCCACATATTTTTAAAAAAGGATTTAGGATGGTAATTGGAATTAACGATGGCGTGCGTCTTCCCAATTAATTCAGCTTCGCTATATTTTGATGTTTTGACAAATAGGTCGTTTACATATGTAATTGTTCCAGTTCGGTCTGTTACGGCAATGATGACGGATTGATTAAGAGCGTATGCAATATCGCCTAATAAGCTTTGGAGCGTCGCTTCAGAATTGACATCGGTCATGTTGCGCAGTAGATGGATATACTCATGCATATCTATTCACTTTTCCTTTCTTCGGAAAAACTTATTGTAAATTGTAAGTATTAGCGGGATGTTGTTTAAACTATCTATGTAATATATTCCTTTTCTATCATACTTCTTTGTGATGCTAGATGGGTATGGTCTATATGAATTTTATTTGAAGTTTTGTGAAGGGATGCTAAGGCGAGGGGTTGGTTTTAGGCAATAAAAAAAGCCTTATTTTTGTAAGGTTTTGGGTTGTTGTATGTATGGAATTATTTGTTATTGTTTACTTTTGTACTCGGTTTTTTTGTTTTTTTCGTTTGGATATTAGAACCATGTGCTCGAAATACCTTCGGTATTTCTCGCAAATCTTTTTTAACGCTTCTCGTTAAAAAAGATTGGCTGGGGTAGCTGGATTCGAACCAACGAATGACGGAGTCAAAGTCCGTTGCCTTACCGCTTGGCTATACCCCATTTTTTTTATAGTCAGTGGAAGTCGTTAGTAAAAAATGGTGGTGGGGGACGGATTCGAACCGCCGAACCCGGAGGGAGCGGATTTACAGTCCGCCGCGTTTAGCCACTTCGCTACCCCACCAAAATTAGTTATATAAAATAGGATGAAAACAAACATGGTGACCCCTACGGGATTCGAACCCGTGTTACCGCCGTGAAAGGGCGGTGTCTTAACCGCTTGACCAAGGGGCCTTAATAAGAAGGCATGTGTCTATCAAAAGCCGTTGATGAATCGCACAAATGTTATATTAGCAAATTTATACGGTGTGTGCAAGCCTATTTTGCTTTTTAATTTATTAATTCTGTTTCTGATAGCCTTTAAGCTGAATCCATTCATTCGTAGACATAAAAAAAGCGCCTTACTTTTCTTATAGAAGAACGTGTAAAATCCAATCGGAAGCTTCCAACCGGATTCGAACCGGTGACCTCTTCCTTACCATGGAAGCACTCTACCTACTGAGCTATGGAAGCATAAAAAATGGCTCCGCAGGTAGGACTCGAACCTACGACCGATCGGTTAACAGCCGATTGCTCTACCACTGAGCTACTGCGGAATCGTATTATATTTTCTGCATTCCAACGACAAGATTTATTATAGCTAAGATCTAATTAAAAATCAACATTTTTTTCACTTGTCTTTTGAAGCCTTCATAATAGTAGCATGTCTTATTCATAATGGTCAAGTGACTATCATAAAATGCTGTATAGATTTTGTTGGTAAAGGGGATGTGACGTGTGTCTTGAAAGTAAAACTGTTCGTTCTCACAGTAATTTTAACTGCTGTCGTACTATTTTTCACTACTATTCCTGGGACCGACTCGTTAAAAGAAGTTTTCCGTTTAACGGATGAACCAGGGGAAGTCATTGTCCGTGGTATGGCGGGATCTGCGTTGACCATCAATATTTCATTTGGAGAAGAAGAAGTTGAGCAACTAGTACGTGATTTACAGACGCCTTATCCGGTTTTATTTCTAGACATGGATTGGGCAGAAAGATTTCCTGAAATTGTCGCGCTCATAAAGAAGAGAAATATTCCCGTTGGACTTTTAGGACATGCCGGCGAAGCATATGAACAAGACATTCCCTTATTGATGGAGCAAATCAGTAAGTTCGAAAGTCATTTCGGTACACATCCTTTATGGTTCAGAACTGCCGATGAACAGTTTCCACTCTCGTTGCGTACAGCTTTATGGGATGTGGAAATAAATGCGCTCGGCTCTTCTGTAAAATGGATTGATGGTGAGCCGCCTCCGGTTATCGAAGGAGAAATTATTTCACTACCCCATCACAGGGAAGAGCGGGTCAGTCTCGCTTCTTTGAAAAAGTTAAACGAAACGCGGAAATACACATCTTTAGAGAACGTCTTGTTTAAGATGTCCATTAAGACGAAAAGAATACCAGAGTGATCTAGATTATGGACTTCTATGCGCGTTTATGGACTTTTGAATGGAGTTATGGACTTCTGAGGACGATTTGAAAGGTTTTATTGAATTAAAAAAGGCACGGCTTCCGTTTGTATGTGGAAGTTGTGCCTTTTTACGTTATTTTGCTTTTTTTGAAGCTTTCTTTTTTCCTTTTGAAGCTGATTGTTCAGTGGCTTTACGTGCTTGTCTACGCGCGTCCAATCTCGCTTTGTCTTCGTCTGATTGACGATTGTATTTTGGGAGCATGAGAAGTTGGTATGCATTGACGGCTAAAAGCGGGAACAATAAGATTGTTACCCATGTATCGATGTTACCTGAACGGACCATTAATGCTGGCAACCATTCAAGTGTCGTTATGACAATCATGAAGAAGAGTGCTGATATGAGTGCGTGTTTCTTAGTCCATTGCGCTTTGAAATAAGCAGTTATGGCAGAGACTGCCAATAATGAGAACAGTAAAGTTAAGTAAAGAACTGTTCGTCCAGTATCGCCTTCTGTTAATTTAAATCGGAAAAAGACAAGGTCAAACAGCACGACTATAATGATGAGTAGCTGAACCCAATTCCATAATGTCAACGTTTTGAACATATTGACACCAAATTGATGAACCGTCAAATAAGCGAAGAATCCCATTTGTGCGACTACACTCATTGTGAAACCTAAGAAAATCATCCAAACGAACGCACTGAAAAATTGAAAGTACTCTCCGTTAGATAAATATTGCGAGAAAAACTCCCAACGTACGATCAAACCGACAATCGCCGTGACAGCTCCTCCTATTAGTAAGGCATTAAAAAAGAATTTTACCCAATTTCGTATGGTCACGATTATGTTCCCCCGTTTTTAATTGCTTCCAATAGTGTAACAACGTTTCAAGTAAAAATCTATTTCATTGTACGCTTCATGCATATTCCTTCTTATATTGTGAACAATAATTGAAAACGCATAACGGAAGGGATTTTGATTCCATGAAGAATAAATGGGTTTCCTGCCTACTTCTCATCTTCCTCTTGGCAAGCTGTAGCCAACAAGCGCAAAGTCCAAACTATGATGAGATGAAAAAAATGATGACGGATGCTTTGCAAACAGAAGATGGAAAGAAAGCCATTCGAAAAATGTTAGCCGATCCGGAATTCCGAGAACTGATTGTTTTGGAACAACCTGAAGTGAAAAAGTCCATTGAAGATGTGTTGTTATCAAAAAAAGGAGAAGACTTTTGGAAGCACGCTTTTGAAGATCCAAAGTTCACTGAGTCGATAGCAAAAAGTATGAAAGAGCAGCAACAGGATATTATGACAAGTCTGATGAACGATTCTTCATTTCTTAAAGAGATGGAATCCTTTTTTGGTGGTGCTGAAATGCAAAAACAAATGGAAACAATTTTGCAGTCAGCAAATATGAAAAAGCAAGTTGAAAAATCTGTAGAAGATACTATTAACAATCCTTTACTAAAGGGCAAGTGGCAAGAATTAATTTTGAAAGCAGGAGAAATTACTCCTTCCGAAAAGGGTGGAGATGGTGGTGGAGATTCAGGTGGGGACAAAAAAAGCAGCGGCGAAGGCAAATGACCTTCACCGCTTGCTTTACTGTTTACTTTGAAGTTTTATCAATAATTTCCTGCGCAATCGTTGCATATGTTTGACCGATTGGATGGTCTTTTGCATAGACAGATGGTGCGAAGTCGGTTTCATTCCAATCTGGTTGCCCTAGTGGAATTTGACCTAATAATTCAGTTCGCAACTCTTCAGCTAGACGAGTACCTCCGCCTTTGCCGAATACGTATTCCTTTTCACCAGTTGACTGTGATTGGAACCACGCCATATTTTCAATTACACCAAGTAATGTATGGTCTGTTTGCAATGCCATTGCTCCTGCTCGTGCCGCAACGAATGCTGCAGTCGGATGCGGAGTTGTCACCACAATTTCTTTTGAAGCCGGAATCATTTGGTGGATATCAAGTGCTACATCACCTGTACCCGGTGGCAAATCAAGAATGAGGTAATCAAGATCCCCCCAATCCACATCCCGGAAGAACTGGTCAAGCACTTTACCGAGCATCGGTCCACGCCAGACGACAGGTGCATTGTCTTCCACGAAAAAGCCCATGGAAATGACTTTGACGCCAAAACGCTCGACAGGAATGATGCGGTTTTCACGGATGACCGGCAGTTCAGTAATACCCATCATATCAGGAACACTGAATCCATATATGTCTGCGTCAATCAGACCGACTTTCTTGCCGAGTCTCGCAAGACCAACCGCCAAATTCACCGAAACAGTAGATTTCCCAACGCCGCCTTTACCAGATGCAATCGAGATAAATTCAATATTATTTAGCGGAGATAAAAGATCTTGTGCCTCCGATTCAGTTGCTGTCCCACGGAACTTTTCAAGTGTTTCAGCAGGAAGTTCTTCAAAACGGATGCCTACAGAATCAGCACCTGCCGCTTTAATCACTTCAACCACTTTCATTTGCAAAGTCATTTGTTCCGCTGTATTAATTTTGGCGATTGCCAGTTTTACACTCACATGTTGCTTCTCCGGCTTAACCGTTACACTGACGATTCCATCGGTTTCCGCTAGTGTTCTATGTAAAAATGGATCCTTCAATTCGCCTACAACGTCACGGATAATTTGTTCATTCAACAATATGGCCACCCCTTAGAAGGTAATTCAATCTCTCCTAAGTATACCATAGTGATTCTTTTTCAAATGAGGATATGCCTTTAATTTTGCTCGGATGTATGGAATTCAACAATTCCTTCGATAATCGCATCTGCCACTTTTGCATGGTATGCCGGATCTGTCAACAGTTTTCGTTCCTCCGGATTAGAGATAAAGCCTGTTTCAATAAGAACGGAAGGCATTGGAACCTTTTTTAATAAATAAACCCCTTTGATAGCCATCGCTTCTCTATCCGTGTTTTGAAGATTAGCTGCGAACGAACTTTGTATGGACTTCGCTAATAGCTCGCCACCTTCATGTCCCTCTGCATGATAAAACACTTGTGAGCCTCTCCATCTTTCTTCAGGTATCGCGTTAACATGCACGCTTAAAAACATATCCGGTTCTTCCTGAATGGCAATGCTTTCTCTCAATTTCAGATCAGCCATCTTCCGTTGACGCGTTGTGCTGAACTTTTCACTCGGCGCATGCTCCGCAATGGCATCTCCCTCTTTTTCTCGTGTCATCACAATGACTGCACCTTTCTTTTCAAGCTTTTTCTTTAACTCATGTGCAATGCTCAAAGTAATATCGCGCTCAACAATATCGCCTACTGAAGCACCTCCATCCAAGCCGCCATGCCCAGGGTCAATGACAATCTTCACTCCCCCCAGTTCCGGCATAAAGAAACCACGATCTGAAGCTTTTACTCCATACACTACTACAAGAAGAGAAGTCGCAAACAACAAACCAATGACTAGCCATCGTTTCAACATCCACACCGCCTTTTTCCTCCACTATACGTAAATCTTTAGCATGATATGAATGAGCTCCTAAATAAGCTTCGCAATTAATTCCACAAAAAAAGAAGCCGTTAGGGCTCCTTTACAACTCTTATAGCACGACTTCACCAGACCACGCCAGCATGCCGCCAGTCATGTTAGTGACATCATAACCTTCTGCATTTAAAAACTCAGTAGCACGCCCGCTGCGTCCTCCTGAACGGCAAATTATTACATACGGAGTCGCCTTATCAAGCTCTTCCATACGTTCTGGGATTTCACCAAGTGGGATGTGGACTGCACCGTCGATCATACCTTCAGCCACTTCATCTGCTTCCCGCACATCGATCATATGGATTGTTTCACCATTTTCTAATTTATGCTGTAAATCTACTGTCGAAATTTCTTTCATTTCGATTCCTCCTTACCATTCATTTCTTTCATTTTATCTACGGACATATGCATCGTCCAGCAGTTTGATTTGAATGAAGATGGATAACACCGTTCATGGTGCAGCAACTCCACGGTACATCTCTTCGGATAAAGAAGGTTTTTCATTCTGTATGCAGAATAAAGAATAAGTGGTCATTTTCTCCTTATAGCAATGCTCCCTTTATTCCAACCAAATCCCCATCTTTCATATCGCCCAATTCGAAACAACACAAGAGAATAGGAGTTGTCAGGCATGGCAATTGTTTTAAAGAATCGTACATCGGCCAAAGAAACGGAAGTTCTGCGCTTGCTACATAGCAGGATGGCGCTACCGGAAAATCAGTCGAGACGGTTTTCCAACCTCACGAAAGGCTGGGAAGGCGAAAAACGATTTGAACAGTTTTTAGAAGCAATGCATTCAGATGTTTATGTTCTGCATGATATTTGCCTGGAGCAGAATCATTCAGTTTTTCAAATGGATACACTGCTGATCTCCGAAAAAGTAGTGTGGCTAATTGAAATTAAAAATTACGAAGGCGAATATGTTTATGATTCAGGAGCTTTCCGCATTCTTGCGACAAACCAGGAAATTCTGAATCCCCTGTACCAGCTGAATCGAAGCGTTTCTCTTCTACGTTCATTGTTAACTAAAATGAAGATGCCCATACCGGTTAAAGGGTATCTTGTTTTCGTCAATGAAGAGTTTACTTTGTTTCAAGCTCCTGTAGACATGCCGATCATTCTTCCGTCTCAGCTAAAACGTTTTCTGAATCGCCTAAGTCAGACGCCCTCTTCTTTGAACAAGCAACATAGTCAGCTGGCGGATCACCTACTGAATATGCACTTGCCGAATTCACCTTATGAACGGGGGCCGGATTATCAATACGAACAGCTGCAGAAGGGAATCGTTTGCCTTAAATGTTCTAGATTTATGAGCAGGAAAAATATCCGCACAATTATGTGCAAGACATGTGGATTCGAAGAAGCACTCGATGTAAGCATCATTCGAAACGTTAATGAATTAAAACTACTTTTTCCGAAGATGAAGGTTACTACGCCTCTTGTATTGGATTGGTGTACAATTGTAGATTCCAAGAAAACGATTAGACGCGTGCTTGCGCAGAACTTCGTATTTACAGGGGACAATAAACATAGGCATTATGGTGACGAACGAACTGCTACAGAGTGTGATCCTCTGTTACCGGTAAGTCGATTTTAACACGCGCACGGGCACTGAGGTCGCTTCTCTGTTACCGGCTTGACGATTTCGATACGCGCACGAGCACTGAGGGAGCTCCTCTGTTACTGATAAGTCGATTTTAACACACGCACGGGCACTGAGGACGCTCCTCTGTTACCGGCTAAACGATTTCGATACACGCACGGGCACAGAGGGCGCCCCTCTGTTACCGACTAGGCGATTTCTACACGCGCACGGGCACTGAGGACGCTCCTTTGTTACCGGCTAAACGATTTCTGCACGCGCACGGGCACTGAGGGCACTTCTCTGTTACCGGTTTGACGATTTCGATACGCGCACGGGCACAGAGGGCGACCCTCTGTTACCGACTAGGCGATTTCTACACGCGCACGGGCACTGAGGTCGCTTCTCTGTTACCGGCTAAACGATTTCTGCACGCGCACGGGCACTGAGGACGCTTCTCTGTTACCGGTAAGACGATTTCTGCACGCGCACGGGTACTGAGGACGCTCCTCTGTTACCGGCTAAACGATTTCTGCACGCGCACGGTCACTGAGGGCACTTCTCTGTTACCGGCTAGACGATTTCTGTACGCGCACAGGCACTGAGAGCGATCCTCTATTACCGACTAGACGATTTTTGCACGCGCATGTGCACTGAGTGCGCGTGCGCTTCCAACTAATCAAACGCCAATTATAAAGTTATCAACCATCAAAAAAACCCTTCCCCGGCAAAGCCGGGGAAGGGTTTTGTATAAACAATCGATTAACGTTTTGAGAACTGAGGTGCACGACGAGCGCCGCGAAGACCTGGCTTCTTACGTTCTTTCATACGTGAATCACGTGTAAGCAGACCTGCTGCTTTCAATGTACCACGGAAGTCAGGATCTACAGTAAGTAGAGCACGTGCGACACCGTGACGGATTGCGCCAGCTTGTCCAGTGAATCCGCCGCCATTGACGTTTACATGGATATCATAGCTGCCAAGTGTTTGTGTAGCTACAAGCGGTTGCTTAATAACTTCACGTAGTGTTTCGAATGGTACGTAGTCTTCTACGTCACGGTTGTTGACGACGATTTTGCCTTCGCCAGGAACTAGACGTACACGAGCTACTGAACTTTTACGACGGCCAGTGCCGATATATTGTACTTGTGCCAAAGGTGTTTCCTCCTCTTAATTATCCACGAAGCTCGAATGCTTCTGGTTTTTGTGCCGTATGTGGATGTTCTGCTCCAGCATAGACGTGAAGTTTCTTGATTGTTTGACGACCTAGTGGACCTTTTGGAAGCATCCCTTTAATCGCAAGTTCCAACATTTTAGTTGAATAGTTAGTACGCATTTCCAAAGCAGTACGTTGTTTAAGATTACCTGTATAGCCAGAGTGGCGATAGTAGATTTTATCTTTCAACTTGTTACCTGTCAGTTGGATTTTCTCAGCGTTGATGATGATGACGTGATCGCCAGTGTCAACGTGTGGTGTGAACGTAGGTTTATGTTTGCCGCGCAAAATAGATGCAACTTCAGAAGCAAGACGACCAAGCGTCTGTCCTTCAGCGTCGACAACGAGCCATTTACGCTCTACTTCGTGACCTTTAGCCATGAATGTTGTACGCATGTATTGTTTCCTCCTAAAAATATCAATCTGTTCCGTTTTCTCTATCCCTAAACACAAATAAACTTTCCGGGGCTTATTGTGGGGTTATTGAAATACCATTTATCATCTTATCTTGAATTCGATAATAAGTCAAGCGTTTTCCGAGAAAACACCAGGAAAAGTTGACTCAGTCATTATACGTGACATTCATCAAGTATAAACCGTGTGCTGCCGCGGTTTTCCCTGCTCTTTTCCGATCTCTCGCTTCAAGGATTTCTTTGATGTCCAGAGGTTCATTCCAACCGATTCCGACAGCAAAGAGCATTCCTGCAATCGTTCTCACCATATTATAGAGAAAACCATCGCCTTCAATCGTCATAATCAGATCTTCACCGTTTTGTTCCAATTCTAGCTTTCTCACCGTCCGCACTTTATTGGACGTTGCGGTCTTAGAAGAACAGTAGCTTGTAAAATCATGTGTACCTATCAAGTACTGCGCCGCTTCCCGCATTCGTTCGATATCAGGACGCCACTTTTCAAGATGGACGGCATAATTTCGTTCAAACGGACTTTGCACTTCACTTGCCGACCATTTAAATTGATAGGTCTTTCCTACTGCTGAATAGCGGGCATGGAAATCATCATTCACAAAAACTGCATCCACAATCCGAACGTCTTTCGGCAATAAAACATTGAGCGCTGTTTTCCACCGATCAATTGGAAGTCCGAGTGGTGTATCGAAATGGATAACTTGTCCCCATGCATGGACTCCAGCATCCGTACGACCACTTGCAACAGAAAAGACAGTATCTTCTTTATGAATTTTTCGTAACGCTTTATCAATTTCCGCCTGAACAGTGCGCAGGCCCGGTTGTGATTGATAGCCGGCAAAATTTGTCCCATCATAAGCGACAGTGGATTTTATACGTTTCACTCAATTCCCTCCTCTCAACCAGAAAAGCACGGCAACGAGAAAGGCGAACAAAAAGATGACAAAAGTATCACGGTTCTTCCAGGCAAGTTGACGATAACGCGTCCGTCCTTCTCCTCCTCGATAACCTCTCACTTCCATCGCAATTGCAAGGTCTTCGGCACGCTTAAACGCGCTGACAAACAGCGGGACTAGCAGTGGAACAACAGCATGAATTCGCTGCTTAATCGTTCCACTAGTGAGATCCGATCCGCGTGCAAGTTGTGCTTTCAGTATTTTATCTGTCTCATCCATCAATGTTGGAATGAAACGAAGCGAAATGGACATCATTAGAGCCAATTCATGTACAGGTAATTTAAGTTTCTTGAATGGATTTAACAACGTCTCCATGCCGTCCGTAATTGAAATCGGTGATGTTGTCAAAGTCAGCACCGTTGTCATTAGAACAAGCACGAGGAATCGTATTGATATATAAATACCTTGACGGATTCCCTCTTCATAAATTTTGATGAATTTCCATTCAAACAGCAAAGCTCCTTCTTTCGTGAAAATGAAATGCATGAGCAAAGTGAAGACGACTAAAAACAAAATCGGTTTTAATCCGTTAAATAAAAAATAAAAACGAATTCTAGCGATAAGGATGACTAGTACGGTGAACGCCAATAATAGTGCATACGTAATCGTATTATTTGCTAGAAACACTGCAATAATGAATAAAAAAACAAATAAAAGCTTAGAACGGGGATCCAATTTATGAACGAATGAATTGCCTGGCACATACCGTCCAAAGATCATCTTTTCTAACATTAACGCTCACCTTCTTCCTTGAGCGCTTGTGAAACAGCAATTGCTAGTTGATCCTCAGTCAAAGCTAGTCTTCCAATGCTTTTGCCGAACAACTTCTCAATGTCCCTCTGGAATGCCACTGTGCGCGGCAGACCAAGCCGATATTCACTCAGCTTGTCAGCATTACTGAATACCTCTTCAGGCGTCCCTGACAAGACAGAGCGTCCTTCATGCATAACAAGAATGTTGTCGGCGTATTGAGCAGCATCTTCCATACTGTGCGTAACGAGAATTGTCGTCAGATTCTGTTCTTTATGTAATGTATAAAACAGTTCCATAATCTCTTTACGACCTCTAGGATCAAGGCCTGCAGTCGGTTCGTCCAAAATGAGTATGGACGGTTGAAAAGCAAGAACGCCCGCAATGGCAACGCGTCGCATTTGTCCACCGGATAAATCAAATGGTGACTTCTTTGCAACATCTTCCGGAAGACCAAGCAGTTTAATTAATTCATGTGCACGAGTTCTCGCTTCCTCAGCCGGTACTCCGAAGTTCATCGGTCCAAACATGATGTCTTTTTCAACTGTTTCTTCAAATAACTGATGTTCAGGAAACTGAAAAACAATGCCAACCTGTTTACGAATCGTTTTCAATTCTTTTGACTTCGTATGTGAAGTGATATTCACATCCCCTACTCGTACAACGCCATCCGTCGGCTTAAGTAATCCATTGAGATGAAGTAGCAGAGTAGACTTTCCTGACCCCGTATGACCGATGATTGCAGTATAAGAACCTGACGCGATTGAACCGTTAACGTCGTACAGTGCGCGTTTTTCAAATGGCGTTCCTACTGCATACGAATAGCCTACTTGTTGAAATGAGATGTCCATAATTCGTTCACCAACTCTTTTTCTGTCATATGTTCCCCTTGGATATTAACACCGTGTTTCCGTAATTCACGCGACAACCTCGATGCAAATGGTAAGTCCAATCCAATTGACTCCAAAACATCTCCATGGGCAAAGATTTCTTCCGGCTTACCAGTCATCATCACTTTTCCTTCATTCATAACGATGACTCTATCCGCAAGTAGTACTTCCTCTAAATCATGTGTAATGGAAAGCACTGTCAATCCTTTTGCACGCTTCAAATCATCCACAACACGAATGACTTCATCACGTCCTTGCGGGTCAAGCATGGAAGTCGCTTCGTCCAGGATAAGCATTTGTGGCTCCATTGCAAGAGCACCTGCGATAGCCACCCGTTGTTTCTGTCCGCCAGAAAGATGGTGTGGTTCATGATCAAGAAATTCTTCCATCTGTACTTGAGCAAGCGAGTCGAGAACTCGTGGCACCATCTTCTCAAATGGAACACCGTTATTTTCAAGAGAAAAGGCTACGTCATCTTGTACGGTGGAACCAACGAATTGATTGTCAGGATTCTGAAAAACAATTCCCATACGCGAACGGATCTCCCAGACAGTTTCATCATTCAACTCTTCAAGAAAGACACGGATTTTCCCTTCATTCGGATACATTAAACCCATCATCAGTTTTGCCAATGTCGATTTGCCTGAACCGTTATGACCGACAATCGCAATCCATTCACCGTCTTGGACAGTGAAGGAGACATCGTCAATTGCTTTGTGCGGTTTTTCATCTTCTGTTTCATATGTATAAGACACATGGTCCAACGACAATATTTCTTTCACATTATCCACCTCCGGCAAAGTATTAATTATGTATAAAAAAATTGATTAATGAAATATTATATTTCTTTAAATAAAAAAAGCGCGCACCTCATCCGAAGAAATGCGCTCAAGTCTATTCTGATGCCGGGTGCTCAATCCGGACCAGCGGATGAGATGCGTAGAGCTAGACCGATCGGCTAAACCGTCGATCGTAACACTCAGCTTTTAATATTTTGTCGTATAAATTTGTTTGTAAAAAGGGTGTGGCTGTGCGTATGTGCCAGACACACCCTTTAATGTTTTTATATAAGTTGTAATTAAACTAGTTCAATTACGACAACAGGTGCTCCGTCTCCACGACGAGGTCCCATTTTCATGATACGTGTGTAACCGCCTTGGCGATCTGCGTAACGTGGTGCAACGTTATCAAACAATTTCTGAATAGCAAAGATTTCTTTCTCATTGCCTTCTTCGTCTTCAGTTGTAACCAACTCACGACGGATAAATTGTGCAGCTTGACGACGTGCATGTAAGTCACCGCGCTTACCAAGAGTGATCATCTTTTCAACAACAGAACGCAATTCTTTTGCACGCGCTTCAGTTGTCTGGATGCGCTCATGTACGATAAGGTCAGTCGCTAAATCGCGAAGCATCGCTTTACGTTGTGAACTTGTGCGTCCAAGTTTTCTGTAACCCATAGAAGTTTCCCTCCCTCAATCTATTTGTTCTTAATCTTCCGAGCGTAACTCAAGGTTCAACTCGTCCAATTTAGCCTTCACTTCTTCAAGTGATTTGCGGCCTAAGTTGCGAACTTTCATCATTTCGTCTTCGGACTTGTTAGCAAGTTCGAGTACAGAATTGATGCCTGCACGCTTCAGGCAGTTATAAGATCGCACAGAAAGATCGAGCTCTTCGATAGTCATCTCAAGCACTTTTTCTTTTTGGTCCTCTTCTTTTTCTACCATGATTTCTGCAGTTTGTGCTTCGTCGGACATACCGACAAATATATTCAGATGCTCCGTTAGGATTTTAGCTCCAAGCGAAACAGCTTCCTTCGGACCGATGCTACCATCTGTCCAAATATCAAACGTCAACTTGTCAAAGTTCGTACTTTGACCAACGCGAGTATTCTCGACTTGGAAATTGACGCGTGAAACTGGAGTGTAAATAGAGTCGATCGGAATTACACCTATCGCAAGATCCTCACGTTTGTTTTGATCGGAAGGCGCATATCCTCGGCCACGAACAGCATACATACGCATGCGCAAGTGTCCATTTTTACCTAAAGTAGCAATTTGAAGGTCAGGATTCAGCACTTCAACATCACTATCATGAGTGATATCTGCTGCAGTTACCTTGCCTTCACCTTTCACATCTATTTCAATCACTTTCTCATCATCTGAATAGATTTTGAGAGCAAGTTTCTTCACGTTCAAAATAATTGTTGCAACGTCTTCGACGACACCTTCAATTGTAGAGAATTCATGAAGTACTCCATCGATCTGGATAGAAGTAACGGCAGCTCCTGGCAATGAGGAAAGAAGCACGCGGCGCAAGGAATTACCTAAAGTGTTTCCGTATCCACGCTCCAATGGTTCAATAATGAATTTACCAAACTTGGAATCTTCACTGATCATAACTGATTCAATCTTCGGTTTCTCAATCTCGATCATTCATTTACCCTCCTTCAAAACGTCTAATATATTGGTCGTTCCATATTGAAATCGTTTATCAAAATTAATCAACAAGCAATTACACAATTCATTTTTGCCAAAAATTGTGCTTTTCAATCAAATGGAGTACAAACCATTATACACGACGACGTTTTGGTGGGCGGCATCCGTTATGTGGAACCGGAGTTACGTCTCTGATTGCTGTTACTTCAAGACCTGCAGCTTGTAGTGAACGGATAGCCGCTTCACGACCAGCACCTGGTCCTTTAACTGTAACTTCCAAAGACTTCAAGCCGTGCTCCATAGCAGTTTTAGCAGCTGTTTCAGCAGCCATCTGTGCAGCAAACGGAGTCGATTTACGAGACCCTCTGAATCCTAATGCACCAGCACTAGACCAAGATAGGGCGTTACCATGACTATCAGTGATCGTTACGATTGTATTGTTGAACGTCGAACGGATATGTGCAATACCAGTTTCAATATTCTTTTTCACACGACGTTTACGAGTTTGTTGTTTACGTGCCATGTCTACGAAAAACCTCCTTTACCTATTATTTCTTTTTGTTCGCAACTGTCCGCTTAGGACCTTTACGTGTACGTGCGTTGTTTTTCGTGTTTTGTCCACGAACAGGTAATCCACGACGATGACGGATTCCACGGAAGCTACCGATTTCCATCAAACGTTTGATGTTAAGGGATGTTTCACGACGAAGATCCCCTTCAACTTTCAAGCCGTCAAGTTGCTCACGGATTTTATCAAGCTCAGTTTCAGTAAGATCACGAACTCGTGTCTCTTCAGAAACGCCCGCTGCAGCAAGAACTTTTTGTGCAGTTGTTTTACCAATTCCAAAAATGTATGTTAACGAAATGACTACGCGCTTATCGCGCGGAACGTCTACACCAGCAATACGTGCCATATAGATTGTGCACCTCCCTTAGTATTAGCCTTGTCTTTGTTTATGTTTCGGATTTTCACAGATTACCATTACTCGGCCGCGTCTGCGAATAACTTTACATTTTTCACAGATCGGTTTTACAGATGGTCTTACTTTCATCTTACCCAACCTCCTTCAATATTCCGGAGTTGCAAAAGTTTATTTAAAACGGTATGTGATACGACCGCGTGTCAAATCATAAGGTGAAAGTTCCATCGTTACCTTATCTCCAGGTAGGATACGGATAAAGTGCATGCGGATCTTGCCTGATACGTGTGCAAGAATCGTATGACCATTTTCTAATTCCACCTTGAACATTGCGTTTGGCAATGTTTCGATAACAGTACCTTCAACTTCAATTACGTCGTCCTTCGCCATCAATCCTGTCTCCCTTCTATATACAATAAAGGTCTTAACCATCGAGCGGCAGAAGTCGCCTTCAAAGCTTCCTTCAACATATGTCCGGATTGCATGAGTGATGTTCGAAAGACGTATGTCACACTTCGTTTCCCGTAAGTCAGTCCCCGACTATTGTTGTGGAAAATCGCATCGGAAAAGACACAAACGACAGGATTGCCGCAGGTGTACTCCAGTTTCGCACTACAGTTCAAGACACTTTTTACATTATACTCACCTAAGTGAAAAAATGCATTTATGAAGGCCTGAACATGCAATACCAATGGATTATCACCAATTCCTATACCGGGCACCATATGCTTTTGCAGCTCGTTAATTAAACGTTCTTTCCGTGCAATAGTCCGTTGCTGCCCACAATATGGCGTGCATGAATTGCGTCCGGAAAGGATCACTGACCACTCTCTAGTAAGATTGCGTCCAGATCTTTAAATACATCATTGATGTCCTTTTGACCATCTATGTCTGTCAACACGCCTTTGGCATCGTAAAACGCCAATAAAGGTGCTGTTTGGTTCATATTTACTTCCAGACGGTTCGTGACAGTTTCCGGATTATCATCCGCTCGCTGGTAAAGTTCTCCGCCATCCTTATCACAAACGCCTTCAACCTTTGGAGGATTGAATTGCAGATGATAGGATGTGCCGCATACTTTACAAATTCTGCGACCGGTTAATCTAGCGATAAGTTCATCTGTTTCTACTTTAATGTTGAGGACATGCTCAATTTTCCGATCCATATCCGAAAGCAGTGCATCTAATGCTTCTGCCTGAGGAACTGTACGCGGAAAACCATCAAGTAGGAATCCATTATCGCAATCGGATTTGCTCAATCGTTCACGTACGATGCCGATTGTTACTTCATCAGGAACAAGAGCACCTTTATCCATGAACGATTTTGCTTTGACTCCAAGTTCCGTGCCTTCTGTAATTGCAGCACGGAACATATCGCCTGTAGAAATATGAGGGATTTCGTACTTCTCGACAATTTTGTCTGCTTGTGTGCCTTTGCCAGCACCCGGCAGACCCATTAATACGATATTCATACGTCTTGCCCTCCATCCGTACTCAATATAGGGGGCGCCTATATTAAATATTATTTCATGAACCCTTTGTAATGCCTCTTCACAAGTTGAGATTCCAATTGTTTCATCGTTTCAAGTGCAACCCCGACAACGATGAGCAAGCTCGTTCCTCCAATTTGGAGAGAAGCAGGAAGGTTTGCAAGATTGATGAAGAAAATCGGCATGACTGCAACGACTGCAAGGAAAATCGAGCCGACGAATGTCAGTCTATACAAAGTGCTCGTTAAGTAGTTTTGTGTATTCTGACCAGGACGAATGCCTGGGATGTATGCGCCTTGTTTCTTCAGATTATCCGCCATATTCTCAGGGTTCACTTGGATGAACGCATAGAAGTACGTGAATGCGAGGATCAGTGAAACATACAGGATCATGCCGACAGGTTGATTGTAGTCAAATGTCCGCGCAATGAATGTTGTTACGCTGTTCTCACCGAAGAAAGTGGCTAATTGTTGTGGTGTAATGAAAAACGCCACAGCAAAGATTACTGGGATAACCCCTGCAGCATTCAATTTCAATGGCAAGTGTGTTTGTTGTCCGGCTGACGTCTGTTGACGGCCAGTCATGCGTTTTGCATACTGAATTGGAATTTTACGGAGTGCTTCTTGCACGTAAATAACTCCGACAACGATTGCAATAATTACAATCAGTAGTAAAACCATAGTAGCAATACGGATGAACAAAGCATCTCCCGCATCTTGAATCTGAGTTGCATACAGTTGGTTCACTGCTGTTGGAATTCCGGAGACGATACCAGCGAAGATAATAATGGAAATACCATTACCAACACCTTTAGCGGTAATCTGCTCACCGAGCCAAAGCAGGAATGATGTACCCGCAGTCAAGACAATCGCAATGACCACATACGTGGAAATTCCTCCGTCTTTTATAAGCGTTCCACCAAACATTTGGTTAAAACCGAATGACATGGCGATTGCTTGGATAAAAGCAAGGACAACTGTGAAATATCTTGTGAATTGAGCAAGTTTCCGTCTTCCGACATCCCCTTGCTTCGACCATTCAGTGAACTTCGGAACGACATCCATCTGCAATAACTGCACGATGATAGAAGCGGTGATGTAAGGCATGATTCCCATTGCAAAAATGGAGAACTTACCTAACGCTCCGCCACCGAATGTGTTAAGAAGTCCGATGAATTGGTTTGTTGTTTGTTGAAGGGCTGTTGCATCGACATTCGGAACTGGTATGAAAGATCCCAATCTAAAAATGATAAGCACCAGCAATGTGAAAATGATTTTAGATCGGATATCTCTAACGCGCATAAAGTTGGAGATTGTCTGAAACATTAAATCACCTCTACTTGCCCGCCCGCTTTCTCGATCGCTTCTTTAGCAGAAGCAGAGAATTTGTGAGCTTTGACAGTAATCTTTTTTTCAAGAGTCCCATTTCCAAGAATCTTAATTCCTGACTTTTCATTGCTCACGATTCCTGATTCAATTAGCAATTCAGGTGAAACTTCAGTACCTTCGTCGAAGCGGTTAAGTACGTCCAAATTCACGATTGCGTATTCTTTACGATTAATATTCGTAAATCCGCGCTTCGGAAGTCTTTGGAATAGTGGAATCTGTCCACCTTCAAATCCTAGACGAACGCCACCACCAGAACGAGAGTTTTGGCCATCATGACCTCTGCCGGAAGTTTTACCTGCGCCGGAACCCATTCCACGACCAACTCGCTTACGTGATTTACGTGAACCTTCATGTGGTTTCATCTCGTGTAATTTCATCTAATCGGCACCTCCTTATTTCAAAGTAGACATTATTGTTCTTTAACAGTGACTAAGTGGCTTACTTTGTTGATCATGCCGCGAATTGCAACATTATCCTGATGTTCAACCATCTGATTCAACTTACGTAGACCTAGAGCTTCAACTGTTTTACGTTGTGCAGGCTTAGAGCCAATTACACTTTTCGTAAGGGTGATTTCAAGTTTGTTTGACATTGTGTTTCCCCCCTTAACCTAACAGTTCTTTTACAGATTTACCACGCAGTTTAGCAACGTCTTCCGCGCGTTTCAAATTCGTCAATCCTTGGATTGTCGCACGAACCATGTTGATTGGTGTGCTTGATCCTAAAGATTTAGAAAGAATATCCGTAATTCCTGCAAGTTCAAGTACCGCACGGACTGGTCCTCCAGCGATTACTCCAGTACCAGGTGCTGCAGGCTTAATAAGAATTTGTCCAGCTCCGAAACGTCCAATAATTTCGTGTGGAGTTGTTCCTTTAACCATAGGCACTTCGATCAAGTTCTTTTTCGCATCTTCGATCGCTTTACGGATCGCATCTGGAACCTCTTGTGCTTTACCAGTTCCGAAACCGACACGGCCGTTTTTATCACCGACGACTACTAGTGCTGTAAAGCGGAAACGACGTCCACCTTTTACCACTTTCGCTACACGGTTGATCGTAACTACGCGTTCTTCGAATTCACTTTTATTCTGATCATTACGACGCATGAAATATGTCCCTCCTTCTTAATTAAAATTCAAGTCCATTTTCGCGTGCTGCGTCCGCAAGAGCTTTTACACGGCCATGGAATAGGTATCCGCCACGGTCAAAAACAACCGATTTGACATCCTTTTCAACGGCTTTCTTCGCGATCAACTCGCCAACTTTAGCTGCTGCTTCGGCATTCGCCTTAGAGTCCATATCGAACCCTTTATCCATAGTGGAAGCACTAGCAATTGTAACGCCAGTTGCATCATCAATTAATTGTGCATAGATATGTTTGTTTGAACGATAAACATTCAAGCGTGGACGCGCTGTAGAACCGCTGATTTTCGTACGCACACGTGCGTGACGTTTTTTACGGGAAGCGTTCTTATCCAATTTTGTGATCATCGTGGTCACTCCTTCCAAATGCCTTAAGCGGCATTATTTACCTGTTTTACCTTCTTTACGACGAACAACTTCACCTTCGTACTTAATACCTTTGCCTTTATACGGCTCTGGTGGACGTACTTTGCGAATGTTTGACGCTAGAGCACCAACACGTTCTTTATTAATACCGCGAACGATAATTTTTGTGTTTGCAGGAACTTCAACTTGTACGCCTTCTTCCGGTTCAAATTCAACCGGGTGAGAGTAACCTACGTTAAGCACTAGTTTTGTACCTTGAAGCTGAGCACGATACCCAACCCCTACTAGTTCTAGTGTGCGTTCGAAGCCTTTAGAGACACCAGTAACCATGTTATCCAGAAGGG
This sequence comes from Sporosarcina quadrami, assembly GCF_014836615.1. Lineage (GTDB taxonomy): Bacteria > Bacillota > Bacilli > Bacillales_A > Planococcaceae > Sporosarcina > Sporosarcina quadrami. Next base: position 54,912 of record NZ_JACSQN010000003.1, on the reverse strand, counting down.
AACGAGTAGTTCCGTGGATGGAACGGTGTTCTTTCGATTCAGATGGACGTGTCAAAGTGATGACATTGCCCTCTTGCTCGATTTTAATATCAGTGTTAAATGTATTTGTAAGTTCGCCTTTCGGGCCTTTAACAGTAACGAAGTTATTATCAGCGATAGTAACTGTTACGTTTTCAGGAACCTCGATTGGACGTTTACCAATTCGGGACATCCTATTGCACCTCCATTCAATTGTTACAGATTACCAAACGTAAGCTACTACTTCTCCGCCTACTTGTTTTGCACGTGCTTCCTTGTCAGTAAGCACACCATTAGATGTAGATACGAGGGCGATACCTAGGCCATTCAAAACTTTAGGAACTTCGTTTGATTTTGCATAAACACGAAGACCAGGTTTTGAGATACGCTTAAGACCAGTGATAACACGCTCATTGTTTTGACCGTATTTAAGGAAAATGCGAATAATGCCTTGTTTGCTATCTTCCACATATTCAACATCGCGGACGAAACCTTCACGTTTGAGGATTTCTGCGATTTCTTTTTTCATGTTTGAAGCAGGTACTTCAAGCTTCTCGTGACGAACCATGTTCGCGTTACGGATGCGTGTAAGCATGTCTGCAATCGGATCACTCATTGTCATTACATTAACCTCCTTCCCAAGTTAGGGGATTACCAGCTTGCTTTTTTGACGCCAGGAATTTGTCCCTTGTATGCGAGTTCGCGGAAACAAATACGGCAAAGCTTGAATTTACGATATACAGAATGCGGACGACCACATCGTTCGCAACGTGTATAATCTTGTACTTTGAACTTTGGCGTACGTTTCTGTTTTGCGATCATTGACTTCTTAGCCACGTTTTCGCCTCCCTTTAGTTTACTTTTGGAACGGCATGCCGAACTGCGTTAACAACTCACGTGCTTCTTCATCGGAGTTAGCAGTCGTAACGATGACGATATCCATTCCACGTACTTTAGATACTTTATCGTAGTCAATTTCAGGGAATATAAGTTGTTCTTTCACACCTAGTGTGTAGTTACCGCGACCATCGAATGATTTCTTCGAAACACCTCGGAAGTCACGAACACGTGGAAGTGAAACAGCAATCAACTTGTCCAAGAACTCATACATACGCTCACCGCGTAGTGTTACTTTCGCGCCAATCGGCATTCCTTCACGAAGACGGAACCCAGCGATTGATTTCTTCGCTTTAGTCACTACTGGCTTTTGACCGGAGATGATTGTTAAATCTTCTACCGCTGCATCAAGCGCTTTAGAGTTTTGAACAGCGTCGCCTACACCCATATTAATGACGATTTTGTCTACTTTTGGTACTTGCATTACTGATGTATATTCGAACTTGCTCATTAGAGCAGGTGTAACTTCTTTAGAGAATTTCTCTTTTAAACGGCTCATCAGTTGGACCTCCTTTCATCCATTACTTATCCAGCGCTTCACCGGATTTTTTTGCAATACGAATCTTCTTGCCATCTTCGAATTTGAAGCCAACGCGAGTCGGCTCGCCTGATTTCGGATCGATTAGCATGACGTTAGATACGTGTATAGCTGCCTCTTGGCTAATGATTCCGCCTTGAGGATTTGCTTGGTTCGGTTTCGTATGTTTCTTCACGATGTTGATACCTTCAACAAGCACGCGATCCTTTTTCGGGAAAGCAGCTAAGATAACGCCGGTCTTACCTTTGTCTTTACCGGTGATGACCATAACTTTATCGCCTTTTTTAACGTGCATTTCATCGCACCTCCTTGATTGGCACTGTCATGTAATTAAAGAACTTCTGGAGCTAGTGAAATGATTTTCATAAAGTTGCTGTCACGAAGTTCGCGAGCAACCGGTCCGAAAATACGAGTTCCGCGTGGACTCTTGTCATCACGGATGATGACACATGCGTTTTCATCAAACGTAATGTATGATCCATCTTTACGGCGCATTCCACTTTTAGTACGGACGATAACAGCTTTAACAACTTCGCCCTTCTTGACAACGCCACCTGGTGTTGCTTTTTTCACTGTTACAACAACGACGTCACCGATATTAGCAGTTTTACGGCCTGTTCCACCAAGTACTTTAATTGTTAGAACTTCACGTGCTCCTGAATTATCGGCAACTTTCATACGGCTTTCCTGTTGAATCATTGAGGTTACCTCCTCTCGGAATTTACTATCCGAACGATATTAGATGATGACCGCTTTTTCTACTACTTCGAGTAGGCGGAAACGTTTTGTAGCTGATAGTGGACGAGTTTCCATAATACGGACTACATCGCCGATTTTTGCTTCATTTAGTTCATCATGAGCTTTAAGCTTCTTTGAATACTTTACACGTTTTCCGTATAAAGAGTGTTTTTTGTGTGTCTCTACCATTACGGTAACCGTCTTATCCATTTTGTCGGATACAACACGGCCTGTATATACTTTGCGCTGGTTACGCTCAGTCATGGCTGCAACCTCCTTCATCAGTTATTTGCACTGATCTCTCTTTGACGTATTACAGTTTTCATGCGCGCAATCGATTTGCGTACTTCACGGATGCGTGCAGTGTTTTCTAATTGTCCTGTCGCTAACTGGAAGCGAAGGTTGAAAAGCTCTTCTTTCAGTGATTTCACTTTTTGCTCAATCTCTGCAGTTGTTAAGTCACGGATTTCATTAGCTTTCATTAGACTCACCACCAATTTCTTCTCGTTTTACAAACTTGCTCTTAATCGGCAGTTTGTGGGATGCGAGTCGAAGAGCTTCACGAGCAACTTCTTCTGATACACCTGCGATTTCGAACATTACACGACCTGGTTTAACAACAGCAACCCAGCCTTCTACAGCACCTTTACCGGAACCCATCCGGACTTCAAGAGGCTTTTTCGTATATGGCTTGTGTGGGAAGATGTTGATCCATACTTTACCGCCACGTTTCATGTAACGTGTCATTGCGATACGGGCAGATTCGATTTGACGGTTAGTGATCCAAGATGATTCTAATGCTTGAAGACCAAACTCACCAAATTGAACTGATGCTCCGCCTTTAGTAGTTCCGCGCATTTTACCACGGAATACACGACGATATTTAACGCGTTTAGGCATTAACATAATTAGTTGCCTCCTTCCTCAGAGTTCTTCTTCACTGGAAGGACTTCTCCCCGGTAAATCCATACTTTTACGCCAAGCTTACCATATGTAGTATCAGCTTCTGCGTGTGCATAGTCGATGTCTGCACGTAATGTATGAAGGGGAACAGTACCTTCACTGTAGTGTTCAGCACGAGCGATATCGGCGCCACCAAGACGACCGGACACTTGTGTTTTGATTCCTTTTGCTCCAGAACGGATAGTACGTTGAATTGCTTGTTTTTGAGCACGACGGAATGATACACGGCTTTCCAATTGACGTGCGATTGACTCAGCAACCAATTTAGCATCTAGATCTGCGCGTTTGATTTCAACGATGTTAATGTGTGCACGCTTGCCAGTGATGTCGTTAAGAGCTTTACGAAGTGCTTCGACTTCAGTACCGCCTTTACCGATAACCATTCCTGGTTTCGCAGTGTGAATTGTAATGTTAACACGCTTTGCAGCACGTTCGATTTCCACTTTGGAAACAGAAGCGTCTACTAGACGTTTTTCGATGTATTCACGGATTTTCAAGTCTTCGTGCAAAAGATCTGCATAGTCTTTTTCTGCATACCATTTGGAATCCCAGTCACGAATAATACCAACCCGTAAACCATTAGGATGTACTTTTTGACCCACGAATTACCCCTCCTTCTTTTCAGATACCACTACTGTGATATGGCTAGTACGTTTGTTGATCGCACTTGCACGACCTTGTGCACGTGGACGGAAACGTTTCATAGTTGGACCTTCGTCAACGAATACTTCGCTAACAATCAGATTCTCAACATCCAATTCATAGTTGTGCTCAGCGTTTGCGATTGCTGATTTCAAAACTTTTTCTACAACCGGAGATGCCGCTTTTGGCGTCAGGCGTAGAATCGCTACAGCTTCACCGATTTTCTTGCCCCGAATAAGATCTACGACTAAACGGACTTTGCGAGGAGCAATACGGACTGTGCGGGCACTAGCTTTTGCTTGTTGCATCAGGAATACCTCCTCTCAATTAACGTTTAGTTTTCTTATCGTCAGCGCCATGACCTTTGTATGTGCGCGTAGGTACGAATTCACCTAATTTATGACCAACCATATCTTCAGTCACATAGACAGGTACGTGTTTGCGTCCGTCATATACTGCAATCGTCAATCCGATGAAAGATGGGAAGATTGTAGAACGACGTGACCAAGTTTTAATGACCTGCTTTTTTTGTGCATCTTTTTGAGCGTCGACCTTTTTCAAGAGATGATCATCTGCGAAAGGTCCTTTTTTCAAGCTGCGGCCCATGTAAAAACCTCCCTCCGTGATGGTTGAACTACGGCTCTATCAATGAACCGCAGTGCCATCACATTATTTTTTACGACGACGAACGATAAGTTTGTCGGATTTGTTGTTCTTCTTACGAGTCTTGTAACCAAGAGTCGGTTTACCCCAAGGTGTTACTGGGCTTGGACGACCGATTGGAGTACGTCCTTCACCACCACCGTGTGGGTGATCGTTAGGGTTCATTACAGATCCACGTACTGAAGGACGTTTGCCCATCCAACGTGAACGACCTGCTTTACCAATGTTGATCAATTCATGTTGTTCGTTACCTACTTGACCGATTGTTGCGCGGCAAGTTGATAGAACCATACGAACTTCACCTGATTGCAGACGGATGATGACATACTTGCCTTCACGTCCAAGTAGCTGTGCAGATGTACCTGCAGAACGTACTAACTGGCCGCCTTTACCTGGTTTCAATTCGATGTTGTGGATTGTAGAACCCATAGGGATGTTCTCAAGTGGAAGCGCGTTACCGACTTTAATGTCAGCATCTACTCCAGACATGATTGTCATTCCTACCTGCAATCCTTTTGGTGCTAGGATATATTTCTTTTCCCCATCAGCATAGTTGATTAGGGCGATGTTAGCAGAACGGTTTGGATCGTATTCGATCGTAGCAACGCGTCCTGGTATGCCATCTTTCCGACGTTGGAAATCGATGACACGGTATTGGCGCTTATGTCCTCCACCTTGGTGACGAACAGTCATCCTACCTTGGTTGTTACGTCCGCCTTTACGCTTGATTGGTTCAAGCAATGATTTTTCCGGCTTTGATGCTGTGATTTCAGCGAAATCGGAAGTAGTCATGTTACGACGTCCGTTGGAGGTAGGTTTGTATTTCTTAATCGCCATTTGTGTTCCCTCCTTCGTTTAATTATGAGTTAATTACATTTCGAAAAGTTCGATGTCTTTTGAATCAGCTGTTAAAGTAACGATAGCTTTACGGCGTTTGTTCGTGTATCCAGCATGTTTGCCCATACGTTTAAACTTACCTTTGTAGTTCTGCACGTTAACTTTTGCAACTTTCACTCCGAAGATTTCTTCGACAGCTTGCTTTACAAGAGTCTTGTTAGCGCGAGTGTCTACATCGAAAGTGTATTTTTTGAATTCCATTTGTTCTGAAGAACGCTCGGTAATGACCGGACGTTTAAGTACATCACGTGCTTCCATTAACCAAGCACCTCCTCAATTTTAGTTACTGCATCTTTAGTGATGACAAGATTGTCATGAGCGACGATGTCAAGAACGTTGATGCCGTTTGCTGTAACTACACTAATACCAGGAATGTTGCGAGCAGACAATGCCACTGCTTCATCAAGGTCAGCTGTTACGAACAATGCTTTTTTATTAATAGAAAGGTCTTTAAGAACCTTTGTGAATTCCTTTGTTTTAGGCGCATCGAATGTCAAGCCATCCAAAACGATGATTTCTTCATCGCGCACTTTTGTGGATAGTGCTGAAAGGAGTGCCAAACGACGAACTTTCTTAGGAAGTTTGTAGCTGTAGCTTCTTGGATTCGGACCGAATACGATACCGCCTCCACGCCATTGTGGTGAACGGATCGACCCTTGACGAGCACGTCCAGTTCCTTTTTGGCGCCATGGTTTACGACCACCGCCAGCAACTTCTCCACGAGATTTAACTTTGTGGTTACCTTGGCGTAACGATGCACGCTGTTGAACCAATGCTTCAAATAGAACAGCATCATTTGGTACGATACCGAAAATCGCTTCGCTCAATTCGATGTCACCAACTGAAGAACCTGTTTGACTTAAAACGGATACTTTAGGCATTTTTGTTTCCTCCTTCCTCTAAGAATTAGTTCCCTTTGATAGCACTTTTCACTTGGATAAGTGTTTTGCGTGCTCCTGGAACGTTACCTTTAATCAATAGCAAGTTACGCTCAGCGTCAACTCGTACGATTTCAAGGTTTTGGATCGTTACAGTGTCTCCACCAGTACGTCCTGGTAATTTCTTTCCTTTGAATACACGTTGTGCGTCAACCGAACCGATTGAACCTGGAGCTCGGTGGAAACGAGAACCGTGACTCATTGGTCCGCGTGAATAACCGTGGCGTTTAATAACACCTTGGAAACCTTTACCTTTTGATGTTCCTGTAATATCGACGATATCGCCTTCTGCGAATGTATCGACTTTGACTTCCTGACCAACTTCATACCCTGTAACGTCTACTCCGCGGAATTCGCGAATGAAGCGCTTAGGTGTCGTTCCAGCTTTAGCAACATGCCCTTTTTCAGGTTTGTTTGAAAGCTTTTCACGTTTGTCGTCGAATCCAAGCTGGATTGCTTCGTAGCCGTCTGTTTCATTAGTCTTCTTTTGAAGAACAACGTTTGGAGCAGCTTCAATCACAGTCACTGGAATGAGATCGCCGTTTTCAGCAAAAATTTGCGTCATGCCGACTTTTCTCCCTAAGATTCCTTTGGTCATTTGTCACACCTCCTGATTTTAATTTGTTTTTTATTTTTATAGATTAAAGTTTGATTTCAATGTCAACGCCAGATGGTAAATCAAGTTTCATTAACGCATCGACAGTTTGTGGTGTCGGGTTAACGATATCGATTAGACGTTTGTGCGTACGCATTTCAAACTGCTCGCGCGAATCTTTGTATTTATGTACCGCACGAAGTACTGTATAAACAGATCTTTCAGTTGGAAGTGGTATCGGACCTGATACGCTAGCACCTGAACGCTTTGCTGTTTCTACAATCTTTTCAGCTGACTGATCAAGAATTCTGTGATCATATGCTTTTAAACGGATACGAATCTTCTGTTTTGCCATTACTTTCCCTCCTTCTCGCCTATTTTCTAGACATTCTCCACGGAAATTTTCCTACACACATGCCATGGCAAAGCGGCCGGGTGTGTCGGTAACCTCCCGCTTCATCGCAGTCAAAGACCAACATTAAATATTATACACATGATTAAAGGGTTTTGCAAGTGTTTTCTCAAAACCTTTTACTCAACTTTTTAAGTATAATTAATTTCAACGAAATAATCAAGTGTGATAGTTAAATTCTAATGTGTTTTTAGAGATTGATGTGAAAACTCACTAACACTTCTTACTAACGCTTTCAATATGCATTGCTTCTATATAAAACGTTTTCTGTGGTTGTTACATAGAGAGTTTTACCCAAAAAGAAAAACCCTGCATGATCAGTGCAGGGTTTTTCGTAAATTACTTAACGATTGTTGCTACAACGCCAGCGCCTACTGTACGTCCACCTTCACGGATTGAGAATTTAGTACCTTCTTCAATCGCGATTGGAGCGATAAGTTCAACTGTCATTTCAACGTTGTCGCCAGGCATAACCATTTCCACGCCTTCTGGAAGGTGGATGATACCAGTTACGTCAGTTGTACGGAAGTAGAACTGTGGGCGGTAGTTTGAGAAGAACGGAGTATGACGTCCACCTTCTTCTTTTGATAGAACATAAACTTCTGATTTGAAGCTTGTGTGTGGAGTGATTGTACCTGGCTTAGCAAGTACTTGTCCACGCTCGATGTCTTCACGTGATACACCACGAAGAAGTGCACCGATGTTGTCGCCAGCTTCTGCATAATCAAGAAGCTTACGGAACATTTCAACACCTGTTACAGTTGTAGATTTTGGTTCTTCAGTTAAACCGATGATGTCAACAACATCTCCGACTTTAACTACTCCACGCTCAACACGTCCAGTAGCAACAGTACCACGACCAGTGATTGAGAATACGTCCTCAACAGGCATCATGAATGGTTTTTCAGTATCACGTGGTGGTGTTGGGATATACTCGTCAACAGCAGTCATAAGTTCCATGATTTTGTCTTCATATGCTTCGTCGCCCTCAAGTGCTTTAAGTGCAGATCCTTTGATGACAGGAATGTCATCGCCAGGGAAGTCATATTCAGAAAGAAGATCACGGATCTCCATTTCTACTAATTCAAGAAGTTCTTCGTCGTCAACCATATCACATTTGTTCATGAATACTACTAGGTAAGGAACACCAACTTGACGTGAAAGAAGGATGTGCTCACGAGTTTGTGGCATTGGGCCGTCAGCTGCAGAAACAACTAGGATTCCGCCGTCCATTTGTGCTGCACCAGTGATCATGTTTTTAACGTAGTCAGCGTGACCTGGGCAGTCAACGTGTGCGTAGTGACGCTTTTCAGTTTCGTACTCGATGTGAGACGTGTTAATAGTAATACCACGCTCTTTTTCTTCAGGTGCGTTATCAACGTCAGCGTATGAAGCTGCAGTTCCACCTAATTTTTTTGCAAGAACTGTTGCGATTGCAGCAGTCAAAGTTGTTTTACCATGGTCAACGTGACCAATTGTTCCGACGTTAGCGTGCTGTTTGGAACGATCGAATTTTTCTTTACCCATTATGGAATTCCTCCTTAAAAATATGAATGTTTTTTATATTTGTAGGTATGGAAGTTGAAGTGATGCATCGCCTTCAACTATCCATATCTTACAAGTTATCAATTGGTTTAACAAGGATGAATTTTAATTATTCACCTTTATTTTTCTTGATGACTTCTTCTGCAACTGATTTCGGAACATCTTCATAGTGATCGAATGACATGGAGAATACTCCGCGTCCTTGTGTATTCGAACGAAGTGAAGTTGCATAACCGAACATTTCTGCAAGTGGAACCATAGCACGGACAACTTGTGCGTTACCGCGAGCGTCCATACCTTCTACGCGACCACGGCGTGATGTAATATCACCCATGATGTCTCCCATGTACTCTTCAGGGATGATTACTTCTACTTTCATCATCGGCTCAAGCAATGCAGGGTTACATTTTGCTGCTGCGTTCTTAAGTGCCATAGAAGCGGCAATTTTGAACGCCATCTCGTTGGAGTCAACATCATGATAAGAACCGTCGAATAGACGAGCTTTAATATCAATTAATGGATATCCAGCAAGAACACCGTTGTTCAAGGAATCACGAACACCCGCTTCGACGGATCCAACATATTCACGAGGAACAGTTCCACCGACGACAGCATTAGTGAATTCGAAACCTTTTCCTTCTTCGTTTGGAGAGAACTCGATCCAAACGTGTCCGTATTGACCACGACCACCAGATTGGCGGACGAATTTACCTTCAACTTCAGCAGCTGTACGGAATGTCTCACGGTATGATACTTGTGGTGCTCCAACGTTCGCTTCAACTTTGAATTCACGACGTAGACGGTCAACGATGATATCAAGGTGTAGTTCACCCATACCAGCAATGATTACTTCGCCCGTTTCAGTGTCTGTATGCGCACGGAAAGTAGGATCTTCTTCTTGTAGTTTCGCAAGAGCGTTACCCATCTTATCTTGGTCACCTTTTGTTTTTGGTTCGATCGCTACTGAGATAACCGGTTCTGGGAAGTCCATGGATTCAAGAATGATTGGTGCTTTGTCGTCACAAAGCGTATCACCTGTACCAGTGTCTTTCAAACCGACTGCAGCAGCGATTTCGCCAGCATGCACTTCAGCAATCTCTTCACGGTGGTTAGCGTGCATTTGTAGAATACGTCCTACACGCTCGCGCTTACCTTTAGAAGCGTTCTGAACGTATGATCCTGATTGAAGTACACCAGAATACACACGGAAGAATGTAAGTTTACCGACATAAGGGTCAGTCATAACTTTAAACGCCAATGCGGAGAATGGAGCCTCATCGCTAGCTGGACGTTCTTCTTCTTCTTCAGTATCAGGGTTTACACCCTTCATTGCGATAACATCTGTTGGTGCTGGTAAGTAGTCGACAACTGCGTCAAGTACTAATTGAACACCTTTGTTTTTGAAAGCTGTTCCACAAACAACTGGGTAGAAATCTACTGCCAATGTTGCTTTACGGATAGCTGATTTAAGTTCTTCAACAGAAAGCTCTTCACCAGCAAGATATTTTTCCATGAGTTCTTCATCGAATTCTGTAACAGCCTCGATCAATTTTTCACGGTATTCTACTGCTAGGTCCATATGTTCTTCAGGAATGTCGACAACTTCGACGTTCAATCCTGTGTCATCTGGATATAAGTTTGCTTTCATTTCGATTAGGTCGATAATTCCTGAGAATTGATCTTCCGCACCGATTGGAAGTTGGATAGGATGCGCGTTAGCCTGCAAGCGATCATGAAGAGTGCTTATAGAGTAAAGGAAGTCTGCACCTGTCTTGTCCATTTTGTTAACGAATACTAGACGGGGAACGCCGTAGTTCGTTGCTTGACGCCAAACAGTTTCTGTTTGCGGTTCAACGCCGGATTGAGCGTCAAGTACTGTTACCGCACCATCAAGTACGCGGAGTGAACGCTCAACTTCAACAGTGAAGTCAACGTGTCCCGGAGTATCGATGATGTTTACACGATGGCCTTTCCAAGCAGCTGTTGTTGCAGCAGACGTGATAGTGATTCCACGCTCTTGCTCTTGCTCCATCCAGTCCATTTGAGAAGCACCTTCGTGCGTTTCTCCAATCTTATGGATCTTACCTGTGTAAAAAAGGATCCGCTCAGTCGTCGTTGTTTTACCTGCGTCGATGTGAGCCATGATACCGATGTTACGAGTATTCTCTAAGGAGAACTCTCTACCCATTTTGTATTTCTCCTTCCGTTTCTGATTCAGTTTAAACCAGACTCGCCTCTAAGTGATCGCTCATGGATTTTTTCGGGTTCGATCGAATAGCTCCCCTTGAAATCCACGATAACCATCGGAGGCATTCATCTTTGTCCAGCGACAGACATAGTCTTCGACTGAATAAAGATAAACTGTCCGATCTTACCAGCGATAGTGAGCGAATGCTTTATTGGCTTCAGCCATTTTATGCATTTCTTCACGACGTTTTACGGATGCACCTGTGTTATTAGAAGCATCAAGAATTTCATTTGCAAGACGCTCTTCCATAGTCTTTTCTCCACGAGTACGTGAGTAGTTAACTAGGTAACGTAATCCAAGAGTCGTACGACGTTCCGGACGAACTTCAACCGGTACCTGGTAGTTTGCACCACCAACACGGCGAGCACGAACTTCAAGAACTGGCATAACGTTATTCAATGCTGCTTCAAACACTTCTAGTGGTTCTTTGCCTGAACGTTCTTTCACAAGTTCAAACGCACCATAGAGGATGTTTTGTGATGTACCTTTTTTACCGTCAACCATCATTTTGTTGATGAGACGAGTTACAAGTTTGGAATTGTAAATTGGATCTGGTAATACGTCGCGCTTAGCAACAGGACCTTTACGAGGCATATTGTTTTCCTCCTTTCGAAATAATCATTTCGATATTAGTTTTTCTTTTCTTTAGGCTTTTTCGCACCGTATTGTGAACGGCTTTGCATACGGCCAGTAACACCAGCTGTATCAAGAGCACCACGAACGATATGGTAACGAACACCCGGTAAGTCTTTTACACGTCCTCCGCGGATAAGAACAACACTGTGCTCTTGAAGGTTGTGACCTTCACCAGGGATATATGCGTTAACTTCCAAAGTGTTAGTCAAACGTACACGCGCATATTTACGAAGAGCCGAGTTCGGTTTCTTCGGAGTCATTGTACCCACACGAGTACAAACACCTCTTTTTTGTGGCGAGTTGACGTTAGTCATCGACTTTTTAAAGCTGTTATAGCTTTTTCCTAGAGCAGGTGCCTTGGAATTTTCCGATTTTGACTTACGTGGTTTACGAACTAATTGGTTAATTGTAGGCATCGGATTTCCTCCTTTCATTGTGCTTTTTGTAAGACCACACATCCAGGTGGTTCATTTTTGGGGTAAAAACAAAGTCTTTGTGTTTTAATTAACACAAAAACGATTATACAGTTATTGCGACGACAACCGTACCAACTTGAATGCCGCATGATCGACCGAGCTTTTCCCTCGATTCGACATAACTCACTGGGATACCATTATGCTCCGCTTCACCTATTACAGGATCAATGAATCGCTTATCGGCATCTTTCGCAATGACGACTTCTTTTACTACGCCTGACTTTATCGCTTTTACTGTTTGCTTTGTACCGATGATCGTTTTCTTTGCCTGTTCTACTTTTTCGTAAGACATACGTACATCCTCCAAAGTGCAGACATTCAACTATCAACCTTTTGTATATTATCACTTAAAATCGCACATGTCAACAATTATTAGAAAAACGGGGAGAGAAGTTTCTCCCCGTTTTCTTTAATTGTTACTTATTCCACTGTAAGTGTTACTGCTTCTTTTTCCTGATCCATCTTGATCTGGCGATAACGTTGCATACCAGTTCCAGCTGGAACAAGTTTACCGATGATGACATTCTCTTTCAAACCGAGCAATTCATCTGTTTTTCCTTTTATCGCTGCATCCGTCAAGACACGAGTCGTTTCTTGGAATGAAGCCGCAGAAAGGAATGATTCTGTCTCAAGTGAAGCTTTTGTAATACCGAGAATAACGGGACGTGATGTCGCAGGTACTTTACCCGCTTTCAACACAGCGCCATTCGCTTCAGCAAACTGATGAATATCAAGCAATGAACCCGGAAGAAGCTCAGTATCTCCCGCTTCAATGACACGGACTTTCCGTAACATTTGACGAACCATTACTTCAACGTGCTTATCGCCGATTTCAACACCTTGCATACGATATACCTTTTGAACTTCTTTAAGAAGGTATTCTTGGACAGTCGCTACATCTTTAACTATGATTAATTCTTTCGGATCAATGGAACCTTCTGTAATGCTCTCTCCGCGGTCGATAGAATCACCGATATCCACTTTCAAGCGCGCATTATAAGGCGCAAGATATTTACGTGTTTCCACTTCACCTTGGATTGTAATCTCTTTTTGACCTTCGCGAATCTCATCTATTTCAGTGATTTCACCTTTAATTTCAGAGATAACTGCTTGACCTTTAGGATTACGTGATTCGAATATTTCCTGGATACGCGGAAGACCTGATGTAATATCGTCTCCTGCAACCCCACCTGTATGGAATGTACGCATCGTAAGCTGTGTTCCTGGTTCTCCAATCGATTGAGCAGCAATGATACCAACCGCTTCACCCACTTCGACTGTTTCACCTGTCGCAAGGTTTATGCCGTAACATTTTTTACAGACACCATGTTTAGTATTACATGTAAATGCAGATCTGATAGTGATGGACTCAATTCCAGCGTCAATAATCTGCTGGGAAAGATCAGCAGTGATCAGTCCGTCTTTCGCAACAATTACCGCTCCTGTTTCAGGGTGACGGATCGTCTTCTTCGCATGACGTCCTTCCATACGCTCATCCAACGCCTCAATAATTTCAGATCCTTCGGTAAGCGATCTGATTTCAAGACCGCGATCAGTACCACAATCGTCTTCACGTACGATGACGTCTTGTGCAACGTCAACGAGACGACGAGTTAGGTAACCTGAATCGGCAGTTTTCAGTGCTGTATCGGCAAGACCTTTACGTGCACCGTGAGTGGAGATGAAGTATTCGAGTACTGTTAAACCTTCACGGAATGATGACTTGATCGGCAATTCAATAATACGTCCTGCCGGGTTGGCCATCAATCCACGCATTCCTGCGAGCTGCGTAAAGTTCGATGCGTTACCACGGGCACCTGAGTCACTCATCATGTAAATAGGGTTAGTATTTTCAAGTGAGCCCATCAGTTTATCCTGAATAACGTCTTTCGCATTACTCCAGTAAGAGATGACACGGTCATAACGCTCTTCCTCCGTAATAAGACCACGGCGGAATTGCTGTGTCACTTTATCTACTTTATCTTGAGCTTCTTGCAAGATGTCATCTTTGTTCGGTAATACGACGATGTCAGAAATACCGACAGTGATTCCTGCGCGTGTAGAATATTTGAACCCAAGGTTTTTCATACGGTCAAGCATTCTTGAAGTTTCCGTAATATGGAACCTCTTGAAGATTTCCGCGATAATATCACCAAGGATCGTTTTGCGGAACGGGAGAACAATTTCAGCGTTTTGAATATGTTCCTTAACATCGACTGTACCACTGATGAAATATTTATCCGGCGTTTCAATTTGCAAGTTATGACTCGTCGGTTCATTAATGTACGGGAATGTCTCAGGAAGAATTTCATTGAAAATAAGTTTCCCAACTGTCGTCAATAGGAACTTACCGTTCTGTTCTTCTGTAAATGTTGGGTTATTAATGGAACCCGCTTGAATCGCGATTCTTGAATGAAGGTGAACATGACCAGTCTGGTAAGCAATTAACGCTTCGCTTATAGAACTGAAGATCATACCTTCACCGATAGATCCAGCTCTTTCCAATGTGAGGTAATAGTTACCTAATACCATATCCTGGGAAGGTGTAACGACCGGTTTTCCGTCTTTCGGATTCAAAATGTTTTGAGCCGCTAGCATTAATAGACGAGCTTCTGCCTGAGCTTCTGCCGATAGTGGAACGTGAACAGCCATCTGGTCACCATCAAAGTCAGCGTTATAAGCTGTACAAACGAGAGGGTGAAGCTGGATTGCGCGTCCTTCGACCAACATCGGTTCGAATGCCTGAATACCAAGTCTGTGAAGAGTAGGTGCTCGGTTTAATAATACAGGGTGCTCTCTGATGACATCTTCAAGAACATCCCAAACTTCGGAATGCAGTCGTTCAATTTTCCGTTTAGCACTCTTAATATTATGTGCAAGACCACGTTCAACTAACTCTTTCATGACGAAAGGTTTAAACAGTTCGATAGCCATCTCTTTAGGAAGACCACATTGATACATTTTCAAGTTCGGTCCAACAACGATAACCGAACGACCTGAATAGTCAACACGTTTACCTAATAAGTTTTGACGGAAGCGCCCTTGCTTCCCTTTCAACATATGCGAGAGGGATTTCAACGGACGGTTACCCGGTCCAGTTACCGGACGTCCACGTCGACCATTGTCAACGAGTGCGTCAACAGCTTCTTGTAACATACGTTTCTCGTTCTGCACAATAATGCCTGGTGCGCCAAGATCAAGAAGACGTTTTAATCGGTTATTCCGGTTTATAACTCTCCGGTAAAGATCATTTAAATCGGATGTTGCAAAACGGCCACCATCCAACTGTACCATCGGACGCAGTTCAGGAGGGATGACTGGTAATACTTCAAGGACCATCCATTCAGGACGATTTCCTGAGTTACGGAATGACTCGACTACTTCCAAACGTCTAATCGCACGTGTACGACGTTGACCTTGAACAGTCTTTAATTCCTCTTTCAGGCTTTCTGTTTCTTTATCCAAATCGATTGCCGCCAACAGTTGCTCAATCGCTTCAGCTCCCATTGCCGCCTGGAATTTCGATCCGTACTTTTCACGGTACAATCTGAATTCCTTCTCGGATAGAAGCTGTTTGCGTTCAAGTGGCGTATCAGCAGGGTCGACAACTACATAAGATGCAAAATAGATGATTTCTTCAAGCGCACGTGGCGTCATATCAAGAATAAGACCCATTCTGCTTGGAATGCCTTTGAAATACCAAATATGTGTAACAGGTGCTGCAAGCTCGATATGCCCCATACGTTCACGACGCACTTTCTGGCGAGTTACTTCGACGCCACATCGATCACAGACGACACCTTTATAACGTACACGCTTATACTTTCCGCAATGACATTCCCAATCCTTTGTAGGACCGAATATCCTTTCACAGAACAAACCATCTTTTTCAGGCTTCAATGTACGGTAGTTAATTGTTTCCGGCTTTTTCACTTCACCATAAGACCAAGACCTGATCTTATCCGGTGAAGCAAGGCCGATTTTCATATACTCAAAATTGTTTACATCTATCAAGGAGCCTACCTCCCTCTTATCTTATCTCCGCGATGGATCCTCATCAACATTGTTAAAATAGGAGAGCTTTAAAAGGCTCTCCTATTCAATTTCAATCACTTTTCGTTCTAGCTATGAATAAAGCTTCGATCTGTTTGATTTAGACTGTTTGATCTTCCGTCATGAGATTTAGAGCATCAGTTGGTTGCATGTCATCATCATCGTCAAGATCACGCATTTCGATTTCCTCGAAATCTTCCGTTAGCATCTTCACGTCAAGTCCAAGACTTTGAAGTTCTTTAATCAATACTTTGAATGATTCCGGAACTCCTGGTTGAGGTACGCTTTGCCCTTTGACAATCGCCTCGTATGTCTTAACACGTCCTACAACGTCATCAGATTTAACAGTCAAGATTTCTTGCAATGTATAAGCAGCACCATATGCTTCTAGTGCCCACACTTCCATTTCCCCGAAACGTTGTCCGCCGAACTGGGCTTTACCACCAAGCGGCTGTTGCGTAACGAGTGAGTATGGTCCTGTAGAACGAGCGTGAAGTTTATCATCAACCATGTGCGCAAGTTTAATGAGGTACATGACACCTACAGATACACGGTTGTCAAACGGTTCGCCAGAGCGTCCGTCATATAACATCGTCTTACCATCACGGTTCATCCCTGCCTCTTCCATTGTGGACCAAACATCTTCTTCATTCGCACCGTCAAATACAGGTGAGGCCATGTGGATACCCAGACTGCGCGCAGCCATACCCAAGTGCATCTCGAGTACCTGTCCGATGTTCATACGAGATGGAACACCAAGAGGATTTAGCATGACATCAATAGGTGTGCCGTCAGGAAGATAAGGCATATCGGATTCCGGTAAGATACGAGAAATTACCCCTTTATTACCGTGACGTCCAGCCATCTTATCCCCTACGGAGATTTTACGTTTCTGTACGATATACGCACGGACGAGCTGATTGACACCTGGTGGCAATTCGTCACCATCTTCACGATTGAACACTTTCACGTCGAGGACGATTCCACCTGCGCCGTGTGGCACACGTAATGATGTATCTCGCACTTCACGAGCTTTTTCACCGAAGATCGCATGAAGAAGTCTCTCTTCAGCTGTCAATTCAGTAACTCCTTTAGGCGTCACTTTACCGACAAGTATGTCCCCGTCGCGCACTTCTGCTCCGACACGAATAATTCCACGATCATCCAGATTACGAAGGGCTTCTTCTCCAACGTTCGGAATATCTCTCGTGATTTCTTCAGGTCCAAGCTTCGTATCACGTGCTTCAGATTCATATTCCTCAATGTGAATTGAAGTGAATACGTCATCTTTCACAAGACGTTCGCTCATGATGATAGCATCTTCATAGTTATATCCGTCCCACGTCATGAACGCAGTAAGAACGTTACGTCCTAGAGCAAGTTCTCCACTATCCATTGACGGTCCGTCTGCTAAGATATCACGCGGTTTAACGCGGTCACCTACACTGACGATCGGACGTTGGTTATAGCAAGTCCCTTGGTTCGAACGGATAAAGTTTTCAAGCTTATAAATCGTCAAGTCGCCCTTCACTTCTTTGTCGTCGACTGTTTCAATTCGTCTAATACGAATTTCTTTCGCTTCGACATGCTCTACAATTCCGTGGAATTTAGCGATGACCGCAGCACCTGAGTCACGTGCTGATACGTGTTCCATACCTGTTCCTACGAAAGGAGCTTCAGGATTTAACAACGGTACTGCTTGACGTTGCATGTTCGCACCCATAAGTGCACGGTTAGAGTCATCGTTTTCAAGGAACGGAATACAAGCTGTAGCGGCAGACACGACTTGTTTTGGAGATACATCCATATAGTCGATTTGTTCGCGTTTGAATACCGTGTTATCCCCTTGGAAACGACCGACGACTTCTTCATTCGTAAAGGAGCCATCTTCGTTTAGCAAAGCGTTCGCTTGAGCTACAACGTAGTTATCCTCTATATCTGCCGTCAAATAGTCAATCTGTGCAGTGACATGACCACTTTCAGGATCAACTTTTCGATATGGCGTTTCAATGAAACCGAATTTGTTCACTCTCGCAAATGTAGATAGCGAGTTGATCAATCCGATGTTCGGACCTTCCGGTGTTTCAATTGGACACATACGGCCATAGTGGGAGTAGTGAACGTCACGCACTTCCATACCTGCACGCTCACGCGTTAAACCACCGGGTCCTAATGCAGATAATCTACGCTTATGCGTCAATTCTGCAAGTGGATTTGTCTGATCCATGAACTGTGATAATTGAGAGCTACCAAAGAATTCTTTAATAGAGGCTATGACAGGACGGATATTGATCAGTTGTTGTGGCACAATAGATTGTGTGTCGTTAATAGACATACGCTCTTTTACCACACGTTCCATACGAGACAAACCGATACGGAATTGGTTCTGCAACAATTCTCCTACAGAACGGAGACGTCGGTTACCAAGATGATCAATATCATCCGTATTCCCGACACCGTGAAGCAAGTTGAAGAAGTAACTAATGGAAGCGACAATATCCGCCGGCGTCACATGCTTGATCTCTTCAGGAATTGTTGCATTTGAAATGACGTTAATCACTTGTTTCTCTTCACTTTTCGGAGCATAGATTTTAATCCCCTGAATGGTGATGTCTTCTTCTAGCACTCCAGTCACATGCGTTATCTCCTGGATACCGACACCCTTTTCAAGATGTGGCAATAGGCGATCCAATGTTCTACGATCCATTAGCTGATCTTTCTCCAGGAGAATTTCACCTGTTTCTGGATCGACAAGTGTTTCAGCCAATGTCTGATTGAACAGACGGTTTTGCAAATGTAACTTTTTATTCATCTTATAACGTCCGACATTTGCCAGATCATATCTTTTCGGATCGAAGAAGCGGGAGTACAGCAGACTTCTCGCACTATCCAAAGTCGGCGGTTCACCAGGACGAAGGCGCTCGTAAATTTCAAGCAATGCCTTCTCTGAAGTTTCCGTGTTGTCTTTTTCAAGTGTATTGCGCAAGTACTCATTATCTCCGATTAATTCAATGATCTCCTGGTCAGTTGAAAAACCAAGCGCACGAAGAAGAACTGTAACCGGCAACTTACGTGTACGGTCAATACGAACGTGTACTACATCTTTAGCATCCGTTTCATATTCCAACCAAGCGCCTCGGTTTGGAATGACGGTTGCTGCGAAACCACGTTTTCCATTCTTATCCGTCTTATCATTGAAATAGACACTCGGAGAACGAACAAGCTGGGAAACGATAACCCGCTCCGCACCGTTAATGATAAACGTTCCGTTTTCAGTCATAAGCGGGAAATCACCCATGAAAACATCTTGTTCTTTCACTTCTTCAGTCTCTTTGTTGTGCAAGCGCACTTTTACCCGAAGTGGAGCTGCATATGTTACATCGCGCTCCTTTGACTCATCAACAGGATATTTTGGATCTCCAAGCTGATAATCAATGAACTCTAACGAAAGATTACCTGTGAAATCCTGAATCGGAGAAATGTCTCTAAACATTTCACGTAGTCCTTCTTCCAAGAACCACTCATAAGATGCCGTCTGGATTTCAATCAAATTCGGCAACTCCAGAACTTCATTGATCCGCGCGAAACTACGGCGCTGACGGTGTTGACCATACTGTACTAAATGACCTGTCAACTCTTTCACCCCTCAAAACAATATTAGTCCTTTGCGAAATCATAAAAATGGTGTATGATATCGAAAAAACAAAAAGAAAACGAGTTCCGGCAAGAGCTCATTTTCGGTTTAACAATCTTTTATCCATTGCCAGTATGCCTTAGATTTCCAATACTTATGCAAAAGGGCACACGACCGCATTATATTATTTATGCATTTTACTATGCTACCACAACATTATTGTTGCGTCAACGTTTTTTGGGCTTTCAGTATATAATAGCCTTTTTTCTTTACTATCGTTTCAACGTTACCAAATAGCGCTTCCAAATGAGCCATCGTCGAAGGCGCGCCTTGCTTCTTTTGGATGACAATCCAAAGTTCTCCTCCGGTCGCCAACTTCAAAAATGCACCATCATAAATTTTGAATACCGTCTCTTTTCCTGCCCGGATTGGCGGGTTCGTAAGTATCGAGGCAAAATCTTTCGCTACCACGTCCGATAACGCATCACTCGGATAAATGCTCACATTTCCAATGCCATTCAAACTGGCATTTTCCTTCGATAAGGACAACGCACGTTCATTCACATCAACCATGTGGACAGTCCGATCCGGAAAAGATGCGGCAATCGATAAACCGATTGGACCATATCCACAACCTACATCAAGCAAATCTCCGTCCACTTCCGGCAATACAAAGGATTCAGCAAGCAACCGAGATCCAAAATCCACTTCACCTTTGCTAAAAACTCCTGCATCCGTTTTAAAACGCAACCGCACATCACGAATGACTGCTTGCCATTCTTTTGGATCACTTTTCACAGAGGGGTTTTTAGAATAATAATGTTCAGTCATATAAATCCTTCCTTCCGTTCGAAAGGTTGTTTTAGTGCAGATAAAAAAACAAAGAAAAGCCCGTCGTTTGTTGACGAGCCTTTCTTCATTTATCCAAAAATTACTTAACTTCTACGCCAGCGCCAACTTCTTCAAGTTTCGCTTTCATCTCTTCAGCTTCTTCTTTAGAAACTGCTTCTTTGATAGCTTTAGGAGCGTTATCAACTACTTCTTTCGCTTCTTTCAAGCCTAGGCCAGTGATTTCACGAACAACTTTGATAACTTTAATCTTTTGGTCTCCAGCAGATGTAAGCATTACGTCAAATTCAGTTTGCTCAGCAGCAGCTTCACCAGCACCAGCGCCACCAGCCATAGCCATTGGAGCTGCAGCAGTTACACCGAATTCTTCTTCGATAGCTTTTACAAGGTCATTCAATTCAAGAACTGTCATTTCTTTAATCGTTTCAAGGATTTGTTCTTTAGTCATTATATTTTCCTCCTAGATAGGTTTTAGTTTGTCGGGGGTTACCCCGCATTTTGTCGTTCAGGCTGCAAAATGAAAATTAAGCGCCTTGTTCCTCTTTTTGCTCTGCAACAGCTTTTGTTGCAAGCGCGAAGTTGCGCATTGGAGCTTGAAGAACGCTGAGTAGCATTGATAGTAGACCATCGCGTGATGGAAGTTCAGCCAATGCTTTCATATCGTCCGCAGAAGAAACCAATCCTTCGATTACACCTGCTTTAATTTCAAGCTTGTCATTTTTCTTAGCGAAGTCGTTAAGAATTTTAGCAGGAGCTACAACGTCTTCAGTTGAAAACGCAATTGCATTAGGTCCTACTAGATGTTCGTTCAAATCTTCAAGTCCTGCTGATTCTGCAGCACGACGAGTCATTGAGTTTTTGTAAACTTTGAAGTCGATACCTGCATCACGAAGCTGTTTACGAAGTTCAGTTACCTGGCTGACGTTAAGACCACGATAGTCAACAACTACAACAGAAACTGCAGATTTCAATTTGTTTGAAATCTCTTCTACAACTGCTTGTTTAGCTTCAATTACTTTGCTCATCTTGACACCTCCTATAAGTATTCGGGTCATTCATACCGATATGAAAAGCCCCCGCAATCTACAAAGTAGACCACGAGGGCAGAAAAGTCGTCATCTTAAATAAATGAGCGTCTTGTCCTCGGCAGGAAGATTAAGCGATTAACGCCCCTGCTGTCTACGGTACAAATGATTTAATTCATAACAAACGAAATCTTACTACAAGATTCCTGTTATGTCAATGGTTTTATTTAGAAATAACTGATGAAGAATCGACCTTAATAGCAGGACCCATTGTAGTTGTAACGTTCACAGACTTCATGTACGTTCCTTTTGCTGCAGCAGGTTTAGCTTTTAGAATCGTTTCATATACAGTTTTGAAGTTTTCTTCAAGTTTTTCGTTATCGAAAGAAACTTTTCCGATTGGCGCGTGGATGATTCCGGCCTTGTCAGCACGGTACTCAACTTTACCAGCCTTGATTTCTTGAACAGCTTTAGCAACATCAAATGTTACTGTGCCTGTTTTAGGGTTTGGCATTAAGCCTTTTGGTCCTAAAACACGACCGATTTTACCAACTTCGCCCATCATGTCCGGAGTTGCAACGATAACGTCGAAATCGAACCAGCCTTGTTGGATTTTAGCGATATACTCTGCGTCGCCCGCGAAATCTGCACCAGCAGCTTCCGCTTCTTTCAACTTTTCGCCTTTTGCGAAAACGAGTACACGTTGTGTTTTACCAGTTCCGTTTGGAAGCACAACTGCTCCACGGATTTGCTGATCGTTTTTACGAGTGTCGATTCCTAAACGGAACGCCACTTCTACAGTTGCATCGAAGTTGACTGTGCTTGTTTTCTTAGCAAGCTCAATCGCTTCTTTCATACCATACACTTCATTACGGTCGACTTGCTTCGCCGCTTCAGTGAACTTTTTACCTCTTTTAGCCATTTAAATTTCCTCCTCGTTTGTGGTTTTAACGGATTGAACCTCCCACGAATAAGGGTTGCGTGTTCCACGGAACAAGCGCAACCCCCACAAAGAAACGCGTTAAGTTACACGAATCAGTCTTCGATCGTGATTCCCATACTGCGCGCAGTACCTTCAACCATTGCCATCGCTGCTTCAACCGACGCTGCGTTTAAATCTTCCATCTTTTGCTCTGCAATTTCGCGAACTTTATCGCGTTTTACAGTAGCTACTTTCTTCTTGTTAGGTTCACCTGAACCCTTTTGAAGATTAGCTGCAACCTTCAGCAATACTGCTGCTGGTGGAGTTTTTGTAATGAAAGTGAAAGAACGATCTTCAAATACAGTAATTTCAACAGGAATAATTAGACCTGCTTGATCAGCTGTACGTGCGTTGAAATCTTTACAGAATCCCATAATGTTAACACCTGCTTGACCTAGTGCTGGTCCAACTGGTGGAGCTGGGTTAGCTTTACCTGCAGGGATTTGCAATTTCACAATTTTGGTTACTTTTTTAGCCACGAGACACACCTCCTTAAGTCCGTGATGTGGTAATAGGGTTGCCCCTCCCACTCAATATGTGCCTTGCCGGTTTGACCCGGTAGAATTTGGTTAATCCGTCCAGCCTGTTACTATAACAGTCTGACCTTTGAAATGATACCATTAATACGCTTGTCTTGCAAGTAGTAAATCGTTTATAATTTTTCCACTTGCGTAAAGTCAAGTTCCATAATTGTTTCTCTACCGAACATGTCGACAGAAACGCGAACTTTGCCTTTATCTTGATCCAGCTCTTCCACTTTACCTTGGAAGTGTGCAAACGGCCCTTCAAGCACTTCGACCATTTCACCAATGCTGAAGTCAGCTTCTGCTTTACGTTCTTTCATGCCCATCTGTTTCAGGATGAAATCCACTTCTTCAGGAAGTAACGGAGTCGGTTTTGCACCTCCGCCTGATGAACCGATAAAACCAGTGACACCTGGTGTATTGCGTACCACATACCATGAATCATCTGTCATTATAATTTCCACAAGGACGTATCCTGGGAATGTCTTCTTCATGACAGTGCGCTTTTTGCCGTCTTTGAAGTCTGTCTCCTGTTCTTCAGGAATGACTACTCGAAATATTTTATCTTGCATGCCCATTGTCTCAACACGCTTTTCCAGGTTGGCTTTCACCTTATTTTCATAACCTGAATACGTATGGACAACATACCAATTCTTCTCCATTTCCATAGTGACGAGGACTGTTTGTCCGTCCCTCCTTTACCTTAATTATTATGTTCGATTGCACATAGTCTGAATTTCGATTTTGCGTAAAATGAAAAAACCCGTTCATTAAGAATTGACGGGATATTTTCAGCAGGGATATTCATACTGTCTTATTATAACGCAACATACCATTCCATTACTTGTGAAATGCCTAAATCGACTACCCCAAAATATACCGCCATGAAAATGACTGTAAAAATGACGACAATCGTGTAACGTGTCAGCTCTTTGCGTTTAGGCCAGCTGACCTTGCGCATTTCCGAGACGACATCCTTTAAAAAACCGGTTATTTTCCCCATTCCTTCATAGACCTCCGAATAAGTAGATATGTTGTTACCGTCAGCCAATCCATTAAATCGACTGTTTATGTTCTGTATGCGAATTGCATTGACTGCAAAATTTCTTAACTGTAAATCGGGTCGTTGTTTTTTTATCGCCCACTGGTGTAACATAGTTTCTTGCTCCACAACGATCACAACATAATGTTATCTTTCCTGACATTTCATCACCTTAAACTTCCGTGATTGTTTTATAAATTTCTGAAGTATTTAGCCATTGTCTTGCTAAAGAGTACCATCTAACAATCACCATGTCAATAGTATGGAAAATGCTTGGAAATCCAAATTCAAGCAGTTTTACAACACAGGATGCAGTTGCATATGCCGTTCCAGTTTGCGTTTAATCCTTTGAAGTGCGTTATCGACTGATTTTACTTGCCTATTCAACTCATCTGAGATTTCTTGATAAGACTGTCCTTCCAAGTAGAGTGAGAGCACTTGTTTTTCCAATCCACTTAGCACTTTATTAATCTCTGTTTCCATATGAATATAATCTTCTTTATGAATCATCAGATCTTCAGGGTCATCTAAATCCTCTCCCGCAATTACATCCATAAGCGTACGATCGGACTCTTCATCGTACACAGGCTTGTCCAACGACACCGATGTATTAAGCGGTATATGCTTTTGACGTGTAGCTGTTTTAATAGCTGTAATGATTTGTCTCGTAATGCACAATTCCGCAAATGCCCTAAATGAACTTAACCGGTCATTCCGGAAATCCCTAATCGCTTTATATAAGCCGATCATGCCCTCCTGAATGATGTCTTCCCTATCTCCACCTATCATGAAGTATGAGCGCGCTTTCATTTTCACGAAGACTTGATATTTGGTAATAAGAAAATCAAGTGCGTCCGCGCTGCCATTTTGAACACGAATGATAAGTTCTTCATCAGTAAGCCCGGTGAAATCCGATTTGCCACCATGAACGTACATCTTCCCCACCAATCACCACACCCCGATTCGTAAATGCCATTTCAACTAGTATACAGTATGGAATTTTTTAACGTCAACCGTTCATTTCATCCCACGGCGCCATTTTTCGAAAATTTCTGCCACATCATCTGTTAGCTGGATCTTCGAAAACGGCCGTTGCTCTTGAATTACCTTTACTCTTTTCGCAATCGCCTTATCAATCTCGTTCATTTCAATCTCTAATTCTCTTGCTGACTTGCGGAGCGCACCTTGTGCAAAAATCACCCATTGCTCCGTTAAATCTGAAGTAGCAACATGAATTTGGACACGGCGCCCGCTCAGTTCAGAAACCATCTTCTCTATACGCTCATCCGCAGTTTCATTTTCCCTTGTAAATACAACTTCTACCCGGTATTTACGATCCTTCTTCTCTATACCAGTCGAGAGATGGGCGTCAAACAGGATGATAACCTTCCAACCTGTATGCGCCTGGTATTCAGCCATCCGTTCAATTAGTCGATCACGAGCGTTGGCCAGATTATCATTCTTCAAACGCACAAGTTCTGGCCATGCGCCAATTATGTTATAGCCGTCTACGAGAAGAATTTCCTGTTTCATGATTGTGACTTTTGAGCATCACGCTTGCGGAACACTTCATACATCAACACCGAAGCCGCGACAGATGCATTCAGCGAAGTAACTTGCCCTACCATTGGCAAATGATAGAGGAAATCACATTTTTCTTTCAGAATTCTTGACATGCCTTTACCTTCACTCCCAATAATGATCGCGAGTGGCAATGTCGCATCCATTGTCCTATAATCTTGTGAGCGCGCCGCATCGGTCCCTGCAATCCAGACGTTTTTCCTCTTCAACTCTTCAACAGTCTGTGAAAGATTGTTAACGCGAACGACAGGTATATGTTCGATAGCACCAGTAGACGCTTTCGCTACCACACCAGTCAAACCGACAGAACGCCGTTTGGGAATTATAACACCGTGAACACCCGTAGCGTCCGCCGTCCTGAGGATAGATCCAAGATTGTGTGGATCTTCAAGCTCGTCCAATATGAGGAATAACGGATCCTCCCCTCTTTCTTGTGCAACCGCGAATAGGTCTTCAAGTTCAGCGTATTCGTACGCCGCAACGGAAGCGATGATCCCTTGGTGATTCATATCGAGCATGCCATCCAACTTCTGCTTAGGTACAGCTTGTACAATGACACCTGCCTCTTTTGCAAGTGATAGAATTTCACCGATACCCTTTTTATTCAACCCTTCCGCAATCCAGATCTTATTTAGTTCTCTGCCAGATCTAAGCGCCTCCGCTATAGGGTTTTTTCCGCCAATCAATTCTGATTCCTGTTCTGTCATGATGTTCCCTCCTCTTTAGGATTCTCGATAAAAGTCACCGTCTTACGGATTATCTCTCCAACACGATCGTGTCTGCCAAGTAAATATAAATAGCCGATAACCGCTTCAAAGCCCGAACTATAATTGTATGTGACGACGTCTGTGTTTTTTGGTACTGACCCTGATTTAGCATTTCTACCGCGACGCAGCACGGCTTCCTCTTCATCCGAAAGGAAGCCTTCGAGCTGCATCATTTTGACACTTGCCGCTTGAGCTTTAGCAGACACATACTGTGTCGCCGCTTTATGCAATGTGTTCGGTTTCACACGACCCGAACGCAATAAATGTTCACGAATAGACTGTTCATACACAGCATCCCCCATATATGCAAGAGCGAGGGCATTCAGCTGTTTGACGTCCATATCACGCAATGTATACAAATCACTCATCCTCTTTTCCACCGCATCCCTTGCGCGGTATCTTCGAGGATGATTCCCTGTTCTTTTAATAAATCCCTGATTTCATCAGACCGTTTGAAATTCTTTTCACGACGTGCTGTCAGGCGTTCCTCTAGTAGTGTTTCAATCTCCTCATCCAAAAGACTTTCTTCAGTAGCAAAAGGTAAACCGAGCACACTCATAAGTTTTTCAAATGCTGCAATGAAATATGCAAGCACAGAGTTCTGTGTATTCTTCTCAAGAAGATAGACGTTTGCCGTCTTCACAAGTTCGAAAATCGCAGCGATTGCATTTGCAGTATTGAAGTCATCATCCATTGCAACTTCGAATTGACGGACGCTTTCACCCACTTTAAACTTCCAAATATCTTGTTGGTCTCCGAGATCGGCGGATTTTTCAAGACGGTATTTCAAGTTAGTATAAGCAGTATTTATGCGATCCAAGCCATTTGATGCACCCTCAACGAGATCTTGTGAGAAGTTTACCGGATGGCGGTAATGGACGGAGAGCATGAAGAACCGTAACACTTTTGGATCGATCTGTTTACGGATATCATTGACAAGCACGAAGTTTCCAAGTGATTTGGACATCTTCTCATTATCGATGTTAATGTATCCATTATGCATCCAATAACGCGCAAACTGCTTGCCTGTCATCGCTTCGGATTGAGCGATTTCGTTTTCATGGTGAGGGAACGTTAAATCCTGTCCACCCGCATGGATATCAATCGTATCACCTAAATGTTCTCGAGCCATGACGGAACATTCAATGTGCCAACCCGGACGACCTGCACCCCAAGGCGTATCCCATGCGATTTCGCCTTCTTTAGCGGATTTCCATAGTGCGAAGTCAAGGGCGTTTTCTTTAATACCACTATCTTCAATTCTTGCGCCAACTTTCAATTCATCAATCGACTGATGAGACAATTTTCCGTAGCCATCAAACTTACGTGTACGATAATACACATCACCTTGCGCGACGTATGCAAATCCTTTGTCGATTAACACTTGTATGAACGCGATAATATCATCGATATGTTCAGTAACACGCGGATGAGCGTCTGCTTTCCCGCAGCCGAGAGCTCCGACATCTTCAAAATAGGCATCGATAAAACGGGTAGTCAGCTCGCCTACCTCCTCGCCAAGTTCCTTCGCTGTATTGATGATCTTGTCATCGATGTCCGTAAAGTTCGATACGTAATTCACTTCATAACCGCGGTACTCCAAATAACGTCTCACTGTATCAAATACAATGACTGGTCTTGCGTTACCGATATGAATATAGTTATAGACGGTCGGCCCGCACACGTACATTTTCACTTTTCCTTCTTCCATCGGAACGAACTGCTCTTTCTTTCGTGTTAACGTATTATACAATTGAATGCTCATCGTTTTCCCCTTCCCTGTTCTCAAGTTCTTCTATGCGCTGTTTCAATAAAGCAATTTCTTTTTCCAACCGGTTGCATGTGTCTGTTATAGGATCAGGCATGTGCGAATGATCATGTCGGCTTTTTACACGGACACCATTCGTCATGACGACTTTCCCAGGTATTCCGACGACCGTCGAATCGGCCGGCACATCGATTAAGACGACAGATCCCGCCCCCACCTTGCTATTGTCTCCAATACTAATGGAACCGAGCACTTTTGCTCCTGACGCTACAAGCACATTATTACCAAGTGTCGGATGACGCTTTCCTTTTTCTTTGCCCGTGCCACCAAGCGTGACACCTTGGTACAACGTTACATCATCACCGATTTCACACGTTTCACCGATGACGATGCCCATTCCATGGTCAATGAATAGACGACGTCCGATCGTTGCTCCAGGATGGATTTCGATACCTGTGAAGAAGCGGCTGATCTGCGAAATAGCCCGTGCTAGAAACAGCAACCTTCTTTTGTAGAAAACATGAGCAATACGATGCCACCAGACCGCATGAAGTCCTGAATAAGTAAGAATCACTTCCAATGTACTGCGTGCTGCGGGGTCCTGCTCAAAAATGCAGTTGATATCTTCTTTCATCCTTCCGAACACCGCTTCTTCGCCTCCTTTTCATCATCTTTAAAACACAAAAACGCCTCTGTCCATAAATAGACAGAGACGCAATAGATGCGCGGTTCCACTCCGCTTGAAAGAGAGTGAGCTCTCTTTCCGCTTAATACCTGTAACGCAGGTCATACGTCCGGCCTACTCAATCGTTCGGCTCGGAGCTCAAAGGGGCATTTCCATATTGCAGCGGCCCGGATCATTTACAGCCGATGATGATCCTCTCTGAAGAGCATGCAGTATGTACTTATCCTTCTCAACGCTTTGCTATTTGTCGTGCTTTACTTTTTATTGAATGTACATCAATTCTACATATATTATGCAAGAAGTCAATCAACTTATGCTTTTGCATATTTCGATACGCGTTCGATTGTTTTTTCTTTACCGATAAGAGCGATGGAATCCGGCAACTCCGGACCATGCGCTTGCCCTGTTGCAACAACACGGATAGGCATGAACAAATTCTTGCCTTTATGGCCTGTTTCTTTTTGCACAGCTTTTATCGCTGCTTTAATGGAATCAGGATCGAACGTTTCAAGATCTGACAGTTGTTTCTGGAATGAAGCCATCACTTCCGGCACTTGTTCACCAGCAAGTATTTCACTGGATTGTTCATCATATTCAATAGCATCCGTAAAGAACTGGGCGGTCAATTCGACAATTTCCGCTCCATAGCTTAACTGAGCTTGATAGAGCGCAATCAAGTCATGCACCCAATTACGTTCTTCTTCAGTCATTTCTTCTTTCACGAGACCCGCAGCCTGAAGATGCGGTAATGTTAATTCGATTACTTCGTCGAGACTCAATTTCTTCACGTACTGATTGTTCATCCATGTCAATTTCGTCTTATCGAACATAGATGGTGATTTAGACAAGCGACTTTCATCGAACAGGTTAATCAGTTCTTCACGCGAGAAGATTTCCTCCTCACCGCCCGGAGACCATCCGAGTAATGCGAAGAAGTTGAACATCGCTTCCGGCAAGTAGCCGAGGTCCTTATATTGGGAGATGAATTGAATGATCGATTCGTCTCGTTTCGACAATTTCTTGCGGTCTTCATTGACAATTAGCGTCATGTGACCGAAGCGCGGGTATTCCCAACCGAAAGCATCAGAAACCATTAGTTGCTTCGGTGTGTTCGTTAAATGCTCTTCACCACGGAAAACGTGTGTAATCTTCATAAGATAATCATCAATGACTACCGCAAAGTTATATGTCGGAATACCATTTGCTTTGACAATTACCCAATCACCAACGTCTTGTGATTCGAATGCAACTTCCCCTCGCACGAGATCATCGACTGTATAAGTGACGTTTTCAGGAACACGCATGCGAAGCGTATATGGCATACCTGCTGATTCTTTTTCAGCAACCTGATCAGCAGTTAGATGACGGCACGTCCCTGTATACATCGGCGCTGCAATACCTGAAGCTTTCTGTTTTTCACGTTCAGCATCCAACTCTTCCGTCGTACAGAAACATTTATACGCATTTCCACTTGCAAGGATATCTTGCGCATATTTTTCGTAAATATCCAGACGTTCCATTTGGCGATAAGGTCCATACTCTCCGCCAATATCCACGGACTCGTCATAGTCGATACCGAGCCATTTTAAATTGTCCAGTTGCGAAAGTTCTCCTGCTTCAATATTACGCGCAATATCCGTATCCTCGATGCGGACGATAAATTTTCCACCGTGGTGTTTTGCAAATAGATAATTGAATAAAGCCGTTCGGGCCCCTCCGATATGTAAATGGCCAGTTGGACTTGGCGCATAACGCACTCGTACTTCTGTTGTCATTGTATAGCATCTCCGTTCCTGTTTGTTTGCACTATTATTTTATCACTGCATGCACTTTTTTAAAAGGAGGCTTCCCATTATTACATTTCTCCATCTTTCAGAAGAAGGATTGTCGCCATAGAAGCAATTCCTTCCTCTCTGCCTACAAAACCAAGCTTCTCCGTCGTTGTAGCTTTGACATTCACTTGTGAGATATCTGCTTGCAGCAATTCCGCTACACGCGCACGGATTGTCTCAATATGGGGAGCCATCTTCGGCTTCTGCGCCATAATCGTACAATCGACATTTCCTAACTTATAACCTTTCGATTCGACAATCGTCCATACTTTTTCCAACAAAACTGCTGAATCTGCATCTTTGAAAGCAGCATCGGTGTCTGGAAAATGACGTCCGATATCCCCTTCGCCAATTGCACCAAGTGCTGCATCTGTAATTGTATGCAATAATACGTCAGCATCGGAATGCCCTGTCAGTCCTCTGTCGTGCGGAATTGTTATGCCGCCTATTATAAGTGGCCGACCTACCTCGAATTCATGAACGTCAAACCCTTGTCCTATACGAATCATTATACATCCTCCTGCCGTCTATGTTTCAAGAGAACCTCACCAAACAGGAGGTCCTCTTTTGTCGTCATTTTAACATTGTCATACGCACTCTCTACAATATGGACGGGGAAACCGAGTCGCTCAACAATCATTGACTCATCCGTCCCAAGAAATCCATCTGCCTCCGCCTTATCTGATGCTTCTTTTAAAACCTCATAGCGGAATGCTTGAGGTGTTTGAATCGACCACAACGTCGAACGGTCAATCGTCCCCTCAACAATAGTATCACTTGCCGTTTTCATTGTATCCTTCACGCGCACACCGGCAATTGCTGCTCCTTGTACATCGGCCGTTTCAACAAGCTGTCTGATTACTTCATGTCTAATGAAAGGCCTTGCAGCATCATGCACAAGAATAATGCCATTTGATGGGTGTGCATGGATGCAAGCGGCAACACTTTGTTGCCGCTCTGCTCCACCTTCAACAAGCATCTTCACTTTCGTTATCCCGAATTGTGCAATCATCCGGCTAATGTCTAATCGTTCTTCTTCCTTCACAGACAAAATCATACCTTCGCACGATGGATCGTTTTCAAACACTTCTAATGTGTGAATGAGAATCGGCTTGTCGACAAGTTCAAGGAACAACTTATTAAAGCCGGCACCCATTCGACTACCACTTCCTGCTGCAGGAATTAACACTGTATACTTTTTCATAACCGTTCCCATCTTCCTTATGACGTTTTTGTCGGCTTGCCATTTTTCGGCTTCGCAAAAATCATCCGACCAGCAGAGGTTTGCAACACACTTGTGACAACGACGTCAATTGGGTTCCCGATATGTGATCTACCTTCTTCAATGACAATCATCGTGCCATCATCTAAATAAGCAATGCCTTGGTTATGCTCTTTACCATCTTTAATAACGACGACATGCATCTCTTCTCCAGGTATGACAACCGGTTTCACGGCATTCGCCAAATCATTAATATTTAGCACTTGCACACCATGGAGTGCAGCAACCTTATTCAAATTAAAATCATTTGTTACAACTAAACCGTTCATGCTTTTTGCTAGACGTACTAACTTCAAATCCACTTCTGCGACATCCGCAAAGTCTTCTTCAGTTATTAAAATACTAGGTCCTTCATCGGTCTGCATACGCTTTAGCACATCTAACCCACGTCTTCCTTTTGTCCTTTTCAAGGAATCAGAGGAATCAGCGATATGTTGTAGTTCGGTCAAAACGAACTGTGGGACTACGAGAACCCCTTCGAGAAAACCGGTTGAAGCGATATCCGCTATGCGGCCGTCAATAATGACACTCGTATCTAGAATTTTGTTCAGCTTTGAATCCGATTGAACGATGATTTCACTACCGTCTTTCTTCTTTGGTGCAGGGGTTCTCATCGAAATAACTGAACGTAGAAGTTCATCACGTTTCTTGAATCCTACTTGAAAACCGAGATAACCGAGCAGAATCGAAAGAATTGCTGGCAGAAACGATAGGACCGATGTGATGAACGGAATCTGCAAACTGCTTAACCCATAACTAACAAGAAACGCCACTATCAATCCGACAACCAATCCAATTGTTCCAAACAGCAAGTCGAAAATCGGTGCTTTTAACAATAAATCTTCCATCCATTTAATGAAATTCACAATCGGATCTACAATAAAAATACCAAGCACAAACAACAGCAATGCACCTACTACTGCAGATACATAAGGATTATCGATCATCGGCTGGGAAGTAAAAGTGGATAAAGTGAATAAATACGGTAAGAATAAAACGCCAAGCGTCCCTCCGACGAGCAGTAACCCAATCTGTACAACTCTTCTCAACATGCCTTACACCTCCATTCAATAATGCTAACTATACATGTTTTCCCTATTTAACGCAGTTGCGAACCATCCAATGCCGGGAAATTTATTCCCATTTATAGGACTGTATCCCGGCGGTGAAAGTTCCGACCTCAGTCGCTTACTACCTCTTGTTTATTTAAAGGCTAAATTCAACGCTTCACTTACCGTTTCGACACCGACAACATTAATACCTTCTGGGAAATCCCAACCACCGATGTTGGAACTTGGAATAATGGCTCGCTCAAATCCTAATTTCGAAGCTTCAATAACTCGTTGTTCAATGCGTGAAACTCGGCGCACTTCTCCAGTTAAGCCAACTTCGCCGATAAAGCAATCAGTAACTCCGGGCGCTGCGTCACGGTAACTGGATACAATGCTAACAAGGACAGCCAAATCGATTGCCGGTTCGTCGAGCTTTACACCGCCTGCTACTTTTATGTAAGCATCTTGTGCTTGCAGTAACATCCCCATCCTTTTTTCAAGGACCGCCATGAGAAGTGATACGCGGTTTTGGTCTAGGCCGGTTGCCATTCGTTTTGGATAGTTAAAACTTGAAGGCGTGACGAGCGCTTGAATTTCAACAAGTATAGGCCTCGTTCCTTCCATTGACGCAACGACCGTTGAACCGGCTGCCCCTTGCGACCTTTCCCGCAAAAATAACTCAGACGGATTCAACACTTCTTTCAAACCGGATTGCAACATTTCAAATATCGCAATTTCATTCGTCGAACCGAATCGGTTTTTTACACTCCGCAAAATCCGATACGTATGATGACGCTCTCCTTCAAAATACAGAACAGTATCCACCATATGCTCAAGAAGTCTCGGACCTGCAATTTGTCCGTCTTTCGTTACGTGTCCGACAATGAAAATCGCTATGTTTTGCGTCTTCGCAATGCGCATTAACTCTGCCGTACATTCCCTCACTTGCGATACACTGCCAGGCGCCGATGTAACTTCCGGATGATGGATCGTCTGAATTGAATCGGCAATGACAAATTTCGGTTTCACATCGTTTATCGTTTCATGAATCTTCGCCAAATCGGTTTCAGCATAAATATACAATTCATCCGAAGCGACACCAAGTCGTTCAGCTCGCAACTTCGTCTGCCGTATCGATTCCTCGCCCGATATGTACAATGTTCTCTCGTTTTGGTTCGCCAGCAAAGAAGACACTTGCAACAGCAATGTTGACTTACCTATACCCGGGTCTCCACCGATTAAAATCAGCGACCCCGGAACAATTCCTCCACCAAGTACACGGTTCAGTTCTTTCAACTCTGTTTTGACACGTGGTTCTTCTGCAGTCTGTATCGCGCTGATCGGCATTGCTTTCTGCTGGATATTCGCAGTGTGTTGGAATGCGCCGCGCGGACCTTTACTGACGATTTCAACTTCTTCATCCATCGTATTCCATTCGCCGCAACCTGGGCATCTACCCATCCATTTAGGCGATTCATATCCGCAATCTCTGCACATGAATTTCGTTTTCCGTTTTGCCATAACACCCTCCATAAGAAAAAAAGACGGCCCGATTCCGTAGAATAGCGAACTCTACGGAAGGACCATCCTTTTTATTGATTTTCCGCTACTGCTTCGCGCTCAGTCTTTACGACGAATTTGTCATCTTCCACATCAACAATTACGGTACCACCTGTCAATACAGTACCTTTTAACAATTCTTCAGATAAGCGATCTTCAATATGTTTCTGCAATGCACGACGCAATGGACGCGCTCCGTAATCCGGATCATATCCTTCGTCCGCGATTTTCAATTTCGCCGCCTCTGTCAAATCTAGTGTAATTTCCTGTTCTGCAAGGCGCTTTGTCAGCTCACTAGACATAAGTGACACAATCTTTTGCAAATGTTCTTTCTCGAGTGAATGGAAGACAATCATTTCATCCACACGGTTCAAGAACTCAGGACGGAAGGCTTTTTTCAATGAATCAA
Organism: Sporosarcina quadrami; assembly: GCF_014836615.1. Taxonomy (GTDB): domain Bacteria; phylum Bacillota; class Bacilli; order Bacillales_A; family Planococcaceae; genus Sporosarcina; species Sporosarcina quadrami. The sequence goes on along the minus strand of NZ_JACSQN010000003.1, from coordinate 19,661 downwards.
GCATACTCGATTTCATACCTTCGTAATCTTTTTTGCCATCTTGTAAATTGAATCCGACATAGCGATTCTGTTTCAACGCTTCAGCACCGACGTTCGACGTCATAATGACGACTGTGTTACGGAAATCGACTGTTCGCCCTTTCGAATCAGTCAACCTGCCATCCTCTAACACTTGCAAGAGAATATTGAAAACATCCGGATGCGCCTTTTCAATTTCATCCAATAAGACGACTGAATACGGCTTTCTACGAACTTTCTCAGTCAACTGGCCGCCTTCTTCGTAACCTACATACCCCGGAGGTGAACCAACAAGACGAGATGTCGCATGCTTCTCCATATACTCAGACATATCAATACGAATCATCGCATCCTCATCACCGAACATCGCTTCAGCTAGCGCTCTTGCAAGTTCCGTCTTCCCGACACCCGTTGGTCCAAGGAAGATGAATGAACCGATTGGACGTTTAGGATCTTTAAGTCCCGCTCGTGCTCGACGGATTGCTCTTGAAATAGCTGTCACCGCTTCACTTTGACCAATAACACGCTCATGCAACAGTTCTTCCATGTTCAACAGTTTCGCAGATTCTGTCTCAGCAATTTTAGAAACAGGAACTCCTGTCCACATCGCCACGACTTCAGCAATATCATTGACCGTCACTTCTGATTCCTTCTTGCCTTGCTTTTCTTTCCATTCTGTCTTCGTACTTTCAAGTTCTTCTTTCATTTTCTGTTCTTTATCGCGGAATGAAGCCGCCTTTTCAAATTCCTGGGCTTGCACCGCGGCATTCTTTTCATGACGCACCGCTTCAAGTTTCGCCTCAAGTTCTTTTAAATTCGGTGGTGTTGTATACGAACGCAAGCGCACTTTCGATCCTGCTTCGTCAATTAGATCAATCGCCTTATCCGGCAAGAATCTGTCGGAAATATAGCGGTCAGACATTTTCGCCGCCGCATCGATTGCTTCATCCGTTATTTTCACACGGTGATGGGCTTCATAACGATCACGTAAGCCTCTAATAATTAAAATCGTTTCATCAACAGTCGGTTCATCAACTTGTATCGGTTGGAAACGACGTTCAAGTGCCGCATCCTTTTCGATATACTTACGGTATTCATCTAACGTCGTAGCACCAATACATTGCAACTCGCCACGTGCGAGGGATGGCTTAAGAATGTTCGACGCATCGATTGCGCCTTCCGCTCCCCCCGCTCCGATTAATGTATGCAATTCATCAATGAATAGAATGATATTGCCTGCTTGACGGATTTCTTCCATCACTTTCTTCATACGGTCTTCAAACTCACCGCGATATTTCGTACCAGCTACAACCGTCCCCATATCCAACGTCATCACACGCTTATCACGAAGGATTTCAGGTACTTCATTATTCACAATCTGAAGCGCAAGACCTTCTGCGACAGCTGTTTTACCGACACCCGGCTCCCCGATCAGCACAGGGTTGTTTTTCGTACGTCGCGCTAATACTTCAATGACTCTTGTAATTTCTTTACCTCTTCCGATAACCGGATCGAGCGAACCTTCACGTGCCACTTCTGTCAAATCACGCGCTAGACTATCGAGTGTAGGTGTGGAGGCAGATGAAGAAGTGCCTGTCGAACCAACTGAGGCATCGTTACTTCCTAACAATTGAAGGACTTGCTGTCTTGCACGGTTTAAGCTGACACCTGCATTGTTCAGCACGCGTGCAGCAACGCCTTCCCCTTCACGAATCAGCGCGAGGAGAATATGCTCTGTACCAATATAGGAATGACCCAATTTACGCGATTCATCGACAGAAAGCTCGATGACTTTTTTCGCTCTCGGTGTATAGTGAACAATTGGTCCGACTTCCTTTGAACCTGAACCGACAAGGCTTTCTACACCTTTTTCAATTGTATCAAAACTGACGTCAATTGCTTCCAATGCCTTCGCCGCAATGCCGCCACCTTCACGTATGAGTCCAAGCAAGATATGTTCTGTACCGATCGATTCGTGTTTCATACGAATCGCTTCTTCTTGCGCTAATTGCAAAACTTTTTGTGCACGTTGTGTAAACCGATTGAACATCATATCCATTCCACTCCTTCTATTTAACGTCTATATTATTCTCCACCCCCGAAAGTGTGGAATACTAATCTCTTTTACTCTATTCAAATAAATCGACTAGCAACCCTTCGTCAAGAAATTGACTTTGACTATCTTTGACTTAAGTATAATTAAAAGAAGAGCGACACGCAAAATTGTTGCTCACTCTCCACTATCTTCTCTTTCAGATACCTGGTTTACACTCAATCGCTCCCGGAACAGATCCGCGCGGAAAATGTCCCGCTCTTCAGCGGTCAATTCCGTTCTAGCATATTGCTGCAAGAAACCTGGTTGCATGAAAATCATCAGTTCATTCAAGATGGACATGTCGATGTCTTGTATGATTTCGAGATCAATACCAAGACGGACATCTGACAGACATCGAGCCGCTTCGCCAGATGGGAGTAATCGTGCATACTTGATGATGCCAAGTGACCTGAACAGTTTGTTTTCGAGCGCAATTTTGGACTTTGCCAGCAACACTTCACGGGATCGCCTTTCATGTGCGATGAGCCGTAACGCCACGTTTTTAAGGTCAGCTAAAATTTCCTTTTCCGTTTTACCTAATGTCGTCTGATTCGAAATTTGATAAATATTGCCGAGCGCTTCGCTTCCTTCGCCATAACTTCCTCTGACAACCATTCCAAGACGCGTGACGGCTGGAATGATACGATCAATTTGCTTCGTAATCGTCAATGCAGGCAAATGCATCATGACCGATGCCCGCATACCCGTCCCTGTATTGGATGGGCAACTTGTCAAATAGCCAAACTCCTCATCAAAGGCATAAGGAAGTTTGTCTTCGAGCTCATTATCAACCGAATCTGCATGCTCGTAGGCGTTTTCCAGCTGAAATCCAGGATAAATGCACTGTATACGAATATGGTCTTCTTCATTGATCATGAGACTAACCGTTTCATCTTCCGAGAGAATGACAGCTCCATTACGTTTCGAATCAGTCAATTGCGGGCTAATCAAATGCTTTTCCACAAGTATTTGACGATCAAGCAAAGGAACATCGGACATTCTCATATATTCATACCCTTTTTCTCCAGAATTAAGCAGTACTTCCTTAACTACTTCATCCACTTGGTTCGCATCTTCCGGATTAGACGCTATCGGGAATAGATGTCCTCTCAAATTGCGCGCTAGACGTATTCTTGTGGACATGACGATATCTGCATGCTCTCCACTTGCCTTCATCCATCCAGCAACTGAGCCTTTCATGAATTTATTAATTGACATCAGCATCTCCACCTCCATCTTGGCAAGTCGCTAACCTTGACTTCAACGCTTTCACTTCGTCGCGCAGTAACGCGGCATCTTCGAAACGTTCTGCCTGTATCGCTTCTTGCATGTCCGCCCTGATCTCTTCAATTTTCTTTTTCACAGCAAACAACTCGTTGAATGAAACCGGAATCTTTCCGGTATGAGACATATGTCCGTTATGCAATTTGCTAAAAATTCTCGGCAATCGTTCTTTAAACGTACTGTAGCAAGTTGGACAGCCAAATTTACCGATATCGAGAAACCTTTTAAATGTTAACCCGCAATCAGGACATGTTGGACCTTCAGGTATCCCTTCCTTCGATTGTTGCAATGACTGCATGGAATCAATTCCACCAAACCAATGGGATAAGAACTGTTGAATAGACAACGGTTCCTGACTTGGATCTAAATGAAACATCTGAGATTGGAATGCACATTTTTCGCATAAATGACGCTCTGTCTTCACGCCTTCATTCTCTTGTGTCAAAATTACGGAAGCTTGCCGTTCTTTACAATTGTCACAAATCATCGTCTGTCACCTCATCGATATCGGATTCTATTTCATTTCTGTATATATGAGTGTCATGAGGATCGCCTGCAAAATTCGCGCTCGCATAACATCTCGTTCTGGTAATGGATATTGCAATGTCGTTCGGTCGACTGCCGCCATAATAATGCGGGCTTCGCGTTCCGTAATTGCATCCTCTTCAAGTAATCTAAGGACGATATCTTCAGCCATCGTATTCGATGCGCCTTGCTGGATACCTCCAATAATATGCTCGATCAACTCTTTAGAGGAGTTTGTTTGAACACGATAAATGCGGATATATCCTCCGCCTCCCCGTTTAGATTCAACTGCATAACCGCGTTCCACTGTAAAACGAGTATTAATGACATAGTTAATCTGTGAAGGGACGCATGAAAACTTCTCTGCCACTTCGCTACGTTTTATTTCAATAGTTCCGCTATCTTCCTTTTCGATAATGGCCTTCAAATATCCTTCAATAATGTCAGAAATGTTTCGCATGTTCTCACCTCTTTCTGCTTGGTGATAAGTCATTGACTTTGACTATCTTTGACTTAATTGTACATGAAAAAATGGGATGGTTGCAACGAAAAAGCAATTTTTGATTCAAAAAGGTTTAAGAATTTTGGATAAAGGGTAAGTGAGTAGTTGAGGATTTTTTTCTGACCTCTTTTTTCCTCTTCACAGAGTTGCGTTCAAAAGGATGGATGGATTCGATTGAGGCAAACAATCGTCTTTCTACGCCTGAAGCAATCTGTCCTTTTGGATTCACTCTCTTTTACAATCCCCAAACAAAAAGCTCCCGGTACACAGATACCTATGGAGGAGAATTTTCAACATGAACTGGTATGACAAACTTAGTGAGTATTTCCCAATTGAAGAAATGAAGTCAAAGGAGCATATGGACGCGCTTCTTAAAGACAAGAAAAATGTCTATTTAAAAGAAGAAGGCCCACATCATGTCCTTATGTTTGTTGAGACTGAAACGTTCGTCTTCATCGATTATCTATTTGTTTCAGCGCAATCACGTGGTGCGGGACTTGGACGTAAGCTTCTGGATTCATTGAAGGCGAAAGGGAAACCGATTATTTTAGAAGTCGAGCCAATTGATTATGAAGATACGGACAGCGAGAAACGTTTGAAGTTTTACGCGCGCGAGCATTTCCACCATGCAAGTAAAATCGGATATCGTCGCAGATCGCTCGCAACTGGCGAGCATAATGAGATGGAGATCCTGTTCTGGTCGCCGACGGATGCAGATGAAGTATCCGTTTACGAAGCAATGAAGACAACGTATGAGGAATTCCATACGTATAAGGATGAGACATTTTACGGCGATCAATACGACCCAGCTGATAAAGTATTGTTTTTCGATAAGGAAGACAAGGAGAATATCTTAAAAGCCTTTGAGGTTAGTAAATAATATAGAAGAAGCAAACAGGCAGCCCCCAATTTTTTGGGGGCTGCCTGTTTTTATACCTTTATTCATTTAACGCGCCTGAATCTGGAATAGGATTAAACACGTTAATCTGCGTTGCAGCCGGACGCGTTCTGGAGGGCGAGGCTTGTGCCGCTTCCTTCGCTCCGCTACGTCCAGGGTCTCAATGCAATTGCAAAGATATGCTCGAAAAGCTAACGCTTTGTCTCGCAAAAGCCGTTCTTCGTTACGGCTTTCGCTGATCCTCCCAGAGTCGCCGGCTGCAACGAAGATTAACTAAGTGTCGGCTTAGAAATTATCACACAATCGCACCCTATTATAGAATAACAGCCTTCCGTAAGTTAGTAACATTATTAGGATTTGCTGACCATTTACCCATTAATTCCATTTGTCTTTTCTTTAAATCATCATAAGGTTCTTCAATAGCTTCAATTTCACTGAACTTCCTATCAAAGACTTTTGCATCTTTGATTTTTTTGTAACCACCAAAACCTACATCGTCATTTAGTAGCCAAACAACCTTTTTTATTTTGGCAAACAGAATTCCACCAGTACACATTGGACAAGGTTCCAATGAAGAATATATTGTAAACTTTTCACCATTAATTTTAGCATTAAATATTGATTCCCCAGCATTACGAATAGCATCAATTTCGGCGTGAGCAGTTGCATCTTGTTGGGGATGTACCTTATTGCGTCCTTTTGCAATTATATTTCCTTTTTCATCAACTATAATAGCCCCAACTGGATAGGTATTCTCATTCAATGCCTTTTCTGCTTCATCAAGAGCCAACTCTAAAAAGTATCTATCTTGATCGGTATTTATAATAAACAACCTCCACACATTCTGTATTTCCCTAAATAAAATGGCCCGATTGAGGCACAATACTTATCCCGCAACGCACCCGATTGCTTAAAACAGATATATATAAACGATAACGCCGAATATGCCTACAACAATCATAGAAAGACTTTTTGTTACACTTTCGTTTTTTTTCATCAAGTTTACTACCCACAACACGAACCATCCAAAAAACACTAAACTAATTCCGAAATTTTGCATTATCCTTGATCCTAATGCAAAAACTGAACCAGTCAAAAATACAAGAAACCCGATAATAAGTGGGAGAATACTTAAAATAAATAAAGGGTGTTTAATTCCTATTATGATTTCTTGGCGTTCCTTTTCATTCATTTTTCTAAAGGCATGCCAGGAAAGTAGAATAGGTACTACCCATATAAAGGCTACATATATCAAATGATGTGTCTTCATACCATAATCCTTCCGACCAAACCTAGTTATTTTTACTTCAATACATTTTGACCCAATCACTGAATCCGTACAAAACTTTTATCCCGCAAACGCCTCCTTATGTTGTACAAAGTCTTTAGTATTACAAGACATAATATAATCTTACAAACGTTGATCTACGTTCCAGCCTTACACTTTCCGGAGGGCTTGCAATCGCCCCAATTTAAGTCACAACTCTTCTTTAATAACTGGAAACATTTCAATACTTTTAATTCCGATGGAGTCGGGCTGTGCAACTCCGACCATAAGTAATTGAACGTTGATGAAAACAAAAACATTGATCATACACATGCACTTAATCAAACTTGTGTTGTTTCTCTACAACAGATTCCCCTGAATTCATCAAGGGGCAAAACCATAAAAAATCAGCGTAAAGATAAAAAAGGAAATAAAACTGACTGCCAGGAGGAACATCAGCCACAATAGATAAACAACAATACGTACTCTATTGTTTTGAATTATTCGTTTCGCCAATTTAAACGTTACACAGGAGACGACAACAAACACCGGGATAATGAAGAAATATGAAAACGTTCCTACCCAGTCACCCAAGACTCGAAATCCCTCATCAGGAACAGGTCCCTGATACAGATGATACTTCTCCGTAATTTTAGAGATTCCGGTTAAAAATAGGACCGATAACAAAGTAAAGTAAAGAATCAGTAAAACTCTGACAACCCGCTTTTCTTTTAAAAGAAGTAGGTACATCGAAATTAAAAAAAGAATTAAAATGATAACTTTAAACATCGCTTCACCTCCTACTTTATAAATGAAATTCTCCAACGTCATTCGTTTAATTTGGCCCTTTTATTTAATCGGCACTTTTTCTAAGCGTCCTATAGAGCACATAACCGCCAAAGACAAAACACGCAAAAACAGCTATGAACTGAACTGCAAATGCATCAATTCCGAGAACTTGTCTAACTAGTTGAATCGGGTTGGCAAGGATATCCCAGCTATTGAAACGTAAAAATCGTCCGATATACACGCCTAGTCCTGTAAGTAAAGAAAGCATTGCCAATCCTGAAAAACAGATAATAGTAGAATACTTCTTTCTGCTGAGCCGTTCTAATTTATAGACGGACTCAAGCCCAGCCAATAGAGCGAAAAGGAAGCCCGCTCCAATAACAAACAGCTTTGCCCACACCATAATCTCGTGACTGTATGCAACCCTAGCATCCGAAGAAAAGGGCTCAACCTCTACAAGCCACAAGAATTTATCGTTTGTTATGTGAATGAAATCAGTTATCACATAAACCGAATTTGGGAAGAAGAGCAACCAGAGAATGATCCAAAAAGCTGGCCAACCAACCTTTCTCTGCCTGATCGCCATTTCTGCTTTCATAATGAAAACCAAAGGCAATAGTGCTAAAAAGGTATTCCAAGGCAACATGAAATATAGGAAATTTGATTCCTTAAATAGCATGACAAAACAGACAACCCAATACACAAACATGAAAAGCAGTAATCCTTTATAGTTCTCGATTAATTTTTGCATGGCTACCCCCCATAGGTGATTCAATCCGACAAACTAGCTCTTAATTGTTCTATTTTCCCTTGACGAATCGAGCAATCATTGATTAATCAGACTTATTTTGCAAAGAAAGGTTGCATGCATTGGAACGGTGTTTTGTTATTCATGATTCATTTCCATAAAAAAAGAGAAAACCCTTAGGCCAAGTAAAGGTTTTCATATGATTAGCTCATTTATCAGGTAATTCCTTTCAAATCTTTAGTATGTAATCCTTACTAACCAAGTTAGTTATTTTATTTATCTAAATACATGGTATAATCATAATTATAATTTAATACGTTACTAGGAAGAAGTCTTTTTAAGAAGGGGGAATGGGGATTGGAAGCAAAAACACGCAAAAAAGGGGTTTTTAACAGATTTCTAGATTTCATTGAAAAGTACGGGAATAAGTTGCCCGATCCAGTCATGCTTTTCGTCTATATTGCTGGTCTAATTTTAGTTTGCTCCGCTATTTTCGGAGCACTTGGAACAACAGCTATAAACCCTGGCACAGGTGATGAAGTAAAGGTTGTCAACTTATTAAATGGTGCTGGCCTAATTATGATTTTAACTAACTTAGTGAAAAACTTTACTAGTTTCCCACCTCTTGGCCTCGTTCTTGTCGTCATGTTAGGGGTAGGGCTTGCAGAGTCTACCGGTTTAATCGCAACTGTGATGAAGACAACAATATTAAACGCACCAAAAAAGATTATTTTGCCTACAATCGTGCTTGTTGCAATTTTAGGAAATGCGGCGGCTGATGCAGCGATGGTAGTATTACCTCCGATTGTCGCGATGATTTTCATTGCCCTCGGCAGACACCCGATTGCCGGCCTTGCCGCAGCATATGCTTCTGTCGCTGGAGGATTTTCAGCAAATTTGATTATTAACGTTTTGGATCCGCTTGTATACGGGTTCACAGAAATCGGTGCACATATTTACGACCCTACTTACTCAGGGAACCCTGGGATGAACTATTACTTTTTAGCAGTATCCGCTTTAGTTTTAGTCCCTGTCGCCGTGTTTGTTACGACCAAGATTGTTGAACCCAGACTTGGTAAATATCACGGGATTACCGAGGAACTAGAACCAGTTTCAGCTGTTGAAAAAAAAGGCTTTTTATGGGCCGCACTTTCCGTTGTACTCATCATCGGTACAGTATTAGCCCTATCAATTCCAGAAGGGGCGCTATTACGTCATCCTGAAACAGGCAGTTTGACGACATCTCCACTCATGGATAGCCTTGTGCCATTGATGATGATATTGTTCCTTGTTCCTTCTATAATTTATGGAAAAATCGTCAAGACAGTAAATAATTCAAAGGATTTTGCAGATCATTTGGCGAAGGCCATGTCTGGTATGGGCATGTATATCGTCATCGCTTTTGTTGCCGCACAAATGATTGCTTACTTCAACTGGAGTAATCTAGGTCCTATCGTAGCCATTAAAGGGGCTGAAACGCTTGAAGCATTGGGTTTAAAAGGTCTACCGCTATTTATCGGTTTCATCATAGTTGCAGCACTCATTAACTTCCTTGTTGCCAGCTCGTCCGCTAAATGGGCAATTCTCGCTCCCGTGTTCGTGCCGATGTTCATGATTATGGGGTATAGTCCAGCATTGACACAAGCAGCGTATCGAATCGGGGATTCCATAACGAATCCAATTACACCGATGCTTGCATACTTCGCCATTGCACTGACATTCGCGAAGAAATACGATCCGAAAATCGGAATAGGTACATTCATGACTTCCCTACTGCCTTATTCAATTGCCTTCGCCATCATGTGGATCATTCTATTCGCAGTATGGTACTTGCTCGGCATTCCTCTAGGACCTCAAGGCGAATTATTCTTGAATAAATGAAAAAGGGTGCTCCGATTAGGGGGCACCCTTCTTTCATTCAATCGTACTATTCTTCAGTTCCTTCACTGGCAGGAACAGTTCGCCTGTTGCAAAGTACGTGATGGCTAACCGATCACCTTCTTCAATATAAATGGCGAGTGGAACTGCTTCAGTTGAGACGATGTAGTTCTTTCCGTCTTCCGCAAGGATTGAAACGATCGTGAAATCGCCTGCTCGTTCTTTGTATACCCTTGAGACTGTTGCCACGGTTTTCTCTTCTACTGCGCCGGAACTACCATCGACAGAGCTACCGCCGCGTTGTAAAGCCGTTTTGTATAGTCTTAACGCTTCGTTAGGTGAGTTTGCAAAAACAGAGATCTCAGGGTTCGCTGCCGAGACGATGAAGTAGTTTTGCAAGAATCCGTTTGAGTCTAGCACTGGCGTCAACCAGCTTGCTTCGCCGTAGAAGTTGTAGAGGACAGGCATTTCACCCGACCACTTCTTCTCAATGAATTTCTTCTCGATAATTTGGAGCGCACCTTGGGAATCCATGTAGGATTCTTCTAGATTGCCCGTGTAATAGGTTGCTTCGCCAGTGCGTCCATCCGTTAATGCGTAGCCGAGCATCGAGTCGACTTCCTCTTTCGGACTTGTAAAGTCTGTGAAGTAAAACATATGCCCGTTCTCATCGAATACGGGACTGACATTCGATTCTGTGCCTTCATCAGACGGCAATTTCACGTCTTTTTTACCGACGACTGAATTCCAGAAACCGTGGATATAATTCCCGAAGTAGCTGTTTTGAAGGCTGACTGCTTCAGGCGAGACGGCACCGTCGATGTAATCAGGAATGTCCGCTAACGCGAATTGATCGACTTCCCCTGTTTCAGGATCGACTATGACAATCCCTTGTACGTCAAAACCATTCCTTGCCGTGATGAACTTTCCGTAAGAGCGGATATAATGCGGATGCCCGTCATCATCAATTTCCAACTGCACATCTCCATAAAAGATCAGTTCAGGGAATTCCATGCGCATATGTCGCTCCACTTGTTTATGGAAGAACGAGGATGGCGTATAGGCCATTTCCGTCTTCACGAACTTGGGATTATCCGCGGAGTCCGTCGCACTCATCGTAAAATAACCCGGTGTCGTCTTGCCATTCCACCACTTGAATAAACCTGAAAACTCGACGGGCGCAATATAGACAAATTTGTCATTCACTTTTTGAGTTTGCAAATGACCAAGCTCGTAATAGCTCGTATTCGGCACTTGTCCGAATGCTTTCTTCATTTTATTCCGAGCGAACTTCGGTGGGACACTAGCCGGTGTTTTCGTTTCGTCGAACGCCTTGATTTCTACTTGCTGGTCCATCTCGACTGCTTCGTATTTCTTGTCGGCGTTGAAAAGCGGCGCACTCAATATGAATACACTTCCTGCCAATGAGACTAGCAGGAGGACCATTTTCATGGTACGTTCCTTCCCTGTGGCAAACACGACTCCAATAATCGTCACAACCAGTAACAACGCCCACGCTGACGTCCAATTGCGATCAAGATTAGTTAAATAATAAATGCCGAATGTGATGACAGCAATGAGGACTGTTGTAGCCGCAAGCGCTGTAATCCGGTTGAAAGTCGGTTTCTCCGTTTCCTTTGACACAAATGTGATGGGAACAATGATAATCGCAGATACAATACCTGCGACGATTGAAAATAGTAATAGATTAATCATACGTTCACTCTTTTCCATTAAAGATTCCGTTCACCTATAAGTATACGTATGAATACGCCATCCGTTTCATTCCATACAGAAAAACTGTCTACTAGGTGATCTCCACCATGCAGACAGTTCACATCAAATTGTTAATTAACGACAGCTTCCTTATTGAGCGGTTCTAAATCGATTTCAAAGCCCATATCCTCGAGCATTTGACGATCGCGATCGCCTTCTTGACCTGCAGTTGTCAAATAATCGCCGATGAAAATCGAGTTCGCCGGATATAATCCAAGTGGCTGAAGAGACCGTAAATTCACTTCACGCCCGCCCGAAATCCTAATTTCTTTCGTCGGGTTGATGTAGCGGAACAGGCACAATACTTTCAAGCAGTAAAGCGGGGTCAATTCGTTTGTCCCTTCAAGCGGTGTCCCATCCACCGCATGCAAGAAGTTGACCGGTATTGAATCTGCATCCATTGCATGTAGGCTACGCGCCATTGCGATGACGTCTTCTTTCGTTTCACGCATACCGATAATGACACCAGAGCATGGCGAGATTCCCGCTTCTTTGGCGTGGTTGACCGTGTTCACTCGATCGTCGTATGTGTGTGACGTCGTAATGCTTTCATGGTGCGCAGCGGATGTGTTGATGTTGTGGTTATAGCGATCCACACCCGCTTCTTTCAAGCGTTTTGCTTGCTCAGGCTTCAAGATGCCAAGGCATGCACAAACAGTCATGTCTTGATGTTTTGCTTTGATCGCTTTTACTGAATCGATAACGATTTCAAGCTCCCGGTTGACGGGTCCACGTCCACTTGCAACGATGCAATACGTTCCAGCATTCACAGCGACGGCGCGATCAGCACCTTCGATGATTTCTTCTTTTTTCATCATCGCATACTTTTCAATTGGTGCTTTTGAGACGATTGACTGTGCACAGTAGCCACAGTTTTCAGGGCATAATCCTGATTTTGTATTAATAATCATATTGAGTTTCACTTTATTGCCAAAATAATAATTGCGAATTTTGTATGATGCATGCAGAAGTTGCAGTAGGTCTGTATCAGGACTATTCAAAATCGCGAGTCCCTCTTCGTCCGTCAACGTTCCTCCAGCAAGTACACGATCTGACCATTCCCCATAGATCGTCAATGCGCCCGCCTCACTTTCAACACTTTATACATTCTATGACCGAAGATTCCTGCCAATATCGATAGGATAATATCTTTCGGTAATGGTGGAACCATCCAAGCCCATGCAATCTTATACGTAAATACATCAGGTGCATTGGCCCAAAACTTGTAAGCGAAATACATCCAATTCGTACCGATAAGGTAATTAATCGTCATACCGACAAGTCCTGCAATAACGTAACTTCCTATACTGCCGTTCTTTTCAACGATCTTCCCGACAACATATGCGACGAGGATGAACGATACAATAAATCCGAAAGTCGGTAGTAGAATCGCGCTGAATCCTCCTTGGAATTTCGCGAATACGGGAGCTCCTGCAAGACCGACTACAACATAAACAGTAATAGCAATTGGGCCTAGACGGCTTCCTAGCAGAAGTCCTGCAAGTACTGCAAAGAATGCCTGCAAAGTAATTGGAACGCCTCCTACTACTAGGAATGGAACGAATGATGTAATATTTGCGCCAATCATCATGAGTGCTGCGAACATTCCGCAGTAGACGAGACTTAACGCGCTCATTGCACTTTTTTGTTTTGGTTTTGCTGTTGCTGTTGTCATAACGCACCTCTTAGATTTAATTTATATCTATAAGGATAAAAGTTTAAACGAAATGTGTCAACCGTATATTTTTTAAGGTTAACACAAAACACAACAAAAAAACGACAGCAGAAATTCGCCGTCGATGCACTTCATACACTATTGTTTGTCTTCACTTTTGGGAAATAGAAAGTAAGCTAATATGCCACTCAGAACCGCAGCCCCAAGCGTTATATAGATACGGGTCATACCCGGCACTTCCTGGAAGTTCAAGTTGAGCATATACCAAGATATCCCCGCTACGAGAAGCGCGATGGGAACCGAAAACTTAAAAATTCTCACTGTATTCACCTTCCACTCATATTCATATGCTCATTCTATCATATTTCAACCAACTGTTGACGGAACAACTTATTCGCGGTATGATGTGTTAAATTATTCAAACAACTGAATATCATTTTCTTATCAAGAGAAGCCGAGGGACTGGCCCGTCGACGCTTCAGCAACCAGCCATTTATGGTCAGGTGCTAATTCCAGCAGGTGTAAACCTGGTAGATAAGGAGGTAGCGAGCCATCGCATTTTCAAAGCCTTCTTTCGAGAAGGCTTTTTTCTATTTTCTTATAACTCTCACATAATGGGGAAAGGGATGATTTTATAATGAACTTACTAGAAAACTTGAAGAACAATGTATTGGTGGCGGACGGTGCAATGGGGACTGTACTTTATTCGCATGGAATTGACTTTTGCTACGAAGAATTGAATGTGGAAAAACCCGATATCATTGAAAAGATTCATCTTGATTACATAGCAGCTGGAGCAGACATTATCCAGACGAACACATATAGTGCAAATGCGTTCAAACTTGCACGCTACGGCATGGAAGACCGCGTGAAAGAATTCAATGAAGCGGCAATTAAAATTGCCAAACGCGCAGCTGCACCGGGCAATCAATACGTACTCGGAACAATTGGCGGCTTACGAGGCATCCGGAAAAGCGATGCAACGATTCCGGAAGTCCTTGCTATTGTGCGCGAACAGGCAAATTCATTGTTGACAGGCGATCCTGATGGTCTGTTGCTTGAAACGTACTATGATTTCGAAGAGCTATCTGCTGTTGTGAAAGAACTACGCGCAATGACGGAACGACCGATCATTGCACAAGTTTCAATGGATGAACCCGGGGTGTTAAAAAACGGGATGCTGTTGAATGATGCGTTACATGAACTTGAAACAATCGGTGCAGATGTCGTCGGCGTCAACTGCAGATTGGGCCCTTATCATACGATTCAAGCTTTTGAAAAAGTGACATTACCTGAGCGTGCATTCCTATCGGCCGCTCCAAATGCTAGCCTGCTCGATGTGGAAGACGGCCGGATCGTCTATGTATCCGAAGCGGAGTATTTCGGTCGTGCTGCTGCACTGCTCCGCGCAGAAGGTGTTCGTCTTATCGGCGGATGTTGTGGAACGACTCCGCAACATATCGCAGCTGTAAAAAAGCATTTAAGTGGGCTTGCACCGATTACAAAAAAGATCGTTACACCACAAAAACCGATTGTCATACGAGAAGCAGATCCAGCGAAATACGAACCAATTCACGAAAAAGCGAAAACTGCACGCACAGTCATCGTCGAACTTGATACGCCGAGACATTTGGAAACAGAACAGTATTTCATCGGTGCAAACCAATTATACGACGCAGGTGTCGACGCGGTGACGATGGCGGATAACTCACTCGCTTCACCGCGCATTAGCAATATGGCGATGGGCGCGATCATGAAACAGCAGCATAATGTACGTCCGCTCGTGCATCTCACTTGCCGTGATCATAATCTAATCGGACTTCAATCCCATCTGATGGGGCTGGATGCACTCGGTATCCATGACATTTTGGCAGTCACAGGAGACCCGACAAAAGTCGGTGATTTCCCTGGTGCGACTAGTGTGTATGACGTATCCAGCATGGAGTTGCTGCAACTCATCAAGCAGTTGAATGAAGGGATTTCATTCACAGGGAAACCTTTACGTAAAAAGGCGAAGTTCTCTGTAGCAGCAGCATTCAATCCGAATGTCCGTGTCCTTGACCGTGCTGTGCAACGACTCGAGAAGAAAATCGAATGCGGGGCGGATTATTTCATTACCCAACCGGTCTATACAAAAGAGAAAATCGTCGACATATACGAAGCGACAAAGCATTTGAATACGCCAATATTCCTTGGCATCATGCCTCTTACAAATATCCGGAATGCCGAATTCCTCCATCACGAAGTGCCGGGCATCAAATTATCCGAGGAAGTGCTGGCTCGAATGGCGGCGTGTGGCGATGACCGTGATAAAGCGACGAAAGAAGGCATTCAAATTGCAAAGGAACTGATTGACACAGCAGCAGAGCTATTCAACGGCATTTATATTATTACCCCGTTCTTGCGCTATGATATGTCGCTTGAACTCGTTCAACATATTAAAGAACTCGACGCAGAGAAAGAGAGGAACATTGTCCATGCCTAAACACATTATTGAAGAACAGCTCCAAAAAAGAATACTCATCTTAGATGGGGCTATGGGCACGATGCTCCAAGCGGAAGACCTATCTACTGAAGATTTTGGTGGAGAGGAATACGATGGCTGTAACGAATACTTGAACATTTTACGTCCTGACATTCTTGAGAAGATCCATCGAGGCTACTTAGAAGCAGGATCGGACATCATATGCACGAACACTTTTGGAGGCACCCCTCTTGTTCTGGATGAATTTAGCCTCGGACACCGCGCTGAAGAAATTAATAAAAGCGCTGTGGAAATCGCGAAAAAGTGTGCTGTCGAATTCTCGACTGCGGAGTGGCCGCGTTTCGTCGCCGGTGCAATCGGACCAACAACGAAGACGCTTTCCGTCACAGGGGGCATTACGTTCGATAAGCTTTCGGAAGACTTCTATGTGCAAGCGAAAGCATTGATTGAAGGGGGTGCCGATTTACTGCTCATGGAAACGAGTCAGGATATGCTCAACGTCAAAGCGGGAACACTTGGCATAAAACGAGCATTCGAAGAGACAGGTATTGAACTGCCAATCATGATTTCAGGCACGATTGAACCGATGGGAACAACGCTTGCTGGACAAAGTATTGAAGCGTTCTACATTTCCATTGAACATATTAATCCCTTGTCAGTCGGATTGAACTGTGCGACAGGGCCTGAATTTATGACGGATCACTTACGCTCTTTATCGGAACTTGCGACGAGTTATGTTACGTGTTATCCGAACGCCGGATTGCCTGACGAAGAAGGCCATTATCATGAATCACCTGAGTCTTTATCGCTGAAATTGAAAGGTTTTGCCGATAAAGGCTGGTTGAACATGGTTGGCGGCTGTTGCGGGACGACACCTGAACATATCCGCGTATTGCGTGAAGCGGTTGATGGACTCTCCCCTCGCCAGAAGCCCGAAAGTGTACATGAACACAGTATTTCTGGAATTGAACCTTTAATGTACGATCCATCAATGCGTCCACTGTTGATTGGTGAACGAACGAACGTCATCGGTTCCAGAAAGTTCAAGCGGCTGATTGTCGATGAAAAGTTCGAAGAAGCATCTGAAATTGCACGTGCTCAAGTTCGTGGTGGTGCGCATGTCCTTGACATCTGTCTGGCAAATCCGGACCGTGATGAGCTAGAAGATATGAAGCGGTTCATGCAAGAAGTTGTAAAAAAAGTGAAAGTTCCTCTCGTCATCGACTCGACAGACGAAAACGTCATTGAAGAAGCATTAAAATTTTCTCAAGGGAAAGCAATCATCAACTCCATCAACTTGGAAGATGGTGAAGAGCGGTTTGATGCGGTTATGCCGCTCGTTAAAAAGTTCGGTGCGGCTGTCGTCGTCGGTACGATTGACGAAATCGGCATGGCGGTCACTCGTGAACGGAAGCTTGAAATTGCGGAACGTTCGTATGATTTATTAGTGAATAAATGGGGACTTGCACCGGAAGATATTATTTTCGATCCACTTGTATTCCCTGTCGGAACAGGTGATGCACAATATATCGGTTCCGCGGTCGAAACGATTGAAGGCATCCGGTTGATCAAGGAGAAAATGCCATTGGCTTTGACAACACTCGGTGTCAGTAACGTGTCATTCGGATTGCCTCCTGTTGGTCGCGAGGTGTTGAACGCGGTGTATTTATATCACTGCACTCAAGCAGGCCTCGATTACGCGATTGTCAACACAGAGAAATTGGAACGGTACGCTTCTATTCCTGAGGCGGAAATTAAGCTTGCGAATGATTTATTATTTACGACGACGGATCAGACGCTTGCTGATTTTGCTGATTTCTATCGTGATAAGAAGAAGGAAAAGACTGAGGATGATATTCCGAAGACGGTTCCTGAGCGTCTTGCTTATTATGTAGTGGAGGGGACGAAGGAAGGATTGATTCCTGACCTTGAAGCAGCTCTCGAAATGTATGATACGCCGCTGGATGTGATTAACGGGCCTTTGATGGTCGGAATGTCTGAAGTTGGAAAGTTGTTCAATGATAATAAGTTAATTGTTGCGGAAGTATTGCAAAGTGCTGAAGTGATGAAAGCGTCGGTGAGTTTCCTCGAGCAGTTTATGGAGAAGGATGAAAATGATACGGGTAAAGGGAAGATGGTGCTCGCGACGGTCAAAGGTGACGTGCATGATATCGGGAAGAATTTAGTTGAAATCATTTTGAGTAATAACGGTTTCCGTGTTGTCGATATCGGGATTAAAGTGACGCCCGCGACGCTGATTGATGTCATTCGTAAGGAGAAACCGGATATTATCGGGTTGTCGGGTTTGCTAGTTAAATCAGCGCAGCAGATGGTTATTACCGCGCAGGATTTCAAGGCAGCAGGTATCAATATACCGATCATGGTTGGTGGGGCTGCGTTGACGCGTAGGTTTACAGAGACGAAGATTGCGCCTGAATATGACGGACCGGTTATTTTTGCGAAGGATGCGATGCAAGGATTGGATCTTGCGAATCGGTTGCAAAGTGGTGACAAGGAGGCGTTGTTGCTCGAGATTTCGGAGAAGCAGGAAAAACGGATGGAATCTGAAGCTGTGCGTGCGACGCGTGATACGGCGGTCGCTGTGTTGCCGAAGCCTGTGAAGACGGTTCGTGAAGATGCTCCCGTGTATGTGCCAAGTGATTTGCGCCGCCGGGTGATGAAGGATTATTCGGTGTCCCATTTACACCCATATGTGAATATGCGGACATTGATCGGCCATCATCTCGGATTGCGAGGCAATGTCGATAAGATGCTTGAAAATCGTGAAGAGCGTGCACTTCAGCTGCATGAAATGGTGACGGGGTTCTTGAATTCCGATAAGATGACGGCTTCAGGCTTGTATCAGTTCTTCCCCGCTCAAGCGGATGGCGATGATGTTGTCGTGTATGATCCTGCTGATTCGAAGACGGAAATTGAACGGTTTACATTTCCACGTCAAAGTGAAGAGCCGTTCTTATGTCTTGCAGATTTCTTGAAGACGGTACAAAGTGGTGAGATGGATTATATTGCTTTGATGCAAGTGACAGCAGGCCATGGTGTACGAGCTTATGCGGCTGATTTGAAAGCGCAAGGTAAGTTTTTGGAAAGTCACGCATTTCAGGCGACTGCGCTTGAGTTGGCGGAAGGATTTGCAGAGCGTGTGCATCAGGAAATCCGTGATCAGTGGGGCTTCCCCGATGCGACCGATTTCACAATGCGCGACCGGTTTGCGGCGAAGTACCAAGGTCAGCGTTTTTCGTTCGGCTATCCAGCGTGTCCGAATCTTGAGGATCAGGCGAAGTTGTTCGGATTGTTGAAGCCTGAAGATATTGGTGTTCATTTGACGGAGGAGTTTATGATGGAACCGGAAGCATCGGTGTCTGCTATCGTGTTTGCGCATCCGGATGCGAGATATTTTAATGTTGTTTGATTGATTGGTTGTAGGTCGTCTCCTGATTGTGGGAGGCGGCTTTTTTGTGGGTTGGTGTGTCGGTTGCGGGCCGGATGGTGTGTTTATGGGCGCGGCGGCATCGTTTACGAGCGCGGGCGGCGGGGTTACGGGCGCGGAGACGACGTTTATGGGCGCGTGAAGCGAGGTTACGGGCGCGGGCGAGGCGGTTATGGGCGCGTGGACGACGGTTACGAGTCAAGTCCATAGTATTGTGTAAATTCCCTATTCATGTTTTCCATTGCCTATCAAATCATATACTTATACTCGGTA
>NZ_JACSQN010000039.1 GCF_014836615.1 Sporosarcina quadrami | reverse complement strand
AGTCAAGTCCATAGTATTGTGTAAATTCCCTATTCATGTTTTCCATTGCCTATCAAATCATATACTTATACTCGGTACTATTGCATTCAATACATTGACTCGCAACTTTACGTGGAGAGGCGGGCATGATAGCCTTGGCGGGAGAAACCAGCGATATGTGCTGCTTTTCCTGGTTCGAGAATCATGCCCGTAGAGGCTCCATGTCAAGTTGCTTAAAAACTCATGAAGTCTTACGACTTTTTAGTGGGATAGAGTTTCTTGTTCCACTGGTTTTTCGACTCCACATAGCTAATCAATACAGCCCCGATTAATCTGAAGGCGGACTGCGTGTTTGGGAATATCCGAATGACTCTTTCTCTCCTGCGCACTTCCTGGTTCAGCCTCTCTAAACTGTTAGTACTTCTTATGGATTTCCGATGACTAATGGGGAAATTCATATATTGTATAGCGTCTTCAAACCCGTCATCTAATATGGAACAGGATCTTTTAAACTTCGGATATTCCTCATATTTCTCCAAGAATAACTCTTTTAACTTCCTTACGGTATCTAAATCCTCTGCGACAAATATACTTTTCAACAACGTAAGCGCTTCTTCGTTCTCTTTCTTTGGAAGTGCATCCACGATATTGCGTTTAAAATGGACAGTGCACCGTTGCCAAGAAGTTCCGACAAAGTCCTTTTGTATAGCCTTTTTTAATCCTTCATGCGCATCAGAAATCACTAACTTAGGCGATTGAAGTCCTCTGGAAATCAAGTGTTGAAAGAAGGAAGACCAACTCACGAAGCTCTCATTGTGATCTACTCGTAATCCAAGGATTTCGCGCCTCCCTTCATCATCGATGGCCATCGCAATATAGACGGCTTTGGAGACAACACGATTGTGCTCCCTGACTTTAATGTACATGGCATCTACAAATAAGTAGGGATAGTATTTCGTGTTTAATGGACGATTTGCCCACTCGTTCACGATAGGATCCAATTTGGCTGTCAATGAAGAAACAAAGGATTTAGAGACAGCCTTGCCACATAACTGTTCCACTACATGCGTAACCTTGCGAGTTGATACACCATTTACCACCATTTCTAACATAGAGAGAACCAAAGCTTGATCGCATCTCGCATACTTATCAAAGACAGATGGTGAAAAATCTCCTTCTCGTGTACGGGGAACCTTTAATGTAATCGTGCCGAGGCTCATTGTGTATTCGCGCTCGTAATAGCCATTTCGATAATCTACACGTTCTTCAGAGCGTTCATAGGAGGACGTCTTAAGATATTCATCGCGCTCTTTTTCCATATATTCATTCAGTAAGAGCACAATTGTGGATTTGACAACGGCATCAATATTTGAATTCATAACTGAGTCTTTTAAAATGTCGATATCTAGAGTAAAATTAAGTTGGGCCATTTTCCATTCCTCCAAATGTTTATCGTGGTTGAAAACATTTTATCATAGGGGATGGAAAATGCCTTTTCCTATTTACACAATTATATGGACTCTATC
>NZ_JACSQN010000037.1 GCF_014836615.1 Sporosarcina quadrami | reverse complement strand
TTCCCGCTGGAGCATTCCTGTATGGAAAGTCGGGCCCTATTGAATTGAAAAAGCCCTCTTGGTATGATGCGGTTGTCAAGGGCTCTAAGGCCTTGACCGACAACTATCCAAGGAGGACTCAAATGAATTCTATGACGAATAATAAAATTAATCAAGTAACCGAATCAACATTGGTAGTCGGAATTGACATCGCAAAACGCAAACACTACGCTACATTTGTAGATGAACGCGGACGGCAGTTTAAGAAAGCTTTTCCTGTATTCCAGTCAGAAGCGGGCTTTGAAGCTCTTCATCAAGCGATCCTCGATGGCCGCAAAGAACATGGAAAAGATGACGTGATTGTTGGGGTAGAACCTACAGGCCATTACTGGCTCAATCTTGCACGTTTTCTTGCAGATCACGGTATCCCACTTGTCATTGTCAATCCCATGCATGTCAAACGTGTAAAGGAGCTTGACGATAACCTGCAGACCAAGAACGACAAGAAAGACGCATTGACCATTGCACGCTTGATGAAAGACGGACGTTTCAGTTTTCCAAAACTGCTTGAGGGCGAGGCGGAAGAGATCCGTGTAGCCTATTCATTGCGCGAGTCACTAATTGAAGAACGCGCAATGTTGAAAAACAACATACATCGATGGATCGACAAATACTTCCCTGAGCTCTTCAAGGTCTTCAGTGATTTCGGTGCCATGATGCTTGCCGTCCTGGAAGCGAAACCAATGCCTTTGGATCTAACGGACATGACTCCTGATGAATTAGCTGACATCTGTGCCGTTACAGGTAAGATGAAGCAACGCAGGCCGGCAAAGGCAGCGGCACTCATCCAGGCAGCTCAAGAATCCATCGGCATTACGGAAGGTGAGTGGGGTGCCCGCAGAGAGATCGCCATTCTGATGCGCCGTTACCGTCTGCTTGATGAAGAGATCGGACAGCTGGATATCGAACTGCAAGAACTGATCAAAGAGACGCCGGAGTATCAATACCTCCGTTCCGTTCCAGGTATTGGTTCAGCCACGATTGCAGGTCTTCTGGCTGAAGTCGGAAGCTTCATGGATTATGAAAGTCCACGCCAATTAATCAAATTAGCGGGACTCACGCTCCGTGAAAACTCTTCCGGTACACATCAGGGACAAAAACGCATCTCCAAACGCGGGCGTAAACGACTCCGTTCACTGCTGTTTAAGGCGATGCTTCCCCTGCTTAGGAATAATGAAGCGTTTCAGACGCTTCATCAGTACTACACGGAACGGACGGACAACCCGCTTCGCAAGAAGCAATCCATGGTGATATTATGCGGTAAGCTGTTGAAAATTCTTCATACGCTCTGTACTAAGAAGAGGTATTTCAATGGAGATCAGATGCTTGCCGATGTCACCTGTCTCAAATTAGCGGTCTGACGCTTGCATTCTTACGTACCATTACATCATGACATGGAGAAGTTGGCACAAGCGGCGTACATCAGGCTTTGAGCCCCTGCTGGAGCATCTCGCCGGCCTCCGCCTTATGATAGACCGAACGAAGGAATGTCAGCGCCAGACGCTAAGAGACGTGGGAGGGTTAGTCATCATAGGGAGCACGGAGATCCAAATGCATGCCATATATAATTACCAGTTCATGGAACTGGCGGCGAAGCATATTGAGAGGTTTCCATTAAATTTCTCCTTAGTTATTTACAGGAACTAAAATGAATGTACTCCCTCTAAAAAATATTTTTCACGCTGTATTCTTGGTCACGAACCCTATAGCTACCGTATTTTATAGAGGGAGTCGCCGC
>NZ_JACSQN010000036.1 GCF_014836615.1 Sporosarcina quadrami | reverse complement strand
TTCCTCCCTCTATAAATATTGATGTATCAACGGTTTGACCCGCTGTAAGGGTGTCAAAAATATTTTTTTTGACACTCTGTTAACTAATACTTATTTGATATTCGAATCTTCAAACAGTCTGAGGCACGCTACGCGGTCACCGCTGGATAATACTGGTTGCGGTGATTGGTCCGTATACGATGCACTATGGATCTCCGCATTGCTTATGATGACGTACCCTCCCATGTCTCTTGGCGTCTGAAGCACCTACATTCCTTCGTTCGGTCTAGTCATAAGGCGGAGGCTGGCGAAGCTCCTTAGGGGACTCGTAGGTCGAATGGAAAATATAATGCCGGCTTCTCCGTGTCATCCAATTTTCTAGTCATTCACTATGAATGCAATGCTTAGGCAGCTCTTTCGAGCGTGGGAATGTCTCTCATCATTTGCTCTGCGTCAAACACCATGTGCTTCGTACAAATTGCGTGCAGTACCTTCAGTAGTTTTCCACAGAGAACTACAATGGACTGTTTCTTGCGTAATGGATTGACTTGTCTGGTTGTGTAATACTCGTGCAGTTGTTTAAATGCCTTGTTATGACGCACCATTGGCATCATGACACGGAAGAGCAGTGCACGCAGCTGGCTTCTTCCTCTTTTAGAAATTCGTTTCTGACCTTTGTGCTGGCCGGACGAGTTCTCCCTAAGTGTCAATCCCGCGAGTTTAAGTAATTGGCGTGGATGATCATAATGGGCGAAGCTGCCGATTTCCGATAATAAATCAATGATGGTTGCGTCCCCAAGACCAGGGACCGTTTGAAGATACTCGTACTCAACTGTCGTCTCAATGAGTTCCGTCAAGCTTTCCTGAAGGGATTCAAGTTCTTTTTCAATCTGGCGATAGCGTTGGACAAGTGTGGTGATTTCAATACGTGCCATCGTCTGTCCTTCTGTTATGCCAATAGAGATAAGCGCTGAATCAATGAGTTTCTTCGCCTTCGGTAACTGAGGGGATTTCATTCCCTCAACATCCCGATAGATTTCAACCAGTTCGATTGGCTCTTTTCCCGCTATATCGTTTGGGAATGGTGTACATTCAAGTGCTGCGAGTGCCATCTTGCCGAAGCTTGGGAACACTTGTTGAAACTCTGGAAAATAGCGATCAGTCCAGCGGATCATCTTGTTTTTAACAGCGTTCAATTCTTCAGTCAGATTGCCTTTGAGCGTCGCACCTACTCGCAGTTCAGCCTCTGTCTCCCTCAAGATCCGTGGATAGCTGTATCGACCGTCTTTCACTAAACGAGCGATGACAAGGGCATCCTTAGCGTCGTTCTTGGTCTGAAGGTTGTCGTCAAGTTCCTTGGATTTCTTTACATGCATTGGATTACATACAACGAGGGGGATTCCCCGATCGTCGAGAAAGTAAGCCAAATTGAGCCAGTAGTGGCCGGTCGGCTCGATGCCAATGATGACATCAGTTTTGCCAAATTGTTTCTTAGCATTAAGAATGCATTCATAGAAGTATTCGAACCCTTGCCTGGATTGGTGTACAGGAAACGATTTCTTTAGGAGCAGGCCACGTTCATCTACCATGCAGGCGTAATGTGTGCGCTTGGCGATGTCCATTCCTATTACCAGCGTTTTATCCGTAACTTGATTAATTTTAGCGTTTTGCGTAAAATTCATGATGAGTCCTCCTTGGTATCTAAATTAGGGGTCAATTCGTGCAGATTTGACACCCCGCATCATACCAAGAGGGCTTTTTCTGTTCAAGTCCCCGAAAAAGCTTCTAACAGGAATGCTCCTTAT
>NZ_JACSQN010000035.1 GCF_014836615.1 Sporosarcina quadrami | reverse complement strand
TAGGTTAAGTCCTCGATCGATTAGTATCCGTCAGCTGCACGTGTCGCCACGCTTCCACCCCGGACCTATCTACCTCATCTTCTTTGAGGGATCTTACTTACTTGCGTAATGGGAAATCTCATCTCGAGGGGGGCTTCATGCTTAGATGCTTTCAGCATTTATCCCGTCCATACATAGCTACCCAGCGATGCCTTTGGCAAGACAACTGGTACACCAGCGGTATGTCCATCCCGGTCCTCTCGTACTAAGGACAGCTCCTCTCAAATTTCCTGCGCCCGCGACGGATAGGGACCGAACTGTCTCACGACGTTCTGAACCCAGCTCGCGTACCGCTTTAATGGGCGAACAGCCCAACCCTTGGGACCGACTACAGCCCCAGGATGCGATGAGCCGACATCGAGGTGCCAAACCTCCCCGTCGATGTGGACTCTTGGGGGAGATAAGCCTGTTATCCCCGGGGTAGCTTTTATCCGTTGAGCGATGGCCCTTCCATGCGGAACCACCGGATCACTAAGCCCGTCTTTCGACCCTGCTCGACTTGTAGGTCTCGCAGTCAAGCTCCCTTATGCCTTTGCACTCTACGAATGATGTCCAACCATTCTGAGGGAACCTTTGGGCGCCTCCGTTACTCTTTAGGAGGCGACCGCCCCAGTCAAACTGTCCACCTGACACTGTCTCCTGCCCGGATCACGGGCAAGGGTTAGAAGTCCAATACAGCCAGGGTAGTATCCCACCATTGCCTCCTCCGAAGCTGGCGCTCCGGAATCAAAGGCTCCTACCTATCCTGTACAGGCTGCACCGGAATTCAATATCAGGCTACAGTAAAGCTCCACGGGGTCTTTCCGTCCTGTCGCGGGTAATGCGCATCTTCACGCATATTATAATTTCACCGAGTCTCTCGTTGAGACAGTGCCCAGATCGTTACGCCTTTCGTGCGGGTCGGAACTTACCCGACAAGGAATTTCGCTACCTTAGGACCGTTATAGTTACGGCCGCCGTTTACTGGGGCTTCAATTCGAAGCTTCGCTTGCGCTGACCTCTCCTCTTAACCTTCCAGCACCGGGCAGGCGTCAGCCCCTATACGTCACCTTACGGTTTTGCAGAGACCTGTGTTTTTGCTAAACAGTCGCCTGGGCCTATTCACTGCGGCTCTCTCGGGCTTTAACACCCTACCAGAGCACCCCTTCTCCCGAAGTTACGGGGTCATTTTGCCGAGTTCCTTAACGAGAGTTCTCTCGATCACCTTAGAATTCTCTTCTCGCCTACCTGTGTCGGTTTGCGGTACGGGCACCTCCCGCCTCGCTAGAGGCTTTTCTTGGCAGTGTGAAATCAGGGACTCCAGGGAATTATTCCCCTTGCCATCACAGCTCAATGTTATAGAAACGGGATTTGCCTCGTTTCACACCTCACTGCTTAGACGCGCATGACCAACAGCGCGCTCACCCTATCCTTCTGCGTCCCCCCATTGCTCAAACGGCGGGGAGGTGGTACAGGAATATCAACCTGTTATCCATCGTCTACGCCTTTCGGCCTCGACTTAGGTCCCGACTGACCCTGAGCGGACGAGCCTTCCTCAGGAAACCTTAGGCATTCGGTGGAAGGGATTCTCACCCTTCTTTCGCTACTCATACCGGCATTCTCACTTCCAAGCGCTCCACCAGTCCTTACGATCTAGCTTCAACGCCCTTGGAACGCTCTCCTACCACTGACACCAAAGGTGTCAATCCGCAGTTTCGGTGATCCGTTTAGCCCCGGTACATTTTCGGCGCAACGCCATTCGACCAGTGAGCTATTACGCACTCTTTAAATGGTGGCTGCTTCTAAGCCAACATCCTGGTTGTCTGGACAGCGTCACATCCTTTTCCACTCAACGGATACTTGGGGACCTTAACTGGCGGTCTGGGCTGTTTCCCTCTCGACTACGGATCTTATCACCCGCAGTCTGACTCCCAAACATAAATCATCGGCATTCGGAGTTTGTCTGAATTCGGTAACCCGGGATGGGCCCCTAGTCCAAACAGTGCTCTACCTCCGAGATTCTAACGTTTGAGGCTAGCCCTAAAGCTATTTCGGAGAGAACCAGCTATCTCCAGGTTCGATTGGAATTTCACCGCTACCCACACCTCATCCCCGCACTTTTCAACGTACGTGGGTTCGGGCCTCCAGTAAGTGTTACCTTACCTTCACCCTGGACATGGGTAGATCACCTGGTTTCGGGTCTACGACCTCATACTCATGCGCCCTATTCAGACTCGCTTTCGCTGCGGCTCCGCATTCGCTGCTTAACCTTGCATGAAATCGTAACTCGCCGGTTCATTCTACAAAAGGCACGCCATCACCCATTAACGGGCTCTGACAACTTGTAGGCACACGGTTTCAGGATCTATTTCACTCCCCTTCCGGGGTGCTTTTCACCTTTCCCTCACGGTACTGGTACACTATCGGTCACTAGAGAGTATTTAGCCTTGGGAGATGGTCCTCCCGGATTCCGACGGAATTTCACGTGTTCCGCCGTACTCAGGATCCACTCTGGAGGGGATGGACTTTCGACTACGGGGCTTTTACCCGCTCTGGCGGACCTTTCCAGGTCGCTTCGTCTAATCCAGCCTTTTGTAACTCCGTATAGAGTGTCCTACAACCCCAGGAAGCAAGCTTCCTGGTTTGGGCTCTTCCCGTTTCGCTCGCCGCTACTAAGGGAATCGATTTTTCTTTCTCTTCCTCCGGGTACTTAGATGTTTCAGTTCTCCGGGTGTGCCTCGTTTACGCTATGTATTCACGTAAACGTACTGCCCCATTAAAGGCAGTGGGTTTCCCCATTCGGAAATCTTCGGATCAAAGCTTACTTACAGCTCCCCGAAGCATATCGGTGTTAGTGCCGTCCTTCTTAGGCTTCTAGTGCCAAGGCATCCGCCGTGCGCCCTTTCTAACTTAACCTTTTCGGTTTTCATTCAGCTGTGAGGCATCCTGAATTCCATAAGTGATCA
>NZ_JACSQN010000034.1 GCF_014836615.1 Sporosarcina quadrami | reverse complement strand
GGAGGAATTCCATGAAGATGATGAAAGCACTTGTACGAACAGCCCTCCGTTTGCCTTAAAATAAAAAACCTCTAGAATTGTCACTTCACCCATTTAGGAATAAATTCACCAAAGTACTTACCTACTCTTTGAACTTCAGACATTACTCGTTCGATTCCTTTTGCAGATAAATACCAGTTATCTTTAGTTATCTCATAGCGATCTACAACTGGCCTGACCATAATCTCGGTCGTATGTGGAAAAGCTTCTTGATAGCTCATTAAGGCTCTACGAGAATGACATGCTTTACATACAATAATGACTTTCTCAAACTCAATTCCTTTGTTTTTGAGCACCTCTAAAGAAAATCTTGCGTTCTCTAATGTATGCTGTGCTTGATCTTCTTTTAAAATGACTTCTTCTGGAATACCTCTCGATAAGCCTATGTTCTTTAAATAAGCCCATTCTGACATACCTACATGAGCCTTATAACCACCAGACGGCAGTATAAATGGTGCCACTCCTTTTTTATACAAAACCGCCGCTTCTTCCATTAATTGTGGATGATTAGACCCCGGAATCAAAATCACGTCCGCAGGAGAAATCTTTGATTCCACAAAAATAAAATCAGTAATACAGTCAAAGGGTAAAGTCATTTTCACCAGTCCTATCTGTCTTGAAATTCACTTAATCATTTTTTGTTTTTAAAGGCTAGATTATTTAATTGAACCATTAATGAATGTTGGACACTTTGTTTATAGTACTTGCCGTTGCTTGTAGCCTAAAGTTCTGTAAATACTAGAATCGAACCCATTTGCAGTGGAAGGAGATTGTTTTTACTTGAATTTATACTCCAAATTTATGCACTCCCATTGGAATTTGGTTCAACATGAACATGAACATCATATACTCCATCTTTTTCTTTCAATTTGTTTTCAACTAAGGTGGAAATATCATGAGCTTCTTCAAGACTTAGATTTGGTTGTACTAAAATTACAATATCGACGACTGCATTATTTCCATAATTCCTACCCTTAATTTCTTTAATCTCTTGTACCTCATTTATTGATTGAATCGTTTTTTTGTAAACTTCGATTTGATTTTCATCAAAGCCGTCACTTAAATCATGGGAGGCTTCTCTAAAAATATCCCATGCCGTTTTACAAATTAGAAATCCTACTACTAGTGCAGTTAAGGTATCAAGCCATGGCATATTTAACTGAGATCCGAATATTCCTATAGCAGTTCCTATACTGACCCACGCGTCTGAAATGTTGTCTTTGGCAGCCGCCATAACAGCTTGACTGTTTATTTTCACAGCTAATTTTTTATTGTATCGATAAACAAAATACATGACCAAAAAGGAAAAGATACCAACATATCCTGCCATTATATCTGGCGATTCCTTTCCTCCATCCGCAAAGGAGATGATTGTGCTAAGTAAGACTTGTATACCTACCGCCATCATAATAAAAGAAGCAACCATCGATGCGATTGTTTCACTTTTCCAATGACCATATTTATGATTTTTATCTGCTGGTTTCCTCGATAATCTTAGCCCGATAAGAACAGCGAACGATGCAACAATATCAGTTGTATTATTTAATCCATCTGCTTTCAGTGCTTCAGAGTCGCTTAAATATCCTATAATTAATTTTAAAATGGATAAACATATATAAGCGACTATACTTAAATAAGCACCTTTTTCACCTAATTTTAAATCATTATACTTTTGTTCATCCAACAAAACACAACTCCTTATCAAATAAATTCCCTGAAAATTTTAAACAAGATATAAACTTGCCTGAAGGCAACAAAAACCCTTGACTAGATTCAGTCAAGGGTTTTTGTTTTTGAAAAAATATATTTTGTTGAGATGAAATTCTCCATTTGAATCACTCGCAATATTGTTTTTTTAATTATATCACTAACGTAAACATGTAACGAGAAATGCTATGTTTTATTTATTATCTAATACGGTTTATCCTCAACTAAATGGCTCGTTTGCAGCATACTAAATAAATAATATGCTAGTAGTATACCAGAATTACAACAAAAGTTCTTTGTGCACTAAAAACAGCACCGCTATTGCGATGCTGTTTTTGTATACTCGATACTCATTTGGTTAGTACTTTGACTTTTATAGTACTCTAACGGACGGGCTTTTTTCATGTGACAGATTCCACATCAGGAATATACAATTTACTCACATCTAGCCGCGTCTGTTCACTGACCGTAAGCGCATGCATATGTCGCTGGAAACTCCACATGACAAATGCATGCATATTGGCTTGGGTCACATAGTAGATGAACCATGGCAAAGCGGGCAGATAATCATGGATGGCAATGATCACTTCTTCAGCTCCGGGAATTTTACGGAATTCCATCCGCCCACGCTGATTGACAGTCGCATCCATGAGGAATCCGCCCGTTATATAATATAGCGCACGATCTTCCGTACTCCGCTCAGGCGAATATTGCAATTCAAGCAATGTTCGGTTTCCGATAAAGCCAATTTTACAGTTTAAATCATCATCGACCGTCGTCATCACCCATGGGTTAAGGAAGGTCTGTAGCCATTTGACGTAATAACGCGCCGCTTCATCCGCCGTCCAACCGTTCGGCAGTTCAATCCGCTGCACAGAACGAACGTCTTGTTTCAAAGGACCGAAAACAATCGGTCTACCACTTTTCTCAGGTGTTTCCGCTTCAATTCGGAGCGCTTCTTTTGCGGCCTCCATGAATGGAATTTTGCCGTCACTAATGCCTACCAGATGATTTTCCGGGTTGACGACCATCGGATGGCGCAAACTTTCCACAAGCGGATAGACCATCTCTTTCGACGATTGTGTAACGAGCGTCAGCCAGAGTCTGGATAAGTTCAGCGAGAAGAACGGCACATCCAGGAAGCGGCGTTTCGTACCAAGCGCATCCGCTGTCAATTCCATCATCTTTTTATAAGTCATCACTTCCGGACCACCAATGTCGATCGTCCGCTCTTTCGGTTCAAATTCCAAAATGATCGCGCTTAACGCTTTTAGTACATCCGTCAAGGCAACAGGCTGCGTGTTCGAGCGTGTCCACTTCGGCAGAATCATCATCGGTAGACGTCTGACAAGTTTCGATAATATCGGGAATGAAGACCCTTTCGGCCCGATGATCAAACCCGCGCGCAATGCAGTGACAGGCACACCATACGACCGCAGGATCCGCTCACACTCCAGCCTGCTTTTCAGATGCCGTGATAAATCCTGTTCCTCCTCTTTCGGAATGATGCCGCTCAAATAGACAATTTCCTGGATACCCTGCTTCTTAGCCGCCTGCGCAAAGTTATCGGCCAATATGACATCCATATCTTCAAACGACCCTTGCGTCAGCCGCGCAGACTTCAACATCGAGTGCACTAGATAGACGGCGATGTCCGCCCCTTCCAGTGCTTTCTCCGCGTCTTTCATCGAAAATAAATCACACGATCGCCATTCTACATCGTCCGTATTCTTCCGCTGATCCCCGTT
The DNA here is from genome assembly GCF_014836615.1 of Sporosarcina quadrami. Lineage (GTDB taxonomy): Bacteria > Bacillota > Bacilli > Bacillales_A > Planococcaceae > Sporosarcina > Sporosarcina quadrami. The sequence goes on along the minus strand of NZ_JACSQN010000034.1, from coordinate 526 downwards.
CCGCGACAGCGCAATCACCTTCGCATGCCCCTTTAATCTTTTCAGCAAATTATGCCCGATATATCCGCTTGCCCCTGCAACCGCCACCACTAATTTCCGTTCTGTCATATGAATCCACCCCATCTCGTCTTTTACTTCATGAAATACCCTAAACCTTGGAAATGTAAGCAAGTGTTTGTGATGGCAGGGGGTAGTTTACGCTGTATCGAAACGTAACCCGGTCGTATTGAAACGTAACCCTTGCGCAACGAAACGTAAATCGGTCGTATCGAAACATAGAACGGCAGTATCGAAACGTAACTCTTGCGCAACGAAACGTAGACGCCGTATCGAAACGTAGAACGTTCGTATCGAAACGTAACCTTCGCGCAACGAAACGTAACTCGGTCGTATCGAAACGTAGACACCGTATCGAAACATAGAACGGCCGTATCGAAAAGTAACTCTTGCGCAACGAAACGTAAATCGGTCGTATCGAAACGTAGACGCCGTATCGAAACATAGAACGGTCGTATCGAAAAGTAAC
>NZ_JACSQN010000033.1 GCF_014836615.1 Sporosarcina quadrami | reverse complement strand
TCGTTTGTGTTCGTTCACCGGCAAGCCGGTTTCAGAACTTGTATTGTTGACGTTTTGCTGTTCAGTTTTCAAGGTTCGAGTTACTTATCTCAAAAGCAACTTCTCTAATTTACCATCGTTCGCAACTAGAGTCAAGCGCTTTTTAAAATTTCTTTTTCTCGCTCGTAAGAGTAGAACTCCTCAAGCGACGTTCACTATAATAGCATGGATCGATTTAAAGTGTCAACAATAAAAATGAAAAGGACGAATAAATCGTCCAAATCCGCTTATTTCAAGGCTCCACGCGGTATTCCCTATGGAATACGTATTCATTTTTCGAATCACTTTCCACAATTTCTATAAAACCTTTTTCAATCAAAAACTCTATGAGTACTTCTAGATTGATCGAATAGATTTGAAGTTCTTCATGTTCATGCAGCTCTTGGATAGCCCACGTTTCTTTTTCAGCCATCACGTCCATTATATGTCTGGCTCCGTCAAGTGTCCGATTATGGATGAAAAATTCACTTGCCAAAAATAAAAGTTCCAATCGCTTTTCAATTGGTTCTTCGCTCATAATCAGTTCTTCATACAACTTATAAATCGCTGGATCAATTTTTTTCACTTGTGACCAAACCGTTACTTCGGGTGAAAACCCTTTTTCAATTACAGTTAGTCTAGCAAGATGATGTAGAGATTGAATTGCGTGTTGGTAAGCATCCATATAGTTCAGTTGCTCAAAAAACATCTTTCCTTCCATATACACTCTGACCAACCTAGAAAGTTCAAGCCCCATTTTAATCTTGCGGCCATAAAAAGGATATTCCTTCAATTCATTCTTTAAGCCCTCAACAAATTCATTGCGGTCAAAGAAGACCTTACCGTAAAAGAGCCAATCGACAACTTTTCTCTTCGTCCCTAATAGAAGCCATTTCCGAAGTTGCTTCTCACTTATTACATGCATGGCTGCTTTTCCTGTACCATCCGTGTAATGTTTCGTATATATTGGTGTTTCTTCATTAGTTGTTATGATCAACATGATTTCATCGAACGTATCCGTTATCGGATCTCCCGGCCATCTCTTTTCAATAAGAATAACACCCAACGTTTCAGGTGAGCTGGCACGTTCTTGATAAATTGGTCTAAGTATTTGTTCCATATTGACACCTCCACCTAGTATTTCTTCGACATAGCTGCATAAAAATCCTTCTGTTACGATTCGTAAAATATGATGGAAGTGGATTTTATGCTATATTAATTGAGGAACGTCATCTTTAAATAGATGTATCAGCTTTTACGGGTAAGGAGGATTATAGTTGAAGCCTTATAAAAATAAAATAAATCGTATCCGATCATTTGCATTATCTCTAATTTTTATCGGCGTTGTTATTATGTATTTAGGGATTTTCTTTAGAAACAATGAGATTATCATGCTGATTTTCATGGTTCTAGGAATGATTGCTATTCTAGGTAGCGTTGTTGTATATGCCTGGATTGGCTCCTTGTCTACTCGGGCCCTACAGATTATCTGTCCCAATTGTGGAAAACAAACCAAAATGCTTGGTCGCGTTGATATGTGCGGGCATTGCAGAGAACCACTTACAATGGATCCTTCATTAGAAGGAAAAGAATTCGACGTTGCTTATAATAAACCATCAGTCAGAAAAGAAACAACAAAGAAATAAAAAAAACGGTTCCCGGATAAGCCGGGAACCGTTTTTTCATTTCGCTTTTTGAACACTTACAGCACATTCGGGACAAGTACCGTATACTTCAAGACGATGGGAATTGACTTGGAAACCAGTGACATGAGAAGCAAGATGCTCAACTTCTTCAAGACCAGGATGATGGAAATCTACAATCTTGCCACAGTGATCGCAAATTATATGATAATGATCATGTGTAACGAAATCGAAACGGCTTGATGAATCTCCGTACGTAAGCTCCTTCACCAGGCCGGTATTCCGGAAAACTCGTAAGTTGTTATATACTGTTGCAACACTCATATTAGGGAAGTCCCCTTCAAGCGCCTTATATATTTCATCAGCAGTCGGGTGCATCTCAGAAGAAATGAGATATTCTAAAATCGCATGTCTTTGCGGAGTAATACGAACGCCGCTCTCCTTCAATGTGACCAGCGCGTCCTTAAGAATGACTTCAGACATCGCCAACACTCCATTCCATAAAGATTACTTCTTTATAATCATTATCATTAGTTTACAGAAAGAGTGAGGCATTTGTCAACAAAGATGCTGTTATAGTAAGCTCTTGCGGTTATTATCAATATCCTTTTTTCAGGTTAATGAGGTTAAGAAGTTCTCGATCATTTTGTTGCCATTTAGATAAATTCTCAGTGAAAAACTCCATTGCACGTTCAACGTATTTTCCAGAATGGCTCGATACATGAGGAGAAATTGTGATATTCCCTAACTCCCATAGTTCACTCTCCGCAGGTAACGGTTCCTTTTCAAAGACATCCAGCACCGCATGGCCAATTTCACCATGCTTTAGTGCATGTACTAGCGTCGACTCTTTAACGAGGTCTCCTCTTCCAAAGTTCATAAAGAGTGCCGTATTCTTCATCAATTTAAAATACGAATCATCCAACATCCCTTTCGTCTCTTGCGTGCTCGGCAAAATAGATATGACGATATCAGCTTTAGGCAATACCTCTTTTAATTGATCAAACGGAATGGTTTCATCCATGAATTGTGCACGGTCACCCGAAGAATTACAGCCAATCGTATATACACCAAATGCGTTAAGCAACCTACCGATTTCTGAACCAATTGCCCCTGGCCCTAGAATGAGTGCTGTAGAACCACGTAATTCCGTCTGTTTCACTTTCATATTCCACTCTTTGCGCTCTTGTTGCTCACGCAATGTCGGTAATGCCCTTCCTAATGAAAGAATATGTGCTAGTACTGATTCAGCCATCGGGGTTTTGTGAATCCCGCGCACATTACTCACAATGATTCCTTTTTCTGCAATTACATCTAATGGCATTTTTTCCACACCGGCAGATGCTACCATGATCCATTTAAGTGATGGAGCTCTATCTAAGACCGATGGTGTAATATCTTCACCATATGTCACGATGATTTCATAACTGTCTAATGGAACATCTTCAATATTCTTTGTGAATGAAAACTCTGTATTCGGAAATCCCATTTCCAAGCTGCGCAGTTGATCTTCTTTTATATTGAACGTGAACAATACTCTCATCTAATAACCCCTCTCTTTTATGCGTTTGTTAATTGCTTCAACGTTGAAAGCACTTCGTCTATATGACCGTTCACTTTCACCTTGCGCCATTCTTTTACAACAGTTCCTGTAGGATCGATTAAAAAAGTTGATCGTTCAATCCCCATATATTCCTTGCCGAAATTCTTTTTAAGCTTCCAAACTCCATACTTCTCTGCAACTACATGCTCATCATCGACTAATAACGAAAATGGCAAGCCTTGTTTCTCGACAAACTTCTGATGTGATTTTGCATCATCTGGACTCACTCCTAAAATGACCGCATTCAGTCCGCTAAAATCTTCATTAGAGTCCCTGAAATCTCCTGCCTGTGTTGTACAGCCTGGCGTTGCATCTTTCGGATAGAAATAAAGTACAACATACTTTTTCCCTTTGAAGTCTTCTAATGCAATGGTTTCCCCTTTTTCATCCATCAAAGAAAACAACGGCGCTTGCAATCCTTCTAACTTTTCCATGTCCATTCCTCCCAATCTGTTTCTTCAATCGTACCTAAGAAAAAGATTAGTTTCAATTTCTTTGGCGTATTAGCCCGTTTTTGTTTAAAATGGATAGTGTACTGATTTGAACGGAGGAATAATGATGAACAGAACAAAGTCAGAAGAGATTTACAAAGAAGCATGTGAACATATTGTGGGAGGAGTAAATAGCCCTTCCCGTGGATATAAGGCAGTTGGCGGTGGAGCTCCTACTGTAATGGAACGTGCAGAAGGCGCTTATTTTTGGGACGTAGACGGCAATAAATACATTGACTATTTAGGTGCTTATGGCCCTATCATTACCGGGCATGCACATCCACATATTACTGAAGCAATCACAACAGCAGCAAAGACAGGAGTATTATATGGAACACCTACCCCTCACGAAGTGAAATTCGCTAAGATGTTAAAAGAGGCAATTCCTTCAATGGATAAGGTTCGTTTCGTTAACTCAGGAACTGAAGCTGTCATGACAACAATTCGTGTAGCACGTGCTTTTACAGGCAGAACAAAAATTATGAAATTCGCAGGTTGTTACCATGGACATTCAGATCTTGTGCTCGTAGCTGCAGGTTCAGGTCCAGCTACATTGGGAACACCGGATTCAGCAGGCGTCCCAGCATCCATTGCACAGGAAGTCATCACTATCCCATTCAATGATCCGCAAGCTTATAAAGAAGCAATGGACAAATGGGGTGACGAGATTGCATGTGTACTCGTCGAACCGATCGTCGGTAATTTTGGTATTGTTGAACCGATTGAAGGATATATGCCTGTGGTACATGAAATTGCAAAAGATAAAGGTGCGCTCATTGTCTATGATGAAGTCATTACGGCATTCCGCTTCCATTATGGGTCCGCTCAGACTATGCTTGGTACAACACCTGACCTCACTGCATTCGGTAAAATTATTGGTGGCGGTCTACCAATCGGCGCATATGGCGGTCGAAAAGAGATTATGGATACAGTTGCACCACTCGGACCTGCGTACCAAGCGGGTACGATGGCAGGAAACCCAGCGTCAATGCTATCAGGAATCGCTTGTTTAGAAGTGTTGCAACAACCTGGTATCTATGAGGAAATGGACAGATTGGGCGGAATTCTTGAAGATGGCATCCTAAAGTTAGCAAAGAAAAACGGCATCACATTGACTATTAACCGTTTAGGCGGAGCTTTGACGCTCTTCTTCACGGATGTTAAAGTTGAAAACTACGAACAGGCTGAACAGACAGATGGAGAAACATTTGGTAAATTCTTTAAACTGATGTTAGAAAACGGTATTAACCTTGCACCTTCCAAATATGAAGCTTGGTTCTTAACAATTGCACATACTGAAGAGGATGTGAATCATACACTAGAGGCAGTTGACCGTTCATTCAGCATACTTGCTAGCCAAATCAACGGTTGACCGGTCGGAATTGTTAGGGTACAGTAACGGAAAACCTTATTGAAAAGATGAGTAGAATGACATCATCTTAATATCTCTGTCAGAAAGGATAATCCTATGAAACTTGGTGCCCGCATTTTCAAAACGGGTATAGCAATCGTTTGCGCACTCTTTTTAGCGGAGATCCTTGAGTTGCCGAATCCGGTATTTGCAGGGATTGCAGCAATTTTCGCCATTCAGCCGTCTATCTATCGGTCATATCGGACGATCGTTGAACAGATTCAAGGGAATCTGATTGGAGCGATTACTGCAATCGCTTTTGTATTGATATTCGGACATCAAATTGTGACAGTCGGTCTTGCTGCAGTCATTATTATCTTAATAATGCTGAAGTTGGGACTCGAAAAGTCCATATCGCTCGCACTCGTTACAATGATTGCAATTATGGAGATCAAAGGAGATGCATTTCTATCCTTCGCTACTCTTAGACTCGTCACGATTGTAATCGGTGTACTTTCAGCGTTCTTCGTCAATTTGCTATTCATGCCACCTAAATATGAGACGAAACTTTTTCAGTCCATCCATCAGGCCCAAGATGAAATTATAAGATGGATACGTTTGGCAGGCAGACAGGCATCTGAGCATATAGCGACTAAAAAGTCCTTGTCTAAATTGAAAGAACGATTGGCACATACAGATATGCTTTACTCTCTCTTTAAAGAAGAACGCAGTTATCTAAAGAAAAATCCGATTCTCAAAGCAAGAAAACTGGTCATCTACAGACAAATGATCGCTACGTCTAAAAGCAGCTATGAAGTTCTCTCTAAACTTCATAAGTTTGAAAACGAGCTTATTAATCTACCTGAACATTTCAGGATGATGATCCAAGAACGGCTGGATGCCTTGCTTACCTATCATGAGCAAGTCCACTTGAAGTTTGTCGGGAAATTAAAATCCGATGTAACTGCGGATAATTTAACTAGCGAGTTCCTTCAACGGAAAGAAGTGATGGACATCTTTGCTAAAGAGATTGCCATCGCAAAAGAAGAAGAGGAATTCTCAGCCTATCACTTGCTCCATGTGTTATCTGCGATATTGGATTATGATGAGCAACTGGAATACTTGGACCGATTGATCGTTTCCAGTCAAAGGAGACACGGTCACGAAGTCAGTACAGAGTTACAAGATGAGATTTACTAAAAAAACCTCCAAGGGACATTCTGAAGTGCACCCCAAAAGTTAGAGTAGAAAATCTAACTTTTGGGGTGTTTTATTGTGGTTAAATATACGGATGAT
>NZ_JACSQN010000032.1 GCF_014836615.1 Sporosarcina quadrami | reverse complement strand
TCATCCGTATATTTAACCACAATAAAACACCCCAAAAGTTAGATTTTCTACTCTAACTTTTGGGGTGCACTTCAAAAGGATGTGTGGCTGTTTTATTTCATTTTTCTCAATAAATACAATAAATACGGTGTACCAATCAACGCCACGACAAGTCCACTCGGGATATCTTTTGGTGCAATCAGTATGCGACCAACAAAATCTGCCGTGACAAGCAACAAACCGCCCAACAATCCCGAGACGACCAACAGCGGTAAATGACGGAAACCTACTAGTCTACGGGCGATATGCGGCGCGACAAGTCCGACAAACCCAATTGTCCCTACAATCGCAACGCCAGCTGTACTGATCGCCACCCCAACGACCAATGCCCATACACGCGTCGTTTTGACAGATAGACCAAGTCCCGCGGCTACGTCATCACCGAATGTCAATGTGTCCAAGCTACGCGTCAAATAGATGGCAGGACCAATAAGAATGGCGACCATTATTAAAGCGAGCTGTACGTCTTCCCAGCCCTTTCCATACGTACTTCCAGACAACCAGACGAGGGCAGCGGCAACCGCCAACTTCGCCTTGACGACAAATACTTGGGTTGCAGCTGAGCCGAATGCCGATATGGCAATTCCCATCAAGGCGACGAGCATCGGTTGGAAGTTATTTTTCCAGGACGTCACTAAAATGATGCCAAGCGCAATTGCCGCTCCTACGACCGCGCCAAGCGGCATATACTCAACAGGAATAGAAGGAATCATGACTAATAACAGCATCGCTCCGGCGCCGCCCATCGATGTCACACCTAACACACTGGCATCCGCCAACGGATTCCGTAAGACGCCTTGCAATAAAACCCCCGCAAGTGCAAGCATGACACCAACGATGAAAGCTGTCAGCACCCGCGGCACACGGAAGTTCCAAATAACCGGTTTCATCCAGTCCATCGACCATACCGAACCGTTATACGATAAAGCCAGCGTCAAGACACCAACAATCAGTGCCGTTACGATTGCGACAACGATCGGCAATTTCACCGGCTTCAGCGTACCGCCCATTTGACGGTCACCTCTACTATGTGTTTTCGCAGTTCTCCAAGCCAAATACAATAACCAGGGTCCACCGACCAAAGCAGTCATCGCTCCGACTGGCACTTCCTGTCCAGGTTGGATCAGCCTGCCTAGCACATCCGCTCCGATCAGCATGACACTTCCCCAGAGGAATGATTGAAGGAAAATTTGCAGATGTCCACGGATACCGAGCATGCGCACAATATGAGGTGCCATCAATCCGATGAATCCGATCGGACCGACGACACTGACAGTTGTTGCCGCAAGAAGAATAGCTGCAGCCCACGCCAACAGCTTGATGACCCGCACATTTTGTCCGAGCGAGGATGCAACGTCCTCACCTAACGAAAGAATGTCCATCGGTTTTGCCAATCCTAACGTGAAAATGAAGAGAATAATGATCATTGGACCTGCAAACGATACGCCATTCCAGTTCAATTGCACAAGTGTGCCAGACCCCCATAAGAAGAGGCCGTTCGTCTGATTTTCAAATAACAACTGTAAGGAGCCCGTCATGGAAGCAAACAATAACGAGATGATCATTCCTGTCAACGCGACACGGACGGGTTCCATCTGCTTTCCCGCAAGCGTGACGACTAGAACTGACGACAGCACTGCTCCTGCCAATGCAACAAGAAAAGGAAAGTCGCCGAGCATCGAGGGAAAAAAGATCATTGAAACGACGACAAAAAAGTAGGCGCCGGCGTTAATACCAAGTGTACTCGCTGACGCCAGCGGATTATTCGTCAACGTCTGCAATACAGCACCTGCAATAGCAAGTGCACCACCAGCCAAAATCCCGATTGCTAACCTTGGAAGTCGTAGAGAGAGCACGATATCTTGAATACGACCCTCTACCCATACTTCTTTCACTAACTGTGAAACCGTATAATCCGCCTGACCTTGCGTTAAATGGATGAAAGATAAAATGACTAACAGGAAAAGACCGCTAATCCCAACGGACAACGATCTTTTCCCTGTCGTACTTCTAGCCATTATTTATTGACCATCGTATCGACTATTCGATTGAGCATTGTTTCTGCAGAAAGTGGGCCTCCATATAACCAAGTGTCCCCACCTAGGTCAAATAGTCGATCTTCCTTGACGAAGTTCAAGTTTTTCCAAACTGCATTGTCTTTCAATTGCTTGTCATACACATTATCTTCATCCTGAACGGTAAATAGATAGTTGGCATCTTCGTATTTCGTCAACCCTTCAACGTTGAACGTACTAGAACCGAAAACTTCGAATTGATCAGGTACATGTATATTTTTCAAACCGATTTTCTCAAGGATTTGAGATGCCATTGAATTCGGTGTGAAAACACGGATTTCTGGAGCTTGCGGACCAGAATAAGCAAGTGTCAATATGAAATTTTTAGTTTTTAGATCAGCTTTATCAATTTCAGCTTTTGCCTCATCATATTTTTCATCCAAGTGCGCCAACACTTTTTCAGCTTCATCGGTCTTGTCTACAGCTTTTGCGATCTCATTGAAAGTAGTCGTCATTTCTTGATACAAATCAATCGATTCATCTTCAGGGTATGGATTGAAAATGACCGTCGGAGCAATTTTCTCCAAATCTTTAATCATCGCATCGTGACGGAAACTTACGCCGATGATCAAATCAGGTTCAAGTGCAGCAATCTCCTCTAAATTCGGTTCTTGACGCCCACCGACATCAGCGACATCATCACTTAATTCAGCATCGATATTCACCCAATTATGGTATTCTTGAATATCCGCCATTCCTGCCGGTTGCATACCAAGAGCAAGCAAGTCTTCTGCATATGTCCATTCAAGGACAACAACTTTCTTGGCAGGCTTATCAAGTGTCACATTACCATTTGCTCCTGTAATAGTTACACTGTCTTCAGCCTTATCGTTAACCACACCTTCATCTTCTGTTTTCTTCGAAGAACAGCCAACCAATAGTATCGCACTAAGTGCCACTAACAATAACGTTTTCATGTATTTATTCATGTGTTTTTCCTCCGAACTGATAATTATTATCAATTAGTAGTGTAATCTGTTGGCATGGTGTTTGTAAAGTATTTTCACAAATTATTGATTATCATTCTCAATTAGTCGAAGATATGGTATGCTATGTAGTATTGAACGCTATCATTCCTTTGGATAATGAATGAAACGGAGGCATTTGCATGCACCCTACGATAAATACGAAAAACCTGTCGATCGGCTATCAAGACCACCTGCTATTCGAGAATTTGAACTTGTCCATTCCTAAAGGCGAAATCACTGTATTCGTCGGTAGTAATGGTTGCGGAAAATCCACGTTGCTTCGCTCAATTGCACGGTTATTAAAGCCCTCTGACGGTTCCGTCTTGCTAGAAGGGAAAGATATCCACTCGATGTCTTCCCGGAGTGTAGCTAAAAAGATGGGCATCCTTCCTCAAGGTCCTGTGTCACCTGAAGGGTTGACGGTTCATGACCTCGTGAAGCAAGGTCGCTACCCTCACCAATCATGGCTTTCCCGTTGGACGGAAGAAGATACGAAGAAGGTCGAGGCGGCTATGGAAGCAACAAAGATCAGCGATTTGCGAGACCAAGCCATCGATACGTTATCAGGTGGCCAACGTCAGCGTGCTTGGATTGCAATGACGCTTGCCCAAGATACCGATGTCATTTTATTGGATGAACCGACAACGTATCTCGACATGACCCATCAAATCGAAATTTTGGATTTACTGTTCGAATTAAATGAACAGAAGAACCGAACCATCGTCATGGTACTGCACGATTTGAATCTGGCTTCCCGGTATGCCCACAATATTGTTGCTATTAAAGACGGCGGTGTTTTTGCACAAGGTAGACCCGAGGAAATCATCACTTGCGACCTTGTCCGTTCTGTATTCGGGATGGAGTGTCAAGTGTCGACGGATCCCCTTTTCGGGACACCGCATTGCGTGCCTTATGGACGTGGTCGTTGCATCGTGCAGCAAGTAAGGAGCAATACAGGTGCCTGAGTTAAATGCTGAACAGCTTGCCGGATTGGAACGTTTCAGTGTATTCGTCAACGACCGACCAAACGAGTCCATCAGTTTAAATAATATCTTAACTGATGCAGGCAGTACGGAATTACTCAAGATGATCCATACAGAAATGGGTGCCCCTACAGATGCCGTGGCGGCCTCCATTTATATGCGAAAGTACGGTTTCTTCATAGCCGCACAATTGCATATGCTAAGCAAATTCGACTTGCTATGGACAGGTAAACTGGAGGAAATTTCATTAGTGACCGGCGAAGGGAACATATCATTTTCCATCCCTTCCCACTCATTCAGAATCGTCCAAGACCGGGAAAGCGATATCCGTTTCCTTCTTGAACAGTATGGACATCCAATCGTAGACTATATGAGCAAACGTGCGCATATTTCAAAACTGATTCTTTGGGAGAACATTTGGGGCTATGTCATTTGGATGTATTCGATGTTGTTCCAAGAGAATAACACGTCCGCCCAAGATGATTTGGCGATTCTGTTAAATGATGAAACATGGAAACCTCAACTGAGACGTTCACCCTTCCAGCAATTCTTACAGAACGAGCCTATCCTTGAAGCCATGGCAAATTACAAAAGGACAACTTGTTGCTTGTATAAGGAATTGCCGAATATCGAAAAATGTCCGTATTGCCCGCTGAATAGAAAATGAAACAGCCTGCACGTACCATTTCCCGGTACGTGCAGGCTGTTTTTCAACGTTTCATCTTCTTCAACAATAGAGGCAATTAGACGTTTTATATCATCACGGTTAACTCTCATTGCTTATGCTTTATTGACGTGGGGCTAGCATTTGTCCATCGTTAAGATATTCTCATAAACTCTTAGCTACTTCGATTGCGTTTTGTTATTCGCATTAGACACAAAAGCTTTCACTTTTCAAAAAGTTGAATCGTTTTCAGTGCTATGATGCTCTAATAGATAGAGTGAAGAAAGGGGGGTGTCGATTGGTCTTGAAGAGAAGATTAGTTTCACGCGCGAAGAAAGGGGACAAGAAAGCGTTTGAGGCTTTGATGCATGACGAGAAAGAAAAGTTGTATAAGATGGCTTTCATATATATGAAAAATGAGAATGATGCATTAGAAGTGTTTCAGGAGACCCTTATGAATGCGTTCGCATCCATACATTTATTGAAGGAAGACCGTTATTTTTCCACTTGGATCACACGGATTCTAATCAACACGGCACTTCGGATTCTGAAGAATAAGAAGAACATAGTGCCGATCAATCAAGGAATGCTTGAGGATAGTGGGCAAGATGGACATGGCGGTGTCGAAGTTCAAATTGACTTAATGCATGCGCTCGATGAAATTGAAGAAAAGTATAAAACGGTTCTGTTATTGCGTTATTACGAGGATTATTCAGTGAAGCAAATTTCTGCATTTTTGGAATGCCCTGAAGGAACAGTAAAAACGAATATCCGCAGGGGGCTTGAACAGATGAAGTCAAAATTGAAGGGAGTGTATGTCGATGAACGACAAAATTTTATCATTTAAAAGGGAAATCGATGAAATCCAAGTGCCTGTTGAAAAGTTGGATACCATTATAGAAAGCGTTTTGGATGGGGAAATGCCAAAACGGAAAGGGATGGGCAAACAAAAGAAATGGAAAACGTCAGTAATCGCTGCTTCTCTTACATTAGGCCTCATCACTTCTGCCCTCTTTGGACTGTCGTTTACGGCTAATGCTGGAGAAATTCCCGTCATAGGAAGTATCTTTAAGTTCTTTAGTTATGATGGCTTAGATGAGGATTATAAGGAACATTCCAATCCAATCAATGAAGTAGCAGAAAGCAATGGGATTAAAATAACCGTTAATGAAGCCATATTTGATGGGGAATCTTTAATTCTTACGTATTCAGTTGAAACCAATAAGTATCTAGGAGATTCCTTTTATATTAAGGGTATACCCCGTATAGAAAATGAAGGACCAAATGGTGACCACGAAATTGTTAGAATAGGAGAAAATAAATATGTTGGAAAAGCGACTGCTATAGCTAAAGACGACTATTCTTCAATTAACGTTGAATGGAAAGTTGACTACATCCTTCCTAGCCTAACAACTGATAAAGAGAGAATTATAGGTGACTGGAACTTTAATTTTCAGTTAAACAAAGCAGACATAACCGTTCAAAAAATTAATCAAAAGAAAGAACAGGATGGAATCACAATTAATTTAGAAAAACTAATCATCACTCCGACGTCATTGCTGATTAATTTCGAAGAAGTAATTTCAAAAGAAATTACAAAGTATTGGGATTCGGCTCATGTAGATCTTGAAGTAAAAGATGATTTAGGGAATGTTTATCAAAGTAAATATTCTATGGGAACTGATGAAGATGGTTCAATTAGAGGTAGATATAGATCAATAAATAGTAAAGCAGACATCAAAGAATTTAAAATGGATAAGATTATTGTTGAAATAGACAAATAACGAAAAAAACCCTTCTTGTTAAGTGGTGAAAATGATCTGACCCAATAAAGTTAGACAAATATTTTAGTCGGCTTCTAAGATCTGAGTTCGGTATTCTACCGGGCTCAGGTCTTTTAGTTTTGCCTTCATTCGCTTGTGATTGTAATACTCACGAAACACACTGTCTATCCTACTTCTTCCAATAGATATTTTCTCTCTTATGCTTAATGCCATCAACCCAAATAACAGCATCTTCTTCATCAATTTCAAATAGCAGTAAAACTTGATATAAACCAAGCCTTACTCAATTACCCTTTAAGTTTCCATTAGGAATTTGTTTTGCAGTTAAGGGAGGCATGTAGGATAACCGATCAAAAGTATCCACATATATTCGTTCCTTAACATCCATAGTATATGCAAGTATATTGCTTAATTCATCAAGGGCAGTTTGTGACCAATATACTTTATAAGTTTTCTTCACTGTCATACTCCGCATTCTTATTCCGAAGATAATTTAGTCCATGCTCCTGATCATAAACACGTTCATTTGCACGGTCTTCCCTGCTTTTCTGTATTTGACGGATCAGCGCTTTATCTTCCGACAAAAGTTCAACATCAAGTTGATTGATAGCTTCTCTTTCCCGTTTCATGTTTATATAACCAATAAAATCATATATTTCAGCAGCATCTTCTTCATTAACAGAGTCAATTAGACGTTTTAAATCTTCTCGGTTAACATCCATTCTAAACACCGCCTTTTGATTAATTGATGCTATTATACCATTTAGTTTCAATAATATGCCCAAGCATCTATTCACCAAATGATTGAGATAATAAAACAGCCCACCCGAACCGTCATCTGAAGTGCACCCCAAAAGTTAGAGTAGAAAATCTAACTTTTGGGGTGTTTTATTGTGGTTAAATATACGGATGATTT
>NZ_JACSQN010000031.1 GCF_014836615.1 Sporosarcina quadrami | reverse complement strand
TACCGAGTATAAGTATATGATTTGATAGGCAATGGAAAACATGAATAGGGAATTTACACAATACTATGGACTTGACTATTTTGCGAGTAGTGAAGTGGTGGAGGTGGTTAACAACTAGCGCCCGTATAATCGTTTCTGCGCCCGTAAACCGTGAGGCAGCGCCCATAAGAGCTCCTCATGCGCCCGTAAATCATGAGGCAACGTCCGTAAGAGCTCCTCGTGCGCCCGTAAATCAGGATCCCCCGCCCGTAAACGCTTGCCATGCGCCCGAAAAAGTTTCTGACTCACCCGGAAAAAGAGAAATGTAGAAAAAAACACCAAAAAAGTCTTCCATTGCCCAAAGAGCAGTGGAAGACTTTTCTATTATGGTTGCTGATTAAAATAGTTCAGTTCTTCATCAAACACCGCATAATCGAAGTAAATCATTGGCATGAGGTAACGCCTGCCAGTATTTGTTTCGCTTATGATGACGTGGTCGCGACCCGCAGCTTCCACCATGCCTCGAATCGCCAAAGTGTTTTTACCTGCTTCGATGGCACTTTCAAAAGAAAAGTTGAATGTGCCGATTTTCCCTCGATTCAAACGCAGGATATTCTCAATATACGACTCTTCCCGGAATGGCGGTCTTCCGTTAGGTACATACGTCGTAGCTGGTGGTATGGCCTGCTGTTGTTGTTGCTGATACCCTGGATACCAATAGTACTGATTCACTTGTTTTCATCCTTTCCTGAGTTCACTAGAATCTTGCCTGTTAGCCTAATCAATGCCACGGTAAAACCTCCTCGAATCCACAATATGCTTTTCAATCTATGAAAATGACAGAAAGATATCTATACTGAATGGAAAGGGGGAAAGAAAATGACTATTGACAATCGAATACCGAGCTTTCTAACTATGTTTGATTCTAAAAAGCAATTAACACTTGCCGACTTGGAAGAGTATTTTAGCGAGAATGAATTGATTTTTGAAGACTATTTCCCAATACATTGTCCTAAAACAAAGGAGCGCCTTTTAATGGCGATTGATAAATATGACGATAAAATTCAAGACATCCGTACGATTTCAAATACATTGCCGTCAATTGTTGAAGAGGTGGAAAAACGTTTTCAAAAGGTGTTCCAACTGGATTTAGCGCTTCGCCACGTATTAATGGTAGGTACGTTCGGCTCCAACGCCTTTGTAACAAGAGATGATAGACGGAAAATCTTTCTCGCTGTGGAAAAGCTATCTGCAAAGCGGGAGCATTTGGAAGTTATCGTTGCCCATGAAATTGGTCACGTCACCCATTTTGCTTTAGCTACGCGGCAAGGTTTGGACTGGTCTACCGTTGAATGGGGGCATGGATTGACAACTCTTTTCACGGAGGGTGCGGCAACATATATATCCAAGAAAATTGTGCCTGGGCTACAGGAATCAGTCTATTTTACATATGATGATGCAGGCGATCCGTGGGTGACGTGTTATGAGGAAAATAAATCTGAGATTAAGCGTAGATTTCTCGCAGATGTAGCAGAAGAGTGGGATATGGTGAAGGAAAAGGAATGGTTCCGACTGCGTGGCGGCAATTATTTCGGGTATGAGCGGTTAGGTTATTTGCTGGGTACGGATTACGTCGAGCAACTTGTAGAAAAGCTAGGCGAGGAAGAAGCATTGACGTTTTGGAACGGGAATGATGTAAAAGCAGATATATTGCAGTGGTTGGACAAAGAAGAAGTAGTCTAATGTCTGTTGATAAAATGAATGTAAGCTCCCTAATCCATCCAGGAATATAAACTTGTTGACGATTGGTTATCTACCAGGTTTCTATTATTGAGATTAGGAGAATACTATGACATGATTGGATATATCTATAACATTTTATGGTAATGAATTGCAAATTGAAGGGGATGATGACACTGGTGTATTTATTGAAACGCAGCAAACTATTTATTTTTTTGATTTTCATACTGATGCTCATTGGAATCTATACGTTTTTGACACTGCCTAAACGTGAAATTCCAGAAACACCTGTTGATGTCGTCATGGTTTCTACAATTTTACCGGGTGCTGAACCTGGAGAAGTTGAGTCTACCGTGACGAATCCACTCGAACGAGCCATTAAAAAGGTGGATGGCATCAATTCGATGAATTCGGTTTCAGCGAATTCGGCTTCCATCATCACAATGTCACTTAAAGACGGTGTTGATTCAGAGCAGACGATAAATAAAATTCAGCAAGAAGTACAGCGGTCTGCGGCGGAATTACCCGGAAATGCGCAGTCTCCTGAAGTGAGAAAGCTCGACTTGGCATTTCCGTTGTCGTCTTATATGTTTACAGGAGAGGAAGCTGACCTTGCTGATTTAGAACGATCACTCGTAAAACTATCTGATGAAATTAAGTCTGTGGAAGGTGTTGCAGGCACAACGGTAAAAGGATTTGCAGAAAAGCAAATTGTAATTAGTATTGACCCTGAAAAATTAGGACAATATCGTTTACAACCAGGTGACGTCTTAAATGCATTACAACAGGCAAATCAGCCTATTTCTCTCGGTACGCATGATAATGGTACTGAACGACTTGTATTGACTGTGCTACAAGAACAAGGAGTGGAAAAGCTAAAACAGCTTCAAGTCGGTGCTGCGGCTATCTCGTTAGCTGACCTTGCCGAAATTGGTGAAGTTGCTAAAGAGGCAAATGATCTAATTACGTTTGAAGGGAAGCAGGCAATCTCCTATACAATTTTCCTGCAACCGGGTAAAGACATCCCGTCTATGGATAAAACGATTGCGAAAATAATGGATCGCTATATTGATGACTTGCCGAATGGAATTGATACAATCCATTATGAATCGCAAGCGAAGAACGTCAATACGATCTTTAACAGCTTGTATATTTCTCTACTCATTGCAGTGATAGCAGTGTTGGTTGTCACAACTGCCGGACTAACGATTTATGGTTCATTTGCGGTTGCCTTTACTGTTTTGGCCTCTGTACTCATTGGACTTATTCCGATTCCATTCATGGGAGTCGATTTAAATCAAATCTCTGTCATCGGATTAATCATTGCAATTGGTATTCTTGTTGATGATAGTATTGTTGTCAATGACAATATTCAACGACGCTACAAGCTAGGGGATGCGCCGTTAGTAGGCGCAGTGAACGGTGTCAAGGAAGTCTATACGTCCATCATTTCCTCGAGCCTTGCCATCGTTGTGACGTTTTCACCGTTACTATTCCTATCAGGTGGAAATGGTGCGTTCATTAAAGCGTTGCCAAGTATTTTAATAACGACGATCATTGCTTCGACGGTATTGTCAGTGACACTCGTACCGATGTTGCAATATATGAAAACGAAAAAGCGTATTAAAAAAATATCGGATACACCAGGATTCCTAGGGAAGCCGCTGGAGAAGCTCGCAAAGTTCTACTCAGAAAAAGTGTTGCGATCCGTCTTGAAACGTCCGTTACTTGTTGGCATTGGGGGATTAGTCATTGCTACAGGTTTGCTGTTTCTCGCGTTTTTAACACCTTTCGAATTTTTCCCAGCTGCTGATAAAGAAGAAGTGACGATGGATGTCCGGCTACCGGCTGGTACTTCCATTGAAGAAACCGACCAAGTGTTAAAAGATATTGTTGCTACTATTAAAGAAGAGGATGGAAATATTAAAGAAACGTCTATCTTTACAGGTAGCGGCTTGCCGAATTTGTTTGCGGCTTCAATGGACAATGTAGGGTCAAATACAGGGCAGGTGGTGTTCCGTGTTGACCGTGATCACACAAGTGCTGCAGATTTCATTGCTAAATGGGAGCCTGAACTACGTGAACGATATGCAGATGTTGAAATCTTCCTCGGTACAATTGTTCAGGGACCTCCTGTCGGAGCACCGGTAACGGTAACCGTGTCAGGGGATGATATTGATCAGCTTGCCCAGTTACGGGATGACTTGAAAGAGCGATTGCTAGAGAGTGGTGCGACCGTCGTTACCGACAATCTAGGCGCTTTCGTTCCTGCGAATGAATATGTCCCGAATCGTCAAATGCTTCAGGAGAAAGGGATTTCCCTGAACATGGTGACGAATCAACTGCAGTTACTGACACAAGGCGTTCCGCTGTTCAAGCTATATGAAGATGACATTCCTTACCAAGTCGTGCTTAAACAACGTGGAGTGGAAAGTGGTGAGCCCATTGACTTGTCGGGAATTGGTATTCCGTCCTTGAAAACAGATGGCCCGCCTGAATTCGTGCCACTGGATGAATTGGTAACGACAGAAAAAACGTCAATACTTACACAAATTCCTCACGAAAATGGCGAACGCTCTATTACGTTAAAAGCATTCGGTGAGGCAGAAGGATTTAAAGATGCAATGCTTGGGGCGTCAGAAGAAGCGAAGAGTGATTTACCTGAAGGATACACAATTTCTACGGGTGGGGAAAACTCTGACCAACAGGCTTTCTTTGCTGAAATCGGGATTTTATTCTTAGTCGTCTTATTGCTCGTCTATCTCGTCATTGCGTTCCAATTCAAATCGTTCACACTGCCATTCCTCGTGTTGTTTGCGGTATACTTAGGTATTTCGGGAGCAATCCTTGGATTGTTCATCACGCAGACGCCACTCAGTTTCCTTGGGGTTATGGGGATTGTTTCGCTAACAGGTATCGTTGTACGAAACGCTGTCGTATTGATTGACTTTGTGGAATCACGTCGCTTACAAGGCAATATGAATGTAGTCGAGGCAATCGTAGAGTCCGGCTATGCTCGTATTAAACCAATCATATTGACATCGTTGACTTCGATTGTTGCTCTGATTCCTGTAGCGTTGTCAGGAGATCCATTGTTTGAAGCGTTGGCAATTACAATTATTGCAGGACTTGCATTCTCAAGTTTGTTTACGCTTGTCATGATTCCGTCACTCTACTTGGTATACTATAAACTGATCGGACATCGAGCCGAAGCTGTATAAACGATAAAAAAAGAGAGCTGCTAAATGCGGCTCTCTTTTAATGTATTCAAATCGTGAAAAATGATTTTCGCTTCTCTTCATCAAGCAAAGTCCCGACGAAGAACGAACCGAAGACGCCGTAGCGTGCGCTTACTTCGTCAAAACGCATTTCGTAGATCAGTTTCTTAAATTGCAATACATCATTCGAGAACAGCGTGACGCCCCACTCGAAATCATCAAATCCGACAGAACCGGAAATGATCTGTTTCACTTTTCCTGCATAGCCGCGCCCGATCATGCCATGGCTACGCATCAATGCTTTACGCTCATCCATGTCGAGCATGTACCAGTTATCGTTGCCTTCACGCTTTTTGTCCATCGGATAGAAACAAATGTATTGGTTGCGTGGCAATTCAGGATACAAACGCGCACGAACATGTGGGTTTTGATACGGGTCTTCATTGGATTCGCCCGCAAGATAATTCGACAATTCTACGACAGACACATACGAATAAGCAGGAAGTGTGAAGTCCGCAATCGTCAATTTGTTGAACTCATTTTCGAGTTCCTGCAATTCGTCCATCGTTTCGCGCAATGTCATAAGCATGAAATCGGCTTTTTGGCCGATGACTGTATAAAAAGCATGTGCGCCGGTTTTATTGTCATCCGCTTGTTGAAGTTTATCAAGAAAAGTCATAAATTCATCCGTTGCTGCCTGGCGCTCCTCTTTTGAAATTAACTTCCAAGAGGCCCAGTCCATCGTACGTAAATCATGCAATACATACCATCCATCGAGTGTAATAGCTGCTTCGTTCAAATGGAATCAAACTCCTTCGTAAATGGATTTATTTCTATAATCAGTGTAGCACAACAAAATGATAAACATGATTTCTAACAGTCGAATTCATCAAATTGACACGAAGTGCAAGGTTGTTCAGACAGTTGAAACTGGTGTATGCTTAGAGCGGAAAAACGTAAATTCATGCGTGACAATGAAAAACAGATATGACTTCTCAGGAGCTAATGAAATGTCCAACTTACAATTACCTAAATGGCGCTTCATCGACGAATCGATGACCGCCTTGAACCGTTCAGCGCTTGAATCATTTGCGATGGACGATACACTTTGCCATCTTGTCGGTCAGAAACTGTCAGTGCCGACCGTACGGACATGGGTCCATGACGAAACTGTCGTACTCGGCATCCAAGATCACAGATTGCCGCATATCGACGATGCATTGCCTATTTTGCATGACGCAGGATACAAGACAATTGTTCGTAATTCTGGAGGCCTAGCTGTCGTGCTAGACGAAGGCGTCCTCAATATTTCCATTGTTTTCTCAGAAAGTGACGGCTCCATTGATATTCCGGAAGGTTATGAGTCCATGCTTTCCTTCGTGAAATTGTTATTTCCTGAAGCTGAGGACAGCATCGAAGCTTATGAAATTGTCGGTTCCTACTGCCCAGGTACATATGATTTGAGTATTGGTGGTAAGAAATTCGCCGGAATCTCCCAAAGGAGACTTCGGCAGGGTGTTGCTGTACAAGTCTATTTGTGCGTGGAAGGAAGCGGTGCGAAACGAGCAGAACTCGTTCGCGATTTATACGAAAAAGGGTTGCAAGGCGAACAGACGAAATTTACGTATCCGGTCATTCAGCCAGATGTGATGGCATCCTTGTCAGAGCTGCTGGACGAGCCGTTCACTGTGAGTGAAGTCGGCATCCGCATTCAATTGCTGCTAGGTGCTTTATCGGACGAAGATGTGCAGACGGGTGGATTCACGCCTGAAGAGATGGAGCTGTATTTGTTCTATTTGACACGGGTCGTCGAACGCAATCAGAAAATGCTTGTGCGGAAATAGGACGAAGAAAAACCGCCGAATCAATGGTTGATTGGCGGTTCTTTTGATACGAGATTGCCGTTACGTTCCATTTTGAAAACTGGAGCGGTGCGGTCATTTTCGTCGTCAAGAGTGACGAGACGGCGCGCTCGGTTCATGATTTGTACGAACTGCTCATAATCGGTGCGGATGTTTTTATTTTCTTGCCGCAGTTTTTCAATTTCCTTTTCGAGATCGTTCACTTTTTCGTTTGCAATTTTAGCTGTATGCTTCCATCGTAGCGATTCGGAATCACCTGCGCCCGAGTGATGCAGGCGGATGAGGTACGCAATGACTGTGTCCAGCGACAATGCGGACAGCGGAACAGCCATCTTTTCATCGTGTTCGCCACTTGAAGGCGGGTTGTACAACTGTTGCGTACGGCGTTTGAAATCTGCGCCAAGTACACGCATCGCCTGTTTCCGTTCTTTTTTTGCCTCTGCTAATTCTGTTTCGTACTCGCGTCTTACAACTGCATTCCATCTAAATCCACAAGCGGCCGCGGTTCTATTGAGTGCGTCACCTACTTCTTCAAATGCGCTCAGTTGTGTGCTGCCCTCACGGACGTGCCGAAGCACCGTTTCCGCTAATAGAATATCATTTTCATCTAGCCAAGCATCCTGTCTAACTTTCACCATCTCCTTGCCTCCTGCCATGTTAATAGTCTCTTTCTTACTGACAGTGTGGACAGGTCGCTAACCTTTTATTCATCCAAACTGGAACACTTTCCAAAAAATATAAAGTGAATAGAACAAGATGGGTTCTTTTTTCATCTTCCTCATTGGTTTCTATTTGATATACTTAAGAAAAGAGTGATCGGAGGTGCATGATGGACTATAAAAATGAAAAGCTATTTGAGGAGAAAGTTTTCAAAGATCCTGTTCACCGGTACATTCATGTGCGTGATAAAGTGATCTGGGACGTTATCGGGACACGGGAATTCCAACGTTTGCGCCGTATTAAACAACTCGGAACGACGTATCTCGTTTTCCACGGAGCTGAACATACAAGGTTTCAACATTCGCTCGGCGTCTATGAGATTGTCAGACGGATCATTGATGACGGATTTAGCGGACGGGCGGAGTGGAACGATGAAGAACGGCTGTTGACGATGTGTGCCGCTTTGCTGCATGACCTTGGCCATGGACCGTTTTCGCATGCGTTTGAGAAAGTGTTCACGCTCGACCACGAGTTGTTCACGCAAGCAATTTTGACGGGGGATACCGAAGTGAATGCGGTATTAAGACGCGTGTCACCGGATTTTCCACAAAAAGTGGCGGATGTCATCGGTAAAACGTATCCGGACAAGCTTGTCGTCAGCCTCATTTCGAGTCAGATAGATGCGGACCGAATGGATTATTTACAACGTGACGCTTACTATACGGGCGTGTCATACGGCCATTTTGATATGGAACGGATCTTGCGTGTCATGCGACCTGAAGAGGAACAGGTCGTCATCAAGTTTAGCGGCATGCATGCAGTGGAAGATTATATTATGAGCCGCTACCAAATGTACTGGCAAGTGTATTTTCATCCTGTTTCTCGCAGTGCTGAAGTGATATTGATGAAGATCCTTCATCGAGCGAAAGACTTACATAACACGGGTTATGCATTCCGTTATGATCCCGTGCCGTTTAAGCCATTCTTTAACCGTGTCATCGAGTTGGAAGACTATATTTCTTTGGATGAAAATATATTGATGACGTATTTCCAATGGTGGCGGAAAGAGGACGACGCGATTTTGTCGGACTTATGCAATCGTTTCCTCGATCGCCAACTGTTCCAATATGCGGAGTTTGAGCCGGCGACCGAATACCGGAAAATCGGTGAACTGGAGCGGCTGTTCAAAGAAGCAGGCATTGACCCGGAATATTATCTCGTCGCCGATTCGTCTTCAGATCTACCGTACGATTTTTACCGGACGGGTGAAGAGAATGAACGCGTTCCAATCTATTTGCAAATGCGTAATGGCGAATTGCGGGAGCTGTCCCGTTCATCCGAAATTGTTGAAGCCATATCAGGCAAGCGACGCACTGACCATAAAATCTACTTCCCTGAAGACTTGCTGGAGTCAGGGAAAGACGAAAATCCTTTATACGGAAAAATTCTTGAACTGTTGAAAAACTAGGAAGGAGTGGAAGACTTGCTGCAAGAACATGCTAGAATAGTACAATTCGTCGCGATGGCACAAGAAGTGAGCGGACGAAAAAAGTTGCAGAAGATGATTTATATCGCGAAGAAAATGGACTTCCCATTTGCTGAGAAATACGAACTGCATATGTACGGTCCCTATTCGGAGGAATTGACTCTCCGCGTAGAAGAATTGTGCGAGATGGGCTTCCTCTCCGAACAATGCACGGATAAGGGATCATACGTCCAATATAGCTACAACGTCACAGAAGAAGGCGGCCGTTTCCTTGAAACAGCAGACACGCCACACGCGAAACTGGCTGACTGCATCGAGCGGCTGAACGATAAAAGCTCTCGTTTCCTTGAACTCGTCTCGACGGTCCTTTACTTCGATCATTTACCAAAGGACGAGCAAATTGAAAAAGTTCACATTGTCAAAAACAAACTAAACTATACAGAAGCCGAAATGGCAGACGCCTTCGATTTCATCGCAGACTTGCAAGTGTGTTCGGTTTCTTGAATTTTTAAGCCCTTTTACTTGAAGGGCTATTTTTTTTTGAATCGCGGCGGTAGTGTGGGAGGGGTATGGAGCCATGCCGCGTACGCTGCGCTCGTAAACGGTGTTGTCGCGCCCGTAAACGGAGATGCTGCGCTCGTAAATGGTGGTATCGCGCTCAATGAAAGCCGTCGCGCGCTCAATGTAGAGCCTTCCGCGCTCAATCGAAGCCGTCGCGCGCTCAATGTGGGGCCTTCCGCGCTCAATGAAAGATAGAGTCCATATAATTGTGTAAATAGGAAAAGGCATTTTCCATCCCCTATGATAAAATGTTTTCAACCACGATA
>NZ_JACSQN010000030.1 GCF_014836615.1 Sporosarcina quadrami | reverse complement strand
GGGGGATTCCCCCTGTGAGAGTAGGACGTCGCCGGGCAAAGGCCATTCCCCATGGGGAATGGTTTTTTTGTGCGTTTAATTAGTTTGCAAGTGCGGAATTGGTCAAAGGCAGTTGGCGCGATATAGGAAGGTTAGGCACATGGAAGTTGTGCCACGAAACTGGATAATCGCGGATAGATGATGGTGTTCAAATCAATCCCACTCGCGCGAAGTGCTTTTTGTAATTTGTGTTTTTCGAGAGAGTGATAGTGTGGCGCTCGTAAAACACCTTCGTGCGCCTGTAAACTCTTCTAGCGCGCCCGTATAAACACTTTCTGCGCTCGTAAAGACAACTTTCGCGCCCGTAAAGTCACCTTCTGAGCTCATAACGACGCCTCCCGCGCCCAATCCCATGCATCGACCGCTCAATCCATCGCCTCCCACGCTCAATCCCATGCCTCCCGCGCTCAATCCCATGCATCTCGCGCTCAAACCAAGGCCTCCCGCGCTCAATCCCATGCGTCCACCGCTCAAACCATCGCCTCCCGCGCTCATAAAAGATCTTCAACATCCCATTTCCACCACCACCGCCAGCTAGTTGTCCTCCTTAAGTTCTAGCGCTCATCTAATTCCACTAATGTTGATTAACAAGAGCAATATGAGGAAATGATGACAAGGGATAAAAAATATATATTGTTTATAACAAGTGTGAAGATGTACAAGATGAAAAAGTGCGTAGGTTTTGTGAGTGAGATGACTTCTATTGAAAAAACTATTTATCGTTTTCCTTTGTTAAAAAGTGATCGTTTACTGATGTAATCATTCAGTGAATAATAGGAATTCTTTTTCTTATTAACCCTTCCTTGACACGTCTAATTGCCACTGATAACCTTTTAATAATATTCACATCTAGATAACGTTTCTAATAGGAGGAATTGCAATGTGGGAATCTAAATTTACGCGCGAAGGACTAACATTTGACGATGTTTTGTTAGTGCCAGGTGCATCAGAAGTATTGCCGAAAGATGTGTCACTTTCTGTGAACTTGACGGATAAGATTACATTGAACATTCCAATCATCAGTGCAGGCATGGATACAGTCACTGAATCAAAAATGGCGATCTCTATGGCGCGCCAAGGCGGTCTTGGTGTCATCCATAAGAACATGAGCATTGAAGAGCAGGCTGAGCAGGTCGTTACAGTTAAACGTTCTGAGAATGGGGTCATCACGAATCCGTTTTTCCTTACGCCTGAACATCAAGTTTTTGATGCAGAGCATCTTATGGGAAAATACCGTATTTCTGGTGTTCCGATTGTTAACAATATGGATGAGCGCAAGCTTGTAGGTATTTTGACGAACCGAGATCTTCGTTTCATTCAGGATTATTCAATGATTATCAATGAAGTGATGACTAAGGAAAACCTTGTGACAGCAGCTGTCGGGACAACACTTGAAGATGCTGAGAAGATTTTACAGAAGTACAAAATTGAAAAGCTTCCGATTGTGGATGAGCAAGGAATCCTTAAAGGGTTAATTACAATTAAAGATATTGAGAAAGTGATTGAATTTCCAAATGCAGCGAAAGATAAGCAAGGCCGTCTATTAGTAGGAGCTGCAGTTGGTGTCACTTCGGATACAATGGTACGCGTCGAGAAACTTGTCTCTGCTGAAGTGGATGTTATTGTGATCGATACGGCTCATGGACACTCAAAAGGAGTGCTAGACACGGTTGCGCAGATTCGTAAAGAGTATCCAGAACTTGATATCGTTGCTGGTAACGTTGCGACAGCGGAAGCGACGGCAGCATTATATGAAGCAGGAGCAGATGTTGTTAAAGTCGGCATAGGCCCTGGTTCAATCTGTACGACACGTGTTGTTGCAGGTGTTGGTGTGCCACAAATCACAGCTGTCTATGAATGTGCGTCAGAAGCCCGTAAACACGGCAAGACAATCATTGCAGATGGTGGCATTAAATACTCAGGTGATATTGTCAAAGCACTTGCTGCAGGCGGACATGTTGTCATGCTAGGCAGTCTGCTTGCAGGGACGACTGAAAGCCCTGGAGATACCGAAATCTATCAAGGCAGACGTTTCAAAGTGTACCGTGGAATGGGTTCTGTAGGCGCGATGGAGCATGGTTCAAAAGACCGTTACTTCCAGGAAGATGCGAAGAAGCTAGTGCCTGAAGGTATTGAAGGTCGTATGCCGTATAAAGGTCCTCTATCGGATTCAATCCATCAGCTAGTCGGAGGGATTCGTGCAGGCATGGGCTACTGTGGAACAAAAGATCTTGAAGATTTGCGTGAAAAAGCACAATTTATCCGTATGACAGGTGCAGGTTTGCGCGAAAGCCATCCACACCAGGTGCATATTACAAAAGAAGCGCCAAATTACTCTATTTCTTAATGAATAAACATAGGTAAATGCAACTTCAGCACCTTTCCGTCCGTCAGTATATGAGCGGAAAGGTGTTTTTTTAATCTCTAGCCCTACTAGGTCGCTTCTTGTGCTAAAATATGAAGTGGAATAAAGCAATGACGGAGGTAGTTTGGTGAAACGTAAAATGAATAAATGGGTTGCCTTATTGATCTTGCCATTTATGCTAATGATGACGATCGATTCAGCACCTGTACAAGCAGATTCAACTTTAGGTATCCATGTGGATGGTGCCATCCTAATTGACGCGGACAGCGGTAAGATTCTATATGAAGAAAATGCAGATACACCACTCGGCATTGCAAGTATGTCAAAGATGATGACAGAATATATTCTGTTTGAAGCGATTGAAGAAGGCAAAATCAGCTGGGATCAGGAATACAGTGTAACGGATTATACATATGCGGTTTCACAAGATCGTCGATTAAGTAACGTACCACTTCGCAGAGACGGTACGTATACAATTCTTGAGCTGTATGAAGCCCTCGCAATTTATTCTGCAAATGCTGCAACAATTGCTATTGCAGAAACGATTGCAGGGACTGAAACTGAGTTCTTGAAATTAATGGATGATAAGGCGAAAGAGCTTGGCTTAAAAGATTATAAATTCGTCAATTCAACTGGGTTGAATAATGAATACTTGCATGGGATGCATCCACAAGGGACAGGTGAGAAGGACGAAAACGTTATGCCTGCCAAATCAGTGGCACGTCTTGCCTTTCATTTGATGAAAGACTATCCCGAAGTATTGGAAACAACGAAAATTAAAACAAAAGTTTTCCGTGAAGGTACATCAGATGCCATAAAGATGGATAACTGGAACTTCATGTTACCAGGTTTCGTATATGCATATGAAGGCGTAGACGGTTTGAAAACAGGTACGACTGACTTTGCAGGACATTGTTTTACAGGTACTGCAAAACGTGGTGACAAGCGTGTTATCGCGGTTGTCATGAAAGCAGTAGATGCAAATGGAAAAGGGTCATATAAAGCACGTTTCGATGCTACACGCGCATTGTTCGATTACGGCTTCAGCCAGTTTTCAGAACAAGAATTGCTTCCTGCGGGCTATAAGTTTAAAGATCAGAAAACATTGAACGTGAATAAAGGGAAAGAAAAGACGGTTTCCATAGAAGTGAAGGAACCGATTCGTTCAATGATTAAATCGAGCGAGAAAGATTTGTACGAACCTCAGCTCGTGTTGGATGAAAAGTACGTAAAAGACGGTGCCATTGAAGCACCTGTTAAAAAAGGAACAGTCATTGGGCATGTAAAAGTCGTCAAAAAAGAAGGCGAAGACTATGGCTACGTTGACTCAAAAGACCTTGGCATGGATGTTGTCGTAACAGAAGATGTGGAGAAAGCAGGCTGGTTCTCACTTACTATGAGTGCAATCGGTGATTTCTTCGTTGGCATCTGGGATGGAGCGACTGGATTCATCAAAGGCTTGTTCGATTGATTAAAAAGGTAATGGACCCTTAACAGGAGCCATTACCTTTTTTCAATGCTTGCTTATATGCCAGACTTCCATAAGTCGGTCAACAGCAATGGCAATCTCTGTATCTGCAAGCCCTCCAAACCCAATTAGGAATGAAGGATGTTCACTTCTTGAAGCTGTCCGGTAGGCATTTAATCCATAGACACGGATGCCTTTTGCGGATGCTGTTGCCGTCAATGCATCTTCGTTCATTTTTGTATGGACATTAATGATGATATGCATACCCGCTTCATCCCCAGAATAGGTGACGTGCGGTGCATACTGCTGGAGTGAGTCCGTCAGCAACTGCAATTTCCGTTTGTACACTTTCCGCATTCGGTTTAAATGCCTCGAGAAATGCCCGTCTGCCATGAATCGAGCGATTGTATGCTGATCGAGCCTTGGGACGGTGGAAGAATAATGGATGAACGCCTTCGCGTAACTTTCAAGCAACACTTGCGGAAGTACCATATACGCAATCCGTAGTGAAGGCATAAGTGATTTTGAAAACGTACTAATATAGATGACATTTCCTGCTTTATCCATTCCCTGGAGAGACGGAATCGGCCGTCCCGTATAACGGAATTCGCTGTCATAATCGTCTTCGATGATGAAATGATTTTCATGGGACGAGGCCCAGTTCAACAAAGCAGTCCTGCGTCCCGCAGAGAGCACTGTACCGGTAGGGAACTGATGAGACGGAGTTACGTAAGCAACTGTTGCAGCCGATTGTTGCAGCGCCTGTACGTCCATTCCTTCCTCATCAACCGCGATGGGTATCGCTTCCCGGTTATTATGGTAGAAAACGTGGTGCGTCAGTGGGTAACCGGGATCTTCGATAGCGTAAGTGGCTTCAGGACCTAGTAGCCGGATGAGCAGCGGCATAAGCTGTTCAGTACCGGAACCAACAATGATCTGGTCCGCGGTGCAATCGACTCCCCGCGAATGATATAAGTACTTCGCGATTTCCTGACGTAGTTCAAGATCGCCGTGCGGATGCCCGAGCAATAAAAGATGCTGCGCTGATTCATCAATCACATCTTTCGCAAATTTGCGCCATTGGGTAAAAGGAAAATAAGCCGTATCGATTTTACCAGGGGAAAAGTCGATTTCTAGTTGTGCCAGCGGTTTTTGGGCATGTACAGAGACAGATTCAACAGGCTGCACGTAAGCCAACTCACCAATTTCCTGTACAAAATATCCCCTGCGCGGCTTCGACGTAATAAACCCCTCTGCGACTAGCTGTCCATATGATAACTCGATTGTCGTCTGACTCACGTCAAGGAATTCCCCAAGCTTTCTTTTTGACGGCAGCTTTTCTCCGACAGGCAATTTCCCTTCTGTTATACCTTCTCGGATTTGCTCGTAAATTTGCTCATATAAGGGGACATCAGTTTGTTTATTTAACTCAATTAGCAGCATTTCCATACTTTAACCTCCAACTGACCACTTCGAATAGTTGTAATCTGGTTGTTTTCATATGGTCATACATTAGTATACTTAATAATAAGAAAAGGGGGAAGGTAAAATGGAATTTAAATATGGCGGCGTCATTATGGACGTCATTAATGCAGAGCAGGCAAAAATAGCGGAAGCGGCAGGTGCAATCGCGGTTATGGCACTCGAGCGTGTTCCGTCCGATATCCGGGCAGCAGGTGGAGTGGCAAGGATGGCAGATCCTCGTATCATAGAAGAAGTGCAAAAGGCGGTTTCCATTCCGGTTATGGCAAAAGTACGGATTGGTCATATATCAGAAGCGCGTGTGTTGGAATCGATGGGGGTCGACTACATCGACGAAAGCGAAGTGCTCACACCGGCGGATGAAGAGTTTCATTTATTAAAAAGTGACTATCAAGTTCCATTCGTCTGCGGAGCGCGTAATTTGGGGGAAGCAGCACGTCGGTTAGGCGAGGGTGCGAAAATGTTGCGCACAAAAGGCGAGCCGGGCACAGGTAATATTGTAGAAGCCGTACGACATCTTCGTATGGTCAATGCGCAAGTGAATAAGATCATCCATATGAGCAATGATGAACTGATGGTGGAAGCCCGTGATTTAGGGGCTCCTTATGAAATACTTCTTGCAATCCGTGAAGCGAAGCGTCTGCCGGTCACAAACTATGCAGCAGGCGGCGTGGCAACTCCTGCGGATGCGTCACTCATGATGGAACTTGGGGCAGATGGTGTCTTTGTCGGATCAGGCATTTTCAAGTCGGACAATCCGGAACGTTTTGCGCGGGCAATTGTCATGGCGACAGAAGACTTCAAGAATTATCCGCTGATCGCCGATCTGTCAAAGGATATAGGTACACCTATGAAAGGCTTGGAAATCAGCAAATTGGCGGAAAGTGAATTAATGGCTGGCCGTGGAGTGTAAGGTTTGATTAAACTAAAATAGATGCAACCTATTATTAGAAAGGTCAGTGCGATGAACTATCGCTCTGGCCTTCTTTGAATCTTTTTTCCAAAGCAGACGTAAAGAGAGTAACAAATGGGGAGGGAGAGGAGCATGCACAATCTATTTTCGGTAAAGTATTTATTGCAATCGATCAAATCTGAAGACACGAGCCGGTACGGGGATGAAGAGGTGTTTGAGGAAGTAATTGTTTTAGTCAGAGCGGACGGGAAAGACGAGGCGATGAAAAAGGTCATCGATCAATATGAAGAACTGACGTATGAAAATGCTGCAGGCGGCATGACGACATGGCGATTCGTAGCGGTCTTGGATTGTTATGAATTAGTCGACAATATAGAAGGCGACGTGGATTTCAAAGAAGTGTACAGCCGATATATCCTTGTGGAAATAGGTACGACAGCGGAGGAAGTGATTCAGGAGTTTTCATTGGATAAATGAATCAGAAGTTGGATTGGTATTCCAAGGAACACAAAAAAATGGGGGAACTTCTATGACCGAACGATTGAAAGTGTTTGATGAAGACTATCGATATATAGGTGAGGAAACAAGGGATATGGTCCATGAAAAAGGCTTGTGGCATGAAACGTTCCATTGTTGGCTTGTCGATGAAACAAATGTCTATATTCAAAAGAGGAGCTACGCAAAAAAGGATTTCCCGGGGTTATATGACATTACTGCAGCTGGACATTTGCTTGCTTCTGAAAAAGTGATGGATGGTATCCGTGAAGTTGAGGAAGAGCTGGGAATAACAGTGGATTCTGCTAAGTTGTTGAAGGCGGGTGTCGTTAGAGATGTTATTAGACTTCCCGGATTTATTGACAAGGAATTCACGAATGTATTCCTTTATCAATCAACCTTCTCACCAACCGATTTTTCTTTGCAAAAAGAAGAAGTAGAAGGGATTTATACAGTATTAATTAATGATTTGAAAGCATTATTCCAAAATGAACGCTATCGTGTCCTATGTACAAACCTCATGGACGGTGTACAAGGTGAAGCAACATTGAATGATTTTGTTCCACATGAAACAGATTATTTTAACAAAGTCGCAGAGATGTTGGAACGTGAAAAGTAATAATGTATTTCAAGCCGAACAGTAATCAGAAAGGCAATCCATCCACACCAATTGCGTCATAGCTACGCAACGCATATGGTAAACAACGGAGCACCCCTGAAAGTAATCCAAAGTTTACTCGGACATGAAAAAAGCGAAACTACAAGGATTTATGCCCACCTCAGTGGAAAGCTAAGATATGATCTGTATAACCGGTACTTTTAATAGGGGATCTTTTAAAAAATAAGCGGAAGAGTCATGAAATTTAAAGAGGGAAATGATATACTTGAATTGGAAAGTTATTGGTTTGTTAAAAAGCGGTATGCCGCAAACGGACCATTTTACGAAATAAAATAAGTAAAGATTTTATTACATATTTGACGAAAAATGTGCAGTAGAGAGGGATTAGTTTTTCCCGTAAATTAAAAAAGTAACCATCAGAGAATAAATCTCAATGGCTACTTAAAATGTACTGTTCTCAGTGCTTTGTTACTAAGTTAGTTTGAGTGTTTTTTATATATTTAGTGAAAATAAAACGTACTATTGGTCCCATAATAATGATTTGCAAAGGTAATGCTACAATAAAGTTTTTACTAAACACGGAAAGATATTCTGTGATAATAGAGTTGGAATAAAAACCATTGTGAAAATAGTTTATTCCTAAACCATAAATGGACATGAAAAAAGCCATTCCTGTAACCATACATGTAGAAATTGTTAGTACCTTATAAACTACATTTGTTGTATTAGCTGTTAATCTGAAAGCGATTTTTTTAGCTATAGGACCTACAAGGTACAAGTCAAGAATTATTGCAACCATAAACCCTATAAAAAAATCGGTTATTCCCCCCATGAAAGAAATTTGTCCAAATGTATCATTAAGGTAAAAATTATAAAGCGTCATAAAAAACACCATTCCAAAACACATTATTAAACCGAAATAGAGACTTTCTCTTCTAGTAGTTGGCATACGTCAACACTCCTTTCTGT
Source organism: Sporosarcina quadrami (assembly GCF_014836615.1). Classification (GTDB taxonomy): domain Bacteria; phylum Bacillota; class Bacilli; order Bacillales_A; family Planococcaceae; genus Sporosarcina; species Sporosarcina quadrami. Next base: position 14,309 of record NZ_JACSQN010000030.1, on the reverse strand, counting down.
AACTTAAGTCAGTATATATTTTTGACAAGTTCTTCGTAAGTGACGGTTTTGTGACATTTTAATGTAGAAGAAAACCATTTGATCGCTGAATATTAAGACTATAATGTGTAATTTCCAGGTTTGTGAGGTTTTGTTAAGTGATACATCAGATGGGATTGTATGGCGAATACTTTAAAGCCATTAAAGAAGGTAAAAAGATAGTAGAAGTCCGATTGAATGATGAAAAGAGAAGGAGTATCAGAGTTGGAGATTCAATAGAATTTATAAAGGTCCCCCAACAAGATGAAATTCTAATAGTACAAGTAGTAGATCTTAAAAGTTATGATACTTTTGAAGCTATGTACAATGACATTCCTCTTAAAGATTTTGATTGTGAAGGCTGGACAATAAAAGAAACGATAGATGGGACATATAAAATATACACCCCTGAGCAAGAAAAGAAATGGGGAACATTAGCAATTTTTATTGAGTATTAAAGTGTAACTTATTAAGTTAAAGATGGCGTTTATTGTATAAGAAAAATTGGAGAAGTAGCAGTTGCTATCTCTCTTTTCGAACAATAAAATTAAAAATGATCGTACAGGTTTTATTGCAAGGTTTCACAAACGCTGTTATATTGTTGCTAAAAAGATCCGTATGTAGTACAGTAATGATAATTTAATACATCAGACGATGATGGGAAGCAGTAGCGAGTATGTTTTTCTTAGAGAGCCGGCGGGTGGTGAAAGCTGGTAAAAACACTTGTGAATCCGTCCCTGAGTAGCCGGGTTGAACGAATAGTAAGCCCAGCCGGACATTGAACCGTTATTTCAACGAGTGGATTAGCGTATTTGCTGGTCAATTTGGGTGGCAACGCGGGTAGTTCTCGTCCCTATTATAGGGGATGGAGGGCTTTTTTTGTGTCTTCAAATCGTCGTCAACTACCATTAGGGGAGGAAAAAACGATGTTGGATATTAAAAAGTTACGTGCAGATTTCGATGGTGTGAAAGAAAAGCTTGCGAAACGCGGAGAAGATTTGACGGATTTGGATAAATTCGTCGGTCTGGATGACAAACGGAGAGAATTAATCGCAAAAGTGGAAGTGCTGAAGGCGGAACGTAACGAAGTGTCACAAAAAGTGGCGGAAATGAAGCGCAATAAGGAAAATGCAGATGACGTTATCGCTCGTATGCGTGAAGTCGGCGATGAGATCAAAGCGCTGGATGAGCAATTGCACCAAGTTGAAGAAGATTTAAACTATATCGTCATGCGTATCCCAAATATTCCTCACGAAAGTGTTCCTGTCGGCGACAGTGAAGACGACAACGTGGAAATCCGTACATGGGGCGAGAAGCCTGAATTTGCATTTGAACCGAAACCCCATTGGGAAATCGGGACCGATTTGAAGTTGCTTGATTTTGAACGAGCAGCGAAAGTGGCGGGAAGCCGTTTCGTATTTTACCGCGGCCTAGGGTCTCGCTTGGAGCGCGCTTTGATCAGCTTCATGATGGATCTTCATGTTGACGAACATGGCTATGAAGAAGTGCTGCCGCCGTACTTAGTCAACCGCACGAGCTTAACTGGAACTGGCCAATTGCCGAAATTCGAAGAAGATGCATTCCTGGTTGAAGAAGAGGATTATTTCCTGATCCCGACGTCTGAAGTGCCTGTAACGAACTTCTTCCGCGATGAAATTTTGGATGGCGCTCAATTGCCTGTAGCCTTTACAGCATACAGCACAAACTTCCGTTCAGAAGCAGGTTCTGCGGGACGTGATACACGTGGATTAATTCGCCAGCATCAGTTCAATAAAGTCGAGCTTGTCCGCTTCGTGAAGCCGGAAGATTCTTATGATGAGTTGGAGAAGCTGACAGGTCATGCGGAAAAAGTATTGCAGTTACTTGGCTTGCCATACCGTGCCCTTAAAATGTGTACAGCGGACCTTGGCTTCACAGCTGCGAAGAAATATGACCTTGAAGTATGGATTCCGACACAAGGTACGTACCGTGAAATCTCTTCTTGTTCAAACTTTGAAGATTTCCAGGCGAGACGTGCATCTATCCGTTTCCGCCGCGAGCCGGGTGCAAAGCCTGAATTCGTGCATACATTAAACGGAAGTGGTCTAGCAGTCGGCCGTACAGTTGCCGCGATCCTTGAAAATTACCAGCAGGAAGATGGATCTGTCATCATTCCAGAAGTATTACGTCCATATATGGGTGGCAGAGAAGTTATCAAGTAAGCTTTTGAGCTGATTGAGCTATAGAAAAAGGCGATGCAGAAGGTTACTCAACTTCTCGCATCGCCTTTTTTTGTGCTTTTTTCTTATCCCGCAATGCCCGAAAAAACCCCGAAAGCATCGTGCCGCATTCCTCAGCAAGTACACCTTCCGTGATCTCACATTCGTGATTAAATCTAGGATCATTCAATAGTCTGTACAGCGAATCGACACAGCCGCCTTTTGGATCGCGTGCCGCGTAGACAACGCGCGGTATCCGGGACTGTAAAATCGCGCCTGCGCACATGGGGCAAGGTTCGAGTGTCACATATAACGTCGTCTCCTCCAACCGCCAGCTGCCAACCGCTTCACAAGCGTCCTGTATAGCGGTCAATTCTGCGTGCGTCACCGCATTTTGGGAAGTTTCCCGTAAATTATGCGTTCGTGCAATGACCTCGCCGGCCTTCACGATAACGGCACCAATCGGTACTTCACCGAGCACCTCCGCTTTTTTTGCTTCCTCTATGGCCAACCGCATGAAGTGGTGGTCTATTGTTAGTTCATTCATATATAATCGCTCCTTGAGAATAGTGTACCATTGTTAAATACGACTGTGCTATGGTCTATGTTTCGTCTTTCCACTATGGTAAAATGAAGTGCAGAAATTGACGAATTAAAGGAGCGTTTTTTATGTCTGTTCCGTTCATTACGGTTGAGGGTCCAATTGGTGTCGGGAAAACAACTCTCTCAAAAGCGATTGCAGAATCGCAGCAGTTCCATCAGTTACGTGAAATCGTGGATGAAAATCCATTTCTTAATAAATTTTATGATGACATCGCGGAATGGAGCTTTCAGACGGAAATGTATTTCCTCTGTAACCGCTACAAACAACTAAGCGATATCCAAAAGAAGTTTTTACATGAAAAGCAGCCTGTTGTCGCAGATTATCACATTTTTAAAAATTTGATTTTCGCAAAAAGGACGCTTCCTGCAGAAGAATATGTAAAGTATGAAGAAATCTATGGGATTCTGACAAGGGACATGCCTGTACCGAATATGGTCGTTTATCTGAACGCATCTCTAGAAACGCTCATGAAACGGATCGCATTACGGGGACGTGATTTTGAAAAGAAAATCGATCCTGCATACTTGCAACAGCTGTCTGAGGACTATGAGTTGTTCATCACGAACTTTGAAGCGGCTCATCCGGAAATTCCCGTCATCCATGTCAATGGGGATGACATCGATTTTGTGAATGACGAAAAGGACTTGCAGCTACTATTAGCCAAAGTCGATGAAGCGATACGAAAAGGGGCAAAACAATGAATTTACGAGAAAAATATGGCATTCCGAACAATGCCGTCATTACGATAGCTGGAACAGTTGGTGCAGGGAAGTCGACGATGACGAATGCATTGGCACAAGCATTGGAGTTCCGTACATCTCTTGAGAATGTCGATGAAAATCCGTATTTAGACCGTTTCTATGATAACTTCGAGCAATGGAGTTTCCATTTGCAAATCTATTTCCTGGCAGAACGATTCAAAGAACAGAAGCGTATTTTTGAATATGGCGGCGGCTTTATACAAGACCGTTCAATCTACGAAGATACGGGGATATTTGCGAAAATGCATAAAGACAAAGGGACGATGGATCCTGTCGATTACGATACATATACAAAGCTGTTCGATGCGATGGTCATGACGCCGTATTTCCCGCATCCCGATCTGCTCGTCTATTTGGACGGACCGTTTGATACGATTCTAGCGCGGATTCAGGAGCGCGGACGACAAATGGAACAGGATACACCACTTGCGTACTGGGAAGAGCTGCATCACAGATACGTGGAATGGATCGATTCATTCAATTCATGCCCTGTCTTGCGGATCGACATTACGGATTACGATTTAAAAGCAAATCCCGAAGAAGTCGAATCAATTGTAGAACGGATTGGCAATATGCTGAATCTGTCGGCGGCTTTGAAGAAATAACTGTAATCACTTTCCAATTGCTACTTTGTATATAGTCTTACACGAAACGTCAGGCACATATATTCTATAAGTAAACTAAGGTCTGAACCCAGTGTTGGGTTCAGACCTTTTCACCATTTGGGTTCAAATTGAATATAGTGTACTGACCTAAGTATGAATGTTGGAGTGATGGAGTGAATCCTTTTTACGGAAACGGTCAGATGTGGCCGTTAGTGCATATGCAACTTATGCAACCCGTTAATTGTTACAGTGCAGCGCAGGTTGAATTATGGAATAAGAACAGACTTCTATGGCAACAGCATGTCACATGGACACGGATGGCCATTACTGCCATCGTCTTTAAACTTCCTGATTTGGAATTTGTCCTCGCACGACTATTACGCAATGCAACCGATATGGGAGATGCTCTTCGACCGTATTATGGGGATGAAATTGCAGACGCTTATAGCAAGCTCATATCGGAGCATCTAACGATTGCTGCCGATCTAGTAACTGCCGCTGTTAATGGAGAGACAAAGAAGGTGGAGGAAAAAGAGGCAGAGTGGTATAGGAATGCAGACGAAATTGCTGAATTTCTCCACGCCATTAATCCATATATTGATAAAGAAGAATTTCGGAGAATGTTTTATTCCCACTTGGCCTTAACGAAGTTCGAAGCTATATGTATGATACAAGGCAATTATGCGTTGGAAGTCCAAGTATTTGACCGAATAGAAGCGGAAGCTTTGATGATGGCAGATATGATATCGGAAGGTATATTTAAGCAATTTCCATACATGTTTATACCAAAATAAACAAGGGGCACACTATAATGTGCCCCTTGTTTTTATAATTGTACAAATGATTCTACGAAAAACTCTTTATATAACTCTTTCAGAATCTTTGTTTCGTCCTGTTTTTTCACACCAAATACTAAACTCACTTCTGAAGAGCCTTGATTGATCATGTCGATATTACTACCGGTTCTAGCAATAGCACTCGCTGCACGCGCTGCAAGGCCTGTCGTATATTGCATACCTTCCCCAACAAGGACGATCATGGAGTAATCGTGCTCGACGATGACGGCATCCGGCTCCAGTTCCTTGTGAATCCGTTCAACAATTTTTTGCTCTTTATCCTCAGGCAAATAACGCGTGCGGATGATGATGGATAGATTGTCGATGCCTGACGGCGTATGTTCATAGGAAATCTCCTCTTCTTCAAAGATTTGAAGAAGTCTGCGCCCAAAACCAATTTCCAAGTTCATGAGGTATTTATCGACATAGATCGTTGTAAATCCGCTGTCTGCAGCGATTCCGATCACTTGCTGTTCGTTATAGTCCCGTTCTCGGACAATCAAAGTGCCGGGTGCATCTGGATTATTTGTATTTTTGATGCTGACAGGAATGGATTTTCGGAATGCCGGTATAAGGGCTTCATCATGAAACACGGAGAATCCGGCATAAGCCAATTCCCGCATTTCCCGATATGTCATTTTGTCGATGGCAACCGGGTTTTCAATGATTGTCGGGTTTGCGGCGAACACAGAATCTACATCCGTAAAGTTTTCATACAGATCCGCTTCCGTTGCTGCTGCAATGATCGACCCTGTTATATCAGAGCCACCGCGGTTGAATGTGCGAATCGTTCCGTCATTTGTATAACCGAAAAATCCTGGGAAGACGATGATGCCGGGTAAATCACGAAGTTTTGCCAGAAGCACGTCACCTTCAGGCAATGCACGCACACGTTCCGGCCTGTCACTAACAAGCAAACCGCCTTCTTTCGGGCTCACGTACTGGGCTTCCATGCCGATGAATTGGAAATAGGACGCAATCATTTTTGCATTATTATCTTCACCCGCTGCTTTTAATTTGTCCATATAGAGTAGCGTATCTTCTTTATCCTTAGCGAGACGGTCTCGCAAATCAAGTTCAATTTCATCTGCTATCGTGCCGTCCATTCCGAGGTCTTGCGCAATACTGCGGAAGCGTTCGACAACATCGGATAATTCAATTTCAGTATTTTCATTCGCAAGAGCCTTGTTCGCCAGGCGAATAAGCAGATCGGTCACTTTCGTATCTTCAGAGAATCGTTTACCGGGAGCTGATACCACAACAATTTTACGGTCTTTATCAGAAGTGACGATATCGACTACTTTTCGAATTTGTTCGGCAGAGGCAACGGAAGTGCCGCCGAATTTGCACACTATCATATTCATCAAATCCAATCCTTAGTAAAATGGCAATTGCATGATATATTGAACTTTACCATAAAAGGGGTTGTTATTGAAAGTTTATTTCTCTATAATGTCTTTATGGAAAGAACGAATGTATTTTTATAGTGTACATAGAGCGAGGAGAATCGTCAATGAAAAATGAAATCACTATCGGTTTGCTAGGTTTTGGTGTCGTAGGTGGCGGTGTTGCAACTATTCTGCATGACCACCAAGATGATTTGAGTTATAAATTGGGCGTTCCCGTTAAAATAAAAAAAGTGCTCGTGAAAGATACAACGAAAAAAAGAGATACTGCATTAGCACCGGAGACATTCACAACGGATTATGATGCAATCATCGATGATCCCTCAATCGATCTGATCGTCGAAGTGATGGGAGGAACGACAGAAGCGAAACAGGCAATTGAACGAGCTTTGCGCGCAGGTAAGGGCGTCGTAACAGCTAATAAGGATGTCATGGCTGAATCGGGCTTCGAACTATTGAAATTAGCTGATGAAAATAAATGTGATCTATTCTATGAAGCAAGTGTCGGTGGCGGCATTCCGCTCATCCGTACACTTGAAGACGGGCTTGCTTCCGACAGGATCCGTGCCTTAACCGGTATCGTGAACGGCACGACGAACTTCATCCTCACGAAGATGAAACTTGAGAAGAAAACGTATGAAGAAGCGTTAGCGGAGGCAACAGAGCTAGGATTCGCCGAATCAGATCCTTCTGCGGATGTGGACGGCATCGATGCGGCACGGAAAATGGTCATTCTCGCTTCCCTTGCGTTTTCCACGGAAGTCCATATGGATGATGTGTTCGTCAGGGGGATGGATGTTATTCAGGACGGGGACTTGGAACTTGCTGAGCATTTCGGCTACACCGTTAAAATGGCGGGCTCCGCTAAAAAGGACGAAGACGGCATTGAAGTAGCTGTGGAACCGGTTTTCATCCAGAACTCCCATCCGCTTGCTTCCGTCAATAACGAATTCAACGCAGTGTATGTATATGGAGATGCGGTCGGTGAGACGATGTTCTACGGGCCGGGGGCGGGTTCATTGCCAACAGCGACGAGCGTCACAGGAGATGTCATTGCCGCTTGTCGAAACTTGCTGCTCGGTGTCAATGGCAAGCGGGTTCACGCGCCACAATTTACGTGTGAAGTGAAAAACGACAGCCAAATCATCGGACGCTATTTCCACCGTATTTCAATTAAAGATCAAGTCGGCGTGCTGACAAACTTATCAGCTATCTACAGCAGACATGGTGCAAGCATAGCAACGGTCGTCCAACCAGAAGGAAAACAAAATGTTGGAGTCGATCTAATTATGATTACCCATCATATTTCAAGGCAACAACATCAAGACATTATGCAAGACTTGCAACACGCACCAGAAGTGAATAAAGTGATCAGTTATTACCGAGTGGAGGGCGAAAATAGATGAGAAGATGGAATGGATTAATCGAAGAATACAAAGAATGGTTGCCGGTGACGGATGAAACACCAGAACTCACATTACAAGAAGGAAACACACCGCTTATCCATTTGAAAAACCTATCCGAACAATGGGGCATTAACTTGTATGTCAAAACAGAAGGGACAAACCCGACAGGCTCTTTTAAGGATCGCGGCATGGTGATGGCAGTCGCTAAAGCGAAAGAGGAAGGTAAAACCGCACTCATTTGTGCATCGACGGGCAATACATCTGCTTCAGCAGCAGCGTATGGTGCACGCGCAGGGATGCGTACAATCGTTGTCATCCCGGAAGGGCGGATTGCACTTGGTAAGTTAGCGCAAGCTAAAATGTATGGCGCTGAAATTGTCGCGATTGAAGGCAATTTCGATGAGGCGCTTCGCATGGTACGCGAAGTCGGAGAAGGTAAGATTGCCCTCGTCAACTCGGTGAACCCGTATCGTCTGGAAGGACAGAAGACAATCGCGTTCGAGACGATTGAGCAATTAGGGAAAGTTCCGGACATCTTTGCGTTACCTGTAGGGAATGCAGGAAATATTTCCGCCGCTTGGAAAGGGTTCACGGAATATGATGCGAAAAAAGGCTCCGGCACGCCGAAGTTATTAGGTGTTCAAGCGGACGGCGCGGCACCGATTGTTTATGACCGTGTATTTGAAGAACCGGAAACAATTGCAACAGCAATCCGCATCGGCAATCCTGCGAGTTGGCATTTGGCGACGGCTGCACTGGAAGAGTCACAGGGGACGATTCTATCTGCAACAGATGAAGAGATTCTGGAAGCCTACAGTCTCCTCGCTGCAACAGACGGCATATTTGCGGAACCAGCGTCGTGCGCAACGATTGCGGGCATCAAGAAGCAATTGGATGCAGGGTTGATTGAACAAGGAACGACGATTGTCGGTGTCCTCACAGGGAATGGCCTAAAAGATCCTGAAACGGCGATTCAAGTCAACGAAGGTAAGCCTTTCTTGACGACAGAAGAGTTCCAGACGTTTTTAAGTGAATTGAAGGCAGGCGACAACTGATGGCGGCGCCGATGTTTACAGTTGTCGTTCCTGCGACGACAGCAAACCTTGGCCCTGGATACGACAGTGTTGGAATGGCGCTTGCTTTACATATGCGTGTGACAGTTACGCGCGCTGATGCTTGGCGTGTGAATTATACCGGGGAAGAATATGCAGAACTAACGACAGGGGAAGACAATCTCATTGTACAAACTGTTAAGGAAGTGGCACGCCGATACTACAGAGAAGTGGAAAGTCACTTACTTCACGTTGAATCGGATATACCTCTCGGAAAAGGTCTGGGCAGCAGTGCGACCGCAATTGCGGCTGGCATTGTCATCGCGGAGAAGCTTCTTAGTATGACATTCACGCCCGTTGAAAAGGCGCGTATCGGCAGTGAATTGGAAGGGCATTCGGATAATGTCACGGCTACGTTGCTTGGAGGAGTGACGGTGACATATTTCGCGGGGGATTCGATGGAAGTCATTCAATTGCCGAAACCTGAGATCGGTGTAGTCATTCTTGTTCCACCTGAAGCATTGAAAACAACAGAGTCCAGGGGCTTGTTGCCCGCAGATCTGACACATGCCCAAGCAGCGTCAGGAAGTGCGTCAGCTAATGTATTGACGACGGCTATCGCAACAGGTGATTGGGAGCTTGCGGGACGAATGATGGAGTTAGATGTATTCCATGAAAGGTACCGGAAGTCCTTATTCCCTTCATTTGATGAAATCCGTATGTACTGTCGTTCGCTTGGTGCATTCGGAATGACGATTAGTGGGGCAGGCCCTTCTTTGTTTGTGGCGGTGAAGGATGGCGAGGAACAGGAAGTGGCGCGGAAGTTACTGCAACAGTTCCCGTATTACGAGGCGCTTGCGTTACAACCTGCGGGAGCAGGGGCAAGGATAGAGTGAACTACAACGGGATTCCGCTAGGGCGGGATCCTTTTTTATAAAAACGCATGAAAAAACCCGACCGGAAAGCCGGTCGGGCGATTTATTGTTTCAGGTGAAATTCATAACGGTGTCACAAATTTCATTTCCAACTTATGCGCGATAAAAATATGGCGGAGGAAGAGGGATTCGAACCCCCGCGGGCTTTAACACCCCTGTCGGTTTTCAAGACCGATCCCTTCAGCCGGGCTTGGGTATTCCTCCGTGTTGAACAAATAATAATTTAACACGATTTAAAGATGGCGTCAACTATTATTATGAAATTTATTTTAGAATTTATTCTGATTTACATGAAGCAACTGTCTTAAGACCTTTAAATAGGCGTTTGATGAAACAACTCTCGTAAGAAACAAAACTAATCGAAAGGGATGTGTTGATTTCGCTGTTATAAATGAGTATACTAAAAGAGCCGTGCTAGGTGGGGAGGTAGCGGTGCCCTGTAGCTTGCAATCCGCTCTAGCAAGACTGAATCCCTTTCCTGAGGCTGTCCGCATGTAGGGTCTGCCTTTTGCACGTAGTGTTGACGTCTGGGTCCTGCGCAATGGGAACCCATGAACCATGTCAGGTCCGGAAGGAAGCAGCATTAAGTGGTATTTCTCATGTGCCGCGGGGCAGCCTAGGCTGAGCTGTCGACAAGAGTAACGCTTATGTGCGGCAGTCGAAGGAAGGTGCACGGCATTACATAAGCAAGTCTAATCCGTCCATTCATTGGGCGGTTTTTTTTATACAGAAAAACGTATGTTGTTAAATGTCTAAGGCACTTTATTTCACTTATGTATGGTATAATATAAGGACTACTATTCGAAATGGAAAGGAGGGGGAATCGTGGTATATCAAGCTTTTTACCGGGTATATCGACCGCAGTCCTTTGGTGAGATGTCGGGTCAGAAACACGTCAAACAGACATTGCAGAACGCTCTTCTCCACAGTAAGACCTCTCACGCGTATCTGTTTTCCGGTCCGCGGGGAACAGGGAAGACGAGTGCTGCGAAAGTATTTGCAAAAGCCTTGAATTGCGAGCAGGCACCAGCGAAAGAACCGTGTAATGAATGTCCAACTTGCCTCAGTATCACAGAAGGTTCGAACACAGATGTAATTGAATTTGACGCTGCTTCCAATTCGCGCGTTGAGGAAATTCGGGACATTATCGAGAAAGTGCGATTCGCCCCTTCCAATGCGCGCTTTAAAGTGTACATCATTGATGAGGTACATATGTTATCGAACTCGGCTTTTAACGCGTTGCTTAAAACATTGGAAGAACCGCCTCCGCACGCTGTGTTCATCTTAGCGACGACTGAGCCTCATAAACTGCCGCTGACAATCATTTCCCGCTGTCAACGCTTCGATTTTAAACCGATTACGTCTGCTGAGATTGTCGACCGGATGAAGCAAGTTGTGTCAGACGCAGGCGTGGAAGCTGATGAAGCAGCATTAAAAGTCATAGCTCAGGCTGCTTCAGGCGGTATGCGTGATGCACTCAGCATGTTAGATCAGGTCGTGTCGTTCAGTGGAGACCGACTGACGGCTGAAGCCGCGTTGCTTGTGACAGGTTCAATCGGTGAAGATATCTTCTACCAGTTGGCTGAGGCATTGCTTTCTAAAGATGCGGCGGCTGCATTGATGTTGTTAGACCAGCTAATTATTGAAGGGAAAGATGTTTCGAGATTAGCGGAGGATTTAATCACCTTCTTTAGGGATCTGCTTTTATTAAGGACAGCACCGGACTTATCAAATCTACTTGAACTTGTATCTAACGAAGAGCGTTTTGTATCAATGTCAAGTGCGTTTGAACCTGAGACGCTCTATACATACATTGATATACTATCGAAAACGCAACAGGAAATGCGATTTTCCAATCATGCGAAGGTGTACGTTGAATCCGCTCTACTTAAGATGATTCACTATGAAGGACCTGTGGCGACTTCAAGTCACGCACCAGATCCACATCTATCGCAGAAAGTGGAAAGTCTTGAGCGACTCATAAGTGAACTGCAACAACAAATAACAAACGGAGTCCGTCCTTCAGAAGAGGCCGGAGCGGCTGCACCGCCTAAGAAAAACAGTTCGAAAACATCACAGTCTTTCCGTATACCGACCGGCAAGATTAACGAAGTGTTAAAAGGCGCTACACGTCAGGATATTCAAGTGATCCGGGAAGAGTGGGCGGGCATGATGCATACAATGCAGAGGTCTCATTCCGCGCTTCTGGAAGAAACGGAACCTGTGGCGGCATCTGACAGTGCTTTTGTGTTAAAATTCAAATATGAAATCCATTGCCTTATGGCATCAGAAAATCCTTCACTTCGATCCGGCCTTTCAGATGCGTTACTATCTAAAACTGGAAAGTCCTACGATGTTGTCTATGTACCGGAGGATGGTTGGCTGAAAGTGAGAGAGGAATTCATTCGCAATAATGATTTGACGAAGCAACCAGACGATGAAACGGATACAGCAGGCGGTGGAAACGAAGACGCGGTGGAAGAAATACCGAACTTCATGCAAGAAGCCGAAGAGCAAAATACTGATCCAATTGTTGCGGAAGCGGAAAAAATGTTTGGCAAGGACTTCATAACAGTACATGATGATTAAACCAAATTTGAGGAGGAACTCACAATGCGCGGTATGGGAAATATGCAAGGTATGATGAAGCAAATGCAGAAAATGCAAAAACAAATGGCAGAAGCTCAGGAAGAACTAGGTGAAAAGCGTCTAGAAGGATCAGCGGGTGGTGGCATGGTGAAAGTAATCGTTTCTGGGCAGAAACAAGTGCTTGAAGTGGTTATTGATCCGACAGTCGTAGATCCTGAAGATGTTGAAATGTTACAAGATCTAGTCGTAATCGCTACAAATGAAGCAATGGCAGCAGCTGAAGAACTATCGAACTCCACAATGGGGCAATTCACGAAAGGATTGAACCTGCCTGGAATGTTCTAGGAGGAAAAACTATGCACTATCCTGAACCAATATCAAAACTAATTGATAGTTTTATGAAATTGCCAGGCATCGGCCCGAAAACAGCGGGCCGTCTGGCGTTTTTTGTGTTAAGTATGAAAGAAGACACTGTTCTTGATTTTGCGAAGGCGTTAGTTGACGCGAAAAGGAATCTGCGTTTTTGTTCTGTTTGCGGCCATATTACAGATATCGACCCTTGCCATATTTGTCAGGACACATCACGTGACCGTTCAATGATCTGTGTTGTCCAAGATCCGAAAGACGTTATCGCTATGGAGAAAATGCGGGATTATAAAGGTCTTTATCATGTGTTGCATGGTTCAATTTCGCCGATGGACGGCATTGGCCCTGAAGATATTAACGTACCCTCCTTGTTAACTCGATTGCAAGATGAGGAAGTTGAAGAACTGATTCTCGCGACAAACCCTACAATTGAAGGGGAAGCTACAGCAATGTACATTTCTAGACTTGTAAAACCGTCAGGCATTACAACGACAAGGATTGCGCATGGTCTTCCAGTTGGTGGAGATCTGGAATATGCCGATGAAGTGACGTTATCCAAAGCACTCGAAGGACGCAGGGAATTATAGGGGGAAACGTCCATGTTTGGCCGAAACAGAAAGTTAAAGAAAGAATTTGATGAACGATTACTGAATCTGCTACTTGAAACGAAAAGTGAATGGGAGCGGGCAAGAGGAATCGAAAAGTATGTAAATGAGTATGATGAAGAAATACTTGTCCAGCGCAAAATAGCGGAGAGCAAGTATTTTCATTTATTCAAAGAAGCAAAAGAACGTGATCTGCGGGTTGAACAGGATTAAACGGCTTTTGATTTCATCGACAACGTTAAGCACGTGATAATTGTTCAGGGAAGCGCATAGAGTGGACTACTAGTCGAAAGGAGCGCTTTCCATGAAAATTATCGGAGTCGCAAGTATAGGAGTCGTTCTTCTCCTTCTATTAATGATGGATAAAAAACAAATTGGAAAATTGACGGAGAAGCTGTCGATATTCTGGTTCAGATTAGCATTTGCATTTCTAGCTCTGTTTATCTTGAATATAGCTGGAGGATTTGTGGGGATTTACTTCCCTGTCAACATTGCATCAGGATTTATGTTAGCAATTTTGGGTATCCCGGGCTTTGCAGCATTGTTTGCATTCGCGTTTTTCTTATAAGACTCTCATCTATAGTAGAGAAAAGAATTCGCTATTAGAGATAATGACTTCACGGCTGATTGGTTCATAGCGATGTTGCCAACAACATATCAGCCGCGAAATCAATCTTGCAAACAAGTGGACAAGCGCTCGCTATAATAGAAGGAAAAAGAAATTTAACAAAAAGGTTGCAATTAAAAAGACCAGATGTTATATTATATAACGTTGCACTTCTGGTAAACGAAAACAACTTAAAAAATGAGTGAAAAACTTTTTTAGAAAAGTTGTTGACAAACAGAATGCTAAAGTGGTATTATATAAAAGTTGCTTCTGAACGAAGCGGCCAACATAGTAACACAATGAACCTTGAAAACTGAACAG
>NZ_JACSQN010000002.1 GCF_014836615.1 Sporosarcina quadrami | reverse complement strand
CTCTAAAAAATATTTTTCACGCTGTATTCTTGGTCACGAACCCTATAGCTACCGTATTTTATAGAGGGAGTCGCCGCTCTCCGCTCCAATCAACGGTGTTTCCTATTAAATGAATGAGGTGATGGATATGATGACGAAGAATCAAATTAATGACCGCGAACAGTTGGAAATGCTTACAATAGAACAGTTGGTTCCTCAGGACCATCTGGTTCGTAAACTGGATGCGGCCCTTGATTTCTCCTTCATCTATCCATTGGTTGAAGATCTGTATTCAACCATTGGGCGACCTAGCATTGATCCTGTCGTACTCATCAAGATGACATTCATTCAGTATACCTTCGGCATCCGCTCCATGTGCCAGACAATCAAGGAAATTGAAACGAACGTGGCATATCGTTGGTTCCTAGGCTTCGGCTTTCATACTGAGGTTTCTCACTTCTCCACATTCGAGAAGAACTATGTCCGCCGATTTGCAGATACTGATCTATTTGAGCAGATCTTCTATATAGTTCTCAACGAGGTGGCAAACCTTGGGCTTCTCAGTCCGGAACATGTCTTCATTGACTCGACACATGTGAAAGCAAGCGCGAACAAGAGGAAGTTTGAGAAGAAGGTTGTGCGTAAAGAGACGCGGGCTTATGAGAAGAGACTTCAGGAAGAGCTCAACCTGGATCGAGAAAGGAATGGGAAGAAGCCATTTCCACCGGAAAAGTTTGAAAAGGAAGAGTACAAGGAAATCAAGGAGTCGACAACAGATCGGGAAAGTGTTTATTACGTTAAAGATGAACGGACAAAACAGTTCGCTTATTCTTTTCACGCTGCCACGGACGAAAAAGGTTTTGTACTCGCAAACATCGTCAAGCCAGGGAATGTCCACGACAGCAACATGCTTGAACCATTAGTGCGCAAGATTATCGACCAAGTAGGACGTCCAGTCGTCGTTGCGGCCGATGCAGCTTACAAAACACCAGCCATTGCTAACTTCCTTTTAGAGAATCAGGTTCTACCCGCACTTCCTTACAAACGACCTCTGACAAAAGAAGGCTTCTTTAGAAAACATGAGTATGTCTATGACGAGCATTTCGACTGCTATCTCTGTCCCGAAGGACAGGTGTTAACCTATCGAACAACAACGAAGGAAGGATATCGCCAGTATGCATCAACGCCTTCTATTTGTGCCGCGTGTTCAGTGATTGGCCGATGCACGCAAAGTAAGAATCAACAAAAGCTGATTCAACGGCACATCTGGCAGGACTATTTGGATGTAGCCGAGGATCTGCGACACAACCATGAGATTAAGGAAATATACGGAAAGCCCCGACTGTGGAGGCTGAAATGATGCCCCTGTCTTAAAGGATTTCCAGTTGATTGGAGTGCAGGGCGGCGACTCCTGGGGGATCAGCGCAGCGTGAAGACCCCGCAGGAGCGAAGCGACGAGGAGGCTGAGGGCAAGCCCCCCGGAAAGCGTCCGCCCGGAACGGAAATCAAAGTTATTTTTAGTCTATTGACAGTTTAAATGTACATGTGTAAGCAAAAGGGTTGGAAATCATAGATTTCCAACCCTTTTGTCTACAGTCTGAGCCATCCATTAAAGGATGGCTTTTTAAACTTTAATTTATTGTCAATTCCCTTTTTTGCTTATCAATCCAGTTGCTCATGCTCTTATAAAGAAGTAAAGAGATGACCATCAGCATAATCCCTTTAATTAGATTAAATGGCAGAATTCCGAGGACGACGACATTGAATAGCGCTACGCCTTCATAAGGAGGCATATTTAAAAAGTACACGTACATCGGCAAGAACACAAGATAATTCAATAGGCTCATTCCGATGGCCATTGATGCTGTTCCCGCAACTAGACCTGCAGTCAACCCTTTCGAAGACCGAATTTTATTGAATATGAAATAGATCGGCATGATGAATAAAACGCCTGTTACAAAGTTTGCGATTTCTCCTACTGGTACGCCGGTCGGACTCCCTGATAAAAACCAATGCAATAAGTTTTTTAGTAATTCTACTGAAATACCAGCTACAGGTCCCATCGTCATAATTGCTAAAACGGCAGGAATTTCACTGAAATCAATTTTCAGGAAAGTCGGCATTGCTGGCAATGGAAAATTCAACTGCATCAATACGGTTGAAATACTCCCTAGCATTGCGATGAGAATCATCTTTCTCAATTTCTTGTTATACATTTGTTCCTCTCTCCTTTTGCGATTCACTTCAAAAGAGGAAAGGTTTGACCGCTATCTATATCGTCCAATATATCAAGCTTACACAGCCATTTGTAATTGACGTTTAAGCAATAGATATAAAAATCCCTAAAGCTAAAAAGCTTCAGGGAGAGTTTAAAAGGCATCATTAAATAACAGGTTCAGCAAAGAGATTTAACTCTTTACACCCATACTTAAATAAGCACCCTTTTTGTAGACAATACAAAAAGACGGCTACACCTTCACCTTCTCCCATCCAGACTATACTGTCGGCTCCGGAATCTCACCAGAATCAGCTGTTAAGCTCGCGGGCTAAGAAGAATATACTTCCATTTCCGCCGGTCGGGAATTACACCCTGCCCCGAAGATGAATCAATATTAGATTACACTATTATTGTATACAAAAAAGAGTGGCTTGTAAACTTCAATGTTTACAAGCCACTCTTTTTCTTAGTTCCAATGAACTGGATTTGCACCAATCGGCTTAGGTAAAGGCTTTGTCAAATCATATTTAAGAAAATGATCCTGAACAATATTTCTTAACTGTACAACACAATCGAAATTTGCTGCAGTTAACATGAAACCTTCTAACATCTCATTCACTTCTTCACCGTTCATTTGTGCAAAGTCAAGCGTATCTGTGAATGTCAGCATAAGAATACCGTTCTCGTCTTTAACAGTATAGTCCACACCTGTTGGCACTACTTCTTCAACAACATCATTTTCAGATTGACGCATAGCAAGAAGAGCATCAACTGCATTATCAATAAAACCGTTCTCATAAGGTATTAGATAGCTTTGACCATCATCCATGACATATTTGAAGTAAGGTGCTTGTCGACGCAAATTGAACTTCATAGGCGAACCTACATGATCAAAAATAATGGCATCCCCTTTTGCATCTACAGTTTCGAAGTTGGAATGATCGCTACTAAATGTTGCAATGGCAGAGTTCATATATACTTCAATTGAAGCCGATGAATTGTCGTACAAGTAATCATTGCCCAACTCATGAATAATCACGCCTTCTGATTCTCTTATGGAACCTTTATAGGGATGATAGTCATCAAATCCAAATTCTTCTTCAGACAATGCGTTCGCATATTGATTATATAAATCTGAACTCGAATGCACTCCATCTGGGAAGTCCTTCTCTAAAGTTTCAATAGGCATAATGAAAGTGAGCGGTATAACTGTCGCTTCGTGCACGAGTCCGATATGGAAAAGCTGTCTTTCTTGAAATTCATCTGACAATACTACATGACTTGGTGCAAATGCTTTTGCAGAGTAAGAAGCCATATCCATACTTTCTTCTTCGGTTATATTTTGTGAATGTTCACTTTCCGGTAATTGCATTTTAGCGCTATCAATAGATCTAATCATCGCAGGTTCAGAGCCTATATCCATTTCACTTTTATTTCCATTCAACATAGAAGGTACAATAAGCATTAGAACAAACACTGCCGCAATTGCTACAAGTCCAGGTATCCATCTTTTCATACGTTTCGGTGAAGGATTTGTCTTCAATCGCTCATCGTTTTTCAATTGTTTTAAAATATTTTCTGCACTTCTATTATCAGTTGCCCTTGGCATTGATTGAAGAAGACTCTCAATATCATCGTCGCTCCATTTGTTGTCCGGCATTCATTTTCCCCCTTCTTCCGAAAGAGCATTCAATTTCTTTTGTAGAGATTTGATTGCCCGATGTTGGGTTGTCTTTACTTTTCCTTCTGTCCAACCCAATGTGTCAGCGGTTTCGGCAATAGTAAGCTCCTGAAAATAACGCAAGACGATAACCATTTTCTGATCACCTGTACATGTGTCGAGTACAAGAAGCATTTCTTTCATATCTTCATTTAGCTCAACAATATTTTCCGGGGTAGCCCTTGTAGAAACTAGTTTGTTTTCTTCCCAGTCAAATTTGTCAATTTGATGTTTTTGTCTAACCGTTTTTTTTCTAAAATGGTCAATTGCAACATTTTTAGCAATCGAAAATAACCACGTCTTTTCGGAACTCTTCCCTTCAAATCCGGCATATGCTTTTAACACCCTGACATATACTTCATGCATCAGATCTTCCGACTGGTTTCGATCTCCCGTTAGATAGATCAGAAAATTGAAGACATCCTGGTGATAGTGTTCATATAGCCGATGGAAAACGGAGTCATCCACGAAATCCCCCCGTTCAAATCATTAGTCGTAAGTCAAGGTAAAAAGTTTCACTTAGAAACCTTTAACATTCAATTTTCATCTGTCTCCTCAATCAGTGTATCGATTGGGAGTAGACAAGTAAAAACAGTTCCAGATACAGTGCCTAATTCTGCACGAATACGACCTTGATGGGAATCAATAATATTTTTAGCAATGGCAAGACCAAGCCCCGTGCCACCCTTGCCGCGCGTCCTTGCTTTATCCGCTTTATAGAAACGCTCAAAGATGAAAGGCAGATCCTCAATAGGGATGCCGCTACCTGTATCGGCTACGGCTATTTCAATCATCTCTCCTTTTCTTTCGACAGAGATTGTCACTTTTCCTCCATCAGGCGTATGTCTTATTGCATTGTCAATTAGGTTGGTAAACACTTGTTCCAGTCGATCGGCATCCGCATTAATGCAAATCGTGTCAAGATCTCGAATATTCTTCATTGAAAGTATTATGTTGGAGTCTTTTGAGATTTGCATGAACTTATTTAAAACTCTTTCAAGGAACTCAATAAGATCGAAATTATTCTTGTACAGACGCATATGTCCTGACTCCATCCTTGCAAGATCCAGCAAGTCCGTAACGAGCCTACTCATCCTTTTAGACTCGTCGTGTATGATTTGCACCATCTCATTGCGTTCTTCGTCTGTCGTAACGACATTATCGATAATCGCTTCACTGTATCCTTGCAATAGCGAAATAGGTGTCCTTAATTCATGTGAGACATTTGCAATGAAATCTGATCGCAATTTGTCCAACTTATGCTGATCAGTCATATCCCGAAGAACTGCAACTGCGCCACGTATGCTATTTTCGCTGTACAACGGACTAATGGAAACTCCGTAAAACTGACCACCTAATTCAAGTTCTTCCTCAACTTCTTCTGCAAACGTTACGACATGCTCGAGCATATGAAATATTTCAGGTGGCAATACATTGTCATCGGCACCATTAGCAAAATACCATTTCTGAAGCAGACGTTCCGCTTGAGGGTTACTTAATAATATTGAGTAATCCCGATTGAACGTTATGACAGCATCAGTCATTGATGTTAAGATGCTGGATAGTTGCTCCTTCTCTTGTTTAATCAATTCCATTTGGTACTTTAGCTGCCTGCCCATCTGATTAAATGCTGTCGCAAGTTGTCCAATTTCATCATTTTGAGATGCAGGTAGTCGCATATCAAAATTCCCTTTAGATAGTTCAAATGCAGCCTGCTTCATGCCTCGCAGTGGCGAAGTGATTTTTGTCGAAAGAAAGAAAGCGAAGAACGTCGTTAAGACGAATGCAATGAATGCGGATAGGAAAACAATTTGCGTTGTACTTTTAGTTGTGCGGTGCACTGCATCCAGACTTTGATACATAATCAATGACTGGGTAAGTCCATTTTCTAATTGAAATGGATAAACGAGTACAAGAAATTGCTCCATTACATTGTCATCAGACAATGAAGGCAGAATCATTTCTTTAACAACTTTTTCATTCGGTTTTATATCAGCGAAGAATCGTTCTTGCGAGAGTATCTTCTTTTCAAACAAACTCTGATTAGAGCCATTATGAAATGTGTATTGGACATCCCTATCACGATCAACGATTAACGCATTCGTTTCATCGCCTAAAATATCTCGTATGATCAGTTGCATTGCTGCCTCATTCTCGTGGTCATCGACAATCTTTCCAATAGTCGCCGCTTCCCTCCTAAGTGAATCTTCAGCTTGTTTAGTATGGAAATTGTCTAGGAATTCGAGAAGCAGTAATGTAACGATAAACAATACAAATGAAACGAGAAGCAATATGGTTGCCCATAGCTTCCCGACGATCGAATGCCATATTCTATTCATTCGGTACCTCAAACTTGTACCCGACACCCCAAACGGTAACAATCATTTTAGCAGCACGTTCTGAAACTCTGCTCAACTTTTCACGAAGACGTTTGACGTGCGTATCCACGGTACGCAAATCACCGAAGAACTCATAATGCCATACTTCTTTTAACAATTGTTCCCGATCAAAAACCTTATCTGGTGATTTAGCAAGAAAATAGAGCAATTCATATTCTTTAGGTGTCAAATTGACTTCCTTACCTTCTGCAGTTACACGGTGAGCGTCGTGGTCAATCGTTAGTTGAGGAAATACAACTAAATCCTTTGAACTGTTTGTTGCAGCCGCATCCGGAAACGTGACAGAACGTCTAAGGATTGCTTTAACTCTCAAAACAACTTCTCTCGGACTAAAAGGTTTAACTATGTAATCATCTGCACCTGTTTCAAATCCTTCAACTCGATCTGATTCTTCTCCTTTAGCAGTGAGCAAAATAACAGGCGTCATTTTCTTCTGTTCTCTTAATTCTTGAAGAACTTCCAGCCCGTTTTTCTCAGGCATCATGAGATCAAGCAAAATACAATCGTAGTGATTGTTCATCGCCTTTTCTATCGCTTCAGCTCCATCTACCGCCTCTTCGATTTCAAACCCTTCTCGAGAAAGATACATATTAAGAAGTCTTCGAATCCTATCCTCATCGTCCACTACAAGCAATTTAACACTTTCTTCCATTTGAATGATCCCCTTTCAAGTACGCTCCTATTTCCATTGTACAAGCAGTACGAATAAAAAGAAAGACTGCACACCCTTTAACGGTTGTGCAGTCTAATCGGCTTACGCATAAGAGTGCAAACCTGCAATTATCAAGTTAACAGCAATTAGGTTGAACATAATTATGATGAAACCAATAACAGCCAACCAAGCAGATTTTTTACCTTCCCAGCCTTGGGATAGACGAAGATGTAAGAAAGCTGCATAGAATAACCAGGATATGAGCGCCCAGACTTCTTTTGGATCCCATCCCCAGAATCTTGACCAAGCTTCATGTGCCCAGATCATCGCGAATATTAGTGCACCTAATGTGAAAACCGGGAAACCGATAAGTACTGCACGGTATCCGATTTCATCCATCAGTTGAGAATTTGCCTTCTTAGCAAACGGCTTGAGCAGAGTGGCAACTGGCCGCCTAATACTAAGTCTCAATAATAGATAGAGCACGATACCCGTTGCAACTGACCATACAAATGTCGTCAATGTTTTCGCGTTGACAATTGCTGGCATTTCAATCCATGGAGTCATTGCTTCAGGTGTTTGTGCTTCATATTCGTTCATACCAAATAAGGGCGGATAATTGTATTCAATATCCTTCGGTTTATCCTCTTTATCGATATATGTGAAATGTGCTTCATATCCTGTCAATTTAAAAGTTGTAGACGATACGACAAATCCAATGACAAGAACAAGCGCGATCATAACCGCTTCAAGCCAAAATCGTTCTCTGGACGGCTTTGTCAAGTCAACATTCTTAAGTAGATAAACAAGTCCAGCTACAGCACTAATAACAAGAATAGCTTCCCCAATTACTGTTGTAATAACGTGAATGACGAGCCAATGACTTTGTAATGCAGGAATGAGCGGTGTAATGTCTTTTGGAAACATGCTTGCATACGCGATCATAATAATAGCGATAGGTAATGCAAAAAGCCCAAGTGAAGGTGTTCGGTATAAATAGAACAACAAGATGAACGCACCAACAAGCATCATTCCGAACGCTGCTGTGAATTCAAACATATTACTTAACGGAATATGGCCTGAAGCCATCCATCTTGTAATAAAATAGCCTAAATTAGATATAAAACCAATGACTGTAATCGTAATGCCGATTTGTCCCCATCGGCTCTTTTTATATGTGGTTTCCGAACTCGCCTTTTTAATGGCTCCGCCGAAAAATGCGGTAGCCACCAAATAGGCGATAAAGGAAACCAAAAGCAAGTTAGCACTTAAATCAGCTAGTTCCATCATTATTTTTCTCCTTCCTCCTGCTCAGATTCAATATCGGTATCACGTCGATCCACATACTTCGGCAAGCCTGCATAGTCCTTAACTGATTCTAATTCTTTTTTCAAAGAGAACCAATTTTTATTTGTATGAGCTGCAACAAGTAGATTGCCGTCATTACCTTTTTGAACCCAAATCCTTCTATGATTCCAATAGGAACCTTGGATGACACCGATCATAAATATGATTCCACCAAGAAGAAGGATATAAAGTGTCTTATCTTTACGTATTGTCAAACCGGATATATGTCGTGTATCTGCACTTACAAATTTAACTTGATAAGCATTTTCTTCCGTTTCCAGTGTCTGTTGAATTGCAACGAAACTTTTCTCTCCTTGTGGCTTTTCCGGCGTTCTCATATCAAAGATGAAAGCGGGATTGTTAGGGACAGGAGACTTCGAAACAGGTTCTCCGTTTTCAACACCTGCATAATCTGCATAATAGCCGATAAGATTAACAGTTGCACCATTTTCTAGTTCATATACACCCTTAGGATCATCCAAATCGATTGTAAACTCTCCGAATGAATCTCCTGTTTCTTTCTCAATGAGTTTCATTTTCATCGATTTTAATTCATTTAAACGATAATCCATCTGGAAAATATTATAACCATCGAATTTCAAAGGTTTATTGACAATAATAGAATAGTCCTTTACAAACTCCATATCAGTTGAACCTGGCAAACCGTCTTCTTTTTTCTTATATAAAGAGACATCTGTCTGATAGTTTTTGACGATGGAACCGACTCTGTCTAGAGCTTTTCCAAATACTTCATCTGCCTCTTCTTTCGTATACATTTCCATGATGAATTGATTGCTCTTTAAATAATAATCTGGCGCACCAGGGATTGACCTTAATTCCCCTTCACGAATCCACATTGTATCATCGACATAAAAGCCAGGAATCCCTCGAAGAAGAATACCAAAAAGGAATATAATGAGTCCTGTATGATTAACGTACGGACCCCAACGTGAAAATCGGTTTTTTTCAGCTAAAACAGCACCGTCTTCCTTTTTTACATTATATTTCATTTCCTTTAGTTTCTCTTCCGCTTTTTCAAGTGAAAGATCAGGTGTTAACGCAGTTCCTTCACCATAAATCCTTTGTCGCTTCATGAAAGACGGATGCCTCTTCGTCCGTTGTCTTTTTAAAGACTTGTAAAGTGGGAAGACTCTATCAACACTCGCAATGATTATGGACGTACCAAGCATGCCGATTAAAACTTTAAACCACCAACTGTTGTACATATCATAAAAGCCTAATTTGTAATAGAGCGTTCCTATAAACCCATAAAGCCTCTCATAATAAGCCAACAGATCTTCTGGGGTTTGCACAGGCACATAAAATTTTTGAGGAAAGAGCGTACCAATTGCTGAAGTCGCCAAAACAGCAATTATAATACTGACTCCGATTTTGACACTTGAGAAGAAGTTCCAAATTTTATCGATAATTGAACGTTTATATGTTTGTGATCTTCGCGCGGAACCTTCATACCTCATATCTACAACTTCACTTTGTTTAGCTTCTTCAGTCAATGGACGACCGCATTTTTCACAGAGTACTGTTCCAAATGGATTTTCATGACCGCATTTGCATTTGATCTTACTCATGTGTACGAACTCCTTATTGAGGTAGAACGCTTTCCATTAAGGAAATGATTTCTTCCTCACTCATTTCTTGTTTGATGATTTTAACGATTTTGCCGTCCTTATCGATCAGGAAGGTCGTCGGAAGTGGGACGACATTATATAGATCTCTTACGTCTCTCGTTTTATCAATGACGACAGGGAATGTTAAACCATATTGTTCACGGAATGAATCTACTTTCAGTTTTGATTCGGCAATGTTGACGGACATTACATGAACGCCTTTTTTACTGAATGCTTTGTACTGATCTTCAATATATGGCATTTCCTTTTTGCATGGAGGACACCACGTACCCCAGAAATTCAAGAAAACTCCTTGTCCTTTAAAATCAGACAGACGATGCACATTGCCTTCCGTATCTACAAGTTCGAAGTCTGGAGCTTTATCACCAACTTCTAAAACTTTCACTTTATCTTTAGAAAAAATGGAGAAAAGAATTGCTGATGCCAATAAAAGGAGGACCACTCCTCTAAAGATAAGGCGCGATCTTTTTTTGTCTGGTTTGGCCAACTAGAAAGCCCCCTTGCTGTGATAAGATTTCAAACCCCATTATAACAAAGCAAAAATGGAAAATGAGACGAATACGTGATAGGTTTGTGAACGTTCTCACCTAGCATGCACAAAACAAGGGTGAGTTTAACCGATTTTTCCTGTTTCAGCCAAAACTCGTAATTGTTTCACTTCGTGTGTCGTCAATTCACGCGCTTCTCCTGCATTCAAACCGTAAGTTGTCAGCATCGCAAAGGATTCACGACGAAGTTTTTGCACGGGACAGCCGATTGCGTCAAACATTCTACGCACTTGTCGATTTCTACCTTCCTGAATGGTAATCTCCACTAATGCAGTACCTGTCTTCTTATCAAAAGATTGCATCTTAACTCTAGCTGGCGCAGTAATACCATCATCAAGCTCAATACCGCGTTCCAGTTTTTTTAACGCTTCCCTTTCAGGAATTCCTTTTACTTTCGCTACGTACTTCTTCTGAATGCCAAATTTCGGATGTGTCATTAAATAAGAGAAATCGCCGTCATTTGTCATAATGATGACACCAGACGTATCAAAATCCAGACGTCCAACTGGGAAAATTCGTTCTTCAATCATTGGAAGAAGATCTAATACCGTCTTTCTTCCTTTCTCGTCACTAACGGTAGAAATATATCCTCTCGGCTTGTAAAGTAGATAATAAACGAATTGCTCTTTAACAAGCTCTACGCCTTGCACTTCAACTCTGTCAGCACGTGACACTTTCGTTCCTAACTCCGTAACTACTTGGCCGTTCACTTTCACTTTTCCATCGACGATGAGCGTTTCAGCTTTACGACGTGATGCAACACCTGCTTGAGCCAATACTTTTTGTAATCTTTCCAACTCGTCACCTTCTTTCTATCTCAAAAAATTATGTCACATTTCAATGCAAATGAAAAGAAGACCGACCTATATACAGTCAGTCTTCCTGATTTATTTAGACACAAATTACAACTTGCGGACTTACTTTTTTATTTCAACTTGCGCTGAGACCAAAAGTTCATTGTCTAATGATACAGTCCAAGTTCCTTTTGCATGCTTTCCTTGACCACGAGGGATATACAGTACATGTGAAACACGATCCAATTCACTGTCTTTCAAGAGTATTGTAATTGGCTTTTTCAATTCACCTATCGAACTAGACAAAATTTTGTACTTTCCTTTTTTAGCTACTGTAACAAGCTCATAATTCGCAAATGTCTGATTCGCTAGCTCTTCGTGCGTATTCCAATCATTCCCATTGTTCAACGTTACAACTATTAACTTTTTACCGTCTCTTTCAAAATATGTGGCCAACGTTCTACCTGCAGCTTTAGTAAAACCAGTTTTACCCGCAATGACGTTCTCATTCGAATGAATTAGGCGATGTTTATTCCGCCAACTTTTCACTTCATCACCTTTTCGGTAAACATAATTTTCGGCTGCAGCAATTTTACTGAAACGTTCATTTTTCATCGCATAATGGAGCATAAGTGCTGTTTCATAAGCTGTAGATAAATGCTCCTCATGGTGAAGCCCTGAGGGGTTTGTAAATGTTGTTTGTTCTAGACCATAAAATTTCGCTTTCTCATTCATCAATTTAATAAATCCGTCGACAGAGCCACCACCGTGCTCAGCTAATGCGTATGCGGCATCATTACCAGATCGAAGCATCAAACCATAAAGCAATGCTTCACTGTCTATGGACGTACCTTGTTCTAAGTAGAGCGATGAGCCTTCTGATGCCGCCGCTCTAGGAGAAATGACAATTTCACCTTTTGCCGAGCCGCTTTCAAGAAACGTCAATGCTGTCCATATTTTAGTTAAGCTTGCTATTGGTAAGCGACTATTCTCATTGGAGCCGTCAAGCAGACGACCCGTATCCGCGTCAATTACCGCCCATGAACTTCCTGCCGCATCCGCACTTTCAGGAAATGCCGGCAACAGTAGCGCTAGGAACAAGACAACTACAAGTGCCCGTTTCAATCATTGTTTCCTCCTTCGTCCATTAGTTCAAATGCTTCCTGGAATTTCGTCATAAAGAGATCAGCATCGCCAAACGGCTCATCATCCACTTCAATAAGTGGCGGCAACATTTCGATGGATTCCAGACCGAATCTATCTAAAAACAGATCGGTTGTCCCATATAATATCGGACGTCCACTACTTTCTAGTCGACCTTTTTCCATGATTAACCCTTTAGCAACAAGCGTCTGAATCGGACCATCTGATTTCACTCCCCGTAAATCATCAATTTCTACTCGTGTGACGGGCTGCTTATATGCGATGATTGCCAGTACTTCGAGCGACGCTTGAGTGATTGAGCTTTTTGAAGGGTTTTCTAGCATTCTTAAAATGTCATCAGCATATTCAGCTTTCGTCACAAGACGGTAACTCCCTCCATAAAGTCTTAGTGTTATACCAGAATCTAGTCTCTCTTCATAATTCAGACGTAGTCGTTCAACCGTTACAGCTGTCATTTCAGCATCCAAGCTTAGCAAAACGGACAGTTGCCCTAAAGTCAAACCATCATCCCCAGCTATGAATAAAAAGCTTTCTAGCATTCCTAGTATTCTTTCATTAACATTTTCCATCTTTAAATATCCTCCTGTCCGGCGAATACTATCATTTGCCCGAAATTACCTTCTTGTATAACTGTAATATCCAACCGTTTCATTAGTTCTAATAGCGAAAGAAAAGTTACAACGAGATCATTGACATCCCCATCTTCGAATAGGGACTCAAAAGGACACTTTCCTCCAATCTTCTCAAGCTTTGTCATAATGTCATCCATTTTTTCACTTACGGATAACTCTGATCTTAAAATGCTTGCTGATAGTGGCGAACGTAACTTTTTACGTTCGAGCATTTTTTGAAAAGCTCCAATCAAGTCAAAAACGTTCATTTTTTCATCTGATTCAGTGACAGCAATTTCTCCATAGTCCGATAAGTCTTCAGGTAATTTAGTGAAATGGACAGATCTGTCCTCAGCTGACTCTTTTAAAGAATTTGCCGCTTCTTTATATTTTTTGTATTCGATGAGTCGAGCTACCAACTCATCTCGCGGATCATCTTCCATTTCGTAATCATTATGATGATCTAGCACGTCCCCCTCATGTACGGGCAGCAGCATTTTACTTTTAATCTCTATGAGAGTGGCAGCTAATACTAAGTATTCACTTAGTTCATCAAGTTCAAGCACGCGCATAGCATGAAGGTGCTCTATGTATTGACTAGTCAGTTCTGACATCGGTATATCATAAATATCGATTTCAAGTCTGTTTATTAAGTGTAATAATAGATCCAGAGGACCTTCAAATGCTTCAAGTTTCACTTTATATGTCATAATGGTTTCCTCCGCACTATATGTTTTATAACGATAAATTGAAAGGATTGATTTTTTTGCATCCCTATCATGATCCATTGTTCTGTAAGTTTATTGTTTATTTCAATGAAAATCAAGACTACTTTGAGTGCCACGAAGTATTAGAAGAGTATTGGAAGTCCATTCCAGGATACACAAAAGATCATCCTTTGACGGCCTTCATCTTATTGTCAACAGGCATGTATCATTGGCGGAGAGGGAATCTTAACGGAGCAGTCAGGACGCTACAGAAGGCAACGGGCAAAATGCTGGATTTCTCCCAATTTGACGTCGCTTATCTTGAAGAGCTTGATTATGAACTACTGTTGAAGACAAGCGAGAAAGCTCTGCAACGATTGAAAGAAGCAGACAATTTTACTCCATTCCTTATCGTTCCAACCTCAACTAGATTAAAAAAACTCATCGAAAACGAAGCTGGAAAGATGCAACTTCTACCTGCTGAAAGTGACGCTGTCATTCATAAACATATGCTTCGGGACCGTTCAGATATTCTCGCTGAACGCGAAAAGAAAAAGGGCAGACCGGATTGATCTGCCCTTTCGTCTATTCCAATTCAAGTTCGTCATCATCTTTAGCTTGACACTTTTCCGTGAATGACTGTGTATCCGGGGTACTTTTGCACATAAGATCAGGGAATGCTAAACCGATTTTATCAATCATTTCTTTCCCTACACCTTCTCCACGGAACGAGGGATTGACCGCTATATGCATAACAGTATAGGAATTTTCATCCACTATAACACCGATAATACCAATAAAGTCTTCACCTTTTTTCAACAAGTACAATTGCCAACATTCATTTTCCTCGTATTGATGAACTAATTCTTGCAGTTTTTTTACCGCTTTTTCCCCCGGCATATAGGAGAGCAAGCCCATTGCTATTTTTTCATATGCCTTCTTATATCGCAAGAGTGTCATTATAATCCCTTCTTTTCAAAAAAATCCTGTGAGGTGCCTATGCCGGATAAACTTGAAAATAGGCATTTTTCGTTATATTTTATTACTAACAACTTTGTAGAGACTATCGTACAGTATACTGTGTTCATTTTCAATGAGCGAGAAAGGTCATTTATTTTGCAATGAAAATGGAGCAATAAAGTACCAGTATACGGCACCCCATACGAGAGCAAGTACTAGTAGGATTAATAAGAGAATGATATTCGGTTTATTCATAATAATTTACTCGAATCTGCTTTTTGAAGCGGAATATCAAGTCTAATAATATCATCTTTCGTTTCTCTACGTATAACGAGCTGATGCTCGCCATTTTCACAGAAAACAACTGCCGGTTTTGGGAGCCTGTTATAATTACTCGCCATAGAATAAGTGTACGCCCCTGTACAGAAAACGGCAATTATATCACCTTCTGTAGGTTCTGCCAGGTACGTATCTTCTATAAGTTTATCTCCTGACTCACAGCACTTTCCTGCAATTGTCACTTTGCTAGAATGAGGATCCATCATTTTGCTCGCAGAGACAGCACTATACTTAGCTCCATAAAGAGCAGGTCTTATATTATCAGACATCCCACCGTCGACCGCGACATATGTCCTAATTCCAGGAACTGTTTTTGTACTTCCCGTTTTGTATAGCGTTGTACCTGCATCACCGACAAGCGAGCGACCTGGTTCAATCCAAATTTCCGGCAAAGGGTAATTATGCTTACGCGTCATAGACAAGACGACATTTTCCATTTCTTCGACATACGCCGCAGGAGGAAGGGGTTTGTCTTCGCTCGTATAGCGTATACCAAATCCACCGCCCAGGTTAAGAACAGGACAGACAAACTTGAATTTTTCTCTCCACTCAACCATCTTTTCCATTAAAGCTTCTGCCGCAAGACGGAATGCATCTGTTTCAAAAATTTGAGATCCAATGTGACAATGCATACCTAGGACCGTGATATAAGGATGATTGAACAATTTTAGAAAAGCATCGTCTGCTTGACCGTTCTTCAAATCAAACCCGAATTTCGAATCTTCTTGACCAGTTGTAATATAATCATGCGTGGAGGCGTTCACCCCCGGTGTGACACGCAATAGGACGTTCATCTCTTGTTGACGGGCTTCTGATATTTCCATGACTAAGTCTATTTCCATGAAATTATCAACGACAATACACCCGATCTTTTCATCAAAAGCGTATTGCAATTCCTCAAAACTTTTATTGTTTCCGTGGAAATGTATTTTTTCCCGAGGGAAATCTGCCGCTACAGCAGTATAAAGCTCCCCACCTGATACAACATCCAGAGACAAATCCATCTGTTTAGCAACTTCATAAATCGCAATGGATGAAAAAGCTTTGCTCGCATATGCGACTTGCGCTTTAATGCCCGCTTTCTTAAAAGTATCCTTGAAAGCTTTGGCACGTTGTTTGAATAGTGCAATGTCGTAAACGAGCAAAGGGGTTCCATAAGTGTCCGCAAGTTCAACAGAATCTACTTCGCCGATTGTTAAATGGCCTAAATTATTTACAGATTGAGTTCCATAAAGATGCATATTCCATTCCTCCAAGTCATATAGATAAAACTTTATCATATCTCAAAGGGTGGAAGCAATCTTATGAAAGTCTATTACGATCTGGAGATTTCGTTATAAACGGTCTCGGAGCGTCTACTGTCATCGGATAACGTATTAATATGCGACTCATTGCCTTTGGGAAGAACGGGACTGCCGGCCATAGATATGGAGTACCTAATGGTTTCAGTGACGCCAAATAATAAAAAAGGATAACTATGCTTAGGAAAAATCCTTCTGCACCAAATATCGCGGTACAAATAAGGATGAAAATCCGGAAAATTTTTGTTGTAATACTTAATTCGAAAGACGGAATGGCAAATGTGAAGATCGCACTGACCGCCACATACAAAATAACTTCAGCTGTGAACAGTCCAACATCAATTGCAACTTGACCAATGACAATTGCAGCCACTAACCCCATCGCAGTCGACATCGGTGTGGGAGTATGAATCGCAGCCATCCGGAGCACTTCAATTCCTACATCGGCTATAAGCACTTGAACGATTAGTGGTACTGAACCGGGATCATTCGGACCAATATACGCAAGCGACAAAGGTAAATATTGCTGATAAGTGGACAGCAAATACCATAGAGGCAGCAAAAAAAGGCTAAGCATAGCTCCCAACAATCGCACCCATCGTACAAACGTCCCGATGAATGGCGCTTGACGATACTCTTCAGCATGTTGTAGATGATGAAAAATCGTTGTCGGCACAAGTATAACGGAAGGTGATGTATCAACGATTATTGCGATATGCCCTTCCAATAAATGAGCTGCACAAATATCTGGACGCTCAGTGAACCTGACAAATGGCATTGGATGGAATCGTTGTTTAAAAAGGAATTCTTCCAATGATTTATCCGTCATTGTCAACCCGTCCGTCTTAATATCATCCAGTCTTTTCCGAATATATGAAAGGTGTTCTTCACTAGCAGCTCCTTTCATAAATGAGATTGCAACATCCGTCTTGCTATTAAGAGATGTCTGATGCATTTCAAAACGCAAATCTTCTGTTCTGAGCCTTCTTCTAATTAAAGCTGTATTCAAAACGATATTTTCTGTAAAACCATCCCTCGCTCCGCGGATAACCTTTTCGGTATCAGGCTCCTCCGGTTGCCTTCCTGGATAAGTTCTAATGTCTGCAATAAACGAAAAACCATCTGGTATGACAAATCCTACTTGACCAGATAAAATATCTGTCAAAAATTTTTCTCTATCATCCGCTTCTGATAATGCATGATACGGGAAATATGTCAAAAAATTATCTGGTTTATTGCGATAATCATCTGATTGATTATAGTTCTCCTGCATTTCAGTTAGAAGCGATGTTAATAATTGTCCATCTACAAGACCATTAATATAAATTAGACCGACCGGCATCCCCCAAAGATGAACTCTTTTAAAAGTCGCATCAAAGGTCTCGCCAATTCCAAATTTACTTTGGAACCACGCTTCCGATTCCTTAACAGATGTGAATAGTTTAGCCATTTATCAAACCGTCCTCGCTGTTATGTCAATTCATCTGGTTGCCCACTCATCCACTCTTTTAATTGTACTAATATTTTCTTTTCCAGACGCGATACTTGGACTTGTGAAATACCGATTCTTTCCGCTATGTCACTTTGTGTACAGTCTAGATAATAGCGCATATAAATAATTGTTTGATCACGCTTATTCAATTTGGAGACAACATCACGGAGAGGTATATGGTCAAAGAACCGCTCAGATCGTTCGTCTTTTAACTGATCCATTAAAGTGAGACTATCGCCTTCACTTTCGTATAACTGTTCATGAAGAGATGCAGGATCCCGCAACGCATCTGAAGCGAGAATGATATCATCCACGGCCACTTCCAGAATTTCAGCAACTTCTGAAATTGAAGGCGACTTACCATGTTTCTTCACATAATCATCCGTGGCATGTCTAATTTTAAAACTAAGTTCACGTATTGATCTACTAACTTTAACCATTCCATCATCTCTAAGGAACCGTTGGATTTCCCCAACAATCATTGGAACAGCATACGTTGAAAATTTCACTTCATAGGTTAAGTCGAATTTATCAATCGACTTCATCAACCCTATGCAACCAATCTGAAACAGATCCTCAAGATCTGCTCCACGGGATGCAAATCGTTGTACAATAGACCAGACGAGTCTAGTATTCCCTTCAACCATCATTCGCCTAGCTTCTTTATCGCCATCCTGCGATTGCTGGATAAGAATCCTCATTTTCTCCTGGGACAATAAGGCATCTTGTTTTTCAACAAACGTATCCATCGGTCACCTCATTCTGCTTGCTTCCGTAACCGGAGAAAACATTTTCTCGAAGCGTACAATTGTTCCGTTTCCAGGAGTGGATTCAACGGATAAATGGTCTGAAAAACTTTCCATAATAGTAAAACCCATTCCTGACCTTTCCATTAGCGGTTTTGTCGTAAACATTGGTTCCATCGCCTGTTCAATATCAAAAATCCCTTCTCCATGATCTTCGACCGTCATACTCACTTTTTGTCCGTCAATCTGCGCGTGGATTGTCACAAGACTTTCCCCATCACAGTTATAACCATGAATAATAGAATTTGTTACCGCCTCGGATACAATAGTCTTGAATTCCGATATTTCCTCCAACGTTGGATCCAATGGTGTAATAAAACATGTCAATGCCATTCTTGCGAGTGCTTCGTTTTCTTCAATTGCAACAAATGATAACGTCATTTCATTTCTCATGCAGTACCCCTCCGATTTCGCCAAGTACACTGTCGACTGAGCCGTGTCTGATGTTTGAAGCTAATCCTGAAAAACTAAAAATCTTCTCCATTGTTGGAGATGGATTCAATATGAACGTTTCCCCTTTGTAAGGTGCAAGGTCGCGCATCCTACCAAGAATTAGACCAATACCCGCGCTATCCATAAAACCGAGTTTGCTCAAATTCCAAATGACCGCTTTTACAGTCCCCGTAAAAATGGAAGACGAAATCGTCGACCGGATTTTATTTGCTTCTAGATTGTCCAGCTCACCTGCTAACGTCACAACAACAATATCGTCAATTTGAATAATATCAGCCATGCTGAATCCCTCCTTCTCATGCACAAGATTCAACACGCGCTAGACAAAACCCTTTCAGCCGACAAAACTAGTCATTCCTTACTTTTATCTCCTATTATTCGACAAGTTTGCTCGCCTTTAAAAGCCTTTCCAATTGATACGGTTTTTACACAGCCATTGGATAAAAAATCCGCTTTTTAAAAGAAGTATAAGTTAAACAACTAATACACTCATACGCTTATGAGCGATTTAAAGCATAAAAAAACCATATCAAAGTCCTATAATAGGACCTGGATATGGTTTTCCGGAAAATTTATTCTGTTATCATCCTTAAGATTAGCTCAGGCTTTTCCTGAGGATCTTTTGCTATGTGAATGTGTTTTTGGATTATTTTAATTGATTTTGATACATCATCTTTATTCGAATGGATGACTGCGATCGTTTCACCTTCTTTAACAAAATCGCCAATTTTCTTGCTCAACATAATTCCTACTGCTAAATCGATATCATCATCTTTCGTTTCACGTCCAGCACCCAGTACCATGGCAGCGACTCCAATTTCATCGGCTTCCATTTTTGCAATGTATCCAGTCGATAATGCAGGAACGTTAATCTTGAAAGTCGCGGAAGGAAGCAATGAAGTATCATGAATAATTTTGCTGTCTCCACCTTGCGCATCGATTAATTCACCAAACAAGGCTAATGCCGATCTGTCTTCAATCACTTTTTCAAGAAGCGCGCGTGCTTCCTCAATTGTTTCAGCTTTGCCACCTGCAACGACCATTTTGCTACCGAGCACTAAACAAAGTTCCGTCAAATCCTCTGGTCCGTTGCCTCCCAATGTTTCAATCGCTTCTTTCACTTCTAATGCATTACCGATAGCATAGCCAAGCGGCTGACTCATATCTGAAATGACAGCCATGGTATTCCGTCCGACTTGACGACCGATAGATACCATCGCTTGTGCTAGAGCCTCGGCATCTTCAACGGTCTTCATGAAAGCGCCGTCCCCCGCTTTGACATCGAGTACGATTGCATCTGCACCCGCGGCAATCTTCTTACTCATTATTGAACTTGCTATAAGTGGAATACTATCAACCGTCGCAGTGACGTCGCGTAAGGAATACAGTTTCTTATCGGCTGGAGTCAAATTACCACTTTGGCCGATAACGGCAAGTTTCAAGTCATTGACCTGATTGACGAACTGCTTTTGAGTAAGTTCGATATGAAAACCTTCAATGGCTTCAAGTTTATCGAGCGTTCCGCCGGTATGTCCAAGACCTCGACCACTCATTTTTGCCACTGGAACTCCGCACGCTGCTACTAATGGTACTAATATTAACGTCGTCGTATCGCCGACACCACCTGTAGAATGCTTATCTACTTTAATTCCTTTAATACCCGACAAGTCGATTTGGTCACCTGAGTCTACCATCGCCATCGTTAAATCTCCTTGTTCTTCAGCAGTCATTCCTTTGAAGTAGATTGCCATAAGTAGAGCGCTTGCTTGATAATCGGGAATGGTGCCCGCCGTATACCCATCGACGAAAAATGAAATCTCTTCTTTAGTAATGGATTCCCCGTCTCTTTTCTTCTCTATGATATCTACCATCCTGAACACAGCTATCACTCCTTTTCAGTTAATGAATTTAAAAAACTTTCTCCGAATTTTGGCAGTTTCACATTGAAATTATGGGCGATTGTCGCGCCGATATCTGAAAACGTCTTCCGTATCGGCAGTGCACCTCCACTTTTAAATGATGGAGAATAAATAAGCAAAGGAACAAATTCACGTGTATGATCGGTTCCACTATGAACAGGATCATTTCCATGATCAGCTGTTAGGATGAGCAAATCATCTTCCAAAAGCGCTTCCATAATTTCCGGAAGTCTTGCATCAAAATCCTGCAATGCATTGCCATATCCAATCGGATCGCGTCGATGTCCGTACAACGCATCAAAATCGACCAAGTTTGTAAAACTCATACCATTAAAGTCCGACTTCATCACTTTCAGTAATTTGTCTACACCATCCATATTACTCACTGTCCGAACTGATTCGGTCACGCCTTCTCCATTAAAAATGTCTTCAATTTTACCGACAGCCATCACATCAAAACCGGCATCCTTCATTTCATTCATAACCGTTCTATCAAAAGGCTTTAATGCATAGTCGTGACGGTTAGTTGTACGGATGAAACTTCCGGGTTCACCGACGAACGGCCGCGCAATGACTCTCCCCACAAGGAATTCAGGTTGTAAAGTAAGTTCTCGTGCAATTTCACAAATTTTATATTGTTCTTCAATCGGAATAATATCTTCGTGTGCGGCAATTTGCAATACAGGATCAGCAGATGTATAAACGATAATTGCTCCCGTCTCCATATGTTCTTTACCGAGTTCCTGGATAATTCCCGTACCACTCGCAGGTTTATTCCCAATAACCTTTCTGCCCGTACGCTTTTCCAATTCATCAATTAATTCTTTAGGAAAACCATTGGGATATACTTTGAAAGGCTTGTCAATATTTAGTCCCATCATTTCCCAATGTCCCGTCATTGTATCTTTACCGACAGATGCTTCTTGCATTTTTCCGTATATACCTGTTGGATTTTCTTCAGTATCAATACCTTGTATCTTTTTAATATTTGATAATCCTAGACGACCCATATTAGGCATTTTCAATCCGCCCATCGCTTCACCGATATGGCCGAGTGTATCAGCTCCGATGTCTCCAAACTGATCAGCATCAGGTGCTTCTCCAATGCCAACAGAATCCAACACAATTAAATGTACTCGCTTAAAGTTTTTCTTTTCCATGTAATGACCTCCAGTTTTTTACGCGCATAATGAGTAATTAAGCGCGCGGATGAAATTTCACGTAAACATCTTTCAATCTTGACTTGCTGACATGCGTATAGATTTGTGTAGTGGATATATCCGCATGTCCTAGCATTTCCTGAACTGCTCGTATATCTGCGCCGTTCTCAATGAGATGGGTTGCAAAAGAATGACGTAAAATATGTGGAGTCAGTTCTTTATGTATACCCGCTTTTATTGCATATCCTTTAAGGATTTTCCAACAGCCTTGTCGGGTCAGTCTTTTACCTCTCATATTGACGAAAAAAGCCTCTGCACCTTTCTCTTTTGCAACAAATTTCGGCCGAGCATCTTTCAAATAAGTGGTACACGCTTTCATGGCTCCACCACCGAGTGGTATTATCCGCTCTTTACCACCTTTCCCGAAAACCCTGACGAATCCCATTGAAATATGTACATCATCCATGTTTAATCCGATTAATTCACTAACACGCATCCCTGTTCCATATAATACTTCCAAAAGTGCTATGTCCCTCTTACCTTGTGGCTTCAAACCTTCAGGCATCGCGATAAGCTTGTCCACTTCCGAAACGGAGAGCACTAGCGGCAGTTTTTGTTCAAGTTTCGGCATTTCAAGATGTACAGTTGGATCTTCAGTTGAAACTTTTTCACGTAACATAAACTGATGGAACGAGCGAATAGAAGAAATATTTCTAGCAATTGTGCGAGAAGATTTTCCTTCTTCTTTCAAACGATGTAAATGATTTAATATCGAATTTCTATCTATTTGTGAAATACTTTGTAAGCCATCGCTTTCCATTTTACTAATATAATCAGTTAAGTCACGTTTATAAGAAGAAATCGTATTAACAGAAAGCTGCCGTTCAATTTTCAGAAAGTGCAAGTAATCTTCCAGTGCAAATCTGATATCTTTCATAGCATATCGGCCACATGCATTTCGCCTTCTCTCCTTCTTCACAAATGACAAAAGGGATAGCGCTACGCCATCCCCCATTTCACTTTTCGTTGTTTGTTCCAGATGATTTACAGTTTTCACATACACCGTGGAATGTTAACCAATGGTCCTTTACATTGAAGCCATAACGACTTTCGACAATTTTCTCAACATCTCCTAAAAGATCTTCTTGAATTTCAGCAACTTTACCACACTCAATACAGATGAGGTGATGATGGAAACGTGATGCTCCTTCTTGACGCAAATCATATCTGGAAACACCATCGCCAAAATTAATTTTGTCGACAATTTTAAGTTCTGTTAATAACTCCAACGTCCGATACACTGTCGCTAGTCCGATTTCAGGTGCTTTCTCTTTTACGAGTAAAAATACATCTTCTGCACTTAAATGATCTTCTTCATTTTCCAGAAGGACCATGACCGTAGCTTCCCGCTGAGGCGTCAACTTATAGCTGGCCCCGTGCAACTGCTTCTTGATCCGTTCAATCCGGCTTTCCATACGACGCCCCCCTCAACACTGAATTCATTATATCAAATGGTAGTTGAGTGTGACAACATAAAGGAAATAGATACTTGGACATTACTCATTTTACGACTAAATTATAGATTGTCATTTCTATTAATAGAATAATGGAATAGAAAGCCAAAAGGTATGGAATAGCTTTCAAATTACGTTGCCTTTTTGAAATCCTATTGAAATAAGGTGGACTCAACACTATGCAATACACGAGAAACAGCAAACAACTTAATAACTGAAAAGGAAACCACCATACCGAATACGCAATCATATTCATACCTGTTGCGAGCAAATATGAGGAAGATAATCCAAACAACACACACTTTACAGCTCCAATGAATAAGACTGCATGACGCGTTTTATTATTCACAGAAAGTCCGAATGCCACGAGAAAAAATAAAAACGTCGTAATTAAGGGCATCCTAAAAGCTCCTTCACTAATAGACAACACCCTCGGATCAAAAAAACCAATCCATTTCTCAGAAGCTATTTGAGGTACCTCTCGGAATAATAAAGCCCCACCAATGTATCCTACAGACAAAATGACAAATAGATGGATAAATGATAAAGAACGGAACATAGGTTTCACCTTCACCTTCGCATCGTTTCCACATTATATGCTTGTCCGCTCTTAAATAGGTCAACATTCCATAAGTTTTTTAGCATACAGTATCGCGAAAGCAGTTTTGGCATCATATATCTGTTCCTCGAGTACCATTTGTTCAGCTTCTTCGATTGTACATTCAAGAATTCGAATGAATTCATCTTCATCTCCTTGTGCAGGATTTTCCACCTTATATAATTGTCTAGCTAAGTACATATGAACAATTTCATTCGCAAAACCTGGCGAAGTTGCAAATGATTGCATGTACGTAAACTTGCATGAGCCATATCCTGTTTCTTCTTCAAGTTCACGAATTGCTGTCAATTCCTTATCTTCTCCTGACTCAATTTTGCCAGCAGGAATTTCAATGATTGAACGTTTCAAGGCCTTTCTATATTGTTCGACCAATAGTATTTTTTTATCATCTGTAATTGCAAGTATAGCTACTGCTCCTGGATGGTCCACTAGTTCCCTTTTCGCACTTTTACCGTCTGGCAACAATACATCTTCAACTCTTAAATCGATTATCTTGCCTTTATATATAGTAGTCGATGATATTGTCTTTTCTTCAAATCTCTTCATTTTCCACACTCCTCAGCTTGAATGGGTAAGTACTATCACTTTAATTTTTACATGCATAATTGTACCATTAATAATTAATTGAACCAAAACATGGAGGTGCTCATATGAAAAAAAGAGAGCTTGGCAATAGTGGAATATTCGTTTCAGAACTTGGACTAGGTTGCATGTCTCTGCCGGCTGATTTAGCACAAACAAAAAATATTATTGACGCAGCACTGCACGCGGATATTAACTTTTTTGACACAGCAGATCTATATGAAGATGGAAAAAATGAAATAGTCATAGGCGAAGTCCTAAAAAATAAACGGGATAAAGTTATTTTGGCAACAAAAGTTGGCAATCGGAGAATTCCTGGTGAAAAAGGGTTAATGTGGGATCCTTCTAATAAACATATAATGAATGCCGTTAAACAAAGCCTTTTACGCTTAGGAACTGATTATATAGATTTATATCAATTACACGGCGGGACTATAGAAGATGATGTAGATGAAGTCATTGATGCCTTTGACAGCTTAAAAAAAGAAGGACTCATTCGACAATACGGAATTTCTTCTATCCGACCAAATGTCATTGAGCGCTTTTTACAAAAGAGTTCCGCTGTTTCAGTCATGATGCAATACAGTCTATTAGATAGACGTCCAGAAGAATGGTTTCAGCTGATTAAAAATAGTGGTGCAACTATTTTAACACGTGGCACATTAGCAAAAGGACTATTAACAAATGAAGGACTTGAAAGAATGAACAAAACTGATGGATTTGTGGATTTTGGTAACGATGAATTGAAA
Source organism: Sporosarcina quadrami (assembly GCF_014836615.1). Classification (GTDB taxonomy): domain Bacteria; phylum Bacillota; class Bacilli; order Bacillales_A; family Planococcaceae; genus Sporosarcina; species Sporosarcina quadrami. Next base: position 308,430 of record NZ_JACSQN010000002.1, on the reverse strand, counting down.
AAGACGCTTGAATTGATCAATGAACAATTTAAAGATATACATGCAGGAGCAATAAAATTCAATCTGAACAATTCAGTTGTTTCTTCAGCATTAGTTGGTGCAAGTTCTTCCGAGCAGCTACTAGACTCAATTATCGCTTATGAACAAGAAATAGATGAGGAAGAGCTTGCAACTATAAGTTCTTTAGTAAGTATCCATAACTACAGTGAACATCGGCCATAATTCATCCTTTATACAATTGATATATTTGTAATCTAATTGTAATGATTAGTATACGTATTGCCGGGTATCTAACAAGTAGGCTACATTAACAAACTAAAACTTGGAGGAGATTACTATGACACTACTAACAGATAAAAAATGGATGAAACTTGGAGCAGCAACATTCCTATCAGTCGGATTACTAGCAGCTTGTGGAGATGGCGAAGATGACTTAGACGTTGATGTTAATAATCCACCTGCAGAAAGTGACGTAGATCTTGATGTAGATGATGGGGCAGATGTAGATGACGGCGCAGATGTTGATGTTGATGACAGTACTGACGGAAAATAATTATATAAAGTAAAAACGCGCCTACTTTGGCGCGTTTTTACTTTATATATTTTGTTCTTTTAACTCTGTCGCAAGGACTTTTTTACGTTTCTTAGAAGAAAGCATATTAAATAAAATATTTAAAACTATTGCTGTTAAGCTGCCTGCGACAATTCCATTACTCGTTAATATTTGAAAATACGGCGGAAGACCTGCAAAAATATTCGGAACTACCGATACACCGAGTCCTAAACCTATTGAGCAAGCAATAATCATTGCATTTTCTTCTGAATCCCCTACTACTTTGCTAAGCATTCTAATTCCTTGAACTACGACCATACCGAACATCGCAACCATAGCACCACCTAAAACTGCGGTCGGTATAACGGTAGCGAGAGCTGCAATTTTCGGCATGAATCCTAAAGAAATAAGCATAACAGCAGTAATATATATAATCCTGCGTGATTTCACACCTGACATTTGAATTAGTCCAACGTTTTGTGAAAAAGTTGTATAAGGAAAAGCATTAAAAATCCCACCGATGAATGACGCTAAGCCTTCCGCTCGATATCCTTTCTCCAAATCTTTCTTTTTAATATCTTTCTCACAAATGTCGCCCAAAGCGAAGTATACGCCTGTCGATTCTACAAGTGACACCATTGCCACTAAAGTCATAATTAAAATCGGATATAAATGGAATGTAGGTTTCCCCAAATAAAAAGGCATTACCATATGGAAAGCTGATGCTTCGTTAACTGCACTAAAATCAACTACGTTCAACATAATACCCGCAACAGTTCCAGCTACCATTCCAAGAAGTATAGCTATAGATCTGAGAAAACCGTTAGTAAATCGGTATACAAGAATTATGAATGCCAAAGTACCAAAAGATAGTAGTATGTTAATTGAAGATCCGAAATCAGCTGCCCCTTGTCCTCCTCCCATATTCGTCAAAGCGACTGGGATTAACGTAATTCCTATAATTGTAACGACCGAACCTGTAACGACTGGCGGAAAAAATTTTATCAATTTACCAAAAAAGCTACTTATAATAAAAATGATCAAACCTGAAGCAATGACTGCTCCATAAATTGCTGAAACACCGAAATTATCGCCGATTGAAATCATTGGACCTACTGCAGTAAATGTACAACCTAACACTACAGGCAATCCGATTCCAAAAAAACGGTTACTCATTACTTGCAACATCGTCGCTACTCCACACATTAAAATGTCAATTGAAACGAGGTAAGTCAATTGAGTCGAAGACAATCCAATGGACTGACCGACGATAAGGGGCACCAAAACCGCCCCTGCATACATTGCGAGTAAATGCTGAAATCCTAAAACGACCGATTTCATCGTTCATCACGGTTTTCCGTCAATACAACTTTCCCATTTTGAAGCGATTCGATAATGGCTAATGATTCCACTCGAATCCCTTTGTCACGTATTAAATCGCCACCAGGTTGAAACCCTTTTTCGATAACAATACCTACACCGACCAATTCTGCTTCTGCTTGCTCTATTATATCCAACAAACCTAAAACTGCTTGTCCATTTGCTAAAAAATCGTCAATAAGAAGAACCTTATCGCCTTTTTTAAGGAAATCCTTTGACACAGATATGTCATTTGTTTCTTTCTTCGTGAATGAATAGACACCCGCTGTATAAAGATGATCGCTCATCGTTAATGATTTGCGCTTTCTAGCAAAAATTACCGGTACTTCTAAAAGTAAACCACACATCATTGATGGTGCAATTCCTGAAGATTCGATAGTAAGAACTTTTGTCACACCATCCTCTTTAAATCGTTCTGCAAATTCTTTACCAATTGCTTGCATAAGCGGCGGGTCAATTTGATGATTTAGGAAAGAATCGACTTTCAAGACCTCTTCGGATAATACCTTACCATCTTGCACTATTTTTTCATGTAATTCTTTCATACTGTATGTTCCTCCTTTTTATATAAAAAAATCCGAGTGACCTCGCATCCATTCATACCATGAGTGGAGCAAGGTCATTCGGACAAGAAATCACTGAATGACAAAATAAAAGAAAGAGAATGATTACCTTCTCAACTTTCACTTCTATGCTTCTCATAGTCAATCCGTTTACGGAGGATCGGTAGAAACTTGCAGGCCATATCCCTGCGATTATATGAGTCATTAAATTTTAATTAGGGTATTAGTATATCACGATTTCGACAAGTTTCAACATTTTTTTCAAACTCAAATATGACATAAAACCAACATTCAACATCACTTTTATATAAATGTTATTACGCAGATGTCAATTACATTTCCAATTAAACAAACACTCTTTACTCGTTTAACTAACTGCCTAAACGGCAATAGAAGATTATGGAGAAAGATAAAAGTTCAACTCAAAAGGAGAGTAATAGTAATGACACAACAAAACCCTACTAACCAAAACAAACGCACAAAAATGTCCTTGGCAGAAGCTGGGCGTAAAGGCGGTCAGGCAACCGCAAAAAAACATGATAAAGATTTTTATGAAAAAATCGGTCGTAAAGGTGGAGAAGCAACCGCAAAGAAATATGACAGTAATTTTTATGAGGAAATCGGCCGTAAAGGTGGCAACGCGACAGCGAAAAACCACGATAAAGATTTCTATGAAAAGATTGGTCGCAAAGGCGGAGAAGCACGTGTTCAACAACAAAACAAATGAAACTTATAAAAGCTGAGCGTTAAAGCTCAGCTTTTATATCTGTTTACATACCTTATTTACTTAAGTAATTACCCACTAATTAGCGATAATGAATAATGAGTAGCCTACTTGTTTAACTTGCTGTTGCTTTTGCTGCAATCGTTACGAATGAAAAGCTACTGCTATTTGAGCCCCAATTACTGCATTATTCTTTACGAGTGCAATATTTGCATCAAGACTGCGTCCTTCTGTCAATTCCTTTACTTTCCCTAACATGAAAGGTGTTACATCTTTACCTTTTATGCCATTTTTCTCCGCTTCCAATAGCGCTTGTTGAATTATTTTATCGATAGACTCTTTGTTAATGGCATCTTCTGATGGAATCGGATTGGCAATGACAGCGCCTCCTTTTAAATGCAAATCCCATTTTACACGGAGCATATCTGCTACAGTTTGTGGGGTATCCGCGCGGAAGTTGACAGCAAATTCACTTTCAGGCGTATAAAATGCAGGTAACATATCTGTTCCATATCCAACTACCGGTACACCTTTTGTTTCAAGATATTCAAGAGTTAATCCAATATCTAAAATAGACTTAGCCCCAGCGCAGATGACTGCCACATTAGTTTGTGCTAGCTCTTCAAGATCTGCAGATATATCCATTGTCATTTCAGCTCCACGGTGAACCCCGCCAATTCCACCCGTTACAAAAATACGGATATTTGCAAGGTCAGCACAAATCATTGTTGCTGCAACAGTAGTTGCGCCGAGTTGTTTTGTAGCAAGCAAATAAGCTAAATCTCTACGAGAAGCTTTTGCAACTCCTTGACTGTTTCCGAACATTTCAAGCTCTTCATCAGAAAGGCCGACTTTAATTTGTCCGTTAATGAGGGCAATTGTTGCAGGTACCGCACCATTGTCACGCACAATTTGCTCAACTTCCCTTGCAGTCTTTACGTTTTGAGGATATGGCATCCCGTGTGATATTATAGTCGACTCTAATGCAACAATTGGTTTCCCCGTCTTCATTGCTTCTTGTACTTCTACTGAGTAAGATAAATATTTCTTCATTTGTAATCCTCCATTTCAATAGTTAAGCGGTCATTTGTCAAATCTGGTCTTACCGTAAACGAGCATTCGAGCGTTTTTGCTGCGTTGTGCAAACCCATTAGTATGCTTTCTTCTAGGTCTGCACCTTGCAAATACCCATGTAATACGCCAGCAACAAAAGCATCTCCTGCACCTGTAACATCTTCAATATACATCGGTTCAATCGCTTTAAACCGTACGGCAGCAGTTCCTATTGAAGCTGCCATAACTCCTTTAGCGCCTCTAGTCACAATGACATTTTCAGCACCGAAATCCAACAATTTGTAAACAGCTTCCTGCCAATCGTCATCATTTTCAATGACTTGTCCAGTATATGCTTCTGCTTCATCTCGGTTACAAATAAACCATGTCACACCTTCAAGATCATCCGGCATCCGGTTCATTTTCGGTGAGGATACAGGTATTATGGTCAACGGAATTTGATTATTTTGTGCCACTACTTTTACTGCAGTCACAGTCTCTTTGGGACAGTTCAAATCAATGACGAGCATCGATGAATTGGATAATACTCTTGATTTGTCTTCGATATAGTCAGTGGAAAGTAAATCATAAACCCCCATATTGGCCATTGCGATAACAAGTTCACCATTCGGATCAAGAACTGCTGAGTAGGATCCTGTTGATTGTCCAAATAATATTCCTGCATCTGTGACATTCATAAATGCAGAGGATTGCTGCACAATCTTTTCCCAGTCAGTATCATTCCCTGCTACAGTTAAGAGACGCACATTATGACTAAGACGTCCAAGATTTTCCGCAATATTTCTGGCCACTCCACCAACAGAAACAGTCATATTAGCAGGATTGGAAGTCCCTAACTGCGTACTTTCTTTTAAGTGGAATTTCCTATCAATATTAGCTCCACCAATGCATACAACCTCTTTTTCATCTGAAAGAATATAAGCTCTTCCAGCTATTTTCCCCCGCTTCATCAAACTGGAAATTACATTGGCTAATGTCGGCCTTGGAATTTCAAGCTCATTGGCCATTTCTTGCTGAGTAAGATAGGGATTACTGCGAATTAAATCAAGCACTACTTTCTCTTTTTCATTCAATGTCATCATCCTTTAAACATTTGTTTATATTATAAACTTTTGTTGGGTTGATTACAATAAATATATTCGACTATCTTATTGTTCATTTTCTATAAATGCGTCATCTACTTTATAGTTAGCTACATCAACATCCGTCTGTTCATTAAGTATTAGATGGGTCAATTGCTTTCCAATGTAAGGACCTACCGTCAATCCCGAAGCTCCAAGACCATTAGCAAATAGTACTTCAGGATAATTAGGTACGGGTCCGAACATCGGAAGAAAATTAGGTGTGAATGGACGTATTCCAATACGCACCTCTTCAACAGAAGCATCAGCTAGTGCGGGTGCAGTTTGTAATGCTTTATCCAACACTTCATGGATTCCATACACAGTTGGACGAACGTCAAATTCTTTATCATCTTCGTGAGTGGCGCCAATAACAATTTTGCCACCATCGAATGCGACGATATACTGATCATTTGGGGGGATTACGACTGGCCACTTGGATGTGTCAGTATTTTCTTCTTTTAAGTGAAGTATTTGTGCTTTTTGTCCTTTTACATTTACTGTAAATCCGAGAGGAGTGAATAGTTCTTGTGCCCAGGCACCCACTGCTACAATTATATTGGATGCGAGATGGAGTGTATCGTCAACAAAGACTCCATTTACTTTATTCCCGTCAACAGAGAGCTTTGCATTACCGTACATAATTTTCGCTCCGAACTTTTCAGCACCTCTCATTAGGGCATCTCTAAGTGCCCTACCATCAACTCTCGCTGCTCCTTCAATAAAAACAGACGCATACTCTGATGCTAAACGAGGAAATTTGTTAAACGTTTCAGTAGTAGACAATTTCTTCACATTTCCGATTTCCTTTGCCGTTTCTCTTCGCTCTAATGCTCTTTTCTCCATTTTTTCGAGCTTTTCCTCATTTGTTTGTAGACTTATTGCCCCTACTTTACGATAACCGGTTTCCGTTTCTCCCTCTTTAACTAGCTGATTAATTAGATAGGTGTAATAAGCTGCGCCTCCCTTTGCCAGCGCATACCAAGCTTTATTGCGTCGCTGAGAAAGCCACGGGCAAATAATACCCGCAGCTGCATCAGTCGCCTGTCCATTATCTCTCCTGTCGACTATAAGTACTTCAAGACCAGCTTTAGCTAAATGATAAGCAGCAGAAGCACCTAGTATTCCACCGCCAATAATTACAATACGTTGCATAAGTGCACCTTCTTTTTCATTTTACGTATATTGTACAAGTCCTTTAACATACATACAAATAGCTGGAATTGAAACCGTTTTCACAATGGTAACAATAATGAAATAAATTTTTTCTTTCTTTTTTCGAAATATGCAGTATACTTATTTTATTCAATAGTTTTTTTACATACTAATAACGAGGAGAATTGATCCGTATGAGCAGATTACCGATCCAGATTAAACTGAGCGATAGTAAAAAAGAAAAACCCGATCCACAAACTCTTGTTTTCGGCAGAAATTTCACGGATCACATGTTTATTGCAGATTACGACGAAGGAAAAGGATGGCATAGTCCACGTATTGTTCCTTATGCTCCCGTAACACTTGACCCAGCCTCAATTGTTCTCCATTATGGTCAAACTGTTTTTGAAGGTCTAAAAGCTTATAAATCTGAAGATGGTACTGTTAGACTTTTCCGACCCGAAGAGAACATGAAGCGAATGAACTTGTCATTAGATCGTTTATGCATGCCTAGAATTGATGAAGAACAAGCATTACATGCACTTACTCAATTAATTCAAATTGAAAAAGATTGGATTCCTACTTTACCTGGAACGTCATTATATATAAGACCCTTTGTTATCGCCAATGAAGCATTTCTAGGAGTGGCACCCGCTAAGAAGTATCAGTTCTACATTATCCTCTGTCCCGTTGGATCTTATTATAAGGAAGGCATACATCCTATTAAAATTCTTGTAGAAAATGAATTTGTCAGGGCAGTTAAAGGTGGCACTGGAGGAGCAAAAACAGCAGGAAATTATGCTTCAGGTTTAAAAGCACAAGAAGCGGCTGATAAGAAAGGCTATTCTCAAGTGTTGTGGCTCGATGGAGTGGAGCGAAAATATGTTGAAGAAGTAGGTAGTATGAACATCTTCTTCAAAATTAACGGAGAAGTGATTACCCCCGCCATTAACGGAAGTATTTTAGAAGGAATTACGCGAAAATCGATATTACAGTTATTAAGACATTGGAATATTCCGGTACAAGAGCGAAAACTTTCGATGGACGAAATTCGAGGAGCATATGAAAACGGACAATTGGAAGAAGTTTTTGGCACTGGAACAGCAGCCGTCATATCCCCTGTAGGAGAGTTGAACTGGGATGGCTATAAGATGATTGTGAACGATAATAAAACTGGCCCTCTTTCGAAAAAATTGTTTGAAACATTGTCCAATATTCAGAATGGCAATGAAAAAGACTCTTTCGCTTGGATACTTAAACTGAATAGCGAGCTTGCTAAACTTGCATAATTAAAAAGACATACCGACTACGGTATGTCTTTTTAAGCTATATTTTGATATCGGTTCAATAACGTGTCAAGTTGTTGGCTGTATGCAACGACCTCTGGATGTGTGAACCCTTGGTCTAACGCTTTTTTTACCATTTGGGATCTTTTAATTTGGATTTTTAAAGAAAGTAAACGTTTTGTAACAATTTTCATCTTATTTTTCCTCCGTCAAGTTTTTACCCTATCTCATCATACTAGGCGAAGAATGAAAAAAATGTCGAAGCATGTGTATAATTACCAATTTAACAAACTTGTCACAAATTGTACACACTTAAAGAGAATAGGGTACCTTACATAGGAATACCCCATTCCATCTATTTGTAAACCACATCTTTGAAAGATGCGGGGAAATACTTTTAAATGTAGATGAGTCAGAAGGTTAACTTCTTTTGAATAGTATATTCATGACTAGCATGTGCTGACTCGCTTATTTTATCCTTATTTTCGAAATGTAAAAAGTAAATGTAAACAATGAAAAACCGGCTGGAATAGACCATCCGGTTTTATTTATTAAAATTTAGAGCCAGTACTATCGTACTCTTCAAGTAACTCAGCAAAAGTCTTATTCTTCTCCCGCTCTTCTCGATCTTTAAGTAGCTGTAATTGATGTTTTTCCTCTTTTGCTTGCTCATCAGCTAGCAGATCCCTTTTGGCCGCTTTCAGTTTCAGCAATATATCATCATTAAGTGCATCGGAAAAAGTCGTTTTTTCTGTTTCTCTTTTGACAGGAGTTAGTTGTGGTCTTTTTTTCTTTTTCGCCACACGTTTCACCTTCTTTCATTCAAGTTTAAGGACGTTGAACGATTGTTGCAACACCTTGTCCACCACCTATGCAGAGAGTTGCTAGTCCAGTCTTTGCATCGCGTCGTTTCATTTCATGAAGCAATGTGACTAATATTCTTGCACCACTCGCGCCAATCGGGTGGCCGAGTGCTATAGCACCACCATTAACATTCAATTTCTCCTTATCAAAATGCAGTTCTCGGTCAACAGCAAGTGACTGAGCAGCAAAAGCTTCATTTGCCTCGATTAAATCAATATCTTTCAAGTTCAAGCCTGATTTTTCAAGTGCGTTTTTCACGGCTTGTACCGGTCCTATTCCCATCACCGAAGGATCCACACCAGCATTTGCATTTGCTGTAATTGTCGCTAAAGGCAGTAGACCTAAACTATCAGCTTTCGTTTTTGACATAATGACAAATGCAGCAGCTCCGTCATTTATGCCAGACGCATTGCCTGCCGTGACACTTCCATCCTTTTTAAAAGCAGGTCGTAGTTTGGAAAGCTTTTCAGCTGTCGTTCCAGCTTTTACATACTCGTCTGTGTCAAATAAGACAGGCTCCCCTTTTCGTTGAGGAATTGAAACAGCTACAATCTCATCTTTGAATTTGCCTTTTTCAATTGCTGAAGCAGCTTTTCTTTGAGATGCAGCTGAGAATGCATCCTGTTCTTCTCTTGTCAATGAATACCGGTCGCATAAATTTTCTGCAGTAATGCCCATATGATAGTCATTGAAAGCACACCATAACCCATCAGAGATCATGCTATCTACAACTTTCTGATCACCCATCTTATATCCTTCTCGTGCATTTTGTAACAAGAATGGAGCTTGACTCATATTCTCCATACCGCCAGCCACTATAATTTCTGCATCACCCGCTATGATTGCTTGCCTTGCAAGGTGAACTGCTTTCAAGCCTGATCCGCACACTTTATTTATCGTCATTGCTGGAACTGTTTCAGGCAATCCGCTTTTAATCGCAGCTTGACGAGCTGGATTTTGTCCTAGACCTGCTTGAAGGACATTTCCCATAATGACTTCGTCCACTTGGTCACCCTTTACCCCAGCACGGTCAAGTGCCTCTTTAATAACAATTGAACCCAACTCAATTGCTGATACATCTTTAAGAGAGCCTAAGAATGACCCAATTGCAGTTCTGACCGCACTCACAATTACCACTTCATTTGACATGACGTTTCCCCCTATCAATTGTTTAAAACGATTAGAATTTCCGTAAATTCATTCTTCTTCATTGCTCTTTATGGCATCCCTTCAGTACAATATAAAACAGGAGGGATGATATGTTCATTTTACCAAAGAACGTAACAATTATCGAGGTAGGACCTAGAGATGGTTTGCAGAATGAAAAAAAGCATGTAGCTGAAAAAGATAAACTGCAATTCATCCGCTCTTTACAAGAGGCTGGTATCCATGAAATGGAGCTTACCTCTTTCGTATCCCCTAAATGGGTACCCCAGATGGCTGACGCAAAGGCTATAGTTGAAAAATCAGAAAGAGTTGGTAGGCAATTTGTTTTGGCTCCAAATGCGAAAGGTGCAGAACTGGCCCAAGAGTCAAACGCCAATAGTGTTGCTGTATTTGTGGGAGTCAGTGATTCATTCAATGAAAGAAACATTAATCGATCGACTGATGAAAGCATGGATGCACTCGACCCTGTCATCGCTAAATTAAAAAATGATGGTGTCTTTGTAAGGGCGTGCATTTCAACCGCTTTCTATTGTCCATATGAAGGAAAAATTAAGCAAGAAGATGTCCTGGAATTATGCAGAAAATTTGTTTCGATGGGTGTAGACGAATTGAGTGTCGCTGATACTATCGGAATGGCTAACCCTGTTGAAAGTTATGAACTGTTTTCTAGCCTGAAGAAAGAGTTTCCGACGATTCTTATAACTGCGCATTTCCATGATACACGTAAAATGGCGATTGCCAACATTTTCGCTGCTTTGCAAGCTGGGGTTGACCGTTTCGATACTTCAGCTGGCGGTTTAGGTGGGTGTCCATTTGCACCAGGCGCTACAGGAAATGTAGCCACTGAAGATGTTGTCAACATGTTGGATTCGTTAGGTATTATAACTGGAATTGATGTTGAAAAGGTATGTATTGCTGTAGATGGTATTTCTGAACATGTTTCACATCCGATTGAAACAGGAATGTATAGATTATATAAAAACAGCAACCGTTAAAGGAGTTGAAGCTGATTGAAAAAGCGCTTCCTCTTTATTACTGGAGTCATTGGAAGCATTTATACAGCAATTATTACAATCCTCGCTTTTTACGCAACAAGCCGATTAATGTTCATGAAAGTAAAAGACAGCGATTTAATTTTAAAGAGGGAAATTATCGCTAAACGATTTGATGAGCACTGGTATGAATCGGTGCGGAAAGATGATTTCTGGGTCGATTCACCAAATGGCTATCCACTCAGAGCTGTTTTCTTACGTCCTTTTGATACGACTAAAACGGTTATCATTTGTCATGGGGTTACGGAGAATAAGATCAATTCTATTAAATATGCACGCTTGTTTGAACGGCTCGGTTTTAACTCTGTCATTTACGATCACCGTCGCCATGGCGATTCAGGCGGTAAGACTACGAGTTTCGGCTATTATGAAAAAAGTGATTTACATGCAGTCGTCTCTTCTGTACGAGATCGTATCGGAAGACGCGCATTGCTAGGAGTCCACGGTGAATCGATGGGAGCAGCTACAACGATTTTGTATGGGGGTGAATTCGAGGATGAAGCAGACTTTTACATTGTCGATTGTCCTTTTTCAGATTTCACAACACAGATTCTTCACATTTTAAGAACGAGCACCCCTTTACGGACGTCCATGACATTGCGTATTGCCAATTTGTTTCTCAAAGTTCGGGACGGTTATACGACAAAACTTGTTTCTCCTCGCCAAGTAATTAGTAAAATTGATAAACCAATGCTTTTCATCCATAGCTTGGAGGATGATTTCATCTTACCAGAAATGACAAAAGAGTTATTTACGTTAAAGGAAGATAAAAAGAAAATGAAACTCTTCAAGAAGGGTGCACATGCAAAGTCTTTCAATGACAATCCAGAAGAATATGAACGTGAAGTACATGCTTTTCTCAATGAGTACGGTTTCATCTCTTGATAAATACGAAAAAAGACCTTTTTTTCTGAGTTACTAGGAAAAAGGTCTTTTTTGTAGAACAAATTATTTTTTATCATTCATCTTATTCATCTGACTCATCATCTGGTTAATCTTCTTTTGTGAAGGTTTTTGCCCCATCTGCATCATCATCATGCGTAACATTTGTTCATTAATTGGCGGGTTCTCTTTAAGATATTTCATCATGTATTGACGTGCAATGAAAAATCCGAGGGCTACACCAGCTATTAATGCTACGACAACGATTGCAATCCACCAACCTGTGCCTAACATTCGCTATTACCTCCTTCACTTCCCTAAATCAGGTTTACTCTACCATGATGGATTATACAACAAAGGAGGTCTATATAGCAATGTCTGGCAGATAAAATCTTAAAGATTGTCGAATTCCCACTATCAAAATAAGACTGACTGATTATTCATAAATTGGTGGTCATGCTTGATAGGTTTTAACCAGCCCCACTCCCCCCGCTTGTCCATAACAGCGAAGAAACGGTCATCCGCTCCAGAGAGCGCAACAAACAAATCCAAATCCAACATTCTTGAGCCGTCGCAGTAAGCTTGGAGCGAATAGGGACTAAGTGAAATATGAATAGATCCTTTCATCGGATGAGATAATTTGTATTCACCTTCGTCACTTTCTACTTTTGTAAAACTTTTTCCGAGGTTACAAAGGATCGCCTGGTCAATTGCACTTTCTTCAATCTCGTCACACAAATAAGTGACTTCCTGCATAGGTTCGTTTGTTGTATAATCCTTCAATAATTCGTAAAGTAGATTTTCCCTGCCTAATATAAACGACTGGTATCTTTTTTTCACTTTGTAAATATCATATGTCCTCATGACCGACACCTTCCTTTTACAATAGTTTAAATCAAGGCAATTAAAAAGTTTGTCAAATCACGCTACTAAAACGCACTATTATTGTCGTAAATTTCAAATTGTTGTTACAATTAAAGAAAACCGCTTTGGACAATGCATTATCTCCAAAGCGGTCGTTCATTTATCGATTAAACATCTTTTTCATTTTATTCAATACGTTGTCTGTAGTAAAGCCATACTCAGCAATTACTTTTTCTCCAGGTGCACTTGCACCGAACGTATCAATTGCAATTACTTCTCCTTCATCGCCGACGTATTTATGCCAGCCTAGAGATGCACCCATTTCAATAGAAATTCGTTTTTTCACAGATTTCGGTAGAACACTTTCTTTATACTCATTGTCTTGCTGTTCGAAAAGATCCCATGATGGCATTGAAACGACTGACACATCGATTCCTTCTTTACGCAAAGCGGCTTGTGCATCGACTGCCAAATTCACTTCTGATCCTGTAGCAATAATGATGCCTTCTGCCACATCCTTTTCAGCAGGTGAAATTGTATAAGCACCGCGACGCACTCCTTCCATCGACAGTTCACAAGATTTAGGTAGAACCGATAAGTTCTGTCGTGATAATACAAGTACTGTAGGACGATTCTTTGATGAAACAGCAATCTTCCACGCAGCGGATGTTTCGTTGCCGTCAGCAGGACGTAACACAGTCAAACCAGGCATAGAGCGAAGAGATGACAGATGTTCCACAGGCTCGTGAGTCGGCCCATCTTCACCTACTGCTACACTGTCGTGTGTAAATACATACGTTACCGGTAACCCCATAAGGGCTGAAAGTCTTATTGCAGGTCGTACATAGTCGCTGAATACGAAGAATGTTCCACCATAAACATGCAGACCGCCATGAAGGGCCATACCGTTCAATGCAGTTCCCATCGCGAACTCACGAACACCAAACCAAATATTCCGTCCACTATAATTAGTAGGAAGGAAATCACCAGCACCTTTAATCGTTGTCTTATTGGATCCTGCTAAGTCCGCACTTCCTCCGAAAAATGAAGGTAATACATTTGCAATTGCATTAATAGCATCACCTGAAGCTGAACGAGTTGCATGTGACGTACCCGTTTCATAGCTCGGAAGATTATTTTCAAGTGATTCAGGCACTTCACCTGAAATAGCAGTTTTAAGTTGTGTAGCAAGTTCTGCGTATTCGCTTTCGTATTTCGAGAACAGTTCATTCCACTGCTTTTCCTTTACTACGCCAAGTTCATCTGTTGCTTCTTTGAATGTTTCGTAAACGCCATCCGGAACAGCAAAATCCTCATCAAATGTCCATTTGTAATATTCTTTTGTCAATTTCATCTCATCTTCACCTAAAGGCATACCATGCGCATCAGATTTACCTGATCTGTTCGGAGAACCGTAGCCAATAACTGTCTTCACTTCGATCATAGTAGGACCGCCTGTATTGGCTTTAGCCTGTTCGATTGCTTTAGAAACGTCAGTTATTTCATTGCCGTCTTCAACTCGGATATAGTTCCAGCCATATGACTCGAAGCGCTTCTTTATATTCTCTGTAAACGACATATCCAATTCTCCATCTAGAGATATGTCATTGCTATCGTAAAGTACAATGAGCTTATCAAGTTGTAGATGTCCTGCCAGTGATATAGCTTCCGCTGCAACACCTTCCATGAGGTCGCCATCTCCGCAAAGTGCATACGTATAATGGTCAACGACGTCAAAACCTGGTCGGTTATAAATAGCCGCCAAATGCTTTTCAGCCATCGCCATACCCACAGCCATACCGATACCTTGACCTAATGGGCCAGTCGTCGCTTCGACTCCAACTGTATGGCCATACTCCGGATGACCTGGTGTTTTAGAATCCCACTGTCTGAAGTTTTTAATTTCTTCCATTGGCAATCCATAACCACTTAGGTGTAATAAGCTATAAAGGAGCATAGATCCATGTCCTGCTGAAAGTACAAAACGGTCACGGTTGAACCAATCTGGGTTTGATGGATTATGATGCATATGTTTCGTCCATAATGTATAAGCCATTGGCGCAGCACCCATTGGTAAACCAGGGTGGCCAGAATTCGCTTTCTCAATTGCATCAATGGATAACGTTCGGATCGTGTTTATTGCTAGCTGATCAATTTTTTCAGTCATTCAGAACATCCTTTCCCTTACTGTCTCTTTTAATTGTATACTGATCTTTTTACATCTTTAGTGTAGTCAATTTGTTTATGGATTACAATCCATCTCCTCACTTACATTCAATTCAGGTATTTATTGTTGTGAGCATCTTTCACTTTTTCAGGCGTAACATCATTGCCATCCGGATCAATGACTCTTACGTTTTCAATTGTATCTCTCATTGAAGAACGGAAAGTTTCCAAGTATTCTTTACGCAGTTTTGTTTGCTCTTTCGCTTCTTCTGTAGATAAGCCAATTGTTTTTGACTTATTTGCAAGTTCATTAATTCGTTTGATCTTTTCTGGTGATAACATACTATACCTCCGTTCATTTAATAAAAATCCATGTCGGCATTTGCCTATTTCTCAGTTTAGCATTTTTTAGTCCGCTTATAGTAGTGAATACACCCAGCACTACAGAAGTTTTAAGTAAAATAAAAAAAGCAGTTGACTGAATTGATCAGCTCTCCTGCTCCATTTCATATTCTTTGTATCTACGATGTACTGTTGCTTTGCTTATTGCGTGGCCAAGCCCTTTTAACACACCTGCAATTTCTTCAAACGTTAACCCTTTTTGACGTAACGCAACGATTTCATTTAGGGGAGCTTCTATCCGCTCTCTTCCTTCAACATTTCCTTTATTACGCAAATTCTGTTCAGGTTTGTAGCCACCCTTTACTGCTCTTTTCATTCCACGTCGAATTTTTGCATTATGTAATTTCCGTTGATATTCTTCGACAATAGCTAGTATTTCAAGCAACATTGTATCCATTTCATTTAACTTCATAGGTCCGCTGTCATGATTCGTAATAATTGTCGTATTCGTTTTAGCAAGAAGATGTAAGACGGCAACTCTCGCATTACCTCTTCCAAGTCTAGTCTCATCTTGAACAAGAATCGTCTGTATATGGTTTGAACGTATATAATCTAATAGATCTAGGAGGCCATCCCGTTCCATGTCATACCCGCTATGCTTCTCTGCGAAAATTTCCGAGATAGTTAAACCAAGTTCCATTGCTAGCTTTGTCAGTTCTTCTTCCTGTCTAGATAATGAAGTTTCTTGTGTATCTTTTTCTGTACTCACTCGGCAATAAAGTACACAATTATTTTCTGGTTCTCTCATCATTCTTCCCCCGCAATATCTGTCATCTTATTCATTGCAGGTTTCGTTGCTGGCATTTTTAGTGTAGTTCCGCTTTTTATCATTGTCGAGTCCATATCGTTAATTTTTTGTACTTGTTTAATCCATTTATCAGCCTTTCCATCTTCAGCAAAGCTTTGAGCCAATCCCCAAAGTGTATCACCATCTACAATTTGAATTTCAACCGTTTCGATGTTTGTTGATTCTTTCATCACTGCTGCTGCTGCAAAAGTGGAACTTACTAGAATGATCATAAGAATATAGCCGTATTTTTGAATGAAAGTCATTGTTAACCCCTCCAAGAATGTTTGTTCGGAATACTTGTTCCCATTATAGGACACGTTTTTTCATAAGTCAACAATAAATTCGAACCTTTGTTTGCTAATCGCCCGAACACCTGTTATACTATTTTTAACGTACTACTATGTTTTCTTATTAATATCTAAGTTATTGGCTCTTTAGCTAACATTAAATTGGAGGGTGGACATATGAAGAAAATTTCTAAAAGGCAGCAAGATATTCTGACGTTTATCAAAGAAGAAGTTAAACTGAAAGGATATCCTCCTTCTGTGCGAGAAATCGGTGAAGCGGTAGGTCTCGCTTCCAGTTCCACTGTACACGGACATTTAGCACGACTTGAAAGCAAAGGATATATAAGACGAGATCCGACGAAACCGAGAGCAATAGAAGTATTGGATCCTGAAGGTCTTGATTCATTAAAAGCTGGCGTTTTACATGTTCCTTTGGTCGGTAAGGTAACTGCCGGCTTGCCGATTACCGCGATCGAGAATATCGAAGAATACTTCCCTCTTCCAGACACGTATGGTACATCTGACGACAATCTCTTCATGTTAGAAATAGTAGGAGACAGTATGATAGAAGCAGGCATACTGAACGGTGACTATGTCATTGTAAAACAACAACATTCCGCTAATAATGGGGAAATCGTCGTTGCCATGACTGAGGAAGACGAAGCGACTGTAAAACGATTCTTTAAAGAGAAAGACTATTTCCGTTTACAACCAGAGAACGATTCGATGGAGCCAATCATTGTTAATAATGTCTCTATCCTCGGAAAAGTTGTCGGTGTATATCGCCAAATTCATTGAAGTAAAAAACTCTCTGCCGATTAATATTCGGTAGAGAGTTTTTTATTATATCATTTTATCTTGTAGCAACTTTTCCATGGAGGACATAACTGCTGATTTCACGTGTTCATACGTTAAACCGCCTTGTATGTAGGCAGTATACGGAGGCCTTATTGGTCCATCCGCTGTCAGCTCTATACTTGAGCCTTGTATGAATGTTCCCGCCGCCATTATGACATCGTCAGTATAACCAGGCATATAAGATGGCACAGGAGAGTAATGTGCATTAATTGGAGAGTTCTCTTGGATTGTTTGACAAAAAGCAATCATTTGTTCTGCGTTCCCAAAATTGACAGATTGAATTAAGTCCGTACGTTCTGCTAAATAGTGTGGAGTCGTGTCAAACCCAAAGCTTTCAAGGAATCCTGCTGTGAATACAGCACCTTTTACCGCCTGACTGACAACGTGAGGCGCAAGGAAAAAGCCTTGATACATTTCTAGCAACGTATCGAGTGATGCACCAGCCTCTGCCCCTATGCCAGGTGAAGTCATACGGTAAGCGCATCTTTTTACTAAATCTGATCTACCTGCAATATAACCACCTGTTCGAACTAATCCTCCGCCGGGATTTTTGATGAGGGAGCCTGCCATTAAATCGGCCCCTACCTCAATCGGTTCTTTCGTTTCAACGAACTCTCCATAGCAATTGTCTACGAATACAATAATGTCCGGTCGGATCGCTTTCACAAAACGGATCATTTCTGCAATCTCTTCAATATGGAAAGACGGTCGATCTGAATACCCTTTTGATCGCTGAATTCCTATCATTTTTGTCTTATCATGAATAGTGTTCTTTACTTTTTCAAAATCCACTTTGCCGTCATCTAATAAATCAACATGGCGGTAGGAAATGCCATAATCAGCAAGGGAACCAGTATCCTCCCCTTTTCCAGATACAATGGACTCTAAAGTGTCGTATGGTTTTCCTGTCATATATAATAACTCGTCACCCGGTCTTAAAATACCAAACAAGCTGATGGAGATGGCATGTGTACCTGATATGATCTGATTACGTACTAGACAGCTTTCTGCTCCGAACACATCCGCATATACTTGCTCAAGCACATCTCTCCCACTATCGTCGTATCCGTATCCCGTAGATCCAGACAGATGGAAGTCACTGACCATATTTTTTCTAAACGCAGCTAATACTTTACGCTGATTATAAAATGCCGTTTTTTTAATACGTTTAAAATGTCCTCCAAGTTGCTCTTCTACTATGTCTGCCCTGTTCTCAATTTCATCTGTAAATACATCAATTATCATTTCTTAGTCCTCTTTCCTGCTAATAGTCACTCCATTATTTTATCAGCCCAGAAAAATAGGTCAATGATGAGCCATTACTGATTAGTCATATTCAGACTTTTACTATATACTATTATAGGTTTGAAGCTAAAAGGAGTGAAAGATTTGGCATGGGAAGTATTCAGTTTTATAGGCACTGTCGCTTTTGCCATTTCGGGGGCATTAATAGCAATTGAAGAAGAATATGATATATTCGGCGTGTACATATTAGGAATGGTAACGGCGTTTGGCGGTGGAGCGGTTAGAAATTTGCTCATTGGTGTTCCTGTAAGCGTACTATGGGACCAACATTTCTTGTTCGTCGTCGCAACCATTTCCATAAGTATCATCTTCTTCTTTTCTAAATATGTGTTAACCCATTGGAATCGGTGGGGTACTTATTTTGATGCAATTGGTTTGGCAGCTTTTGCAATACAAGGGGCTATGCTAGCTGTAAACTTAAACTTATCGTTATTTGCAATTACGGTGGCAGCAGTTCTCACAGGAGCAGGTGGAGGAGTAATCCGTGATTTACTCGCAGGCAGGAGACCTCTTATTTTCAAAAAAGATATTTATGCAGTATGGGCGGGGACAGCAGGACTTATCGTCGGTTTAGGACTTTACGAGTTTGACTTTGCACTATATATCCTATTAATTATTACAACAACAATGCGCATTCTTTCGTATAGTTTCCAGTGGCGTTTGCCGCAAGGACGAAAAACGTAGCTATGCAAACAAAGCAAGAACAGCAGAAAGGTGAAGTATAGCACCTCTGCTGTTCCTTTTTACTTACGTCTCTTATGAATTCTCATCTTATTCCTGATCTTTCAACTGAACAGGTTTGATTGGCACGTATGTCGATATGGCATGCTTGTAAATTAGTTGTTGCTTGCCATCCGACTCCAATAGAACGGTATAATTATCATAGGATTTAATAAGACCTTTTAATTGAAAACCATTTAATAGAAAAACAGTCACAAACGTATTGTTCTTCCTTAAAGCATTCAAAAAAGTTTCTTGCATATTCACTTGCGCCATACACCTAGCCTCCAGTAGCTTCTATATTTCTATTGCTTACTTACCTTATTCGATTCCTCAAGAGCGAAATCCTTCATTATTGTCAAAATTCCTTCTACATTTTTTTCTTTATCACTCATCGCGTCAAACCAGAAAATCTCCATTTTATTTTTGAAATACGTCATTTGCCGTTTCGCATAGTTCCTTGTGTTTTTTTTGATCATTTCGAGAGCATCTTCTAAAGGTAATTCATTTTCAAAATGAAGAAATAGTTCCTTGTAACCAATCGCCTGGACTGATTGTACATTTCGTATTCCTTTATCCCATAACCCTTTTGCTTCATTGAATAAACCGTTATTCATCATCTTATCTACTCTTTCATCAATTCGTTCATAAAGACGCTCTCGTTCCACTTCCAAACCAATGATTAAATGTTTATACATTGGTTCATGTCCTTGCCCTTGTTCGTGATCATCTTTTGTCTTACCTGTAACTTCAATTATTTCAAGAGCTCTAATTAATCGGCGATGGTTGTTCTTATGGATTTTCTCGGCACTTTTCGGATCTAATGTTTGCAATCTGTTATACAGTTTTTCAGGTCCATTTTCGGTTGCAAGTTCACTTTCCAAGCGTTCTCTCACATTAACATTACCCGCTTCCTCGGTAAACCGAAAATCAAACAGGACAGATTGTATATATAGCCCTGTTCCTCCGACTATAATCGGAAGTTTCCCTCTACTAGAAATTTCCTCAATCGCATTCCGGACAGCA
Source organism: Sporosarcina quadrami (assembly GCF_014836615.1). Lineage (GTDB taxonomy): Bacteria > Bacillota > Bacilli > Bacillales_A > Planococcaceae > Sporosarcina > Sporosarcina quadrami. Next base: position 288,191 of record NZ_JACSQN010000002.1, on the reverse strand, counting down.
ATTTGATATTCGGCAACCGAAAAAGATTCATCAGGTTCTTTGAAATCGAACAAATGATGTGGAACACCTTCTTTTTCATCTTCAGTTATTTTAGCAGTACCAATATCAAGCCCTCTATATACTTGGTATGCATCTCCATTTATAATTTCGCCATTTAGTGTTTTGGCGAGTTCGACACTCAAAGCGGTTTTTCCTGAAGCTGTCGGTCCAACGATTGCAACCACTTCTATTAATTCAGTCATCTTTTAACAATCCAATCCTTGATGAATTCAAAAACATCTTTCCGATTAGTTTCCTGTAGCATTTCATGTCGTTTGTCTTCATACAGCATGACAGTTACATTGCTAATTCCTTCATTTACGAATTGATTAGCAACTTGCCAAACACCTTTGCCTTTATTACCTACAGGATCTTTTATGCCAGATAGAAATAACACTGGCAACTCTTTAGGGATATGTTGCATGTTTTTCGTATCATGAATATTCTTTAAGCCTTCAAAAAGGTCAATGAAAAAATCCGTCGTCGGTATAAAACCGCAAAATGGGTCTACCATGTATTTCTCTACAGTTTTTTCGTCAGTCGCTAACCAGTCAAAAGGTGTTTTGGCATTTACAACAGATTTATTGAAACCACCAAATACTAACGCATTGATGATTTGATCAGGTTCGTCAAACTGCGTTAAACGTCCTCTCAACTGTGCAACGACTGTTCCTCCAGTTCCGGTAACGCCTGGATCTCCAGCGGTACCTATGCAGACCAATGCATCGAGCTCATTGCCAAACATCTGTGCATATCTTCTCGCAATGAACGAACCCATGCTGTGACCAATTACTATAAACTTAGTTGCTCCAAATTTCTCTTTGTAAAAGTGGATGACTTCTTGTGCATCTTCAACGATTCGGTCAAACCCTGTATTGTCTCCGAAGTGGCCAAGTTTGCCATTCAATTTCGCTGTTTCCCCATGACCTCGATGATCATGTCCAGATACAGAAAAACCTTCTTTTACTAGAAAATCAATAAATTCTCTATATCTCCCAATATGCTCTGCCATACCGTGCAATAAATGGATATGTGCTTTTGGTTTCACAAGAGGGGCAGACGAAATAGTATGGATGTGGAAGCCGTCAGACATTTTCAATTCTTTTTCATTCAAATTTTATGCCCCACCTTTACATTCAGCGTCTTTAATATGCTGTTCTAGTTCTTTCAGTTGCGTTTCTTTAGTTGTTTCGTCATAAGATAATAGAGCAGCCATAAAAGACGTCACAGCTTCTTTATAATGTTTCACAAAAGCAATATTGAAATATAGATCCCCTTTTCTTCTAATAAAGAAATCTGATGGTGTTAACGCCATTTCGTGATGAATTGCATATAACACTTCCGCCTTCCAAACATTCGGCAACAGGGATTCTTCTGTCGATACTGCATTTGCATAATTAAATACAACATCAACATTTGTCCCATATAACGAAGAAAGCTGTCTTCCTTCCTCCTTCGTTAAGCCATACAATAGGGCTTCATTCGATTTACTTTCAAGAAATGATTGATAATGTTCTTCATTATCAAATTCTCCCCCCGATAGTGGAAGAAATTCCGTCACACAAGGACCGAATGAAGTCGTCGGAAGTTTTTTGACAACTAGATCTATAACCGTTTCTGCCATTTTACGATAGCCTGTCAATTTTCCTCCAGCAATCGTTATGAGACCTGTATGCGCTTGCCAAATCTCGTCTCTACGTGAGATTTCTGATGTGTCTTTCCCTTCTTCATATATAAGTGGTCGTACACCCGCCCAGGTGGATTCTACATCTTTCCGCTCAACTTTTATCGTCGGGAACATGTAATGGACTGACTCCAGTAAATAGGCAATATCATCCTCTGTTGCAATGGGATTGGAACGGTCACCGTCAAAAAAAGTATCCGTAGTTCCGATATATGCTTTATTGCCACGAGGAATTGCGAAAATCATTCGATCATCTGGAGAATCGAAATAGACTGCTTGCCGTAACGGAAAGACGGATTGGTCGATTACAATATGAATGCCTTTCGTCAATTTCAATCGTTTATCATTCGATATTTCATCTTTTCCTCTCATTTCATCTACCCAAGGACCCGTTGCATTGACAATTACGGAAGCATTAACATTCAACGTTCCACCTGTAAGCATATCGCGTACAACTGCTCCACTCACTTTATGGTCATCGTAGAGAAATTCTTCCACTTTCATGTAATTCAAACAGAGCGCACCTTTTTGTGACGCTTTTTTCAAAACTTCAATTGTCAATCTAGCATCGTCTGTCCTGTATTCGACGTAATGGCCACCACCTAACAAACCTTGTTCTTTTAATAAAGGTTCCATTTCTAGAGTCTCGTCTGCTGTAAGCATTTCACGACGTTCGTCTTTTTTTACACCCGCCAATTTATCATACACAAAAAGACCTGCAGAAGTCGTCAATTTACCATATGTACCTCCTTTGTGAAAAGGCAGCAACATGCGTTCAGGTTCCGTTACATGTAACGCGTTACGATAAACGATATCCCGTTCTTTACCTGTTTCCGAAACAATTTTCAACTCCATCTGTTTCAAATATCTTAAGCCGCCATGGACAAGCTTTGTTGACCTGCTGGATGTCCCTGAAGCAAAATCATGCATTTCAACGAGTGCCACTGACAATCCTCGTGTTACGGCATCGAGTGCGATTCCTGCCCCCGTGATACCCCCACCGATGACTAGAAGATCAAATTGAAAATCACTCATGAACTGTTTAACTTTCGGTCTAGTGATTGACGATAACATTCAGTTTCCTCCTAATTTCAAAGTTTAAATAGACGTGTGGCTTCTACCGCTTTAGTCCATCCTCTATAAAGCTCATCGCGTTTCTCAATTTCCATCTTTGGTGAATACGTTTTTTCTTTCGCCCATAAAGCTTCCACTGAGTCACAAGAGTCAAAAAATCCTGTCGCCAATCCAGCCAAATAAGCAGCCCCAAGCGCAGTTGTTTCCAGATATGCGGATTGTTCTACTTCAATTTGCAGTAAATCGCTTTGAAATTGCATTAAAAATGCATTAGAAACGGCGCCGCCATCTACACGTAGTAAATCTATGGTCATTCCTGAATCCTTCTCCATTGTGAGCAATACATCTTTCGTCTGATAAGCTAATGCTTCTACTGTAGCTCTGATGAAATGCTCTTTTTCTGTGCCCCTCGTTAAACCAAAAACTGCTCCTCGAGCATCTGAATCCCAGTAAGGTGTACCAAGTCCTACAAAAGCTGGTACTACATAAACACCATCAGTAGATGCGACTTTCTGTGAATAGGCTTCCGTATCTTCCGCTTTTTGGATCATCCGCAATCCATCCCTTAACCATTGGATGGCAGATCCTGCAACAAATACACTACCTTCTAATGCATATGTCACTTTACCGTCCAATCCCCAAGCAATTGTCGTAAGTAATCCATTATCGGACTGCACTGGGGTATCGCCCGTATTCAATAACATAAAACAACCGGTACCGTATGTGTTTTTCGCCATACCTTCATGGAAACAAGCCTGCCCAAAAAGTGCGCATTGCTGATCACCCGCTGCGCCTGCAATCGGAATCTCTGCACCGAAAAACACGGAAGAATCCGTGTTCGCATATATTTCTGAAGACATACGAACGTCTGGCAACATCTCCATCGGAATACAGAGCAACTCGCAAAGTTCCTCATCCCATTTAAGATCATGTATGTTAAAAAGCATTGTCCGTGAGGCGTTTGAATAATCGGTGACATGAACCGCACCTGCAGATAGCTTCCAAATAAGATAAGAGTCGATAGTTCCAAACAGCAATTCCCCTTTAGCTGCTCGTTCTCTAGACCCCTCTACATGATCAAGAATCCATTTCACTTTCGAACCAGAAAAATAGGGATCGAGTTGCAGACCTGTTTTGTTACGTATCAAGTCTTCTTTTCCAGCCTCACGTAATTCATCTACAATGACTTGCGTTTGCCTAGATTGCCAGACGATGGCATTATATATCGGCTGACCGGTGGACTTATCCCAAACTATAGTCGTTTCCCGTTGGTTGGTTATGCCGATGGAATCGATATCAGTAGGTTGATGACCGCTTTCCGTCAAGACGGAAGCAATGACGGATAGGACAGACCCCCATATTTCATTTGGATTGTGCTCTACCCATCCTGGTTGTGGAAAGATTTGTTTAAATTCTCGTTGTGCCGTATGAACAATCTTTCCCTGCCTATCAAATAAAATTGCTCTAGTACTAGTAGTACCTTGATCAATTGATAAAATAAATTTCCCCATGTCCTTTCCCTCCTTCTAGTCAGTAAAGAATTGGCAAACCTCTTTCACATTACTCGTTTAAACATTTTCTCTAGTTCATATGTTGAAAAATGAATGAGTACCGGCCTGCCATGCGGGCACGTATATGGATTTTCAGCAATTGATAGATCATGCAACAATCTCTCCATATCAGTAATTGTTAAGTAGTGATTCGCTTTTATGGATCGCTTACAACTCATCATGATGGCAGTATCTTCACGCAATTTCCCTATATCCGTCTTTCTGGATTCGAGTACTTGCTCAATTAGCGCTTCTATTAATGACGTCGCTTCTCCATCAGGAAACCATGTCGGATATTCTTTCACGGTATAAGATGAAGGTCCGAATTCTTCCAGAAAAACACCGACCTCATTGAGCGACTGGATATTTTCCTGGATTTTCACCATATCGCTCCCTGAATAATGAAAAATTAGTGGCATTAAAAGCATTTGTCTATCATCTTGATTAATTTTGCTTAATTTGTCCCTGAAAAATTCATATTTTATCCGTTCTTGTGCAGCATGCTGGTCAATCATATAAAATCCGTCTTCGTTTTGTGCAACAATATACGTTCCATGTACTTGACCAACAGGAACGAGTGATGGGAACCGTTTTTCCTTTTTGGGAGTAGCGTCTTCTTTTTGCGCAGGTTCTTCAAAAACTTTTTCTGGACGATCCGACTCGATAACTACATTACTCGAGGATGGATAAAAAGTTTTCTCTTCAATATACTTCGTATCGATTGCTTCGACTTCATTTTTGAATTGCGGAAGTGAAATTTCTTCCTCAACTTTCTTTTCCCTAATTGGGTACATATCATTCCAAATTGTTACTTGCTCAGAAGGTGTCTGTTTTACTGGCTCGTTTTTAATGGCATCCGGTATGATAATTGATCGCTTTATCGCCTCATGAACGGCTATTTTTAGAAGTGAAAACAATTCATTTTCTTTACTCAGACGAATATGCTGTTTTGACGGATGTACGTTTACATCTGTCAAAAACGGGTCAGTTTCCACATTTACAACCGAAACCGGATACCGACCAATTGGCAAATATGTATGCAAACCATCTAAAACAGCTTGATTGGCTGTATAACTTTTCACCCATCTGCCGTTCACAATTAGTGTCATATAGTTTTTGGATGCTCTTGTCATTTCAGGAAGTGTAACAAACCCATTCACTTTGAAATCTGCGTTTTCACCACTGAAAGGAACCATTTTTTTAGCTACTGCCACGCCGTATATATCGTTTAGCACCCTTCTCTGGTCTCCATTGCCTGAAGTTTGCAAAATGGTTTGACCATAATGCACAAGTTTAAATGCGATGAAAGGATGCGACAGCGCTAATCGATTCACAAGGTCAATCGTATGGCCGAGTTCAGTCTGTATCGTCTTCATGTATTTCAATCGTGCAGGTGTATTATAAAACAATTGTTCAACGGAAATATCTGTCCCTTTCCGAAAAGCGGCGTTTGATTGTTTTATGACAGCACCACCGTCAATATGCACTTCTGTTCCTTCTGTTTCACCGTCTGATGTCCACAGCTTCACTTTGGAAACAGAAGCGATACTTGCTAACGCTTCTCCTCTAAAACCGAGTGTCTTAATTCGAAACAAATCATGCTCATTCGATATTTTGCTAGTAGCATGCCGTTCAAATGCAAGCGTAGCGTCATTTCTAGACATTCCTTTGCCGTTGTCCGTCACCCGAATGGACGTAAGACCCGCCTCTTCAAGTGTAATTTCAATGGAGGAACTCTCTGCGTCAATTGCATTTTCTACTAGTTCTTTCACAATCGAGGCAGGACGTTCCACAACCTCTCCTGCAGCAATTTTGTTAGATAGTGTGTCATCCATAACTGAAATGATATCCAATTGGAACCCTCCCTCAATGGCTTACAAATTTATTTGATTTCTTTTAACTCTTTTTGCCATAGAAAAATCATTTGCATAGCTTGCATTGGTGTCATGTTAACTAAGTCTGCTTCACAAATTTTCCCGATTACTCTCAAAGACTCTGGGCCCACTTGTTCGGTCTCTTCCTTTAAATCAAAGAAGGACATTTGTTCAGTAACATTGTTGGACAAAGTCATCTGTTCATTATTTTCAAATGTCTCAAGCAAACTTTTTGCACGTACTACGATGGATTCGGGCAACCCAGCAAGTTGTGCTACATGGATCCCGTAACTCTTATCCGCAGCACCTGCCATAACTTTGTGTAAGAAAACGACCCTTCCTTCTTGTTCCATCGCAGCGACATGAACATTTACTAATCGTTTCAGATCAGAATCCAGTTTAGTCAATTCATGATAATGTGTCGAAAATAATGTATTCGCTCCAATTTCATCATGGATAAATTCCATCATCGCTTGCGCCAGTGACATGCCATCATATGTCGAAGTTCCTCTCCCGATTTCATCAAAAAGCAGTAGGCTCTTTTCAGTAGCATTACCGATTGCATAACGAGATTCCATCATTTCCATCATGAACGTACTTTGACCTGAAGCGAGATCATCCGCCGCACCTATTCGTGTAAATATTTGATCAGTTACTGGAAGTTTTGCATACTCGCACGGCACGTAGCAACCCATCTGAGCCATAATTACTGTCAATGCAACTTGGCGCATGAAAGTACTTTTTCCGGACATATTCGGACCTGTTATGAGTAACATGTTCGCATCCTCAGTGAGTGTACAATTGTTCGGAACATATAAGGATATATCCATCATTTTTTCTACAACAGGATGTCGGCCATTTTTAATGTCGAGTGCTCGTCCAGCATGAAATTGTGGTTTGACAAACCGGTATTTCTCAGAGACGGTGGAAAATGATAGAAGAACATCCAATTCCGATAAGATACCTGCAAGTTGCTGTACTCTGCTAATATGTTTTTTCATCGTGTCCCTTACATCACAAAACAACGTATATTCAAGTTCCGTCCCTTCTGATTCTGCATTTAATATAAGTTCTTCCGTTTCTTTCAATTCCGCGGTTATATAACGTTCAGCATTTGCGAGCGTTTGCTTACGTTCATAACGCTCCAAGTCAGCTAGATGGATATTAGATTTAGTAATTTCAATATAGTAACCAAAAATCCTGTTATAACCAATTTTGAGCGACTTAATGCCCGTCCGGTCACGTTCGTCTCTCTCAAGCCGCGCAAGCCATTCTTTACCGTTTCTGGATGCATCGCGATATGTATCCAATTGGTCATTGTAGCCATCTTTTATAATCCCCCCTTCTTTAATGGAGAGAGGAGGATTTTCTGCAACAGATGCTTCTAAAATAGCAAGTACTTCTTCACATGGATCCAAGCGTTCCGAAAACCTCTGAAGCCTTTCCAAACCCGAATCCATTAATGACTGTTTCAATGATGGAACTTTTCTTAAAGAATTCCTTAATTGTGCAAGATCACGGCCACTTGCACTCCCCATCGATATTCTTCCAGTTAAGCGCTCTAAGTCATATACTTCTTTTAATAAACCAACTAAATCATCCCGCAAGAAATATTCCTTAATCAGGTCTTCAACTAATGCTAATCGATTTTCAATTGCATCTTTATCGGCTAAAGGTTGATGAATCCAACTTCTCAATTTTCGAGCCCCCATAGCCGTTGCTGTTTCATCCAATAACCAAAATAAAGTACCCTCTTTGCTGCCATTTCGTATAGATTGTACCAACTCTAAATTGCGCATAGAATTAGCATCTATTGATAACTTCTCGGACTTTTGTATGTATTGGAAAGGACGAAGATGATCGAGTGATGATTTTTGTGTACGTTTTAAATAGTTGCTGAGTGTTTGACATGCAACTGATAAGTCATTTGGAATCGAAGCCACAATAGATAGGTTTTCATCCTTTAGTTCTCCACCCTCCATAGAAAGAACGATATCCCTTTTGGACATTTCATCGTTCAACACAAGATGCAATCTTTCACGGACGACAATTTCCTTCATCCCTAAAGCTTCTATTTCACTAATTAGTGTTCTCTCATCACCAGTAATAACTTCTACTTTACCTTCTCCTGTTGCCAAATCGACGTATGCTAGCGTATATCTACCGTCTTGCAACTGATCAGCGGCTCCTATGTAATGGTTGGAATTGGCATCGATTGTTTTTCCGTCCACAATCGTACCTGGAGTTACGACTTTGACTACTTCACGCCTCACAATTCCTTTAGCTGCCCTGGGATCTTCAGTCTGCTCACATATTGCAACTTTATGACCTTTCTTTACAAGAGTCTCAATATAGCCAGCAGCTGAATGGAATGGCACACCACACATCGGAATTTTATCCGCACTGCCACCATCACGGCTCGTCAATGTTATTTCGAGTATATTAGACGCTTCAATTGCATCATTAAAAAACATCTCATAAAAATCACCTAATCTAAAAAAGAGGAATGCATCTTCATAATCAGCTTTAATTTTAAAGTATTGTTGGATCATTGGAGTATATGTAGTCATTCTTTAACCTCACCTGTATGTATTTTCTCTTAAGTATAGCAAAACATTGTCTTTCAAAGAAACAAAGCGGACATATAAAAACTTGGGAATGAAAAAAAGCCGGATATACCTACCGGCTTTAAAAAGGGTTTGAATCTTTTCCTTTTCGTTCTTCGAATTTCGGTCCACTTCCATCCACCTGATCGCTGGAAGATTCGTCTTTAAATGACCACTCTTCTTCAAACTGATGTGGGTGGACTGTAATGCACACTTTCGTTTCCCCGACAACTTCAGCAACAAGTTCTCTTTCTACTTTTATAACAAATTTCTCCCCGCAATCAGAGATGAGCGCTTCCGTACAATTGGGATGTTGCACAACACTAACTAGAATCTCTTCTTGCCCTGAAGTCTGCTCATCCCGGTAACTAAGTCTGATGCGATCCTTATACGGAACTGATTCTGAGAAAACTGATGTTTTTGAATGATCATGATGTGAATACCACACATTTACATCGAACTTCCCTGTCACTTCAATGTATTGGCCAACTTTTTTAGCTTGGTGCGTGTGGTTGATGACCCAACATCCTAAAATGCTTGATGGATTATTGGGCGGCTTCAGTGAAATACTGGATTCCGTCCGTTTTTTCCCTTTAGCGATGACTGCCTTTGTTACAATTTGCCGTAAATTCTTCAGTTCATTTCCTCCTTCATTAACTTCTACTTATCCTATGCATCAAGAGCCCAGAAAGTGAAAAAAATCGGCAAGGAATTTCTCCTCGCCGATTTTTGCTTATGATAATGGTTTATGTTGCGTGCTTTTCACTTTTGATCCTGTTTCTCCTCGCAATACATCTCCACCCGTTGACTCGATAATTTCATCAGTAACAGTGTTAGCGATTGTGTTACTTACTAATTGCAAAAGACCGTTGACATCCATTTGAGATTGTTTGAATTCCTGAACAATCGGAACGTCGTCAATCTCCTCTTGGATCTTTTCAATTTTCCCCTCAATAATGGAAAGGGCTTTAGCTTTCTCATATGCCTGGAAGTTGACTGCTTGTGTTTGCAAGGATTTCAAGCTGGAAATCTTTTCACGCACTTTTTGGTTTTCATTAATTTGAGCTTCTGCTCTTTTAAAGAACTCGACTTGCTCTGTATTCGCAATCATATGAGCAATCTCTTTCGCTTTTTCAATAATTTCTTCTTTTGTATAAGTCTTTTCCATTATAAAGTCACCTTTTCCTTTTCTACGACTCCTATGAATTCGCCATCAAGCGACCATGTTTTCGCTTCAATTATTTTCACATTTACAATCTTTCCAATCATTTCACGTGGTGCTCTGAAATTGACCAGTTTGTTCTTTTCTGTATAACCGGCTAACACTTCCGGATTGCGCTTGCTTTCACCTTCTACAAGTACTTTAACAGTTTTTCCTTTGTACGGCTTCATCGCTTCAGCAGACATTCCGTTGACAAGCTCGTTCAATCGTTGAAGACGCTCTTTTTTCACTTCCATCGGTATGTTATCAATCATTTTCGCAGCAGGTGTTCCTTCTCTTGGTGAATAGATATACGTATAAGCCATTTCAAAACCGACTTCTTTATACAAAGAAAGAGTTTCCTCAAATTGCTCATCGGTTTCATTTGGAAAACCAACGATGATATCCGTAGTGAGTGTAACCGTCGGAATTGCTTTTTTGATTTTGCTTACAAGTTCAAGGAACTGTTCACGTGAATATTTACGCGCCATAATTTTCAAGATATCTGACGAACCGGATTGAACCGGCAAGTGAATATGATCCAGAAGATTACCGCCTTTTGCAAGCACTTGAATGAGATGATCATCAAAGTCCCGTGGATGGCTTGTCGTAAAACGAATGCGTGGAATGTCAATTTTACGCAAGTCATCCATCAAATCTCCCAGACGATACTCGATATCATCGAAGTCTTTGCCATACGCATTGACATTCTGCCCGAGCAACATTATCTCCTTATAGCCATTTGCTGCAAGGTGCCTTACTTCTTGGATGATGTCTTCAGGTCGTCTGCTACGTTCTTTTCCTCTAGTATACGGAACAATACAATATGTACAAAATTTATCGCATCCGTACATAATGTTAACCCAAGCTTTAATGTTGCCATGTCTCACTTTAGGCAAGTTCTCAATAATGTCGCCTTCTTTAGACCATACTTCAATGACCATCTCTTTTGACATGTATGCTTCGTGCAGGATATTCGGTATTCTATGGATGTTGTGAGTACCAAAAATCATATCTACTTGGTCATACGTTTTAAGAATCTTGTTCACCACAGATTCCTCTTGCGACATACATCCACAAACACCGATTAGCAAGTCTGGATTTTCAAGTTTTAATGGTTTCAAATGTCCCAGCTCACCAAAAACTCTATTCTCGGCATTTTCTCTAATGGCACAAGTATTTAACAAAATGACATTTGCTTCTTTGACGTTATCTGTCGATTCATAACCGAGACCTGTCAAAATACCGGCAATCACTTCTGTATCGTGCTCATTCATCTGACAGCCAAATGTCCGAATGTGAAATTTATGGTTGGTACCCATTCCTAAAAAACGTTCTTCAATTTGAAAATCATTATGATACTCAATCTCTTCTTTTCCACGTTTCTTCGCTTCTTTTAAAGAAGGAGGAGTATACACAGCTTCAAAGTATTTACTGTAATCCTTATCGGCTTGCTTACCTTTTATAAGCCCCGCTTGCAGGCGTTGTTCTTCGTTCATATAAAACTCCCCTTTCTCCTAGCAATGGGAATGGAACATACTTGCCATCATTATACATGAACTTGTCCATACTTTGAAGTGTCCGTTTTTTCAACAAGATTATATGAAGCTGATTGTGACAAACACGTGGACTTCTTATTTTTCATGACAATGTAAAAGACCGCGAAAATTCCACGGTCTTACTTCCTTTCATATTATTTGCGCAAGATGGTTACATAACGTCAGCTTGCTGTATTTATCGGCTTTGCCGTTTCTCTACTAATAGCTTCAAAGCCGTTCTTCCTTCACCATTGATTTCGATATCGGTGAATGCTGGTGCACAGACTAGATCGTTTCCGCTTGGCGCTACGAATCCTCGCGCAATCGCCACGGCTTTAATCGCCTGATTGAGCGCTCCAGCACCCACTGCTTGCATTTCAGCGTACCCTTGATCTCTGATAACCGCTACGAGTGCTCCTGCGACGGAATTCGGATTAGAGCGGGATGATACTTTCAATGGACTCACCATGTTTCCTCCTTGTTTTCACGATGTATGGAATGTAATTTATCCATAAGCCATCTTATGACTGAAAGAGGATGATTAGACTCAATATCACGATTGGAATGGATGATCTTCATTGATAATAATACGTTCGATAGACAATGCTTTTCCTGTTTGATCATTCAACTCTACGAACAGCCCATTCAATTGGCCACGTCCTTGTTTAGGTACCTCGAATCTAACAGGCATGTTCGTTTGGAAGCGGTAGATTACATCTTCCTTTTTCATACCTAGTATTTCATCATAAGGACCTGTCATACCGGCGTCAGTCAAATAAGCTGTTCCACCTGGCAATATACGGTCATCCGCTGTCTGAACATGTGTATGCGTTCCAACGACTACCGATGCTTTCCCATTCAGATGCCAACCCATCGCAATTTTTTCGCTAGTTGCTTCAGCATGGAAATCCACAAAGATTAGTGGAGAGAGGTTTTTTGCTTCATTAACTAGTTCATCCGCTTTTTTAAAGGGGTCGTCATGGGGCGGGAGAAACGTTCTACCGTGAAGATTAATAATTGATAATGTAACACCGTTTTTCGTAATTGTAGTCATTCCTCTTCCAGGTGCTTCATCGGAGAAATTGGCAGGCCTGATAAGATAATCTGTATCGTCTATAAAATCATATATTTCTTTTTGATCCCAAGTATGATTACCCATTGTCACTACATCTACACCAGCACGCAAGAGATCATCGAAAATCGCTTTTGTAATTCCTCTCCCCGCTGCCGCATTTTCACCATTTGCTATAATTACATCTGCTTCATACTTTCTTTTCAACCTCGAAATATGATCAAATACCATATCTCTTCCGATTGATCCTACTATATCGCCAATAAATATAATTCTCATTGTTGTTACCTCTTTCCTATAATCTTAAAATTTATCACAATTGAAATGAAAAGACCCCTGAACCATATGGACAGGAGTCTCCTTCATTATTTTGCATATTCGACTGCGCGTGTCTCTCTTATCACTGTCACTTTTATATGACCTGGGTAATCGAGTTCCTCTTCAATTCGCTTACGTATATCCCTCGCCAAACGGTGAGCAGTAATATCATCGATTTGGTCAGGACGTACAATTATCCGAACTTCGCGGCCCGCTTGAATAGCGAATGATTTCTCAACGCCATCGTATGATTCTGAAATCTCTTCCAGTTTCTGCAATCTTCGGATGTAGTTTTCCAGCGTTTCACTACGTGCACCAGGACGGGCTGCAGATAGTGCATCAGCCGCAGCTACTAACACCGCTATGACGGATGTCGCTTCTTCGTCACCATGGTGGGAAGCGATACTATTAATGACTACAGGATGCTCTTTGTATTTAATACCTAACTCTTTACCGATTTGTACATGACTGCCTTCAACTTCATGGTCAATTGCTTTCCCAATGTCATGGAGAAGACCTGCACGTCTGGCCAACGCAACATCTTCACCGACTTCTGCAGCTAGAAGACCTGATAAATAAGCTACTTCAATCGAATGTTTCAAGACGTTTTGACCATAACTTGTACGGAAATGTAATCTGCCCAAAATCTTGATCAAATCTGGATGTAAATTGTGAACACCTAAATCAAATGTTGTCTGTTCACCTTTTTCACGGATTAATTCATCGACTTCACGTCTTGACTTATCAACCATCTCTTCGATTCTAGCTGGGTGTATTCTGCCATCCTGCACTAATTTCTCAAGAGCAAGACGAGCAGTTTCTCTACGTACTGGATCAAATCCGGACAAGATTACCGCTTCAGGAGTATCATCAATAATTAAATCAATCCCTGTAAGAGTTTCCAATGTCCTGATGTTACGCCCTTCCCGTCCGATGATTCGACCTTTCATCTCATCGTTCGGCAAGTTAACTACCGAAACAGTAGTTTCAGCAACATGGTCCGCTGCAAAACGTTGCAATGCAAGTGAAAGAATTTCCCGGGCTTTCTTTTCGGATTCTTCTTTTGCACGCTGTTCCGATTCTTTCGTCATGACCGCGATATCTGTAGAAAGTTCGTTTTCAACTTCGTCCAAAATGACGCGTTTTGCTTCATCTCTTGTCAATGCTGAAATTCTTTCAAGTTCAGTCTGTTGCACGGCAACTAGATCTTCCGCCTTGCGTTCCATCTGTTCAATATGCTGTTGTCTACTCGTAATCGCGTCATCTTTACGCTCAAGACCTGCTTCTCTTTTATTGAGAGCATCATCCTTACGGTCAAGATTTTCTTCCCGTTGTAAAAGACGGTTTTCCTGTTTTTGCAGTTCCGCCCTTCTCTCACGGACTTCCGATTCCGCTTCAATTCTCAGTTTGTGATTTTCATCTTTCGCTTCTAACAGTGCTTCCTTTTTCAAAGCTTCCGCCTCACGCTTCGCTTCTTCAACGATTAGTTCAGCAGAGCTTTTAGCACCTGTCACTTTTGAATCATTCACTTTTTTGATAACTAAATAGATAACAATTGCACCGACGAACAGACCGATCAAAGCGGAGATGATAATTGTGATTGCTGGTTGCATCCAGGTCACCTCCTCCTGCTATTCTTTTCGTTTTCAGTCGGCTCGTATATTAAGGTTCAACATACTGCCATAATGATTTCAATGGTATGAAATTATACAATTCTAATTGTATCTATGAAAATTTGTCATGTCAAGGATTCATGAGTGTTGAAACAGTATATTAGTCATTTAGATGGACAAGTCTGAGGATTCTGATTTTAATATAGTTCTGGAACTAGTGCAGCAGTAATTAACAGTATGATTTTTTAAATCAAAGATAATTGGTCTAATCAATAAAAAACCGAATGCCGATGTTGAAAGGCATTCGGATATTCATTATTTCTTTTCGTCTTCCGCAAATAATTCTAGTTCTTCTTCGTCTTCGTCGTGTGCAGCGATGACGTAGTTAGCGCTAGCCATACCATATGATTCTCTAATCTTGTTGGCGATTTCAGCACGGATATCGGTGTTATCCTTCAAGAATTGCTTAGCGTTTTCGCGGCCTTGCCCCATGCGCTCGCCTTCGTAAGAGTACCAAGCACCACTCTTTTGAACTACTTCAAGTTCTGCTCCAAGGTCCACGATTTCACCTTCTCTTGAAATCCCTTCACCATACATAATATCGACTTCAGCTGTACGGAACGGAGGCGCAACTTTATTCTTCACGACTCGAATTCTTGTCTTATTACCCATAATATCATTGCCTTGTTTGATGGCTTCTCCACGACGGACTTCTAGACGGACGGAAGAGTAAAATTTCAATGCACGTCCACCTGGTGTCACTTCAGGGTTACCAAACATGACGCCGACTTTTTCACGAATCTGGTTGATGAAGACTGCAATCGTTTTCGATTTGTTAATAGCTCCGGATAATTTACGCAGCGCTTGAGACATGAGTCGTGCTTGTAAACCTACGTGAGAGTCACCCATTTCGCCTTCAATCTCTGCTTTAGGAACTAATGCAGCAACTGAGTCAATGACAACGATGTCGATTGCACCACTTCTGACAAGTGCTTCAGCAATTTCAAGTGCTTGTTCTCCTGTATCCGGTTGTGATAAAAGCAATTCATCAATATTTACACCGAGTTTCTGTGCATAGATCGGATCAAGCGCGTGCTCCGCATCGATAAACGCCGCTTGTCCTCCCGCTGCTTGTACTTCTGCAATAGCATGAAGTGCAACAGTGGTTTTACCCGAACTTTCAGGACCATAGATTTCAATGACACGTCCTCTTGGATATCCGCCTACTCCTAATGCGGCGTCAAGCGCAAGTGAACCTGTCGAAGAAGTGGCTATTTGAAGGTCGGTCTTCTCCCCCAATTTCATGACAGAGCCCTTACCGAATTGTTTTTCTATTTGTTTCAACGCTTGGTCTAAAGCTGCTTTACGATCGCTCAAAAACGATTCCTCCCTTAAAAGGTGTTTTTCTTTTCTTCCTGTCTCTAGTATACTCCTTCTATGAGAAAAACTCAAACAAAAAACGAACGCTTATTCGATTAATTTTATCAAGTTCCATTTTTAAATGAGAATCTACAGGCAAATCTTCTTTTTAATTGAGAATCGTATCCAAATCAGCATTTTGCAATTCTATGATCAAATAATAGAGCGCAAAATTCACAGCCCGTTTACGGTTAGCGTTTCTTGAACCGGATAATTGTAATTTAAATGTCTTTACCGGATTGTCGCCTATAGCAATTCCTATCCAGACTGTCCCCATAGGTTCGCCATCATGCGGATCCGGCCCCGCTGCACCTGTAAGGCTTATTCCAATAGTGGAACTGTATTTCTTCTTGACTTGTGTAGCAAGAGCGATAGCACATTCAGCACTTACTACACCAAATTGATCCAGCAATTCTTTTGAAATATTCAGCTGTTCTACTTTTGCCTTTTCGTTATACACGACAACTCCGCCGTTCAATGAGGAACTTATGCCAGGTACGCTTGCAAGTTCAGCCATGAATTGGCCAGCAGTAAGACTTTCTGCGGCAGCTATCGTTAAATCTTTTGTTTTTAACAGGTCTGCTGCCTTAGTCGCTAACGTCTCTTCATCAATACCATAAATGAATTTACCGACAAGCATACGAATTTGTTTTTCAACAGGCTCAATGAGTCTATGAGCTTCTTCTACCGAATGCGCTTTCGAAGTTAACCTTAAAGTAACCGCTTCAGAAGATGCCAGAGGAGCTACTGTAGGATTTCTCTGTTCAGCAAGAATTGATTGAACACGAAATTCTAGCTCAGCCTCACCAATTCCATAAAATTTCAGAACACGTGAAACAATTACTTCTTTTTTTCCGAGCTTATTCAATAGATAAGGAATTGCCATATTTTCAAACATCGGACGCATTTCATGCGGAGGTCCTGGCAACAATATATAATGCTGTCCATCTCGTTCAAATGCCATTCCAGGTGCCATACCAAAACGATTTTCCAACACTTCTGAACCGGACAAAACAAGAGCTTGTTTCTTATTATTTTCAGTCATTGACCTTCCTGACCGTTTGAAATAATTTTCGATAAAGCGCAATGCAATTTCATCACTTTCAAGCTCTGAATGGAGCATGTTGGCAATCGTCTCTTTCGTCAAATCGTCTTTAGTAGGCCCTAGTCCTCCAGTAAATATAATAAGATCTGCCCTACTTTGTGCAATTTCTATCGTCTTTTCTAGACGTAGGGGGTTATCACCAACGACAGTATGATAGTAGACATCGATACCCACTTCCGCTAGCCGTGCCGAGATGAATTGTGCATTCGTATTCGTTATTTGGCCTAACAACAGTTCAGATCCGACTGCAATGATTTCAGCTTTCATATGGACATCCCCTTACATTGACTCAAGTAAAACTTTTCGATTTTTATAGAAGTAATCGGCACCAGACCAGATTGTAAATAATAAAGCAATATACAGCATAATTGTGCCAAATGGTACGTTAAGTGCTTCAAAAAAGATATTGTTGAGCAATAAGAAAGAGATTGCAATAAGTTGAGTCGCTGTTTTAATTTTACCTAATTGGTTTGCAGCGTGTACTTCTCCACCGCCCGCTAATATTAAGCGTAATCCGGTAACCGCAAATTCCCTACTGATGATGATAATGACAATCCATGAAGCTGCATAACCTAGTTCCACAAGTATGACGAGTGCCGCTGAAACAAGGAGTTTATCAGCGAGTGGATCAAGGAACTTCCCCATATTTGTAACTAATCCATGTTTTCTGGCAAGATGACCGTCAAACCAGTCTGTAGCTGCAGCAATGATGAATAATAAAGATCCAATCAGATGTTCGAATGATAGTATGGTGCCTCCAATTTCCAAGTTACCTAAACCAAAGTCGACTACCATGAAAACGATAAAAATTGGAATGAGTATTATACGGGATACCGTAATTTTATTTGGTAAGTTCACTATGAACACCTGTCCTTTGCTTAGAATATTCAATTATGTAACAGAATGAAAATAGTCATCATGAGAGATGACTATTTTTTATTTCTCGTATTTAATAATGATGTTCTGTGTTGTTTTGTCAGAAGAGTATTCAAGCTTTTCTTCGTTGACATAGATTTCTGTATTGTATGTCCGACCAACTCGTATGCGAACAAACTCAACATCTGATACATTTATATCCATTGTGTCACCTGCATTGTAGACTGTAGCTTTTTCAGTACGCTCTTTTTTATTTTCATCTGTAACAGCTATCCAGGTTTCTCCTGCAATAACAATTCTGAGCTTGAATTCTTCAGCCTCAGTCAATGAATAAAAGGAATCTTCACCACTTGAGTTCTCAAAAGTGAGCACTTGCTTCTTCACTTCTTCATCAGGCTCAGAATCGGGTTGAGTTTCTTCGTCATCCACATTTGTATCCTCTTCCGGTTCAACAGGAAGTCCTTTTGACGGCTGATTGTTATCCATCGTCAATGCTGGTTCTGTTTCGACATCTTTCATGCTCTTATTGGAAGAGCTTGATTGTTGCCAGAGAACCCAAGCGACTACGATAATGACAATGATAAATAAAGCTACAATAATTTTAGGTATTGTTTCATTAAGTCTGGGATTGTTTTTCAAACCGCTTCTTCTAGTCATAGGTGGAACAATTTGCGTCGAATCCTCCTCAACCAGGCTGTTTTTTGAAGACTCTTTGTACAAAGCAAGCATTTCGTCTGCATCAAGACCGACTGCTTCTGAATATTGTTTAATAAACGCACGTACATAAAAAGATCCAGGCATCATACTGTAATCTTCATTTTCAATACCGGAAAGGTACCGTTTCTGAATTTTAGTTATGGATTGTAAATCATCCAATGAATACCCTTTTTTTGTTCTCGCCTCTTTGAGACGATCACCTAATCCGGTCAATTATATCACCTACCTCATTAAAAATTGAACATTCCAAATCCACCCATTGCTCCTGAATTTGGATCCATATTGTTCTTCTCCATCATCTCATATGTAATTTCCTCGTCGGGATCTGTACGCAATTCGATGATGTAATCAAAATCTTCGACGTCATACTCGGAATGCTGTACAAACATGTCAGGGTGCTCGACAACTTTGATTGTAGGCATATTCATCATTTCACGAACAAGTTGCATATGTCTCTCATCACCCGATTTACGAGTGACAATACCATCTAAGATAAAGATATTGTCTTTTGAGAACTCATCGCCCGCAAGATTGCTTCTGACGGTCT
This sequence comes from Sporosarcina quadrami, assembly GCF_014836615.1. Taxonomy (GTDB): domain Bacteria; phylum Bacillota; class Bacilli; order Bacillales_A; family Planococcaceae; genus Sporosarcina; species Sporosarcina quadrami. The sequence continues at coordinate 268,958 of NZ_JACSQN010000002.1, read as the reverse complement.
GTTTTATCATTGTGGAAGAAAGAAAAATCCATTTTTTGTTCGCACAGACACTAGCCGCAACAACAGATTCCGTCTTACCAACACGAGGCATCCCACGAATTCCGATCAGTTTATGGCCATCCTGTTTAAAAAGTTCTGCCATAAAGTCAACAAGTACCCCAAGTTCGCTTCTTACAAACCGAAAAGTCTTTCGATCATCGAGGTCTCTTTGAATATATCGCCCATGACGAACAGCCAGTATATCGCGCAACTTAGGTTCTCTTATCTTTTTCACTTGAATCGTTTCCATAGTGGATGCGATCAATTCAAAACGCTTGATTTGATCATCATTTTCCGTACGGACAAGCATACCCCTATGTCCGCCATCAACACCGTTAATGGTTGTAATATTGACTCTCAACATTCCAAGGAGCGAAGCGATGTCACCGAGCAGTCCAGGTCTATTTACTTGCACTTCATATTCGACATACCATTCACCCATTCAATAAACCCTCCAATCCTTAGTCAAAGCAGAACATTCAGAAATGGTTCTGATCAATTGAAAAACCTGATCCGATTGTATGTTTTAAAGTGCTTATAAGTACAGGACGCACAAAAGACAACTTAGTTCTATAATAGCGGATTAAAGAGACTATGAAAAGGAAAAAAGAAAAAGGGGAAAACACTTCCCCTCTTTTTTCTTATATATACCATCCGCCATTTAGCTTCACAATTTCTCCTGTCATATAATCCGCTTTGCCGCTTAGGAGAAAGCAAGCAAGATTTGCTACATCCTCCGGCGATCCTGTCGATTGTAACGGAATATGACTAATGACTTCCAGTTTATCTTCTTCCGATAATTCCCCGTTCATGTCCGTCTCTATCCAACCAGGTGTAATCGCATTCACTCTAGTTCCTGTATAGGATGCTTCTTTGGCGAACGCTTTAACAAAAGCATGTTGAGCGCCTTTTACAGCCGAATACATCACTTCGCCGGCAGCACCCGTCTCACCCCATATGGAACCGATGAATAGAACATAAGAAGTGGCATAACTCCTTAACCTTGAAGAAACAAGACTGATGAATGAAGCGGGATTTTGCATATGTACGCGCCATAATGCATCCATATCTTCTGTAGTTGTATCGCTTAACAGTTTCAGCATTGAATGACCGGAAGCAACTACTATAGCTTGAATTTGACCCGTTCCACTAGCAAGCAAATCTGCACCGTCCGATTTACTGAAATCAGCATGAACAACTTCGAAGAAATTTTCAGGATACTCATTCGATAACTCTTCGCAAAGACGAATGACTTTATTAGCATTTTTATTGTAATGCAAATATAGGGACCAGCCATCCGCAGCAAGTTCCCTGCAGATGGCATGACCTATACCGCCTGACGCACCTAACACAATTGCACGTGATTTCATAATTAACCTTCTTTTACGGGAGGAATAATCGTCATTACAGAATGGCTTTCTTCATTATTAACTGTTTGGAAAGCTTCCTTCAAATCGTTCAACGTCATTTTTTCGAGTGCAGGCACAACGTCAAACAAGTTCATGCCGTTAAAATTGTACTGCGTGAATTGATTTGAAATAAATTCAATTGAATTCAAAGATCGCATGAATTGCCCAATTCTACGTTTGCAAGAACGATCCAAATCTTCTTTTGTAATCGTCCACTCAGTTTTTTGTGCGTTAATAGTCTTTTTAATGGTCGCTTCTAATTCATCCGGCTTTTCCGTATCGGAACCAATCATAGCAAAACCGAAACCTTTTTCAAACGTAAAATCATAGTTGTATGTTTCATCGATTAAATGTTCCGCATACGCTGTCGTATAGAATTCTGATGTGCGACCAAATAAAATATCAAGTAACAAATTGACAGCAAGGTCTTGCCGTAACATCTCTTCGCCTTCAATGGATACGTTATTGCATTTCAAACCGTAATTGAACTTTGGTCTTAATACATCCATTTCAAGCACTACTTTCTTCTGTCCTGCTTGAATCGGCTCTTCGGGATATTTTCTAACAATCTCTTCAGGTTCAGAAAAACTCTTGCCTAATTGGTCCTTACGAATGAAATCCATCATTTCATCTACATCCACCGCCCCTATTACAAATACAGACATGTTGGATGGATGATAAAATGTTTCGTAACATTCATAAAGATGCTCAGCTGTTATTTCCTGAATTGTATCTACTGTTCCTGCAATGTCTATATTAATGGGAAATGCTTCGTATAATGATTGGATTGTGCCGAAATAATTGCGCCAATCAGGGTTATCATCGTACATTGTAATTTCTTGCGCGATAATCCCTTTTTCTTTATCTGTTTTCTCTTTTGTGAAATAAGGTTCTTGAACAAAATCCAAAAGCACTTTTGTGCTCTCATAAAGATTTTGTGTCGTCGAGAACAAATAGGATGTTCGTGTAAAGGAAGTGAATGCGTTAGCGGATGCACCTAACACACCAAACTTTTGAAAAACGTCTCCATCTTCCTTATCAAACATCTTATGTTCAAGGAAATGTGCAATACCGTCGGGCACAGTTACGAACTCATCTTTTCCTCTTGGAATGAACGTATTATCGATTGAACCATATTTAGTTGTAAACGTTACATAGGTTTTTGAAAATCCTCGTTTGGGAAGGATATAAACTTCAAGTCCATTATCAAGTCGTTCATGGAATAATGTTTCCTGCAAATTATCAAAAGTAATCTTTTCCATTTATTACGCCTCTCTTCCCGATAGCAAATAGATGAGCTCCATTTGGATCGTCGATGCCATTCGCTTAATATCATCCAAGGAAACTTCATGCCATTCGGCAATCAATTTGTCCGCATTGAAGTTTTCGTCCAACTGCTTGTATTGGTCAAATAGTTCAATTTGCCCACGCGCAGAGTCAAACGCACTTCTAATACTATTCGCAAGCAACGCAACAGTCTGATCAACTTCTAAGTCAGTCACTTCTCCTGTTTTAATTGCATCTAACTGCTCCTGGATCATTGTAACTGCTTTTTCTTCAAGCTGAGCATCAATCCCAGCCAAAACGTAAAGAATACCGTAATTAGCACTGTATACGCTATTTATAGTATACGCCATACTCTCTTTCTCCCGAACATTCATGAATAACTTACTATGCGCAAATCCACCAAGTATTCCGTTCATAACTTGCATTTTCGGGAAATCTTTATGGAAGAATGTTATCGGTGTGTTATATCCGACTTGCAATTTCCCTTGCTTCATATCTTGTTTTTCAAACACTTGACGTGTTTCTTTCATTTCTATAGGAGCATTTTCGTATCGTTCATAAGAAATTTCTCTTTCCTTAAAATCAAACATTGTCCGGATCTTCTCTACAATAGTATCTTGTTTAATGTCACCAACGATATAAATATCAATCGCATCTTCAGTGAGCATTTTTTCGTATGTTTCAACAAGAGAGTCTGCTGTAATGTTTTGCACATCTTCCTCAGTACCATTTGAAGAAATTGAAGCCGGATGGTCCGGTCTCATCAATTCCAACATTCGTTTTTGTGCATATCTTCCTTTATCGTCGTAGACAGATCGGATACGTTCCATGACAGAACGTTTTTCACGATTAACAATCGTTTCGTCAAATTTTCCATCTTTTAAATTAGGACGGAAAATAACGGTACTAACCATGTTCAGCACTTCATCAAAAACGCCGCTAGTTTGTAGATATTCATCGTTCACACATTCCATGTTCAATGAAACGATATGTGAATTGCCCCGCTTTCCTGAATCCATATAAAATACCGAACCATATAGCTCATCTAGTGCCTTACGCAAATCACTCTGTTTCGGATAATCTTCGTTTGAATCTTGCAATACATTAGATAAGACAGTTCTACTTGCTGCCTGTTTTGCACTTAATTTAGCTGTCCATCTGAAAGACATCGAAATCGTCTTGAATTGTTCAGTTGGACGGATGTATAAGTTTACACCTTTTTTCAATTCAATTTTAGTGAACATATGAACACCTCGTTTTTTCTTATTATACGAATACCTTTCTTCACTATACATTCCAGAACTTACACATGGCAAAATAAACGCATTACCCCAATAATTATTAGGAATAAAAAGAACCGCTCGATTCCAAATAGGAACGAAAGCGGTCTAGTGTAGCATTATCTACTGCCTTTAATATATGGTTCTCCATTCGCTTTTGGAGCATTCGCTTTTCCAATAAATCCTGCTAGAGCTAAAATAGTTAAGACATAAGGTAATATATGGAAATATACTGTAGGTATTTTTTGGATGAAATCGATATCTATAGAACCCGCACTGATAGCCAATGTTTGGGCAAATCCGAAGAATAATGCTGCCCCCATCGCTCCAATTGGATGCCATTTACCAAAAATCATCGCTGCCAAAGCCATGAAACCTTGACCATTTATTGTCGCATGACCAAAATCGCCTGTCATCGTTTGAGAATATATCGCTCCACCTATTCCTGCAAGACCACCAGAAATGATTACAGCAGTATATCTGATTTTGGAAACGTTAATGCCCATCGTATCTGCTGCCATAGGATGCTCACCAACAGAACGCAAGCGTAATCCAAATGGTGTTTTGTAAATGACAAACCAAGCAATGATGGCTACTGCTATAGCTATAATGGAAGTTCCGTATACTGATTTAAAAAACATCGGTCCAAGTATTGGGATGTCTTGTAATATAGGAATGTTAATTCTCGGGATTTTATTCTGAATAAAGTCCGTTTGTCCTTTACCATACAACATCTTCACCGAGAATAGCGCTATAGCTATGCCAAGCATATTAATCGCTACCCCTGAAACGACCTGGTTCGCACGGAATGAAACAGATGCTACTGCGTGCATGATGGAGAATATTGCGGACACGAGCATCGCTACAAGTAACGCAATCCAAGGCGTCCAACTGCCAAACACATCGGCATAAGCTAGGTTGAATATAATACCAATGAATGCACCCATGACCATTAAACCTTCCAACCCGATGTTAACTACTCCTGAACGTTCAGAGAAAACACCGCCGATTGCAGTTAAAATCAGAGGAGCCGCATAAGCAATCGAAGTCGGTATGATAAAATATAACACTTCTAAAAAGCTCATGTTATTTCGCCTCCTTTTTCTTATTCATTCGTAATATAGCAACGCGGATAATGTATCCTGACGCTACAAAGAATATGATAAGCGCGATAACAATCGAGACAATTTCAAGCGGGATATTTGCTGCATTCGGCATGTTGTTCGCTCCATACTTTAGTGAACCGAACAAAGATGCACCAAAAATAACACCCAATGGCGTATTTGCTCCTAACAACGCAACTGCGATACCGTCAAAACCAATACCTGTGAATCCACCTCTTGACGTCATGTTCCCGAAAGTACCTAATGCTTCCATTGCGCCTCCAAGTCCTGCGAACGCTCCAGATATGATCATAGATAAGACGATATTCTTATTTACGTTCATTCCTGCATAATGAGAAGCATTTTCGTTAAATCCGACTGATTTTAATTCGAATCCAGTCTTCGTTTTTTCTAAAATGAACCACATTACGATTACCATGGATAACGCAATAAAAATCCCATAATGGAGTGTCGAGTAATCAGTTAAATTAGACAAGAAATCTGAGCGTAATGAGGCTGTCGGTTGAATTTTTTCTGTTTTAAAGCCGCCTCCAGATACGGTTTTAATTAGTGCATTTACAACATGCAATGCAATATAATTCATCATAATTGTGACGATAACTTCATGCACTCGGAACTTGGCTTTTAACAATCCAGGTATTAGCCCCCATAACGCTCCTGCCGCTGCTGCAGCAAGTAATGACAAGGGTAAGTGAATATACATAGGCATAGTAAATGCTGATCCAACATAAGCCGCTGCAAACCAACCTACCATCAATTGCCCTTCTACTCCGATATTAAATAAACCTGTGCGAAATGCGAATGCCACTGCAAGTCCAGCAAGAATATATGGACTTATTTGACGGATTGTTTCACCTATAGCATAAGCGTCTCCAAAAATTCCATTCCACAAGGCAATATACCCATTGACTGGATTATATCCACTAAAGATCATGACTAAGGCTCCTACAAGGAGACCGAGGATAATGGAGATGATCGGCACCAATAAATTGACAACTCTATTAGACATTTTGATCATCACCAACTTTCTTTGCTTTCAGTGCTTCAGATTTTGTATGCCCAGCCATTAGCAGACCAAGCTCCTGTTCAGTTGTTTCAGTGGGAATGACTGTGTCAACTATTTGACCATCATGAATGACAGCAATACGATCTGAAACGTTCATAACTTCATCGAGTTCAAAAGAGATCAAGAATACAGCTTTACCATTATCCCGCTGCTCAATTAGCCGCTTATGAATGAACTCAATCGCACCAACGTCAAGACCTCTAGTCGGCAACGCCGCTATAAGAAAATCAGGATCACGTGACACTTCACGACCAATGATTAACTTTTGCTGATTACCACCCGACAAAGCTCTCACTAATTCGTTTTCACCTTGAGTTCTCACATCATATTCCTTAATAATCTTTTGGGCATAATCAGAAACTGATCTATAATTCATAATGCCATTTTTAGAATACGGTTCGTGATAATATTCTTGCAAAGCAGCGTTGTGACCAACAGAAAATTCAAGAACTAATCCATGCTTATGTCTGTCTTGCGGAATATGCCCTAACCCAACTTTAGTAATTTCTCTAGGTTTTTTTCCAGTAACATCGATTTCATTAATTGTAATTGATCCACTTTTGGATTTACGAAGACCTGTTATAGCTTCGATTAATTCCGTCTGCCCATTGCCATCAATGCCAGCAAGACCAACGATTTCACCACGACGTACAGACAAATTTAAGCCTTTTACTTTTTCAATGCCACGATTATCGGTAACAACAAGATTTTCAATATGCAATACTTCCTCTTTCGGATAGGAAGGTCCTTTTTCTGTTTTGAAAGTTACTTGTCGTCCAACCATAAGCGTTGCCAATTCTTCTGGATTCGTTTCAGCAGTGACAACAGTACCAATGCCTTTTCCTTTACGGATAACTGTAACACGATCAGATACATCCATAATTTCTTGTAATTTATGTGTAATTAAAATAATCGACTTACCTTCAGTGATCAATTTCTTCATAATGGAGATAAGTTCTTGTATTTCTTGCGGTGTCAATGATGCTGTTGGTTCATCAAATATCAGAATGTTCGCGCCACGATAAAGCGTTTTCAAAATTTCCACCCGTTGTTGCATGCCAACAGAAATATCTTCAATCTTAGCATAAGGGTCAACGTTCAGCCCGTATAGTTTTGATATTTCCTCTACATCTTTCGCAGCATCTTTAATATTGACAATTCCCATCTTTTTAGGCTCATTACCTAAGATGATATTTTCAGTTACTGTAAGATTTTCAACAAGCATAAAATGCTGATGCACCATTCCAATTCCGAGGTCATTTGCAACGTTGGGGTTCGTTACATTGACTTTTGTACCGTTCACTCGTATCTCTCCGTCCTCCGGCTGGTATAGCCCGAACAAGACATTCATCAATGTTGATTTACCGGCTCCATTTTCGCCTAGCAAAGCATGAATTTCCCCTTTTTCAAGTTGAAGAGTGATATTGTCATTTGCGTAGAAATTGCCGAATTTCTTTGTAATATTCAACATCTCGATGACATAGTCCAATGGATTCACTTCCTTGCGTAATAATTATTTGATTATTTTATTCAATGAAAAATTGACACAATAAAAGATTTTCGTAAAAACCTTTTAGTCTATCAATTTTGCTGCGATAAGAAGTAAACAACAAAAGCCGGAATGAACCGGCCTTTGTTGTTTTGTTATTATTTAGCGAATTCAGGTACTTCGATTTCACCATCTGCAATCTTTTGTTTGTATTCTTCCACTTGATCAAGCACGTCTTGTGGAATTGCACCGCGTGAATCTGCAAGAGCTACACCATCATCATGAAGACCGTAGACTTTTGTTTCACCACCAGGGAATTTACCTTCTTTAGCAAGGTTAGAGATATCCTGAACAGCAACATCAACACGCTTCAACATAGAAGTCAATGTAATGTTCTCTTCACCAACTTTACCTTCTTCATACTGGTCAGAGTCAACACCGATTACCCATACATCAGCATTCTTATCTGCTTCTTTACGTTCTTTTGCTTCAGAGAATACACCATTTCCAGTTCCGCCAGCAGCGTGGAAGATGATATCAATTCCTGAAGAGTACATACGACCTGCAGCAGCTTTTCCTAATGCCGCATCATCAAATGAACCTGTATACTTAACATCTACTTTCAAGTCAGGCTTAACTGCAGCAACACCTGCTACAAATCCTGCTTCAAAGCGTTCGATAACTGGAATTTCCATACCACCAACAAAACCGATCTTATCAGTTTTTGTCATTAATGCAGCAGCTACCCCAGCAAGGTAAGCACCTTCTTGTTCTTTAAACAAGATGCTTGCAACGTTTGGTTGGTCTACTACGCCATCAATAATTGCGTAGTTTGTTTCTTTCTGTTGCTCAGCAATTGTATTAATCGCATCTTCCATTAAGAAACCTACACCGAATACTAAGTCGAAATCACGACGTGTAAGCGCGTTCAAGTTTGGAGTGTAGTCAGAATCATCTTTCGATTGAAGGTATGCGTATCCACCATCTCCTTCAGACATATTATGATCTTTACCGAACTGTTTGATTCCTTCCCAAGCTGACTGGTTGAATGACTTGTCATCGATACCACCGACGTCAGTAACCATAGCGATTGAGAAATCTGAAGCGTTGCCGCCTGTTGAAGATGAAGTATCTTTTTCTTTGTCTTTGTCCGTACCACACGCACCAAGTAATGCACTTGCTGCTAAAACCAATGATAATGCAAGACCGTATTTACGTTTGCTCACTGATTGGACCCTCCCTGTTTTTTTATTTTGGTATATAAATATGACGTTCGCACGTCTTTAAAGGATATTTGGAAAGTATTCCACTCTCCAAAATTTGCCTTATACCCGTTTTCGCACTACGTGAAAGCTGAATTTATCAGCCCTGAAATAATTCTTTGAGAATAGGACCATTTCGCCTTCTTCGCTATAATGGTATTGAATTAGTACTAGTAAAGGGATGTCCACTCCACATCTCAAAATTGAAGATGCTTCATCATCATAGCCTATAGGCTCAATATTAGCCACAGCTTGATTAATCCTAATTTTACCCGACTTCTCAATTGAATCGAAAATGGATTCATTTAATAAAACATCTGTACCCATTTCAAGATTTTTGGACAATACATGATCAATACAATATACGACAGGTTCTCCATCTGCTGTTCTTACTCTTTTGATTGTAACAAGTTTGTCATCCCTTTCACAACCGAAATTCCCAATCATATCCTCATTAGGGGTATTTTCTTGTACTTCCATGAAAATCGTTCCTGGTTCCATTCCTGCATCACTAATCATGGAAGAAACACTTGACAAATTTTCAATACCGGAAGAAAAGATAGGTCGTGGATTAACAAATGTACCAACTCCGTGTTTCCGGACGATTACTTTATCTTCCTCCAGTAATCGTAAAGCTTCTCGAAGAGTTGCTCTGCTGACACCTAAGTTCCTTGCTAGTTCAAATTCAGAAGGGAATTTCTCATTTTCTTTGAAAACTCCTGTTTCGATGTCACGTTTTAAACGCTCAATCACTTGAACATAGAGATGTCTTTGATCTGTCTTCACCACCATGTGAATCCTCCTCCTGACGAGGTCAGACCTCTGATGTTTAACGACTGTTCCAATCTTCCATACTATATCATTTTAATCCTACAAAATAAACAACGAAAATGACAAAATATCGAAAGAAGTTGTAAATCGGCTTATATAATGACTCTTTTGTCATGTTTTTCAAACGTGACTATCGGATTCATTTTTTGAAATAAGCACTTGACGTGGCTTACTTCCTTCGGGAGGACCTACTACACCTCTTAATTCCATTTGATCGACAATTCTTGCTGCTCTTGAATAGCCTACTCTGAACCGTCTTTGAAGCATCGAAACTGAAGCCGTCTGCATTTCAGTGACTAGTTGTACTGCTTCATCGTATAAGTCATCCGTTTCTTCATAAGCGGGCACTTCCTCTACTTCTTGTGGAATCATTTCTTCTTGATATTGTGCTTTTTGCTGTTCAATGACAAAGTCGACAATCGCTTCGACTTCCTGGTCCGATACAAAAGCACCTTGTATGCGCACGGGCTTGGATGCACCAGCAGGTAGGAAGAGCATATCCCCACGCCCAAGCAATTTCTCAGCGCCTGATCCATCGAGTATTGTTCTTGAATCAATGGCAGAAGATACTGCAAACGCAATCCGGGATGGAATATTAGCTTTTATAATACCCGTAATGACATCGACACTAGGTCGTTGAGTCGCGATAATCAGATGTATGCCAGCCGCCCTAGCCATTTGCGCTAGACGTGTAATCGAATCTTCGACATCACTTGAAGCAACCATCATCAAATCCGCCAGTTCGTCAACAATAACGACAATGTATGGCATTTTCGGATGTTTCTCATCATTTTCGGAATTCCAAACTTCGATATGGTCGTTATATCCTTCGATATTTCGTGTTCCAGTATGCGAAAACAGCTCATAGCGTCTTTCCATCTCGGAAACAACCTTTTTCAATGCGACAGAAGCTTTTCTTGGATCCGTAACAACTGGAGCCAATAAATGCGGAACTCCATTATAAACATTTAACTCCACCATCTTTGGATCTATCATCATCATTTTCACTTCGTGAGGTTTGGCGCGCATTAAAATGCTTATGATAATGCCATTAATGCAGACACTCTTCCCGCTTCCTGTTGAACCTGCCACAAGTACGTGTGGCATCTTATTCAATTCAGTCATCATTGCCTGCCCTGTAACATCTCTTCCTAACGCTATCATCAATTTTGAATCTGGTCTGTTATTTTCTTTCGCTTCAATGACCTCGCGCAAGCTGACGATGGCGACAGAGCTGTTTGGAACTTCTATTCCAACAGCTGACTTCCCAGGTATAGGTGCTTCTATACGGATACCGCTAGCAGCAAGAGCAAGAGCGATATCATCCGACAAGCTGACGATTCGACTCACTTTCACACCAGTATCAGGAAGAACTTCATATTTAGTAACAGCTGGACCTAAATGAACTTGTGTAACTGTTGCTTTAACACCAAAACTTAAAAATGTCCGTTCTAACTTTTCCGCATTCGCTTGAATTGAATCATATTCTGCGGACTGATCATTAGAAGGCGTTTCCTTTAACAATGATGGTGGTGGTAATATATATGATTCGTTCTCTTCTTCACCTTCTATGACAGAATAGGTTACTTCCTCTTCAATCCCTCGTTCTTTTTCTCCATCTGACTTTCTGACCGGTTCAACTACTATTTGTTGCGTCGCGGTCTGTTCATCGATAGCCGATTCCTTATTGACGCGTTCATTAAATGCCGAAATAATCGGTTTAGAAATGACTTGGTCAGTAAGTTCAATATCTCTTTCGTTGTCTGTAGATATATCGACAGGTAAGGATTTTTTTGAGCGTGTTTTTTTACTTTCTATATTTTGCGGCATTTTTTTAATTGGTTTCTTCTCTTTCTTCTCGAAAAGTGATAGAAGAGACTTTTTTATATTCGGATAATGTTCAGCAATGTAAGGAACGAGAGCTTTTCCTGTTAATAAGATTAGACCAATGCTTAACAATAGCACTCCTGCAACTGTTGCTCCTGCTGAATCGAATAATGCATGGAACAAAGCAAATAAGAGAGCCCCTCCTAATCCTCCACCTAAAGCTCCACTTCTAGACGTAATTCCTTCATTTGTTATAAGTACTTTCCACGTTTCTTTAATCGCAGAATTAGACATGAGTAGTTTACTTTCATACAGTTCTTTAAATAGATGAATATGGCTGAATAATAGCAGACTCGCCAGAACAAAAAGACTTCCACCGACAATACGGTTTTTCCAACCAATCGACTTTCTTTTGACCATAAAAAGCAATGCTTGGACAATTAATAAAAAAGGTAAAGCACCATGCCAGTTGCCAAATAACAGTCTTGAAAATGAGGAAAGGCTTCTTCCGACAATTCCATATTCAAATATTATAATAATTGCAAGTCCAATCATTGTAATCCCGGCTACTTCAAAGAGTAGTGGACTAGGTTCCTTTTGCTTCTTTTTATTGCCACCTGTCTTTTTTCTCTTCTTTGTTTTTTTCGACATTTTCCTCCTCCTTTCGCAAAAAGGATTTCCTGCCGTACAGACGGCTTGGAAATCCTTTTTGTATGTCATGATAGCCGTCCGTTGCCGACGGTTTTATTCCGTTTTAGTATTCCATGATGATTGGGATGATCATTGGTCTTCTTTTAGTTTGTTGGAACAAATATGAACTTAATGTATCGCGAATCTCTTGTTTAATGTTTGTCCATTCAAACGTATCTTTATTCACATATTTCTCAACGATTTTACGGACAAGGTTTCTCGATTCCTCAAGAAGCTCTTCAGATTCGCGTACATAGACGAATCCACGTGATACTACTTCTGGACCTGCAGCTATTTTTTTCTGTTTTCGACTAAGTGTAACGACGACGGTAAATATGCCGTCTTGCGAAAGCAGCTTTCTGTCGCGTAAAACGATATTCCCGACATCACCTACGCCGATGCCATCTATTAACACGTTTCCAGCCTGTACACGTCCACTCATTCGCATTTTATCGTTTTTGTATTCAACAATATCGCCTTTGTCCGCAATAAATATTTCGGACTTTTGGAATCCAAGTTGTTGGGCAATTTTCGAATGAGCAATAAGCATTTTATATTCACCTTGAACAGGGATGAAGTATTTAGGTTTCATTAAGTTTAACATCAACTTCAAATCTTCTTGGCTACCGTGACTAGATACATGAACATTCCGCTGAGAAGTAAGAACGTGAGCTCCTGCTTTAGCGAGTTCGTTTGTCATTTGGAACATAGATACTTCCATGCTTGGTGATGGTGTGAATGTAATAAGGACAGTATCTGTTTCTTTAATCTTAATATCTTTATGATGCTTACGAATAATCTTTTCAAGTGCATCTAATGGTTCACCTTGATTGCCTGTCACGATAATAACAACTTGATCATCGCTGTATTTTCCGATGTCTTTCACGGATATAACCATTTCCTCATCGATTTGCAAATAGCCTAAGCGCATTCCTACTTCGAAATAACTTTCTAGACTCTTACCTACAACAGCTACTTTTTTGCCTGTTTCAAGAGCTTTATCAAAGACCTGTTGGATGCGAATGAAATTTGAAGCATACAATGCAACGAGCAACCGGCCTTGTGCAGCGTGAAACGTTTTAGATAATTGCTCTTCAATGACAACCTCAGACGTCGTGTATCCAGGACGTTCCGCTTCAGCAGAATCTGACATGAGGATGAAGACTCCTTCTTCGCCTAATGCCGCCATTTTAGCTATATCGGGACGGTATTTCCCTTTTGCAGACTGATCAAATTTAAATTCTCCAGTATGGACAACCGCACCTTCACTCGTATGGAATACGATTCCAAACGAATCTGGAATGCTGTGAGTCGTATGGAAGAATGTAACATATGTCGACTTGAAGTTCATACGACTTTTATTTGTCACTTCGAAGAATTTTACACCTGCTGGAGCTGGCATATCTTTCAAATGTTCTTTTGCCAATGCTAATGTGAGTTTAGATCCATAAACCGGAGCTTGTACTTTTTGTAGCAAATAAGCAATCGAACCAATTGCATCTTCATGACCATGCGTTAAAAATATTCCTTTTACACGATCTTTATTCTCTTCAATATATGTCATGTCCGGAATGACGATGTCAATGCCTAACATTTCCCCTTCTGGGAACATTAGACCCGCATCAACGATAAATAGCTCATCATCAATTTCGACAACGTACATCGCTTTCCCTATCTCCCCCACTCCACCGAGTGGAATTACTCTAATTACTTCGTTTTTCATTTTCGTCACATTGTTTCCTCCTATACTTTGATTAAAAAGACTGGTGATGGATAATTGACCGTCTATGTATGCTTATGATAATGATACGGCGAATCAATGCATATGCAATACACTATTTATTCGCTAGATCGCCTTACATGCAGACTACTTTGCATGCATCAGCATATGTGATAAATACCCGTCCAGATTGACTATCTTTCATTATACTTGAGAATGCCCTCAGTACACAAACAAAAAAAGCCGGCAAGTTTACCGGCTTAAAATAAATAGTATAAAATTAGGCGTTTTTATAATTCTGCCATACTTCATCAAACAACGATTTTCCTTCTCCAAAATCAGTCAAAGGCATCCGAACTCCACCTGTGTCTATACCTATTACAGATAGTGCATACTTAATTGGAACGGGATTCGGAGCTGAGAAAATAGCCTGGAACAGAGCAAGCAATTTTCTATGGAGATTCGCCGCTTTCTCAGTATCACCAGCTTTAAATGCACTTATCATCTGCTTCATTTCCAGACCGACGATATGGGATGCGACTGAAATGACACCTTCACCACCAATAGATAACAACGGCAACGTCAGAGCATCATCTCCGCTGTATACTTTAAAACTACTATCTGTCCCACTTATAATTTTCGCCATTTGGTCTAAACTACCGCTTGCTTCTTTTACAGCACGGATATTTTTTATTTTTGAAAGTTCAATAACCGTCTCAGGCAACATATTGACTGCAGATCTTCCTGGAATATTATAAAGCAATATTGGCAGACCTGTTTCAGAAGCAATATGTGAGAAATGGGCCACCATACCTTTTTGGTCTGGACGATTATAATAAGGTGTTACGAGCATAACGCCGTCTGCACCTAGCTCTGCGGCCCGAGACGTTAATTTAACTGATTCAGCTGTATTAAACGTCCCTGTGCCCGCAATGACCGGAATTCTTTTATTGACAATTTCAATGACATTACTAAAAACCGTAAATTTCTCGTCATGATTCAATGTCGGAGACTCTCCTGTAGTACCACAAACAATAAGAGAATCAGTACCAGTGGAAATTAAATGCTCAACAAGCTTTTCTGTCAAATCATACTCGACGTTGCCCGCATTAGAAAAAGGGGTTACCATCGCTGTTCCAATTTGACCGAGATCCATTTGATCATCCTTTTTATACTTTATAGGGCTATTCCCGTAAAAAATATACTTACTTGATAAGTTCTTCAGCAATTTGAACGGAATTCAACGCAGCACCTTTAAGCAGATTGTCAGACACAATCCACATATGGAATCCTGTCGGCTGTGTAGGGTCTTTACGAATCCTGCCGACAAACACTTCATCTTTTCCTTCCGCATACAAGGGCATCGGATACAATTGCGAAGAGGGATCGTCTTGTATGACCACTCCAGGCGTTGTTTTAATAGCCGAACGGATATCCTCTACAGAAACATCTTCCCTATTTAATTCAATATATACTGATTCCGAATGGCCAGTAACGACAGGTAGTCGTACACATGTTGCAGCAACAGCAATTTTCTCGTCTGCAAATATCTTTTTCGTTTCATTCATCATCTTCAGTTCTTCCAATGTGTATCCTGATTCATCAAATAGATCGATTTGCGGTATGACATTGAAAGCAATCGGATAATGCTTTTCGGCTGAAGCAGACGGCAGTAGTACCGCTTTAATGTCAGTGCGGCTATCCATTTGAAGACTCTGCTCACTTAGTTCTTCAATCGCTTCGGCTCCCGCTCCAGAAACCGCTTGATAAGTCGATACAATAATTCGGTTTATGCCGAATTTTTCCTTAATCGCTTTCAATGCTGTAACCATTTGGATGGTAGAACAATTAGGATTTGCAATAATGCCATTGTGACGATTAAGTTCGTCAGCGTTTACTTCCGGCACAACAAGCGGTATATCCGCATCCATTCGGAATGCACTTGTGTTATCAATAACAATAGCACCACGTTTCACGGCTTCGTGTGCGAATGTCTGGGAAATGGAACCACCGGCGCTAAAGAATGCGATATCTATACCTTCGAAAGATTCAGGTACCGTTTCTTCAACGATATAATTTTTTCCTTCAACAATAATTTTGGATCCAGCAGATCTCTTTGAAGCTAGCATTTTAATCGACTTAGCTGGAAATTGTCGCTCTACTAACTTTTCAAGAATCTTACCACCTACCGCACCAGTTGCACCAACGATCGCGACGTTCAAATCTTGTTTTTTCAATTCCATCTCCCCTTAACAATTAATAAAGACTCTTGTGTAAATATACAGAGAAGAGTTTAAGGATGCATTACGTAGTAGAACTAACAATGCCCCTATAGCCTTATTCTCTACTAGTACAAGAGTTCATTGGAGGAATTATATCATAATTGAAATGGTTCTGCTTTTGTATTTTTTTATGGATGTATAATGAGCAATGGTTGTAGTTGTCTTTTCTCAAGAGCTGCTGCCGCTGCGGGTACCATCAATGTGAAATCGGAGATCAATGAATTTGGCTTGTTATGTGGATCATCCTGTCCAAAAGGGATGAAAAAGACATTTTTCATATTCAGCAATTTAACAATGTTACCGGCATTTAAACCTAATGCATCATTTGTAGAAATTCCTAATAACACCGGACTGCCATTGCGTAACGTGGCTTTGGCTGCCATGAGCACTGGTGAATCAGTTGCGGCATTTGCTAATTTACTAATTGAATTTCCGGTCATAGGAGCAATAATCATACAATCAACAGGTGACGCGGGACCAAAAGGTTCAGCTCCGACAATCGTTGAAATCACCTTTTGACCTGTCGCCCCCTCAATTTTATCAATCCACTCTTCCCCTGTTCCGAATCGGGTTGCCGCGGTTAAAACAGAATGCGTAATAACAGGTACGACTGTTGCGCCATTAGCCTGCAAATTCTCGATGACCGGAATAATCTGGTCATATGTGCAATGTGAAGCGGTTATTCCAAGACCGATCCTTTTTCCTTGCAGCATTTTATTCCCCTTTCACGCACTATTCATCCTCAGTAGCGCTTTAGCCAACGCATTAGCAGCGTCGATCGGAAAGTGCTTTCCTGGCAAACCGAGGTGTATTGTATAGTATTCATCAGGGGCATTTTCCTTTAGGCAACCAGGTGCAGAAGCAAGATCGAATATGCGTAATTCCTGCTTATCATCTGGTTTCAGCCAACGTGCTGGAACTGTATTGATGAGAGTTTTATGTTCACTTAAGTTAGTAGGGTTGAACTCACAAGTTGTGTAACCGAGAGCGGCCGCTTCACCTAGCTGTTCACTCGACCTTGCCATAATCGCGACTGTACCTCCCATAGCCGAGAGTACTTCAGCCATCATTTTAGCGACTTTTCCAAATCCGGTAATGCAAAACTGTTTTCCGAACACACTTTGCTTAGTTGACTCGTAATACTCTAGCAAAAATCCTTCTGCAGTCAGTCGGGCATTTTCCCAAACATATTCAACCTCTTTGATATATGAATGAACCGGAATGTGTGCTTCTTCATACTTTGAAAGCCATTCGGAGGAAATGATACCTGGATAGACAGTAGCTCCTTTAGGAAACTTTTCTGCTGGTATCATTTCTTCCATTTCGATTATGGGCAAAACAATATGTGATGGTGCAAGCTCGTCAATAAGTGTAGATAATTCGGTAGAAAAGCTGTTACCGTTATAATGATTCGCTTCATAGCCTAAACCTTTCATAATTTTACTGCACGTGGACAAACGTGAATCTGTGCCAATGAATAGCCAACTATTAGTAGTCGTCTTCAACATCAAAATCCCCCATGCTATGTGTTTTTCCAAATAGTATGCGGTGCTCGCCGACTAATACAATTTCACTCCAAGGTATGAACTCTACACTTTCCTGTTCTTTATTGCGAAAAGGCATCCGACTGAATTTTTTCTTTACTTCAAAACCGATAATATCCCCTGTTTTACGATTGAAAATTAAATCAGTATCCGCGAGAAACCCATAACGGACTCCGTCTTCCACTTGTATCAGCTCTTTTTGAGCCATTTCAGATAACAGCATACTCATCCTCCTTGACTAGTCTTACTTATCATATGTCAAGCTATGCTTAAAACTGCCTATTTCAATTTCGCGACTCACATTCTTCAACTTGAGGGGCAATTACAGAAACAGCACGTTCACTATTAAAAATCTCTCTTGCCATTACGATGACGTCTTCTATTTTGACATTATCAATCAATGCAACAACTTCATCCATCGTTTTATGTTCCTGAAGGATTAATTCATTATTCCCGTTACGGTGCATCCGTGATTCAGAACTTTCTAGTCCAAGCAAGAAGCTTCCTTTCAACTGTTCTTTAGCGTTTGATAACTCTCTAGCTGATATCCCGTTCATGACAACATTATTAATGATAGCGTCCATCATTGAGACCATCTCATCCAAGTGCTCTGGAGATGTCCCGCCATAAATGACAAATGAGCCCGTAGATAAGTAGGAAGAGTAATAGGAATAGACCGAATAGGCAAGACCACGTTCTTCACGGATTTCCTGGAACAATCTAGAAGACATTGTTCCACCGATAATACTATCCAGAAGAATCAAGTCATGGAGCCGATGATCTTTCAGTTTTAAACCTGGATAAGCTAAACAAATATGCGCTTGCTCGATATCTTTCATTTTACTTATTGACTTTCCCTGAAAAATCGGAGGTGATTGTTCTTGAGCACGTTCACTCTCTAAAACAGTGAACGTGCCAAAATGCTTTATTACACAATCAATAAGTGTTTCGTTATAGTTACCCGCGACTGAGATTACAATATTTTCTGGTCTATAATGTTCTTTCATATAATCGTTAATCATTTTCTTATCAAATGTTTCAATGGTCTCTTTTATCCCACCGATTGATCTGCCAATTGGATGATCAGGATACATGGCAGCCCACAAGCGTTCATCCACATCATCATCTGGCGTATCTTCTACTGAAGCAATTTCATCTAATATAACCGTCTTTTCTTTTTTCATTTCGTTTTCATCGAACAATGAATTGAAAAACATATCAGCAAGGATGTCTATCGCCTCATTTGCGTGATTGTCTAACACGGTTGTCGTATAGCACGTCAATTCTTTTGATGTGTAGGCGTTGATGTCACCACCCATTCTGTCGAACTGTTCTGCGATCATTTTAGCACTTCTAGTCGGTGTTCCTTTAAATAGCATATGCTCAATGAAATGAGAGAGGCCCCATTCCCCCTCCTTTTCATATGCCGAACCTGCTTTCACCCAAATTCCAATAGCAACCGAACGAACATACGGCATCTTTTCATGCACAATTCTCGCTCCGTTTTCACATATATGCTTATTTATCAAACAGTTCATCCTCCTTTTGTTTTCGAAAGAACAAAAAGCCTCCCTCTTCATTGATGCAAAGTGGGGGCTTTTTATTATAGAGTATGCGATTGAATTACGCGTTATTTTCTTTTTCAGCTGCTTCTTTTTCTTCTTTAACTACAATCTTGCGAGATAGATTGACGCGTCCTTGGTTGTCGATTTCAATAACCTTAACCATTAGTTCATCATCTAACTTCAATACATCTTCAACAGCTTTTGTACGTTCTTCCTGAATTTCAGAAATATGAAGTAAGCCATCTTTACCTGGGAAGATTTCTACGAATGCTCCGAATTTCTCGATTCGTTTTACTTTTCCTAAATGATACTCCCCAACTTTCGCCTCGCGTACGATATTCTCAATCATCGCTTTCGCTTTTGCGTTCATCGGCGAATCAGGTGAAGAAATGTAAATTGTTCCATCTTGCTCCGTATCAATTTTGACGCCAGTTTCTTCAATGATCTTATTAATCACTTTACCACCAGGTCCAATTACATCACGGATTTTGTCTGGATTAATGTGGATCATAATAATTTTCGGTGCATATGCAGACAATTCTTCACTTGGTGTAGAAATTGTTGAAAGCATATGATCAAGAATCTTCATACGGCCAATTTTCGCTTGTGTTAATGATTCTTCAAGAATCTCGCGGGAAAGACCGTCAATTTTAATATCCATCTGCAAAGCTGTAATTCCTTTTTCTGTTCCAGCAACTTTGAAGTCCATATCTCCTAAGTGGTCTTCCATACCTTGGATATCCGAAAGGACAGAATAGTTTTCACCTTTTTTGACTAGTCCCATAGCAATTCCAGCTACTGGTGCTTTAATTGGAACACCTGCATTCATCATTGCCATTGTGGATGCACAGATGGACGCCTGAGATGAAGAACCATTCGATTCAAGTACTTCTGCCACTAGACGGATTGTGTAAGGGAAATCCGTTTCCTCTGGAAGAATTGCTTCAAGGGCACGCTCACCAAGTGCACCATGACCAATTTCACGACGACCCGGACCACGGATCGGACCTGTTTCACCGACACTGAAATTAGGGAAGTTATAATGATGCATGAAACGCTTAGATTCCTCAAGACCAAGTCCATCAATAATCTGCACTTCGCCAAGTGCACCTAATGTACAAACACTCAATGCCTGAGTTTGTCCACGCGTGAACAACCCTGAACCGTGTGTACGTGGAAAAATACCGACTTCGGAAGACAATGGGCGGATTTCATCCAAACCACGACCATCAGGACGGACTTTTTCATCAGTAATAAGGCGACGGACTTCCTCTTTAACGAGATGATCCAACACGCTTTTCACTTGCTTCATTTTATCGTCATCAGCTTCTGCTTCAGTATATTGATCAATAATATCATTTTTCACTGCAGTAATCGCTTCTTCACGGGCATGCTTCTCTTCCGTTTGGATAGCGCTGATTAAGTCTGCTTCACATTTCACTTTAACTTCATTTAATACATCTTCATCCAGTTGGAATAATGTGATTTCCATTTTTTCTTTGCCGACTTCGGCAATGATTGTTTCTTGGAATTCGATAAGTTTAATGATTTGTTCGTGACCGAACATGATCGCTTCTAAAATAATATCTTCAGCGACTTCCTTCGCACCTGCTTCAACCATGTTAATGGCATCTTTCGTTCCAGCTACAACGAGGTCAAGATCACTTTTAGCTAGCTGATCTGGAGTAGGGTTAATGATGAATTCACCATTGATACGTCCGATTTGAACACCTGCAATCGGACCTTCAAACGGGATGTCGGAAATGGATAACGCAAGGGATGAACCAAGCATTGCTGCCATTTCTGATGTACAGTTCTGATCAACAGACATGACAAGAGAGATCACTTGTACATCGTTACGGAATCCGTCAGCAAATAATGGACGGATTGGACGGTCGATGAGACGGCTCGTTAGAACTGCTTTTTCTGATGGTCGTCCTTCACGTTTGATGAAACCTCCAGGAATTTTACCGACTGCATACATTCTTTCCTCATAGTTCACTGTCAAAGGGAAGAAATCAAGCGGTTTCGGCTTCTTAGAAGCGGTTGCTGTCGACAATACTGTAGAATCGCCGTAACGTACGAGTACAGCACCGTTTGCCTGCTTAGCAAGTTGACCCGTTTCAATCGTCAACGGTCTTCCAGCCCACTCAAATGAATATACTTTTTTCTGATCTGTCA
Source organism: Sporosarcina quadrami (assembly GCF_014836615.1). GTDB lineage: Bacteria > Bacillota > Bacilli > Bacillales_A > Planococcaceae > Sporosarcina > Sporosarcina quadrami. The sequence goes on along the minus strand of NZ_JACSQN010000002.1, from coordinate 247,362 downwards.
TTGTGTTTCTCCTCTCCTATTTAAAACTTGCCCAACAATCATACGTTGTATGTATTTAGTAGTAGTGTATCAAAAAAAATGTGCTTATGCGAAAAATAGCTTGATTAATTGAAAAGAAAAGTATTTAGTCGAATGACTCAATAAAAAAAAGCGGGCAAGGCCCGCTTTCCGTATCCATCTTATTAACGGCGAAGGCCGAGTTTTGCAATAAGATCACGATAACGTTGAACATCAGTTTCACGTAAGAACTTTAGAAGTCTTTTACGTGTACCGACCATCTTAAGAAGTCCACGACGTGAGTGGTGATCCTTCTTGTGAGTCTGTAAGTGTGTGTTCAAGCTATTGATCTCTTCAGTAAGGATAGCGATCTGCACGTCGGCAGACCCAGTATCGTTTTCGTGAATTTTGAACTCGTTGATCAATTCATGTTTACGCTCTTGTGTAATAGCCATCCTATTCACCTCCTAATTTCTATGAAATATCCCCGAATCCCGAGCAATCGTTGGTGACTCGATTCGCCAAGGAAAGGTTAGTGCGATTGCACTGATTTATCATATCATGTGTATCATTCAGATGCAATAAAGATGCGAAAAGACTTTAGTCATAATCATTGTCTTTTACTCAACAGTCGTTTTGCGGTCTCTTTGTCTTTTCCGATTTGCTTAATAAGTTCCTCTATGGAATTAAATTTCACTTCGCCCCTAATATAAGCGATCCAGTCAATCTTCACTTTAACTCCGTAGATTTCTTCATCAAAATCGATGATATGAACTTCGACAGTCGTCGACATCGTGCCGGGATCATGGAAAGTTGGCTTTTTGCCAACATTGCAGACACCGCCATAACTTTTGCCGTCGAAATCAATAAGGACAGCATATACGCCGTTTGAGGGGATAATTGAGCTTTCATCATAAGCGATATTTGCTGTTGGGAAACCGAGTTGTCTTCCCCTCTTTTCCCCATGGACTACGATGCCTTCAGTGCTAAATGGTCTACCAAGTAATTCAGCCGTCTTTTGGACATCGCCTTGCGAAAGAAGTTTCCGAATTCGAGTTGAGGAAATCTTATCATCGGTATCTTTTACTTTATCAATAGTCGTCGTGCTATAAGCTCCGCCAGCAAGAAATGCCATCTGCTCCATTGTCCCAGCACCTTTTGAACCGAAAGTAAAATCGAAGCCTGCTGCTACGTGCTTAACTCCGAGCTTTTTAATAAATAACTCGACGAACTGTTCAGGAGACAAGGAAGCAAGCTCCCAATCAAATTTGACGATGAATAATGTGTCGACACCCATCTCTTCCAATAGCCTTATTTTCTCAGCATATTGTGTTATGTAGCCAACTTTATGTTTCCCACTTTGAAACAGATGTGAAGGATGCGGATCAAATGTCATGACAGCTGATCGTATACCAAGCTCAATTGCTTTTTGTTTCGCTTCACCGATTACAATTTGATGACCTTTATGTAAGCCGTCAAAAAAACCGATAGCTATTGAATAAGGTCCTTTATCGTCAATTGTGGCATTTTCCGGGTAAGTTAAATGATAGATTTCCATGGATTTCCCCCTAGCTGTTGAATGGAAACATCTTTTCAGGTTTCATCAGATTTTCTTTTGTCGGATGATTTTTATAGACAGCGACAGCTTTCTCTGAAGTTGTGAATACGATGTGTTCGTCTGTCTTAAGTATTGGATGTTGTTCCAAAACCTGTCCATTTATAATTTTATCATATAAGTCAGCCTCAATTTCCACAAACTTAAATGCGGTAAGCGCATTTTCCAACGGTCTAATATGAGTATGTAATTGATGATGTTCTTTAGCTGAAGCAACTTCTTGTAAAGTTAGGCAATCCTTCTTTGTGAAATTTCCCGATGCAGTCCGTACAAGGCTTGCCATATGTGCAGGATAGCCAAGTATTTCGCCAATTTGAACTGAAAGTGTGCGGATATATGTTCCTTTACTGCAGGCAACACGAATTGAGAATTGAATTTCTTCCCCTTCAAACAGTTCACGATCATCAAGAAGTTCTATTTGATGAATGATTACTGTTCGCTCAGGTCTTTCTACTTCTATTCCTTTTCTTGCATATTCGTATAACCTCTTGCCGTTCACTTTGACAGCAGAATACATCGGTGGTATCTGGGTAATTTCTCCGGTCAGTTCTCCAAGTGCTGCAAGTAGCTCTTTACGATTAAATGACTTGAATGTTTTATTGTGTTCAACGATTGCGCCGTCCGCATCTTCTGTTTCAGTTGAAGCACCGATAGAAACTGTGGCGATATATTCTTTTCCTGCATCTGTTATATATTCGGCGACTTTAGTTGCTTGACCTATGCATATAGGCAGGACACCTTCTACACTTGGATCTAATGTACCAGTATGCCCGACTCGTTTCATTCCAAGTATTTTGCGAAGTTTAAATACACAGTCATGTGAGGTCATCCCTTTTTCTTTCCACAACGGAAGTATACCGTCCATACACTACACCTCGTTTCTTCATAATAAATTGAAATTCACACTATTGATTTATATTTACTTATAAAAACGGAGGAAGCCGGAAAGTCCAATAGGACACCGACTTCCTCCAATTGCTCATTCTTCTTCAGTTTTCACTTGACGAAGTAACGATTCGATACGGTTGCCGTATGCAACGGATTCATCGAAAGCAAATTCGATTTCCGGAGTTATACGGAGTCTGATCCGCTGGCCGATTTCTGAGCGGATGAAACCTTTTGCTTTTGAAAGACCTGCCAATGTGGCTTCTTTCTCAGCATCAGATCCCAGCACGGAAATGTATATTGTCGATTGTTGAAGATCGCCAGTCACTTCTACATCAGTCACTGTGACGAATCCGATTCTTGGATCCTTCAGTTTTTGACCGATGATGCTACCAAGCTCTTTCTTCATCTGTTCAGCGACACGGTTCGCACGCATAGACATGGATGGTCACCCCTATTCAATATCAATAGTACTCAAGTCGAAGATCGGTCATTTCCCATTCAGGATTTGACTCGAGGAACCGAATGGCTCTTTTAGTCTCCCCTTCGGCCGCAGCTTTTACTGAAGCGACCGAAACGAGAGCAAGTGTCGTTCGCTGCCATAAGTCTTGATGATCGATTTCTGCTATTGAGACATTAAATTCATTTTTAACACGATCGGTCATTTTTTTCAAAATGGACCGCTTGCCTTTCAAGGAATGCACATCTGGTATGAAGAATATACATTCTGCGTATATAATCATGTCCGTTTAATTTCCTGCATGATAAATCCTTCGAAAATATCGCCTTCTTTGATATCGTTGAAGTTTTTAATTGTGATACCACATTCGTATCCTTTAGCGACTTCTTTTACATCGTCTTTAAAGCGTTTTAATGTGTCTAATTCGCCTTCGAAAATTACGACGTTGTCGCGAAGTACGCGTACGCTTGCATCACGTGTAAGCTTACCATCAATAACATAACTTCCGGCAATTGTACCGATTTTAGAAACTTTGAATGTTTCACGCACTTCAGCTTGACCAATAACTTTTTCCTCGTATTCAGGATCAAGCATACCTTTCATAGCTGATTCGATTTCTTCAATTACTTTATAGATGACTTTATGCAGACGAATATCTACACCTTCCGCTTCAGCTGCACGTTTCGCATTTACATCAGGTCTTACGTTAAAACCGATAACAATTGCATTAGATGCTGCAGCTAGTGAAATATCGGATTCGTTGATGGCGCCGGCACCTGTATGGATGATTTTTACGTTGACACCTTCTACTTCAATCTTCATAAGTGAAGCTGCCATCGCTTCTACAGTACCTTGAACATCTGCTTTGACGATTAAGTTCAATTCTTTCATTTCACCTTGTTTCATCTGATCAAAGAGATTGTCGAGTGTGACACGTGTATTCTCACCGCGTTGTTCTACTAGTGCGTCTCCAGCTCTGGATTCAGCAATTTGACGTGCTGTCTTCTCATCTTCGAATACGACAAAACGATCTCCAGCCTGAGGTACACCACTTAAACCAGTAATTTCAACTGGAGTGGATGGACCTGCTTCTTTTACGCGTCTGCCTATGTCATTGATCATTGCACGAACTCTACCGTACGTATTACCGACAACAATCGGATCACCGACGCGTAAAGTACCATCTTGCACAAGCAGTGTTGCTACAGATCCGCGACCGCGGTCAAGCTGTGCTTCAATAACTGAACCTTTGGCCTTGATATTTTTACTAGCTTTCAATTCGCCTACTTCTGATACTAGCAGAACCATTTCAAGCAATTGATCAATTCCATCACCTTTTAATGCTGAAATTGGAACAAAAATCGTATCTCCACCCCATGCTTCGGATAGAAGGCCATGCTCAGTCAATTCCTGCATAACACGATCTGGATTAGCTGAAGGTTTATCCATCTTATTTACGGCAACAATAATTGGAACTTCTGCCGCTTTAGCATGATTAATCGCTTCGATTGTCTGTGGCATTACACCGTCATCAGCCGCTACAACCAAAATAGTGATGTCAGTAACTTTCGCACCACGTGCACGCATCGTAGTGAAAGCTGCGTGGCCTGGTGTATCTAAGAATGTGATTTGTTTACCTTCAACTTCGATTTGGTAAGCCCCAATATGCTGAGTAATACCACCCGCTTCACCTTGAGTTACCTTCGTATCGCGGATCGAGTCAAGCAAAGTCGTTTTACCATGGTCAACGTGACCCATAATTGTGACGACTGGAGGTCTTTCAGTTTGGATGCCTTCAACTTCTTCAGGTTCTTCAAAATAGATTTCAAGATCTGTTTTATCGATACGGATTTCTTCTTCTACTTCCACACCATAATCCGCACAAATTAGTTCAATTGCATCTTTATCCAATTCTTGGTTAATTGTCGCCATGACACCAAGCATGAATAATTTTTTAATAATTTCAGACGGCTCGCGATGTAACTTTTTCGCAAGTTCTCCGACTGTAAGTGATTCGTAAAAAGTGATTTTTTCTGGTAATGGTAATTCAACTTTCGGCATTGGAGCCGGACGGTGTCTTCTGCGCCCTTGGTTTATGCCTCGTGCCGGAGGTCTTCCACCGCGACCTGCAGGACGATTACCACCAGGTCCACTTTGACCACCTGGACGTTGTTGTCCTTGAGCTGGACGGTTGTTGCCGCCTCCTTGCGTTCCTTGACCTGGACGTTGATGACCTTGAGCAGGACGCTTGCCGCCACCTTGCGTTCCTTGACCAGGACGTTGTTGGCCTTGAGCTGGACGGTTGCCGCCTGCTTGCGCTCCTTGACCTGGACGTTGTTGACTTTGAGCGGGACGGTTGCCGCTTCCTTGCGCTCCTTGACCTGGACGTTGTTGACTTTGAGCGGGACGGTTGCTGCCTCCTTGCGATCCTTGGCCTGGACGTTGTTGTCCTTGCGAAGAACGGTTAGGTTGACCCGTCGCCGGACGTGATGGAGCCGAATTATTTGGAACAGCATTCGGCTTATCAGCAGGTTTAGCAGTAGAATTACCTTTACTGAAACGTTGGTTCAATTTCGTCGTTGCGTCCTTGTCTAACATTGACATATGGTTTGAAACATTCACATTTAATTTCCCAAGCTCCTCGATGATTTCTTTACTCGACCGATTCACCTGTTTCGCGTATTCGTGTACACGTATCTTCGTCATTAGCCCACCCCCGGTTATATTCGTTGAGGAGCCCGGATATCTTTCCGGCAAAACCGGTATCCGTTAACGCGAGTACGACCCGCGACTCTTTCCCGATTGCATGACCGAGAGCTTCACGGCTCCCGAATTCATGCTTCTCAACGTTGTAAAAATTACATTTGTCATTCATTTTCTTCAGCGTGTTTTTCGACGCATCTTCAGCGACAATAACTAAACTCGCATTGCCTGCCCGTACTTCTTTTAATACAAGCTCTTCGCCTGTAATTAACATTCTTGCCCTTGCTGCCATGCCTAACATTTGAAAGATCTTTATAGGATGATTCATTTTAATGCCTCACGACGGATAGCATGAAGAAGGTCATTGTAAACTTCTTCAGGAACGGAAGTCCCGAGTTGGCTTTCTACCGACCGATTGCGTTTAGCATTTTCAACAGCTGATTCAGTTTTTGAGACATATGTGCCGCGACCTGACTTTTTGCCTGTTAGGTCAACTGAAACTTCACCATCTTTTGTACGAACGATACGAATCATATCTTTTTTTGGAAGCATCTCGCCAGTTGACGCACATTTACGCAAAGGCACTTTCTTTTTGCTCGTCATAGACGATCATCCTTTCTTTCACAACATTAGTCTTCGTCTGTTTCTGAATAAAGATCAATATTATCCAGCTCAGTTTCATCATTCAATTCAACATCATCAACATTAGCATAAGGATCCTCTGCATACACATCGTTTCCATTTTCGGAATCCGCATATACGTCGCTATCATCGTTTCCTTCTATTTCCACCTGAACATTCTCATTCGGGAAGATGCCCAATTCCCGTGCATCGGTCTCACTCTTAATGTCAATTTTCCAACCGGTCAATTTAGCTGCAAGTCGTGCATTCTGTCCGCGTTTTCCAATTGCCAAGGATAACTGATAATCAGGGACGACAACTGTCGTAGATCTGTCTTCTTCATTAACCTGAACATCTAATACTTTTGAGGGACTCAAAGCATTTGCCACAAAAATGACGGGGTCTTCAGACCATTCTACGATATCCACTTTCTCGCCATTCAGTTCGTTTGAAATAGATTGAACACGTGCTCCTCTTGACCCAACGCAAGAGCCTACTGGATCAACATCTTCATTATTAGTATGAACAGATATTTTAGATCGGTCTCCAGCTTCACGAGCAATTGACTTGATCTCTACAATACCATCATAGATTTCTGGTACTTCCATTTCAAACAATCTGCGAAGAAGGCCTGGATGTGTGCGGGATACAAAAACTTGAGGACCGCGCGAAGTACGTTCTACTTTCGTTATATATACTTTGATGCGATCATGCGGTTTGTATGTCTCAGTTGTGATTTGCTCACTGGCAGGCAATACCGCTTCCACTTTGCCTAATCCTACATAAAGATTCCTAGCGTCAAGTCGCTCAACGATACCATTGACGATATCATCTTCTCGATCAACGTATTCATCGTAGATGAGCCCACGTTCAGCTTCACGTACTCGTTGTGTAACGACTTGCTTCGCAGTTTGGGCGGCAATACGACCGAAATCTCGTGGTGTTACTTCCTCTTCCACGACATCCGATAATTCATAAGCAGGATTAATAACTAAAGCATCTTCTAAAGCGATTTGCAGTCTGTCGTCTTCCACTTCTTCTACAACGTCTTTTCGTGCATAGACTTTCATCGTGCCCTTATCCAAATTCAAATCCACGCGCACATTTTGAGCCTGGTTGAAATTTCGTTTGTATGCGGTGACAAGTGCCGCTTCAATAGCATCCACAATTATTTCTCTTGAGATCCCTTTTTGTTTCTCAAGTGCTGTCAGTGCATCGAGTAGATCACTACTCATAATAAATCACTCCTATATTCAGTTATGCGGAAAAGTTAATCGCCAAACGTGCAAAAGCGATTTTTTCCTTTGCAATTTCAACTTGCAGCGTTCTAGTTTTAATACGTATTTCAATTTCTGCAGTTTCAGGACCATATGCTAGCAAATGACCTTCAAATTCTTTCATGCCGTTAATTGGCTCGTATGTTTTTATAAACACATACTGACCGACTGCTTTCTCAAAATCCTCTTCTTTCTTCAAAGGACGTTCTGCTCCAGGAGAAGAGACTTCGAGGAAGTAATTTTGTGGAATCGGATCAGTCCGGTCTAATTCCTCACTTAACTTCTCGCTCACTTGCGCACATTGTTCAATATCGATATTCCCTTCTGGATTATCGATATAAACACGCAAAAACCAGTCTCTGCCTTCTTTTAAAAATTCAACATCAACTAATTCCAACTCGAGTTCTTTCACAATCGGACTGACGAGTTTTTCGACATCTTCTGTAATTTTACTCATCATAACCCTCCAGACATTTGATTCAACTATATGAAAACTATAAAGAACAACAGAAAAGAGCGGGGAACCCCACTCTTTTCACGTAAGACTTATAGCAAAAGTTGCTCCAATTATACCATCTACAAGGCATCAATGCAAACAATGTGCCGACATCCAGCTTTATCTATACATTTTCAATTAGAAAAGTGATAACTGATTTGTATCAGGCAGTCCTTCCAAGCACCCTAATGCATCCATATATTCTGTTACGGTTTTAGATACACGACCACGTTGTTGTAAGTCTTCTTTGGAGAGGAAGATACCATCTTTACGTGCTTCCACAATCGTTTTCGCCACACCTGTGCCTAATGAAGGAATTGAATCGAAAGGCGGTATTAATGTATTGCCGTCAATGATGAAAACAGATGCGTCAGATTTGTATAAATCTGGTTTTGCAATTGTGAAACCTCGCTCATACATCTCTAGGGATATTTCCAGCACTGTCAGTAAGTTTTTTTCTTTCGGAGACGCTTCAAGTCCCTTATCGTTGATTTCTTTAATTTTCGCACGAATCGAAGCGTTGCCTTTTGTCATTGTAATCAAATCATAATCTGTCGCACGCACCGTAAAGTATGTCGCATAGTACATGATTGGATGGTGCACTTTGAAATAGGCAATCCGAAGAGCCATCATTACATATGCAGCTGCGTGGGCTTTAGGAAACATATATTTTATCTTCTTACATGAGCTAATATACCAAGCTGGTACATTATTAGCTTTCATCTCATCTTCGAACTCAGGTGTTAAACCTTTACCTTTACGGACAGATTCCATAATCTTGAATGCCATTGATGGATCTAGTCCCTGATAAATCAAATACACCATTATGTCATCTCGACAACCGATAACTTCGGACAGTTGACACGTTTTGTTTTGAATTAACTCTTGGGCATTACCAAGCCAAACGTCCGTACCATGAGAGAGACCGGATATTTGAATAAGCTCTGAGAAAGTGGAAGGTTTCGTTTCTTCAAGCATTTGACGTACAAAACGTGTACCAAATTCCGGTACGCCAAGTGTTCCTGTTTTACAATCGATCTGTTCTTCTGTGACACCGAGTGAAGAAGTGCCGCTGAACAACGCCATTACCCCTTTGTCATCAGGTGGAATCGTTTTTGGATCAATGCCGGATAGATCCTCTAGCATTTTAATCATTGTTGGATCATCATGTCCAAGAATATCAAGCTTCAGCAAATTATTGTCAATTGAGTGGAAATCAAAATGCGTTGTCTTCCAACTAGAACCTGCATCATCTGCAGGGAACTGAATTGGTGTAAAATCAAAAATATCCATGTTATCAGGAACAACGATAATTCCGCCTGGATGTTGTCCTGTATTTCTTTTCACGCCTGTACATCCTTGTACTAGCCGATCAATTTCTGCTCCTCGTAAATGGAGATTATTGTCATTCATATACCCACGCACATAACCGTATGCAGTCTTTTCAGCTACTGTACCAATTGTACCTGCTCGGAAAACATAGTCCTCACCGAAAAGTTCTTTCGTATAGTTATGCGCGTGTGCTTGGTATTCTCCACTAAAGTTCAAATCGATATCAGGCACTTTATCGCCATTGAAGCCGAGAAACGTTTCAAAAGGTATATCGTGTCCATCTTTCTTGAACATTGTTCCACATGACGGACATGCTTTATCAGGTAAATCAAAGCCCGAACTAACTGAACCATCATCAAAGAACTCGGATAATTTACATGAAGGACAGACATAATGTGGAGGCATCGGGTTAACTTCAGTAATTTCCATCATTGTAGCGACTAATGAAGATCCAACAGATCCCCGGGATCCAACCAAATAGCCTTCATCCAAAGACTTTTTCACGAGTTTATGCGAAATGAGGTAAATGACCGCAAAGCCATTGTCAATTATCGATTTCAACTCTTTTTCAATGCGCGCTTCAAGCACTTCTGGCAATTGCTCGCCATAAATATGATGCGCCATCGAGTAAGTCAATCCTCGAACCTCTTCATCCGCTCCCTCAATTGTCGGTGTGTACAAATCATCTTTAATAACTTTTACATCACCAATGCGATCGGCAATTTTCTGAGGGTTGTCGATAACGATTTCATTTGCAACTTCTTCGCCTAAAAATGAAAAATGTTCTAGCATTTCATTTGTTGTCCTAAAATGCACTTCAGGCAATGAATGACGATTCATAGGATTCGCTCCACCTTGAGAGCGAACAAGCACTTGACGGTACGTCGCATCTGTTTCATCGATATAATGCACGTTACCAGTGGCGCAAACAGGCAAACCAGTTTTTTTGCCAAGTTTAATCATCTTCCGCATAATGTCTTCCAAATTCCATTCATCACGGATTAATTCGAGCTCCAAAAGATGGGAATAGACAGGCTTCGGATGCAATTCTAAATAATCATAAAAACTCGCGATATCTTCAACCTCTTCCAATGACTTCTGCATCAATCCCTCAAACACTTCCCCTTTGTCGCAACCTGAACCGACTAAAAGACCTTTTCGATATTTCGTCAATAAAGATCTAGGTATACGCGGAACTCGATAAAAATAATTCATATGCGATATGGAAACAAGTTTAAATAAGTTTTTTAATCCTTCATCGTCGACAGCAAGTAACGTACAATGGGATGGTCTAGAACGTTTATACGCATCGCCTTCGCCTATATTTTTATTAAAATCATCCAAGTATGCAATTCCTTTTTCAGACGCTTCTTTCATAAAGCGGACGAAAAGGTATGCAGTAGCCTCAGTATCATAAATTGCACGGTGATGCTGAGTCAATTCGATATCGAATTTCTTTGCCAATGTATTCAACCGATGATTCCTCAATTCAGGATAAAGGAGCCTTGCTAACTCTAACGTATCGATTACGGGATAATTCGTATCATGAAGATCCGCTCTTTTGCTCGCTTCATAGAAAAACCCCATATCAAATTTTGCATTATGAGCAACAAGTATGCCATCCCCGATAAACTCCTTGAAATCCTTAATTACTTCAGAAACTTCAGGTGCATCTTTCACCATGTCATCTGTGATACCCGTCAACTCCGTTGTAGTAGATGATAAAGGATGGTGCGGATTGGCGAAACGTTCGAAAGTATCTACGATTTCCCCGTTGATGACACGTACAGCAGCAAGTTCAATAATCGTATCGTAAACAGCTGATAGTCCTGTCGTTTCTACATCAAAAACGATATATGTATCTTCATCGAGCTTACGATGCTGTTCGTCAAAGACAATTGGAACACCATCATCTACGAGATTCGCTTCAAGTCCAAACAGAACTTTAATACCATTTTTCTTTCCAGCTGCGTATGCTTCAGGAAAAGATTGAACATTGGCATGATCTGTAATCGCAACAGCCGGATGGCCCCATTTTGCGGCTTGTGCAACGAGTGCTGATGCAGTCGTTACCGCGTCCATTTGACTCATTGTCGTATGTGCATGAAGTTCAATACGTTTACGGTCTGCCGGTGCGCTGTCTTTACGAATAATCGGAGGCACTTCCATAATATCTTGCGCCATCATAATTAAATCTCTAACAAACGTGTCATTTTGAATACTGCCTCGCGCTCTAACCCACGCACCTTTTTTCAACGTCTTCATCAATTCTGCATCTTCGTTATCGCGGGAGAACATTTTCACGAGAATCGAGTCAGTGTAATCGGTCACTTTTATTGTTAGCAATGAACGACCGCTTCGCAATTCTCGAACTTCCGTATCGAATACATAGCCTTCAATTGCAACTCTTCGTTCCTCATCTTGAATCATTTGGATATCAAGAATGTTTTCATCTTGTTTAATTGGGGTCCCTAACACAAATGGTCGATTTCCAACTCCACCATTTTCTTTCTTCAAAGCTTCTACTTTTTGAAGATTCGCTAATGCCGTTTTGGCATACGCCTCTTCTTCCGCTTCTTTTTGTTTAAGAAATGCAATCCGGTCCGCTTCATTTTGTTCATTTTTCTCATTCGTCTCATTAACGAGGAATTCAATCGGCATCGCAAGAAATCCAAATGACGCATACACTTCCATTATAAGTTTGCCATATTTATTCTTCATTGTTTGCTGTTCAAACTCAGACGAACATACAAGCGTCATCTTCTCACCTGACATGATCGGCTGTTGGTTAACGAGACATTCTCGAATTGGTGGAGACATGTCTCTCAATTCTTCTATTACATACGGCCAATAACCAACAATCGATTCTGTATCCTTCTCTACTGATCGCGTACTAATTTGAAGTCTGACCGTCGCGATGGTGTTAAAAGTTTCAGTCATACGCTGATGGAATAAACGAAAGATTTCTATAGGCAATGTCTTTTCAAGCTGTACATTGAATTGCCAAACTCTAGACTTTCGATGAATATCCACGCGTTCAAGTGTACCTTCTCGAAAATGGACAATTGTCTGGTCGTCTGTAAGTCCAATTTGCTGTAGCAACGTCAACAATTTCATTTTAGCATCCATTAGAATCCCCCATTTCGTTGCGATAAAAGAAGGGAAGTACCAGTTGAAACCGGTCTCCCCTTCTCCAAAGTCATTCATTCCAATTAACCAAAATACGCTTGCAACTTTTCAGTTATTTCTTCACGTTGCCATTCAAGCGTTTCGCCTGTCGACCTTATTTTCACTTCAATAATACCGTCAGCAGCTTTCTTTCCAATTGTTAATCGCATAGGTAAGCCGATTAGATCAGAGTCTGCAAACTTTACGCCGGCACGCTCAAGACGGTCATCATGCAATATGGAGTATCGATATGAAGTCAACAACTGATAAATTTCTTCAGAAGTTTGTTTCTGCGTCTCATCTTCCACATTCACGGTAACAAGGTGTATATCATAGGGAGCTAATTGCTTAGGCCATTTTAATCCATTCGTGTCGTTATATTGTTCAGCAACTGCGGCCAATAACCGGGAAATCCCAAGCCCATAACAACCAATAATAAAAGGATTTGAGTTACCTTGTTCATCTATAAATACAGCATTCATTGATCGACTTAGATTACTTCCGATATCTGAGACGAAGCCCAAATCAATACCAGTTGCAAATTGTATCGTTCCATATCCATCTGGAGAAGGATCTCCTTCTTGTATAAAACGCAAGTCCATATAGTCATCCACGGCGAAATCACGCTCAACATTTACATTTACAAGGTGATATCCACTTTTATTCGCCCCACTAACTCCGTTGAAGACAGACTTCACAGCATGATCTGCATACACTTTCATAGTAAGTGGAAGTTTCACAGGACCGATGTAGCCTATCTCACATGAAACCACTTCTGCAATTTCAGTTTCAGTTGCTAATGATACTTCTGACGTCCCAAGCGCCTTTTTTAATTTAAGTACATTAATCTTATGATCGCCTCGCAATAATATTGCAACTAAATCATCATTCGCTTTAAAAATCAGGGTTTTGACAACGCTTGACTGATCAATTCCTAGAAAAGCTGACACCTCTTCAACTGTGTGCTGATTCGGCGTCTCCACTTCCTTCATTTCTTTTAAAGTTTCAGGTTGATGCGAATCCTCCACCTTCACCTCAGCCATTTCCATAATAGCAGCATATGTGGATGAGTCGCTATAAGCAATCGTTACTTCACCAGCTTCTGATAATGCCATAAATTTTAGCGATTGCTTTGTATCTATGGATTTTGCATCAGCAATTACAGTCTTAACATTCAAACCAAGTTTAGAAAATATAGTTGCATATGCGTTAATTACTTTATTTCTCTTGTCATCTAAACTTTCTTGATTTGCATGAAAAGAATAAGCATTCGTCATCATATATTCCTTCAAACGAATAAGTCCATAACGAGGACGCTTCTCATCTTTAAACAATGTTCTAATTTGATAAAGCGTGAGTGGCAACTTCTTATATGTTTTAACTTCGTCACGCAATAGAGTCGTCATAACGCCTGCATGATCGAGCCCTAGTGCGATAGTACGATTTTGTCTATCTGTCAGTGTAAATAAATCCGGGCAATCTGAAGTTCCGCATCCTGATTGATCCAATAGCTCCGTTTGTTGCAAAGCTGGAAGAAATATTTCGACTGCATCAATCGCTTCCATTTCTTCGCGAATGATGTTTTCAATCTTTCTCAATACCTTCTGGGCTAATGGCAGATAGGAATATACCCCGTTCATATGCCTTCTTACAAATCCCGCCCTCATTAATAACTGGTGGGAAGTGATATCCGCTTCAGTAGGGATTTCACGTAATGTCGGTATGAACGTACGTGATTGCTTCATATTCATTTCACCTCGAAGTTCTAAAATTTACGTAGTTTCTATTTTAAAAGAAGAATCGTTGTATATCATTCCATGTAACGACAAGCATCAAGACCATCAATAACATGATCCCAACAAAATGAACCATGCCTTCTTTCTGTTTGTCGATAGGCTTGCCTCGCAGCCCTTCAAAAAGAAAGAAGAGTAACCTTCCACCATCAAGAGCTGGCAATGGCAATAAGTTCATAATACCAAGATTGATGCTTAAGATTGCAGCCCAGTTCATAAGCGTGAATACTCCATGTTGAGCCATATCTCCCGTTGCTTTATAAATGCCGACAGGACCACTTAATGCATCAATTGAAAACTTACCAGTTACAAGGTCTCCAAGCAATCCGAAAATCCGTTGGATCCATGTGACAGTCTCAGTGGCACCATATTTCAATGCTTTTACAGGACTTTTTTCAAATTCAGGCTTGTACTTGACACCAATCTGTCCGAACTTTTTACCAGAGTCCTCCACCACAGAAGGGATCATCGTCATCGTTACTAGTTCACCCGCACGTTCCACTTTCATTTGAACATTTTCACCGGGTTTATTCTGAATGATTTCTGTAAATTCCGTCCATTTATCAACAGGTGTGCCGTCTACTTCTTTAATGTAGTCACCGGCTTCCATTCCCGCTGCGTATGCAGGACTGTCTGCGATGACTTCATCGATAATCGGCTCGTTTTTAGGAACTCCATTAATAAGACCTAAAGCCAAGAAGATGAAGAAAGCTAAAATGAAATTGAATAGTGGACCTGCAAATATCGTCATGATCCTACTACCTAGTGGTTTCGAATCAAATTGACGATCTTCAGGAGCTATTAATGTTTCCTGTCCTTTTTCATAGATGATGGCATCTCGTGAAACTTCGTACCTTACAAGTTCTCCATCCTCATCATATCCTTCAATAAAAAGCTCTTTGCTCAAATCGGCAGTTTCAGTTTCTAAGAATAAGATATTAGGGTTGGAAATCTCCTTGTTCAAATAGATCTTTCCAATTTTATCCAACTCATTTAATTCTAATCCGACTCTATAGCCTGGTAACAATTCAACTGTATCAAAATCTTCTCCAGCCATTCTAACATATCCACCAAGTGGTAAAATACGGATTGTATATAATGTTTCCTTTTTGCGTATGGCGAGTATTTTCGGTCCAAATCCAATCGCAAACTCACGCACCATAATTCCAGCTTTTTTCGCGAAAAGAAAATGCCCTAATTCATGAAAAAAGACGAGAGAACCGAAGATGATAATAAACGCAATTACGGTTTCCATAAATAACCACCTTAACTGGCCAGCTTGGCCTAATTGTCAAAAATTCACTTTATACTATTATACACCATTTCGCGAACCGTTAAATCAATTCCCAAAATGGTCTCAAGATCTGGTTTTGCAATCGTTTGATGCTTATCCATCATTCTTTCAACTAGCTCCTCAATTTGTAGAAATGGAATTTTTCCATCCATGAACAATTGGACAGCAACTTCGTTCGCTGCATTCATGACAGTCGGCATTGTCCCGCCTTCTTTGCCGGCTGCATACGCTAACGCTAATGCTTTAAATCTGTCATAATCCATTTTCTCAAAGTGTAATGCACCAATCTCTTCAAGACGTAACGGTTTTGCATTCTGCATTGGAATTCGGTCAGGATATGTCATAGCATATTGAATAGGCACACGCATATCTGGTGAACCTAGCTGCGCCATCACACTTGTGTCTTCAAACTCAACCATTGAGTGGATTATACTTTCTCTATGGAGCAAACAATCAATTTGCTCATATGGCAAATTGAATAAGTGATGAGCCTCTATAACTTCAAGCCCCTTGTTCATCATCGTAGCCGAATCAATCGTCAATTTATTGCCCATCGACCAGTTTGGATGAGCCAATGCCTGTTCAACTGTTACATTTTTAAGCTGCTCACGAGACAAATGTCTGAAACTACCACCAGATGCCGTTAAGATGAGTCTAGAAACATTTTTAGGATTTTCTCCATTCATCGATTGGAACAAAGCAGAGTGCTCGCTATCGACAGGGAGCAGTTCTACATTATATTTCTTAGCTTCGCTAATGACAATATCTCCAGCGGCTACTAATGTCTCTTTATTTGCTATTGCGATTGTTATGCCTTCACGAATTGCGTGTAATGTCGGTTCAAGACCAACACTGCCAATTACAGCATTCACGAGTAAGTCTGCTCCTGATTGAGCAGCAGCAATGATAAGACCTTCTTTGCCATGTATGAATCGCGTAGAAGGAAAATCAGTTTCAAGCTTCTTTGCATCCTCCTCATATAGTACTGAAACAGTTTCCGGATGAAATTCAGAAATAATTTCTCTCACTTTATTAATATTCTTTCCTGCTGAAAAAGATACAAGCTTAAATTGCTCTGGATTTGATTGAATTATATCAAGCGTCTGGGTTCCAATCGATCCCGTTGCACCTAATAGACTAATTTTCTTCAACATTGACTCGACGACTTCCTTTCATTAACCGACAAAATTCAAAAAATGAAGTAATGGTAACACGAAAAGAAGACTGTCAAAACGATCAAGTATTCCTCCATGACCTGGTAAAAGTGTTCCTGAATCTTTGACCTCAAAGTAGCGCTTTAAAGCAGACTCCACTAAGTCTCCCAGTTGACCGATGATTGATGCAACAATTGTTACAATAATCATTAGTAAATAGGTAGATGCGAGCGGATAGAAATACTGGAATACACATGCAAAAATAATTGCTGCAACAATCCCGCCAACAAATCCTTCAATCGTCTTATTCGGTGAAATTTCAGGCCACAGTTTTCGTTTGCCTAATTTTCGACCAGTAAAGTAAGCGCCTGAATCTGTCATCCATATCACCAGAAGCGCATAAAACACATACTCAAATCCGTAAAACCTAGTTTCTATTAAATAATAAAAACCAATTCCGACATACAATGCACTAAACGCTGAAAACGCAGCATGGTCAAAAGTGAATTTGTTTTTTGAAATGACAGTGTATATTAATAAAATAAGAACGAAAGCCGATACTAGTTCCATCTTAGAAATGCCGAGCGTGAGCTCTACTTCTTTTATCCAATTCGATGGTATTAGCAACACTGTCAGTAGAAGCCAAGATAAGAACCCTCCGACGGAAAATATGGACAGATTTTTCATTCTTAATAATTCATATAAACCGATTGAAGCAATAATATAAATGATAGCTGTAAAAGGTATGCCACCTACTATGACTAGTGGAAAAAAGACCGCTAATGCAACTAGCGCTGTTAATATTCTTTGTTTCAAACTCCTTTATCTCCTTCCACACTTCCAAAACGACGATTGCGCAATTGGAATTCTTCTATTGCATTCAACATGCATGCTTCATCAAAATCAGGCCAGAGCACATCTGTAAAGGAAAACTCCGAATATGCAAGTTGCCACAGCATGAAATTAGATAAACGCACTTCTCCACTTGTTCTAATAAGTAAATCAGGTTCAGGCAAGTGGGCAGTCATTAAATGGGCGTTAATTAATGATTCATCAATATCATCGATTGAGATTTTATTAGCGACTGCTAACTGGACAATTTCTTGAACTGTTTTCACGATTTCAAGACGACTTCCATAGTTCATTGCGAAATTCAAAATTAGCCCGTCGTTTGATGAAGTTGCTTCCACTGCTCTTGCGATGGCTTCTTGCGTATGGGTAGGTAATGAGCTTGTATCGCCAATCATTTCAACTTTCACATTCTGTTCAATTAGTTCGGGTAAATATGTAGTAAGAAATTCCCCTGGAAGTTTCATTAAGAAATCGATTTCAATCTTTGGACGTTTCCAATTTTCCGTTGAGAAGGCATAAAGCGTTAATACGTTAATGCCGATGTCATTGGCGATCCGTGTAATCTTACGAACAGTCTTCATGCCTTCATGATGTCCTGCAATACGAGGCAAACTTCTTTGGCTTGCCCATCTCCCATTTCCATCCATAATGATGGCGACGTGTGAAGGTATTGTCCTGTTTTTCACATTCATTACTCTGTCTGAAATAGATGACTGAACTTCTACAGTTTTTTTTCGTAATAATTTCTCAAGCATTCAGTTTCCTCCACTCGCCTGCTATTTGAGCAAGTATCTAATCTATCGTACCAAATGACGCACAGAATTTCATTTAAAAGAATCAAATAACCGATATAAATATTGCTTTACCTTATTAATCTTATGCTTCTTGCACCGATTTATTTGTACCTTGTCTTATTATGTAGCAAATCATATGTATAGCATAGCCAATCAATAGGCAAAAAAAGACGCCCCCGCAATTAGGACGTCTTGGCCTATAAAAAGTTCTTAGTTAGATTTCAAGAATTTCTTTCTCTTTATCCTTTGCCACTTCATCGACCTTTTCAATATACGAATCGGTCAACTTCTGTATTTCTTCACTTTCGCGACGCAATTCATCTTCAGTGATTTCACTGTTTTTCTCCATTTTCTTCAATTCGTCGTTTGCATCCCTACGGATATTACGAATACCTATTTTGGAGTCTTCTGCTTCTTTCTTTACTTCTTTAACGAGTTCTTTACGACGATCTTCAGTCAATGCAGGTACAGCTAGTCGAATGACAGATCCGTCGTTTGATGGTGTAATTCCAATATCTGATTTCAAAATCGCTTTTTCGATATCACCCAATGTTGTTTTATCATAAGGCTGAATGACCATTAGCCTAGCTTCAGGCACAGAAATACCTGCCATCTGACTAAGCGGTGTTGGAGCTCCGTAATACAGAACTGAAATGCGATCCAGCAACGATGCATTTGCGCGACCTGCCCGAATAGATGCAAGCTGCCTTGAAAATGCTCCAATCGCTTTTTCCATTTTGTCTTTTGTTTGATCCATTAACTCTTTCGGCATTATCCGTTCCTCCTGACAACCGTACCAATTGGCTCACCTAGTACGGCTCTTTTTATATTTCCATTATCCATAATCGAGAATACTACGAGAGGTATGTCATTGTCCATACATAGGGTTGAAGCTGTTGAATCCATCACTTCAAGTCCTTGGCTAATCACTTCAAGGTATGTCAAATTTGTATATTTGACAGCAGTTGCATCTTTCATTGGGTCTGCTGAATAAACGCCATCCACATTATTTTTAGCCATAAGAATTACATCTGCTTCAATTTCCGCAGCTCTTAAAGCGGCCGTCGTATCTGTGGAGAAATAAGGATTACCTGTTCCAGCAGCAAAAATGACAACACGTTTCTTTTCAAGATGACGAATTGCTTTTCTTCGGATATATGGTTCAGCTACCTGTCTCATATCAATAGATGATGATACACGTGTTTCTACGCCTAATTTCTCAAGAGCATCTTGAAGTGCAAGAGAATTCATAACTGTTGCAAGCATTCCCATATAATCAGCAGTCGTACGATCCATTCCCATTTCACTGCCGATTTTGCCGCGCCATATATTTCCTCCACCTACTACAACAGCCACTTCGACATCAAGATCAATAACTTCTTTCACTTGTTCTGCTACTGATTTGATGATTTCAGGTGATAAACCAAATCCTTTTTCACCTGCAAGTGCTTCACCACTTAGTTTCAAGACAATTCTTTTGTATTTTGGGACGCTCATATGTACCCTCCGTCTACTATGTTTTTCTCGAAAAATAGGGAACACAAAAGTGTGTTCCCTAATTTGATAATTATAACGGTAACAACTATCAGTTACCTTTAACTTGGCTCATAACTTCTTCAGCGAAATTGTCTTCACGCTTTTCGATACCTTCACCGACAGCATAACGAACAAATTCCTTCAATGTGCCTCCAGTAGACTTGACGAAATCACGGACTTTTTGGTCAGAGTTCTTAACGAACGCTTGATCAAGTACGCAAATCTCTTCGAAGTATTTACCAAGACGACCTTCAACCATTTTTGCAACGATATTTTCTGGCTTGCCTTCGTTCAATGCTTGCTCTGTAAGAATTTTACGCTCGTGCTCAACTTCATCTTCAGAAACTTCGTCACGTGAAATGTATTTAGGATTTAACGCAGCAATGTGCATAGCAACATCTTTCGCAGCTTCTGAATCTGTAGAACCTTCAAGGATAGTCAAAACAGCGATGCGTCCGCCCATATGCAAGTAAGGACCGAATGCGTCGTTATCTGTCTTCGTTCTAATTTCGAAGCGTCGAAGAGTCAACTTTTCGCCAATTTTAGCGACAGCATTAGAAATGTGGTCAGCTACTGAAAGACCATTTTCCATTGTAGATTCGACAGCTTCTTCGATTGAAGCAGGCTTAGTTGTCAACAAGTGCTCACCAAGTTCTTTAACAAGCGTTTGGAAAGCTTCGTTCTTTGCAACGAAATCAGTTTCTGCGTTCACTTCGTAAATTACTGCTTCATTGTCTTTTACAAGAATAGCAGTAGTACCTTCAGCTGCAATACGGTCAGCTTTTTTAGCTGAACTTGATAGACCTTTTTCACGAAGGAAGTCAATCGCAGCTTCCATATCACCATTAACTTCAGTCAATGCTTTCTTACAATCCATCATACCTGCGCCAGTTTTTTCACGCAATTCTTTTACCATTTGTGCTGTAATAGCCATTAGTAGTTCCTCCCAGTATAGTAATGTTGTGTATCGTAAGTCTTTAAAAAAGACGATAAGGGGGTTGGCCGCTTATCGTCTGGTCATGTAGTCTTACTCTGCAGCTACAGTTTGGTTTTCTTCTTCAGAAACCTCTTCGTCAGCGCCTTGTCTAGATTCAATCAAAGCATCTGCCATTTTGCTAGTCAATAGACGTACCGCACGGATTGCATCATCATTCGCAGGAATGACATAGTCGATTTCGTCCGGATCACAGTTCGTATCTACAATTCCGACAAGTGGAATGTTCAATTTGATTGCTTCAGCAACCGCGATGCGCTCTTTACGTGGATCCACGACAAAGATTACGTCCGGAAGTGTCTTCATATCACGAATACCGCCTAAGAATTTAACTAGACGATCGTGTTCTTTTCTCAATTCGGAAACTTCTTTTTTAGGAAGTACAGCGAATGTGCCATCTTCTTCCATTGCTTCGATTTTCTTCATACGTGCAACACGCTTTTGAATTGTACCGAAGTTTGTAAGTATACCACCAAGCCAACGTTGGTTGATGTAGTACATGCCTGCACGTTCTGCTTCTTCTTTGATAGCATCCTGTGCTTGCTTTTTAGTACCTACGAAAAGTACTTTACCGCCGTCTGCTCCAACTTGACGCATGAAGTCATAAGCTTCTTCAAGCTTCTTCACTGTCTTTTGAAGATCGATGATGTAGATTCCGTTACGCTCAACGAAGATAAACTTCTTCATTTTCGGGTTCCAGCGACGAGTTTGGTGTCCGAAGTGCACCCCTGCTTCAAGCAGTTGTTTCATTGAAATTACTGACATTTGTTATTCCTCCTGTTTGGTTGGATTCCTCCGCATGTTTCATCCGTCGGACAGACCTTCCGGCACCTATTCCTTCGTCCACATACGTGTGTAGTAACACCATTTGATAATATACCATAACGTTTAAATGAACGCAACTACAATCATTTAAATTTTAAAAGCAACTCTATTTCTGTCCTACCTTTTCCAAGCTTCTTAGCAATGTCTTCAATCGATTTACCTTCATCGTTCATGCGTATCGCGACAGAACGAACATCCTTTTTCTCTTCATATTGGTTCTCTTCTGTTTCATTAACAACTTTTGGAACGGATGATTGATAGGATTTCAGAGCTACATTCACTGGAAATTTCAGAGGTTTCATAGAGAAAGTATCCGTTTGATCATTTGCCAAATCTTCAATCGTCTTTTTTGTTTTCTCTTCCACATGCTCACGAATAAGAACCGTATTAGCAGATCTTTTATCGATTATTTGAATGAGACGATCATTCTCCTCTTTCAGTTCATTGAGATAAGCGCCGATTGCATCATCCATTTCCGCCATCAATTTCTGTTGCTTTTTCTCAAGGTCACTGAATTTGGATACTTTCATATAGAGAAGAGCAATGATGTAAAAACTAAATATCTGCAAAATAAACAATAATACTAAAAACACAGCTAGCATGGGTGTTAACCTGTAAAGTCGACGAATGACCCTTTATACGGGTGCACTGTCTCCTTTTCCTCTTCATTTAGTTCTTTTTCATCATGAGCTCTTTTGCCATCCTGTTTTCCTTCTTTTGTGTCCGCATCCGTTTTTGCCGATTTCTCAGTTTGTATAACACTATCCCGACTTTTAAGTAGCTGCTTTTCAGTCAAAGCTTGTGCCTGTTCTTGATTCAGTTGAGACTGCTGCTGTTTTTGTTCAGCAATTCTACCTGCATCATATGTTTTCGGAATAGCAATCTGGAGTTCAATTGCTTTTAGACTCATAAAATCCCTCCATCGACAATTTCAGGTAAAAGAAGCTTACGTAGTTTAAATAAGGCCTTTGAATGAATTTGTGATATACGAGAAGTTGACAGACTTAATATTTCTCCAATTTCGGTCAATGTCATTTCATCCGTATAGAAAAGATTGAGCACAAGTTGTTCATTTTTGTTGAGTTCCTTAATTTTATAGATTAAATCTCCTATAAGCTCATCCATCATAATATGATGCTCGGGTGACCGTTCCACGTCATCTTTAATGACGAATGACTTCTGCCCCTCATCATCATCATCATTCATGCGGTCGTCCATTGATAGTACATTTGAAAAATAATGCTCATGGACGGTGTGATAAACTTCATCTACTGTTATACCGAGATGTGCAGCAATTTCATCCGGTGTGGCATGTCGCAATAATTGTTGTTCAAGTTTACTGATTTCTTCCTCAAGTTTCTTTGATTTCTCCCTTGAAGAGCGTGGCAACCAATCTTCTTTCCGAAGACCATCAATAATAGAGCCCCTAATCCTAAAAGAAGCATATGTATCAAATTTTAAATCTCTGCTTCGGTCGAATTTCGTTAA
This sequence comes from Sporosarcina quadrami, assembly GCF_014836615.1. GTDB lineage: Bacteria > Bacillota > Bacilli > Bacillales_A > Planococcaceae > Sporosarcina > Sporosarcina quadrami. Next base: position 224,078 of record NZ_JACSQN010000002.1, on the reverse strand, counting down.
TGCATCAAACAAGCCTTGTAATCCTAAGCTCATAATATCATCTCTAGAAACATTCCTAGGCAGACCTGAACTTATACGTTGCACGTGGTAATTGACGAGTGGTGTATATGTGCGGACCAGCCAATCACCGGCTTCGGCATCTTTTTCGTGCGTCCAAAGGTTCCAATATGCTTCTTCAGTCATCTCTTTCTTGGACATTGAATCGCTCACCTCCAACCTGCTCTTATCCAGTATCCATATAATCCAGGGTAATGATTTAGTTTAGTATAGCAAAAGATTTAAAAAAATAGCGACTGAACCGTTCAGCCGCTTTCGTGAAATTTTACAAATTGCGTGTGCTGACAAGTACACATGAATAATCACATACAACTATGATCGGCATCTAAATGCAGAAAAATCATATCTCTCTAATTCCTGCATTAACCGTGCGAATACTTAGCATCTTCGTGGCAGGATCAAATTCTATCGTACGCCCACTCGAGCCACCGGTATCCTCGGCAATAATTGGTATAGAAAGCCGTGCGAGCTCTTTTTTAACCGCTTCAACATTTCTCGGCCCTATTCGAATTGAATCACTTGTACCAAACTGGAACATTTGAGCTCCACCTGCAATTTTCGCTTTTAAAGAAAGTGGCCGTACGCCCTCAGCTTTCAACAACTCCATTAATGCATATATACCCGTATCTGCGAATTTTGCTAAATTAATATTATCCGATCTTCCTAAACTTGAATCTGGTAACATGACATGAAGAAGTCCCGCTATCTTTTTCACTTCGTCATATAATACTACGCCTACACAAGAGCCAAGTCCCGATGTCCGAATCGTATTGGGCATATTGACAATATTCATGTCAGCAATTCCTACTCTGATGACAGTTTTCATTGTGCTCATTTCAAAGTACACCTAAAGATCGGAAAATTGTTAAATAGGACTCTGGATCTGGTAGAAGTAAGAAGTGGCCATTAATAGTCGAACTTTCTTCATCACCTTCATCAATGATGCGTGTATCAATAACAATGACTTCGTCACTATAATGGGATACTTCAATTAAACCGAAACTGACAATTGCCCCAACCATATCTACACTTAACGATGGCACCGTCGGATGGATATTCAGTCCTGTAAAATCGGATAAAGCAGATAAATAAGAACCTGAAAGAATATTGCCTAATTCTTGCATTGCAGAGACGCCCATTTCAGAAATAGGAACCTCGTTGAAATCGAATGTTGTATCTTGTATTAAATTTCTAATGAACTGATTTGCTGATTCAACAGGAAGCACAAAAAACATACTGCCAGACAAATCCCCTTGTATACGCAAGAAGATTCCAGCCACTATTTTTTCTGCGCCACCTGCTAATTCAAACATTTCATCAAAAGAAACGAGATTGACATTCGGGACAAGCATTTCAATTTTACGGCCAAGTAATTGCGACATAGCTGTCGCTGCATGAGCTGCACCAATATTGCCAATTTCTTTTAGTACATCAAGATGCAAATCATTAATCTGCTCGTTAGAACTCATCAGAAGTCACTCGCTTCAATGGCTCTAAAATCTTTTCAAGATTTAATAACACTAATAGCCGGTTATCTACTTTCGCTACACCTGCGATGAACTCAGATTCGATTGTACCTACGACTTCAGGTTGTGGTTCAATCGATGACAATGGAATATCAAATACATCATTTGCGTCATCAACAATCAGTCCAACTTCAAACTCTTCCATCGAAACGATAATGATTCTACTCGAATCATCTAGCGCTTTCACTTCTAACCCAAAGCGTTCGCGAAGGTCGACAATTGGTGTAACAAGCCCTCTAAGGTTTATAACGCCATATACATAAGATGGCGTTCTAGGTACTTCTGTAACGGAAATCAATTTTTCAATCGATTCAACTACGTCCACTTCAATCGCATATTCTTTTTCCATCAATTGGAATACAATTACTTTCATTTCTTCTCGTGCAACTAATTCGCCAAATTGAGCCATAATAGTCCCTCCTATCTATCTATTTAATTAAAGAATTACAGTCCACTATTAGGGCAACTTGTCCATTTCCAAGTATTGTCGCTCCTGAAATGGCAAAGACACTTTGCAAATAGTTTCCTAATGATTTCAAGACGATTTCCTGTTGTCCGATGAAAGAGTCAACGAGTAACCCAGCTAATTTATCACCTTTACGCACAATGACTATAGACTGATATTCATCCATTTTGTTCGCATTTTCCATTTCGAAAATCCCTTTCAAATTGACAAGTGGAACTATGCTTCCTCTGAAATCAATTACTTTCTGGTTATGTGCATTTAGAATTTCGGATTTTTGAATGATCGCAGTTTCAATAATCGACGATAACGGAATTGCGTAAATGTCTTTTTCCAAATTGACAAGCATAACCGAAATAATGGAAAGTGTTAGTGGTAACTGCACTTGGAACAATGAGCCTTGGCCTTCTTTCGACTCAATCGTTATATGTCCACCAAGTGATTCAATCGTGCTTTTCACAACGTCCAAACCGACTCCACGGCCTGATACGTCAGTGATACTTTCGGCAGTGGAGAATCCTGAGGCAAGAATAAGTTCTGCTACTTGCTTATCTGTCATAGAACCGGCAACTTCTTCTGTGACAATTCCTCTTTCAATCGCTTTCTTTAAAACTCGACTTCTATTAACGCCAGCTCCGTCATCTTCCAACTCTATGAAAACGTGATTGCCGGAATGATATGCGCGCAATGTAACTGTTCCTTCTTCAGGCTTTCCTTTTGCGATACGCTCTGCTGGCGTTTCAACGCCGTGGTCCAATGCATTTCGTATAAGGTGAACTAACGGATCACCAATTTCATCAATAACAGTACGGTCCAATTCAGTTTCAGCACCGATAATTTCCAGATTTATCTTCTTGTCCAAATCACGTGCAAGTTGACGAACCATTTTAGGGAAGCGATTGAACACCGTTTCAACAGGAATCATCCGCATATTTAAAATGATATTTTGAAGGTCACCTGAAACACGTGTCATTCGTTCAACTGTTTCGTTCAAGTCAGGATTATGTAATTCACTTGCTATCGACTGCAATCGTCCTCGATCAATAACGAGCTCTTCAAAAAGATTCATTAAAATATCCAAACGATCGATATTTACTCGAATCGTCTTGTTTGCATGTGAAGCGTTTGTAGAACGCTTGCTTTTTTCTGGTGCGGTCTCTTGTTTGACAACAACTTCCGTTGCAGTTGTTTCTTGCTCTAAAGACTGTGAAGATGTTTCTTTATCACGCTTACCTTGTATTAACGATTCTGCTGTCAGTTCCGTCACTAAAACATCTTCAACTTCAGACACTTTCATAACTTTCGCTTGAATTGCAACTGAATCTTCTTTAGTAAGAAGAACAACAGTAAATGACGCATCAAAATCTTCATTTTCCAAAAATTCAACATCTGGTTTTGATTTAATTATTTCTCCAGCTTTTTCAAGAATTTCAAAGACCATGAACACCCGAGCTGCTTTAAGAAGACAATCATCTCTTAGTGTAACGGTAACTTCAAGTGCATTAAAGCCTTGTTCTTGCGATTGGCTGATGACAGTTAGTTCATACTCATCATAATTCAGTTCAGTTTTCGGCATATCTTGAGCTTGCACAACTTCTAAAGTCGTAGCAGATGTTTCCATAACGGAAGTTGTAATTGCTTCATGACCAGCTTCAATATTGTTCAGTGCATTGACAAGATCCTGTACGTCTTTCTTTCCTGAACCACCTGCCTCGATATCCATCACCATCTCTTCCAGATAATCGACAGCTTTAAACACAACATCAAGGATTTCTGTACTGACACTAATTTTCGAATTACGAATTGCGTCCAATACGTTTTCCATCTTGTGTGTCAAATCGGCAATATCTTCATACCCCATTGTTGCTGACATACCTTTCAACGTATGGGCAGAACGGAAAACTTCGTTGACAATTGCCAAGTCTTCCGGATTTTTTTCAAGCTCCAGTAAGTGTTCGTTGCATGCTTGAAGGTGTTCTTTACTTTCATCCAAAAACATTTCAAGGTATTGATTTGTGTCCATCATGACGCCCCCTTTATGGTTGTAATGTTTCGATTATTGCTGTTGATATGTTCTGTAGATCTTCAATGCGGTCTGCGAGTCCGGCATCATTAATAGCTTTTGGCATGCCATAAACGACAGATGTCTTTTCCGATTCTGCGATAGTGATAGTTGGATTGGCATCTTTCAGTTTCTGCATCCCTTCTCTACCGTCATAGCCCATTCCCGTCATAATAACGGTTACAAACTGTAGGCCGTTTTGTAATGCAGCTGATTCTAATAGCACATCTACAGCGGGACGATGCCCTTTACGGGGAAGTTCACTATCATCAAGAAGTACACAGTATCCTAATGAACATTTCTTCATCTTCATGTGCTTGCCTCCAGGAGCAATATAAGCGACTCCCTTTTCTAAAACTTCTCCATCTTCTGCTTCTTTAACGCGGATTTCACTTAACCCGTCTAATCTCAATGCTAGTGATTTAGTGAATCCTGCTGGCATGTGTTGGACGATTAGTATAGGAACTTGCAGTGAAGCCGGTAACCGTGTCAGCACTTCTTGGAGTGCCCGAGGTCCCCCTGTCGATGTGCCTATTATAACAAAAGTCTCATACATTTTGGAAAAAAGATTTTTTTCTGATGTGATGTGCTTTTTGGGAGGGTTAATTAATGAATCATATATAGATGTTTCAATAGGTTTAGCTTGTATTTTTTTTTCGCTTTTTTGGACGTTATATTCATTGACAAGGTGTTTGACATTAACCTTTGAAGCTGCAACAACCTTTTCAATAATCTCCTGTTCAACATCTTGAAGATTTAATGAAATCGGTCCTCCCGGTTTGGCAATGAAATCTACTGCACCATACTCCATAGCCATCATCGTGTTCCGCGCTCCAGTTTCGGTCGTACTCGACAACATGACAATAGGGGTTGGCTGGTGTTTCATTATTTGCTGTAAAGCTTCAAGACCATTCATCAATGGCATTTCAATATCCATCGTGATGACATCAGGTTTCAATTCCACAACTTTTGCCAATGCATCTTTCCCATTTCGTGCAATCCCGACAATTTCCAACAAAGGGTGCTTAGAAAGCATGTCTGAAATTAGTTTTCGCATAAATGCTGAGTCGTCAACGACAAGAACTTTTTTCAAACTTTCGGTGGATCTCATGTCATTCACGCCCTTTCGAAAAAATCCCTTTCAGCTTACCAAGAAAGCCTGAACCCTGTTTTTCTGAGATCTGATTAGCTTGTACAAATTGATCAGTAATCGCAGACATCCTTTTTGATATGAGTGCATTGGGATAAAGCAGTATAAAAGGTTTTTGAGCCAAAACTGCTTTATGAACAGATGGATCTTCTGGAAGTAATCCTAAAATAGACGTCTCTTTGTTTAAAAACTTTCGCATCGCATACTGTAGACGTGTCACAGCTTCATTTCCATCATCATGTTTGGATACACGATTAGAGACGATGTTGAATTTCTTTTCTGGATCTTGCAGACAGATAAACTTCATCATAGAGTACGCGTCCGTAATCGATGTCGGTTCGGTTGTAGAAATGACAATTACTTCATCAACAGCAATGATTAATTCGATTGAACGTTGGGTTGCGCCAGCACCCATATCAAATAAGATGAAATCATACTCTTTTTGAAGTTGTTCGAATGCGCTTATTAACCGTTCAAACATATCTTCCGACCAATCAAGCACTGAATCCATTCCCGATCCACCAGAAATGAATGTCATTCCTCCATCTTCAGTATTAATAACATCATCCAGTGTTTGGTAGCCAAGTAAATAATCTTTTAAGCTATACTTGGGTGTTACACCTAGCAGAATATGAATGTTACCCATTCCTATATCCATATCTACAACAATGACTTTTTTACCTTTAATACGAAGTGAATAGGCAAAATTAGTTGAGAAGTTGGACTTTCCAACGCCGCCTTTACCGCTGACAATTGCAATCGATTTTGCCAATTCACCTTGTGCTTTCAACATTTTCATACGTAATGCTTCCGCTTGATCATGCATGATCGACACCTGCCATTAACAAGTTGAGAAGCGTGTCTAGTTCTGCTTCTGTAATATCCTCAGGAACTTCTTGGCCATCGGTGTAATAAGCAATCCCTTTGTCAAATTGTTTCATGAGATTAAAAATAGGGCCTACAGAGCTTGTCTCATCCACTTTTGTGAAGATGAACTTTTCAATTGGAAACGATTTAAATCGTTCAACAATCGTTTTCATATCCTCTTCTTTTGAAGTGACAGAAAGCACTAGATAACTTTCCATATCAAGTGTAAAGTCGATAAGTTTTTTCACATCATCAACATATTTCGTTTCTTTATAATTCCTACCCGCTGTATCTATGAACACGAGATCTAAATCTTTCATCTTATTGATTGCATCTTTGAAGTCTGCATTGTTATATGCAATCTCGACTGGTGCTTGCAATAGATTAGCATAAGTTCTCAACTGTTCAATTGCCGCAATTCGGTATGTATCAGTCGTTATGAATCCGACTTTCTTTTTATGTTCCAATAGAGCTCTTGCTGCAATCTTTGCAATGGTTGTTGTTTTGCCGACGCCTGTTGGACCCAGGACATTAATGAATTTTCGTTCAAATGAAATGCCGCCAAATGGCTGATTTGAGAATTCATTTTTGAGTATAGTTTTTGCAAGTTCTACCTGTTCCTTAATCGTAAAGTCTTTCACTTCAGCTTTCATTTTAGTGGAAATTTCATCACCAATTTTAAATAGAAGTTCTTGAGAGAGATTCTGACTCTCCAACATAGAAAGAAACTTCGATAAGTTCGTAGGGAATTTCTCATATGCAGAAGTCTGCTTCATTTCTTGAAGCATTTTTTTCATTTCTGCCATCTCTTTTTTCATTTCGGGATCTGTTTTCTGTTCTGTAAATACAGGTGGAGACTGTTGTTTTTCAAAGAATAGAGATTCTTTTTTCGGGATAATCGGTTCATCGAAACCAGCTACTACTTCAACAGATTTTTTTTGAAAGAAACCCATGAAACCTTTCGTTTTAATAACTGATGAGCTAAGAATGACAGCATCTTCGCCGAAATCCGAACGCACTTTTTTCATAGCCTCCACCATCGTGTCGGCTGTGTATTTTTTCATTTTCATTAAATATCCACCACCCCAACACTTTGGACTTCTATTGAAGCCTCAAGCTCATTGTATGACAATACAGGTATCTGAGGGAAATAACGTTCTGTAATTTGACGTAAATACATTCGGACTGCAGGTGAACATAAAACAACAGGCGATTGATCCATTAATGCGACTCTTTCAATTTCTCTTGCCATCGATTCCAACACTTCTTGAGAACTTGAAGGATCGATTGACAAGTAGTTTCCTTGCTCTGTCTGTTGAATATTATCAGCAATCAATTTCTCCACTTTGCCCGAAACTGTCAGCACCTTTAATGCATCTTTGCCGGTCGAGTATTGTGAAGTAATCTGTCTAGCCAAAGATTGTCTGACGTATTCAGTAAGTAAGTCAATATCTGAAGAGTATTTCGAATAGTCCGCAAGCGTCTCAAATATAATAGGAAGATTTCGTATGGAAACATTCTCATTCAACAATTTTGCGAGTACTTTCTGAATTTCTCCAATCGATAACGGCGTTGGTGTTAATTCATCTACAAGAATTGGATACGTTTCACGAACATGATCTACAAGTTGTTTTGTTTCTTGTCTTCCGATAAGGTCTGCAGCATTCGCTCTTATTACTTCTGTCAGATGGGTAGAGACGACACTTGGCGGATCGACAACAGTGTATCCCATTATTTCAGCATCTTCTTTTACATCCTCTGTAATCCACTTAGCAGGTAAACCGAATGATGGTTCGATCGTATCAATCCCGATTATGGAATCATCCCCGCCTGGACTCATCGCTAGATAATGGTCAAGAAGAAGTTCACCTCTAGCCAACTCATTGCCTTTGATTTTAATGCGGTATTCGTTCGGTTGTAATTGAATATTATCTCGAATCCGGACGACTGGAATGACGAGTCCGAGTTCCAGTGCAAGCTGTCTTCGTATCATAACGACACGATCTAACAAATCTCCGCCTTGCTGTGCATCGACTAAAGGAATTAGACCGTAACCAAATTCGAATTCAATCGGATCCACATTCAATAAGTTGACAACGTTTTCCGGGCTCTTCAATCCTTCCGTTTCAACTTCCTCTTCCATCTCCAACAATTCATCAGGATTCTCTTCAGGCTTCCTGGAAAGCATGAAAGCTCCAATACCTAATGCCGCGGCAACAGGTATTGTAAACAAGTTACTAATCGGGGTGAACAAACCTAATAGGAATATTGTAATTCCTGCAACGATAAGTAATTTAGGCTGTCCCAATAGCTGTTTCGTAATATCTGTACCAAGATTTCCTTCAGATGCTGCTCGAGTTACAACAATACCTGTAGCTGTCGAGATTAGTAGCGCAGGAATTTGCGAGACGATTCCATCACCTACTGTCAATCGTGAAAATCGTGCAGCTGCTTCAGCAAATGGCAAGTCCATTTGGACAACACCAATAATCATTCCAACGAGCAAATTAATGATAACGATAATAATGCCTGCAATCGCATCACCTTTTACGAATTTTGTAGCTCCATCCATCGCTCCGTAAAAATCCGCTTCATTACTAACTTTTTCTCGACGTGTTCTCGCTTCCGTCTCTGAAATCATGCCCGCATTTAAATCTGCATCAATACTCATCTGTTTCCCTGGCATTGCATCAAGTGTAAAACGTGCAGCAACTTCAGATACACGTTCCGAACCTTTTGTAATAACAATGAACTGAATAATGATCAAGATTACGAAAACGACGAGACCGACGACGACATTTCCTCCAGTTACGAAAGTACCAAACGTGTCAACGACTCCTCCTGCATCCCCTTTTGAAAGGATTGCACGTGTTGTAGAAACGTTCAGTCCGAGTCGGAATAGCGTTAATAAGAGTAGTAATGATGGGAATATGGAAAACTGCAAAGCTTCCTGCATATTCATGGATGTTAGTAACACCATTAGCGCCAATGTAATATTGATGATAATTAGAAAACTTAAAAGCCAAGTTGGCAACGGGATGACGAGCATCGCGACAATCATAATGACTGACGCTAACACACCAATATCTCTAAACTGCATGTCATCCCTACTTTCTCATAATATACTTAGATTTTCTGTTGAATACGGTAAACGTATGCTAAAATTTCAGCAACTGTTTTAAAAAACTCTTCTGGGATCCGGTCCCCAATTTCTACATCATCATATAGGGCCCTTGCAAGTGGTCGGTTTTCGACCATAACTATTTCATGTTCTTTCGCAATCAACTTTATCTTCTGTGCGATGAAATCTGCGCCTTTCGCAACAACAACTGGCGCATCCATCTGGTCATCATCATATTTAAGTGCAATTGCAAAGTGGGTCGGGTTTGTAATAACAACGTCTGCTTGAGGGACCTCCTGCATCATTCTTCTCATCGCCATTTCTCGCTGACGTTGCTTAATGCGGGATTTAATAATCGGATCCCCTTCTGTATTTTTATATTCATCCTTAATATCCTGTTTGGACATTTTCAGGTTTTTTTCATAATCATATTTCTGATAAAAATAATCCAAGATTGATATGAACAACAGGACAAATGATGCGATAATGCCCATCATTGCCACTAACTGTCCGACGACAATCATCGTGTCTTTTGGCGTCTTAAATGCCAAACCAAGCACCTTCTCAATATTCATGACGATAAGCAATGTTGTTACTGATCCTATAAAAGAAATCTTTAGTAAGGACTTCATCAATTCCACTAGTGCACGGATAGAAAATATCCGTTTTAACCCTTTAATTGGATCGATCTTTTTCAAATCGAATTTTAGTGGCTCACTCGTAAACAATAAGCCAAATTGAGCTAGATTCCCTATTATACCCGCAAGGACGGCAACTACCATGACTGGGAGAAGGATAAAAGCCATTTGCGTAAGCATCGTCGTATAAATCATCATCGCCCCGTCCGCATCCAATGAGGTAATCGGCACGAACTCAGTGAACGTATGTGTAAAAAAAGTATAGAAACGGTCACGCATAAAACCTGCAGCAAAAAAAAGAAACATGAAAACGAAAAGCATGACAATAGCACTTGTAACGTCCTGACTTTTTAGTACTTGACCTTTTTTTCTAGAATCAAGACGTTTTTTAGGAGTGGCTTTTTCCGTCTTTTCCCCCGCGAAGAATTGTAAATTCAAACGAATCATCATTTCAGCCACCCCCTAAGATGATCATCAAATCCCTCATAGCTGACATCATAATTTCAAACAACTTTCGCATCATTGAAATCATGACAGTAAACATCGTAACAAGTACAAGGAAACTTACACCGATTTTAATCGGGAAACCGACAACGAAAATATTTAATTGCGGGACAGTTCTCGCAGTAATCCCTAATGCAAGATCTACTAAGAATAATGTAGCAACAATTGGTATGGACATTTGAAAAGCAATGCCAAACGTCGTTGTGAATATCCGTGCAATGAATTCTATAAGTCTCTCGTCTCCGTATGCTGGCCAAAGTACGTCCATTGGGATAAAGCGATAACTGTAAAAGATCCCATCCAACAGCATGTGATGAGCGTTCAATGTAAGTAGCAATAACATCGCTAAGACGTTAAAAAATTGACCGAGTAACGGTGATTGCGCTCCCGTTTGAGGGTCAATTACGTTAGCAATTGCGAAACCCATCTGAAAATCAATAAATCCGCCTGCAATTTGAATCGCCGACATGACTATGTAAGCAATGATTCCTATGGATAAGCCAACGGTGGCCTCTTTTAAAATAAGAAGTATGTATGTACCGTCTATTTGAAGTTCCGGAGCATCAATAGAATATACCATCACCCACGCCAATAATGCGGCAAAAATAACACGCTGTGTCGTTGGAATGGCACGATATGAAAACAATGGGACCGTGACGATGAATGCAGTGACTCGCGTCAGTATGAGTAGGTAAACAGCCAACGATGGCAGTAAATCTTCCATTACATCACCCTATATACCTAACTAGGTTTTCAAAGATGTCTGATGCATAAGCAGTTACTCTAGACAGCATCCAAGGACCAAAAAATATAATTGCAACTAGTACTGCAATAATTTTTGGAACAAACGCCAATGTCTGTTCTTGTATTTGTGTCGTAGCTTGAAATATGCTGACCGCCAATCCTGTAACTAATGCAACAATCAATAGAGGGCCAGACGCTAACAAAATGACCCATATCGCACGCTCCGCTATCGTTATGACCATTTCGCCCGTCATGTTTTTTCACTCCCATTTTTAAATACCGCTTTATCATTCGTCTTCAGCTAAAACTTTGCAACAGCGATTTGATTATGAGATACCATCCATCTACTAGGACAAATAACAGTATTTTAAATGGCAATGATATCATTACAGGCGGTAACATCATCATACCCATGGACATTAAAACACTTGCGACAATCATATCAATGACCAAAAATGGTATAAAAACCATGAAACCCATCTGGAATGCCGTTTTGATTTCACTTAGTGCAAAAGCTGGAACTAACATCGTCAGGGGAATATCCTCTAATGATTCTGGCTGTTCAGCTTTATTATACCGAATGAACAATTCCAGATCTTTTTGTCTCGTATGTTTACTCATGAACTCTTTAAATGGAATACTCATCTGTTCATACGCTTCGTCAAGTGAAATTTCTTCAGCGAATAAAGGTGTTAAGGCTTTTTCATTCACTTCTTGGAAAGTAGGAGCCATGACGAAAAAGGTCAAGAACAGTGCCAGTCCCACAATTACTTGGTTTGGCGGCATTTGCTGTGTTGCCAGTGCAGTCCTTACAAAAGACAGCACTATTACAATCCGTGCAAATGATGTCATCAGAATGAGAATCGCTGGTGCAAGCGACAGGACAGTGAGAAGAAGAAGCATTTTGATGGATGTAGATACGTTTGTCGCGTCACTGTCCGAAAAAAACTGGACGAAATCATTCATCTTTTCTGCTCTCCTTTTCTTCCAATCGGCTTAAGTGTTTCTTTCGTTCGGATTTCAGCTCATGCAATCTGGCTGAAAATATATTTTTGAATTCATCTTGTTCTTCGTGACTATTTGAACGTGCATTTCCTCTTTCGGAAATGAACGTCACTATCTTATTGATAAATCCAGGGGATGTATTCAGCTCATCTTCGCCAAAATAACTTTCCAACTGACGTACCTCTTCAGGATCGACAATTTCCTTGAGCAATCTGACTTCATCTCCGACCCCTACTAAATAGTAAGTGTCACCGATCATGACAAGTTGTACTGATTTCTGTTGACCTAATGAGAGGCCTCCCATGTTCTTCATTAACCGATGCTGTTCAAACATGCGGTTCTTCCGGTTCAAAAACTTCAGCAATGCGAGCAATAGGGCGATGACAAAGATGAAAGCAAAAATCATCCTTACATAATCTCCCCAAGAAGAACCACTAGCTGCCTCGCTCTTTGAACGATCGGCAGCCGGTTCACTTTTGTCTTCGGTGGCAGGACTTCCATCCTTCTCGTCTTTATCTGTTTTATAAAGATCTGAAAGAAATTTGTCATTATCAGAATCCGCAAATGCAACAAGCGAAGGTAAAGTTAAGAACAGTAAGCACGCTACTATGAATGATAATGATTTCTTAGAAATAATTGATGCTCTCATACGATCAACCTAATGCTTTTTGAATCGCTTCGACAACACGGTCTGCCTGGAACGGCTTGACGATGAAATCTTTTGCCCCTGCCTGGATAGCATCGATAACCATTGCTTGTTGCCCCATCGCTGAACACATAATAATTGTCGCAGACGGATCTTTTTCTTTAATGGCTTTCAGTGCTGCAATTCCATCCATTTCAGGCATTGTAATATCCATTGTGACAAGGTCAGGTTTTAATTCTAAATATTTCTCGACTGCCTGTGCTCCGTCAGCCGCTTCACCTACAACTTCAAAATTATTCTTTGTCAAAATGTCCTTGATCATCATACGCATGAAAGCCGCGTCATCTACTATTAAAATACGTTTACCCATTCTCATTGACCTCCCAATTTCTATCTTAAATTATTTAAACGTTCTGTCTGACTTAAAATATCTGTGATGCGTACACCAAAGTTCTCATCGATGACTACTACTTCGCCTCTAGCAATATGACGATTATTCACTAGAATATCAACAGGTTCACCTGCAAGCTTGTCCAATTCCAAAATGGAGCCGCTAGACATTTCAAGTATTTCTTTTACGGACCGCTTAGTGCGGCCTAGTTCAACTGTCACTTTCAACGGAATGTCCAATAACATATTTAAGTTATTAGACTCCGAAGGATTTAACGATGGTGCATCAAAACTGGCAAATTGAGCTTGTTGTACATGTACAGGCGGCTGTTGTTGTCTTTGTGGCATTTGTTGCTGTACATGTTGTTGCATAGGCTGTTCCTGATAATACTGCTGTTGCTGTTGTGCAGGTTGCTGATAAGATGCCTGATTGCCATAATCCATTGTGTTCCGTTGTTCGTAATTCTGTTGCTGACTTGGAGATTGCGCCTGTGGAGCAGGGGCTTCTTCCATCGTGACAGCCGTCTCTTCTTCAGAACCCATGCCCATTAGTTGAGCAACTAAATTCTTACCGAATTGCAAGGGAAATAATTGCATAATATTGGAGTCAATTAATGAACCGACTTTTAAATCGAATGACACTTTAATCATCAATTCATTTTCTGGAATCTGTTCAGCACTTTCTACGCTTTGAATATCGAACAAATCAATAGAAGGTGGAGAAATATCCACTTTTTTATTGAACACAGTCGACATCGACGTTGCAGCAGAGCCCATCATTTGATTCATCGCTTCTTGCACTGCGCTTAGATGGATTTCATTTAACTCCTCACTTGGTGCAAGGCCATCTCCACCAAGCATAAGATCTGCAATAATTGCCGCGTCACTTTGCTTAATGACGAGAAGGTTTGTTCCATTCAAACCTTCTGTATATTCGACTTGGATCGCGACGTACGGATGGACAAATTCCGTTTCTAACAAACTTCTATCCACCACTGTTATTTCAGGCGTTGTAATTTCGACTTTTTGTCCCAATAACGAAGACAACGCTGTAGCTGAGCTACCGAATGAAATATTTCCTACTTCACCTAAAGCATCTTTTTCCATTTCACTTAAATGACTTTGTAAATCATCATTCTCAGAGGACGATGTTGCGGCTTCTTCTGAAGGAAGCGGTTCTCCACGTAACAAAGCTTCAATTTCTTCTTGGGATAGCACGTTATCACTCATCATCTTCATCCCCTCCGTTTAATATATCAATAATTTGCACAGCCATTCGGTTTCTCATATGGCCTGGTTGTGCAGTGAATTTTGGAATATCCCCGACTTTCACAATAAGAGGATCTTCAATTTTCGTATCTAGCGATATAACATCTCCCGATTGGAGATACAAGAAATCTTCAACAGACATGGAACCTTGTCCAAGTTCCGTTGTAATCGGCAAACTTGCTTGTTTTAATCGTTTCTCTAAAATAATACTTTGTTCAGGAGATGGTTCTTTTTTATTTGTTTGCATCCAATAACGAACCGATAAATTTGGAACAATCGGTTCTAGGACAACGTGAGGAATACAAATATTTATCATTCCGCTAGATTCACCGATCATAATATTGAATGAGATGACGACAACCGTCTCATTTGGAGAAATCATCTGTAGAAATTGCGGATTGACTTCCATCTCCGAAAGGAAAGGATCAATTTCTATAATTCCTGCCCACGCTTCGCGCAAGTTATCAAAAGATCTTTCAAATAAATTCGTTAAAATCTTCGTCTCGATTTCAGTCATATTATCGACTTTACCAGGACCATCCCCAACCCCACCCATTAATCGATCTAACATGGAATAGGCGACATTCGGATTCACTTCCATGATGATATTACCTTCAAGCGGTGGAACTTCAAATATATTGAGCAACGTCATGTTAGGAATTGATCGGATGAATTCCTCAAATGGAATTTGATCGACCGAGGCAACATTAATTTGCACATATGTCCGCAACTGCGCCGAAAAGTACGTCGTCAATAATCTGGCGAAGTTTTCATGGATTCGCGTCAAACTTCGGATCTGGTCTTTTGAAAATCGAAGCGCACGTTTAAAGTCATACACTTTGACCTTCTTCGTGTCATCTTCTTTTTTCATCTCATCCGCTGACATTTCACCAGTAGATATTGCGGATAATAATGCATCAATTTCATGTTGGGATAAAATATCTCCCGCCATAAAGCCACCTCCAATCCAAGTGCATAATTAGTTCGTTAATTAATGATGTGAGAAACAATATACACTTTCTCAATTTCTCCACTCTGCATTAGCGGATTCAGCTGTGCCTTAATTGAATCCTCGAATGCTTGCTTACCGGCTTTCCCAGCAAAATCGTCTGCTGTCATTTCAGACAGCTCTTGAATAACAAGGTTCTTCACTTGGAAATCCCGTTTCAGCAACTCTTCAGCCGCCTTCTTATTGGTTGTCTGGATTTTCAAGGAAATTTTAATAAATTGCTTTCCTGAAAGATTTGTCGTGATTTCAGGTATGTCAACGGACGATTCAATAATTTCATCTATTGTCGGTTCTTTCGGTTCAGTCGAGCCGTCGTTATTAGTTAACTGCAACTTGAGAACGAGTCCGATTATACTTAATAACGAAATGACGACTAAAACGATAAGTGCAATGGTTAGTGCTTTACTCTTCATCTTCTTCACTCCAAATATGTGGATTCGATAACAATTGAACCGATTGATAGAAATCGATAATGCGTTGGTTAATGACATCAACCGGATCGAGGACGACATATTTGGTACCCGTCGTCAGCGTTATTGTAGTATCAGGGAACGTCTCCACTTTCTCTATGTACAGTGCATTTAATGTGAAAATTGCACCGTTCAATCGTGTAACTTTTATCATATGTAAAGGGCCAGGCACAGAGCCGGCCCGGCCCTCCTTTTCTGATGAAGCTTTTGTATGTTTGAGAGGCTTGCTAACTGGGTAAATATAGTATTGGAATTACTATTATCGTTTCAAGTTGACAAGTTCTTGCAAAATTTCATCCGATGTTGTGATAATACGTGTGTTTGCTTGGAAACCACGTTGTGCAACGATCATTTCTGTGAATTCTTCGGATAGATCGACGTTGGACATTTCTAGGAAGCCTGATTCGATAGCACCTATACCTTCTTTTGTACCAACTTGGAATAATGGATTCCCCGAGTTAGCCGTTTGTTGGAAATAGTTCCCTCCTGCTTTATTTAAACCGCCAGGATTCGAAAATTTGGCCAAAACTAACTGTCCAGCCCATTTAAGCGTTCCTTCTGAGTCCACAAAAGTGACTGTACCATCCTGGGCAACACTCATTGATTGAGCATTTTTAGGAATGCGTAGTGGAGTATATTCCCCTGTAGCTGTTGTAGGATTCAAATCTGCTACTCCATCATCATCTGAGTCAAGATTGCCTACAGTAGCTGAACTATCTACTGTATTTGCATTCGGATAAGCTGTAGCCACTGATGATGGCTCGCCATCCCAACCAGCAACAGCATATCCAACTAAGTATTTACCGTCAGAATTTACCAGGTAGCCATTGTTGTCCATATAAAAGTTTCCTGCTCTTGTATATAAAGGATTAGTAAATTCGCCGGAACCAGATTCAGCGTCTACACCAATACCATCAGCTACCTGAAAAAAACCATCGCCAGAAAGAGCTAAATCTAAAGTATTCCCAGTGAATTGTGTAGATCCTCCTGAATGAATTGTGTCAATAGCCGAAATTTGTGATCCTAATCCTACTTGTTTAGGATTCACACCTCCACGAGCATCACTACCACCTGAAGCACCAGCTACAGTCTGTGAAATCAAGTCTTTAAAAATCGTTCGTCCTTTTTTAAATCCATAAGTATTAACGTTAGCAATATTATTACCAATAACATCCAACTTAGTTTGGAAGTTTTTCAAGCCTGAGATTCCTGAGTACATAGAACGTAACATTTTAATTTTTCCTCCTCGGATTATATGTACTACCTCATTCGGTCGGTAGTACGGTGGCATCCTCTGTCTGAGGTCCTGCCGGTTAGCTTAGCACGATTGTGCCGTCGATGTTTGTGAATAGTTGGTCTTTCGCTTCCATGCGATCCATCGCTGTAATGACTGTGGAATTTTTTGCGCTGACGATCAGTGCTGCTTGATCCATGAGTACAAGCGATTCTTTGATTCCCTTCACTTTTGCCTCGTTCACCTTGTCTGTGATGTGTGCCCATTCGACTTCTGAAATATGGATATTGCGTTCTCTCAATCTGTCGGTTGCATGTTTGCTGATTTTCAACTCTTGTGGCTGGATTGCCTTGTTGAGTTGTTCTAGAAACGATTGCTTTGGGCTTTGTATCGATTTATGCGGTTGTCCTTGGCGTATGAGTGTCTGCGACGGAACGTGGTGGATGTTTACTTTCTCCATATCCTCGCTCCTCTACCTATTTACTTATTGATGTAAATAACTTTCCATCAATTCGAGTACCATCACTTAAAATGTATTCGAGTTTGCCATTTTTATTGGAAACAGAGTCGACGGTTCCTGTTTTTTCCACTTCCCCATCCATATATCCTACTGTCTTACCAATAAGTTGGCTTGCTTCAACTAAACTATTATTGTTTGAACCTGCTAATACTTCAGATATGTTTCCTGGGGTCAGTTCTTTACCGTCCTCCATCGTAAATACGACAGAACCGTTTACATACTTTGTTGATTGGATAATGCCTGTTCCTTCATTGATAATTGGTTTGCCCTCTTCGTCTTTTTTGTCAGTCACTTCGTGCCACTTGACACTTTTACCTACAAATTGATTGTATTGGATTAACTGAGATTGATTTTGAGCTTGTGCAAACTTTTCAAATGCATTCGCCAAGTTCATTGTTTGTTCTAATGAAGAAAATTGAGCCATCTGCGCGATGAATTCATTATCTTTCATTGGATTTGTCGGATCCTGATTCGTCAACTGTGCAATGAGAATTTTCATGAAAGCATCTTTTCCCATCGTGTCAGGACCTGTTTTACGTTGGTCACGTTGTTGATTCATAAGGTACATTGAATCCGTTATTGGTTTTTGTACTTCTGGCACTATACTACACCTCCAATTCAATCATAATTTCTTCAAATGACATTTCATCGTCTCCGGATGAACTGTTATTTTGCTTGGACTCTTCC
The DNA here is from genome assembly GCF_014836615.1 of Sporosarcina quadrami. GTDB lineage: Bacteria > Bacillota > Bacilli > Bacillales_A > Planococcaceae > Sporosarcina > Sporosarcina quadrami. The sequence goes on along the minus strand of NZ_JACSQN010000002.1, from coordinate 205,716 downwards.
TTCTGCTCACGATTGAACTGTTCATTGAAAGCTTGTTCACGCTCGTTTTTCGAAGATTCCTGAATGGACTGTGTTACGTCAATCCGTTCTACTTGCAGATTCTGTTGCGCTAACGCATTTCTCAATTGATGCATTTGGCTGTCTAACATACCTTTTGCCAAAGCAGTTGAAGCTAATATTCTCGCAGTAAGAACACCATTTGTTTCATGCAGTTCTATACGGATTTGACCTAGATGTTCCGGATAAAGCTTGATAAGCATCCTTGTTGATCCGCCGACTTGACCGAAGTTCGATCGTTTAAATAGCATTTGCATTTCACGCATCAAAGCTTCACTGCGTGATGAGCCTGCAGAGTCAGTTTGAGTTAATGAAAATTCTGCTCTTGTTGCTGTGACTGCGATATTTGCGCTGTTTGATACTTGGTTAATTGTTTCAGGTTGTTTTTGAGTTGCATTTTCATCTGAAGTTGAAGAAGCTGAATCAGCTTGTACAACTACTCTGAAATTTGATTGATTGATAAATTGCATGACGTCCTGCTTAACCGGGTTCGCACTCAGAGTGAGTTGTTGAAATTGTTCTGACGCACTTTGAACCATCGATTGAAAACTGAACATCTTTTGTTCCATAGGAAGTGTCATATCAACTTTTGGAGCTGTCAGTTCCATAGCTTTTAAGAAAGCCAATAAATTGATGGCTTCGTTGTGATTTGCTGATTTCTCAACAGAGACATTGAATTGTTGAAAAAAATTCATGCCTTGCTTCTCAATAACACTCAACAATGTCCATAAATCAGTTGAGGTCGTTAATCCATCTATTTCTTCCTCTTTGAGATTCGTCTTTTTCAAAATGTCCTTCAAAGTCTCAAGCAATTTCTCGCATTCGACAGAAAGCATTTTTGCCAAGTCTTCTATACTACTGATAGTTCCTATGGCTTCCATATTGTTGGATAGCTCGATGTTTTCATAACCAGGTATTGCTTGCAATGCTTGTTCAAGCTCTTCTGGTGTTTTTGCGTCGAATAATAGTTGAATCATCTCTAACGGAATTTTCATTGCTTCTTCGTTTCCTAATTTGATCCCAGGCGCATTTTTCATCGTAATTCCAGCAAACACATTACCAAACGACTGCATCGAAGATTCTGTACTTTGAGCAGAATTAGTTAGTGTTTTACCGCCTACTCCCATCATTGCTTGTAACGCACCGATATTCACTTTTTCATTCACCTCCCCTCAATCTCTATTATACTACTTTTTTCTAGTTATTTCGTCATAAGACTTGTATATTTTGCGGCGTCTTCGACAGACATCTTTTCTAATATCGGCGCAAGTATGTCTGGTTTCAAGCTAGTGAGTATCTGAATCGCTTCTGCATCGCTCATTTTTGAAATGACAGGTGCAGCGGATTTAGGTGACATCTTTTCGAACGTGGAAATAATTTCTTTCATATCTCGTCTTGAATCATCTTTTTGAACTTTCAATAACTCGATTTCATTCAAAAGATTTTTCTGTTCGATGAGAAGATCTTCTTTTTCTACAATAGATTTGTCGAGTTCTTCCTGGAGTTTGAATAGTTGAGCTTCTTTTTCTTGGATTTCAGCCTGAAGTGTGACAACTCGCTCATCCATTGCAAGCTCTGCTGAAACATCATCTTCTTCACTATCCTTTTCGATAAAAGGAAGTGACTGTGTCAATTCTTTTGCTTTATCAAATACATTAATGTCAGCAACATACGCAATGACGAGAAGGACCATTGTTGTAAATAATAAAGGAATGAGTGTCCAGAGTAACAACTCTTGGAAGACCCGTGTACCTTTCTTCTTTTCGGTTTTTAATTGACCAGACTTTTTAGCCACATTACCACCCTGTTTCTCTTCTTTGGAACTTCAATGTCGACAATTCGTCTAGCATGATCGCTTCTGTTTGTTCCATTTCCGTTCGATAATGCTCTTTGTCTTTTTCTTTCATCTTTTCGTACTTCTTTACTTCAATGGATCTTTCCAACAATTTCTCTTCATACCAATTCATTTTTGAACGGGCTTTAATAACAGATTGTTGGAGTGTTTCAATACGCTTTTCTAAACTGTCGATAAAATTCGCAAATTGATGGATATCTGTGATGAAAAAACCTTCCCGAAGCTTCTGTTGATGTTTATCAGTTACTTCCTCTTTCTTTTTCAGCACTTCATACAGCTCATTTGCGACGATTTCAAAAGATTCAACAGACTTTTTAAATTCTATTTCCGTATCCGTTTTTTCCTGTTCACGAAAATTAAGAACTTTTTCAAATCTATATTGATATGGTTTCAACGTGAGCCACCTCCTGGAGCCAGTGAAATCAATTCACTAATACTGTCTTCCATGTTCACATTGTCTTTATAACTTTGTTTTAAGTAGTTCGTAATATGCGGTTCGAATTCAATCGCTTCATCAATCTCTCGTGAAGTCCCTCGCTTATATGCACCGATGTTAATTAGATCTTCGGATTTATCATATGTATAATATAATTCACGAAGTTTCTCCGCTGCTTTTACATGCTCCGGACTTGCGATATGATTCATTAAACGACTAACACTCTTTAAAACGTTTATCGCTGGATACTGACCTTTGTTTGCAAGTGTTCTGTCCAACACAATATGCCCATCCAAAATACCACGTACAGCATCCGCAATTGGTTCGTTCATATCATCTCCGTCGACAAGGACCGTATAAAAAGCGGTAATAGCACCAACTTCATTCGTACCTGTGCGTTCTAACAATTTAGGTAATATAGAAAAAACAGAAGGCGTATATCCTCTTGTCGCAGGTGGTTCACCGACTGCTAGACCTATTTCACGTTGTGCCATTGCAACACGGGTAACAGAGTCCATCATGAGCATGACATTCATGCCTTTATCTCGGAAATATTCGGCAATTGCAGTTGCTGTGAAAGCACCTTTTATACGCATAAGTGCCGGCTGGTCCGAAGTAGCAGCTACTACTATTGTTCGACTCAAACCTTCAGGACCGAGATCGCGTTCAATAAATTCACGGACTTCACGGCCACGTTCACCGATAAGACCGATTACGTTCAAATCAGCCGTCGTATTTCTTGCAATCATTCCAAGTAGTGTACTTTTCCCTACACCCGAGCCTGCAAATATTCCTACACGTTGACCATTTCCAACAGTGAGCATACCGTCAATTGCTTTGACACCTACTGCTAATTTTTCATTAATTGATTTACGCGACAACACATTCGGAGGTTCTTGCTCCGCACTAACCGTAGAGAGTCCTTTCGGTAATGCACTTTTATCAATCGGATTCCCCATTGAATCGAGTACTTTTCCAATCAGATTCATTCCTACTTTTATTTCCAGAGGCTTTCCTGTACTTTCAACAAGACATCCGCTAGAAATATCATTAATGCTTGTATATGGCATAAGAATAACGATTTCTTCACGGAATCCAACAACTTCCGCAAGAATAATAGAATCTTTGCCATTATTTAAATGGATATGACAAACGTCACCGACTGAACTGACCGGACCTTGAGACTCAATCATCAAGCCAACAACACGAACAACGCGTCCGAACTTTGGGAAAGTATTCAACTTTGAAATATATCCTATCAGTTCTTCAGCTTTCTTCATTTCAGTCACCACTTTCCATCAATTCTACAAGTTTCTCCTTCAGTTCAATCAGTTGATCATCTAAACTCACAACGATTCTTCCTTGATTCGTTTCAATGAAGCACTCATTCTTGTCAAAATCTTCATTAGCGAAAATAAGGAAAGGAATATCAGGAGGGAACACTGCAGCAAGTTCGTTTCTGTTTCTAGAAACATTTTCATAGTCTTCAAGTGACACGTAAAGTTTGATTTCTTTAGATTCCCTTGCCTCTTTTAATCCTCTTTTAACCATCGTAATGAAAGTCTCATCGTTCTCATCCAATACGCTACCGAGAATCCTTTCGGCAGTTCGCATTGCCAGCTCAAGAATAACTCTTTCTTGGCTTTCCAAATACTTGACAGCATTCTCACGTGATAGAGCGACTGCATCATTCGCTAATTTCACGGCATCCGTCATTTCTACTAACGCTTTGTTGCGACCCTCTTCGTAACCTACTTGGAATCCTTCGTCATAAGCGCTCTGTTGCAATTTCATCTTTTCATTCGCCCAAGCTGCATGCATATCCTTTATATCATCCATCGCAGTCTGTCTTAGATGATGAAGATTTGCTTTTTCAATTTCAATTGTCATACGCGCTTCTTTTAGTAACTTGTCTCGCTCAAGAAAAAACACGTCTCTAGATAACGTTTCTTCCTTCATAGATTCATTCTCAGGCATATTTAAATTACGAATTGTAATTTCTTTAACGTTGCCTTCTTTTGAAACCGTCCGCTCAGAACGGAAAATGTTAGACAATGACGTCATCCCCTCCACCGCGGGCTATGATGATTTCACCTGAATCTTCCAGTCTTCTAATGATGGATACAATCCTCGCTTGCGCTTCTTCGACATCACGCAATCTGACAGGGCCCATAACTTCCATTTCTTCTTGGAATGATTCGGCCATACGCTGTGACATGTTCTTAAAGAGTATTTCGCGTACTTCCTCACTCGACACTTTAATAGACAATACAAGGTCTTCGTTTTCACATTCCCTAACAATACGTTGTATAGAACGGTTATCCAATGTGACGATATCTTCGAAAACGAACATTCTTTTTCGAATTTCTTCTGCAAGTTCAGGATCCTGAATTTCAAGTGCATCGAGAATCGTCTTCTCAGTAGCACGGTCTACACCGTTTAACACTTGAACAACTGCATCGACACCTCCAGTTTCAGAGAAATCCTGTGTAACTGTAGAGGACAATTTCCGTTCCAACACGGCTTCGATTTCACTAATAACTTCAGGTGAAGTGGAATCCATCGTTGCAATTCTTTTTGCAATGTCTGCTTGCATTTCCTGTGGTAGTGAAGAAAGAATCATCCCCGCCTGTTCAGCATCCAAATAAGACAATATTAATGCGATTGTTTGCGGATGTTCATTTTGGATGAAGTTTAAAATCTGTCCCGGATCTGCTCTACGCGCAAAATCGAAAGGACGCACTTGTAATGACGATGTGAGGCGATTAATAATGGCTTGTGCATGATCTTTCCCTAATGCTTTTTCAAGAACTGTTTTTGCATATCCGATTCCACCTTGAGAGATGTAATCTTGTGCAAGCGCAATATTATGAAACTCCGAAATAATCTCATCTTTCACAACGGAATCTACCTTTTTTACGCCGGAAATCTCTAGAGTTAATCTTTCAATCTCCTCTTCGGTCAAATGCTTATATACAGCCGCTGAGACTTCCGGCCCCAAAGAAATGAGGAGGAGTGCAGCTTTTTGTTTACCGGTCATGCCTTTCTCTTTCTTTACCACAATTATCCCTCCATCAATCTTCGGCAATCCAAGTTCTCAATAATTTAGCGAACTCCTCAGGCTTATCTTTCGCCATTTTTTCCAGCTGTTTCTTTCGTAATGTAGCTTCAGTCTCTTGCTCAGTATTAATATCATCAATTTGAATAGATTCTTGTTGTTCTTCTATAATTAGTTGTTCATCTAATTCCTGATCACGTTTTCGTTTGCGGAACAAAGCAAACACGACAATTATAATTACTATAAGCATGACAGCACCAATTACATAAACCCACCATGGTATTGCTGTTTGAGATGCTGAATCGATCGGTGTAACTTTGCCATTGAACACTTGGGTAGAAATCGCAATCTTATCTTCCCAATACTGATCAGTAATAGTTTCCGGTAAATATGTTTTATCGATGGATGTGCTAATAATTGCCTTAAGAATACTTTTCACTTCTTCAGTGCTTGTGAATGAATTCAAATCGTCTACATTAGGTGGTTCCACCATGACTTGAATTCCAATATCACGGATTTTATAAGGACTTTCAACAATGTCCTTACGAATCCTGTTCACTTCATTATTAATAGTCTCTTCTAAACGATCATAGTCACCGTTAGCATTATTTCCTTCAACATAGTTCGTTCTGTTATCAGTCGGGTCTTCACCTTCAGGAACTCCACCGACAACAGCTCCGTTACCGGAAAATGATTCTGTAATACGTTGGACACTAATTGCCAAACTATCGAGATCTTCATCAACACGATCCACAAGATTTTCTTGTCTATTTTCCTGTTTAAAGTCGATATCCGTTGTAACAGACACGATAACTTTGTCTTGTCCAATCATCGTACCGAGCATCATTTGGACTTTACGTTGCAAGTCCTTCTCAATATTCTTTTTAAGTTCCATCTGATCAACTATATAGTTTGAAGATGATCCCGACTTCAGTTCAATGGATTCTGAATATTGATTAACAATTTTAATGTCATCTGTCGACAAATTCGGCAAACTTTTAGACACCAAGTTGTATAAAGCATTTACTTGAGGCTCTGTAAATTGATGCCCAGGTTCTGTCACTAACATAATCGCTGCACTTGCACTTTCCACTGATTCGTTAAGGAAAACACTTTGTGTCGGCAAGGTGATCATGACATTGGCATCTTTGACACCTTGAATCCCTTTAATGAGGTTGGCCAATTCCGTTTGCATGGACGCAAGCTTAATCATATTAAATTCATTGTCCGTCGTTCCAAATCCCGCATTTTGAGAGAAAAACGAATAATCGATCGTCCCTGTATGAGGGTACCCTTCAGCCGCCAGTGAGACAAGGAGACTGTCAACCTGCTGTTTAGGCACTAAAATAGAAGTGCCTCCAGGTGCAACTTGACTTTGTATCCCTTGTGCATCAAGCTGTTCTTTTATTCTACCGATCTCAGCTCGTGAAACATCCTTGTATAAAGGCACATATTCAGTTCGTGATAGGAAGAAAGTTAAGAAAGCAGCTATGGCTACTACAGCTACTGCTGATGAGATATATGTCATTTTTTGTACTTTTGTCCGACTTGACCAGAACTGTTGTATATCGGTCCTGATTTTCGTCAATCGATCTTTCATTCTAATCCCCCGGTCTGCTTACATATTAAGGAACACCCTCCAGATGTTTTCGGCCATCTGGTATTAGACAGGCATACGTATGATTTCCTGATACGCTTCAACGACCTTATTTCGAACTTCCATCGTTGCATTAAGTGCTATTGTCGCTTTTTGCGCAGTGATCATCACATTATGCAAGTCAACATTTTCGCCCATAATCAGTTTTTTCGTCATAACATCCGACTCGATCTGTTTATGATTCACTTCATGTATTGCATTTTTTAAGTATGCGCCGAAGCTTTGCTGCGCTTCGTACGGAGTAGCTTGTGCTGTTATGTCAAGCTTCATAACAGGTGCTAGTTGTTGTGCGTTAAGGATAGATTGCATGGCCATTTTAGTTGGATCTCCTTTTCTTACTCATTATTTACCAATCTCAAGTGCTTTCATTAGCATCGCTTTGTTTGCATTTAGCACAGTGACATTCGCTTCATAAGATCGAGTTGCAGACATTAAGTCAATCATTTCACGTAATGGATCTACATTAGGCATTTGCACGTAACCTTCTTCATTCGCATCAGGATGCGTAGGATCAAATACGAGTTTGAAAGGAGTTTCAGTATCCTCTTGAATTGCGTTCACTTTCACGCCTTCGCCGACTCCTCTGTGCACAGAACTGCCCATTGCCAAGTTCAACATATTTGAGAACTGTCCTTCGCGAGGTTGAAAGCTTACCATCTTTCGGCGATATGGTTGCCATTCTCCATCAACCATTTTGCCTCTTGTCGTATCCACATTTGCCATATTGGATGAAATGACATCCATACGAAGTCTTTGTGCCGTCAGAGCCGAAGCGGAAGTGTTCAGACTATGAAAAATCGACATTGTTACCTGCCTCCTTTAATAACATTTTGAAGCGTTCCGAATTTACCGTTTAAGCGATCTATTAGTGCATTATAATAAATTTGGTTGGCAGCAAGGTCCGCCTGCTCTTTGTCCATGTCCACACCGTTTCCATCTTGTCTATAACGAAAATTAGAATAATTGGACACTCCAGGTTGTGAACTTTTTGATTTAAAATTAATGTGTAAGTCGTTTGTCTGGTAAGCAGTAATTGAGTTCTGTTGAACAGTATGCAATGTGTCTTTAAAGCTGACATTTTTCGCTTTATAATTTGGCGTGTCGATATTAGCGATATTTTGCGATATAGCTTTCCCTTTAGTAGATGAGAAATTTAAACCTTGCTCTAACAAGGATATTGTTGATCCATAAATGTTCATTTACGATTTCACCTCAAAGTTCGTTAAAAGTTTTTTCAATAAACCTTTTTCTATTAAACTTAAATAATTAAAACATATATCTTATTGTATCGGATATTGGCGAACTTTGTCTATTGAATTTTATAAGTTTCACTAGTTCCAAACAACTCTTTTACATGACTTTTGAAATAGTGCAAGTAGGTAATAGGACTATTTGCTCGTTCTTACTTTTTCAATTAATAAAATAAATCAAATCATGTATTTCCTTTGCAAAAAAAATAACACTCCGACAAAGTGATGTCGGAGTGTTATTCATACTAATATTTATTTAGTTTTTTTGGTTCTCAAGTTCTTCAAGGAATTTATTGTTCAATACTTTAATGTACGTCCCTTTCATACCTAGCGAGCGTGATTCAATTACACCGGCACTTTCAAGCTTACGAAGCGCGTTGACGATAACAGAACGTGTAATGCCTACGCGGTCTGCAATCTTAGATGCAACTAGAAGACCTTCATTGCCATTAAGTTCTTTGAAGATGTGTTCAATCGCTTCATGCTCACTGTAAGATAATGAGTTGATCGCCATTTGAACAACAGCTTTGCTACGAGCTTCAACTTCGATTTCTTCTGCTCTTTCACGCAAGATCTCCATACCTACGACTGTTGCGCCGTATTCAGCTAGGATAAGATCGTCTTCAGTGAACTTCTGTTCTAAACGAGCTAAGATTAACGTTCCAAGACGTTCTCCGCCACCGATAATCGGAACGATTGTTGTAAGACCTTCTTTAAAAGTTTCACGCTCTTCTTCTGGGAAGACAGTATAATCACTGTAAACGTCGATATTAGAAGAAGTTTCATTCACTTCCGCTATTTTCTTCGTGTAGTCTTCAGGGAATTTACGATCTTCAAACATTTGTTTCATGCGTTCGTTTTCAATTTGTTGGTGAATCTCATGTCCAAGTAATTTTCCTTTTCTGCTAACGATGAATGCATTACATTCAATAACAGAACTTAACTTTGATGCCATTTCCTTGAAATTCACTTGCTTACCTGCTGTTTCTTGTAACATTGCATTGATCTTTCTTGTTTTCGCTAATAGAGCCATTTATATTTCCTCCTTGGTTTTAAATGAAGCTAAAGAATATTCTAAAGCTTTTCAATCATTAAATAAACTAAAACGTTTCGTTTACAAGATAAAATGTGACAAATCTTTGTTTTTTACGATATTTTTCAACTTTTCTTCGACATAATTCTCCGTTATCTTAATTGTTGAAGGGCCGATATCTGCCGCTTCATACGATAACTCCTCAAGAAGTTTCTCGACAATCGTGTGGAGACGTCTCGCGCCGATATTTTCGGTATTATCGTTGACATCAAAAGCAATCTCAGCAATTTTCGCAATTGCATCATCTGAAAACTCTATAGTTACATTCTCTGTAGCAAGCAGTTTTTCATACTGGTTAATTAATGAAAAGTCGGGTTCTTTTAAAATCCTTACAAAATCAGCCTTCGTCAATTTATCAAGTTCCACCCTGATTGGAAAACGACCTTGCAACTCAGGAATGATATCTGACGGTTTTGACATATGGAAGGCACCCGCAGCAATAAAGAGTATATAGTCGGTTTTAACCGTTCCATACTTTGTTGATACGCTTGACCCTTCAACAATCGGCAAAATGTCGCGTTGAACACCTTCCCGAGATACATCCGCAGAAGAGCCACCTGAATTCCCACGACTTGCGATCTTATCCATTTCATCAAGGAAAATAATACCTGTTTGTTCGGTAAGTTCAACCGCTTTTCTTGCAATCTCATCATGATCAATTAACTTGTCTGCTTCTTCCGCTTGTAGAACTTTTCTTGCATCCTTCACTTTCATCTTACGCTTTACCGTCTTCTTAGGCATCATCGATGATAATGCGTCCTGCATGTTCGCACCCATCTGTTCCATTCCAGAACCTTGTAACGCATCAAACATAGAAGGTGGCTGGGACGATACTTCTACAGTAATCATCTCATCTTCCAATTGACCATCCTTCAGACGGATTGCGATATCAGACCGTTTCCGGCTGATCTCTTCCACTTCAGGAGAATCACTTTCGGGCTCGGGTGTTTTTTGACCAAAAAGCATTTCAAAAGGATTTTGCATATTCCCCTTGCGCTTCTTCTCAGGAACAAGAAGCTCTACAAGCCGTTCTTCGGCAAGTATTTCAGCTTGTCCTTTTACCGACTCGCGCATATCTTCCCGAACGATTCTAACCCCTGTTTCGGTAAGATCACGTATCATCGATTCCACATCTCTGCCAACATATCCGACTTCAGTAAATTTCGTAGCTTCCACTTTAATGAAAGGAGCATTAACTAACTTTGCAATTCTGCGCGCAATTTCAGTTTTACCGACACCTGTCGGACCTATCATTAAAATGTTTTTAGGAATGACTTCACTCTTCTCTTCATCCGTCAGAAGACTTCTTCTATATCTATTGCGCATTGCAACCGCTACCGCTTTCTTGGCTGCATTCTGACCGACAATATAACGGTCGAGATAAGCGGTCAATTCACGTGGTGTCAATTCGTGTTTCCCGTTCATTGAAGCACCTCCACTATTATCCGGTCATTTGTGTAAACACAAATTTCAGAAGCAGTTTCGAGCGCTGCTCTTGCTATCTGTTCTGCCGTCAATGATTCGCCGCTGTACTTTTTCAATGCCCTGCCAGCAGCCAGAGCATAATTACCGCCTGATCCAATAGCAAGGATTCCGTCATCTGGTTCAATTACTTCACCAGTACCAGAAACGAGAAGAAGTCGTTCATTATCTGCAACTAATAGCATTGCCTCTAATTTCCTTAGTATACGATCACCACGCCACTCTTTGGCAAGCTCCACAGAAGCTCTTTCAAGATTCCCGTTAAATTCCGCCAGTTTCCCTTCAAACAGTTCAAACAGTGTAAATGCATCTGCTACTGATCCAGCAAATCCGGCAAGTATTTTATCGTTAAATAATCTTCTCACTTTTTTCGCTGTATGCTTCATGACAACAGATTCCCCCATCGTCACTTGACCGTCTCCTGACATCGCGCATACACCATTATGCCTGATAGCAAATATCGTTGTCGCATGAAATTCCATGAGTTCAGCCTCCTACGCTCGCGGATGTGCATTCATATAAGTTTTCCGCAAGTGTTCTTTTGTAATATGCGTATACACTTGTGTCGAAGATAATTGACTATGCCCTAGCAGTTCTTGAACAGTCCTCATATCCGCACCATTCGACAGCATATGTGTCGCAAAAGAATGGCGAAGCATATGAGGATGAATTTTGCGATGAATAATCGCTTCCTCCATCATCCCGTTCAACACGTGCCGTACTCCGCGTGCAGTAATCGGATCACCGCGCAAGTTAACAAATAATGATCGATGGCTTTTATCTTTCATCAGTATAGGACGACCATTCGACAAATAGGATTCAAGAGCCTCCATCGCAAAGCTTCCAAAAGGCACGTATCTTTCCTTACTCCCTTTTCCCATGACCTTCACAATACCAAGCTCATTGTCGATATCCTTAAGATCAATGGATACCAATTCGCTTACCCGGATACCAGTTGCATACAGTAATTCCAGTAATGCTTGGTTCCTTAGTGACTTTGGACTATAACCATCGCCGACCGAAAAGAGAGCCTCCAATTCTTCCTCATAAAAAAAAGCAGGAAGCCTTTGTTCCTTCTTTGGATGATACAACAAACGGAATGCATTATCGTCTATCCCGAATCGTACGTTGCAAAACTTATATAAAGATCTAATGGATGATATCTTCCTTGAAATTGTCACCCTAGATAAACCTTTATCGTAAAGTGTTGTAACAAACAATCGCGCTTCGGAATAGTCAACAGCTGCTAGATCTGACAACCCTTCCTGTTCTAGAAATGAATAGAACTCTTTAATATCATTTTCATATTCTAAAATGGTGCGGGGTGAATAGTTCTTCTCCAAACGAATGTAAGATATGTATTCAGCAAAAACAACTAATGGATTAATGGTTTTCGACAAGTGTGTCACCCCAATCACGAACACTCAATTCGATTATAGCAAAATTGCAACATGTTTGAATAGTCTTTTTTAAAATAAAAATTTATAAAAAGACTATATTGAACGAATAAGTGGACTAATATGGAAATTCGAAACTCATACAAGATTTACTATACATTATTGTTTATCATTTCGGCAACACATTCGTTTGTAGATGTCAGACATCACACGGATTTTTCTTTTCTTAGACACAGTTTGTTCAATTTTGGCCATCCTACACATGAAAGACTGCCGAAGGAGCGTATATGCACCCGGCAGTCTTTTAATTGCTCATTCATTTGGAAGTATAGTTCATCATTCTTGTGTGACTTCTTTGTAATCACATTCGGTACATTGGATCTGAACACCCTTTTTAAGTCTTTTCTCCACTAAAGTGTTTTGACATTTTGGACATGGTCTAGTAATCGGCTTATCCCAAGAGACGTATTCGCATTCCGGATATCGGTCACAACCATAGAAAATCCGTTTTGTTTTACTTTTACGCTCAACGACTTGACCTTCCTTACATGTGGGACAAGTGACCCCAATAGGCTTGATAATCGCTTTTGTATTCCGGCAGTCCGGGAAGTTTGAACACGCCATGAATTTTCCATAACGCCCCATTTTAAAGACCATTGCATTACCGCATTTTTCGCAATCTTCTCCAGCTGGCTCATCTTTTATTTCAATTTTCTCCATTTCTTCATCGGCTACCTTTACATGCTTTTCGAAGTCTCTGTAAAATTCATCGATGACTTGTTTCCATTCAATCGTACCTTCTTCTACATGGTCAAGGCTCTTTTCCATTTCCGCAGTGAATTCAATATCTATAATATCCGGAAAGTATTGGTTTACTGCCTGATGGACAATACCACCAAGTTCTGTAGGCACGAACCGCTTAGCATCCAACGTAACATAGCCGCGTTTTTGTATTGTATCCAACGTCGGTGCATACGTAGAAGGGCGGCCTATTCCTAGCTCCTCCAATGTTTTTACAAGGCGTGCCTCAGAGTACCTAGGAGGCGGTTGCGTAAAATGCTGTTTCGGATCAATGTCATGACCTTTCAACCGTTCCCCTTTTTCAAGGGGAGGGAGTATACCGTCCTTTTTCTCTTCCTGATCATCTTCCCCTTCTATATACACTTTCATGAAACCGGGAAATTTTACTTCTGATCCTGTTGCTCTAAACTTCACTTCACCATTCATAAGATCTGCTGATACAGTATCTAACACCGCTGATGCCATCTGGCTTGCGACAAAACGTTCCCAAATCAGTTTGTACAGTCTATGCTGATCTCTTGTAAGGAACTGTTTCATTGCATCTGGCGGCCTCATAACTGATGTCGGTCTGACAGCTTCATGGGCATCCTGCGTATTCGCTGATTCTTTGGCTTTTGGTTTGGTAGTACCAATATAATCTTTGCCATACATCGTTTCGATGAATGAAACAGCTTCATTTTTGGCAGTGTCTGAAATTCTCGTGGAATCAGTTCTCATATACGTAATTAAACCGACAATTCCTTCTTTTCCTGTATTAATACCTTCATATAGCTGCTGAGCGAGCATCATTGTTTTCCGCGCTCTGAAATTCAACTTCCTAGCTGACTCCTGTTGTAAAGAAGACGTTGTAAATGGAGGGGCAGGATTTCTCTTTCTTTCCTTTTTGACGAGATTCGTAATTTCAAATTTGTCCTCTGTCATACGCGAAAGTATTTCATCTACCTGTTTCCGGTTTTCAAGTTTGATTTTCTTCTTGGAATCTCCATAAAACGAAGCTTCAAACTCTTTCCCATCTTTTGTAAATTGACCGACAATACTCCAATATTCTTCAGGAGTAAATGCATTTATTTCATTCTCCCGATCGATGATCATACGTAAAGCGACAGATTGCACACGACCTGCCGACAAGCCTTTTTTAACTTTCTTCCACAGTATCGGACTGATGTTATAGCCTACTAGTCTATCCAATATCCTTCTCGCTTGTTGTGCGTCTACACGGTTCATGTCAATAGGTCTAGGCGATTTAAATGAGTCTTTAATTGCATCTTTTGTAATTTCGTTAAAGACGACTCGACAATCAGATTCAATATCAACACCAAGTTGATGTGCTAAATGCCAGGCTATTGCTTCCCCTTCTCTGTCGGGGTCAGCCGCGAGAAATATTTTCTTAGCTTTTTTCGCGTCTTTTTTCAATTCTTGTAAAATTGGTCCTTTACCACGGATAGTGATGTATTTCGGTTCATAATTATTTTCAGTATCTACACCCATCTGACTACGGGGTAAATCTCTCAAGTGTCCGATAGAAGCACGTACTTTATACTTTTTTCCTAAATACCGCTCAATCGTTTTCGCCTTTGCGGGCGACTCAACTATTACTAAATAATCTGCCATTGTCATTTTCCTCCTCATAGAGGTTTCCTATTTATTCACCCGATAGGCACTGTTTATATATTCATGCCCATTCGACTTGATGGTGAATACGGACGTAAAAGAATATCTGTTGCAAAATGTATAACAGATTTGATTTAAAATCAACCTTTTCAATATGAGGAAGTTCATTTCCATCATTGAATTAAGATGTTTTCCACTGCTTGGTAGCCGTTCCATATAGGTTTTGCGCCTTGTTCAATCAATTTATTTGGACCAATCGATAATAGTGAGGTAATGGGTCCTGGCACAGCATAAATCGTCTTTCCATGCTCTAGTGCATGATCAACCGTACTCATCGTTCCACTTTTTTCTTCAGATTCAGTTATGATAATCGAATCGGATAAACCGCTAATAATTCGGTTTCTCATAGGAAATGTCCATTTGGTTGGTCTGAAATAAGGTGGATACTCCGTCAATAAGAGATGTTCACTACCTATTTTCCAAGCAAGTTCGTAATTTTCTTTTGGATATAAATGGAACAACCCATGCCCTAATACAGCAATCGTTTTTCCTCCAAAAGATATAGCAGATTCATGCGCCATCGTATCCGCTCCTTTAGCAAGACCAGAAACTATGACGATATTTTGATTAATAAGTGGCGGTACAATTAACGACAAAGATTGTTTTGAATAAGATCCAGCTTTTCTTGAACCAATAATAGCAATTTTAATGGATGCTCTCAAAATGGAGAGGTCGCCTTTCACATAAATTACCGCTGGCGGATCGACAAGCCATTTAAGCATATGGGGATAATCATGATGTGTAATCGGGATAGGTATAATATCTTCCTGATTATATAGGTGAGAAAAAGGGGTTTTTTCATGTCGTTTAAGCTGTTCATTCAACTGGGATGCTTTAGACTCTGGAATTTTCAACAACCGCGCAAGTTCAGAGCTTTTGTAAAGGAATAGATTAAGAAGTTCGGGGTCACTTTTCAATAGTTGTGCCAATTTATTGAAAGGGACTGGATAAACATAATGTAAAACTAGTAATTTTTCATCGAGATTTGACAGTTTCATTTCGTTCCTCCTTTATTATGAAAATGTAAAAGAACAGCATGCAGAAATCCCGCATGCCGTTCACTATTATTAATGAGTTTTACATTTGTCGTAAAGACCTTTTTCTTTAATTACTTTAATCAATGTTTCACCGATTACAGATGGAGTATCAGCTACTTCAATACCAGCAGCGTTCAATGCTTTGATCTTTTCAGCAGCAGTTCCTTTACCTCCGGAAATGATTGCGCCAGCATGGCCCATACGCTTTCCTTCAGGTGCAGTTTGTCCACCGATGAAGCCTACAACAGGTTTAGTCATATTCTCTTTTACCCATTCAGCCGCTTCTTCTTCAGCAGTTCCACCGATTTCGCCGATCATGACGACCGCATACGTTTCAGGATCTTCATTGAATTCTTTAAGAACGTCAATGAAATTCGTGCCATTGACCGGGTCTCCACCAATACCAACTGCAGTCGTTTGACCGATTCCAGCTTGGCTAAGTTGGTGAGTCGCTTCATACGTCAATGTACCAGAACGTGATACTACGCCTACGTGGCCTTTAGTATGGATATATCCTGGCATGATTCCGATTTTACACTCATCAGCAGTGATAACACCTGGGCAGTTCGGACCGACTAAACGAGTCTTTTTGCCTTCCATATAGCGTTTCACTTTGATCATGTCAATAACCGGAATATGCTCAGTAATACAAATAGCCATATCCAATTCTGCATCCACAGCTTCCAGAATTGCATCAGCAGCAAAAGGAGCTGGTACATAGATGACGGATACGTTTGCACCTGTTGCTTTTACTGCTTCTTCAACAGTATTGAAAACAGGTACACCTTCGACTTCAGTTCCACCTTTGCCGGGAGTTACTCCGCCGACGATTTTTGTTCCATATTCAAGCATCTGCTTCGTATGGAAAAGTGCTGTAGAGCCTGTAATACCTTGTACAATCACTTTTGTATCTTTATTAATATAAATTGCCATCGTTTGTCCCTGCCTTTCTTAGCCTACGAGTTCAACAATCTTTTGTGCACCGTCTGCCATAGTATCAGCAGCGATGATGTTCAATCCTGATTCATTCAACAAAGCTTTACCTTTATCGACATTTGTACCTTCCAAACGTACGACTAATGGTACTTCAAGGCCTACTTCCTTCGCAGCTACAATGACACCTTCAGCAATGACGTCACACTTCATGATGCCACCGAAGATATTGACGAAGATCCCTTTGACATGCTCATCAGAAAGGATGATTTTGAATGCTTCAGTTACTTTTTCAGCTGTCGCGCCGCCCCCAACGTCAAGGAAGTTTGCGGGTGATCCGCCGTAGTAATTGATTGTATCCATCGTAGCCATGGCAAGTCCTGCACCGTTGACCATACAGCCAATGTTTCCGTCCAATGAAATATAGCTTAAATCATACTTGGAAGCTTCGATTTCTTTTGGATCCTCTTCATCATAATCTCGTAGTTCAACGATGTCTTTATGACGGAATAAAGCATTGTCATCGAAGTTAAACTTAGCATCTAGTGCCAATACGTTATCATCGCCTGTAACGACTAATGGATTGATTTCTACGATTGAAGCATCTTTTTCATTGAATACTTGATACAGACCCAACATGAATTTAGCAGCCTTGTTCACAAGATGCGCAGGAATATTCATGTTAAATGCCATACGACGCGCTTGGAAGCCTGTTAAGCCAACAACCGGATCAATGACTTCTTTGAATATTTTTTCAGGCGTAGCTTCTGCTACTTCTTCAATATCCATTCCGCCTTCTTCAGATCCCATTAACGTCACGCGATCTGTAGCACGGTCAACAACTAGACCAATATAGTATTCTTTCTTGATGTCTGATCCTTCTTCAACAAGAAGTCGTTTAACTTCTTTACCTTCAGGACCAGTCTGATGCGTAACGAGCGTTTTACCAAGTAGTTCTTTTGCATATTCACGTACTTCGTCAAGATTTTTAGCAATCTTAACACCACCAGCTTTACCGCGTCCACCAGCATGGATCTGTGCTTTTACAACATAGATACCTGGTGTAAGCTCTTTCGCTGCTTTTACAGCTTCTTCGGGAGAGAATGCTACCCGACCGTTTGAAACAGCAACACCGTAATCACGAAGCAGTTGCTTTCCTTGATATTCATGGATATTCATCTTACATCCTCCAATCGAACTTGTAGCTATTATTTACTGCCGTATCTATTGTAGTCACAATGTCAATAAATGTCCACAATTGAATGCTTTATTGTACGATATTTTTTGACATACTTCGTCATTTTCTGCTATTTGCTTTTTCTGAACGATGATTACGGTCGACGTGGTAGATAAATGCGAATACTTCTGCAACAGCCTGATACAATTGTTCCGGTATTGTTTCATTGACATCTAGCTGTCCAAGTAGTTCCACTAATGTCGGATCTTCTTGGATGGGAACATTATGTTCTTCTGCTTTCGCTAGAATGTTTTCAGCTATTTTCCCCCTTCCTTTAGCAATGACTTTCGGTGCTTCTCCGACATTCGGATCATACGATAAGGCAATAGCTTCTTTGCGGATATGCTTATTGTCCGTCATATACGAAAGTCCACTCCTTGTTGGTCCTGTTTTGTTTCACGCTTTACTAGAGGTAGCTTTTTTTCTTCATCAAAATTTTTGAATGACACACCCGACAGTTTGTAATCAGCCGATTCAAGTCCTTTCTTCAACTTGTCCTGCAAAGCAGCTCCGATGATTTTCAAACGATCATCTTCGTTAAAGACAGTTACCGTGACAACACGGTTTTGAACTTGCATATCAATAACGGTCTTCTCGATAGATTCAAGTTCGAGATAAAACATGATTCTCGCATAATCCGGGTCAATCTTTCCATCATCTTTCAATCTGCCATTCCATTCCAATGTCGCGTCAATCCTCTTGCCAAGCATGCCTAGCGGCAACTGCATGACTAACTGTTGGTTTATTCCCATATCGCTTGATTGCAACATCGGACCATTCATACGAGAAACTACCGCTTCTGCAGCATCCCTTACAGCGGGTGAAATCGAGCTGTCCTGTAACAGCGCCACAAGTTGCGGTTTCAATAGTTCCGCAGTTTTCACAAAATCCGTATCACGATTTAAAAGACCAGATTCATAATTAACGCCAAGGAACCGAAAAACTGTTTGCATTGTGTCTTTCATTACTTTGCCATCAATCGATTGTCCAACTGCCAATTGCGCTGCCTGAATCAACTCTTTCGTTACAGGTAATGGCGATTGTTCAACAGAATGAAAGAGAGCGGCTAATCTCGTGCCACTGTCCATCTGTAACAAATTTGTGATACCTGTCGCTGTATCACTTCTAAATGGAGATGATAGGGATTGTTCTGCAATAACTTTTACAAGCACCTGTGTCAATTGTTCACTCAATCCGGAAGTTCGTATTTCACCGTTTGGTAGCTTAGCAATTCCGTCCAATATCCCGTTTAATTCAATTTTGACGGACTGTTGTAATACAGCATCATTTTGGATAGCACTTCTCATTTGATTAATAGAATGAGCAATGTCTCCTGGTCGCGCTAGTTCAGCCGTTTTGAGGATGTTTTGCCAGGAAGTATGGATCGCTGTAGCAGGTAAAGGTATCTCCGTTTTTGCAACTTGCAATGGGACAGCTACAGGATCTGCATGTTGTTGACTTTGCCGCATGTTCTGCTCTACTCCAGGCATTTCAACATCCATTAATGCTGTATGAAGGACTGATTGCAAGTTCGCCAACGACGTTCGCACAGGTAGTATCCCTTCTTGTTTCAGCATTTGCAAAACTTGGAATTTCTGTTCTTTGGAGGCTGTATTATCCAAAAGTTTTAGTACTGCACTTGCGAGAACTGCTTTTTCGGTCGCTGTAGTTGTAGCTATAGTGCCACGAGAGATCGATTCCAACGATTCCAGAATCGGCGTGCTAACTTTTGCGTTAATAGACAGATCTTCAGCTAGCACCGTTTTCAATGAAGCAAGAACTGGATGCAGTCCTTCTTTCGTTTCCATAGCCATTAAAGAGTTAAAATTCATTTGCGTAAGCGGCAGTTTTAATTCGACAACTTTTTGAATGGCAATCAATGCTTCAGGTCGCAAGGCAGAAGGCACTGATTTCAACAGGTTTTCTGCAGCCAAGAGGTTTTCTCGCGAAACCGGTGTACGATTTTTCATAAACTGTTTTAATAGATCCTGGATTTCCTGCGTGTTCGGTAATTTCATCGAATCAATTAGATTCGCCAATTGTTTCGTCTGCCCTTCTGAAGACTGGACGGGACCGGATATAATTTTAAGTTGCAGTTCAGGTTCTGTGGATTTCACTTGAAAATAATACGCGTCACCTGTTTTCATCGGAACTTCCAACTTTGCCATCAGATTTTGATTACCGATTTGCACTTCTGCCATCTGTCCCGGGTACAGTTGCTTAATCTGACCATGAAACATTTGCCCTTCACGCAAAGTGACGTTTTTTTGTACAGCTGTCACGGGCTGGACTGTTATGCGTGTGGGAATAGAAGAATACGTCATTTATACAACACCTCTCCCCAGAATGGATTTAACAGGTTCAAATGTCTTCCTATGGTGAATGCACGGTCCATAGGTATTTAACGCTTCTAGATGTACAGCGGTACCATATCCTGCATTCTTTTTAAATTGATACATCGGAAAATCCATATCGAGCTCTTCCATCAAGTTATCCCTAGTTGTTTTCGCAAGAATAGAAGCTGCAGCGATGGATAAGCTTTTCGCATCACCTTTTATAATCGATTCACATGGACAATCTACGATAAGTGACATTGCATCTGCCAAAACGATATCGGGTTTCGTTGAAAGATTGCCAACAGCCAGTTCCATCGATTCCCTTGTAGCGGCGTATATATTGATCAAATCGATTCGTTCGGCTGGTTGTATATGGACTGAATAACTGACAGCGATGGTTTTAATTAGCTTTGCGAGTCTTTCTCTTTCAGGTTTCGAAAGTTGCTTCGAATCATCAAGTCCGATGAGCATCGATACATCATGCGGTAATATGACCGCAGCACACACCACAGGACCTGCTAGCGGTCCTCTTCCCGCTTCGTCGACTCCTGCAAGCAATGTTGAACTAAACGGCTTGTAGTGATTGTCAAACGCAATTTTAGAATCATGTAACGACTGCAAAAGTTTTCTCTTGTCATAATTTCTAATCCAACGTGCTAATTCTTTTTGCACACCCGCTCTACCATCCATTTCAAGTTCTTTCATCCATTGTTCAGGTTCAATGGTAGAACTTAATGCTTGTGCTATTTCTTTAATCGTTTTCATCCTTTTCACCTTCTATATGTATAGTTGCTAGAATCGACATTTTGCTTTATATCGGCAAGATACGTAAGTTATTTCCGTTTCCCTATAAGAAAAGGCCGATAGTCACGGATTTAATCCGTAACTGAATCAGCCTTTTCGATATGTTGTTCAGATGTAAAATCGAATGTCAATTTTCCAAGCAACTCACTTCTAATATCTTGTACAATCAGTTCAGACACTTTATCATAATCGATTTCTCCACCAACGGTATAAACTTTTCTCGCTTCACCGATATGGTTGAAGATCTGCTGGATATCATCACCTACGACAGTTAACCCATATCTTTTTTGAAGGCGGTCCGGATAGTTCGTCTCCAGAAAGCGGAGACCATACACAGCCAGATTCTCCATATTGACAACGGTGTCTTTAATGGCACCAGTTAGTGCCAATTTGTATCCAACAGCTTGGTCTTCAAATTTTGGCCATAGGATTCCTGGGGTATCGAGTAGTTCAAGTTCTTTTTCAAACTTTATCCATTGTTGCGCTTTAGTGACACCTGGTTTATTGCCTGTTTTAGCAATATTTTTTTTGGCTAGTCGATTAATTAACGTCGATTTCCCTACATTTGGTATGCCGACAATCATTGCTCGGATAGCTCCTGGTCTAATTCCTCTTTTTTTCATGCGCTCGATTTTAGGCGCAAGTATCTCTTTTGCCGCTTTTGTAACGGTTTGAAGACCTTTCCCTTCAAATGAATTGATAGCGACAGCTCGGATGCCCTGAGAGTCAAAGTAATTAATCCACCGATCGGTCTCTTTATCATCTGCAAGATCCATCTTATTCAAAATCAACAATCTCGGTTTCTGGTTTATCACTTCATCGATCATCGGATTTCTTGATGAAAGAGGCAGTCGTGCATCAATTAGTTCAAAAACGATATCCACTAGTTTTAACTGTTCAGTTACTTCACGTCTAGCTTTGGCCATATGGCCGGGAAACCATTGAATTGTCATGTATTTCACACCTTTCGTCAGTCCACGATACCGAAATCTTTTATCGGCCAAAAGACAAGTTTCGTATTGCCGATAATCTCATCAATCGAAACTGCTCCAATATGTCTGGAGTCTTTGCTTTTACGTCGATTATCCCCCATAACAAATACACTGCCTTCAGGTACGGTAACCGAACCAATTTTCTCATCGAGTGTAAAATCTTCAGTTAGAGGTCCATCGTTCACTTCAGCTTTGTATTTATCCAAATAGGGCTCGTTATACGGCTCGTTATTAATATACAAAACATCGTCACGGTACTCCACTTCATCGCCAGGTAGACCGATAACTCTTTTAATGTAGTCCTTTTTTTCTGGAGCATGGAATACGACTATATCAAAACGATCTGGTTCGCCTAGTGTATAACCGATTTTGTTAACAATCATTTTATCGCCATGTTCTAGAGTAGGCATCATTGAGATGCCGTCAACAACGATTGGGGTGAATAAGAATATCCTAATGATTGCCGCCAGTCCGAAAGCGATCAATAACGCTTTTGCCCATTCCCATGTTTCATTTTTCTTCTTCTCTTCATTCATAACCAATACCTCCCGCCAACCTACTATCCTTATTATACAGTCAATTCATATTCCAGGCAAAAAACAAAAGTGCAAGGTGCCGTTTAGGGTCGACAGGCATAAGACGGGTATGTGGAGTGACGTCCTTCGCCATAGCAGCCTCGGCTTATGACCTGAGACAATCGAACTGCGAAGGGTTCGATTTGCCGTATTTCTGCAGTTTTACAGAAATTAAGGTATCTTATTAGCACCTGGAGCTGGAGGCAAAAAGAAAGGAGACCGCGTTTGGTCTCCTTTCCTCAGAAAAAATAAACAGCGGAGATTGCTCCCCGCTGTCTGCTTATTATCGGAGTTCTTTGATACGTGCAGCTTTTCCGCGTAGGTTGCGAAGGTAGTACAATTTCGCACGGCGTACTTTACCACGACGAGTAACTTCTAGTGTAGCAATTTTAGGAGTGTGTACAGGGAATGTACGCTCAACACCTACACCGTTAGAGATTTTACGGACTGTGAAAGTTTCACTGATTCCGCCTCCACGACGCTTGATGACGACACCTTCAAAAAGCTGGATACGCTCGCGCGTTCCTTCTACGATTTTCACGTGCAAGCGGACAGTGTCCCCAGGACGGAAATCAGGATGATCAGTACGAAGCTGATCTTTTGTTACTTCTGTAATAATATGTTGCATAGTTGTTTTCTCTCCTTCTCCACAGATGCTCTTGCACTTGTTGCCTTTGCAGCGGAACACCAGTCAGTATGTGCACTTCATATAAGCACAAAGTCGATGTTACCATAAATAAGGGTCAAGCGCAAGATGTATCAGTTTTTATGTTTACTATTCCAACTTTTTAACAGTTTCTGTTGATGTTCAGTTAAAGGCGCTTTATCCAACAGGTCTTTTCTTCTTTCAAATGTCCTCTTCAAAGATTGTTCCTGTCTCCACTTTTCAATTTTACCATGGTCTCCTGACAACAGAATATCCGGAACTTTCATCCCTCTGAAGTCAGCTGGTCTCGTATATTGGGGGTGTTCAAGCAGACCAGTTGAGAATGAATCATGAACAGGTGAATCCGAATTGCCAAGTACATTCGGTAACAGTCTGACAACACTGTCAATGATCGCCATCGAGGCGATTTCTCCGCCAGTCAAAACGAAATCACCAAGAGATAATTCATCCGTGACAAGGTATTCACGGATACGTTCGTCATAGCCTTCATAATGTCCACACAAAAACACAAGATGTTCTTCTGCCGAAAGCTCTTCTGCTTTTTGTTGTGTAAATCGTTCTCCTTGCGGGCACATGAGTATTACTCGCGTCTTTTTCGATTCATCAATAGTAAGTGATTCAACAGCGGCAAACAAAGGCTCTGCCTTCAACACCATGCCCGCTCCTCCACCGTACGGATAATCGTCCACTTTATGATGCTTGTTACCAGAAAAATCCCTAAAATCGGTTACTGAAAATGAAACAGCTTCATTCTCCTGCGCTTTTTTCATAATAGAAGAATGCAATACACCGTCAAACATTTCAGGGAATAAAGACAGCACATCTATTTTCATCATGAAAGAAGTCCGTCCATCGGTTCAATTATAATCCGCTTTGCATCAATATCAATTTCTTTGACAACTTCATCTATATAAGGGATAAGGTGGGGTTTTCCTGTTTTTGGGGTGATTGTCCAAACATCATTTGCACCCGTTTCCAAAATATCAGTCACTTCACCAAGCTCTTCTCCATCCACTGTAAAGACTGTGCACCCTTTAATCTCATGGTAGTAGAATTCACCTTCATCCAGCTCACCAAGTTCGTTTTCAGATACTTTTAACAAACCATCTCGGTATTTCTCTACATCTACAAGGTTAAAATGATTTTCAAATGTGAGAAGGTCAAAATTCTTATGGACCCGATGACTCCTGACGATTAATTGAATCGGTTTCGTTTCATTTGGCATGAACAGTGAAAGTTCGTTGCCGATTGCATATCTTTCTTCAGGAAAGTGGGTACGCGAAATGACTCTCACTTCTCCTTGCACACCGTGTGTGTTAACAATCTTTCCAACATTAAACCATTCCATCCGATACACCATCCTTTTATACTTCATTTAGAACATTTATATAGTGATGCCGCCTGCTTGAATAGACAAAAAAGGAAGGAACCTGAGCTCCCTCCTTTCATCGCAGATTTCAAAGGAAGCGATGAAGCTATCCTCGTAAGATCTGCCGTTTATGGCTGATTGGGTTCTGCTACTATCAATCAGTCGACGATATCTAAGTAAATCTTCTTACCCTGATGACTGCCTGCCGCCGAATAGACTATAGTCCGTATCGCTTTAGCAACACGTCCCTGCTTTCCAATCACTTTCCCGATGTCTTCGGGATTGACGGAAAGTTTGTATGCGACCCGATGATTCTGTTCTTCTTTGTCGACCCGCACATCTGCAGGATAATCGACTAAAGGTTTGACAATCGTTTCAATCAGTTGCTCCATGTCCACCCCTCCTGGTTATCCCACTTATGCGGGCAATATGACCCCACTTCAAGGTTGGCTTTGCAAAATCAGACATATTGTGAGGTCATTTCCCAAATATGTCTGATACGTTTAACATTCACTATCCACCAAAAAATAAGTTTCTAGTCGTCGTTAAATTTTATAATTACTTGCCTAATTTAGCATTGTGGTACTTTTCCATAATGCCTTGATCTGAGAACAGGTTACGTACTGTATCAGATGGTTTCGCGCCATTTTGTAACCATTTAAGCGCCAATTCTTCGTTGATCTTTACTTCTGCTGGTTTAGTTAGCGGATTGTAAGTACCAACTGTTTCGATTTGACGACCATCACGTGGTGAACGTGAATCTGCTACAACAATACGATAGAAAGGAGTTTTCTTTGCTCCCATACGTTTAAGACGAATTTTTACTGACATTTTTACTTGCACCTCCGAATAGTTTCACACAAGATAGTATATTATCAAGGTTTTTGTTGTTTGTAAAGTGTTTTTTCTTAACACCTTAAAAAAATGAGGGAATTCAGCTGTTTCACTTAAAGAAAGAGTCGAATCCAGGCATTTTCATCTTCTTTTTGCCCTTCTGTTGTACGTTGGTCATTTGTTTGACCATTTTCTTCATTTCATCGAATTGTTTCAATAAGCGGTTCACTTCCTGAATGGAAGTGCCTGATCCTTTGGCTATTCTTTTACGCCTGTTCGCATTGATGATTTCAGGTGTCGTTCGTTCGGCAATCGTCATTGAATGGATTACCGCTTCCACCCGTCCCATCTGACTTTCGTCCACTTTAGCGTTTTCAAGACCTTTTATTTTACCCGCCCCAGGCATCATCTTAAGAATTTCGTCAAGAGGTCCCATCTTCTTCACTTGCTGAAGTTGATCGAGGAAGTCGTCAAGCGTGAAGGTTTGCGTGCGGAACTTTTGTTCAAGTTCTTTCGCTTTCTCTTCGTCGACATTCTCCTGTGCCTTCTCGATAAGGGACATGACATCCCCCATCCCTAAAATTCTAGATGCCATCCGTTCAGGATGGAATGGTTCAAGTGCATCCATCTTTTCGCCCATCCCGACAAATTTGATCGGTTTCTGTGTGACGGAACGGATTGAAAGTGCTGCTCCACCCCTCGTATCGCCGTCAAGCTTCGTCAAGACGACACCAGTAATCCCTATCGCCTCGTCAAAAGACTTTGCGACGTTTACGGCATCCTGACCTGTCATTGCATCCACGACTAAGAAGACCTCATCAGGTTTGCTCAATTCACGGATATCTTTCAGTTCTTGCATCAATTTTTCATCGACATGCAGCCTACCTGCGGTATCAATAATCACTACATCATAATGCTCTTTTTCAGCTTCTTTCAGCGCTTGTTTTGCAATCTCAACTGGAGATACATCTGTTCCCATAGAGAAAACAGGCACCGTCAATTGCTTGCCGAGCGTTTCCAATTGCTGAATTGCAGCAGGACGATAAATATCGGCTGCTACAAGGAGCGGTTTTTTGTTGTGACGCTTACGGAGAACTGTTGCTAGTTTACCGGTCGTCGTCGTTTTACCTGCCCCTTGCAACCCAACCATCATGATGACTGTTGGTGATTTCCTCGCAAACTGAATAGGATTCTGTTCTCCACCCATCAAGTTTGTCAATTCATCCTGGACAATTTTGACGACTTGTTGCCCTGGCGTCAAACTCTTCATGACATCTTGGCCGACAGCACGCTCACTAACCGTCTTAATAAATTCTTTAACTACTTTTAAATTGACATCGGCTTCGATGAGCGCGAAACGCACTTCACGCATCATTTCTTTGACGTCAGCTTCGTTTATCTTACCTTTGCCCTTAATCTTCTGAAGCGTCCCTTGCAGGCGCTGGGCTAAACCTTCAAATGCCATGCATAGAGCCCCCTACTCATGATCTTTTAGAGCGGAAATTAAAATCCGCGCTCTTGTTCGTGTTGGATCATCGCCTGAAAAAAGTTCTTCCAGCTCTTCAACTATTTCCATCCGATTACGGAATTTAGAAAATAGATTCAATTTAAGTTCATAGTCTTCCAACATTGCTTCTGTTCTTCTGACATTATCATAAACAGCTTGTCTCGATACACCGTATTCTTCAGCTATTTCACCTAAAGATAAGTCATCCAAATAATAAAGTTGCATATAGGTTCTCTGCTTCTCAGTCAACAATGTCTGATAGAAATCATAGAGGAAATTGATGCGCGTTGTTTTTTCTAGCATCCTAATTCGCCTCCCTCTGTCATCTTATTACGGGAAAGTTCTTCCGTCAAGTATATTTACTTTAAAGGCAAGAACCAAAGCCGAAATTCCATATTACTCTTGTGCTTCTCTTTCAAGTCCGTCAGCAAATAATCCATAGACATATTTTTCAGGATCAAATGGTTGCAGATCATCCATCCCTTCTCCTAATCCGACAAACTTCACGGGAATATCTAATTTATTGCGTATTGCTAGTACAATTCCACCTTTAGCAGTACCATCAAGTTTCGTCAAGACAATTCCAGTGACGTTTGTCGCATCCTTGAATGTTTGTGCTTGAACCATCGCATTTTGGCCAGTTGTCGCGTCGAGCGCTAATAGAACTTCGTGAGGCGCGCCTTCCACTTCCTTACCAATGACCCGGTGGACCTTTTCCAATTCGCTCATAAGGTTTACCTTGTTTTGTAAACGACCTGCTGTATCACAAATTAATACATCGACTTTGCGATTTTTGGCAGCACGTATCGCATCATACATGACAGCTGCTGGATCGGATCCTTCGGATTGCTTAATTACTTCAACACCAACACGCTCTCCCCACACAACAAGCTGATCAATCGCTCCCGCGCGGAACGTGTCACCTGCGGCAAGCATAACCGTTTTCCCTTCATCTTTCAGACGGGCAGCCAACTTTCCAATCGTCGTTGTCTTTCCAACACCGTTAACACCAACCATTAATATAACTGTCAAACCGTCCTGAATATTTAATTCAGTATCCAACTCTTCTCCCGCTTTATAAATCTCGACAAGCTTTTCTGATATTACAGATTGGATGCCGTCAGTATTCTTAATGTTTTTCCGTTGGACTTCCCAGCGCAACTGATCGACTAATTCCATAACCGTTTCAACGCCAACGTCCGCTTGCAACAGCACCTCTTCAAGCTCTTCAAAAAACTCCTCATCTACTTCGCGGAAGCGTGCAACAAGGTCATTAACTTTTGATGTAAACGAGTTACGTGTTTTCGACAGTCCATCTTTAAATTTTTCTGTAACCGTCACTGTTTCGTTTGTACCCGTAATCTTTTCTTTCAATTTCTTAAAAAAAGACAAATCCATTCTCTCCTTTTTCAATTAACTTATCGTTTATAAGACATGGTCCATCACTTCAGCGGGAACTTCCGAAAGCTTTACGGAAATTAATTTTGATACACCTGATTCTTGCATAGTAATACCATACAACACATCCGCACCTTCCATTGTACCTTTACGATGAGTGATGACAATGAATTGAGTGTTGTTTGAGAACTTTTTCAAGTATTTGCTGTACCTAATAACGTTCGCTTCATCCAACGCAGCTTCCACTTCGTCCAATATGCAAAATGGTACCGGACGTACTTCGATAATCGAAAACAATAGTGTAATAGCAGTTAGAGCACGTTCACCGCCCGACAATAGACTCAAGTTTTGCAATTTCTTTCCCGGTGGTCTTGCGACAATATCAACACCCGTTTCCAAAAGGTTGTTTGGCTCTGTAAGGACGAGATCTGCATCCCCTCCACCAAACATTTCTTTGAACACATGATGGAATCTATTTTTGACTGCATTGAATGTTGTGCTAAAACGCATTTCCATTTCCCTATCCATTTCCGACATCGCTTCATTCAACGTACTTTTTGCTACAAGCAGATCATTCCGTTGTTCCGTCAAAAACGCATGACGCTCAGATACTTCCTTGAATTCTAGAATAGCACTCGGATTCACAGAACCAATACGCGTGATTTCATCTTTCAATTCCTCTACGCGTAGTCGAGTTGTTTCTATATCAAAATTAATATCATTTTCAAAATCCGGATACAATCCATATTCATCAAGCAACCGGTTTGTAATAGCTTCATATTTCACTTCAAGACGCGACATCGTAATATTAAGCTCATTTAGCTTTGAAACTGCCTGACTTTCTTCTACTCGCAAGTTTCTCAGCAATTCTTCCTCGACATCAAGATCTTTGACAAAAACACTTCGCTTCTCTCTTATCTTCAACAAAGCTTGCTCTAGGGAAGATTTTTCTGTAGCCGTCTTTTCAATACTCGCCTCAATTTCTTCAGGCGTTAATTCGATTCCTTTTTCATATTCATTATACAAGGCCTTTTCTCGTTCCAACGTGATCATTCTTGACTTTACTTGCTCAACGCTTTCTTCCATCTCAGTTAAAAGTAATTGTTGATGACCTCTCTGCTCTTTAAGGACAGCGAGATTTTCACGAAGTTCACTATTCTTAGTAATAAGTGAAGCTTCTTCTTTCCGCCTATCGGCAGCCAGCCTCTCAAGTGTCTCAATTTCAGTGCGTGTAGTTTCAAGTGTTGTTTTTACAGTCGCATGCCGAATAAGCAGATGCTCTTTCCTGCTTTTCAATTCATCGCCAACAGTTTTGGAGCCCTCTCTTCCTCTATCAATTAATGAAAGTTCCGATTCACATGTGCGGATCTCCATATCGATATTTTGAATTTTCCTTTCAATTGATGCCAATTCCTGTCGCAATTCATTTAGTTGCAATCTATACTTCTCAACGTCATGCATATGACGAGAGACGGTTATATGGGAATCTCCAATTTTCGCCTTGGCGGTTTCTATTGAAGATGACATGCGGGATAACTGGCTTTGCAACGTCTCCATTTCCGCTTTTCTTGAAAAGACAGTCGACTGTCCTTTAACTCCACCACCCGTTAATGAACCACCCGCATTTATTACATCTCCATCAAGTGTAACGATGCGGTATTTATAACCAATCATTTTAGCGATCGCAGAAGCTCCTTGTAACGTGCGAGCAATAAGCGTCATTCCGAGTAAATTTTCCTTGATGATGGAAAACTCCGGTGCTGTCCTAACGAGACTGTCCGCCGTTCCTACATACTCAGAATGCTGTTCAACAGTCCGAACAATCGATAGTGGAAGAATTCGTGGTTTCATAACATCTCTCGGCAGGAAGGTTGCACGGCCGGCATTTTTCTTTTTCAAATATCCGATTGCGTTTCTTGCTTCCATTTCTGTTGAGGTTACGATGTGCTGCATCGCACCGCCAAGAGCCGTTTCAATCGCTTTTATAAACTGGTCATCCATAGATATAAGTTCTGCGACAGCACCGTCAATACCACGCAATCGGCCTTCACTATTGGCAATGAGCACGGCCCGTACGCCAGAGTAAAACCCCGAAAAGTCCGCTTCCAAACTTTTGAGAGCCCGCATCCTTCCATGCATTTCAGATTGCTTGTTAATAGCAGTCTGTAAAAATTGTTTTTGATTTGCCAATTCTTTTTCTGACTCCGCAAATTGCTTATCGGATTTCGCAAAAGCGGTTTCTGTTGCAGCAACTTGTTTCTTAAGTGAAGTTATCGATTCAATCTGGACTTTCTTTTTACCGTTTAATTCATCAATCGCCTTTTTTAATACAGTAGCCTGTTCGCTGATACGATTCGAGGAGGTCAATTCACCTTCCATTCTTTCATTAATATGTTTCAAATCGTTTCGAATTGTTGCTTCTTCGTTTAGCAAGTCAATATAAGAAGCTTTCAATTCCTCAATTTCGTTTTCTGTTTCTTTTACAGAACGTTTAAGGATTTTTGTGATTTCATTTATTTCAGACTGAAGTTTTTCGATGTCCGTTTCAGTACTGGACATCTTTTCCTTCGCAGCTGTAATCTTTACTACAAGATCATCTTTGCTTTGTGCAAAAGATGTTAATTCGCTTTGTACACGAGTCAATTGCTGTTCTGAATTCTTTTTCTTCTCTAACGATAAAAGTCGGCGTCCCTCCCACTTTTCGGCATCAGCACTTTTTTCAACCAGTTCCTTTTGAAGTGCATCTGATTGAGTATCCATATCGTTCAATTGCTTTTTCAATTCGTTTGATTGATTTTCGGCTTCCGTTATTTTTTTCTTCATAAGGTTTCTATGTGAACGCTTTTCATCTAACTGATTCGTTTTCATAATGATTTCATTACGCAGTTGTGCTCCGTCGTGATTCAATAAACGAACGTCAGCCTCTCTAACTTCCTCAGAAAGTATTTGATGACGCTCTGCAGCTTGTGCATTCTTCTCCAAAGGACCAATTCGTGTATCCAATTCGTTTAAAATATCAAGGACACGATCCAAATTGTCTTCTGTTTCAAAAAGCTTGTGTTCGGCTTTCTTTTTACGGGTTTTGTATTTCAATACACCTGCTGCCTCATCGAAAATACTTCTTCTGTCTTCAGGTCGGCTGTTCAGAATTTCGTCTACACGGCCTTGAGATATAATCGAGAACGCTTCTTTTCCCAAGCCTGAGTCCATGAAAACATCATTAATGTCTTTCAATCTACACTGCTGTCCGTTTAATAGGTAATGGCTCTCACCTGAACGGAATACACGTCTACTTACACTAATTTCAGTATAATCTAATGGAAATAAACCATTCGTATTATCAAGGATGAGAGTCACTTCCGCAAAATTCAGTGGTTTACGCGAATCGCTCCCCGCGAATATAACGTCTTCCATTTTGGCTCCACGTAACGACTTTGCTGATTGTTCGCCAAGAACCCAACGAATCGCATCAGTGATATTGCTTTTTCCACTTCCGTTTGGTCCGACAATTGCTGTGACGCCGGGAACGAAATCAATCCCGATTCGTTCAGCAAATGATTTGAACCCTATGATTTCAACTCTTTTAAGAAACACAATCAGTTCTCCCCTTCGGCCACATTTCCTTTAAGTACATGAATGGCTTGACGGGCCGCTTCCTGCTCGGCTTCTTTCTTTGATCTACCAATCCCTGTCCCAAGTTCACGATCTTCCAATCGTACGACGGTTACAAACTTTTTCGCATGCGCTGGACCTTTTTCTTCAATAATTTCATATGACAGACTGCCTGTGTTCGTCTGCTGGACCATCTCCTGCAAACGGCTCTTATAATCCATCACATGCGAAAAAGCACCGTCTCCAATTTTAGGGAATACTACACTCTCAAGAAACCCGGTTACCGGTTCCATTCCTTGGTCTAAAAATAACGCTCCAATGTAAGCTTCAAAAACATCTGCCAATAAAGCCGGACGTAATCTTCCGCCCGTTTGCTCCTCGCCTTTGCCTAGCAAGATGTATTCACCAAAATGCAATTCATTCGAAAATTTAACGAGAGAAGGTTCACATACGATAGCAGCACGTAACTTAGTCAACTCACCTTCACTCATACCAGGTTCAGTTGCATAAAGATATCTGGATACACCAAGTTCCAATACAGCATCCCCTAAAAACTCCAACCGTTCATTATCGGTAAAGTTCTTTCTACGATGCTCATTGACATAAGATGAATGCGTAAATGCATGATATAAAAGGAGTTCATCTTTGAAGTGTATGTTTAAATGTTTTTGAAGCTCTTCAAACTTCTTTCTTACTTCAGTCGAAAGGATAGATGTGGAGTTTTTGTTTTTATTCGTTCGTTTATTAGTCATCAAGATTCTACCTTTCCATTTATAGTGACTTTAATTTTACATGGTTATGCTTTGACATGCAAAGATGCTTTCAATCCTTTTCTTCAAACAAGAAAGGATGAAAGCATCTTAATGGAATTTAAGTCAATTAAGCAATTGCATAAAAGACACAATTATCCCGGAATCAATTTACTTTTTCTTCGATAAATTTTACAGCATCACCGACAGTTCCGATTTTTTCGGCGTCGTCATCGGAAATTTCCATATCGAATTCATCTTCTAACTCCATTACGAGCTCAACGACATCCAAAGAATCGGCGCCAAGGTCATCACGGAAAGAAGCTTCAGGTTTCACTTCACTCACATCGACCCCAAGACGGTCGACAACCACTTTCGTTACACGATCAAGTACAGTCAAAATAGTCACCTCCTTTCAATAAGAAAAGCGTAGAGTGGCGGTTTGCTGCGACAGGCGCTGGAGGAAATAAGATAAAGGCGCTCTTTGCCTTTACTCTTATTTCCGAAGCGACCCGAGCAGCTGCCACACGAAGCCTAGACAGCAGAAAAGCGTAGTGTGGCGCTTAGACCCGACAAGCGCTGGAGGGCTTGAACGAAAGGCGCTCTTTGCCTTTTGCTTCAAGACCGAAGCGACTCGAGGGTCTGCCACACGAAGCCTAGACAGCAGAAAAGCGTAGTGTGGCGCTTAGACCCGACAAGCGCTGGAGGGCTTGAACGAAAGGCGCTCTTTGCCTTTTGCTTCAAGACTGAAGCGACTCGAGGGTCTGCCACACGAAGCCTAGACAGCAGAAAAGCGTAGAGTGGCGGTTTGCTGCGACAGGCGCTGGAGGAAATAAGATAAAGGCGCTCTTTGCCTTTACTCTTATTTCCGAAGCGACCCGAGCAGCTGCCATACGAAGCCTAGACAGCAGAAAAGCGTAGTAAAACCTTACATCACCATACCACCGTCAACATTAATCGTCTGTCCCGTAATATAGCTAGCATCTTCCGATAGCAAGAACGCTACAGCAGCAGCGACGTCTTCGGATTTTCCCAGTTTCCCCAATGGAATAGCTGTCAGCATCTGATTCTTCACTTCTTCAGGTAAAGCATCTGTCATATCTGTTGTGATAAACCCAGGCGCCACTGCATTGACAGTAATATTACGCGTTGCCAATTCCTTCGCAGTCGTTTTTGTCAAACCAATCACACCAGCTTTTGCTGCTACATAGTTTGCTTGACCCGGATTGCCGATGACACCGACAACAGATGCTAAATTAACGATTTTCCCAGCGCGCTGTTTCATCATTTGGCGAGTTACTGCTTTAGTACATAAGAATACGCCTTTTAGATTGATGTCGATAACATCATCCCATTCGTCTTCCTTCATGCGCATCAACAAATTGTCACGTGTGATTCCTGCATTGTTCACAAGAAAGTCAATCGAAGTAAATGTTTCCATCGTTGCGTCAATCATCGCTTTAACTTGCTCCGAATCAGAAACATTCGCTTGGAATGCGAAAGCTTCTCCTCCATCTTCAATGATCATAGCCACTACTTCATCAGCTTTGTCCTTGCTGCCACTATAATTCACTACGACTTTTGCGCCTTCTCTTCCTAACTTCAATGCAATTTCACGACCGATGCCTCGCGATGCTCCTGTAACAATCGCCGTCTTTCCTTCGAATCTCCCCATACTTACCACCCTTTCGCTGCTTCGATGACCGCATTCAACGTTTCTTCGTCGTAGACAGGCATCACCGTCACTGACCGATCAATCTTTTTCACTAATCCGCTCAACACTTTACCCGGGCCACACTCAATGAAATGAGTTACGCCTGATTCAATCAACGTGCGAACAGAATCTTCCCACAAGACCGGTGAATATAACTGCTCAACAAGCAATTGTTTGATAGTTTCCTTATCAGTTACAGCCTGTGCATTGACATTTGCAATGACAGGAATTAATGCATTATTCATTTGCAAATCATCCAAAGCGGATTTTAAATTAGTTGCTGCCGGCTTCATAAGTGAAGAATGGAAAGGACCACTTACATTTAGTGGTATTGCCCGTTTGGCGCCAACTTCTTTCAGTTCTTCACAAGCCCGATCTACGCCTTCTTTCGTCCCTGAAATGACGATTTGTCCCGGACAGTTCAAGTTGGCCGGCTGAACTGGATAACCAGCTGCTGTAATGGAGTTAGTGACTGTTTCCAATGCCACAGAATCCAACCCGAGAATTGCTGCCATTGCCCCTTCACCTGCAGGCACAGCTTCGTTCATGAACTGGCCGCGTTTGTGAACTGCAGATACGCCATCTTCGAATGATAACACACCTGAAGCGACGAGTGCAGTGTATTCTCCAAGACTATGTCCCGCTGTGTATGCTGGCGTTATGCCTGCTTCAGAAAGTCTGGAAGCAATCATAGCTCCAACAGTCAATAATGCAGGTTGAGCATTATATGTTACCGTAAGTTCTTCCTGAGGCCCATCTGACATTAAACTGCTTATACCAAATCCAAGAACTTCATCAGCTTTCACAAAGTACTGTTTTCCGTTCTGATGGTTTGACAATTCTACACCCATACCGACTGATTGAGAACCTTGTCCCGGGAATATAAAAGCGATTTTAGTCATTCCGCATCCACCTTTCCAACTGTTCGTGCGATTGTTCCGCACACGTCAAACTCCACCATTGTCCTAGCTTGTCTAACGGCATTGTAAACCGCATTTGCATTTGACGAGCCGTGCGCTTTAATAACAGGTGAGTTCAGCCCGAATAAACCTGCTCCACCGTATTCGGTATAGTCCATCTTCTTCTTCAAGCCTCTTAAATCCTCTTTGACCATTGCGGCCGATAACTTGGTCTTTAAGGAAGAACTATATACTTCCTTAAGCATCGAAAAGAAACCTGATGCAGTTCCTTCAATCGTTTTTAGCACCATGTTACCCGTAAATCCGTCTGTAACTATGACATCCGCCACGCCAGATAAAAGATCTCGAGACTCGACATTCCCGACAAAGTTAATCGGGGCTTGTGAAAGAAGAGAATATGCAGACTTCGTTAAGTCGTTACCCTTACCTTCTTCAGTGCCAATATTCAACAATCCTACTCGAGGCTTGTCAATACCTCTTACTTGTTGTGCATAAATACTTCCCATAATCGCATACTGTTGCAAATGGACAGGCTTGGCGTCTGCATTTGCGCCAACATCAAGAAACACGAAGCCTTGACCATTAATCGTCGGTAAAGTTGGTGACAATGCAGGACGGTAAATGCCATCAATACGTCCTACGATAAATAATCCAGCAGCCATAAGCGCCCCCGTATTGCCTGCAGATACACAAGCATCCGCCTCACCGTCTTTGACAGCTTGAGCCATCCTTACCATAGAAGCATCCTTTTTTCTCCGAATGGCTCGTACAGGTTCATCTTCAGACTCTATCTTTTCGGAGCAGTGAACTACCTTCAAGCGTTCATGCTGTTGCATAAATGGAGACATCTTCACTTCATCTCCATAAATATGTATATGTATATCTTCGAATTCAAGAAGACTTTTTATCGCTCCATTCATTATTTCACCGGGCGCATGATCTCCACCCATACCATCCAATGCGATGATCATTAATTTTTCCTCCCGCTCTGTTCAGTCGTCTGATACATCTGAAATTGACCTGTGAAAACGACGTCGCTTCCAACGGTGGACGTGACTTCGACAAAAGTGCGCCTCTCATTGGAGCGTTCTTTGTCCACGGTTGCACGTGCAATGACACGGTGCCCGGCTTTGACTGGCCTTAGAAAGTTAACTGTTGACGTGACGGTCAGTGCCAAATCATCATCAAGGACTGCGACGGCAAGTGAATTCGCCTGCGCGAAAAGATGATGTCCCCTTGCAATTCCATTCCGCTGGAACACATGGTCTTCAGTAACATCAAATATGGAAATCGCTCTTTTGTCCAACACTATATCAACAATCTCTCCGATCACTTCATCAGATTGCAGTGATTTAACTTCGGCTTCCATCGTTCGGGCAGCGACAGTCTTCAACCGCTCACGTAATTCAGGAATTCCACATTCCAAACGATCGAGACGGATAGTTTGGACACTTACTTTAAACTGCTTTGCCAACTCTTCGTCAGTCATAAAAGGATTTTGTTCGAGGCTAGTTACAAGGCGACTTTGCCTCACTCCTTTGGGAATTCTCAATCAATTCACCCTTCCGGATTAGCACTTGGTACTAATACCAGTATATTATCATAGTTCTTGATTGATTTCTACAAAACAATGAAGCGCCAACAGAGAAATTCATTTTATTATGTACAAAAAAGAGGTGCAAGAAAAATTATTAACCCTCTCGCTAGCCTCTTTTTATTTTAATCTATCCGTTCTTGAGAAAGGACGCCAGATTTTACAAGGTCATCTCGTAATTCCGCAAATTCAGAGCTATTCCAAAAAGCGTCAGATGCCAACAGTACTTCCGCATCTTTCCTTGCGGTATCGAGTGCTCTGAAGTCGTGGACGAGATCAGCCATTTTGAATTCCGGCATGCCACTTTGTTTCCTGCCGAAAAAATCGCCTGCTCCACGAAGTTCAAGATCCTTTTCTGCCAATATGAAACCATCATTCGTTTCAGTCATAGACTGCATACGTTCTTTACCTTCTTCGTTTTTCGGGTCAGCTAATAGCACACAATACGATTGTTCTGCCCCTCTACCAACCCTACCACGCAATTGATGCAGTTGAGCAAGCCCGAATCTTGTAGCATCATAGATTAACATAAATGTAGCATTAGGAACGTTCACACCAACTTCTACAACAGTCGTCGATACAAGACAGTCAATCTTTCCTTCACTAAAATCACGCATAATTGCATCTTTCTCTGAAGCAAGAAGTCTTCCATGCATTAGGCCGACAGTAAACCGTCCTGCGAAATGAGCACTTAGTTGCGCATGGACATCTACCGCATTTTGGACATCCAATTTGTCTGATTCCTCGATAAGCGGGCAAATGACGTAAGATTGCCTTCCAGCCTGCAATTCTTTTTCCATCTTTTTTAAAACTGGTAATAAGGAATCCTCCTTCAACCAATACGTCTCAATTTTCTTCCTGCCTGCAGGCATTTCATCTAAAATCGAGACATCCATTTCCCCAAAGACCGTTATTGCCAATGTCCTTGGAATAGGTGTCGCAGTCATGAATAAAACATCAGGATTTAACCCTTTTTCACGCAGTACACGACGTTGTTCAACTCCGAAACGATGTTGTTCATCCGTAATGACGAGCCCTAGTTTCGCGAACTCCACATCCGGCTGGATTAAAGCATGCGTGCCGATAAGTAAATCGATTTCTCCATTTGCCAACTGCTCCAAAATGATTTTTCTCGTTTTACTTTTTGTGGAACCAGATAGAAAAGCGATTTTCACCCCCAATGGTTCTAGCCATCCGGAAAAAGAATCTGCGTGCTGTTCGGCCAATATTTCTGTAGGCGCCATTAATGCCCCTTGAAACGATGCAGTAATGACAGCAAACAAAGCAATTGCGGCGACAACTGTTTTACCTGAACCTACATCACCTTGAAGCAACCGATTCATCCTTACAGGGCTCTTTATCCCCAAGCAGAGCTCATTGACAACTTTTTTTTGTGCATCTGTGAGTTCAAACGGCAACGAAGCGATGAACTCTTTTAAACGATCAAGGTCATAGTCAATCTGAGTACCATGCTCGTCTTCTTTTCTTTTATTCTTCAAATAAACCATTTTTAACTGGAATTTCAAAAGTTCTTCATACACGAAACGCCTTCTAGCTTGTTTAACATCTGTAGGCGATTTCGGGAAATGAACCATTTCAAGCGCTTCTCCAATAGCAGGAAGTTTATATTCTTCCCTCAAGGAGTTTGGCAAAGCATCTTCCATCTCATTTACACATGCATCTAGCGCTTGTCTCATATACTTGCGAAACGTCTTTTGATGCATGACATTTTTCAAACTATATACTGGCTCAAAATCAGCTTGATCCGTTTTTGGACCCAAACTGAAATTACTTACATTAATTACTTGCCTACCTCTGTCCCATTTGCCTGTTACTGTGACAACAGCACCCATCTCAATTCTATCCTTCAAATAGTGCTGATTGAAAAAAACGGCTTTGATTAAATGATTACCAGCGAGTAAACGAACTTGCATACGGGAGCGGTTTTTCCCTAAAAAAAGAACAGAAGGCTCGCTTTCGACCCTTCCTTCAATGGTGACACGTTCATTATGTGGTGTTTCGGCTAGATTTTTAAGTCTGAAATCTTCATGACGATATGGAAATGTGTCAATCAATTGTTCAATTGTACCTATTCCTAACTTTTGAAGTTGTTCAGCCGATGCTTTGCCGACACCTTTCAAATTCAGAACCGAATCATGAATTGACGGTGTCACGACCCGCTTTATCCTTCCCGAAAATCTCAGCTTCCAACGCTTTTCCTGTTGGAGTAGCTGCTAATCCGCCTTTAGCAGTTTCTCTAAGTGCAGAAGGCATAGACTGGCCAATTTTATGCATCGCTTCAATTACTTCATCAGTAGGAATTTTACTTACAACACCTGCTAGGGCCATATCCGCACCGACAAGTGCTTTCGCAGCTCCCATAGCATTCCTTTTCACACAAGGCACTTCAACAAGCCCTGCAACAGGATCACAGACAAGTCCAAGCATGTTCTTCATAACAATTGAAAAGGCTTCAGCACTTTGCTGTGGTGTTCCACCCGCCATTTCGACAATTGCCGCTGCAGCCATTGAGCCTGCAGAACCAGTTTCCGCCTGACATCCGCCAGCCGCGCCGGAAATGGATGCATTATTGGCAACGATAAATCCAAAAGCACCCGATGTAAATAAATAATTAACCATCTGTTCTCGAGTTGGATTCAACTTTTCTTTTACAGCGAAAAGTGTGCCTGGTACAATCCCCGCTGCACCTGCAGTAGGTGTTGCGCAAATCATGCCCATAGCAGCATTCACCTCATTCGTCGCTACAGCTTTACTAACAGCGTCCAATAAGAGTTCACCAGACAAGGATTTACCTGTCTTAATATAATTTTGCAGGAGAACAGCGTCTCCACCTGTTAATCCTGATGTAGATTGTACGCCTTTTAATCCTTCTTCAATTGCAGCTTCCATAACCGATAGATTATTGTCCATCTGCGCTACAATCTCTTCACGTGTACGTCTTGTTATCTGCATTTCTTGTTCAATCATAATCTCGGAAATCGGCTTATTTTCCTTTTCTGCTAATGCCACCAGTTCTTTAACAGTACCAAATAGGACTTCCATGTATTTGTTCCTCCTTTGTATGCTTACGTATTTTTGGGATTAATTTGCCAATGTCGAAACTTGTGTTACATTTGGCAATGATTTCAATTGATCAAGTAAACTCTCGTCAAACATTTGATCAACTTCAATGACCATAAGTGCCATCTTCCCTTTTTCTTTACGACCGACTTCCATATGAGCAATGTTCATATCGTGAGCGGCAATTATATTAGACACACCTGCAATGACTCCCGCACGATCATCATGGACAATTAAAAGTGCAGGGAAATGTCCAGAGAGCCTAAGTGGGAATCCATTCAATTCCACGACTTCCATCGTTCCTCCGCCAATCGAAATGCCGACAAGTTCCATTTCACCCATACTGTCACCGATAATGACTCTCGCTGTGTTAGGATGCACCGCTTCTTCTTCTTCAGGAATGAATTCAAATGTCATTCCGAGTGCAGTTGCATCTGCAAAGGATGTTTTAATGCGTTCATCAAATGTATCGTAATTGAGAAGACCACCGATAATTGCCACATCTGTACCATGGCCTTTATACGTTTCGGCGAAAGAACCGTATAGATGGATTTTTGCGTATTCAGGTTGTCTACCAAACAAATCTCTTGCTACAAGGCCAATTCGAGCTGCACCTGCTGTATGTGATGATGATGGACCTACCATAACAGGACCGATAATTTCAAAAACTGATCTGTATTTCAATTTGAATACCCCCTTTAAATAAGAAGCGAAGCGCTTACAACTATTTTACATGAATTGCACGATAAAAACAAAACAGCGAAAACAAAGAAAACGGCACACTCAAAAATCGAGCATACCGTTCACTTCCGTCCTATTACTCAACCGAGAGAATATATGGATAAAGCGGTTGTTTTCCATTATACAATTCCACTTCGATATGATCGTAAGTTGATTCTAAGAACTCGGCAATTTCTGAAGCATCTTCTTCAGAAACTCCTTCACCATAAATAAGCGTGACAATTTCATCATCTTCATCAATTAAAGACTCAAGCAATGATTTCATCACTGTATCCAAAGATGGATTCGAGATTACAATTTTACTACCTGCTAGGCCCATAAAATCATCTTTTTTTATCGTAATACCATCAATGGATGTATCTCGGATGGAGTGCGTAACTTGTCCAGTTTTTACACCAGATGCAGCATTCGACATCGCCTTTTCGTTCTCTACTACTCCAGCTTCAGGATTAAAAGCAAGTATAGCTGCC
Source organism: Sporosarcina quadrami (assembly GCF_014836615.1). Taxonomy (GTDB): domain Bacteria; phylum Bacillota; class Bacilli; order Bacillales_A; family Planococcaceae; genus Sporosarcina; species Sporosarcina quadrami. The sequence continues at coordinate 164,389 of NZ_JACSQN010000002.1, read as the reverse complement.
AACCCTTCAGGTACGGATTTCGTTTCAACAACAGCCGCTTCAATTCCACTAACTTCTGCTGCCTGTTTTGCAGCCATTATGATGTTTTTATTATTAGGTAAAATAATTGCGCGTTCTGCGCCTACGTCTTTGAGAGCCTGCACAATATCTTCAGTGGAAGGGTTCATCGTTTGGCCGCCTTCTATGACTGTTGAAGCTCCAATGCTTTTCAATAGATCCGCTACACCAGCACCCATGGCAACTGTTACGATAGCATAAGGATGGGATGCTTCAACCTTATTTGTCGTATGATTTTCACCAACGATATCAATATGCTGTTGACGCATGTTTTCAATTTTTATATTGATAAGCGACCCATATTTTTGCGCATAGTTCAACGCATCTCCAGGCTCTTCAGTGTGTATATGTACTTTCGCTATTTCTTCATCAGAAATGACGAGTAACGAGTCACCGAATTTACTCAGATCTAACCGGAATTCTGTTTCTTCGAACGGATGAGTTTTAGCCTTTTCATCCTCAAATTTCACCATAAATTCGGTGCAATAGCCAAAGACAATGTCTTCAGTATTCATGAAACCTTGAACTCCACGATGATGTTCGGCATTTACCATTTCATCCATTGAATCAGTGGCAACTCTCTCTGGAAGTTCTTCACCTTTCAGACACGCAAGGAAACCTTCGTAAACATATACCAGTCCTTGTCCGCCACTATCAACGACTCCTACTTCCTTTAACACCGGAAGCAGATCAGGCGTGCGTTTGAGAGAAGCTTTCGATTCTTCTACAATCGCTTCCATCACTTCGATGATTTCATCTGTTGTCTTAGAAACTTCGACACCTTTGTTAGCCGCATCTTTTGCCACAGTCAAAATAGTACCTTCTACAGGCTTCATGACTGCTTTATACGCAGTTTGCACACCGTATTCAAGTGCCTCAGCAAATTTACTGCTCGTCAATGTCGCATCTTCTTCAACTGCTTTTCCGAAGCCGCGGAATAGTTGGGAAAGTATGACGCCTGAATTACCGCGAGCTCCCATTAATAAGCCTTTCGATAATGCCTGCGCAGTCTTTCCCAGATGTGCCGTCACATGAGATGCTGTCTCTTTAGCACCCGACGTCATGGATAGATTCATATTCGTTCCTGTATCACCATCGGGTACTGGAAACACGTTTAATGAATCGACATAATCCGCATTAAGATGAAGATGGTGTGCTCCCATCTTCACCATATCAGCAAATTTAACTCCATCAATAAAATTCATTGAAATGTTTTCCTCCTTCTATCAGTTCGTCACCCGAACTCCTTGAACAAATATATTCACAGAATCCACCGTTAACGATAATGTCTTTTTTAATGTGTACATGACTTTGGACTGCACTTGGTTGGCAACCTCAGAAATTTTAGTTCCATAACCGACAATGACGTACATATCGATATGTGTCTCTTCACCAATATTTCTTACGATAACACCTTTGGCATAATTATCTTTTCCAAGAATATCCGTAAGACCGTCCCGGATTTGATGACGCGAAGCCATGCCAACAATTCCGTAGCATTCGATAGTCGCCTCTCCAACCACTTGAGCTATTACATCGTTTGTAATATCAATAGTGCCATAATCATTTTTCAATTCAATGGACATGAAAGCTTCCCCTCCTGCATCCTTAATCGATATTTCCATTGTACTATACACTCTAACTTTAGAAAAGGAGAAGTATCTGTTTAGAAATTATGAACTGTAAAGGTCTACTCCTTGAAAGAGGTATTAAAAAAGGTTGCAAGCCTTTATTTCCTGTGATAAAGTATTATGGTATGCGAATTAGATAGTGAATCGCTTAATCATTATTAGCGAGGAGGACATAAACATGGCTAAAGAATGTGTAATTACTGGTCGTAAAGCAAGTGCGGGTAACAATCGTTCCCACGCAATGAATGCTAACAGACGTACTTGGGGAGCTAACCTTCAAAAAGTCCGTATTCTTGTGAACGGTAAACCTAAACGTGTTTGGGTATCTGCTAGAGCACTCAAATCAGGTAAAGTCCAAAGAGTGTAAGCTCTTTTTGACAAAAGAAATAAAACGCCAGGCCGAGTAATCAGCCTGACGTTTTTTCTTTTTTCTTTTTTCGGTTCCGTTGATTAGCTGTTGCAGTCACTTGACTCTTCGGTTTATCGTCTTTTTGGAAAACTACCATGCACTTTCGTACAAAGCTACTGAGAAACTTCGGCATCGTAAAAGTATAAACTCGCAATTCCCCGCTCCTTTCAGGAATCTGAACTCCTTACCATTAAGCATATGCCTTGCCGGAATGAGATAGTACAAACTTCTGCAACGAGTTCATTGCTCGTGAATTTCGTCATACCCATTCCAATTTCAGCATTCACTGTCTCGTATTTGAAGCCGGTCAATGTAAACTTAGAGACGGCGCCTCCAAAAGCGAAGAATGATACATAAGGCAGTTCATCCAATTTACTAATTCTATGAACGCCTGAGCGTAAAAATGCAAGTTCATTAGAAACGTTCCTGATTGTAAAGTTAATCCCTTGATTTTCAGTTTGAAGACTATAAAGAAGATGTAACACAGATTGGAAGTGATCCAATCTGCCGCCAGTGACACCGGTCAAAATAATATTTTCGGGTTTAAAGTCAATTGCTCGGGTAACCGCCAATTCCGTATCTGTCTCGTCTTTGTTCGAGTCAAATTCAATTACTTCCTGGACGGATCGTTTAACTTGTTGGAGTTCTTCATCAGAAATCGAATCGAAATCCCCAACAGCAATTGCCGGTGTGATGCCAACATCTAAGAGATGCAAAGTTCCGCGATCAACGCCTATAAAAATACTTTCTTCGGAACAATACAGATGTAAATCCAGCAATTCTTCTTTTGGACCGCCAGCACAAATGACAACCCTTTTCATCAGCTTAGCGCTCTTTCACCGGCAGCCTTAATGCGTTGTAAAGCTTCCGCGCGGTTTTCCTCATTATAAATTGCAGATCCAGCGACGAAAATTGTAGCACCTGCCTGTACACAGGGAACGATTGTCTCTTCATTTATACCGCCATCAATTTCAATTTCAATAGATAAACCTTGCTCTTTAATAATGTCTGATAGCTGTTTAACTTTTGGAATGACTGAATGGATGAATTTCTGCCCACCGAAACCAGGGTTTACAGTCATGAAAAGCACCATATCAATGTCTTCAAGTACGTGTTTAATCTGTTCAATCGGTGTATGGGGATTGAGGACAACCCCCGGCTTAACTCCAAATGAACGAATTAACTGGATTGTTCTATGCAAATGCTTGCAAGCTTCTACGTGAACAGTAATATAATCTGCCCCAGCTTTCGCAAATTGCTCAACGTATGCATCTGGATTCTCAATCATTAAATGCACATCGAGTGGTAATTTTGTAACTGGACGCAATGCTTCAACAACGATTGGACCCATCGTAATATTCGGAACGAAATGTCCGTCCATCACATCGATATGAATTAGTTCAGCTCCTGCTTTCTCTACTTCTACTACTTCTTCTGCTAATCTTGAGAAATTAGCGGCTAATATGGACGGTGCAATTTTAATCATTTTATCAATACCTCGGCTTTCGATCAGTAATTTCCTGCAAAAACTGGACGTAATTTTTGTATCGTGAAGCAAGTATTTCTCCACTGTCCACTTTCGCCTTCACGGCACACCCCGGTTCTTTTGTGTGTAAACATCCTCGGAACTTACAATCAGGTGCAATGCGGTTCATATCAATAAAGTAATCACGCAGTTCTTCCTTTTCGATATGAGTGAACTCAAGCGAACTAAAGCCTGGAGTATCAGCGACTAGCCCTCCTGCAACTTCCATCAATTCTACATGTCTCGTCGTATGCTTTCCTCTCCCGAGAGCATCAGAAATTTCTCCAGTCTTTAAAGCAAGATCAGGTATAAGCGTATTTAATAATGTTGACTTTCCTACACCTGATTGTCCTGCAAGCACTGTCGTTTTCCCTTTGAGGAAAGGCTCCAAAACCGAATACAACTGCGGATCTTCGATGTATGTCTCAATGACATCATAGCCTATCCCTCGATAATAATTCAATGCTGCTTCTGAATCTTCAATAGCATTGTCACTAGCGATATCTTTTTTCGTAACACAAATTACTGGTTCGATACGATATGATTCTATAACAGTTAGAAATCTGTCCAATAAATGGGGACTGAAATCTGGCTCCACTAAGGAGAAAACGAGAAAAGCCTGGTCAATATTCGAAATCGGAGGACGAACAAGCTCATTTTTACGTTCATCTATTTCAGTGATCGTCGCATCATTGTCACCTTCACGTACATAACTGACAAAATCTCCTACAAGAGGAGAAATTCCACGGTTCCTAAAAACACCGCGACCTCTGCACTGAATCAGTTCTCCCTCTTGTTCCACATAATAAAAACCGCTAATCGCTTTTCTAATTTGTCCTTTTGTCATCCAATCCCTCTTTCCTATTCAAAATCATCGTAATCGAATGTTTCCTCTTTAAAGATAATGGAATTTATGAAAATCTTATAGCCTCCCCTTTGCCCTTCAGCGAGTTCAATGGTGATCTGCTTTTGGACATCTTCCGTTATCGGAAATTCTTCGACAGGCTCTATCATGGAATATTCATTGTCTTGAATGAAAATCTGTACAGTTTGCGGCTCGGGTTCACTGTTTTCTTCATCTTCATTTTCTGTTATTGCATTTTCGAAAGGAATGGCGATACTGAAGACGCGTTTTCTGATCGGTTTTTCTTTAGGTCCTTTCGATAATCCTACCTCTACTTTTGCACCTTTTTCAATTTCTGATTCTGCGGTTGGTTTCTGCCAAATAACAAGGCCCTTTTCAATCGTGTCATGGTATTCGGGTACAACCTTAATATCAAAGCCGGATGTCTTTGCATACTCTTTCAACTGCTTATCATCATACCCAACCAAGTTGCCAAGCTTCACAACTTCCTTGCCAAGGCTGACTTTGAAGACAATTTCAGTATCCTCAGGGACAACTTCCTCCCCTTCTCCAGGTGTTTGACCGATAATCTGCCCTTTCGGCCGATCGTCATAAACCGGCTCGGATTTTACATCTTTGAAGTTAAATCTTTCTAAGAAACTAACTATTTTATCGTAATCTTGACCGATATAATTTGTCAAAACTACTGTTTCTTTTCCTTTACTAATATAAAGCTTCACGACTGATCCTATTTCTCGCGTTTTTTCTGCTTCTGGAATCGTTTGGAATACGCGACCAGCAAGGTATTCATCATTAAACTCCTCAACCTTTTCGTCTACAATAAAGCCCGCTTCTTCTAGAGCCGCAATGGCTTCCATTTCTTCCTTGTCAACAACATTTGGAATAGTTGCCTTCTTTGGTCCCATCATGCCCGGTAGGAACATAATAAGGAAGACGAGTACAGCCAAAGCCGCAATTATACTGACGACAATCGGCCACTTTTTCCGTTTCTTCTTCACCGTTGTTGTCGGCTGGACTGAAACTGGCTCTATGATTCGAGTATTTTCCGTTTCGTCCAGTACAGGGTTTTCTTTAATAACAGGAATCGCTTTTGTTTTATCATCATCGAACGGTACGACAAATTTCTCTTCATTACGTCTTTCACTGCTTAATACTGTAAGAAGATCCTCATACATTTCATCTGCAGATTGATAACGATATGACGCGTCCTTAGCAGTCGCTTTCAAAATAACATTTTCTACACTTTGTGGAATTTCAGGATGAATAAGTCGCACGGATGGTGTTTCTTCCTGTAAATGCTTTAAAGCAATCGCAACCGCTGTTTCAGCGGAAAACGGCAATTGGCCTGTTAGTAATTCGTAAAATACTATACCTAGTGAATATATATCCGATTTTTTTGTTGCCATTCCACCTCTAGCCTGTTCTGGCGATAAATAATGCACAGTGCCAATGACTGAATTCGTTTTAGTATGTGATGTTGCACTAAGTGCCATCGCAATACCAAAGTCAGTGATTTTTACTTCATTATCATCATCCATCAAAATATTTTGAGGTTTAATATCACGATGAATAATGCCGTTGTGATGTGCATTGGCGATTGCTGACACCAATTGCTTCATAATGGCTACTGCTTGAAAGGGAGATAGAGGACCATCTGTTTGGATATATCTTTTGAGGGTTTGCCCCTTGATATATTCCATAACAAGATAATGCATCTCACCATCTTCACCGACATCGAAAATATTAACAATATGAGGGTGGGTCAAACTTGTCGCTGATAGCGCTTCCCGCTGGAAACGTTTCTTTATTTCTTGTTCATTAACAAAGTCATAATTGAGTACTTTAATGGCTACGTCTCTGTCCAGTATAATGTCGTGCGCAAGATATACTTTTGACATACCACCTTCCCCAATACCTTTGAGTACTTCATAGCGACCGCCTATCCTTTTACCGATCATGGTTTGACCACCTCCGAAGCAGAGGGACCTGCCAATATGACAGATATGTTATCTTCTCCACCGAGTTCATTAGCCAAACCAATCAGTTCAACGACTTTTTCGTGTAAACTATCTCCGTTGGTGACAATGTCTTTAATTTTACCTGTCGAAACTTTATTACTGAGTCCATCAGTGCAAATGAGTACATAAGATTGTTCATCTAAAGTGATTTTATAAAAATCGGGATCTATCGATTTTTCAGAACCTAATGCTCTCATGATCCAATTTCTTTGCGGATGTACTTCAGCTTCTTCTTCAGTAATTTCTCCTGATTCTAGTAGAACGTTTACGAAAGAATGGTCTCTCGTAACTTGTTTTACCTCTGCTTCATTAATTGTATAGACGCGGCTGTCTCCTACATGTGTAATAATTCCTTTGTCAGCAAACAGAAGGACAGCATCTAAAGTCGTGCCCATTCCTTTTAACTCAGGTTCACTTAACGCTTTGTTATATATATGGCTATTGACGGAGTTGACCGTATCTTTCATCCACTCTATCCAGTCTTCTTCTTTAAATTCTTTGAAATTTTTTAATGTAGTATATTTCTCGCCTATTAACTGAACTGCAGTGGAACTGGCGTAGTCTCCTCCACGATGACCGCCCATGCCATCAGCAACTATCGCCAATGTCGGACCTTCTTGAAGTGTGAAAACAGCTGCGCTATCCTCATTAACTGGGCGCTTCCTGCCAATATCCGTTAAAACTTCAAATCGCATTGCTCGTACCCCCCTTTAGTCATACAGCTTTTATGATTTTCTTTGGAAAGCGGCTACAAAAAATCCATCGCTGCCGAAATGCTGAGGAAGTACTTGCAACATGTTGTTTTCAATCGGCAGTGGTACATGGCTTTGCACACTATTTAAATCGGCAAGTTGCAAATCTGGATGCGTGTTCAAAAATTGTTTGACGAGCCCTTCATTTTCTTCATATTCAACTGTACAGGTGCTGTATACGATAATGCCGTCCGGTTTAATGAGCTGATAGGCCGTTTCTAAAAGTTGCTGTTGAATGACCGTTAAATTCTTTAGGTCCTGTTCGGTTTTATTATATTTTATTTCCGGTTTGCGCCGTATGACTCCAAGCCCACTGCACGGGGCATCTACGAGAATCCGATCGAACGAAGCAGCCTCATATACTGTTGTCAATTCCCTGCTATCGCCGCTTTTTGTTTGGATCGATGAAATGCCTAAACGTTCTGCGTTAGCCTTTATCAATTTAAGTTTATGGTCATGTAAATCATGCGCGTAAATTTCACCTTCGTCATTCATCTTCTCGGCGATAAATGTTGTTTTACCTCCAGGAGCCGCACACATATCAAGAACTTTCATTCCTGGTTTTACATTTAGAGCAAGAACCGGCAACATAGAACTTTCATCTTGAATAGTGAGAAGCCCGTCTGCGTATGCTACTGTATTTGCTAAACTTCCACTAGCGGTCTGCACACTCTCCATAACAACTTGTCCTTTTGATGCTTCAATTCCTTCTTTTTGCAATGATAAAATTGCTTCTTCGACTGTCAGCTTTAGTGAATTCACTCTTGCCGTCATCGTTGCAGGGTTATTGTTCTCATGCGCCATCGCTAGTGCTTCTTCTTTGCCAAATTGTTCAATCCATCTATCGATCAGCCATTTAGGATGACTCGTTTCAATGGAAATCCTTTCGGCATCATCTTTTATCTCTTCAATTGACGGTACCCCTTCTCGTAATACTGATCGAAGTATTCCATTTACTGTAGGAGCAATCCGTTTATGTCCTCGACGCTTCGCAATTTCAACTGCTTCATGAACGACAGCATGCGGTGGTATCTTTGTCAGGAAAACGATCTGATAGATCGATAAACGTAACAGTTCTCGCACCCAACGATCCAACTTTCCTCTAACGAACGGTTCCAAATAATAATCTAAAGCTAAACGATGTTGCAATGTACCGTATGTCAGTTCTGTTAAAAGACCCCGGTCTTTAGGATCGATTGTGTATTTCTTAATCGTGCGGTTAAGTAAGAGATTGCTGTATGCTTGGTTTTCATTGATTTCAATTAAAATTGATAATGCGGCATCCCGCACATTGCCGTTCCAAATTTTCTTTTTGACGTTTGTCATTCGAATGAGTCTCCTTCAAGCCATTTCGCACCGATACCGTTCATGAACTCTTCTGCAGTTAGACGTTTCTTGCCAGCCGGTTGCAAATCAGTAATCGCGATGGACGTCTCGTCTCCTGTTTTAATGACGATCTTGTCCTTCAAAATTGCAATAATCGTACCCGGTTTTGCTATATCAGATTGTATAATGGATTTTTCAGCACCCCATATTTTCACATTGTCCCCTCGGAACACAGAATATGCTCCAGGCCATGGATATAATCCTCTTATTTGATTGTAAATAGAGGCACCGCTTTTGGTCCAATCGATTTTTTCCTGTTCGCGCGAAATGTTACTTGCAAACGAAACCTGTGCTTCCTCTTGTTTTATACGATTATTCGTCTTCTCTACTATGGAAGGCAATGTATCTTTAAGAAGTTGCTTACCAGCTTCCGAAAGTTTTTCAAAAAGAATTCCTGTATTGTCTGTTTCATCAATCGGAACTTTAACTTGAGAAATGATATCGCCTGCATCTAATTTCTCTACCATATACATAATTGTGACACCCGTTTCGGTTTCACCATCAATGATTGCTTGATGGATAGGAGCGCCTCCCCGGTATTTCGGCAATAGTGATGCATGGACATTAATGCACCCAAGTTCTGGCGCTTCAAGTAACTCTATAGGAAGAATTTGTCCATATGCCGCCGTTACAAGAAGATCAGGTTTCATGGCGATGAGTTCTTTCAATTCTTCAGACTTCCGTAGTTTTTCTGGTTGTAACACAGGAAGGTTTAACCTGACGGCTTCTTGTTTAACTGGAGGTGGCGTTAAAATACGTTTTCTGCCAACAGGGCGGTCAGGCTGAGTCACGACAGCCATAATTTCAAAGCCTTCGTCGTGCAGCATCGTTAAAATGGGTACTGAGAAGTCAGGAGTTCCCATAAATACAATTTTTGTCATTCCACACCTTCCTCCCCGTCAAATTCTTCAAATTCTTCAGGATCAACAATCCGCTTAATCTTAGAGTCAAAAAGAATTCCATCCAAATGGTCAATCTCGTGAAGAATTGCACGTGCTTCATAATCTTCCGCTTCAAGCTCGTACAAAGAACCATCCCGCTCCTGTGCTTCTACCTTTACATAGAAGGGCCGTTCCACTTCACCATATAATCCTGGGAAGCTCAAGCATCCTTCCACTTCAATTTCAGAACCACCGATTTCCGTGACGACAGGGTTAACCATTTCTATTACGTCAGCGCCTTCGCCAAGATCGACAATAGCGACGCGTAATAATTGGCCTACTTGCGGTGCTGCAAGCCCAATTCCATCCGCCTCCACCATTGTTTCGTGCATATCGTCCAGTAATTTCGCAAGTTTCGCATCAAACTTCTTCACTTCTTTGCATTTCGCTTTTAGTAATGGAGACGGACTTTTTACGATTTCTAATATTGCCAATTAAATTCCTCTTCTCTAACAGTTTAATCTTCACATCAATTTAAAAAATGGAGCTCGGATCGACATCGACACTCATCAGTAAGCCGTCTTTCATCCAACTAGTACGGTACATTTTAATTAGCTGTTGTAATGTCTCAATAAGTTTCGGCTCTTTTTTGTATTTTATCAAACATTGGTACCGATATCTATTGTTCACTCGGCTAATTGCAGCTGAAGCGGGACCAATTATAAACGTTTCAGGAGACAAGGAATTCTTAATGAATGTCGCACCCTTATCTGCATAATCGATAACTTTCATTAAGTCCTCGTGAGAAAATTGGATTAATGTAATATAAAAGAACGGAGGATACCCATATTGCTTCCTTGTTCCCATTTCCATATTGTAAAAAGGTTCATAATGCTGTGTTTTCGCTAACTCAATAGCATAGTGTTCCGGTGTATAAGTTTGGATGAATACTTCCCCTGCCAGTTCATGCCGTCCAGCTCGACCGCTCACTTGCGTCATCAGTTGGAAAGTCTTTTCGGCAGCACGGAAATCGGCAAGATGCAACGTTGTATCCGCTGCAAGTACTCCGACTAAAGTGATGTTCGGGAAATCCAGCCCTTTTGCAATCATCTGCGTACCGAGGAGAATATCCGCTCCACCTTCGCTGAACTTTCGAAGAATTCGCTCATGAGATCCTTTTTGCCTTGTCGTATCTACATCCATTCTTAAAACCCTTGCCGCAGGAAAAAGCTTAGCAATTTCCTCTTCTGCTTTTTGGGTACCTGTTCCAAAAAAACGGATATGCTCACTCTCACATTCCGGACATTTTAGTGGCACTACTTCTTCGTGTCCACAGTAATGACATTTCAAACTTTCATTTGATCTGTGATACGTCAAAGAGATGTCACAGTTCGGGCATTGTACGACAGTTCCACAGTCTCTGCATAATACGAATGAGGAAAACCCTCTTTTATTCAAAAAAAGGACGATTTGTTCTTTCTTTTCCAACCTTATTCTGACGGCTTCCGCTAGAGGAACTGAAAACATGGATCGATTTCCGTCTTTCAGTTCTTCTCGCATATCGACGACGGTTACGCTAGGTAGTTCTTGGTTTTTTGCTCTTTTAGACAATTCAAGTAGTGTATAAACGCCTTTAGAAGCACGCGCATATGATTCGAGTGAAGGCGTAGCACTTCCAAGAATGACAGGGCAGTTGAAATATTCCGATCTCCAAATTGCCACGTCTCTTGCATGATACCTTGGATTATCTTCTTGTTTATAAGTTGACTCATGCTCTTCATCTAAAATAATAATGCCGATATTCTCAAATGGAGCAAAAATAGCCGACCGAGCACCTACAACAACTTTTACTTCTTTGCGATGGATCTTTCTCCATTCATCATACTTTTCACCGGCTGATAAACCGCTGTGCATGACTGCGACAAGAGAGCCAAACCGTTGTTGGAATCGCGAAGTCATTTGTGGAGTCAATGAAATTTCAGGCACAAGAACGATTGCTTCCTTGCCTTTTTTCAACACATGACTAATTGCTTGTAAATACACTTCGGTTTTTCCACTTCCGGTAATTCCGTGCAACAGGAACGTTTCAGGTGTGTTGTTATCAGATGATTTATTGACGAGATCCAATGCACTCCTCTGTTCATCTGTTAGATTAAGTGGCACTTCAGTATCTCGGAGTTTTGGTGCATCCGGTTCACGATATGTCTCCACGCTACTTTCGATTGCGGCACCTTTTTTGATAAGCGCTTTAAGAACAGGGGCCTGAATGGATGATTCGCGTAATACCGTCGCAACAACTATCGTTTCATTTGCATGTCCTTTCAACCACTCAAGTAATTCTTTTTGCTTTTTGGCATTTGCATGAATGGTTTCATCGATTGCTTGAAGTTTCTCAGCATTTGCTATGTGAATCATCCGCACTGTTTTCACTTTCGTCCGCTGGCTAATCGCCGTATCAACTGTAATAATACCTTCTTTTGCATACTCTTTAATGATTTTTAGTAGTGCAGGATCCGTTACTTGTTTTAGCGGCATGCGAGTACGTCCTTTTAACAACGATACCAAAGCGGGATTTTCTATCTCACTCAGTTCTTCCACTTCGATGAATTTCTCATATTTTCCGCGCATAGCGGCTGGAAGCATGACTTGCAACGCGTCGATTTCATAAGCAAGCGTTTCTCTTGCCACAATTTTAGAGAGCTTTAGAAGTTCATTTGAAAGAACAGGCTCTAGATCAATTAATTCATCAATCGGTTTTAGCTTACTTTCATCTAAGTCGGTTTCCATTTTTAGTTGTACAACATAACCGAGAACTTTTCTTGGTCCGAACGGAACTTTCACACGAACTCCACATTCAATCACTTCTTGCATGTTGTATGGAACTGCATAGTCAAAGGGCCTGTCTATCGGATAAGCAGCTACATCGACAATGACTTCAGCGATCATCGACAGTTGCCCTTTCTTCTTGGATGATTTTTTCAAGAAGAACGTTTGCTAGTTCGCTTTTCAACATTGCTTCAAATGGATATGATTTACCTGCCCGCGTCAGTAGTGTAACGACATTCGTATCACTTCCAAATCCTCCTCCAGGATCAGTAACATCGTTGACGATAATATAATCGAGGTTTTTACTCTCCAATTTCGATTTACCGTAACCGATAGCATCATTCGTTTCTGCAGCAAAACCTACAAGAATTTGACTGTTTTTATGCGCGCCAAGTGTTTTCAAAATATCTGTCGTCCGTTCGAGTTCTATGGATGAATCGCCATCCTTTTTCTTCATTTTCTGCGTTTGTGCTTCTTTCGGCTTGTAATCAGCAACAGCCGCAGATTTTACGACTATTGAAGCGTCGTCATATTCTGCAAGAACTGCTTCAAGCATTTGAGCAGCACTTTCCACTTTCACTAGTCGGACTCCTTCAGGCTTAGGTAGTTCTACTGGCCCCGATATGAGCACCGTCGAAGCGCCTAACTTCGTAGCTGCTTCTGCCATTGCATAACCCATTTTCCCGCTTGAGAAGTTGGAAATATATCGGACAGGGTCAATTCTTTCGCGAGTAGGACCAGCCGTGACAACAACTTTTTTTCCTGCTAGCGGCAATTGAATTGGGTTAGAAAAACGTTCTTTTATTAAATCCACGATACGCTCAGGCTCTTCCAATCGCCCTTTGCCTACATAGCCACAAGCTAAAAATCCTTCAGCAGGTTCTATGAAACGATAACCATCTTCATGAAGTTGCGCTATATTCCTCATAACTGACTTGTTTTGATACATATGCACATTCATCGCAGGAGCAATCCAAACTTCAGCAGTTGTTGCAAGCAGTGTGGTAGTAACCATGTCATCCGCAATACCATTTGCTATTTTTCCTATCGCATTCGCAGTTGCTGGTGCAACAATGATGAGATCTGCCCAATCAGCAAGGTCGATATGTGCGATGACATGTGAATCTTTCTCATCGAATGTATCAAAATAGACATCATTGCGTGACATTACTTGAAAGGATAACGGTTTGACGAACTCCATTGCAGAAGACGTCATGATAACTTTCACTTCCGCTCCTGCTTGAGAGAGCTTACTTACTAATGCAACGGCTTTATAGACGGCAATGCCACCAGTGACACAGACAAGTATTTTTTTATTCAACAACAGGCTCATCCTTTCCCACAAAAATTGTTCTATGTAAAATAAGAAACTCCCAAAGAAAGTCTGTTTCTAAGGGAGTGACACACTGACTATTAAAATGCTTTACTATTTTCGATTCGCTTACACTTCGTCTTCATAAATAATAGAATCATCTTGTTGTTGTTTAGATAATACACCTGCTGCCACTTCTTCCAAAGCTTTGCCGACATTCTTATGAGACGTGTATTTTTGCAATAATGGATTGCGACTCTCCTGCATTTCACGAGCTCGTTTTGCAGCAAGTGTTACGAGTGTGTATTTGGAATCAATTTTACTTTTCAATGAATCGACTGATGGATATAACATAAATCATTCCCCTTCCAGCATTTGTAAGTACCGTTTTTCAACACGTTCACGACGGCAATGTTCGGCAGTAACAATCGCATTAATGCGATCGCAAGCTTTTGTCACTTCGTCGTTTTCAACAACATAATCATATAGATTCATCATTTCAAGCTCATCACGTGCTTTCAATACACGGCTCGCAATGACATCAGCTTCTTCCGTCCCTCTTCCAACGAGACGAACCTGTAGTTCCGAAAGACTCGGAGGTGCGAGGAAAATAAAGAGTCCATCAGGTACTTTCTCCCGGACTTGTGCGGCACCAACTACTTCTATTTCAAGGAAAACATCTCGACCAGCGTCTAATGTCGCATTGACATAATCAAGCGGAGTCCCGTAGTAATTACCGACATACTCAGCATACTCCAGAAGCTTTCCTTCTTCAATCCGTCGTTCAAATTCCTGTCGAGACTTGAAGTAATAATCGATACCGTCCTGTTCACCTTCACGAGGGCTTCTTGTAGTCATCGATATTGAATATTCGTAGTTTGTATCAGGTTGTTGAAATAATTCTTTTCTGACCGTTCCTTTCCCGACACCGGAAGGACCGGACAGGACAATAAGTAGTCCTCGTTGTTTGTACATGCAATCCCTCTTCTGTATGTAGTGTTAAGCTATTATTGTTTTATTCATCATAGCAAACATTCTTCTCATATTATAACATATCTACACCTGAGAGTGCTAAAATGGAACAAAACGTTTGAAAGAGGAATTCACAATGGCATTTGATGGTTTATTCACAGCAGCAATGACAGACGAGCTACAGATTATTAAAGATGGACGAATTTCAAAAATTCATCAACCGAACACCCAAGAAGTTATTCTAATGATAAGAGCAGGTAGAAGCAATCATAAATTACTTATTTCGACACATCCCTCCTATTCTCGTTTGCAACTGACCGAAGATACGCAGACGAACCCACCCGAACCGCCGATGTTTTGTATGGTGCTCCGAAAGCACCTTGAAGGCGGAATGATCGAGTCGATAGAACAGGATGGCAATGATCGTATTATCAAGTTGAACATTCGCGCAAAAAATGAAATTGGTGATGAGATTGAACGGACATTGATCATTGAAATCATGGGTAGACATAGTAATATGATTCTTATCGATCCCGGTCGTAATATAATCATTGACAGCATAAAGCATTTGCCACCATCGGTAAATAGTTATCGAACAGTCATGCCCGGACAACCTTATATACCTGCACCCCCACAAGATAAAATAAATCCATTTGAGATAGATGAAAAGACATTTACAGAGGTGTTTTCTGAAATTGAAGAACCAAAGGATATTGTGGGTGCGTTTTCGGGTTTCTCACAGATTCATGCGCAAGAAATTCTACATCGGTTACAGGGTAGTAGTCCCGATCAATTCTTTATGATATTTAAAACTTTCCTATCTTCTTTTAAAGGTGAATTGAAAATTCCTACCATTGCAGAAAATGGCAACAAAACAATATTTTCTGCAACGGCTTTAACATTCGCCGATAAAACGATAGCCACTTTCGATACATTAGGTGAAATGCTCGACAAAGTGTATTTTGCAAGAGCTGAACGTGAGCGTGTAAAATCACAAGCAGCGGACTTGGAAAGATGGCTGGACAATGAAATTGCAAAACTAAAACTGAAGATGAATAAACTTTCCAAAGAACAGCAAGCTGCAGAAAAGCTCGATACATTCCAATTATACGGAGAACTATTAACTGCAAACAGCTACGCCATTCAAAAAGGCGATTTGGAAGCGACTGTCGACAATTATTACGAGGAAGGCACGACAGTGACAATTCCTCTCGATCCGCGGAAGACACCGATTGAAAATGCGCAGCGGTTTTATTCCCGTTATACAAAAGCTAAAAATGCATTGATTATGATCGCCGAGCAATTGCAAAAAGCACAAGAGGATATCGATTATTTCGAAATGATTAAGCAACAAGTAATGCAAGCTTCACCAGATGATATTGATGAAATACGTGAAGAGCTGGCTGATCTTGGTTTAATGAAGGCAAGACGTGGTAAAAAGAAGCCGAAGCCTAAAAAGCCATCACCGGAAAATTATGTATCTTCGACTGGCATCCCTATTTCTGTTGGGAAAAATAACAAGCAAAATGATTATGTGACGTTTAAAATAGCCGCAAGAGATCATGTTTGGTTTCATACGAAAGATATTCCGGGATCCCATGTTGTCATTCATGACGCGGATCCAGACGAGCAGACAATCCAGGAAGCAGCCACTCTTTCCGCTTACTTCAGTAAGGCAAGAGGCTCATCTTCAGTGCCTGTTGACTTTACAGAAGTAAAACATGTGAAAAAACCGAACGGATCAAAACCCGGATTCGTCATCTATTTCGAGCAGAAAACGATATTTGTCACTCCAGAAGAAGATGTCGTGCGGAAACTGAAGAAATGAGTTAATGTCTCCGCATCATATAAATGATTCACAAATGGTAACAAGTTCGGGTTAAACATCAAAAAGGAAGAATAGAATCCAATTCAATCCTTTCAGTCCGATGGTGCAAAAACAAAAATACCCGCAAAAAAGAATCCGAATTCGAATTTGAAACGGATTCTTTTTTTTGCATATATATAGAAACTCATCTGTTATAAGTATGTATGTCTTCCACAGACCAAATAACATAGATTTAATAAATACTGTATATCTTTAATATAAACACTAACTCTCTAGCTCTCCTATTCACATCAATAATATTAACTTCCATACTGATCATACTCTTCAGAAAACCACTTTTAACAGACTCTTTTAAATGTATAATTTCCGATTTGTTCCCCAATGTTGTTGGAGTTGAATTGGATAAGTCAAATTCTTGTTCATCAACTTTCCATTTCCCAAAACGAATAGAGTAATCTCTATTTGTTTTATTTTGCGCATCAAATGTTACATACATATCATTTGAAGCTTCATCATAATAGAGGCTAGTCATTTTAAAATAAAATTCCGGATCATCAAACAGGACTTTATGAATCCCAAGATTATCATCGGGTTCTGCCGTCCATTCTTTCCATTCCTCACTTGTCCATTCACTCATTTTACTAGTATCAAATTGTTTATATCCTTTAGTAAAATCAATGTAAATCATTTCTTTAGCCATATTACACCTCATTTTTAATAAAGTTCAACAATCTTTCCTTTGACAAAAGATAAAGCGATCCTCAGTCTTCCAAACGTGCAAATCATCAGCAATATATCCACGTAACCACAACACACCACTAATTTTCCTTAGATAAAAACCTCTCGGAAAATCATCATCTTCACTAATTTTTTCTGTTGCTATTGTGATGGACCCAGAAGGAGCTTGTCCTCGTGAAAGATTCCTTGTACTACCTTCAGGTTGATCTAAATAATTTAGCCTTATATGAGGTCCTACCTCAAGTGGACACAAATCCAAACCAAGTTCTTCAGCTCGTTTAATTATTTGAGGCATAGTGGCTCCTCCAGGAAAGCCAAGGTTCCTTATAGTTAGTTCAACGGTCTTCAGATTGTATTTTGTTTTTGATGTAGTAAATTTATCGTTAGATAATAGTATCTCAGCATACTCATTCAACGAGATAGATTGTTGTCGTAATTTTCGAATGAGCTCTAATTTGGTAAGTCCACCAATCTCTGTTTTTCTAGTAATATCTTGAAACTCAGGATACATTTTCACTAGGAGCCACTCCTTGCTAATTAGATATTATTAATAATTTTCATTCATATCCTTTTATGATGTCGCTACCTACTTGTCCTAATTTATGCAAATGCGCACAATAATTCTTCGAGAATAGCTCCCGATTCTGGAATAGTGTTAGAATCGTTAATTTGCGTTCCAGACGGACGCTTTCCGGAGGGCGTGGCTTGAGCCGCTTCCTTCGCTTCTCTCCGTCCAGGGTCTCAAGGCACACGCTAATCCTCCCGGAGTCGCCGTCTTCCACTCCAATTAACTAAGTGTGTGCTATATCATTAAAGCACCCGTTACTTGAAGAAATCCTGTTTAAGGATACTCATTCTTACACGGTCAACAAATTCACCATTTCTTAATCGGTCTTGTCTTAAAATGCCTTCTTCTACATAACCCATACGAGTATAAGATTTGATTGCTTTTTCATTATCCACTTCGACTCTTAACCAAATCTTGTTTAGTTCTAATTCGTTAAATCCCCATAAAAGCATTTCTTTCATTGCAGCAAGTCCATATCCTTTGCCCCAATATGTTTTATCACCAATTGCAATTCCTAATTCAGCGTGTCTATTCATCCTATCGATGTTCTTTAAATCAACCCAACCAATATGTTTTCTCTCTTCTGTTACAATGGCTTTTTGTTCATATCCATTTCTCTTGTTAATGCACATTTCAATCCAAATTTGGGTTTCTTCCCTACTAAACGGAGGAAACTTTTCTGGCATATTCAGGTGCTTTGTCACTTCTTTATCTAAACACCATTGATACCGATCTTCTACATCATCAAGAGTTAATTCCCTTATTTCAACTTTCGGTAGCTCCGTTGTTCTCATCTCTTTAGCCCCCTATGTAACATTTTATTAGACGGAAACCCAATTGATTAAGTTTTGACTTATTCCATTAGCTGGCCCGTTTCTGGAACACTTGCTTTGTAATAACTACTCTTCGTTGCTTGGAGTGCAGGCGCCGACTCCTGCGGGAAAAGCGCGAGCTGAAGACCCCACAGGAGCGTGCCCTTCGCGACGAGGAGGCTGAAGCCGTGCCCGCGGAAAGCGTGCGCCGGAACGCAAAGCAACATTTGATGCTGGCCCATTTCTAGAATACTTGCTTTAGAATAACTACTTTCCGTTGCTTGGAGCGGAAGACGGCCGACTTCGGAGGGATTAACTTTTCGAGCATCACTGCCTTAATTTCTGTAAAGAACACATAAAATAAGGAAAATCAAAATTAACTCCAATCATTGAACATGAATCCCTCTTTTAGATTCTAAAATGATTATAACAAAGATATGTAAAAGCTCCTCTTGAAAACGGAAAAAGCATCGCTATTTGCGATGCTGATTGATTTTCTAATTCGATTTTATTTCGTTTGTTATTTTAAACTTGTACCACTCATTTGAAAGGGTTAATCACAATCCCATTTCATCATTTCATTATTTCAATAAACCAGCCTTCAACTTACCATGCCATTTAAGAAGCTCACTGATCGATGCATCCGTAATTGCTCCGCTTTCTTTAGCGGCTTCAGTTAATGCATTGAAGTCTGTCAAACTCTTGTAGCTCAGTCCTGCTTCTTCAAAAGCCTTGTCCGCACTTTCGAGTTCATATGTAAATATGGAAACAACGCCAGTCACTTCAACATTTTCCGAAAGGAGTGCTTCAACTGCATTCAAACTGCTTCCACCAGTTGAAATCAAATCTTCAATGATGATCGCTTTATCCGAAGAAGTTACTTTCCCCTCGATTTGGCGGCTACGGCCGTGCCCTTTTGCTTTAGAACGAATATACACCATCGGTAATCCGAGGATATCTGCAATCCACGCAGCATGTGGGATGCCTGCAGTGGCTGTACCTGCAATTAGAGTTGTTTCAGGATAATGCTCTTTAATGAGACTCGCAAGTCCTTCAGCAATTTTTTTGCGGCCGACGGGATCAGACATCGTCAACCGGTTATCACAATAGATTGGGGACTGGATGCCCGATGCCCATGTGAACGGATCTTCAGGGCTAAGTTCTACAGCTCCGACATTCAATAAGATTTTCGCGATTTCTTTTTTCTCCATACTTATTCCATCCCTTTCCAACGAGCGTTAATATGTTCATACGCGGCTAGTGGATCTTTCGCACCTGTGATTGCTCTACCAACTACAATATGGGTAGATCCTTCTTTTCTCGCTTCTTCAGGAGTTGCAATTCTTTTCTGGTCATGCGCACCAATTTCAGGCAAACGGATTCCTGGTGTCACTTTCAGGAACTCACTTCCACAAACTTCTTGTATGATAGACGCCTCATGCACGGAGCATACTACTCCATCCAATCCTGCTTCTTTCGTAAGTTTCGCATAATGGAGGACAGAATCTCGCAAAGACGCTTGAATGAGCTGCTCGTCACGGACTTGTCGTTCATCCGTAGATGTCAGTTGAGTTACACCAATGATTGACGGGCGTTTCATTCCTGAAGGTGTACCTTTGTCCAACCCTTCAAGAGCCGATTCCATCATCGTCTTTCCTCCAGCAGCGTGGACATTGACTAGATCGACACCTAGACTAGCTAGTGATTGCATAGCTGACTTTACAGTATTCGGAATATCATGCAGTTTCAAATCGAGGAAAATATCAAATCCAAGTTCTTTTAGCTTAGCGATGATTGCAGGGCCTTCTTTGTAATAAAGTTGCATTCCAACTTTTACGTTTACATCACCATTAAATGCACGAAGGAACTCTATCGTCTTTTCTGCGGATTCAAAATCCAACGCAATAATTGGAGAGGTTTTCATTATGGGTGGCTCCTTCCGATAAGTTCTGAAATATGATCGATTTGTAGAGCATCGAGTTTTGCCGGCAATTCTTTAATAATGTTTGGACAGACGAATGGATCGACGAAGTTTGCCGTACCTACTGCTACAGCACTTGCACCAGCTGAAAGGAAGTCAATGACATCTTCTGCATTCGCAACCCCTCCCATACCTATAATGGGAATGTTAACTACCTGGCTCACTTCATATACCATTCGTATGGCAACCGGCTTGACCGCTGGTCCTGATAAACCACCTGTAACGTTAGCAATGATCGGTCTGCCTGTTTTTTGATCGAGCCGCATACCGACTAATGTGTTAATCATCGTTATACCGTCTGCTCCTGCCGTTTCTACTGCATTAGCAATTTCTTTTATATTCGTAACATTTGGAGATAGTTTCACGTACACCGGTACTTGTGATACTTTTTTTACCGCTGCCGTCAGATCATGTGCTTGTTGTGGGTCTGTACCGAAAGTGATTCCGCCACATTTGACGTTAGGACAGGAGATGTTCAATTCCAAAGCTTTCACATTCGGCGCAGATGAAATCTTTTGTGCTACTTCCACGTAATCTGCTGTTTCTGTGCCCGCTACGTTTGCAATAATCGGAACATCAAATTGCTCAAGCCAAGGCAATTCATTGTCCATCACGCCTTGCAAGCCTGGATTTTGAAGACCGATCGCATTCAGCATTCCAGCTGCTGTCTCAGCTACCCGTGGAGTCGGATTGCCAAAGCGTGTTTCTAATGTCGTCGCTTTGATCATAATTGCGCCCAGTTGGGACAAGTCATATAGATTGCCGTATTCTTTACCGAAACCAAAACAGCCTGATGCCGGCATAATCGGGTTTTTCAACTGCAAGCCAGGTAGTTCTATTGATAATCTATTCATATCGACACCACCCCTGCAGGAAATACCGGACCATCCGAACATACTTTAATGTATGGCTTATCCGTTTTATCCGTTGTTTGGCACACACATGCAAAACAAGCACCTATACCGCAACCCATTCGCTGTTCAAATGAAAGAAAGCCTTTTTTACCTTCGTAAGCAGATTGCACAGCATTCAACATCGGCATAGGACCACAGCTATAGTAGGTTGAAAATTCTTCATCAAAATTTTTCATTACATCTGTCACAAATCCTGCCGTTCCTTGCGTTCCATCTACTGTAGCGATATACGTTTCACCAAGCTGACTAAATGCATCTTCATAAAATGAAGCGTCAGCAGTTTGGAAGCCTAGCACATGCACACACTTGACGCCTTTAGCAGTTAGTTGTTTCGACAATTCGTAAAGGGGTGGAACGCCAATCCCACCACCAATCAAAATTGCCGTGTCTCCTGTTGCTGTTTCATCTACAGGGAAGCCGTTGCCGAGCGGTCCAAGCACATCCACTTCATCCCCTGCACGTTTAAGCGACAACAATGAAGTACCACGCCCTTCCGCCCGATAGATGATCGTCATTTCGTTGCAGTCACTGTTGATGGATGCGATGGAAATTGGTCTTCGAAGTAACGGTTCGAATGAATCCGATACACGGATATGGACAAACTGGCCTGGGGAATCGATTTCCCCGACCAGCTTTCCTGTAAGTTTCATTTCAAAGATATCCTTGGCAATTTGCCTCTGTCCGACAACGGTCATCCTGTCTTGGATAATCATAATGTCACCGTCTGTTTTGCCATTTCATCTGTTTGGAAAGTCATCGATTCAATGACGCGCAGCATTGCTTCCGCTGTATCGATTGACGTTAGGCACGGGATGCCGTTTTCTACAGATTCACGTCTAATTCTGAAGCCATCGCGTTCAGGTTGTTTCCCTTTCGTCAATGTGTTGATGACGAGTTGGGCATCACCTTTTTGAATGACATCGATTAAAGTTGGACCGTCAGATCCTATTTTACCAACTGTCTCCACTTTGATATTCGATTCTTCCAAAGTTTTAGCTGTTCCTTCAGTTGCCATGATATGATAACCGATATTAATGAAACGTTTTGCAAGATCAACGATTTCCTCTTTATCTTTATCAGAAACGGTCATTAGTACAGAACCGTATTCCTTTATTTCCATTCCCGCAGCGACAAGTCCTTTGTAAAGGGCTTTTTCAAGTGTCACGTCTTTCCCCATAACTTCCCCGGTCGATTTCATTTCAGGTCCTAGTGTGATATCGACACGACGTAATTTTGCGAATGAGAATACCGGTACTTTTACATAGACGCCTGCTGGAATATTTGCCAAGCCGTCTTTATAGCCCTGCTCGACGATGGATTGGCCCAAAATAGCTTTTGTCGCGATGTTCGCCATCGGTATATTGGTGATTTTGCTCAAGAATGGTACTGTTCGGCTAGATCTTGGATTGACTTCGATTACATACACTTGCCCTTCAGAAATGACGAACTGAATGTTCAATAACCCTTTTATATTTAAGCCGAGTGCAAGACGTTTTGTGTAATCCACAATTGTCTCAACCATTGATGCAGACAGATTTTGTGGTGGATACACTGCGATTGAGTCACCAGAATGAACACCTGCACGTTCGATATGTTCCATAATACCCGGTATGACTACATGTTCTCCATCACAAATGCCATCCACTTCAATTTCTGTACCTGTCAAATAGCGGTCGATCAGTACAGGATGTTCAGGGCTTGCTTGTACAGCATGCTCCATGTAATGTAACAGTTCCGATTCAAGATACACAATTTCCATAGCACGTCCGCCAAGAACGTAGGAAGGTCTTACAAGTACGGGATAGCCGATTTCATTAGCAATTGCCACTGCTTCAGGAACAGACACTGCTGTTTTACCTAATGGTTGCGGAATACCGATTTCATGTAATGCACGTTCGAACTTGTCACGGTTTTCTGCACGGTCAATATCTTCTAGAGTCGTTCCTAGAATTTTAACCCCACGAGCTTCAAGTCCTGCAGCCAAGTTGATAGCAGTTTGTCCACCGAATTGAACAATGACGCCTTCAGGCTGTTCTAAATCGATGATATGCATAACATCCTCAAGCGTCAACGGTTCAAAATACAACTTATCGGATATAGAGAAGTCTGTTGAAACCGTTTCAGGATTGTTATTGATGATGATTGCTTCATAACCAGCTTGTTGAATCGCCCATACGGAGTGAACTGTCGCATAGTCGAATTCTACACCTTGCCCTATACGAATCGGACCAGAACCGAGAACAACTACACTCTTCTTTTCCGATTTAATCGATTCGTTTTCCTGTTCGTACGTTCCGTAGAAGTACGGTGTATCGGATTCGTATTCACCTGCGCATGTGTCAACTTTTTTGTAAACTGGTATGATTCCATGTTCTTTCCGTAAATCATATATTGTACGTTCATTTTCATCCCAAAGCTGAGCGATTGTTACATCTGAGAAGCCCATGCGCTTTGCTTTATATAAGACGTCGATATTTTGTGGATTTGCCTTCAGCTGTTCTTCAAATTGAACGATTTTTTCAAACTTCCGCAAGAAGAAGACGTCGATCATGCTCCATTCATGTAATGTTTCAATCGATACTCCTCTGCGAAGTGCTTCGCCGATGAAGAATAGACGCTCGTCCCCTGCTCTTCTAATACGTTTTTCAATCCACTCATCCGTCATGTCTTCCGCGTGTTTTAGTGACAATCCGAATTGCCCTGTTTCCAGTGAACGGACAGCTTTTAATATCGATTCTTCAAACGTACGCCCCATTGCCATTACTTCGCCTGTTGCTTTCATCTGTGTACCAAGGTTTCGTTTCGCAGATTCGAACTTATCAAAAGGCCAGCGCGGGATCTTCGTTACAACATAGTCAATTGTCGGTTCAAAACATGCATAAGTCGTTCCTGTTACAGGATTCATCATTTCGTCGAGCGTCAAGCCTACAGCGATTTTTGCAGCAAGTTTCGCAATTGGATAGCCCGTCGCCTTAGAAGCTAGCGCTGATGAACGGCTAACCCGTGGATTCACTTCGATAATATAATAATTGAAGCTATGTGGGTCAAGGGCTAACTGGACATTACAGCCTCCTTCGATTTTCAAAGCACGGATGATTTTCAATGAAACATTCCGTAACATCTGATTTTCGCGGTCTGTCATCGTTTGACAAGGTGCCGTCACGATGGAGTCACCAGTGTGGATACCGACTGCGTCGACGTTTTCCATATTACATACAACAATCGCATTGTCTGCAGAATCCCGCATCACTTCATATTCAATTTCTTTGAAGCCGGCGATGGATTTTTCAAGGAGACATTGCGTAACAGGGCTGTATTTTAATCCGCTCGCTACGATTTCTTCAAGTTCTTTGTCGTTGTTACAAATCCCTCCACCTGTGCCACCAAGTGTGAATGCCGGGCGGACGATAACTGGATAACCGATTCTTTGTACAAAATCATAAGCTTCTTCAAGGTTATGGATAATATCACTCTCAGGTACAGGTTCTCCGAGTTCATTCATGAGTGTTCTGAAAAGATCACGATCTTCTGCTTTATGAATTGCGTCGAGCTTAGTCCCAAGAATTTCGATTTTCAATTCGTCTAGAATTCCTGATTCCTGTAATTCAATTGCCATATTCAATCCAGTTTGTCCGCCTAGTGTCGGAAGTAATGCGTCAGGGCGTTCTTTACGGATGATACGGCTGACGAATTCCAATGTAATCGGCTCAATATATACTTTGTCTGCAACTTCTGTATCCGTCATAATTGTAGCAGGGTTGGAGTTAATAAGGATTACGCGGTACCCTTCTTCTTTCAGTGAAAGGCAGGCTTGTGTGCCAGCATAATCGAATTCAGCAGCTTGTCCGATTACGATCGGTCCAGAACCTATTACGAGAATCGTTTCTATATCTTGTCTTTTAGGCATTGTAATTCCCCTCTCCCTTGCTTACATTCATTAGGTCTTCAAATCTATCAAATAGATGTTTTGCATCTTCCGGTCCTGGTGATGCTTCTGGGTGGAATTGGACGGAGAAAGCTGCATCGTTTTTGCTACGCAATCCTTCAACTGAGTTGTCGTTTAGAGCTCTATGTGTAATTTCAAGTTTGGACGTATCAATTGATTCTTCGTCCACACTGTAACCATGACTTTGTGAAGTCAGTTCAGTTCTGCCTGTCAACAAATCTTTCACAGGGTAGTTGCCACCGCTATGTCCAATTTTCATCTTCACCGTTTTTGCACCATATGACAATGCAAGAAGCTGATGACCTAGTCCAATTCCGAAGATCGGCGCTTTCCCAATTAGTTGTTTAATCGTTTCAACAGCCCCTTCAACGTCTGTAGGATTTCCTGGTCCGTTAGATAACAGAATACCATCTGGCCCTAATGCAAGAATTTCTTCTGTTGATGTATCGTGTGGTACGACAATGACATCATAATCCCGTCTATTCATTTCTCGTAGCAATCCGTGTTTCAATCCGTAGTCAATGACAACAACCCGCTTGCCACGTCCAGGACTTGGATATGGTTTTTTAGTAGAAATCATTGCAACAAGGTTTTTTGGAGTTTCGTATGATGAAACATCCGCTATCGCATATGCTTCATTAATTTCTTCTCCAGCTGCAGTTAGCTTCCCTTTCAATGAACCCTTTTGACGGAGGATTCTCGTAAGCATTCTTGTATCGATTCCTTCTATACCTGGAATTCCCTTTAATTCAAGAAGTGCGCCTAGCGTCATCGAACTTCTGAAATTTGAAGGTTCTTCACTAAGTTCACGAACGACCAACCCGTTAATCGCAGGTTCGATGGATTCATAATCATCCCGATTAATGCCATAATTTCCAATGAGCGGATAGGTCATGACGACAATTTGTCCAAAACCTGACGGGTTAGAAATTGTTTCTTGATAGCCTGTCATGCCCGTTGTAAACACAACATCTCCAATCGATGCGCTGTCTGCTCCAAATGCTGTTCCTTCGAAAATCGTGCCGTCTTCAAGTACTAAATATCTTTTTTTCATCATTGACCATCCTTCCAGACGATATTTCCGCCATAAATTGTAGTTACTGGCCACCCTTTGCAAGCCCAGCCGTCAAACGGTGTATTCTTTCCATTTGATAAGAAAGTCTTACGGTCAATTGTCTGCTCTTTATTCAAATCGAGAAGCACTAGATCCGCAATTGCTCCTACTTCAATTTTACCGAATGGCATATTGAATACGTCAGCAGGTTTTTTTGTCATCCAGTCAATCAATTGCTTTAAAGACCATTTTCCTTCTGCGACAAAATGTGTATACAAAAGTGGGAATGCCGTTTCAAACCCTGTAATACCGAATGGCGCTCTAGCAAATCCAACACTTTTTTCTTCTGCAGTATGGGGTGCGTGATCAGTTGCTATGAAGTCCAATGTGCCATCCATTAGTCCTTCGCGCAAAGCTTCTAGGTCCTCCGTTCCGCGTAGCGGAGGGTTCATCTTCCAATCTGCATTATCACCAGGAATATCATCTTCACTTAGTAAAAGATGGTGCGGACTTACTTCCGCAGTAACATGGATACCTGCTTTTTTGGCATCACGGATTACTCTCACTGATTCTTTCGTGCTGACGTGACATACATGGTAATGCGCGCCTGCAGCTTCTGCCAACAGAATATCCCGTGCAATATGCACCGATTCAGCAATAGAAGGAATGCCCGGCAAGCCGAGTTCCTTATTGCGTTTACCTTCGTGCATCGCTCCGCCATAGATCAATGTATTGTCTTCGCAATGTGCAACGATTGCCATGTCGATTTTGGCTGCATCCTGCATCGCTTCGAACATCATGCCCGCTTCTTGGACACCGACACCGTCGTCTGTAAAAGCGAAAGCGCCGTTTTCTTTCAGTTCCGTAAGATTCGTGCGCTCTTTACCTGCTTCGCGAATTGTTATCGATGCATATGGGAGTACTCTAATCAATGCTTTCTCTTCAATTAAATTATTGACGAGTGACAAATTTTCTTTCGTATCAGGAACTGGGCGCGTATTCGGCATTGCACATATAGTCGTATAGCCGCCTTTTGCCGCTGCCAAAGTACCCGATTCGATCGTTTCTTTATGCTCTCCACCTGGTTCGCGTAAATGAACATGGACGTCGATGAATCCAGGAGCCAATACAAGCCCATCTGCTTCGATTACTTCTGAGTCGTTAATTGCCAAGCCTGATCCGATTTCAGTGATACGATCCTCTTGTAATCTAACGTCCGAAACAATGAGTTCCCCTTTATCGTTCAGTAATTGAGCACCTTTAATGAGTTTTGACATGTCAATTCCTCCCTTTCAATACCATTTCTAAAATTGCTGCGCGAATATACACGCCATTTTCCATTTGTTTGAAGATTCTCGATCTGTCACATTCTATTAAACTGTCTGCAATTTCAACATCTCGGTTGACAGGCGCGGGGTGCATAATAATTGCGCCAGGCTTCATCTTCTGTTCACGCTCAAGCGTCAGACCGAAGTTGCGATGGTATTCTTCTTTTGTAAAACTTGTATCTTCTTCATGTCTCTCGTGTTGAACACGGAGCAACATGATGACATCGCTTTGTTCAAGGACATCATCCCAATTGTCTGTACTGTCAAATTCTCCAGCCCATTTTTTCGGGCATAGGAATGTGACGTTTGCGCCTAATCTTGTCAATGCGTCTGCATTGGATTTGGCAACTCTACTGTGAGATACGTCACCTGCTATTGTGACATTTAGTCCGTCAAAACGACCAAACTCTTCTTTGATGGTGAACAGATCCAACAATGATTGAGTCGGATGTTGACCAGAGCCATCTCCTGCATTCACAATCGCAATATTTGTCTTGTTCAACAATGCTTCATAGTATTTGTCTTCCTCATGTCTGATCACTACTGCATCTATTCCTATTTCTTCAAGCGTCCGAACGGTGTCGTAAAGTGTTTCACCTTTCAATGCGCTGGAAAAGCCTGCTTCAAACGGGATGACTGTAAGTCCTAACCGACGTTCAGCGACTTCAAAACTTGTTTTTGTTCGTGTACTCGGTTCAAAAAAAAGATTACTGACCATATAGTTTCCAGGAAGTTCACGTATCCCGAGCTTTTTGAAGACTTCAGCTCGTTCCAATAACGTCATAATATCTTCCACTGATAGTTCATTCATCGACAATAAATTAGTCATTGATGTATTCACTCCTAAGTTCATAAGAAAAGAGCCTTCCCATAAAGCGGAAAGGCTCGATATGTATGACTGGACATTTGTCATTTGCTAATGCGCAACTGTCCGCCAACCGAACCTTTCCCTGTCTCTCTGTACAATGTTAAAAGGTTTTTCTATTCTGTTGTTTCATCCGCCAATGTCGCTTTGTCTCTTCCTGGTAGGATTAAGTTCAAAAGTACGCCGATAATTGCAGCAAGTGCCATTCCACCAACTTGGAACGTTTCACTGACATTAATGGACGCTCCACCGATACCGATGACAAGAATAACTGAACAGATGACTAGATTTCGTTGTTCTCCGAAATCAACTTTATGATCGACGAGCATCCGCAAACCTGACGAAGCGATGATTCCGAACAGTAGTATGGAAATACCGCCAAGAACCGCCTTCGGAATTGTTGAAATAACAGCCATCAGTGTTCCGTTGAATGAGAACAGTATTGCAAACACCGCTGCTCCGAGAATGACATATACACTGTATACCCTTGTTATGGCCATTACACCGATGTTTTCACCGTAAGTCGTCTTTGGAGGTCCGCCAAGTAGTCCACTGATCAGCGTTCCTAGTCCATCTCCGAGCAACGACCGGTTTAGTCCCGGATCTTTTATGAAGTCTCTCTCCACTACTTTGCCAAGTACGAGTTGGTGACCGATATGCTCGGATATCGTAACAATCGATATCGGCACCATGATCAACAACAGCGTTGGCGTAATAACGAATTCATAATCTATGCCAGGCAACAGGAATTGTGGAACTTCAATGAATTTTGCTGCAAATATTTTTTCATATTCCACGATGCCAATTGCTAGCGAGTATATGTATCCTACAATAATACCGATTAAAACCGGCATCAAACTTATGACACCTCTGAAAAACATGAGACAGATGATTGCAGTCGCTAATGTTACAAGTGCAGCAGAGAAGTGCAGCAGATTATATTCATCTACTCCATTGACTTCAATCGTACTTGCCATATTAACCGCAACAGGTGCAACGGCAAGACCGATAACCATGATGACTGGGCCAACTACAACGGGAGGAAGAATTTTCATTATCCAACCGGACCCAGTTCTCCAAATGATCAAGGATACTAAAGAATAAACAAGAGCAACAAACATACTTCCGATCATTGCACTTCCAATACCGCCACTTTCCTTCGCTGCTAGGATGGGGGCAATAAAGGCAAATGAGGAGCCTAAGTAGGCAGGTACTTTGAATCTTGTTACAAGGATAAAGATTATCGTTGCAATACCGCTTGTCAACAAAGCGATGGCAGGACTTAGTCCGACTAATTGAGGAACGAGGATAGTTGCCCCGAACATTGCAAACATATGTTGCAGACTCAGTGCCAGCCACTTGCCTGCAGGTGGTTTCTCATGTACATCTAAAACTGTCGTATTACTCATATGTCTGCGCCTCCGTGCAAGTCCAAATTATTTTGTATGAATCGTTACGCTATCTTCTCCGTCTTGCTCTTTCACACTTACTACAACTCGCTCTTCACTAGACGTCGGGATATTCTTTCCAATGTAATCTGGACGGATCGGCAACTCGCGATGTCCCCGATCTACTAACACCGCCAATTGAATTGCAGCCGGTCTTCCCAAATCAATGACCGCATCCATTGCTGCTCTTACTGTTCTCCCTGTATATAACACGTCATCGACAAGTATTACTTTCATTTCAGTCACATCGTGCTCGATATCCACTTGATGAACGAGTGGTTCCTGATTTGAATGCTTCAATTGCAAATCATCCCTATATAAGGTAATGTCCAGTTCACCAGTAAGTATAGGCTTGCCTTCAATCTTTTCAATCCGATCTGAAATACGTTTTGCCAGTATAGCGCCTCTTGTTTTTATACCGACAAGTATACATTCATCAATACCTTTATTCTTTTCAATAATTTCATATGCTATTCTCGTAACCGCGCGAGCAATCGCTTGTTCATCAAGAATAATCGCTTTTTCCGTCATTTCCTTACCTCCTAACCTTATAATAAAAATCAAAAAACCTCCTGCCAAAATGGCGGGAGGATAGTTGTGCAGAAAAAATAGTAAGCAGAAAGAGCGATTTTCTCTTCTACAATACATCCGTGCAACCTTCCCAGCCTCTCTGGACTGTCTTTAAAGGTATCGCTATTCAATTTCTTTGTATAGTATAGAACTGTACAATCTGTTTGTCAATCTTTATTAGTACGCAATTGTTCAATCAACTCAACAAATTCATCCGGTAGCGGTTGTGTAAATTCATAATACTCGCCGTCTCGCGGGTGTTTGAATCCAATTGTACCTGCATGCAATGCTTGTCCATTAAAATCAATAGTTTTTTTCGGACCATATTTCGGATCTCCTGCAAGAGGATAACCAATATATTTCATATGCACGCGAATCTGATGTGTTCTCCCTGTTTCCAGCCGACATTCAACTAATGTGAAATTGCCGAAGCGCTCCAACACTTTAAAATGCGTAATCGCATGCTTGCCGTTATTAACTATTGCCATGTTTTGACGTTCTTTCACATCTCTGCCGATTGGCGCATCAATCGTTCCTTGATCGTGAGGGATATGGCCATGGACAAGTGCTGTATATACACGTGTAACTGATTTTTCGACAAGTTGATTCACAAGTGAAACATGTGCCTGATCGTTTTTTGCCACCATAAGAAGACCGGATGTATCTTTATCAATACGGTGAACGATTCCCGGACGCATAACACCGTTTATGCCGGATAAATCTTTCACTTGATGCATCAAACCATTCACAAGTGTGCCCTTAGCGTGGCCGGCTGCAGGATGGACGACCATCCCTTTTGGTTTATTGACGACTAAAACATCGGCATCTTCGTAAACAATTTCTAAATTAAGATCTTCTGCAACGATATCCAGTTCTTCCAATTCAGGTTCTATGACGACAATTATTTCCCCTGTCTTCACTTTATGATTCGGTTTTACTTGGGTTTCATTTACAAGAACCGCTCCATCTTTCAGCCATTGTTGAATTTGAGTACGTGACCAATCAGGATTGACCATCGATAAGACTTTATCAATCCGTCCATTACTATGTTCTTCTGTTATTTCAATGATAACTGGTTCCATTAAGACACCTTTTTCTTGTTCTTTTTTTCATCCAGTATGACATGGATGATGATTAACACAACTCCTACTGTCAAAGCGGCGTCTGCCACGTTGAAAATCGGAAAATCGTAATTGATGACCGGTATGATTACGTCGATAAAATCGACAACTTCCTTCCTCCACAATCGATCGATGAAATTACCTATTGCACCGCCTAGTAAAAACATCAAACTGACACCTAACAATCGGGAGCCTTTCGCTTCTTTATGGAAGAAGTATATAATTCCGACTACGACAAAAATTGTCACAACATAAAATAACCACATCTGGCCTTCAAGCATTCCCCATGCAGCACCTTTGTTACGGTGTGAGAGAAGACCTAAAAAAGGTTCGGCAATTGAAATCTTTTCACCGATTTGCATATTTTGAACAACTAACCATTTTGTTAATTGATCTAGCAAGATTATGAGTAGCGCTAATCCGTAATACAGTAACAACTAAAAAACCTCCGTCCGACAGTATCTGTACCATTTTACCACAAAATGAGCAAAATCATGAACTCAGACGCAGAAAAGAGAAAAGCCGTCTGCAAATATGACACTTCGCCATAATTACAAACAGCTTTTCACATCCTGCCTTATGAATAATAGTTTTTGACGACTGTCGCGCAACGTGTACATAGAGCTGGATGTTCAGCGTCTTCTCCGACAGTTTCGGAAATTGTCCAGCAACGTTCACATTTCTCGCCATCAGCTTTTTCCACAAGTACAGAGGCAGCATCAAGTTCAAGTGTTCCAGCAGGCATTTTGCTCATCTCGCCTTCTTCGAACTTGGAAACGATAAAGAATTGTGCGAAGTCAATGTCATCCGAAGAAAGAATACCCGCATACTTTTCAGGTAAAGAAACAGTCACTTTCGCTTCCAGTGATTTACCGATGACTTTTGAATTCCGAGCTTCTTCTAATGCTTTCAATACATCATCACGTACGTCCATCAACTTGCCGAATCGCTCACGCAGTGCAGTAGCCTGCTCCCCAAGATCGACAGCTGTCGGCATATCAGTCAACTGTACACTTGCCTCTTCTACATCAGTCAAGTACGCCCAAAGTTCATCTGTTGTATGAGGAATGATCGGCGTCAATAACTTCAGCAACGATAGCAATGTATCGTACATGACTGTCTGCATAGCACGACGATGCGGATGATCTGCACCTTCAATATAGACAACATCTTTAGCGATATCAAGATAGAATGAGCTCAAATCACCTGTACAGAAATTGTTCACAGCGTGATATACATTCGCAAACTCATAATTTTCATATGAAGCAAGGACTTCTTTAATTAGATCTTGAAGTTTTACATATACATATTGATCGATCGGACGCATATCTTCAAACGCCACTCGGTCCGCTGCTACATTAAAGTCTGTCACATTACCATGTAAGAACCGTAACGTATTACGGATTTTCCGGTATACTTCAGATACTTGTTTGAAGTTGGAATCAGATACACGTACATCAGCCGTATAATCGACGGAAGATACCCATAGACGAAGAATATCCGCTCCAAGCTGATTCATCACTTTTGCAGGTACGATTGTGTTTCCGAGCGATTTACTCATCTTGCGTCCTTCGCCATCCAATGTGAAACCGTGACTTAGAATGCCCTTATAAGGAGCAATCCCGTTAATGGCTACACTCGTCGTTAGTGAAGAGTTGAACCAGCCACGGTATTGGTCTGAACCTTCTAGATACAAGTCCGCTGGATAGATCAGATCCTCTCTCTCATCCAATACACCTTGGTGCGTCGAACCGGAGTCAAACCATACATCCATGATGTCTGTTTCTTTTGTAAACACGCCATTCGGACTTCCAACATGTGTAAATCCTTCTGGCAGAAGATCATTTGCATCTCGTTCAAACCAAATATTAGAACCATTTTCACGGAACAAACTAGAAACATGAGCAATCGTTTCATCCGTAATGATCGCTTCTCCGTTCTCCGCGTAAA
This sequence comes from Sporosarcina quadrami, assembly GCF_014836615.1. Classification (GTDB taxonomy): domain Bacteria; phylum Bacillota; class Bacilli; order Bacillales_A; family Planococcaceae; genus Sporosarcina; species Sporosarcina quadrami. The sequence goes on along the minus strand of NZ_JACSQN010000002.1, from coordinate 130,632 downwards.
ATACGGGAATTGGAACTCCCCATACACGTTGGCGAGAAATACACCAGTCACCACGATCACGCACCATATTGTAAAGACGTGTCTCACCCCAAGCAGGAGTGAACTTTGTATTGCGAATTGCATCTAGTAACTCTTCGCGGAACGACTGGATGGAAGCAAACCACTGCGCAGTTGCACGGAAGATTACCGGCTTCTTTGTACGCCAGTCATGCGGATAGGAGTGTGTGATGAATGAAAGCTTTAGTAATGCGCCGACTTCTTCAAGCTTCTTCGTCACTTCTTTATTCGCATCTTCATAGAACAACCCTTCAAAACCAGGGGCTTCATCCGTCATGACACCACGGTCGTTAATCGGTGAAAGTGCATCGATTCCATACTGTTTACTGACGTAGAAGTCATCTTCACCATGGCCAGGAGCTGTATGAACACAACCTGTTCCCGCTTCTGCTGTAACATGGTCACCTAACATAACGAGAGAATCACGATCGTAAATCGGATGCTTGGCAACTACACTATCCAAATCAGATCCTTTCACTTCTCCTGAAATCTCATATGATTCCCATCCGATTTCTTTCGCTACAAATTCAACTAAATCTTTTGATAGAAGATATTTTCGTCCTTCTACATCCACAATGGCATAAACAAAATCTGGATGAACAGAAATCCCCAAGTTGGCAGGAATTGTCCAAGGCGTCGTCGTCCAGATGACAATCTGTACATCTTCATCGATGACACCTAATCCGTCTTTAATCGGGAATGCTACATAGATCGATGGTGATTTCTTATCTTTATATTCAATTTCTGCTTCAGCAAGTGCTGATTCACTTGAAGGTGACCAGTAAACCGGTTTCAAACCTTTATAGATATAACCTTTTTTCGCCATTTCACCAAACACTTGGATCTGTCTAGATTCGAATTCCGGTTTTAATGTAATGTACGGATTTTTCCAATCACCTCGAACACCGATTCGTTTGAACTCTGTTCGTTGATTATCAATTTGACCATACGCATATTCTTCACACATCTTACGAAATTCAGCAACGCTTAGTTCTTTCCGCTTAACGCCTTTGTTCACTAGCGCCTGTTCAATCGGTAGCCCATGCGTATCCCAGCCTGGTACATAAGGAGCATGGAAGCCTGACATTGATTTGTGTCGAACGATCATATCCTTCAATACTTTGTTCATTGCGTGCCCCATGTGAAGATCACCGTTCGCATATGGTGGCCCGTCATGAAGAACGAAGAAAGGAAGTCCTTTTGTTCGCTCTTGTACTTTTGCGTAAATATCCATCTCTTCCCACTTGGCTTGCATTTCAGGTTCTTTGTTCGGTAAATTCCCTCTCATCGGAAATTCAGTTTTAGGCATTAATAATGTGTCTTTGTATTCCATTTAATTTCCTCCTCAATAGTATGTTTTCCTTACGATCTGAGCTTAAGGATTGAATCCAAAAAATAAAAAAACCCCGTCCCAATAAAGGGACGAGGATTATTTCTCGCGATACCACCCTAGTTGCAGTAAAAAATCATACTGCCTCTTAGAACACCTTAACGGGGTGTGCCCGGGATTGTTTTTATCAATCCGGCTCTGGAGTGATTTTCATTTCCTATCCATCGACCAGGCTTTCACTATCCCTGGCTCGCTTTTACGTGCATATGGAAACTACTCTCTCTGTCAACGCCTGTGAATACATATATGTCCATTATTATATGTGTCTGTAAAACGAATTGTCAAGCACCTTCCGTTATTCGCGGTCCGCTGCAATCTCCAACAATTCGGATTCTGGTTCATAGTCCATCAATTTGTCCCAATCATCCATTTTAATCATATCAAGCTGCGCTTCAATAAGCATACGGAAGCGATTTCTGAAGACTTTAGATTGTTTTTTCAGATCCTCGATGTCGATTGCGATTTTTCTTGCACGTGATAAAGCTTCATTAACAATGCGGTCTGCGTTTTTCTCCGCTTCCTTCACAATAAGCTTCGATTCTTGAATTGAATTTCTGCGCACGTCTTCCGCAGCTTCTTGTGCAATAAGAATGGATTTTTGCAATGTACCTTCAATCGTATTATAGTGTGAAACTTGTTCTTTGGAGTCTTTCAAACTACTCTTTAGAGCCTTGTTTTCTTCAAGGACATTCTCATAATCTTTCATAATCTGTTCAAGGAATTCATTCACTTCATCTTCATCATATCCGCGAAAACCGCGGCTAAATTCTTTATTATGTATATCAAGCGGTGACAATGCCATTGGACGTTTCTCCCCTTTCAAGTCATCTCATTTCATTATACATGTCTATTTTAAAATAAGTAAGCAATTTTTCAATAGATTTCTGAAAAGTCATTCTAACACACCTATTAATACTCTAATCTTATCTTTTCTCGTGCGACCTTCAATTGATAAAATTTTGAATCGGCCTGCCCCTCTTACTGATAGACTGTCCAATTCGTTCAGTTCAAATGCAGGTTGATTACGAACTGTGTGATTCACTTTCACTTTATCATTCTGGACAAGAGTGACTGCTTTTTGTCTTGGACTGTTCATGATTGCTGCTACAACAGCGTCCAGTCGTAAAGAACTTATTGTATAAAGTTCTTCTGTCCACGACTCCATCGAGTCAATCAATGCCACCGAAGAATCAAGCTGTTCAATCCGGACTTTTGATTTACCGATGGAGTTGAAATTCGCTGCCAAATAATCCTTCAGTTCATCCACTACAGCAAATTGAGCAATATCATCTTGTAATCGGATATCGCCGAATTTGGAACGGTCGATTCCAAGTGACATCAGAGAGCCCAAAATATCCCGATGTTCCAACGTGACGAACTTAGCAGGATAGTTAATCGAAAACAGGGCAACCTGGTAATCGTCTGTTTCAGGTTCGTAGTAATCCGGATAGATGAGCAGCCGTTCGCGTTCCGGTTTTAAAAATCCGCCATAAGCATCATAAGAAAGACCGGCATTATTTACAATCGTTTCAACTATGAATTGTTCACGAGGATCGAGAAATCCGGTGAGTTTGGGTGCGTACGTATCTTCAACTTCACGCACCCAGCCAAACGCTGTTTCGATGAACGGCTGCTCTTCTTTTCTAAAATGTTGTACAATCGAATCCATCTGAGACGACCCCTTACCGTTTTCTTATAAAAAAAACCTCACCTAATAAGTGAGGCGATCATTGAATAGACTTGATACAAACCAGGAACGATCAAATATCTCAAAACAAATATGGCAACGATTGGTGAAATATCGATCATGCCTAGTGGCGGGATAAATTTACGGAAAAAACCTAAATATGGTTCTGCAATTTTACCGATCCATCGACCGATTGTAGTTTCTCTGGATGCAGGTACCCATGACATCAAAATATAAATGATGAGAAGTATTGAGAAAATATTAATTGCATATTCTGCAGCTATATAAATCAAATTTAAAATAAACATCTTTGTCTGTACACCTCATCTAATTCTATCGTTCAAAGTAATCAGAAATAGCCCCTGCCACTTCAACGTTCTCAGGTACACATAAAAATATATCTGTCCCAATTCGCTGTATATCTCCACCTAGTGCGTAAACAGTTCCGCTCAGAAAATCGACAATACGTATTCCCTGATCTCGCTCAATACGCTGTAAGTTTACAACAACGGCGCGTTTGTTTTTCAAGTGTTCTGAAATATCCTGTGCTTCTGCATAGACACGCGGTTCAAATAATACGACTTTAGAAGATTTCTGCAAACTTTGGAGACTGACAACTGTGCCAGGTTGTTGAGTTTCGACTTCTTGTTGCTTCCTTGCAGGAGTCCTTCTTGGTTGTTGCTGCTGCACAGAATGCTGCTTCGGTTCCCTCACCGCCTGTTGTTGTTCCTGTTGCTGTTGTTGTTCCTCTTCATCGTCAAGATAGAACCACTTTTCAATCCGTCTTTTCATACTCATTCTTCTCCCTCGCTCTCCGTTCCGACTAATGCGGTACCGATTCTAACGTGAGTTGCACCTTCTTCAATCGCAATGACATAGTCATTTGACATTCCCATGGATAACAGTGTGCATGGAGCGTGTTTCAATTTCTTGGAAGACAATTCATCACGCAGCTTCCGAAGTGATCGGAATACCGAACGGATAACTTCTTGGTCTTCCGTAAATGGAGCCATCGTCATCAGACCTACAACTTGAATTTTATCATATTGCTTCAGTTGTTGCACGAACTCCTCAACTTCTTCAACGGTAAGGCCTGATTTCGATTGTTCTTCAGACACATTCACTTGAACGAAACAGTTGACTGTTTTACTTGCTCGTTTCTGTATTTCTTTAGCAAGACTTAACCTGTCCAACGAATGTAAATAATCAATCTCGTTAATAATATCTTTCACTTTTCTACTTTGCACATTTCCGATAAAGTGCCAGTTCAAGTCCGGTTGTTGGATATCAGCTTGTTTTTCTAATAAGCCTTCTGGTCTGTTTTCACCGAGATCAATAATGCCTGAATCGATGACCTCAATAGCCCGCTTGGACGAAACCTGTTTTGTGACAGCAATAGTTGTGATGTCTTCGTGATTTCGTCCAGTACGTAGACAGGCTTGTTGAATTTCTTTTCGAATTTGCTCAGTCTTTTCGTAAAGCTTTGTCATTTCTATCACTACTTTTCTTCTTACTTTGCTTTATTGTATCAAGTGAATGCATACATATCAATGATTACTCTTTAAATAACAGGCTTTTTGCCTACTAAAATAATGTCTTTGCCAATAGTTACGACATCATCGTATTTAATTTGCTTGAATTCCTTTACTTTCGGCTCCATGAAAAGTGTTCTTTCTGCTCCGCCGACTTGCAAAACATCGAGCTTTCCGTTTTTCATATCAATCGTTGCATCCTGTACAAACCCAAGGAATGAACCCTTTTTCACTTCAATAACTTCTTTTTTTTGCAATTCCGAAAACCTCATCCTAATTCCTCCTTTTTACACGATATGCTGGTAGGGCAGAAAAAAACGCAATGCTTGGAGCACATTGCGTTTCTTCCAACAGTCATTCATTTTCCATACCTTCTTTGATTAATTGAATAGCATTTTTCTCAAGTCTAGAGATTTGGGCTTGAGAGATACCTAATTCTTTAGCAATTTCCGTCTGTGTCTGTCCATGATAGAAACGTTTAGAGAGAATTGTTTTTTGCCTCTCCGTCATTTCAGATACCGTCTCTTTCACAGACACATAAGTGAGCCAACGATCTTCGGAGACTTTTTTGTCATGTAGCTGGTCCATTATATAAACCGGATCCCCGCCATCACCATTCATCGGTTCGTGCAATGACATCGGATCTTGTATAGCATCTAGTGCAAACAAAATATCGTCTTCAGGTATATCTATAATACCCGCCAAATCAGATATTTTCGGCTCTCTCTGATGCTCGTTGATGAATTGTTCTTTTGCTCGAATAGCTTTATACGCAATATCTCTAAGAGATCTGGACACCCTAATGGAATGGTGATCTCTTAAATGCCTTTTTATTTCTCCGATAATCATTGGAACTGCATATGTTGAAAATCGAACATTATGTTTCAAATCAAAATTATCTATGGACTTCAAAAGTCCGATACAGCCTACTTGAAAAAGGTCATCTGCCTGCTCCCCCCTGTAAGCAAATCTCTGAACTAAACTAAGAACTAATCGCAAGTTCCCAAAAACCAGTTCTTCTCGAGCTGATTCATCGCCGCTTTGTAATCTGATGAATGTTGCTTTCATCACTTCATTTGTCAGTAATGGCAAATTGGACGTATCGATACCACAAATTTCGACTCTTGTACGCATCATTCGCTTTTCCTCCACATTCTGTAGATGACTGTAGGAAATAGTTTGTCCCCAGTTATGCGGAATATGCGAAATATGATTCGCCAATTTCAACCATCAAGCAATTGGTTGATTCAATTTATCACGTAAATCAGAGATGATCTTTTTCTCAAGCCGAGATATATATGATTGTGAAATACCAAGTAACTCAGCAACCTCTTTCTGGGTCATTTCTAAATGGCCAGTCAAACCGAAACGGCATTCCATTATATATCTTTCTCTTTCATCCAATATACTGATGGCTTCGATCATATGTTGTCTTTCCAACTTTTTCTCGACATCATCTGTAATAATATGCTCATCTGTGCCCAATATATCAGATAGTAATAATTCGTTTCCGTCTGCATCCGAATTCAATGGTTCGTCAAATGAGATTTCTGACTTTGTACGATTAGTTTTCCGTAGATGCATAAGTATTTCATTTTCAATACAGCGCGATGCATATGTCGCAAGTTTAATATTGCGATCGGCCTTAAAGGTTTCAATCGCTTTTATAAGTCCGATTGTACCAATACTAATTAAATCTTCAATATGTGTATTCGTATTATCAAAACGTCGAGCAATATACACGACAAGTCTAAGATTTTTTTCAATTAATGTATCCCGTGCATCCATATCACCTTCCATGAATGCTCTTATTGCCACTGCTTCCTCTTCACGTGTTAATGGTTTCGGAAGGGATTCATGACCTCCAATATAGTAAGTGCCACTTTTTTTGCTTTTAAATAAACTTTTAATAATTGATAACCATTTTTTCATTTCAGACCACATAACCAGTTCCCCTTTCGCTTGTAATGGATTCTAATGCGGACACATGCAATATTGCGCCTGCTCCTTCCGGATAACGGTTATCATCTTTCGTTAATACAATATAACCTGATGGCAATTCACTTCCTTCCCCGATCATCCATTTATCATATTTAAAACCTACAGCCCATGAAATGCCTTGTATTGTCTGTAGACGAATTAACCTGATATTCTTTTGATATTTTTGTGGAAATAATGATAACTGAGGCATACCTCTAGGATTCCATGATTTTAATGGATTTAACAACTCATCTGGAATTATTTGTTGGATAAATCTTAATGAAATAAAATGAACAGGTTCTCCTGATAATGGTTCCGTACAGTGGTTTCCTGTGTCGATAAATACAGTTACGTCTATGTGGGAATTCCAAATGGACAGAGTGGAGTCAGTAGTATAGGAAGATAAATGCTTTGCTACTCTGACATCAAGCCATTTAATCTTCAGTATATATAGCGCAATGTATGCTAGTATCGCACAAACAAAAACTGTGTAAAGTGCATTTGAAAATAACAGTCGTTCTGTGAAAACTGTAAGTACGCCACCCGCAAAGAGGGAAGCAACTAAAACAAGAACCGATGGCCCACTCCATGATTTAAAAGAAATACCGAATGCACAAATGACCATACAGATGAATGATAGAATGAGGATTAGTAAGGAGTCGGGAACGAAAGTGACAGGCAATGCACCGACGAACGAAGCAGAGGTCAATCGTTTCCAATTGGCTTGTGCCTTGCCCATCTGATTAGCAAATGTTAATACCGCAAAGTTGAAGACCATATTAATACCGATAATAAATTCCCCATACATCACTACGCCTCCTTGAAAATAAGGATAACATTTGAATTCTGCAATGTTTGTCGGAACAGAGATGAATCGTTAGTAAATATTCGACAATCATTGCATCTCTACTACCCACTGTTTTCCGTTCCAAGCGGACGCTTTCCGCGGGCACGGCTTTAGCCGCTTCCGTCCTCAGCATAGGTCCATATGGAACGGAATACAAAGGGGTACATGGACGTCACTTGACAAAGAACATAAAAAAGCTCCTCTGGAATCCAATTGGACCTCAGAGGAGCTTTTAAGCGTTATTTTATCTACGACGATTGCGAAGGAATGTAGGAATATCCAATGCATCGTCTTGTTGATTGCTTTGTTGTTGGCGCGCAGGTTGCTCAGGCTGTTGGAACTGCTGAGTTTCCTCTCTACGCGTATGTGTCGGCTGTGCTGCTGGTTGTTGTTGTTGTTGTTGTGTACGTCCAGCGCCGAAACCTGCACCCCGCGAAGGTTTCGGTGGACTCAATTGTTCTTCATTGAACCCGGTCGCGATGACAGTAACAACAATCTCATCTTTTAACGAATCATTAATAACAGATCCGAAAATCATGTTGACATCTTCATCAGATGCTGAAGCCACAATATCCGCTGCTTCCTGTACTTCAAATAGGCTAAGATTAGAACCGCCTGTAATATTCATAAGAACACCTTTAGCGCCGTCTATGGACGTTTCAAGCAACGGGCTGGAAATCGCTTTCTTAGCAGCTTCAGCAGCCCGGTTTTCACCTGTGGACATACCGATACCCATAAGAGCCGATCCTTTGTTGGACATAATCGTCTTAACATCAGCGAAGTCGAGATTAATTAGACCAGGAACGGCGATCAAGTCAGAAATACCTTGGACACCTTGTCTAAGAACATTATCGGCTTCTCTGAACGCTTCAAGCATTGGTGTATTCTTGTCGACAATTTCAAGCAACTTGTCATTTGGAATGACAATCAATGTATCAACAGATTCTTTCATGGCAGTAATTCCACCAATAGCTTGTGTTGATCGTTTACGTCCTTCAAAGGTGAATGGTCTTGTAACGACACCTACAGTTAGTGCTCCAAGATCCTTCGCAATTTGAGCGATGACCGGCGCTGCGCCTGTGCCAGTACCTCCACCCATTCCAGCTGTAACGAACACCATATCCGCACCACGAAGCGCTTCCTCAATCTGTTCACGGCTTTCTTCAGCCGCTTTTTTACCAACATCCGGATTAGCGCCTGCACCAAGTCCACGTGTCAATTTAGCACCAATCTGTAATTTCACTTCAGCTTCTGATAAATTAAGTGCTTGCGCATCTGTATTTACTGCGATAAAGTCAACACCTTGTACTCCATGTTCAATCATGCGGTTGACAGCATTATTTCCCCCGCCACCTACTCCAATTACTTTAATTACAGCTAGAGCATCAATATTCGTATCAAAATCAAGCATTGTCTCTCCTCCTAATCCTTACTGAACGTCATAGTCACTCAAAAAATCCATCTAAAAACTTTTTTGTTTTACTCATTAGGCCCGGTTTATTCTCTTTATCTTGTTTCACGGCCTTTTTCTTCGGTACCGGACTGTAGTCCGTCTCCTGTGAAGTCGCAGCAGATTGTGATTCAGCCGAAATGCCAAAATACGTATCTTCCATATTAGCATAACGGATAAGACCTACAGCAGTCGAATACATTGGTTCGCGAACGCCGATATATTCGGGAGTATGGATCCTTACTCTCGTTTTCAACACATGCCTTGCAAGCTGCAGTATCCCTTCAAGTTTCGTAGTGCCGCCTGTAAGAACGACCCCACCCGGTAAGTCATGGATGCCCATACGATAGAATTCTTCTAAAACCAATTCGAATAACTCTTCCAATCGGACACCGATAATTTCCGATATGTATCTTTGACTATATTGATCCTTTGAATCAGCACCAATAACCGGAACCTCAAATAGTTCATCATCTGAAGCATCATCATAAAAAGCATGTCCATATTGGTGTTTGATTTTCCTCGCTTGTTCTGTTGGTGTCTTTAAGATGATTGACAAGTCCTTTGTCAAATGATCCCCACCAACCGGTATGACAGCAGTGGACACGAAACGATTATCTCCAAAAATGGCAATTGTCGTAGATCCTCCACCTATATCAATAAATGCTGTTCCGTGATTCATTTCGTCATCCGTCAATGCAAACATGCCTGAAGCTAATGGTTGTAAGTAAATTTCCTGAATGACCAAGCCTGCCCTCTCAACGCATCTCAGAATGTTGTGGACCATTGTTTTAGATGTCGTAATAAGTGTGCCGTCCATTTCTAACCGAACACCTATCATGCCTCTAGGATCTTTAATTTCGTCATAATCATCGACGATGAATTGTTTAGGAATGATATTGACAATCTCTTTTTCCGGAGGCACTGACATAACTTGAGCAGATTTCATAACCCGGTCAAGATCGTCATCAGTTATTTCCCGGTTTTCCGAATTAACTGCGACAACACCTTTGACATCTTGCAAGAAGACACCATTAGCTGGAATGCCAAGAATGACATCTCTAATTTGCATACCAGTCATTCGTTCAGCCTGCTCAACTGCTTTTCTGATCGATTGCACAGTTGCATCTATATCGATAATTGTGCCCTTGCGGATACCAGCTGATTGTACGTTACCAACTCCGATGACATGAAGCGATCCTCCATCTACTTCACCTATTAAAACTTTGACGGATGAAGAACCTATATCTAGTGAAACATATATTGTCGATTGACTCACTTCCCGGCACCTCCTATTACAGTCCTTATCTTACATTCTATTGTATTACAGTCATATTGTCTAAATATTTTCGCCATAAGTTCAACATTTCCTTTCAGTCATGAACTTTCTCCTTGTGAATTCTTCCCGCGATCAGACCATTTCGCCAATAAAATCCTTCTAATTACAGCAATGTTCTGGAATAATCGAACGCCAAATGCAAAAACCGCGGCCAAGTAAAGGTCGACGCCTAAATGGACACCTAAAAAGGCCAAACAAGCCGCTAGCACTATGTTAAAGAAGAAACCTGATATGAATACCTTATCATCATATATGTGTTGAAGATGTGCACGAATGCCTCCGAAAAGAGTATCTAGCGCTGCTAGAACGGCAATTGATAAATAATTGCTATAAACTTGTGGAATTTGAATATCTGATAACAATCCTAACGAAACTCCAAAAATTAAACCTAACAACGGCAACCACATAGTTAATCTCCTTTCGGCAATTCATTCAAATATAGATTTTCAAACTTTTCAGACCATCCACTTATAACAATATCTTTTTCAGGAGGTTTAATATCCAGAATTAGGTTGTCCAAATAAAAGTCATCGTGAATCGATGAAGCCAACAAATAATTATAAAGTTTCTCACTGTCGGACATAGTTTGCGAAATGATTTTTATTTTGAATGGCGGTGTTGAGACATTTAGTCCATTCACAGATGTTGAACCATTAATTACCCTGATAGAACTCATTACATTATATCGCTTGCCGTCTATTTCCATATTAATCCCTTTAAAGCGGTTTACATCATTGACAAAGCGCGTCAGCAAATCAGATGAAATACTCGTGATTGGTATTCCATAGGCAATACTTTCTGCTGAAGGTCGAACTTCGATGACGATGCCTGGCCCTTCGATGTCGGTAGTTCCCGCTTTTTGATGCAACCTGTCCACAGTATCCTTTATTGCTTGTCCAGTACTTGAGTCACTTAGAGACCTATAAGAGGATATCGTATTGTCCAATTCCCTAATTTCAGACAGCAATTCTGAATGCAATTTTTTCTCTTCAGCTAATTCTTGCCGAATTGCCCATATATCCCTCGTATCACGTTGCTTAGGATTTTCCATTGAATTGTATTGAACCGCAATCATGAAACCGATTAGTAGGAGGACTAAAGTGAATTTAATATTTATCGTCTTTTTCATCGAATATCCCCCTTCCGGAAAGACGACTCAATTATGATTCATTTCGTAAGGCTGGTAACTTTATTTCTTTCATTTGTTCGATACTAACTACAATATTGTCATGTAGCAGACTATCGACAACACCGCCTTTAAGATTTAAAGAGGTGGCTAGAACTGATGAATCTCCGACTGCTTCAATAACAAATGGTGCAGGTAGCGTCCTACCATCTATTTTAATGACAGGGCCTGTACATTTTATGTACGAGTTGGATGAGATTCGTTGGCCATTAATTGAAATTCCTTGTGCTCCTGAAATTTTTAGTTCATTTACTACACCAAGCACATGACTCTCATGAACAATATACTCATTTGGATTTTGATCGACAGGGTCATAATCACCGTCGGATAAAGTCACCTTGACACCAGGTCCAACTGAAGGAATGACGCCAAGTAATAATCGCAAGTCTTTTGCTTCATTGACAAGATCGGCATGATTAGCCTCATTATCGGAGAATGATTTTTCGAACTCACGAATCTCAACTTGCTTTTGAAGAATTTCATCCGTCAATTCCTTATTCCGTTCTTTTTGCTCAATCAAATCACCTCTGTACTGATCTTCTTGTTGGGTAGTAGGACTTCGCAGTTCATCAATTTTGTCTTTTCCTAATGTACGATAAGAAAAAGCAAAAATGAAACCGAGGACGAGGAAAACAATTGCATACAGCACGTATCTCCCTCGGGACTTATTTTCATTACTCGACTTCTTCGCCAACTTCATCACCTTCCCCTTCTTCAGCCTCCTCGTCACCATATACTTCACTGAAAGGAGAAAAGAACGTTCCGACTTCCATATCTATTATACCTTTTTCAAGTCCTTCTAATTGTGATGTAATTTCTGGATAGAATTCCATATTACTTGCAAATGTCTGTATGATTGCATGCACTTCATATCCGTCGTCCATATAGACAGTAATCGTGTCTTGGTCAACCTCAGAACCTGTATAAATGATTTCAGATATTATAGGTAATACTTCATCATCCATCTTCAGCAGTTGCGATGTTATTTTTTTTCTAATACTAGCATCATCCACATGGCTAAGAATGGGTATGTTGGCATTAATTTGCTTGCTCGAAAAGATATCACCATTTTCAAGCAAGAGCGAGTATTCACCCTTGTTTTCGATATACGCCACGGTTTTCCATTCAGTTACAGAAATCTCAATATCCCTTAGCAATGACCTTGAAACAGACACTTCCTTTACTCCATCGACAGAAGTGATTTTATCCTTAACCATGCTAGTGGTAAAACTCCAATACCCAATACCCGATGAAATTCCGCTTTTTTCAATATAGTAATCGGCATCATGCAAATGAGCACCTTTCACGTCAATCTCACCGATTTTACTGAATGACGACTGGAAATACAGTAAGAGGAGGAGAGCGATGATGAAGATCGCAATGATGAGAAGAAATTTTTTATTCGTCTTTTTCCTTCTTCTTTCTCTCATAGAAGGAATGCGCTCTTCAATATCGATTACTTTATCCATAAGCTCGCCTCCTTTTTACGTATGATTTCGTTTAAATGCAAAATGCAAAATGACACCTGCCGCCATCCAGGTTGTTAATAAAGACGAACCTCCATAACTAATAAAAGGCAATGTCACCCCAGTTACAGGTAATAATCCCGAAACGACACCAACATTGAGGAACGTTTGAAAAATAATCATTGACGCCATACCCGCAGTCATTAAGAAAGACATGTAATCTTTAGTTCGAATTGCAATACCAAAAGCAGCTATAAGCAATATGACAAATAGCAACAGGATGGCGGTCGCACCAATAAATCCCGTTTCTTCTGCAATAATCGAAAAGATAAAGTCATTTTGCGGTTCAGGCAAGTACAAATACTTTTGGCGGCTATTTCCATATCCATGGCCAAAAAGTCCACCGGGTGCAATTGCAAATAGAGATTGGATGCCTTGGAATCCCGTACCTAGTGGGTCATTCCAGGGATCAATATAAGATTTTATTCGATCTAGCCTATACGGTGCTGCAGCAATGAGCGCTATGAAACCACCAATGCCGGCAAATCCAAGAATCGTAAAAAAAGATATCGGATATCCCGCTAGAAACAAAATGACGAATGCCGAAACAATCATTATGACGGCTGAACCAAGATCTGGTTGCAACATGATTAGACAGGCAGGCAATAGAATAAGGATAAAATGACTCAATTGGAACGGACTTTTACCTGCACGCATTTTCATTGAGCAAGCAAGTTTTCCAATTAATGCCACTTTCACGAATTCTGCAGGTTGAAGGCTGAAAGGTCCAAGGGCAATCCAACTTTGTGAACCATTCCTTACGACACCAATTCCAGGAATCATGACAGCTATTAACAACAGTATCGTTATGTAATAGAAAACCGTCCAAAATAACTGGTTAGATGTCCATGGTCCTTTCATGAGCACTAAAGCAGCGCAAATTGAAACGGCCATATAAATTCCTTGTTTAACAATAAAAGGTGAAGATTCAGCGTAATGTACTAGCCCCCAATAAGAGCCTGCTGAATGAACAAATGCCAAACCGATCACAGACAGTAATGCAGCGGAAATAAGAAATGCAGCTTTCAATTTCTGATCCAGAGAACGCATCCTTCCGTCTAATTGTTCATCAATAAGTGTTATGTCATAGGTTCATAATCGCTTCAATAAAAGCATCTCCACGATTTTCAAAACTTTTGTATTGGTCCCAACTCGCACAAGCCGGCGAAAGAAGAATCTGATCACCTTCTTCGGAAGACTCATAGGCAGCTTTCACAGCGTCATCCATTGTCAGTGCTTTTTGTGTAATTTGCACACCACATGATCTTGCAAATTCAATAAATCTATCCGCCGTCTCTCCTAGTCCAAATACAGCTTTCACTTGAGTCATGTATGGACGCAATTCCTCAAAGGAATGTCCCCTGTCTAACCCGCCAGCTATTAAAATGACCGGGCTTTCAAAAGAAGACAGTGCACTTTTGGTCGCTAGAGTGTTCGTAGCTTTTGAATCGTTAAAGAACGTCCGATCATTAAATTCCTTGACGAATTGCATTCGATGACGTACACCAGTGAATGAACTTAGAACATTTTCAATTGTATCCTTATCACAGTTCATCAAAATTGCAGAAGCCGTTGCAGCCAAAATGTTTTCAAGATTATGTTGACCTAGCAATTTGATAATCGATCTCTTAACGAATGGTTCTCCTAACCAGTAGATCATCTCATCATCTGCTGAAATTCCATCAATCGTTTTACCTTGAAGAGAAAACGGAATTTTTTTCCCGCGACCCTGCTCAATATACTTCTGCATATCGGTCTGATCAGCATTATAGATGAAAAAATCATCGGGCTCTTGATTTTTAATGATATTAGCTTTTGCTTTTGCATACTCTTCCGCAGTTCCATGGTAGTCGATATGAGAATCATATAAATTGGTCCACACTGCTATTTTAGGACGGAACTTCTCAACACCAGCCAATTGGAAAGAAGAGACTTCCATTACTATAACTTCATCAGATGTTGCGTTTTCTGCTACGGAGCAAGCGACAGTTCCGATATTTCCAGCAATTATCGGCTTCTTCCCTCCGATATTAAGCATGTGATAAAGGAGGGTAGTTGTCGTCGTTTTCCCATTAGATCCGGTAATAGCAATAATCGGTGCCTCGCTTACTAGATACGCCAATTCAATTTCAGTCCATATCGGAATTTGTTGTTGTAAAGCTTGTTGTAGCACTTGGTTTTGATAAGGAATTCCAGGATTCTTAACAATCAAATCAAATTCTTTATCCAATAAATTTTGTGGATGTCCACCACAAATCACTTCCACACCTTTTGAACGCAGAACAAGAACATCATCGTTACCTTCTTCAGGTGACGCATCATTGACAACAACTATTGCACCAAGTGATTGCAACAATTCAGCAGCTGCATATCCGCTTTTGGCAAGGCCGAGCACTAATACGCGCTTCCCTTTAAAATCATTCGGCTTAATCATTTAGAACACCTCCAACAGTAAAGGGATGATCGCAGCTAAAAATGCCACTCCCCAAAAAACGATGACGATTTTCCATTCTGACCATCCAGATAATTCAAAGTGATGGTGAATCGGACTCATCTTGAAAACTCTTTTACCCGTCAATTTGAAGCTGGTAACTTGAATCATTACCGATAAAGTTTCAACAACATAGACAATTCCGATGATTAGAAGAAGAAGTTCCTGCTTCACTAAAATGGACAGCATGGCAATGGTTCCACCTAATGCCAGTGAGCCAGTATCACCCATAAAAACTTTAGCAGGCTTCATATTAAACAATAAAAAGCCGAGCATAGAGCCAGCAACAACAAATGAGAATATTGCTATGTCGTTCTGTTCATATGCGAGAGCGTACACACCGAAAGCGGCAAATGCGATCGTGGAAGTTCCTGCAACTAATCCGTCAAGACCATCGGACAAATTAACCGCATTTGAAAACCCGACTAGCCAAAACACGAGGAAAGCCACGTAGAAAACTCCCAAATCAAATGAAAAATCGGTAAACGGAATGGCAACAGTCGTTTCAAAAGGTCCCATTTTCAAAAGGAAGTAGGCAATTATCGCAATGACAATTTGACCGATCAATTTTTGGATGGATGTTAGACCCAAATTTCTTTTCATAACGACTATAATAAAATCGTCCAAAAATCCAATCAACCCGAAGCCCGCGAGAACAATCATTAATACAATCGTCTGGGTAGTTAGTACATCTTCATATATGTATGATAAGGCAAGCATTGAAA
This sequence comes from Sporosarcina quadrami, assembly GCF_014836615.1. GTDB lineage: Bacteria > Bacillota > Bacilli > Bacillales_A > Planococcaceae > Sporosarcina > Sporosarcina quadrami. The sequence continues at coordinate 114,422 of NZ_JACSQN010000002.1, read as the reverse complement.
TGATAATGGACCCCAGGAAAATAAGGCCGCCCATAGTAGGCGTGCCCGCTTTTTTCTTGTGGGCATCCGGGCCTTCTTCCCGGATGCTTTGCCCGAACTTCAGTCTTCTAAGCAGAGGAATGATTAACATGCCTAAGATTGCTGTTATTACGAATGCGACGGTAATTACCGTTATTGTAGCTTCGAGTTTCATAGTATGTTCTCCTTAACTTTTTTAAAAATACATTGTTATTCATTCTTCGGTATAGACATGGATAACATCATCCACATTCATAAGCGCATCCGGCTCAGGCATCTGATATTTTACGACTTCGCCTTTTCCGTGCCATTCAATACGATACGTATGAAGTTGACGACCAATCATATCTTTTGTCATTCCTGTCAAGTCAGGTACACGATGTGTAATCTGATCTCCCCAACGATATTCTTTCTCGAGCTGGTCTGTGCGTTTTTCTACACCAGCTAGCGGCGCAATTTCCTCAATAATTCTTCCGACAATTGGAGCTGCGATGACGCCACCAAACTGGACGGAGTTTTTCGGGCTGTCGACTGCGATGTAAACGAGCAATTCAGGATCGTCTGCAGGTGCAAAACCGATGAAGGACACGATATAATCACCGTCACGGTATGCTCCGTCCACAACTTTTTGTGCAGTTCCAGTTTTCCCTCCAACTCGTAAACCATCGTTGAAAGCATTGCGGCCAGATCCATTCGCGACAACAGACTCCAGCGCTTCTCTCACTTGGGCAGACGTCTCTTCACTAATGACCCGTCGTTTCAATTCGGGTTCAAAAGCTTGTAACGTTTCACCTTTATCATTCTTAATTTCCTTTACAATATACGGTTTATATAAGTTACCGCCATTGATAGCCGCAGCAACCGCCTGTACTTGTTGAATCGGTGTTACAGAAATACCTTGACCAAATGCTGTTGTCGCCTGTTCCACAGGCCCAAATCCTTCTTTTGAAAAGAGTATTCCTTTTGCTTCACCAGCAATACCTGATCCTGTCGTTTCACCGAATCCAAAATTACGGATATAAGCGTCCAATTTCTCTCCACCGAGTCGCTGACCAATTTCAATGAAGCCTGGATTACAGGAATTTTCCACTACTTCCAAGAAAGATTGATGCCCATGTCCGGATCTCTTCCAGCATCTCAACTTGGCATTAGCAACCATTGTATATCCCGGATCATGAAAATGTTCGTCATGCAAATCGATGACTTTCTCTTCTAGTCCAGCTGCTAGCGTTAAAATCTTAAACGTGGAGCCTGGTTCGAACGTCATCCACACAGGAAGATTTCTATTATAAATGGACGGATCCACTTCTTGGTAAGCTGTCGGATGGAAGGAAGGCATGGATGCAAGCGAAAGTATCTCACCAGTCTTTGGATTCATAATAATACCTACGGCTTGTGTGGAGTCATATTTCTCCATAGCTTGAATCAATTCGCGTTCCATGATTTTCTGCATTTCAACGTCGATCGTCAATTCAATCGTGGCTCCGTTATCACCAGTTTGAAATCCGTCGTCCACATGTGGTAATGGAACAGCCCTTGCATCAGTATACATTCTTATTTTATCGCCTGTACCTTGTAGTATTTCGTCATAAGCATATTCAATACCTGCCAAACCTTGCCCATCATATCCTGTAAAACCAATTAATCGAGCTAACAAATCGTCATTTGGGTAATTACGGGTAAAATCAATACCTGTATATAATCCTTCAATTTGCAGTTTTGCAATTTCATCCGCCTGCTCTTTAGTAATATTTTTTCCTTCAGGCGCAAGCTTTACCATATATTCCTTTTTCGTCATCTTTTCAAGCAGTTTTTTTGAATCCGTTTTGAGAATAGCAGCTAGCTCGATAGCCGCTTTTTCTGGTTGTCGATTTTGTGAGGGCATGAAATATAATGTCGGAGCAAGACGATTGCCTACAATAAGTTCCCCATTCCGATCATTAATCTCACCCCTAATCGCGCCAAAAGGGATTTCTCTATCCCAGTTTTCTTCCGCTTTCGCTTTTAACCATTCATGCTTAATGATTTGAACGTGAAAAAGCTTTCCGATGACCAGTGTAATAGAAAAGAGAAATATGATAAAGACAGCTCTTAATCTCTTTTTCGACTGTAAATCTGCATATTTACGCAGCGCCCCACACCTTTCGTTTTTCTATCAACTTATGAATGGATACGGTTGTCTATACATCATCCACCAATTATCTCTTCTACCTCTTCTGCATCTTCTTCAAACTCTCTTGGTGTAAATTGCATTTCAGGCGAACGCAACTGCAAGACGACCGGATCTTTTTCACTAATTACCGAACCTTGTGAAAGACTTTGTTCAACTACGTATCCATCGCCATTCAAACGTATATCTAGCCCTGATAACATCTTAAACGATAGAACCATTTTTTTCGACCACCCGGAAAAATTAGGCAATGTTGTTTTACCAGTTGTTTCCAACAAAACAATCGAGCCTTTAGTCAATTTTGTTCCTTTTTCAGGATATTGACTTATCACTTTTCCACCTTCACCGATTAAAATCGGAGTAAAACCTTGTTCAAGTATTGTATCAGTTGCAGTAGCAGAATCTTTATCAACGTTATTAATTAGCGAAACGGTATTCGACACACCACTGTCTTCAGGTACGATATTCATATACTTTAAACTACTATCCATAATTGTCGTAAACAATTCTGAAACCGGATCGGAACCATACTGACCGATCTCTAATTGTGGTTGTTGTACGATGACATATGTTAATAGTTGCGGGTCGTCGATAGGAGCCATTCCTAAGAACGAGTACAAATAATTACCGTCTCCCGCTAAATACCCTCTACCTTGTTTTTTCGGTATTTCAGCCGTTCCCGTTTTACCGCCTACGGTATAATCAGATAATGCGAACTTCTTACCAGTACCTGCTTCAGAAGTTACTGTAGAAGCTAAAATTTCTCTCACCTGTTTAGCAGTCGCTTTAGATATAGGAGACTTTCGCTCTTCGGGTTGATGGTCTTCTACAGTCTTTTTTGTATTCGGATCAATAATTTTGTCAATAACATAAGGTTTCATCATCTTTCCATCATTAGCGATCGCTGTAGCGGCTTGAATCATCTGGATTGGTGTTACCGTTGTCCCTTGTCCGTAAGAGGTGGTGAGCCGTTCACTTGGGTTAATATCTAGCAGAATTCCAGAAGCTTCATGTGGCAAGTCGATGCCGACTCTTTCACCAAAACCGAATCCTTTAAGATATTCAATGAACGTCCGGTCTCCCATACGTTCCAACAAATAGGCCATCGATACGTTTGATGAGCGTTGGAATCCTTCAAGGAACGTTATTCTTCCCCAACCTGTTTTGTTGACGTCCCTTATTGTTTTATCGTAAATCGTATATTGTCCAGATTGGTACTCAGCCATCGGATCCCATTTCTCTTCTTCAATTGCGGCCGCCAATGTAAACATCTTCATAGTAGAGCCAGGTTCGACTGTATTTTCTACAGCATCGTTTAACCAATTCTCCGTCAAACCTTCCCGTGTCCCGGGGTGGAATGAAGGTCGCTGACTCATCGCGTAAATTTCTCCAGTTTTCGGGTTCGCTACAACGACAAGCATTTTAGCTGGAGTATATTTCTCTTGTACTTGATTCATAGCGTCTTCAACAAAATTCTGTATCGTTTTATCAATCGTCAATTGAATTGTCATACCGTCTTTTGCCGGCATTATCTGTTTCTCTGTCTTAGGAAGAACAAATCCCCAGAAATCCGTTTTATAATCCATTTTACCGTTTACGCCAGTGAGCAGGTCGTTGTAAGTTTTTTCAAGGCCCATCTTGCCGACGGTTGTAATTTTTTTATCTGCATTTTCCTCTTTCATTGCAAACCCGATTAAATACGAAGCGAAATCTCCGTTAGGATAGAACCGTTTTTTATCTTCTATGAATTGCAGACCTGTAACTTCTTCTTTATCAGCTGCTTCTTTAATCGCTAGCATCGTTTCATGATTGATATCGCGTCCGGCTTTACCGAATTCTGTTTGATAGACTTTGTAATCATCCGTATTTTTTGCAACAGCAGAAGTCATCTGACCAAGGATCTTTTCTTCCTCCATCGGGATGAATCTGCTCAACAGTTCAGCTGTCTTTTCATAGTTCACAACATGTCTTGCTTTCTTAGCGTTTTTCTCAGTTGCCGATTCGGCCAATATGGCTATAAGTCGATAACTTAACGTATCAGAAGCTATTAATTCGCCATTCCTGTCAACTATTTCTCCTCTTTCGGCTTTCAATATCGCTTCTTTGGCATATTTAGCTTCTGCCATCATTGCGAGTTGACGACCTTCCGCCTGACCTGTAATTTGTATGCTTAAAAGCCGTCCGAATAACAGCAAAAAGAGCCCTCCGAAAATTAAAAACATCAGAAAGGCTCCCCATTGAAATCGAAACTTCTTTTTCATCGTCCAGGCACAACCTTTACGTTCTTCTCGTTAAGATTCAAGCCGAGCTCCTTCGCTTTATTCCAAATTACTTCGTATGTAGATTTCTCGCTCACTTGGATGGACAATTCAGTATTCTGTTTGGTTGTCTCGGTAATTTCTCGATTCAATTTCTGAACTTCCAAGTTCGTTTCGTTGACTTGTGCTTGAGTGTGCAAAATCATTGTTGAAAAAATAACGAGTGCTCCCGCAAAAAGCATGAACAAGAATTTCTCACCTGCTGAGAAAAACTTTCTGGAACGTCTAACCGGCTCTTGGTTTTCACGTCTTTCCGGTGCTCGCGGCTGCTCAATTTCATGTACCGTATTCGTTTGGAAAATTCTCTGTTCCAATGCCATCTAACAATTCCCCCTTTTTATTTTTTCTCTATGATCCTCAACTTTGCAGAACGGGATCTTTTATTGCCAGCAATTTCTTCTTCACTTGGAATAATAGGTTTTCTCGTAACTAGCTTAAAATCCGGATCCATTCCATCTGGTATGACCGGCAAATTCGGCGGAAGCTCTGGTAGCGATGACGCTTCCTTGAATATTGTTTTACATAATCGATCTTCAAGTGAATGGAATGTGATGACTGCTATACGTCCACCTGTATTTAACACCATCAAAGCATCTGTCAACGAATCTTCAGCTGCACCGAGCTCATCGTTCACCGCAATGCGAATTGCCTGAAAAACTCTTTTTGCTGGATGTCCGCCAGTTCTTCGCGCAGCAGCAGGAATTCCTTCTTTTATTAGTTCTGCAAGCTCGGAAGTCGTGCGAATCGGTGAATTCTTTCTTGCCTCTTCAATTTTTCTTGCAACACCTTTTGAGAACTTTTCTTCGCCATATCTGAAGAATATACGGACGAGATCTTCATATCGCCATTCGTTCACTACTTCAAAAGCTGTCAGTGGCGCATCTGTGTTCATGCGCATATCAAGAACTGCATCATGGTTATAGCTAAATCCTCTTTCTGGTGTATCCAATTGTGGCGAGGAAACACCAAGATCATATAGAATGCCATCGACTGAAGTAATGCCAATCTTGCCTAGCTCGCTTTTCAGATTTCTAAAATTCGAATGGATAAAAGTAACTTTCTCTAAATGTTCGGCAAGCTTTTCCTTCGCCGCATCGATTGCCGTCATATCCTGGTCAAAACATAGCAAGCGACCTGATGTTGACAACTTTTTAGCAATCTCAAGACTATGGCCAGCTCCACCAAGTGTGCAATCTACATAAATGCCATCCGGTTTAATGTTAAGCCCATCGACGGCTTCCTGCAGTAATACTGTTGTGTGATCAAACATCGAAACCGCCTCTTTCAGTAGTTGTCATTAAAAGTCAAAGTCAATAATGTTTTCTGCTATTTCATTGAATGACTGCTCAGATTCATCATAATAACTATCCCATGCATCTTTGGCCCAAATTTCAATACGGCTGGAAACACCAATGACGACACAGTCCTTTTCAACTTTCGCATAATCGAGTAATGAGGTTGGAATATTCACTCGGCCCTGCTTATCAATATCCACTTCGGTTGCACCGGAGAAGAAGAATCTTGCGAAGGCACGTGCATCTTTTTTAGTTACAGGCAACGCTTTCAATTTCTCCTCTAACCGTTTCCATTCCTCCATAGGGTATCCGAATAGGCAATTATCCAATCCACGAGTCAACACGAAACCATCCATCAAATATTCCCTGAATTTCGAAGGGACAATTAGACGGCCTTTTGTATCGACAGTGTGCTGATATTCGCCCATGAACATACTCTTCACCCCACTATATGAATTTAATGTACCACATCCCCCCACATTCCTCCACTCATATTCTATTTTACTTTTAAAATGTGTCAATAGTACTTGTTTCATTGAGATATTGCACAAAATTGGAAGACGCCAAACCTTCACACCAAAGCATAAAAAAACTTCCAGTCGATGAACGACTGGAAGAAGTTAAGTATGTTTTATAAATAAACGATTTTATGGGTACCATCCATTTCCATTGCTTGCATAAGCAAATCATCGACTAACGATGCACCATAACTGTTCATAAAGAAGTAAGGGGTAAAAATTCTCTCTTGTAAAGTGCCTACTGGCAATATTTCATTTTCAAGCGAATCGTATTTGCTTAGAACTACATCATGTTGAATCAGTAATTCCTCTTCCGCTTTTCTCTTTAAGTAATCGAACTGTTTTTTATGCAATCTATAGTTCTTCTCAAGTATTTGTTTCATGCCTTTACTTGCTACGCTTGCTAATTCGTCATAGCTCTTTTCTAAACGGTGCTCGGTTTCTGTTAGCACACGGTCAAAAATCTCATTATGGAATGATGCCAGTAATTCCTCACGATCTTGCTGAACTTTTCCAGCTAAAACATCTTCAACTGACAATGATAGTTCGTTCAACAATTGTTTAGATTTAGGTGTTATAAAAGTCATTGAAATCCGAGGAACGATAATTGGCATTTTTATACCTAAATGGTGGAATGCATCTTTTAGTAATGCCCAATAGGCGATTTCACCGCCACCGCCAACAAAAGCTAGAACAGGGAAAACCAAATCTTGTATTATCGGACGTGTTGCCACATTATTACTGAGTAGCCATGGTTGTTCATCCGCCATCGCTAGCATCTCCACTTCAGTAAACTGAATTCCTGTAGTTTCATTTACAAAGTAACCTTCTTTTTTAGACAGCAAAACACGACCTGTTTCATGTACATAAAAGAGATTAGCTGCGTCAAGTTGAGCTTGAATGGGTCGGTCGTATCCAGCAGCCTCGAACACATCTTCTCGACGGACGATTAGTTCCGAAAGCCTTTCAGCTTCGCTAATTAATTTCTTGAAATGCTTAGTCTCAAGTTCACGTAAAGGTCGATAGGCAGAATCGATAAATAATAACCCTTTCTCTTTAAACAGTCCATTCATTAATTTTACAAAGAACCTCGTAAATGTCTTCTCGGACTTGACTGCTTCAAGAACACTTTCTTTTAATGATTTAGTGTAGTCAGCTTCTCCAAACTGCCGGAAAACATCTTCAATGAAACTGATCATTTTTTCTTGTGAATAAGTAGCATCAGAAGCCATTAACTTAAAAACGAATTTTTCATCATACTGTCGCTTCGTCACTTTACCTGCCGTTTTAGTATAGACATGATTGATTTCATTCAGATCATGGTCTTCTCCAGCTATCCAAAAGACCGGTACAACCGGGACATTTAACTGTATCCTTTTCTGTTCAGCTAACAGAAGGACCGTTATTGCCTTATGCACGGAATAGAGAGGACCTGTCATTATTCCAGCTTGCTGACCACCAATTACTACGATGCCGTCTTGTGCCAATTCTTCAATATGTATTGACGCTTCAGACGAAATACCGAACGGAGCCATGTATGACTGAATGACAGAAGCAAGTTCACTCCTCATATACTCTCTTCCCGATAATTCATTCATTCTTTCCGCATATGAACCGTCTTCATTTTTGTAGTCAAAAAAAGTATGTATGAATTGTTCATTATGATTGTAAGCTTGCAGCACTTTATTTTCGTTTTGTAATACTATTGTTTCAATCTCCATCATGAATGCCCCTTTTTACTGGTTTGAAAAGAGTATATCATCCACGTTCACTGTAATGAAAAATATACGCTCTCCATTAGTTGTAACGGCGAATCATTTTAAGTATTCCATTATTTTTAATGATATCCCTACTACAAGTAATAGAATATACGAAAATGACAGTAGCAAAAAACAAGCTCTCCACGTCTTATGTAGAAATCGGACAATCTGAAATTCCTTTTCTTTCATCCGTTCTTTTGTTGCAAAATAGAGTGCAGTCAAAATGGACACTCCACTTATGGCAAACCCTGACCCTTCCCCGAAAATCGTTAATGAGATTATGTACACAGATATGAATAAAAATGGCGTTGTCCAATCAGCAGATTTCCGCATCATACTCGCTGGCGACTTACCTCGCTTTCGCATGATGATTAAAAACGAAATCATTGTAAGAAAAGGGAACAAAACAATTACACCAACAATAAATGATATGAGCATTTTCACAATTACAAATCAACTCCTATTCATAGCGCGAAGCACGTTTTCCAATATCTTCATTAACGGCATGTTTTTCCCTCGTTCATCAGCCATCCGGAGTAATGCAGTGACAATCGTGTCAATTTCCATTGGCTTACCAAGTAGACGGTCTTTCAACATAGAGGATTCGTTGTTACGCGTCTTAAAGCAGACTTCTTCGACAGCAGATATCGGTAAATCGCTTCTCATCTCTGGGAAAACATTCATTATTTCTTCGTATAATTCATAAAATAGTTTTTTTGCATACGTATTTTCCAACAATTCTCCATTCCGTATTTGAAGAATGGCTGTCAATGGATTAATCATGCAATTTATTAATACTTTACGAAAAAGAATACTTTTTGCATCTTTTACAACTTCAATAGGAAACGAACTCGACGCACTTTGTTTCATCAAGACAAGCGCTCCAGCATTTCCACGATATGGAGCGATTTTCATCATTCCAATGCCATTATGGGAAACCGTCCTATCATCGATCCTCGTTGCTCCATGCTCTATAGTTGCAAAAAACAGAACCGGCAAAGTAGTATCGCTCACCATTTCAAAATGCGAAAAGCCATTTTGCACAAAAAGAATCGGACTTTCCATGTCTTCATCTATTAAAGTCTGGACAAGCGAAGTGACACCTCCTGATTTTACAGCAATAATCCACAGAACTTCCTTAGACAAATTTCGTATATCTGTTTCAGCGCCTATTTCACCGATAATCGTTGAGTCATGTCCATTGATTCTTCGTATGCCTTGTTGTCGTATAAGCTCTGCCTGTTCTGGCCTTCTTACGAAATATGTAACTTTCCAACCGCTTTCAGCAAGATATGAACCAATTAACAGACCGATAGAACCAGCTCCTGCGATCACTACTTCCATCGCCGTTTCCTCCTTCTCAAAAGGGCGCCCTCATTCATAAGGCGCCCTTCATAATCATTTATTCAATTATACAGGATAAACGGAATGTTTTTTAGGTGGCATCGGTAAATCTTTTGTTGAATACATTATAAATCTACTTGCAAGTACTTTTCGCAAATCAGAAGGAGCGATAATTTCATCGATTATCAATTCTGATGCCATCTTATAAATATCGATTTCCTCTTTATATTCTTTATGTTTCTCCTGAACGAAAGCAATTTTCTCTTTCGGATCTTCAATCGCTTCGATTTTATTCGAATAGACCGCATTAACAGCCGCTTCAGGTCCCATTACAGCGATTTGCGCCGTCGGTAAAGCGATGCAGACGTCAGGTTCAAATGCAGGACCCGCCATTGCATATAAACCCGCACCATACGCTTTGCGCACGACTACAGAAATTTTCGGAACTGTTGCCGAGCTCATCGCCATGATCAGTTTCGCACCGTGTCGGATTATTCCATCGCGTTCCACTTTCGTACCAATCATGAAGCCTGGCACATCCGCCAAGAATAGTAACGGAATAGAGAACGCATCACATAGATTAATGAATTTAGCCGCCTTGTCAGCTGAATCGATGAAAAGCACTCCACCTTTCACTTTTGGCTGATTTGCAACGATTCCAACTGGCCGTCCTTCAATACGGGCAAGACCCGTAATAAGTTCAGGTGCGAATAGTTTCTTCACGTCAAAGAAACTTCCTTCATCCACAAGTGCGTCAATTGCCTCATACATATCGAATGGTGCATTCTGATTTTCAGGAATGATTTCTTCCAGAGTGCGACCAGCTTTCGCTTCAACCGACTCCTTTATTCCAGGTTTTTCAGTGAAGTTTGCGGGGAAGAATTCTAAGTACCGACGCGCTTCTCTAATTGCTTCTTCTTCGTTTGCAACGAGCACATCTCCACAGCCGCTCACCGAACAGTGCATCTTCGCTCCGCCCATTTCTTCAAGCGTCACTTTTTCACCGATCACTTTTTCAGCCATTCGCGGTGATCCCAAATACATTGACGCATTACCTTCAACCATGATGACAATATCACAGAATGCAGGAATGTATGCACCACCTGCTGCAGACGGCCCGAACAACAGACAGATTTGAGGGATGAATCCCGACAACCTCACCTGATTGTGGAATATTTTACCCGCACCCCTGCGATTTGGGAACATATCAAGCTGGTCTGTAATTCGAGCACCTGCTGAATCGACTAAATATAACATCGGAACTTTATTTTTTTCAGCAATTTCCTGAATCCGAATGATTTTTTCGACTGTTCTCGATCCCCAAGAACCTGCTTTTACAGTCGAATCATTCGCCATTACACAGACAGTTTGGCCATTCACTTTCCCCATAGCAGTCACAACACCATCTGCCGGCAAATCGCTCGCTTCACAGTTTGCAAAACGCCCATCTTCCAAATACTCACCATCATCGAATAATAGACCGAGACGTTCCCGAACAAACAACTTATTCTGTTCTTTTAACTTTTCATGATACTTAGGCTGACCCCCAGCCATCACTTCTTCAATTCTAGCCGCAAGCTTTTCATTGTAACCTGTCAGTTCAGTTTGTTTCGTCATCGTCATACCCCTTCCGTTCAACTATACAGTGATTTGCTATTGAATCTGGTTTACGCTTCGATTACCGCAAGGACGTCATCTTCATTTACAAAATCTCCAACTTGCACATTTATGGAAGCAACTTTACCCGCAACATCCGTTTCTACCGGGATTTCCATTTTCATAGATTCCAAAACGATAACGACTTGTCCTGCCTGCACTTCTTCACCTTCAGTTACATTTACCGTGAATACTGTTCCAGCCATTGCTGCTTTTAATTGTGTCATTTACATTTCCTCCTTTTGTTTTTCCAGCCATTTTGGCAATACACCCGTATTATAATCTCCATCAATAAATTCAGATGAACCTATGAATTTTTGAAAGAGTGGTATATTCGTTTTTAACCCGTCAATTTTAAACGCTTCAAAAAATCCCTTCGACTTTTCTATTACTTCTTGACGATGAGCACCGTGAACAATCACTTTCGCAATCATCGGATCATAAAACGGCGTTACACTCCCACCCTCGTCATATCCTCTGTCAACACGCACTCCGTCTATTTCCTCAAAATACAACTTGGCAATCTTGCCGGGTGAAGGCATGAATGTCTTCGGATCTTCCGCATAAATGCGATATTCGATAGCGTGACCAGTTGAACGGATCTCCGACTGCTCTATAATCGGCAATTCAGACCCACGCGCAACATCGATTTGCCACTGCACGAGATCGAATCCTGTCACTTCTTCCGTGACCGGATGTTCCACTTGCAGACGGGTGTTCATCTCAAGGAAATAGAATTCATCATTGTCACCTAAAATGAACTCCACTGTACCCGCATTACGGTAATTAACTGCTTTCGCCGCTGCTACTGCAGCAGCGTGCAAACGATCTTTCACATCTTTCGATAAGCAAGGAGAAGGTGATTCTTCAATCACTTTCTGATTCCTTCTCTGTACAGAGCAATTCCGTTCAAAGAGATGGACTACATTCCCTTTTGTATCTCCAAAAACTTGGACCTCTACATGACGCGCTTGCTCTATGAATTTTTCCAAGAAAACAACGTCACTGCCGAAATACGCTTTTGCTCTTGTTTTGACGGATTGGTAATGTTGACTGAGCGCTTGCTCATTTTCACACCGAATCATACCGATGCCTCCACCGCCCGCACTCGCTTTCAGCATAATTGGATAGCCAATTCCTACTGCCGCTTCAATCGCTTCTTCAAGAGTTGCGATACCTTCATCTGTTCCAGGTACTACAGGAACACCTGCATCTTTCATTTTCAAACGCGAAGCAATTTTATCACCCATCAATTCAATCGTGTCCGCATCAGGTCCAATGAATAGTAGACCTGCATCTTCAATTTTGCGAGCAAATGATGCATTTTCGGACAATAAACCGTACCCAGGATGGATAGCATCGACATTTTCGCGCAGTGCGATGTCAATGATGTCATCTGCCTTTAAATAGGATTGCTGAACAGGACCTGGCCCTAGCAGAAATGATGCATCCGCCGCTTTGACAAATGGCATTTGTTCATCAGCTTCTGAGTAGACCGCAACAGTTTGAACGTTCATTTTTTTACACGTTCGTATAATTCTAAGCGCGATTTCCCCACGATTCGCGATAAGGATTTTTTTCATATAGTTACCCCCAAGTTGCTTGAATTGAATTTCTCCACTTATACAGTTTATACGATGAATGAAACCGTTTTCAACTATTTGTCGAATTTCATTGAATTTATTGGGTAATGTGATCGGTTTCAAAAACCTACATATCGCTATCTTTTATAGGAATTTCTTGTTTTTTTATTCAGAAATTCAGCTACAGCTTGGTGGTGCGCTTCACTTTCCCATAGCAAAGAACATTGCCTCGCTTCTTCAACCATTCGTTCACGAACATTGTTATTCACCCAATTTGCAGTGGCTACTCTTTTATATGACCTATGAACATTTGGATGAATAGATTTCATGCGATCTATAAAACAATCAAGCCCCACTTGAGCGTCTCCTTCAATAACTTCCGTTGCCCATCCAAGTTCTTTTAGTTGCTGAGCAGTATGTATTTTAGCTTCTGACAATAATTTTAACGTATGATCATGCCGACTCAATTTCTCAAACAGTTGCGTAGCGCCTCCCCATCCACTTGTAATGGCGAGAGTACCTTGGATGAATCCAGCCTTCGCTGTAGACATTACGACTCTGTAATCACACGCTGAAGCGATTTCACAGCCACCCCCTACTGCTGCTCCATTGACAAGAGCTATAACAGGCATAGGCAATGTGGATAGTCTATATAATAGGCCAGCCATTTTACTTAACATTGGAAACGCCTCATCAGCCGTATGGTATCCATGAAATTCAGTCAAATCACCACCAGAGCAAAATGCACGGTCGCCACTTCCTGTAATGACAGCAAAAGCGATTTTTTCATTTTCTTCAAGTTGTGCTAAAAAACTTGCTAATCCATCCATCACTTCAGTGTTGATGGCATTTCTCATTGCAGGACGATTAATTGTGAATGTAGCGATGTTATCATTAAATTCAATTTTATAGGACAAGATGATACCTCCCAGTTGGAAATTACGGATCTAAATCAAGAACTAGAATTTATAATTGGATATAGAAAAACCACCGGAGCCATGGCCTCGCGGTGGTTTTTGAGTAGGTGAACCTGAATTATTCTCCTACTACGTCTTTTCCTTTGTAATGACCGCAAGATTTGCAAATGCGGTGTGCCAATTTAATTTCGCCACAATTATCACAAGTTGTCATGCCTGGAACTTGTAACTTGTAATGTGTACGACGAAGTCTTTTAGCTGTTTTAGAAGTTCTTCTTTTTGGTACTGCCATTTGGGCACCTCCTTATAATCGCCTATTTCTTGTCAGAATCAAAAAATCCGGCTAACCCAGCTAATCTCGGGTCAACTTTCTTTTCTTTTTCTTCGTGTTGCAGTGCCTCGTATTCTTCATCAGTCGTATACGACCAACCTTTCCCCTCTGCGCTTTTCATCTCATCTGCATTTTCGCTGAAAATCTGTAAAGGCACTTCAAGAAGAATTAATTCTTCGAAAACTGGGGTAGGATCAACAACTTCCCCGATGACCGGGTGAATGTTATCATCTGAAGCAAGGGTGGTTTCGTCCCAACTGAATTGCTCGTCCGTTTCAATTGAAAATGGGAGTTCCACATCTTCCCAAGTTCGGGAACATGGTAACGTCATCACACCTTCAAGATGAAAATGACAAGTCAATTTTTTCGAACCGATTACACAGCTACCCGTTACGTGGACAGGCTTGATATCCCGGATTTCCGGATTCCGTTCTTTAACGGAGTCAAGGTTGACCGCTTCGTCAAGCGGCATAGCACCTTGCCTGTATTTCTGTAGTTGATGAATGGACCATTTCACGTCAATATCACCTCAAGACAACACTGTTGATTATATAATGGATAAAAAGGGATGTCAAGATATTTTCTTGTCACCTAAAACGCATCAAAGTATAATGCAAATAGATTATATCGAAGGAGTGAGCAGAATGGAAGCGACAGGCATTGTAGTCGAATATAATCCTTTGCACAACGGTCATGTCTACCATGCGCAACAAGCAAAAAAGGCGACAGGCGCTCAACTAGTAGTCGCCGTAATGAGTGGAAACTTTTTGCAAAGAGGAGAACCGGCTTTTGTTGATAAATGGGCACGAACGAAGATGGCTTTAGCTGCAGGAATCGATATTGTGTTTGAATTGCCCTACAGCTTCGCCACCGGTCATGCGCCGGTATTCGCTGAAGGAGCAATCCGCTTATTGGAAGCAGCCGGCTGTTCCACCTACTGCTTCGGAAGCGAAGACGGGGATTTAAATATGTTTAAACAAAGCCTTGAGCTCATCGACCATTCTAAGGATACATACGAGCATGAGGTCAAACTCGCTGTCCAAGATGGCCTTAGTTACCCGATGGCATTGAACAAAGCGTATATGACACTTAACGAAACAGGCAACGGTGCCGCCGATCTATCTAAGCCAAATAACATTCTAGGCTTCCACTACATGCAAGCTGCCAAATTCATCGGTTCAACTATGAAACCTGTCACTATCCAACGACTAGGCGCAGACTATCATAAAGAAACACTTGAACTCGGGGAGATTGCAAGTGCGACAGGAATAAGGAACTCTTACTTTTCTTCATCGAGTCTTGATCAAACAAACGATTTTGTCCCTACTATGACTCGTGAGTTGCTCGTTAAATGGCAACAAGACGGGTTACGTTTTGGTCAATGGGAAGTTTTTTATCCTTACTTACGTTTGATTATTTTACGTGACGGTCCTGAACATTTAACTCATATCGCTGACATTACGGAGGGCATTGAGAACTTAATTTATCGTGCAGCGAAGAAACATTCAACTTTTCAACCATTCATGCAAGCTGTAAAATCAAAACGTTATACATGGACACGTATACAACGTATGCTCACACACATTCTAACAGGTTTTACGTATAATAAGCGGTCAATGATGCAAACACCCTCTTACTTGCGTTTGCTTGGCATGACGGTGAATGGACGAGCTTATTTAAACGAAAAGAAAAAAAGCCTGCGTTTGCCATTAGTTAGCAAAGCAGCCTCTCTTCTAGATCCAGCGTTAGCAATGGATATCCATGCTTCTGATATTTACGCATTAGGAACCGGACTTCCTACAAGTCAGGACTATTCATTAGCACCAATAATAGAAAATCACTTCTCTTCCAATTCCTTTAAATAAGCTAAAGCATCATCTACTGTTTTAACAGGCACGATTTTCATTTTCGTGCCTATTTTTTTGCCCATTTCTACAGCCTCTTCATAATTTGTCCGAATACTGGGATTGAGTTTACGAACACTTTCTGGCAACTCATCATCCGGAGCGAAAAATATTTCCACACCTTCACGATCTGCTGCAATTACTTTAAAGTCAGCTCCACCGATACGGCCGACAGTACCATCAGGTAACATCTCTCCGGTGCCTGCAATATTATAACCTTTTGTTAAATCTTCATCGAGCAGTTGATTCATAATCTCAAGCGTGAACATCAACCCTGCTGAAGGCCCTCCGATGTCTGCTGTATTCATCTTCACTTCAGGATCTGTCGTTAGTTCCCTATCTTCTTGGAACTGCACGCCAAGACCAATTTTACCCTCAGATTTTGGAATTTCACTTAATGTCAAGTCCACATCTACTTGTTTCGAATTTCTGTCCACTGTAACTGTAATCTGATCTCCTTTGTTCATACCTGCTATAAGTTCTGCAAACTCGCCAGGTTTTTTTAAAGTATTTCCTTCGACAATGCGGATCTTATCACCCGCCTGAAGTTTTCCATCAGCAGCTCCGCCTTCAACAACCTTTGCAACAAATATTCCATCATACGCTACAGTGACTGGAATACCTACTCTGTCAAAGGCGACAGTAATTGCATTATATTGCGAGTCAGACATAAGTTTCTTCTGACGGACATTATATTCTTTATCATCCTCGCCTTCACGTCGCACTCTATTAATCGGTAAAATTTTCATCTTACTTGAAATGTTTGACATGAGATACGATATCGGAGTTGCTTTGCCGATCGAAATTGTCATGAGACTAAACGAACCCAAATTATTTTTATCTCCACCTACAACTTCGACTATAGGTGCTAAATCATATGCACCACCGGGTTTGGATACATACGCATCAAGTGGATAAACAAATAAAAATGCGATAAAAACTAATGCAACTATATACAAACCAAGCTTTTTCATTTTCATGCCAACACACCTCCGTTAATAGCCTGTACTCGTACTACATATATATGGTGACAAGCTTGTAAATCGTTTTTCACACTATCAATAAGTGTACCACCTGTAAAATCCATAATAAAGCAAAATCAACGCGCTGATTAGTAATTTACATACAAAGGAGGAGCTTGATTGTCTATCTACAAAAATTATGAGCAACTATTAAACCTATGATCAGTATTATTATTATATGGGCTTTGATTGTACTATTCATTTTACAACCTGGTGTTGCTCATGATGGCGCTGAAGCTGGAGCACAATTATTTGTACATGCGCTTTTACCTTATTTGCTTCCTTATATTATTCTAACGCAATGGTTATTAAAAATACCTTCACCGAGAAAATCGACACGAAGTTGGAAACGTTATATGAAAGCGTATATATTAGGTTCTTTTGGAGGTTTTCCAGTAGGTGCCGTAACCGTGTCAGAAATGCTGAAAAACGGAGAACTGACCAGACGAGAAAGCGGCTTTCTACTTGCAGCTTGTCATGCTCCTGGACCTATGTTCATATTAGGCTTTGTAGGTACGGAACTTCTTGGAGAGGTTTCTGCTGGATGGAAGTTGCTCGCTTCAATTCACATTGCAAATCTCCTCTTCTTTTTGTTCACTTTATTGCTTTTGAAGAAAGAACAAAAGACGGATGAAACAAAGCACAATCATATGGATAATAAAACGACCAATTCACCCTTTCTGGATTCTGTGAAAGCAAGTTCTTCTGTCATCATGCTTGTCGCAACGACCGTCATCTTCTTTTCTTCTCTTGGAAATGTTTTGACTTCTGTCATCTCAACAATATTCACAGTAGACTTAGGTATAACTAAAACGATTTTGCTCGCTATTTTTGAAATGACTTCTGGTGTACAATCTGCCACTGATCACTTTTTCACAAATCCAGTATTCCCTTTTATAATTGCTGCAATCATTTCATTGAATGGATTAAGTATCCATATGCAAGTATTCGTCATTAGTAAAAGTGTTAATTTACCGATTACTCCATATGTAATGAGTCGTGCATTCAGCGTTGTAGCTGTTCCTACGATTTTATATTTTTTGCTGTAGGTAAAATGAAAAATGGTTATGACATGTATCTGTCATAACCATAATGCTTATGTATATAATAACAACCTATTTCCGGTATTTGTTTGCCAATGCTTTTTCAACTTCAGCTGGCACGAGTGCGGAAATGTCTCCTCCGTACCTTGCAACTTCTTTTACAATGCTGGAACTAAGAAATGAATATTGATTTTTCGTCATAACAAAAAACGTTTCAATCGATTCGTCTAGCATTCGATTCATTGAGGTGATTTGCATTTCATACTCAAAGTCCGAAATGGCTCGCAATCCTCGCACAATGACTGATGCACCGACATTGTGGGCGTAATCTATTAGCAGACCTGTCGATGATTCCACTTGAACATTTGCGAATTTATTTGTAACTGTACGAATCAGATCCATACGCTCTTCCACAGTGAACAACGAATTTTTAGAGGAATTGTTCATTACGGCGACTCTCACTTCAGGAAACACTCTAGAAGCTCGTTCTATTATATCGAGGTGACCATTTGTAATCGGATCGAAACTGCCGGGAACTACTGCAATCTTTTTCACTGAAATACCTCATTTCGTATAGATGGATATCGCACTGTTGCCATAAATAGGACTTTTTGTTTTCATAAATTGTCCGAATTGCTCAGGCAATACAAGATGTTTGTCGTGCTCACAAACGATAATTGCCTGATCCGTCATCAAATCTGCTTGAATAAGTACTTCTGCCAATTCATAATATTTCTCTTCGGCATAGGGTGGATCTATGAAAAGCAAATCGATTTCCACATTGGCAGCAGTTAGTGTTTTAACAGCATTTCTAGCATCTGCTTTAACAATGTGGACAGCTTCTTCTAGATGACATTTTTCAATATTTTCACGGATAATCGAACAAGCACGCGGATTCTTCTCAAAAATATATGCTTTTTCTGCCCCTCTAGATAATGATTCAATGGAAAGAGAACCACTACCACCAAATAGCTCTACAGCTATCCCACCTTCAAAGTAAGGCCCAATCATATTAAATATAGACTCTTTTACTTTGTCAGATGTAGGTCTAGTTATGTTCCCTGCGAGCGATTTTAACGGTGTGCCTTTTCTAGAACCTGCTACGACTCTCATTCGGAACTTCCTTTCTTCAATGATGTTACAGTAATTGTGTCAGCGGATTTTTGAATGGACAGTTGAAAAATACGCCTTAATGCATCTTCTTCAAAATAATAGTCGTCACCCATCCGTTCAAAAGGTGATTCCCTAAGTGTATATCTTTTTTCATTCAAGACATAAAATGGATCCCTAAGCGAAAATCTTAATTTATCCATGTCGTTTTCGATATAAATCGAACGGTTATTTGCCGACACCTCGTACCCTAAACGAGTGAGCACTTTATCAATTGGATATAATGTCCGATCGTCTTTTATAATGATGTTCAACTCTTCCACGGTTTTTCCACCTACTACAACTGTACGAGATTCTTCAAATAGAAGAGGATAAATTGTTTCATTGTTTTTACGGACGAAAGAAGTACCCTTGCCAATAATTGATCCTATCACTCCATCAAGAGTCGCTGCATCAACTTTGCTCCCACGCTTATCTTCCAGAGTAGTTTTAAGCGCAACGGTTTGACTAGGTGTGAGTACAGCCATCAGCTCAGCATAAGCGGCATTCGACTTCTTCCCACCCGCTTGTTTCCCTATAAGAATTGACGTTACAAGATCAGCAGTAATTGATTCATCAGATGGTATTTTGTAATGTGTTCGAATCGCTTTGCGCACGGTTGCAACATACACTGATGATTGATTGCCCGTTGTAATTAGAAAACGATCAGATTCAAGCGCTTTGTTAGTTCCGTCAAAAACCATATCAATATGATCAGCTTTTAGACGTTCCAAGTTGTCCGCCATTTCTTTAACAAACGCGACATCAGTTGCTTCGCCGTATATGGATAGGTGCTCACTTGAATACGTTAAAGGCTGTGCATTGCGTTGCCAGTAAAGATCAGTCACTTGTCCCTTTCCCTTAAATAGCGAGTACTCAATCATATCCATCTCTTTGCTTCCGACAAGTTGTAAACCGCTAATCCACATTCCTCGGTTATTCGTTTCATCGGTAATGTGTAGAATTGTGGACGTTGGACTTTCATTACGCAATGAAGCGAATGGAGCTTTAAAGAGTTTACGGGAACTTAACGCAGACTCTTTAGAAATCGTATAAGAGATCGATTGTGTATTCCCTTCACCTTCTAAAAAAGCGGTGGAGTTCTCGTTCAATCTTGTACAGGATAATTCATTTTCCAAATAACAGGTAGCTTCCTTACTTCCAATAGGTAACACAATTTCATGTCTTCCAACATTCAAGTTACGAAAGTGATGCCGTACGATCATTTTATCTGTCCGGTTAATCACTTCAATCTCTTGGCTATACTTCGAATTTTGTTGACGCTCTTCGCTTGCATCCGCTAGTTGACTATAATGCATATATAATAATGCAATATTAATGATTGCAAGTAGTAGAACCGTCCGTGAAATTATTTTCAATGATTGCACCTCATTGCAAGGGATGATTAATACTTCTAAAAAGACTATGGTATGATGTCTGTATTCCGTATTGAAGGGTTGTGCTAAAGATGTTGCAACAATATTTTATTGAACTTGGTGAAGGGTATGGAGATGTTTATGAATTACTGGAGCTTCTGAAAACAAATGAACACCGACTACATAGGACGTTCATTTTCTCTTCTGAAATTGAAGGTAAGCAAGCAATTTCACTTGCTGCAACATTCAAGCCTGCAAATGACAGTAATTTTATGCCGATTTATATTTGCAGAGAAGGCATTAAAGAAGATGGTGAAAAAAAATCAAAGCGCAGGCTGCTCTTTGAACAGGCAGCTGAGCAAAGCGGTTCAGAACCTATACCAATTAGCGTTAAACATTCATCCGAGTTTGCGGATACTAGATTGTTTTTTCAATACATAACTGGGATTCTGAGATTGAATAATTTAGTTCCGCCGTTAAGATGAAACATTAGCCCATGTTTATTAAACTGTTAAAGCCCGATTTTATAATCGTATTCTTTCGCCTTGTCAGGTTTTGCATTCTCATATTCGGTCTTGACAAAAGGTCTAAAGGACGGCAATACTTTTTTTACAGATGGAAGCCGTTCTATTTTACGTATATTATCTGCGACATCTGCCTGGTCGGCATACAGAACAACATACTTCATCTTTCTGGAAATATAATGGACGTGTCCATATTTTCTTAGTGATTTAGCTTGTTTCAAATGATGGAGATAAACAATTATCCCTTGTCGATCAATCATGATTTCCCCCCTCTTTCCTACCCCATACAATACCATATGTGAGAAATGGGCTGCAACTTAACATTGCTGACTTCTTCCGTTTTTTCACTTATAATGAGGAAAGAATATTTTATCAGATGATAGGAGGCTAAGAATATGGGAAGAAAAACAAAGGTTGCGCTTACCGTCGGAGCTGCCAGTGTTGCAGCATGGGCAGCGTCAAAAGCCGTCGCGAAGCCTAAGCCGCGTCTCCAAAAAGAAGCGCTAGCATTTGAAGATCCGGTTATCCTTGCCGATTGTTCCAAGTTGAATGATGTACCTAGTTTGACAATGACAGCATTCAGTAAATGTGTGGAACTTGGAGTACATGGCTTTGCTGTCGATGTCCGACTGACAAAAGATGAAGAAATTATTCTTTTCCAAGACGAACTTACGGATCGTACAACTGATTTCTCAGGAAAAGTATGTGACTATACGTTTGCTGAACTTCAACAAGCAGATGCAGGCTATATGCTAACTGATAAGGATGGTAATCATCCTTACAGAGGGACAGGTGAGCAAATTGTTTCGTTACGAGAACTGCTGCTTGTATACCCGCAACTGTTGCTTGTCGTCAATTTGAGGGATTCACCTGACACATACGAAGGCAGCCTTATACCATCCAAGCTTTGGAGATTGTTGGAAGAGAGTGAAGCGGAAAATCGTGTTATTGTAACAAGCAACTTTGATGAGCAAACTGATCGTTTCAATCTATATGCGCAAAACAAGGTTGCAACAGGGGCAGGAAAAGATGAAGTAAAAAAAGCATACAGTGTCTTTTCAAGCAAATTTGGCCATTTATATAATCCTCGTGCAGACATATTCATCATACCTGAGAAGTTTGGATTGTTCCGAATGAATACTGAAAATTTCATCTCATTTTTATCAAAAGTGAATGTCGCAGTCTATTACGAAGACGTAAATGATAAAGAAACAATGTCCAAGTTGTTAAATGCAGGAGCATCCGGGTTTATCACTTCTCAACCCGAAGCAATGCTATCGTTTCTCCAACACGTTACTAATTCATGATAAAAACGGTTGCCGAACATAAATCGGCAACCGTTTTTACTATTCCATCTGTTTATGCTGAACATGAACAACTTCCACCAGATCCACAACCGCCACCGCACGAAGAATCTGAAAAAAACCCATCTCCTGTCGGAACTTTTACTGCATCGGAAACCGATTTTGCAATAATTGAGCTGACCTCGTTCAATAAATCCTGGACATCATTTTCCGCAAGTCGCAACGCAGCCACTTGCTCATTCATATCCAACTCTCTTTTTTGTAGACGTATATTTTTCATGACTATTTGATAGTCAGGATGGTATCTGCCAAAACGTTGAACTTCTTCATAGCGCTCCTTCATATTAGCGAAATCATGAATCTTGTTCGCCAATTCTTTGTCGGAGTATACGACATCATTCGCTCGTCGATATTCTTCTACAACATCCGAAGAAAGCAACATGTCGGAAAGTGTTTCCGATTGCTCAATGATAGACATCCATTCGTCTGTCATCAACATAGGGCATTCCCCTCCATTCTTCTCTATCATAACAAAAAACAGAAGAGGGATGCATTTATTCCGTCCTAATTCCGAAAATCTTATCGTCTAAACATTGTTTTGCTACTTCAATATCACAAAAATGATGTTGAGTACTGCCAATTTGTTGAGTCTTCTCATGCCCTTTACCCGCTATTAGGATAATTTCACCTTCGGTAGCCTCCGCTATCGCCTTCTGTATGGCTTTCTTTCGATCCGGCTCAATACTTACCTTCTCCATATGAAAGATGGTGCCCTTTAAAATGTCATTAATAATAAATAGTGGATCTTCATTTCTCGGATTGTCTGACGTAATAATCACTTTGGATGAACAGGTTGCCGCAACTTCACCCATCTGCGGACGCTTGCTGCGGTCTCTGTTCCCCCCACATCCAAACACAGTTGTAATCGTGGTACCTTCATTTTCTTCGATAAGTGATAGAAGAATTGTTTGAAGGGCATCTGGTGTATGTGCATAGTCAACATATACAGTGAGATCGTCTTTTGAAATTCGTTGCAATCGACCTTCAGGTAATTCTAGTTGACGACTTAACACAAGTGTTTCCTTGAGATCGTATCCAAGCATTGTCAACACACTGACTGCAGCGAATGCGTTACTTCGGTTATGCTTACCAGGCAAATTGGGATAATTCTCAGGCAATATTGTCTTACCTTGTATCATATTCATATTGTAAAATTCCAGTTGTTTGCTAGTTTTCCCGACTAACGAAACACATTGCAAATCATCCGCATTTACAATTAATCGATTAGCAAGCGTGGCAAGCTTCTTCTTCGCTTCGATATAAGCTTCTTTACTTCCATGTTCTTCGTAGTGATCTATACCTATATTCAGAAAAACACCGATGTCAATGGTGCAATGATCTAATCTGCCCGAAGAAAGACCTAAAGATGATGCTTCCATCACCACATATGACATGCCTGCATTTAAGCAATCCTTTAATAGCGGATGCAAATAATCAGCAGGCAAAGTAGTCATTTCAGGCACCGAACAATGTATTTTATAGTCGTTCATAAATATCCCTGTCGTTCCGATAACTGCTGCTTTTTCACCATGTAAACGTAATAATTGGGCGATGAAATGCGTTACTGTTGTCTTTCCGTTCGTCCCAGTCACAGCAATTACGGTAAGCGAATCAGAAGGATTACCAGCTAAATTGGCGCTTGCATGAGAGATGAATTGGCGTCCGTCCGGAACAGTTATCCAAGTCACACCTTTTTTCCGAACATACCCCGCTGGAATGTTGCGGTCCAGGATAATTGCCACAGCACCACGACTGATTGCCTCATCTACATGTAGAAATCCATCAGCGTGAGCGCCTTTTCTTGCTACGAAAACATAATTCTCTTTTACGGAACAGGAATGCTCAGTAATACCTTCCACCTCTATCCCGACACTACCTCTAACTGTGCACGGCCAATTTTTCACTAATTCCGATAGCAACATTAGCACTCTTCCCTTCCCGAACAATTTTCTCAATAAGCGAATATATTGAGAGCGAACCATACTTTATCGTATGAACAAACTGAAACGAACGACACGAAGAAAGTTGGGAACATGAATGATAGTTCAGAAATTTGGTGGCGTTGCCATGAAAGACCGCGATTCTCGAAGACTGTGTATTGCACACATTAAGGAAGGATTGGAAGTTCATCAAAACGTAATTGTCGTCGTCTCAGCGATTGGTAGAGCTCCCGATCCGTATTCAACCGATTGTCTACTTAAACTGACAGATGCATTTAGTTTTTCTAAATCTGCGAGCGACCTAGCTGTATCATGCGGTGAATTAATTGCATCAGCCATACTCTCCGCTGAATTGGAGGAAGCAGGAATCCCTAACAGGGTTCTTCATGGCATTCAAGCTGGAATTTGGACTTCAGGAGATTTTGGCGATGGTACAATTAGCGATGTGGACCCAGCAATGATTATAGATAGCTTAAAAGAAACAGGATGCGTCATAATACCAGGTTTCCAAGGTATTAACGAATTTGGTCAAGTCATGACAATTGGTAGAGGTGGAAGCGACTTGACCGCTATTGCTCTTGGCTCAGCAATGCGCGCATCTCATGTTGAATTTTTCAAAGATGTGCCCGGCATCATGTCTGCTGATCCAAATCAGACTAAATCCGCAAAGAAATTAGAACAGATGACGATTAGGCAACTGTTGCCCTTGTTGGACACAGATAGACCTGTTATTCAAAAACGGGCGGCACTATACGCCATGAAAAAAGCGATACCCCTTTACGTAAGAGGCATCGCTTCATCGGAGAAGGGTACATGGATAACTCCATAATCTGTTATCGTAATAAACCCGGCTCCGATTTTCTTTTACTATCTGATTTTATCATTACTTGTGTGAAATATTTACCGTATGCCCCTGTACCTATCTCCGTCATTTCAGCATCCAACAACACACTTCGGTGAGCAGGTGAATTAAGCCAACCATGAACTGCGTCGATTGCATCGACATAGTTGGTTGCAATATTCTCACCGGCTCTTTTATGTTCTATTTCGCTCCTTTTCAATCGTTCCGACAAATTCCCAGCGGAAGGTGATTCGTGAGAAAAATAGTTCTCGATAGCCATGTCTTTACTATGCTCTTGCGCTAGCTTCGATAACCAATAGTCATATTCAAGTGTGTTCAAACCATTATGTTCTCTATAAATATTTGTAAGTTCATAGATTTGTCTTTCAATAGCCCTGTCAACTTCCATCTGCTCAGTAGAAGATGGAACTTTTACGTGAAAAAGGTCTCCTGTAAATTCCATGTCATATGGCTGATGAATTACAAGCATCTTTGGAGTTATGAACCTAACACCTTCAATATTACCATCGTCTGTATCAACATAAATTTGCGCAAATAGGTCATCATATTTTATGAGGATTTTCTCCATAATGTCTTGATTATTCAATGTAAACGTATAAACATTTTCATCTATTTGCACATTAACTTCTGTATCAATAATCGTAAAACGAAAAATTTCTTCTACATTCTGTCCAATTGAATAAGGGGAAAGATCGAGATTTGGATCAGCACTAAACAACTGATTTACTTTTCCCTCTTCCACACCGACCATCATTTGAGGCTCTCCTGAATATACCCACCAATTATAACCGAAAGATGATGGCTCAATCCGATCAGGTTGACCGTATTCATCGGTGATTAGGTCAACATTCTGTCCAACATAAGTTGAAAGTCCTTTCTCTGGACGAATCTGCCCCACCGTTTGTTCGGGTAATGCTTTATTTGGAGCCGGAATCGCAGTTCCGTGTTTTACAGGTGATTCAAGTGGCTCATTTTCCTTTACCCGACTATCCAAGAAATAAAAAAGAGCGAGAAGGATTACTAGTAATAAAGCAATTTTCCATATGACGTTCATCATTTTCAACTTACTCGCCCTCCTATTAATTATTCTTACTGACAACTTTACATAGTAAATGGTCTTCTGTCATCCATTACTCATTATTTCGTCTTAATTAATACAATATAAAGCATTACAATAAACATTTTGGGAATAATAGATGACACAATGTTGTCATTGCAACTGACAACGATTTGTTCTATGATTAATAAGAATAGATATTCGACTGGATGAACATGAAGGAGGACTTTAAACGATGTATATCGAAAATACAAACATTGAAGGTATTGTAGCAGACCTACCCCTACTTGACGAAATCATGCTAAAACACGATTTAGTACGTGCTGGCCAGTGGGACTATGAACGTGTAACTTATGATAAGAAATATATTATCAAAGAAGGAACGTATTACTTGCGCGTATTCGGTTTCACACCAGATGGAGATGTTGGTACTGGAGATGCAATAATGCATTTGAAAAAACCAGTTATCGGAAAGCATTACTATCCACATGGCGTCGAATACGGTGAAGATGAGTTTTTCCCGGAAGGTCTTTTGAAAGATTGCCAAGCGACCCTAAAAGCCGTTTATGACGATCTTCATCCACATCTCCTAACTAAATAATCATTTTTCCATAAAAAGCCGAAGAAGTTAACAATCTTCGGCTTTTTGTCTATTCATTCCCTTGTGTATTGGTTATAATGATAACAATGAATGATTTGGAGGAATGACCGTTGTCCCGTTTGCTAATCAAAAGAAATTTCATTATTATAATGGTGATTTTGCTAATTGCCTTTCTCTCAATATTTATCCTTCCTGTTTCCATACCAATAATTTTAGCTCTACTCACCGCAATTGTATTTGAACCACTTGTCAAATTGACAGAGATAAAATTTAAATGGAAACGAAAAATGTCTGTTATTTCAGTCTATATCTTCATACTCGTTTTGATAGCCGTCATTCTTTATTATACCGTCACATCACTTATAGGGAGAATAATACAATTCACTAAAGATGCGCCGGATTATTTAAACAAACTGGCTGGTATATGGATTGACTTTCAAAACAAAATTTTTGTTTATACCTCTGGACTACCCGAAGACGTCATAAAATCAATGCAAAACGGTTTCAATGATATACTGACATCCTTCCAAAAATCTTTACTCACTTTATTTAATCCTGACAAAGTTGTCGCATTGGCTTCTGAAATTCCTAACTTCTTAGTCAGTCTTATCGTTTTCATGATTGCATTGTTCCTATTCATGCTTGAATTGCCTGAGTTAAAGAAAATGATGTTCCGGCATCTAACAATCGAGACAGCAAAAAAAGTACGCTATATGACAGCTAAATTGAACTCAGTTATTATCGGATTCATGAAAGCCCAATTACTCGTCAGCTTAATAATCCTTGCAGTCTCATTTGTCGGATTACTTATTATTGCGCCGAAATATGCACTCGTCATGGCGATTGTCATTTGGATTATCGATATCATTCCGATTTTGGGGTCAATTATTATTTTAGCACCATGGTCTCTTTATCAGTTCCTCAGTGGAGATATTGCTCTTGGGACAAAATTAGCCGTACTGGCGGTTGTACTTCTAATTATAAGAAGAACGATCGAACCAAAAGTGATGGGTAACCAAATTGGCTTATCTCCCCTTCCAACCTTGATAGCGATGTTCATTGGATTAAAACTGTTTGGGGTGCTTGGTTTCTTCATTGGACCAATGATTGTAATCTTATTCAATACCGCACGCGAAGCAGGGATTATAAAATTGAATTTCAAGATTTGACCGAAGCTATAGCTAAAAGCCGTTAATTCAAAGTTGAATTAACGGCTTTTTCTCATATCTAGAATCCTAATATTGCTTTTATCATTGACGTTGTTTCTCCGCCTTTATAAATTACATAAAGAAGCAGGTACACTGCTACACCAGTTATCGCAGTAAACATCCACATGATTGCAGTAACTGGACCAAGTTTTCTGTGACGCTTCAAACGTTCTTTGAAGCCTGCACGAATTACAATTGCGCCGAATACAGCACTTGTTGTCGCAAGAATGATATGGAAAATCAAGAACACTGTATAGTAAATCTTAGCATTTTCAGGCCCTGCAAAAGCTGTATTACCAAAAAGGATGGTACGCGACAGATAGATGATTAGAAAAAGCACAGCAGAAATTGTTGCAGCTATCATTGTCTTCTTATGTGCATCCAACTTCCTCGCACGTGCTAATTTCCAACCAATTGCAACAAGAATACCTGATAAAACAATTAAGAACGTGCTTAAAGTTGGTAAAAACGGAACACCCATTTCGAAATACCCCTTCATTTTTATATATTAAGTTATCCGTGTACTTTTATACTTTGTCTCGCAAGTAAATCTTTTTGAGTTATTTCGTCTGCATTCATTTGTTCTTCTCTATACCATTTGATGAATATCTTACCAATAACAACAACGTATATTAACTCTTGTATCACTTTCATAATAATTCCGCCCAACTGCTGATCGTACAAAGTAGGCATATTCGTAAACAATTCAGGGCCTGAAATAGATAGACCAGACAATGTTCCAGCAGGTACACATAGCGCCATTGCTTTTAACCATGCTTCACCCGTACTATATGTTTCGTATACAGGCACATCTACAAAGATGATAAGGGAACAAGCTGGTGTTAGCAGTATCGCGCTTAAAATGACATAACCGATTTTCTTCAATCCATGTAGTTGCGGGTGGCTCTCCAATGTATTAACGACTGGCCACCATAAGAAAAATGCTGACAAGAACAGCATAATCGTAAATATCGAGTGCATTACAACACTCATTTTAATGAAATCTAAAACCATCGGATAATGATTTAAAGAAAACATCACCGTAAAGACGAGTAGACTTATGACTGGCTTTGTAAACAATCTGACGATCTTGTCAATCAATTTAACGGAAAATACCTTTTTCCAAATGAAATTGGGTATTCCGATTATTAACAAAGGGGCTACTACTAATAGGAGTAACGCCATTTGTGCCATGTGAACGGAAAATAAAATATGACCTAAAAGATCTGCAGGAGATCCTTTAACGATATACAGAACAACCATGGAACTAATAAAATATCTTATCTCCCTATTCGTAACAGGCTCGGACCCTTCAAAAAGATGTCGCCATTTTTTTGTTAAAAGAAAATAGAGTACAGTAAGAACTACAATAAAAATAAAAAAGTATGGACTCCACAAAGCGCGAAATCCGAATATGCTCAAAGGCATCATTGCCATCGCTCCTTTTATCATGTCTCTCTCTAGTATAAAACGAATAAACGTTTAACACAATGAACGAACATTGACAATTAGCTTGATATGAAAAAAATAGTTTAAACATGTGAAAAGCCTGTGGAACAATATCCACAGGCTTTTCACAATTAATTACCACCAAACGATTGTTGCGAATGTCAAAGGAATCAAGAAGCCTAAAAGAGCTCCTGTGAACATGAACATCTGAGGGATGCCATGACCTTTTTCACTCATATGCATGAAGTAGTACAGCTGTAACCCAACTTGGACTGCTGCAAAAAGCATTAGGATTGGTACAATGAAGTACTTAGAGAATCCTGCTACTCCTTGTTCGTGAGCAACAACCATTGAAAATGAAATAAGTGTCAGGAAGATCATAAGCGAAAACATCATTACCTGACCACGCATAGACTGCTTTGCACGTCTTTGTGCAAGCGACTGTTCAGCCGGTGTACGTTTGTAAACTTGGATGTCTGCCATCTTAACCTATCACTCCCATCAAATAGACTACAGTGAAGATGAATACCCAAACAACATCGATGAAGTGCCAATATAACGAGAAAGTATAATACTTTGTTGCGTTATAAAGGTTCAATCCACGTTTCGCATTACGGATTAGTAACAGCGTAATCCACACTAGGCCTACTGCTACGTGGAAGCCGTGTGTTCCAACAAGTGTGTAAAACGCTGAACTGAATGCACTGTTGTTAAAAGTAAAGCCCAACCCTACATAATGAGAAAACTCATATACTTCAAGCATTAGGAATGCTAATCCAAGTAATGCAGTGATAGCAAGCCATAATTGCATCTTTTTAAAGTTGTAATTACGCAAATGGTACATTGCGAACACACTTGTTAAAGAAGATGTTAAAAGCAACATCGTCATGACGAATACTAACGGCAATTCATACAATTCTTGAGTGGAGAAGCCAAATCCTGACGGTCCAGAGTTTTTTAACGCGATATACGTTGCAAACAATGTCGCAAAAAGAATAGTCTCTCCCCCAAGGAATAACCAGAAGCCGACAAATTTGTTTTTAGCTTCAAGTGTCGCTTTTTCCGGGTGTTCTGGCCAAGTTTCAGGGGTGAATTTCTTGTTCAAATCCATTAGTTTTGACCCCCTTTACGTTTCAAATCACGAAGAATTTCTTCTTTCTTGATGTAATAGCCAGTATCATCCTGCAATGAACGTGCTGCCATCGCTATGAATGTAAATACAAGTCCGAAGATTAGAACGCCAAGTCCCCATTCGGTTTCAGTACGGAACATCGCTCCGAATCCTGCAATGAACAGACCTAGAGACATAAGCAGAGGAATAATTGAACCGTTCGGCATATGAATATCCTTGACAGGTTCTGCCGGAGTTAATCCGCTTGCGTTGCCTTCCATCTTCTCGATCCAAACCGAGTCAAGTCCACGTACAAGTGGAGTTTGAGCAAAGTTGTAATAGAGTGGTGGAGATTCAATCGCCCACTCAAGAGTACGTCCGTCACCCCATGGGTCATTGGCAACTTTAACGTTCTTGATGGATGTGATGATAACATTATAAACAAGTACAATAACACCGATTGCCATGAAGAAAGCACCTATTGTACTAATTAAGTTTGCCATATCCCATCCTTGGTTAGGCATGAACTTCCATACTCGACGTGGCATTCCCCAGAATCCAAGCCAGTGCTGGATAAGGAATGTCATATGGAAACCGATGAAGAAGAACCAGAATGTCACTTTACCTAATGCTTCATTCAACATAGTTCCGAACATCTTAGGCCAATACAAATGTGTTGCAGCCAAAATCGCAAGCACAACACCACCAACGATTACGTAGTGGAAGTGAGCAACGATAAAGTATGAATCGTGTAACTGGTAATCCAATGGTGCAGCACCTTGCATAACGCCCGTAACTCCACCCATGACGAATGAAGGGATGAAACCAAGTGCATACAACATCGGAGTTGTAACTGTGATGCTACCGCCCCAAATGGTTAATAACCAGTTGAAGATTTTCACACCGGTAGGAACTGCGATCGCCATTGTCGCTACAGCAAAAATAGCGTTTGCTGTCGGTCCTAGACCAACTGTGAACATATGGTGAGCCCATACCATGAATCCAAGGAAACCAATTAGCACAGTCGCGAAGACCATGGATGGATATCCAAATAGACGCTTACGAGAGAAGATTGAGAATATCTCAGAGAATATCCCGAAAGCAGGCAAAATCAGAATGTACACTTCAGGGTGACCGAAAATCCAGAAAATATGCTCCCAGATAATCGTGTTTCCGCCCATTTCATGATTAAAGAAGTTACCACCGAACATCCGGTCAAACGTTAATAAGAACAGACCGATTGTCAATGGAGGAAATGCGAACAGAATCATTGCCGAAGCGACAAATGTTGTCCACGTGAATAGCGGCATACGCATGTATGTCATACCAGGTGCACGCATGTTAATGATCGTTACGAGGAAGTTTATCCCCGCCATTAACGTACCACCACCGGCTATTTGTAGACCTATCGCATAGAAATCAATACCATGTCCTTGGGAAGCAAGTGATAGTGACGCATAGGAAGTCCATCCTGCGTCAGGAACTTCACCAATAAACCAAGAGATGTTAAGAAATAGTCCACCGAAGAAGAACATCCAGAACCCTAATGAGTTAAGGAATGGGAATGCAACATCACGTGCCCCAATCTGTAGTGGTACTATCGCGTTCATAAATCCAAATAATAAAGGCATTGCTGCTAAGAAAATCATGGTTGTCCCGTGCATTGTAATCAAGTCGTTGTAAAGACCTGCACTGACAAAATCGTTATCCGGCTTATGAAGCTGCCAACGGATAAGCATCGCTTCAATTCCGCCGATTACGAAGAAGAATCCGCCTCCAAGGAAGTAAAGGATTCCGATTTTCTTATGGTCGACTGTTGTAAGCCAATCCCACAGCGTTGCGCCAAAACTCTTCTTTTGAGCAACTGAACTCACTTTGTTTACCTCCTCATCAAAATCGCTAAAAATTATTGTTCAACAGATAAGCCCATTAAATATTCAGCTAGAACATCCAACTCTTGGTCAGAAAGTTGCTCACCGAATGACGGCATCTTATTACCAGGCTTGTGCTTTTGAGTATCTTTGATCCAATCGATCAACGATTCTTTATCGTGATCCATGAATCCTGCAACCCGGTTACGATCTCCGAATGTAGCTAAGTTAGGTCCTTGCTTCTCGTTACTGCCACCGACTGCTGAAACAGCGTGACAAGCGATACAGCTTTGGTTGAAAACTTCTTCACCTTGTTCGTTTGCAACAATTTGTTTCTCGCCAGTCGCTTGCATGGAAGTAACCCACTGGTCAAATTCCGGGCGTGGCATCGTTTTAACTTTAAAGTCCATTAGGGCGTGGGACGGACCACAAAGCTCCGCACACTTTCCGTAGAAGACTCCATCACCATTTTTAATATCATTGGAATCCTTATCAAATACTAAGTAGAACTTATTTACGTTATCTACGTTAGTATCCAATTTACCACCAACTGCTGGTATCCAGAAGGAGTGCTTTACGTCAGCTGCAATAAGGTTGAAGTAAACTTTTTCATCCATAGGAACAACAAGTTCCTGTGCAGTAACGATTCCTAGGTCAGGATATTCAAATTCCCACCAGTACAGTTTTGCTGTTACATCTACAATAAGGTTTTCAGGATTACCATCCTCATCCACTTCCCCCATGGCTGCAACGTCACCAAGTTTGTATGTGTAATACACAGTAGGGACAGCTAGAAGCAATATTAAGAGGATCGGAAGAACTGTCCATACAAGTTCAAGTTTGTGACTTCCTTCAACTTGTTCAGGTATGAAATCTTCACCCAATTTAGATCTTCTGAATCGTACTAATGCAATTACATAAATTGTTACAACTACAATAATGACGACTAACATGATAACTGAAGACAGAATAAGTAAGTTGAACTGGTCTCTACCGACTTGTCCTGCCGGGAGGAGAGTTGAAAGTTCTTCTTGACCACATCCTGCAAGGAAAACTGTTAGTACTGCCAATAGTGAAAAGAGACGCCACTTTTTGAGTCCTTTCATCATCGCTAACTAATACCTCTCTTTCTAAAAAAAATGTTTTCTTTAAATGAGGACAGTTGACCTCTCTATAATGAATTCCTGTTAAAAGAAAGAATTCCAGCTGTTAAATGAATATGGAGAAAATGATCATAGCTACAAAAAGGATTGTCATGTAATTCAAGGAATAAATGAACATGGAAGTAGCCCATTTCAGATCATCTTTCGCTTTGAAACCTTTTACAGCTAAATATAGCCATCCGATATTCAAAGCAGTTCCGAGAATGATAAATCCAATTCCAAGTTGTGAAAGGAGAAACGGCAATGGGAATAAAAGCAATACCCAAGCAAAAATTGATTTCTTTGTCCTTGCAAAACCTTTGACTACCGGTAGCATAGGGATGCCAGCTGCCCGGTATTCGTTCGTTCTGCGCATTGCTAGCGCGTAAAAATGCGGTGGTTGCCAAGCAAACATTATTAAGAATAATGCCCAGGCACCCATTCCTAGTGAAGGATCCACTACTGACCATCCGATTAGAGGCGGGATTGCACCAGAAATGCTTCCGACGATTGTATTGCTGACGTGTTTTCGTTTAGACCACATTGAATAGAGTACAACATAGCTGAACACACCTGCAAGTCCCCAAAGAGCTGCAGCCGGTGTTGCTAAAAATAACAACAGCTCACCTACTACAATAAACGTCAATGCAAGTGACAAAACGGCTGGTGCTTTAAATCTTCCTGTGACAGTAGGACGCGTCTTCGTCCTGGACATAACTGGGTCTATATCACGGTCAATAAGATTGTTCAATGCGGCTGAACCCGCAATGATAAGTCCGGTACCAAAAATTCCAAACAACAACAGATCCAAGTTACTGATGAAACTTACACCTGTAAATTGAAAAGCTAGGAAAAGACCGGTGAACGTTGTGATCAAATTGGAATTCACAATTCCGATTTTAATAAGCGCCAGAAAGTCTTTAAGTAGTGAAGTCGATCCGATATCCGATTCAGCGGATGAAGTAATCGCTCGACCGTTTGACATATGTACCCTCCTTCTAAAGTTGTCGGCATGGACCGCTATACTTAACTATAGCGAAATTCGTCAATGATTTCTATAGATAAACCGAATTTCGACAGAAACAGAAAGTATATGTACTGCATTTATAGTCTGACCCTATCTATAGTAAATCATTTTCGTATGTCTTTTGTGAAGTTAAAGGGTCTTTTTTATGAACAATTTGTGAAATAGCTGTTTAAGTTTGTCTTTTCATCCGATCTACGTTGTTTTTTCTCCGTATTTTCGCTATCATCGACAAACGGAGTCTTTTTAAAGAATGATTTATTATCAATTAAAGAAGGTGTCTTTTTTGCGTTATAATAAATATTTAAAATGGTTCGGCGTCGCTTCAACGATTGGCATGTTGCTTATCCTACTTGGTGGCGCACTTGTCACGAAAACAGAGAGCGGCATGGGATGCGGAAGGTCTTGGCCAGGTTGTAACGGCCAACTAATACCGGATGAAATAACCGCGGAAGTCCTTATTGAATTTTCACATAGACTTGTTACAGGCGGAGTCGGCATACTGATTGTCATCTTATCTATTTGGTCATGGAAAGCGATTGGTCATATTAGAGAAACAAAACTCCTTTCATTCTTAGCGCTATTCTTCCTGATTTTACAAGCATTGATCGGAGCCGCACAAGTTCTATGGGGCCAAGGGGATTTCATACTTGCCTTGCACTTCGGTATTTCACTCATTTCATTTTCGGCAGTCCTTTTACTGACCTTGCTTATTTTTGAAGTGGACAAGAAATATGATGCCGATAAGCTTAAAATCGGTAAAACAATGAAATTCCATACGATAGGTGTAACTATATATTCTTATGTAGTCGTATATTCAGGCGCACTCGTCAGACATACAGAATCAGAATTGAGCTGTGCAGATTGGCCAATGTGTCGAAATGGCGATTTTTCTTTGCCGGCGAATTTCTGGGAATGGGTTCAGATGAGCCATCGTACCGCAGCTGCGTTAATATTCATTTGGCTTGGTGTCATTGCAATCCATGCTTTCCGTCACTACAAAAATCAACGTGTTATCTATTGGGGATGGATGATTGCTTTCATTCTTGTTTGTCTACAAGTTTTGGCAGGAGCTGCTGTCATTATTTCAAGATTGAATCTTTATCTTGCTTTACTCCATTCTTTGTTCGTAACATTACTTTTCGGTTTACTAACGTATATGGTACTTCTCGTATCAAGAAGTGGTAAAAAATAAATAGAGAGGCGCTCGCTGCAAACCGAGCGAGTGCCTCTTTTTTAATGTTCAAGCTCAATAAGTAAATCACCAGTTGAAATCCCTTCACCTGCTGATACGTATATCTGTTTCACAATACCATCATAAGGCGCTTGTATTGTCGTCTCCATTTTCATCGCTTCAGTAATAAGCAGGTGCTCACCCCTTCTCACTTTAGCTCCTTTTGATACAGCTACTTTAAGGACTGTGCCAGGCATTGTCGCAGCGAGATGTGAATCATTTGCAGGATCCGCTTTTTGTTTACGGACGACATCTGATTCTACATTCATATCTTGGATGACGACTTCTCGGGGCTGACCATTTAACTCAAAGTAAATAACTCTTGTCCCATCTGATTGCGGTTCGCCGATGGAAACGAGTTTAATGATAAGTGTCTTCCCTTTTTCAATTTCCACCTCGATTTCTTGACCGAGGCGCATTCCGAAAAGGAATTCGGGTGTGTTAATGACCGATATGTTACCAAACTCTTTTTTCATAGTTGCATATTCTTCAAACACCTTCGGATAAAGCGCATACGCAAGTGAATCTTTCAATGTCGAAGGATGATCGAGCAAGTCCTCAGTCTTTACTAGCAACTCATCGAAATTCACATCCTCCAAGAGCTCCCCTGGACGAACAGTAATCGGTTTGCGTTCCTTCAGTATGACTTGTTGCAATTCTTTCGGGAAACCACCGTACGGTTGTCCAATATAGCCTTCGAAAAACTCAATAACTGATTCAGGGAAATCAATTGAAGCACCCCGTGAAATAACCGTCTCTTCATTCAACTCATTTTGAACCATAAACAACGCCATATCCCCAACCACTTTTGACGATGGTGTCACTTTCACGACGTCTCCAAATAGCATATTGACTCTGGAATACATGCCTTTGACATCTTCCCAGCGATCTCCGAGTCCGACGGCTTTGGCTTGTTGTTGCAAGTTTGAATATTGTCCTCCAGGCATTTCATGAACGTATATTTCAGAATGAGGACTATTCATCCCACTCTCAAAGTGCTGATAGTATTTACGCACATCTTCCCAGTAATACGATAATGATTCCAGAGAGGCGACATCTGCACGCACTTGCCTTTTTCCATTTTGCATAGCATAGAACAACGAACTTGCCGACGGTTGGGATGTAAGCCCCGCCATAGAACCTAGTGCAGTATCTACAATATCAACACCCGCCTCAATGGCCTTTGCATACATATAAATGCCATTACCGCTAGTATCGTGGGAATGTAAATGAATTGGAATATCAACCGTTGCCTTCAATTCGGAAATAAGTCTATAAGCAGCTTCTGGTTTGAGAAGACCAGCCATATCTTTGAGAGCAAGTATATGCGCTCCTGATGCCTCCAGCTCTTTCGCCATCGTTTTGTAATAGTCAACTGTGTACTTAGCGCGGGAATCATCTAAAATGTCTCCTGTATAGCAAAGAGCCGCTTCAGCGACCTTTCCAGATTGGCGCGATGCATCAATAGCGACTTCCATTCCTTTAATCCAATTTAAACTATCGAAGATCCTAAATACGTCTATTCCAGCTTCTGCTGAAGTCTTTACAAATTCTTTAATTACATTATCAGGATAATTCGAATAGCCGACTGCATTCGCGCCACGAAACAGCATTTGCAACAGGACATTTGGAATCTGTTCCCGAACTTTCATGAGACGCTCCCATGGATCCTCTTTTAGGAATCTGTAGGCAACATCGAACGTTGCACCTCCCCACATTTCAAAGGAGAACAGGTCAGGTAGTAGCCTTGCGGATTCAGAAGCGATGTTCACCATATCCGATGTACGCACCCGTGTTGCAAGCAATGATTGGTGTGCATCACGGAAAGTAGTATCGGTAAGAAGAACATCGTTTTGCTCTTTGATCCACTGTACAAGTCCTTCAGGTCCTCTTTCATCTAAAATCTGTTTTGTACCTGGTGCAGGTGTAACTGACATATCGACTTCAGGTTTTCTAACTGTATGGAAAACAGGCTTTGCTTGTTTTCCGATTCCTGGGAATCCATTCACCGTCACGTTGCCGATGTAATTTAAAATTTTTGTTCCACGGTCTTTCTTAATCGGAAACTCAAATAGTTCTGGTGTCGTGTCAATGAAGCTCGTATCGTAATTGCCTGTTAAGAAATGTTGATGTTTAACGACATTTTCAAGAAAAGGAATGTTCGTTTTAATGCCTCGTATCCTGAACTCCTGCAAATTCCGATCCATTTTCGCTGCGGCATCACGGAACGAGGTACCCCATGTCGATACTTTAACAAGAAGTGAATCGTAGTAAGGAGTAATAACCGCTCCTTGGAACCCATTTCCCGCATCAAGACGTACCCCAAAGCCGCCACCAGAACGGTACACCATCAGTTTCCCTGTATCAGGCATGAAATCATTCAATGGATCTTCTGTCGTCACCCTAGATTGAATTGCATATCCAAAAAGTGGAATATCTTCTTGTGTCGGAATCGCTGCATCACCTTCGTGAAGATTTCCGCCATTTGCAATATGAATTTGTGCATGGACAATATCTACTCCAGTGACCATTTCAGTAATCGTATGTTCAACTTGGATACGTGGATTCACTTCGATGAAATAGAATTTCCCATCTGAAACGAGGAACTCGACTGTTCCGGCATTGACGTAAGAAATGTTTTTTGAAAGCTTGACTGCAGCGTTACAAATTTCAGCACGCAATGCGTCGTCTAATGAAATGGATGGTGCTATTTCAACAACCTTCTGATGTCGACGTTGAATTGAACAGTCCCGTTCGTATAGGTGAATGACGTTTCCATATGTATCACCAAGAATTTGGACTTCTATATGTTTGGGTTTGTTAATGTATTTTTCTACATACACTTCAGCAGATCCAAAAGCGGATTTCGCTTCAGATCTCGCCCTTTCAAATGCTTCCATCACTTCATCAGCAGAATTGA
Organism: Sporosarcina quadrami; assembly: GCF_014836615.1. Lineage (GTDB taxonomy): Bacteria > Bacillota > Bacilli > Bacillales_A > Planococcaceae > Sporosarcina > Sporosarcina quadrami. The sequence goes on along the minus strand of NZ_JACSQN010000002.1, from coordinate 75,711 downwards.
CGATACGCATGCCTCGTCCCCCACCACCAAGTGAAGCTTTAATAATAATAGGATATCCATGTTCATTACCGAAAGAAGTAACTTCAGAAGCACTATCCACAGGGCCGTCTGTTCCCGGAATCACTGGTATTCCTGCATTGATTGCTTGTGTACGCGCTTTCACTTTGTCCCCAAACATGTCGAGATGCTTGGATGTTGGCCCGATAAAGATAATTCCTTCCTCTTCCAACCTTCTAGCGAACTCTTCATTTTCCGCAAGGAAACCATATCCTGGGTGCACTGCATTAGCTCCACTTGACTTAGCGATTGAAATGATACCTTCGATGTCTAGATAAGCATCGATTGGCTTTTTCCCTTCACCTACAAGGTATGACTCGTCTGCTTTATAACGGTGGAACGAACCTCTGTCTTCAGCCGAATAAATGCCGACCGTCGGAATCTCCAATTCTGTACATGCCCGAAAAATACGTATTGCAATTTCACCACGGTTTGCTACAAGGATTTTCTTAATACGACCCAATTCCACCATCAATGCACTCCCTTTTCTATTTATTTTTATGGTATTTTGTGAACATTGACACATTCATCAATATTCCTAAAGCTAAAGATAACAGAATTAAAGAAGTTCCGCCATAACTAATGAAAGGTAACGTGACACCTGTAAGAGGAATAAGTCCTGTTAATCCCCCAATATTCACGAAAGTTTGAATTCCGATAACGCCTCCAACTCCAGCCGCGAGCATTCTCGCTTGGGGGTCTTTTGTATTCATCGCGATATACAATGCCCGCATAACGATGAATCCGAGTCCTCCCAACACAATGATTGTACCGAAGATGCCAGTCTCTTCGGAAATGACCGCCATAATGACATCAGTTTGAGGTTCTGGCAAGTAACCCATTTTTTGAATAGAGTTACCGAGCCCGAGTCCTTTCACTCCACCAGAGCCAATTGCGATATAACCATTGGCAATCTGGTAGCCGGAACCTTGCGCATAAGCGAATGGATCCAAGAATGATAAAATCCTTCCTTGTCTACTACCAGTCATAATCGTATCCCATCCGATATAAAGAATTGTCACGGCCGCCAATATCGCAATGCTCACAATACCGCTCAATTTAATGAACGTCTTAAACTTGATTCCGCTTGCTGCTATTACCGCTAATGAAGTCGTAATAATAATGAACGAAGTTCCGATATCCGTTTCCATCATAATTAATCCGATTGCAAACACAAGAATCAGCACAGGTGGACCGATTGATTTATTTATAGAATCGATGTTTCCCGCTTCGTATTTTTTAGCAAAAACACTTGAAAAGTAAACGATGATGACAATTTTGGCTATCTCAGAAGGTTGGATGCTTCCAAAGCCAGGTAACTTGATCCAACTTTTCGCCCCACCAACATCAGTGCCCAAGATGTGGACTAGAACGAGCATAACAAACATGAATAAGACTGAAAAAACCATCAGTTTCTTTCTTTTATAATTTTGAAAAGGAAAAAAGGTCGCCATTAGAAAGACGGGGATCGATACAGCGAGATTCGTCAATTGCTTTCTATAGAAATAATCTGAAGCATACTCAAACCGGTTTACAGCGACAACCATACTGGCACTATAAATCATTACTAACCCAAATAAGCAAAGTACTATGTACGTGATGAATAATGGGTAATCGAAGTTCCGTATCATTTTTTTAAAGTAATTGCCCACTGTCATCACCTCTTCTTATGTTAAATAAAAAACTCAAACCAATAATAAGTTTGAGTCTTTTGTTTATTTTTTTGTGGAAAGCTCATGCAAGATATTCATTTCTTTCTCGAGTAATGAAAGGATTTCCTTCCCTTTAACGCGATCGATTAAACCAAGCTTAACAGCAAAATCTATTTCTCTCGACAAACCGTACATTTGAGTATCCAGCACTTCCTCATAAAGCGGGCACTGAGGCATCGTCAAGTTATCCATTTGTACTTTTATGAGTTGTGCAATCTTGTCTGCATCGGCCTGTAATTGCTGAATTGCTTTTTCCTGATACGTTTCTTGAAGCTCTATATCCATGAGGACGCCCCCATTCACCTATTATTCCTACATGGTGATTATGAATAAATTGTATCTTTTGAGGGCATAAATTGCAAGTGTTTCCCTTCTATCCTTATACTAAAAATCAATGACTTTCCACATACAACTAGAAGAGGTATACTGGATATTATTAAGAATGTTGTTATTCAGCAGTAGGAGGCTATTATTTTGGAAACGATTATCCCTATAAAAGGTAATGTAAATCACATAATTACGCTTGATCCGACAGTATGGATTTTTGACGATCGGAAACTCGATCTCAACACATATTTCATTGAAGCTCAAGTGGAACGTGATGAAGATGAAGAATACAAAGAAAAAATGGGCAAGCATTGGTCTCGGGAAATTATGGAAGGCGCTACATTCCCTCCGACTTTGAAAACCGAAAAGAAATTTGATAGAAAAAAGTTGGTTAGCGGTACATTTGGTATTGCACTTGAACAGTTTGTAAAAAATGCAGTTCCTGCTCAGGACGCAAAGACGATAACATTTACAACTACCGATGATGTAGCTTATCCGTTCCCGATAGATGAGCTTAACCAATTCATTTTCAAATTTAGTCAAGACGGAAAGCCACTTACTTCTGACGGCCCAGTTCATTTGCTATTCAAAGACGGTTCAAATGCCGATAATCCAATTCGGAATATTACTGGCATTACAATTGACTAACATCGCACCTCTATTTTAAGGAGTTGATAGGTTATGCGTGTAAAATGTGTACTTTGCGATGATATCGGTAAATTATCAGATGATGATCCTCTTGCAAAGAAATTGAGGAATCATCCGATTAACACGTATATGTGCCCTACTTGCAAGAAAAGAATTACAGAGCTTACAAATACCAGAGTTTCTACTGGAAAATTCGTCTTCCACCGTAGTTCGCACCCTGCAGAAGACGCTTTCTAAAATGAATAAAAAAACTCCGCAGCATCACGCAGCGGAGTTTTCTTTATGTTCATTCATTCTACGCACTCTGTAGATGATCAAAATTAGAGCCGCTACAATTAATCCTTCTACAATTGGTAGGAATAAAGCTAGGAAAGTCAATATTAGACATCCTATAAATAAGAATATATATATCACTATGTTTTGCCAGAAAAGTATTTTCCGCGCAAAACCCAGTTTATAAACCAGAGCAGACATGAGAAACACAACAGCCAATAGAACATACCCAGCAGATGTGTCAGAAGGCATCACTTCATATATGAACCGCGCAATGCCCGACATCCTATCAAGTACCTCTTCGGTTTTCATTCAACACATCCCTTTCCAATATGAGAACGGATCATTCACCAAGCTTTTTCTTTTTTTGGACACGTTCACGTTCATTCTTATCAAGGACTTTCTTACGTAAGCGGGTGGAAAGCGGTGTAATCTCGCAATATTCATCATCACCGAGATATTGCAATGCTTCTTCCAATGAAAGGATCCTTGGTTTCTTTGTTGTAACTGTTTGATCTTTTGTAGCTGATCGGACGTTTGTTGCATGCTTGATTTTTGTCAAGTTAATTGTCAAGTCAGTATCGCGGTTATTTTCTCCAACAATCATACCTGCATAGATGTCCGTCCCAGCTTCAACAAACATGACACCACGGTCTTCCAATTGCATAATACTATAACCAGTAACTGTACCGGTCTCCATAGAGACAAGCACACCATGGCGTCGTCCACCTAACTTACCTGACGCAACTGGCTTATAAGAATCAAATGTATGGTTTATGATTCCGTAACCTCTTGTAAGTGTAAGGAAATCAGTTGAATAGCCAATTAATCCACGTGCTGGAACAAGGAAAATCAGACGGACTTGTCCATTTCCGTTGTTGATCATATCGATCATTTCACCTTTTCGTTCACCCATCGACTCAATGATGGAGCCCGTATACTCTTCAGGAATATCAATTTGAACACGTTCAACTGGTTCAGAACGTACGCCATCGATTGTGCGTATAATTACTTGTGGTTTCGAAACTTGTAATTCGAATCCTTCACGGCGCATATTTTCGATTAAGATGGACAAATGTAATTCTCCACGGCCGGAAACTACCCATGCATCTGGAGAATCAGTTGGATCTACACGTAAAGATACATCTGTTTGCAATTGTTGCTCTAGTCGTTCCTCGATTTTACGAGATGTCACCCATTTACCTTCTTTTCCAGCAAACGGGCTATTGTTGACAAGAAAAGTCATTTGCAAAGTCGGCTCGTCGATATGAAGTTCCGGTAAAGCTTCTAAATGATCGACTGGGCATACAGTTTCACCAACGTCGATATTCTCCATACCAGATACAGCAATAAGGTCTCCAGCAAACGCCTCTTGGATTTCAATTCTTTTCAGACCTAAGAAACCATACATTTTCGTCACACGATAATTCTTAGTAGAACCGTCTCGTTTCATTACCGAAACTTGTTGGCCAACTTTCATAGTTCCGCGGAATACGCGACCAATTCCGATACGACCTACATAGTCATTGTAGTCCAATAAAGAAACTTGGAATTGCAACGGCTCGTCACGGTTGTCGATTGGTGCAGGAATGTTTTCAATAATTGAATCGAACAATACTTCCAACGTTTCTTCCTGATCAGCAGGATTTGGAGAAAGACTTGCAGTTCCATTGAAACCTGAAGCGTAAACTACAGGAAACTCAAGTTGCTCGTCATTCGCATCCAATTCGATGAATAACTCAAGAACTTCGTCGACTACTTCTTCCGGACGACCAAATTCGCGGTCAATTTTGTTGACGACGACAATTGGTTTTAAGTTCGTTTCTAATGCCTTTTTCAATACAAAACGCGTTTGTGGCATACATCCCTCAAAGGAGTCGACAACAAGAATAACACCATCAACCATTTTCAAAATACGTTCTACTTCGCCGCCAAAATCAGCGTGACCAGGGGTATCTAAAATATTGATTTTAGTATCTTTATATTCAATACCAGTGTTTTTAGCAAGAATGGTAATTCCACGTTCACGTTCCAAATCGTTTGAATCCATAGCCCGTTCTTCTACATGCTCATTTGATCTAAATATCCCTGATTGCTTTAAAAGCTGATCAACAAGCGTTGTTTTTCCGTGGTCAACGTGGGCGATGATCGCAATATTTCGTAAATCACTTCGTGTATTTGTCATGTTTTCACTCCATTATCTTTTATCAGATGATTAACTGTGTTATTATAGCACATGAGAACGATATAAAAAAACATTTAATTTGAAAGAAGGTACATTTGTGAAAAATATTAAATGGATTTTCGTCATATATTCTCTTGCAGCAGTTGCGGCAATGTGTAGTATCGGTTTAGCTGTGGGCATTCGTAGCATTCCCTTAGCGCTAATTTCCATGCTTGCACTCGTCTTGGTAATGGGAAATGGTTTTAAGACAAAAAAGAAAATGCGTGAACAAGGTTTATTGTAATTTTTCAGGGACTGCATGTATTCGTGCAGTCCCTTTTTTTCATTTCAATCTGATGTGATTTCTAAGAATTTCATCATGCAGACCAGGTCTAGCAACGATGAATGTGTCTTGGTTTAACAAATTAGGCTTTTCGCCTTTTAAATTCGTCCCGATTGCACCGACTTCCTCAGCGATTACCATCCCCCCCGCAATATCCCAAGGAGATAGCCTCAGCGAAAGATAGGCGTCTATCCTTCCTGAAGATACATATGCAAGTTCCATCGCCGCAGAACCGTATGAACGAGTCCCACGGCATTTATGGACCATATCAGCAATCGGTTCATTTTCAATGCGACGGTTAGGGGCAACCCAACTTGCATTGACACCAATAATCGCTTCCGATAAAGGCGTAACTTCAAGCATCGGTAACTTCTCATCATTATAATAAGCGCCTTCACCTTTAGCGGCATGATAAAAATCGTCATTCATTACGTCATAAATATATCCTAACATGCCAACTCCATCACAATAAATCCCTAGAGAAATGGCGAAATTGCGTTTCTGATGAACAAAATTCATTGTGCCATCTATTGGATCTAACAGCCAAATAACGCCATCTAATGAACGGATATCGTCACCAAAACCTTCTTCCCCGAGCACAAAGTGATTCGGAAAATCACTTTGAATTCTGCTTATGAAAAACTGTTCGATAGCTTTATCAATATTTGTGACGAGATCATTCGCATCAGCTTTCGTATCCACATCAATTGTATTGAAAAAGGACACCCGGATTTTATGGCCCGCTTCCTTTATTAACGACTTTGCATACTTATCAATTGTTCCCCAATTCATATTATCACCCTAACTACATCCATATTATCTAATTGTATCATATCGCCAAGATGGACAACAAAGAAGCGCCTCCAATTTCTCCTCGTTTAGGAGTTCATTGAAGGCGCTTTATTGGTTTCTTTTTTTTATCGTTACGCAAAAGCATTGAATGTCTCCAGCTCACTGTGAATTTCAGTAAGTCTAGTTTTACTTTTTTCCACTTGCTTGTCATCTTTACCTACAACAGCATCGTGCAATGTAGCCAATTCATAATCCAATTCAAGATGCAGCATTTCTACATATTCCTTTTCAATTTCGTTCTTTCGAATAATGTGGACAACTTGTTTCATCTCTAACACCCCTTCTTATATAATTTAACGATGCATTTAATTACTTACTTCTAACTTATGCTGGTGTTATTGCTTTGGTTAGTTATAAGCCTTCTTGTATTAGATTGTTCCCCATTTTCTGTTACGATAAACGTAATTACTGATAAGGAGGATAAAAAATGCCGCAAAGTTTTTGGGATTCAAACGATTTTGCAGTCTTTTCAATAGACGGCTTAGATCAGCGAATGGAGGCACTTCAAAAGCTTATCCAGCCAAAATTCGCTGTATCAGGAGAACATATATCCAGTTATTTATCTTCTCTTGGAAAAGGTGAATTTTTCCCGCATATCGCAAGACACGCTAGAAGGACTGTAAATCCTCCTAAAGATAGCTGGGTTGCATTTGCACCTGCTAAAAGAGGTTATAAAGCTTTACCCCATTTTCAAATCGGCTTATGGGGAACACATCTCTTTGTCATTCTTGCTGTCATTTATGAAAACCCCGATAAAAAAGGGATAGCCGAAAGATTAGAAAAAAACAGTAAAGTATTTACTACACTTTCCGAAGACTTTGTAATATCCGGGGATCACATGAAACCCGAAGCTTCCTACATAAGCAAAATTGGTCAAGATGGTGTAGCAGTTCTACTGGAAAGGTTAAAAACGGTAAAGAAAGCGGAATTAGTCATTGGAAAACATGTTACACCTGAATATGCAGTTTCCATGACCGATACAGAGTTTCTTAAGTTTGCCGAACAGACAATTGATGAATTGTTACCTGTCTATAATGTCATTACAGGATGACTATGAAAAACGGAAGGTGGCATTAGTATGCCCCTTCCGTTTTCATTTATAACAATCGAGTTCAGTCAATTTTTAATTAATTCACCGTCAGTAGCTTCCTTCGCGCGTCTAACGATATTGTAACAATTAAATCCGCTTGCTTCTTCGAATTCCTTAAATAACGTTTTTTCTTCGGCTATTGACGGGACGACTTTTTTGAAAGCACGATAAGCATCCATGAATTGCGTCCGTTCAATAGAAGATTCGTATGCCTTCTCCACAGCTTGAAAAAGAGCGAGCACATCAATAATTTCTTCTGTCGACCAATGATGACTGATCGGATAATTATAGTCCATAAAATTCGTCACCTTTCTTTATATCCATTCACTTCGTATTTGTTCAGCTTGATGGACCATTCTAGTAATAAGCTCTTGAACTGTCGGAATGTCTTCGATCATACCCGTTACTTGCCCTGCCCAACCAAATCCATGATTACTTTCGCCATCATGAATAAAACGCTTATTTGCTTCACCGCTAATAAATTCTTTAAGCTCTTCAAATCGAGCATGCTTTTCTTCCAATCGTAATATCTGTTCAGTCCATTCATTCGATAACGCTCGCGCTGGAGCACCAATAGATCTTTTAATAACGACTGTACCAGTTTCATTTGTTGTAAGGAGTGCATTCTTATACTCTTCAGTAGCATGTATACATTCTTGTGTCGCTATGAATCGCGTTCCCATTTCAATACCTTCCGCGCCTAAAGCATGTGCAGCCATCCATCCTCTACCGTCTCCTATGCCGCCTGATGCGATAACAGGAATTTTTACAGCATCGACAACTTGTGGTACAAGAACAATCGTTCCGACATCATCCCGCCCTAAATGTCCCCCGCCTTCCTGACCAACGACCATAACCGCATCAGCACCTAGAGATTCGGCTTTTACAGCTTGCCTTTTCGCCGCTACTAGCACTAGTTTTTTCATATTTGTATTTTTTAGGTAGTCAAAAAATGGCGCAGGATTGCCACCAGTGACAGAAACAACTTTAACCTCTTCTTCAATGGCTACATCAAGTAGATGCTCGTATGGTCTGCCATGCTGGCCGATAGCAAAATTTACACCAAACGGCTTCGATGTTTTTGATTTCACTTTGCGAATTTCAGCTCGCAACGACTCTGGAGATTCCAGACTCATTGCTGTTATTTGTCCTAATCCACCCGCTTCTGAAACGGCGGCTGCGAGATCCGCGTAAGCAAGGTAAGCTAATCCACCTTGTACAATCGGATAGTTTATTCCTAACAGCTCAGTAACTCTCGTATTCCATTCCAATTGAAATCCCCCCTTATTCCGTTACATCACCATTTTCTACTGTTTTAATCAGCTTAGGATCTACAAATTCATACCCTTTATCCCTTAAACCGTTCACAATATCTTCTAATGCATCAGCCGTCCATTCACGGTCGTGCATTAACAGATTGGAACCATTGCGCAAAAGTTCCGTATTGATCATAATATCGGTTATCGCTTCTTTCGTCATATACTCTTTCACGAAATCATAGCCATATGACCAATTCATTAATAGCATCCTTTCTTGTTGCGCAAGAGCTCTACTGTAATCAGTATTGGAACCAAATGGAGCTCGGAAGAACTTCGGACGCTCTCCAGTAACTTCTTCGACGATTTCATTTACCGATATAATCTCTTCTTTTTGTTCTTCTTCAGATAATGACTTCAAGTTCGCATGCGTTTTTGTATGATTCCCGATGACAAAGCCCATATCATGAAGTTCTTTAAGAATCTCTTTCTTTTCATCTGTGTTGATAAAATGACCATTGACGAAGAAAATTGCAGGGACGTCCATTTCTTTTAATGTCTTTGCCATATCTAACGCCCTTTTGTCTGGCGCATCATCGATTGTCAATAGAACAACATTCGGATTTGCATCACCAATCGGCTCGATGGAATACGTTTTAGGATTAAGTTCATAGAGAGGTTCCTGTGCGACATAATCAGTCTCCTCTTCTACGGTTTCATCTTCGGTATCCACCTTTTCTTCAGAAACAATATCTTCCGATCTAGTTCCATTTTCCACTTTTTCCAAATCTGATCCAGTTGTATTATCAATAGATTGTTCAACTTCATTTTTGTCATTGCAAGCCGACAGCAGCATCAGCGTGAATAACGATATGTATAGCAAATTTTTCTTCATGGTATCATCTCCTCTAGTTGAATATTTTAATCCTAACATGATAGCTATACCCGTTTCAAACGAAGGATGGCTACTTTCAGCGAAATTTGCTTTTGTATAAAATAAAGCAGAAAAACGTCCAGAGCTTCAAGCTTCTGGACGTTTCGTGTTTCTATTATTTTGTAATCATATGAATCGGTTTACCTAGAGCAACTTCAGCTGCTTCCATCGAAATTTCTCCCAATGTAGGATGCGCGTGAATTGTCATGGCGATATCTTCAAGCGTCATGCCAGCTTCGATTGCAAGTGCTAGTTCAGCAATCATATCAGATGCGTTTTCGCCTACGATTTGCGCCCCAAGAAGAAGACCATCTTCTTTGCGAGACACAAGTTTAACGAAACCATCTGTCGCATTAAGTGCAAGTGCACGTCCATTAGCTGCAAATGGGAATTTGCCTGCTACAACGTCAAATCCTTCGTCTTTCGCTTGCTGTTCGTTCAAGCCGACTGTAGCAAGTTCAGGATCTGTGAAGCATACAGCTGGAATTGCCATATAGTCGACTTCTGATTTTTCGCCAGAAATCGCTTCAGCAGCAATTTTAGCTTCATAAGAAGCTTTGTGAGCAAGTTGTGGACCCGAAACGATATCTCCAATAGCATAAATGTTCGGTACGTTTGTACGGCACTGCTTATCGACTTCGATTAGTCCGCGGTCAAGGAAGTTCACACCTAGACCTTCAAGACCAATTTCATCCGTATTAGGACGACGTCCAACTGTTACTAACACATAATCCGCTTCGACTTTCTGCTCTTCGCCTTTAGCTTCGTATGTTACGACGACTCCGCTCTCAGACTCTTCAACGCCTTTCGCAGATGCTTTCACTACGATATCGACGCCTTTTTTCTTCAAGCCTTTTTTAACGATTTGAGTCATTTGTTTTTCGAAACCTGCAAGGATATCGTCTGCACCTTCGATGATTGTAACTTTTGAACCAAGGTTTGCATATGCCGATCCAAGTTCAGTTCCGATGTAACCTCCACCAATCACCACAAGATGTCCAGGTACTTCTTCAAGATTAAGAGCTCCTGTTGAATTGATGACTCGCTTAGTATACTTGAATGATGGAATTTCAACGGGACGTGATCCAGTAGCAATAATCGCATTTTTAAATTTATATGTCTGGGATGATTTTTCATCCATAACTTTAGCAGTATTAGCGTCTACAAAGTATGCTTCACCTTGCACGATATCTACTTTGTTACCTTTTAGCAAACCTTCAACACCGCCAGTTAATTTCTTAACGACGCCCTCTTTGAAAGCTTGTGCTTTAGAGAAGTCTAATTTTACATCAGTTGCTGTAATTCCCATATCATCGGAATTTTGCGCTGCTGCAAAACGATGTCCTACAGATATCAATGCTTTAGAAGGAATACATCCGACATTTAGACAAACGCCTCCAAGAGTTTCCTTTTCAACGATTGTTACCTTTTGACCTAGTTGTGCAGCGCGGATTGCAGCTACATATCCTCCAGGACCTGATCCTACTACAAGTGTATCCACTTCGATTGGAAAGTCTCCTACTACCATATGTTTACGCCTCCATTAATAAAAGTTCTGGATTTCCGAGCAATTTCTTAATGTGGTTAAGAGCCTGCTGTCCTGTAACACCATCAATAACCCGATGATCGAATACCAATGATAATGCTAACATAGGTGCGGCTACAATTTCACCATTTTTTACTACCGGCTTTTCAGAAATACGGCCGATACCTAAAATAGCGACTTCCGGATGGTTGATAATTGGCGTAAACCATTGACCGCCAGCTGAACCGATGTTAGTAATGGAACAAGATGCACCTTTCATTTCTGTCGGGCTCAACTTGCCATCACGAGCTTTTACCGCAAGCGCGCTAATCTCTTCAGAAATGGCGAATACAGATTTACGATCAGCATTCTTAATTACCGGAACGAGTAGTCCACGATCTGTATCAGCTGCAATTCCGATATTGAAATAATGCTTCTGGATGATTTCTTCTTTCTCGTCATCTAAAGAAGTATTCAGTTGCGGGAATTCACGCAACGTAGATACTAAAGCTTTCACTACATAAGGAAGGTAAGTTAATTTGATGTCCTTTTCTGCTGCAATGTCTTTGAACTTCTTGCGGTGAGCGACAAGTTCAGTAACATCGATTTCATCCAACAAAGTTACATGAGGAGCAGTGCGTTTTGAATTGACCATCGCTTTTGCAATCGCTTTTCTCATGCCCGACATTTTTTCCCGTGTTTCCGGGAAGTCGCCTTCAAGAATGACTGGAGCAGAAGTTTTCGTACCCTTATCTTCAATCGCCGTTGTTTCTTCAGCACTTTCAACGACAACTTCCTCTTTAGTAGAGGATTTCTGACCGCCATTTAGGAATGCTTCGATATCCTCTTTCAGTACGCGTCCGTTCTTACCAGACCCTTGTACCTCATGAATATCCACTTCTTTATCACGAGCAAATTTACGAACTGATGGCATCGCGATTATGCGTGATGTAGAACTGTCTCCACCTTCAACTTTAGCTGATGAGACAGGTGCAACCTTCTTCGGTTCTTCTGTTTTCTGTTCTTCTTTATCAATATCTTGACCAGCTTCTGCTGTCGATTGAACTTGAGCTTCGGTTTCTTCTTTTCCTTCTTCTTCTCTAGCGTGCTGATGATTTTCGTACCCAGGAGCGTCAAAACGGATAAGGATATCACCAACTACCGCGACTGTCCCTTCTCCAACTAAAATCTCTTCAACTGTGCCTGTAACAGGTGATGGAATTTCCACAACTGCTTTATCGTTCTGGATTTCAAGAAGTGTGTCGTCTTCATTGATTTTATCGCCTTTAGCAACAAACCACTTTACAACTTCACCTTCGTGAATTCCTTCCCCGATGTCTGGCAAACGGAATTCAAATGCCACATGATTCACCCTTTCATATTGTCAGAGATAAACTCTGAATTAGAATGTCAACACTTTCTTAGCTGTTTCAATGATGTCGTTCGCATTTGGCAACCATGAGTTTTCACCTTGCGCAAATGGATAGATTGTATCAGGCGCCGTAACGCGTAATACAGGCGCTTCTAAACTTAAGATTGCACGTTCCGTAATTTCAGAAACGACGTTTGCGGCAATCCCAGCTTGTTTTTGCGCTTCTTGAACAACAATTGCACGATTTGTTTTTTCAACAGATTCGATAATCGTTTCGATATCCAAAGGCTGAATTGTTCGAAGATCGACAACTTCAACTGAATATCCATCTTTTTCAAGTGCTTCAGCTGCTTTTAAGCTCTCATGAACCATAGCGCCATAAGTTATAATTGAAAGGTCTGTACCTTCACGTTTCACATCTGCTTTCCCTAAAGGAATTGTGTACTCTTCTTCAGGAACTTCCTGTCTGAATGAACGATACAACTTCATGTGTTCAAGGAAGATGACTGGGTTCTCGTCTTTAATAGCAGAAATCAGAAGACCTTTTGCATCATAAGGAGTCGAAGGAATAACAACTTTCAAACCAGGTTGTGAAGCAACAAGTCCTTCAAAACTATCAGCGTGCATCTCTGGTGTCGCAACTCCGCCACCAAATGGAGAACGAATCGTTACAGGTGCATTAAAATGACCACCACTTCTGAATGATTGACGAGCCAATTGTCCGCTAACTGAGTCAATTACTTCATATAGGAATCCAAAAAACTGAATTTCCATAACAGGACGGAAACCTGTAAGTGTTAAACCGATTGCAAGGCCGCCAATACCTGACTCTGCAAGCGGTGTATCAAAAACGCGATCAACGCCGAATTCTTTTTGTAACCCTTCTGTTGCGCGGAAAACCCCGCCGTTTGCGCCAACGTCTTCACCGAAGACGAGGACATTTTCATCATTTTTAAGCTCCGTGCGCATCGCATCGGTGATTGCTTGAATCATCGTCATTTGTGCCATCGGTTACTTCGACTCCTTCGCAGTATAAATATCAAGTTGTTCCTGTAAGTTAAACGGCAAGTCGCCTTTGTACATAATATTGATAAAATCACTAACTTTCTGCTTCGGTGCTGCATCAGCTTTCTTGATAGCTTCTTTAATTTCTTCTTTTGCACGTTCGATAACTTCGTTTTCCTTCTCTTCTGACCAAATACCTTTAGCTTCCAGGTATTTGCGGAAGCGAATTAGCGGATCACGTTTTTCCCACTCGCTATCCGTTTCTGAAGTACGGTACCGTGTTGGGTCATCTCCAGCCATTGTATGTGGACCATAACGGTAAGTCATTGTTTCAATAAGCGTCGGTCCTTCACCGTTAATTGCACGCTCTCTAGCGTCGCGCGTTGCAGCGTAAACCGCAAGAGCATCCATACCATCAACAAGAATGCTAGGAATACCTGCAGCTACACCTTTTTGAGCAAGTGTTTTAGCGGCAGTTTGCAACTCACGTGGAGTGGAAATCGCATATTGGTTATTTTGAATGATGAAAATAGCAGGTGAACGGAATGCTCCTGCAAAGTTTATTCCTTCATAGAAATCACCTTGTGAAGTACCGCCATCTCCTGTATAAGTCATCGCTACAGCTTTCGTACCGCGTTTTTGGAATCCTAATGCAACTCCAGCCGCTTGTATATATTGTGCACCAATAATAATTTGAGGCATGAAGATATTAAGACCTTCAGGAATTATACTGCCTTGGTAATGACCGCGAGACCATAAGAATGCCATATGTAATGGTAATCCGTGAAACACGATTTGTGGGACGTCGCGGTAACCCGGTAAAATGAAATCTTCTTTTTCAAGAGCGAAGTGAGATGCAAGTTGGGATGCTTCCTGACCTGCTGTAGGTGCATAGAAGCCTAAACGTCCTTGACGGTTCAACGAAATTGAACGTTGATCCAAAATTCTTGTGTAAACCATGCGTGTCATCAGTTCTGTCAATTCTTCATCCGATAGTTTTGGATCGGCTTCTGCATTAACGATCTCGCCTTCTTCATTCAAGATCTGGAACATTTCAAACTGTTCTTCAATTGAATGAAGCGTTTTCACCGGATCGAACTGCTTGTCTTTTTTTGCAGCCATGAGGCAACTCTCCTTTATAACTGTATTATGTTTAGATTTTGTTAGTAATGATACAATCAACTTCCTTAATCAGTATACTGAAGAGGGGCAAATAGGTCAATCATTGGATTCCTATAGGTTCGGGCAATGCATCAGAAGTATAAATTATTTTAAAATACATATCTGTACTACTACAATATGACGACTGTATTATAATAGATCACTATTAGATTTAAAAAAAAATAATGAAGACAATGAGTCTCCATTATTCCCTTCCACTATTCTTCTGTACTCAAACTTTTAAAGATACTCTCTTTAACTTTATTTACTTTTTTTGTAGCTTCATTGAATTGAGTTATTGTCGCTTGAACAACTTCATTTTGGGCATTAACTTCTTGAACACGTTGTTTAAGTTCATCCAACTCCACATCTTCTTTTGACAGCATTCCATAAAATTCTTTTTGAATCGCAGTAAGCTTTTTATATTCACTAATAAAAGTTGCGTGCAAATCATATCTTTCACTAACAGCATCTTGCAGCTTTTGAATCTGTTGTTTCTCTGAATCTGTTGCTTTCTCTTTAATATCATCCAGTTCACCGGTGAATGCTTTAGCCTCATTCATTGCTTTTTCTTCTTCATCCAAATTAGTTAATCTTTCATCATTTAACTGCTTCAACTCATCCACTTTAGTACGGAGCTGATCGACATCATCTTTAGTTAGCTCCATTGTTTCAGTAAAGGTCTTTTGTTCATGTTGTTCCAATTCTGTCAGCTTAGTTTGCACAGAACGATAAGTCGACTCTGAGTCATTCATTTTTGTTAATGTGTCGGAAAGTTGTTTCTCCGTGGACGCGCCTATACTGCAACCAGTGAGTACAAGCATGCCGACAGTAAGCAACCCTATGATTTTAGTCTTCATGTTCTTTCCTCCAATCTGATTTTCACTATAGCGTGATAAGATTCTAATTTCAAGCATGTACAAAATCCTTTATCCCTTTATAGTATTGGATTATACTATGGACACAGTATTTTATTCGAAAGGAAGAACGTCAATGATAGAAATGAAAGACATAGTACGCGAAGGGCATCCCTCTCTTAGGGAAGTGGCATCTGAAGTCACTTTTCCGCTGACTGCAGAAGAGCTGTCGCTTTGCGAAGATCTGTTAGGTTATGTCGTAAACAGCCAAATAGACGAACTCTGCGAAAGATATGGCCTGCGCCCTGGAATAGGTCTCGCCGCTCCACAAGTAAATGTTTCTAAAAGGATATTTGCCCTCCATATAGAAGAAGATGATAAGAAACCATTGAGCATTATTGCTATTAATCCAAAGATTGTAAGTCATTCTGTTGAAAAGACATACCTCACTTCCGGAGAAGGTTGCCTCTCTGTAGACCGTGATGTTGAAGGTTTCGTTCCTAGATATGCTCGTATTACAATAAAAGCATTAGATATTGATGGAAAGGAATTTAAATTACGTCTGAAAGGACTTCCCGCAATCGCGTTCCAACATGAATTGGATCACTTGAATGGAATTATGTTTTATGATCATATTGATCCGCATACACCATTTAAAGATATACCAGGCGCAGTTCCTTACGAAAGAGAGTGAATTATCATTTGAAACTTTTAGTGAAAATAAAACTTGACAGAAAGTTCTAATTTCAGTACAATAGTTTCAAGGAGTGATATGCCCATGTACAAGCGCCTGAAACGTAGATTTCTTAAGCGGCTCAACGGCATACTCGGCAGAAAGACAATCGCTTAAATTACGCCTACCAATTCTGTTGGTAGGCTTTTCTTTATTTTAAAGATGTGGCATGATAATATGAAGAGAATGAGTTCAAACGAACGTAAAAAGGAGAGTTTATTATGATTTACAAAGTTTATTACCAACAAAACGCATTACAAGTTCCAATTCGCGAGAACACTCAACATGCATATGTCGAAGCTGATTCAGAAAAATCCGTCCGCGAAAAATTGAGTGACCGAAACTATAATATTGAATTGATTCAATTGTTAGAAGGTGCACACCTCGAATATGAGCAAGCATCTTCACATTTTGAGCTTGAGCAGGTCTGAATACAATGAAACTAATTAAGAATAACGAAACTGCTGTTTTCGCTTTAGGCGGACTAGGTGAAATCGGCAAAAATACGTACTGTATTCAATTTCAAGACGAGATTATTGTCATTGATGCAGGTATTAAATTCCCAGAGGACGATTTGTTAGGAATTGACTATGTCATTCCAGACTATACGTATTTGGAACGTAACATTGATAAAATCAAAGGGCTGTTTATTACTCACGGTCATGAAGATCATATTGGCGGCATTCCGTATCTTCTTCGCAAAATTAATATCCCTGTTTACGGTGGTAAATTAGCGCTCGGGTTACTACGCAACAAATTGGATGAGCACGGCTTATTGCGCTCTACTAAGATGATTGAAATTAAAGAAGATGACGTTATAAAATTCCGTAAGACTTCTGTTTCATTCTTCCGGACAACACATAGTATTCCTGATGCGTTTGGTGTTATCGTTAAAACACCTTCAGGCAACATCGTTCATACAGGAGATTTCAAATTCGACTTCACCCCAGTCGGCGAACCAGCAAACCTTGCTAAGATGGCTAAGGTGGGTAGTGAAGGCGTTTTATGTCTTCTTTCGGATAGCACGAACGCAGAAGTTCCAAACTTCACGATGTCTGAACGTAAAGTCGGAGATAGTCTCAATGAAATCTTTAGGAAAGTGGAAGGACGGGTAATTTTCGCAACTTTCGCATCTAACATACACCGACTTGAACAAGTTATTGAAGCTGCTCAAAAATACGGTAGGAAAATCGCCGTATTTGGTCGCAGTATGGATAACGCAATTACGATCGGCCGTGAACTCGGTTACATTAATGCGCCTAAAGAATTGTTTGTCGACACACAGTCTTTAAACAGACTCCCTGCGAATGAAGTAATGATTCTTTGTACTGGTAGTCAAGGAGAACCGATGGCGGCATTGTCTAGAATTGCTAACGGAACACATAGACAAGTACAAATTCAGCCTGGCGATACGGTTATCTTCTCTTCTTCACCAATTCCAGGAAATACATTAAGTGTCAATAAGACAATCAATGCCCTATTCAGAGCAGGTGCAGAAGTAATACACGGCGCTTTAAACAACATCCATACGTCAGGACACGGTTCACAGGAAGAACAGAAGTTGATGCTTCGCCTAATTCAACCGAAATTCTTCATGCCGATCCATGGTGAGTATCGCATGTTGACAATGCATAAGGAACTTGCGATTAGTTGTGATGTCTTACCTGAAAACAACTTCATCATGGGCAATGGTGATGTACTTGCCCTTACTGAGGATACAGCTAGACTTGCTGGTAAAGTACCTTCTGGTGATGTCTATATTGATGGAAGCGGTATCGGAGATATTGGTAGCGTTGTACTTCGGGACCGAAAAGTACTATCTGAAGATGGACTTGTCATCGTAGTTGCAACAATTGATAAGAAGCGCAAAAAGGTTGTAAGTGGACCAGACATCATCTCCAGAGGATTCGTATATATGCGAGAATCAGGACTTATGATTAACGAAGCCCAACAACTTCTCTCTAAAGAGATGCAAAAGAAAGTTCATAGCTCTCCCGCAGATGTAGCTTCATTGAAGAACGACATTATAGATATTTTGTCACCGTTTTTATATGATCAGACAAAGCGCAGACCAATGGTTTTACCCGTTGTAATGGAAGTATAATACACAAAGCCCGATATCCTATTTGGATATCGGGCTTTTTCAATGATGACGATTCATTTAGTGTAACGCTTTCTTTTCAAACCGATGAATATCGATGTCTGAACCGATCACAATTAATATATCATTCAATTCAATCTCTTCTATTGCCTGTGGAGAAACTAAAATTTGTGTATTACGTTTAATAGCGACAATATTGACACCAAACTTCGCACGAATATCTAAATCAATTAAAGTTGAACCTGCAAGTTTTTCATTCGCCCGAATTTCCACAATGGAATATTCGTCCGAAAGCTCGAGATAATCCAGGATATTGTTAGATACCATATTATTCGCTATTCGTTTTGCCATATCCCGTTCAGGATGGACTACTTGGTCGGCACCAATTTTCCGTAACACTTTTTCATGATAATCATTTTGCGCTTTAACCGAAATATGCTTCACACCGACCTCTTTTAATATTAGAGTCGTCAATATACTAGCTTGGATATTTTCACCTATTGCGACAACGACATGTTCAAAGTTACGGATGCCTAACGAGCGCAAAGCTGATTCGTCTGTTGTATCAGCAGTAACTGCAGTTGTTGCAATCTGTGCGTATTCTTCTACACGATCCGATGAAATATCAATCGCCATCACTTCGGCGCCAAGTTCAACAAGCTCGGTTACAATACTTCCCCCGAATCGTCCTAAACCAATGACAACAAATTCTTTTTTCATAGCTTTCGCTCCAATTCCTAGATGGATGAAATAAGTGTATCACAAGAGTCGTTGTATCCTCAACGACAATAACCCAAATGAAAAAGCGACCAATAGAGGCCGCTCTTTCCATAGGTATCTTATTTTCTCATTTCATCCAGTACTCGGTTGACACGTTTTTCAAGCATTTTCATACCACTTCCGCCTGCTTGAAAATGTCGTAGTTGCCCATCTTTATCAAATACATAATAAGCGGGTACATATTGATTGTCGAATGCATCCGTCAATTTCAAGTCGCTGTCAACGAAAATCGGTTGAGTAATATCGTGCTCAGCAGCAACTTCTTTAATATTTCCCAGATCTACATCGTCTTCTGAGCGTGGCATATGCACAGCCATTACGTTCAACTCATCTTTATACTGATCTCTGAAGTTATTCACATCAGGCATTGCTTCCTTGCAAAGATGACAGCTGACAGACCAAAAATGAATGAGCGTAGGTTTTTCGCCAACGAGCTCTGATTTAGTAACTTCACCGTTAAGCCATGCTGTAGCGCCAGTCAATTCTGGCATTTGTTCACGTAATTTCATACTGTATCTCCTCCGGTTTAAAAGATCCCCACTGCTTATTCTATGCGTGGGGATCCGAAATGGTTGTAAGGAAAATTATAGTGTCTTCTGGCCAGGTCTCCAGTTTGCAGGGCAAAGTCCGCCTGTTTGAAGCGCTTGAAGTACACGAAGTGTTTCATCAACGTCTCTACCAATGTTATTGTGGAACACTGTCTGGTATTGCAATTCGCCTTCCGGATTGATGATGAATAGACCACGAAGCGCGATTCCTTCATCTTCAATCAATACACCGTAGTTGCGTGAAACTTCATGGTTTGTATCAGCAGCAAGTGGATACTTCAACTGCTCTAGGCCATTGTCTTTGCGATCTGTATTGATCCATGCAAGATGTGTGTGGATTGTGTCAGTTGACACACCGATCACTTCTGCATCAAGATCTTCGAATTCGTCATAACGATCTGACATTGCAGTGATTTCAGTCGGACATACAAAAGTGAAATCCATTGGATAGAAGAAAAGAACTGTCCATTTGTCATTCTTAATATTCTCTTCCAAACTTACTTTCCCAAAAGACTTGTCCGCTAATACAGCTTCCATTGTAAATTCTGGTGCTTGTTTACCAACCATTCGTTCTACCATGAGTAAATCCCTCCAATATTTCTTCGTTCAGTTCTTATTATCTCCTGAACAATCCTTATCAAGAATACCAAATCCTTAAACTAATTTCAATTATAACATCTCGAATGTAATAATGATTATCATTAAATGTGTCAAATGCTTGTATCCACTAGTTTTAAATTGATATATCCAAGCGAATCTAGCACGATTTAAATGTTTAACACATTGCACAATTAGGGAATACTAGTAATGACAATTCTTAATGGAAGCCGGTTAATTGAGAATGATTGGAGGCAGTTCCACTCTTGAGTATAATAAAACCATTAGATATCTTAAGTATTCATCAATCCTATATGACCTTTCTCATGCCTTTTAGCTATAACCAATCAGAGAAAAAGTCCATTACCGAAAAGCTGGAACAGAATAGTTTTACATATTTCCGCTTAAATGAAACTGAAAAACATAAAAATACTAAGGCGTATGGTGAACATATTAAAGTAGAAGTTCAAGAACTCGAACAATATTTCTTTCCTTATGTTGAACATAAACTGTTTCCCGCATCCATTACAGAAAGAGGTTTTCATCGCTTCACAAAGGTTGTTAATGAAAACTTCCAATTCGAAATTCATGAGTCGATTCAAACGTTTATTGTACGTAGTATCGATGTAATATTGGCACCGTTCGGTATTGCATTTCTATCGTTACGGACGGAATTGGAACAAGACAAAGAACTTTCTGACATTCTTGAATTTGCACAGCATTTTAGAGCTGTGGAATCACGGTTAGATGAAAACAAAGGCTCCAAAGTGATAGTTTCAACAAATTCGAAGAAATTATCTGTCCATGACTTCATCTTTAAACACTTATGCCCTTACTTAAAACCAGTAATTCTCCAAGACAAAAAACTTAAAGGTTATTTTGGCTCACTTCCCTATATTGAAGATGAAAGGATGTTCGTAACAAGCTTTTTATTGACGGAGGTAGACGCTACTATTGAACAAGAGCATCTATTCAGGATAGGCAATCTGAATGGAAAGACACCAGAAGGTCAACCTTTCATCTCCTCGACGAATCCTGCCTATATTAAACAATCATTGTCTGACACGCTCCATGACCGGTGGGCGCCAGAATTATATATGCTTACAACTGATCATGCTTTTTCAACGATATCCAATCGTTCTTCCGACGAGCTTACAATTGAACTGTCCCATTATATGGGAACGCACTATTATAATCTTCTTCTCCACTATTATTATAAAATCATGTTGCTGCGCATGTCTTTTGAATACAGTGAAATTGAATGGAAGAAAGATGAATACTACGTGAAATCACTCATAAAATTGATTACACTTTTTTCTTCTTGGTACTATTTCCTCCAGATTAGCACGCGAACAGAAGGAAAAGAATTGGCGGCATTATTTAGGAAGTCCTTCAACTTGGATTGCCTATACAATGAAGTAAGTGGAACATTGCAACAATTGTATAAAAGCCAAGAAAATAGCCGTGCTGACAGAGTAAATACATTACTTTTCATCTTGACCATCTTCACAGTCATTTCAGGAATTTACGGCATGAATCTAGTGATTTCAGATTGGGAAGCACCTTCCGGTTGGAAAAAATATACGACTTATACGGTTTTTGAATGGATTTCCCTTATTACCGCCGTTACAGGTATAGGCTTATCAGGTTATTTAATTTTCAACACTTTCGGTCGGATGTTTATTCAAAAGATACGAAGTTTGAAGCGAACAATTGATGTAGAATGAACACATATGTACGGCCGAAATCATTTCAACAGTGATTTTGGCTTTTTTTGATGAAAAGCTTTGATTTCCAAATAGTAACTTGTATAATTAAGCATCTATGCACAGCTAGGAAAAAGCATACTAAGTTAGGCGATCATACATATATGACATCCTGATATGATGTCCTGCAATGTGATGAATGAAGGAGGAACTTATGGATGAAAACAGAACCGATTATTCGCTTTGACAATGTTTTGAAAAGATATGGGGCTGATACTACTGTATTAGACAACGTTTCATTTGAAATGGAACGAGGGAAATTCTACACCTTATTAGGACCTTCGGGATGTGGCAAGACAACGATTCTTCGTCTAATTGCAGGTTTTATTGAGCCAACTGAAGGTACGATTTATTTTAATGGCAAAAATATTAACAATGTGCCTGCAAATGAGCGTCAAGTGAATACAGTGTTTCAGGATTACGCCCTATTCCCCCATTTGAATGTGTATGAAAACATTGCATTCGGATTACGCATTAAAAAAGTGAAAAAAGCAGAAATTGATACACGAGTGAAAGAAGCGTTGAAATTCGTCAACTTGGCGGATTATGAGAACAGAGAAATCACTGAAATGTCAGGTGGCCAAAGACAGAGGGTTGCAATTGCTCGTGCTATCGTTAATGATCCGGAAGTTATTCTGCTCGATGAACCGCTATCCGCACTTGATTTAAAACTTCGTTCTGAAATGCAATATGAGTTGCGTGAGCTGCAACAACGGTTAGGCAAGACGTTCGTTTTCGTCACACATGATCAGGAAGAGGCTCTTGCTATGTCTGACGAAATTTTCGTTATGAATGTCGGAGCAATTCAGCAGTCCGGAACACCACACGATATATATGATGAACCGATTAACCGTTTCGTTGCTGATTTCATAGGTGAATCCAATATTGTCTCAGGACGGATGATCGAGGATTATATCGTTGAATTTACAGGTAAACGGTTCGACTGTGCGGATGCAGGTCTACAACCAAATGAAAAAGTCGATATTGTATTGCGTCCAGAGGACTTGGAAATTACGACAGTAGACAAAGGAAAATTGAATGTCACTGTCGATACCCAACTCTTCCGTGGTGTTCATTATGAGTTGTCGACGTATGACAATGACGGCAATGAATGGCTCGTCCATTCCACAAAAAAAGCGGATGTCGGTTCGGTCATCGGTCTAGATTTCAATCCAGAAGATATTCATGTTATGCGTTTGAATGAATCTGAAGAGGATTATGACGCTCGACTTGAGGCGTATGGAGCTATGGATGATGAAGAATAATAATTTGCGCTCCATTTATACGATTCCTTATGCGGTTTGGATTCTACTATTCGTTCTTGCGCCCATCGGTTTAATCGTCTATTATTCATTTTTCGACCTATCTGGCAATTTTACACTGATGAATTATAAGAACTTTTTCTCATCAGTCTATTTGACTTTGACAATCAGTTCGTTCTGGTATGCTTTTCTTATCACGTTTTTCTCGTTACTCATTGCATACCCGACTGCATATTTTTTGACTAAGACAAAACACAAACAATTATGGCTGTTACTAATTATTATCCCATCTTGGATCAATCTTCTGTTGAAGACGTATGCATTTATCGGTTTAATGGGCTTATATGGTCCACTGAATGCCTTTCTAGAAATGATCGGAATCGGAAAACAACAAATCCTGTTCACAGACTTCAGCTTTGTATTCGTGTCTGTCTATATTTTCATCCCATTCATGATCTTGCCGATTTTCAATGCGCTTGACAGATTGAATCCTGCACTAATCGACGCTTCACGTGATCTCGGTGCAAATTCATGGACGACTTTTAAACGAGTCATTTGGCCACTTACGATAAATGGTGTTAAATCAGGTGTACAAGTTGTTTTCATACCGGCATTGTCACTTTTCATGATTACTCGACTTATTGCAGGTAACAAAGTTATTACACTCGGAACTGCCATCGAACAGCAGTTTCTTGTTACACAGAACTGGGGAATGGGTTCGACAATCGCAGTGTTCCTCATTTTGTTCATGTTTATCATCATGCTCGTTACAAGTGGCAACGAAAGGGGGATGAAAGTAAATGGAAAGAATCGGTAAACTCCCTAAAGTGTTTTTGGCAGTCGTCTTCATCATTTTGTATGCGCCGATTTTCTATTTGATCTTCTACTCTTTCAATTCGGGTGGAGGTATGTCTAATTTCGAATCGTTCACTCTTGAGCATTATGCAGCAGTTTTTGAAGATAAACGGCTCATTATCATTGTTATCAATACGATTGTCATCGCTCTTCTGTCAGCTTTGCTATCTACTGCCATAGGCGTAATGGGTGCTCTAGCTATTTATTTTATGCGTAATAAGAAGATGCGCAATGCAGTCTTGTCACTCAACAATATTTTAATGGTAAGCCCTGATGTTATTATAGGTGCTTCTTTCTTAATTCTATTTACGCTTATTGGGGTGAAGCTAGGATTCGCTTCGGTGCTCATTTCCCATATCGCTTTCAGCATTCCAATCGTTGTCATTATGGTGCTTCCGAAACTAGCGGAAATGAATCCCACTTTAATTGATGCAGCACTCGATCTTGGTGCTTCCAAAAAAGACATTATGAAACGGGTTATCATCCCTTTCATCCAACCTGGCATTTTTGCAGGTTTCTTCCTTGCATTGACGTATTCACTAGATGATTTCGCCGTTACATTTTTCGTCACAGGCAATGGATTCACAACATTGTCAGTAGAGATTTACTCAATGGCTAGAACAGGCATTAGTTTAACGATTAACGCTCTCTCAGGTCTCATTTTCATCGTTACGGCTGGATTAGTCATCGGTTATTATTTACTTAACCAAAAGTTGAAGACTCCATTTACGGGGGTGAGAAAATGAAATCGATCACACAATCAGTCATTCTCATCCTACTCATTTCAGGTGTTCTTCTTCTCTTTAATCGGGAGCTTAATGAAGGAAGTAAAACTGGAAAAGATACAATTACCGTCTATAACTGGGGACAATACATCGACCCTGACTTATTAAAACAGTTTGAAGAAGAAACCGGAATCAAAGTCATTTATGAAACATTCGATTCCAACGAAGCAATGATGGGAAAAATTGAGCAAGGTGGCACTTCATACGACGTGACCATCCCATCTGAATACATGGTGGAAATGATGAAAGAAAAAGACCTTCTTATACCTATTGATTATAGTAAGGTTCCAAATAGTAAAAATATCGATCCGTACTTCATGGATTTACCGTTTGACCCTAAGAACAAATACTCCATTCCGTATTTCTGGGGAACAGTCGGAATTGCTTTCAATCCTACCCTGCTGGAAGGACAGACGTTTGAAAGCTGGGACAATCTTTGGGATCCTTCTTTAAAACAGCGAGTGATTCTTGTTGATAGCGCTCGGGAAACGGTTGGAATGGGATTGAATTCATTAGGCTACTCACTGAATTCGACAGATACAAAAGAGTTGCGTAAAGCGACTGATAAATTGAAAGCTTTGAGAACAAATGTAAAAGCCGTTATCGGAGACGAAGTGACACAGTTGATGATTAATAACGAAGCTGCCATATCACTTACTTGGTCTGGCCAGGCAGCTGATATGATGTTTGAGAATGAAGATATTGATTATATCGTGCCTGAAGAGGGTTCAAATCTATGGTTTGATAATATCGTCATACCAAAAACAGTCGACAATATCGACGGAGCTCATGCTTTCATTAACTTCATGCTCGACCCGGAAGTTGCAGCGCAAAATGCTGATTACGTCGGATATTCAACGCCAAATCTTTCAGCACTAGACTTAATGGATCCTGAAGTCGTTGCAGATGAGCGGTTTTATCCTGATGAAAATACACGCAGCCACTTGGAAGTGTACAAAAACCTTGGACTTGAACTGCTCGGTGTCTATAATGAGCTTTTCCTTGAATTCAAGATGAGTTTGAATAAATAAAAACAATCGCTATTCACAAGCATTCTACAAGCTTGATGAATGGCGATTTTCCAATCTTTATGAAGTGTGTTTACTAAGTTACTATGGTAAACTATTTCAATAACCCGAAATAGTTTTGAAAGGCGGAGTGCTGTTGTCAAATTCTAAATCCACAAATTTCGCACTCTATGTCCTGATGTTCAATATGTTCATTGCGATGGCCGGTATCGGATTGATCATTCCGATTATGCCAGAGTTTTTAAAGACATTTGGCGTTGCAGGAAAAGTGCTTGGTTTTCTTATAGCTATATTTTCTTTTGCACAATTTATTTTCTCACCCTTATCCGGTGTATTATCTGACAAACATGGTCGCAAAAAAATTATCATTATTGGACTTTTCATATACGGAGCTTCTCAATTAGCATTCAGCCTATCGACTGAATTATGGATGCTATTTGTATCACGGTTCTTCTCAGGTATGGGTGCGGCTTTCCTAGTTCCACCAATGATGGCTTTTGTCGCTGATATTACTCCTCTTGAAAAAAGAGGAAGAGGGCTTGGTCTTCTTGGGGCCTCGATGTCTTTAGGTTTTATGATTGGACCGGGAATAGGCGGTTTTTTATCGACAATAAGTATTCACTTCCCTTTTTACGTGGCAGCAGGAGCTTCTTTCTTCGCGGCGATTTTATCCATTTTCATATTGCCAAATCCTACACCAAGCATTGCGATTGAAAAAGCGCTCGTGAAATCAGAGAATCTGATTAGACAACTGATCAGATCGACAAAATCCTCTTATTTTGTTTTATTAATTGTCATGTTCACTTTTTCATTCGGATTGGCCAACTATCAGTCCACGTTATCATTATATGCCGACCAAAAATTCGGCTACGACGCAACTCAGATTGCCATTCTCATAACTGTCGGTGGCTTTGTAGGAGTTGTTGTGCAGACATTTGTCATCAATCCATTATTTAAGCGCTTTGGAGAGATGCGGATTATTCTCGTTAATCTTTTTGTCGCTGCATTATCCATGTTCGCCATATTATTCGTGAACACATTTTTCACCATTTTGCTTGTAGCTACAATCTTCTCAACAGCGACTTCCCTTCTCAGACCCGCAGTGAACACGCTTGTTTCAAAGCTTGCTGCTGAGGACCAAGGGTTTGCCGCAGGGATGATGAACGCTTATATGAGTTTAGGCAATATGATCGGTCCTGCACTAGCCGGTTACATTTTCGACAAAAATTATTCGTTTCCTTATATACTCGGGACAATAATTCTTCTTATATGCTTCACAATTGCTACGACGTGGTCTAAGAAAAATACCGCGATGCTTGATGCATCTCGAACGCGATAAAACCTTATCTCCAATGCTTTTTGCATATGGAGATAAGGTTTTTTATTTACGCTCCAATCAACTTAGTGTCTGCAAAAAAATCTTTTGCGATAAACGCCCTCGTATTTGGAATAGTGTTAGATACGTTGATTTACGTTCCAGCCGTACGCTTTCCGGAGGGCGTGCCGTCTGGAGGGTAAAGCAACACTTTATATACTGCATAGTGGCCTGTTTATTTGCGATACTTTATTCGTAATTCTATTCACTCCTATGGCTGCACTTGACATTACGGTGTAATCAGAATTTCAATGTCGCCCTCATGCTCTGTCATCCAATTTTTCAAAAATAGATCAAGTTCCGCGTTGTACGCTTCCAATTCTTCATCTACACCATCATAGAGCCGAAAAGCCTCTTCATAAAATCTGAGCAAATACCACGTCATTTCAGTATGCATGACCATATACTTTTTGAAATAATCATTCACGTCCATGTTCAGCTTTTCTGACTGGGATAGGATGAACTTGCGCTCCTCTTCTTCCATCGGCTGTTCTTTGAAAGTAACGGATTCCATTGATGCCTTTACTGAGGCGATTTTAACAGAGAGATCGTCGTTGACATTCTTTGCTTTCGCTTCCTGGATCATCAGCTCCGTTTGCGCAGCAGCTTCAATGCCTGTGAGGACATCTTCATCCGCATAAAGAAATCGCAAGTCGCCAATTGTGATTTCTTTCCCTCTGACAATAGCTGCCACATCCGAATCCTCATATCCTTCCAACCCACTAGGAGCAGCCGTATTTCCGCAGCCTATGAGCGAAGCGATTAAAGCGATCGAACCGATGATAAGTGCAATTTTTTTCAAGCTAATCCCTCCTGTAAAATCACTTACTTCATATACGTTACCGTAGATAAAAAGTTTCAATTTTCAGCATTAAAAAAAGCACCGCGCCAGGCGATGCCGATCAATCATTTGTTTAGATGTTGCGCGTTGTGTCACTTTAACGCGAAGCCCCATCAGCTCTTCATATTCCATCAAGCTGATTTGACAGGATCGGAACTCTTCCAAGACCCATTGCGTAATGACTGGTACAATTGATAAAGAAACCAAATGAGCAAACATCTTTTCCCCCATCAACCGAACCAGTATTATTCTATCGTCTTCTTTTCTTTTTCAACAATTCTGCCACATGATTCTCAGACGTCGGCTGGGTTACAGTATCGATCGGAGCAACCGTTCGGGTCATTAATCCTGAGAACATCCCGAACCTGCGCAATGTAATATCAATGAAGAACAGAATCATCGCAGTCAAGATGAGCCAGTTCGCAATCGGAAGTCGATCACCACTTTTAAATGGATGCGCCCTAAATGCGTCAGCGGGTGAATCCAATACCATTCCGCCTGTTCGTTCTGCAATCTTTGCAAGCAGTGCAGAATCAGGCACTGATGGCCTATATTCATCGCTGTACGGGACTGAGACACCAGCTTCAAATAGTCCGCCTTTGTCATCAGACACTCCGAAGAACACAAGACCCGGTTCAGCATCTAGTTGAACCCTTACTTTCCCGGGAGCTAACGGTTCCATTTGAAACGGCACATCCACTCCTTTTTCATCTACAATCGAAATGTCAAGAAAAGCTGAATTCCGCGATGTGTCCGTAACTGTATACGTTCCGCCCCGGTCATGTGTGATGACATATGGCACATCCTCATAAGACGGCAGCAATCTTGAAA
This sequence comes from Sporosarcina quadrami, assembly GCF_014836615.1. Taxonomy (GTDB): domain Bacteria; phylum Bacillota; class Bacilli; order Bacillales_A; family Planococcaceae; genus Sporosarcina; species Sporosarcina quadrami. Next base: position 46,633 of record NZ_JACSQN010000002.1, on the reverse strand, counting down.
CAGCAGCATTCCAGAAATCTGCGTACCCTTCCCACCTTGCCAGATCACCTGACCATTTGCCTGATGAATCGGAAGTGAAAGCGACTGTGCGCCCGAGACCATACATCCATTCTGCAATGACTGGATCCTCTTTCGGACTTTCAGCAACAATTGTTGCTGTCCCTTTTGGCGTAGCAGCAATATACGCATTCATTTGCGGAACGCCTTCACTAAAGATTGAAGTCCATTCGGGTACATTATTTAAGTTAACGTAGAAAGGATCGTCCTCAATATATGTCCTCGTTAACATGGATGTTTCCCTTGTTAAAATGGAAGGAACGGTCGACTCGTCGACTGCATCATAGAAACGCCCGCCTCCGATTTCCGCTAATTCTTCAAGAAGACTTACATCCGCATCTGAACCGATTGAAACCGTAGACAATGTGATATTTGAGCTTTTCCCTTCGGAAATGACATCTTCATAGTCCGCCGGCATGTCTGATTGTCCGTCTGTCAGTAAAATGATATGTTTTCGCTGTAGTTTCAAATCAGCCAAGTCTTCATATGCTTTCCTTATAGACGGAAAGATGTCCGTACCACCAGCAACAGGCACTGACAAGATTTGATCAATCGCTTCCTGTTTATCTTGAAGCGGTCCGACAGGAATCACTTCCCAGATCTCATGATCGAATGCCGTAAATCCGAACGTATCATCATTTCTGAGTAATTCCACTGCTCGTGCGGCCGCTTCCCTCGCTATGACGATTTTTGAACCCGACATACTACCTGAGCGGTCCAGTGAAATAACTAGACCAAGGGACGGCAACTGCTCTTTCCCCTTCACTTCCATTTCAACCGGCAGTAGCCGTTCAATCGGTGATTTGAAATAGCCGCCAAGGCCAAAACTGTCTTCTCCACCGACCATCATGAAACCTGTGCCGAATTTTTTCACAGCCTGCTCGATCACCGTCATTTTATGTTCGCCGACAAGATGACCGGGGACATTATCGAAAATGATTGCCCCATAACCTAAATAGCCAGACAGTGATTCAGGCAATAGGTCTGCATCAACAACATCTACATCCAATGCATTGTTGTCCAGCAGGGATGGAATGACTGAAGGATTTCGATCCGTCTGGACGACAAGAATCCTCGGTGACTGTTCAAGCTTTGTAATGGATAGCATCCGATTGTTTTCCAGGAAAGCATCATTAGGTACAATTAGTTTCGCTTCGTATTTCAATAAACCTTCGCCTCTTGCTTCCATATTGAATGCAAAAGAGTTGCTGCCTTCATCCAAAGTGACGTTCTCTTTTATGATTTCTTCATCATTCCTGTAAATCAGAAGCTGGCCTTCTGTTTTTGTTGACGAATCCACTTCCACACGGACCAATTGTTTTTCGCCTTCATATGCACTTCTCGGAGTTTCAAATAGGGAAACGGAGGCATCTGCCAAGTTTAATCTTTTTAATTCGACAGTATCTATTTGAACATAGCTGCCCTCGTATTTAGGCAGTAATTCCTCGATTGAGCCTTCTGTTTCCAGCCCATCTGACAATAATACAATACGAGTCGCCATCCCAGATTTCGCAACGGATGATGCTAAATCGACCGCATTGGCAATATTCGTTGCGCCACTCGTTTGCATTGGTTCATTTCCTGGTTGTAACAATTCTTTATGAGTGAGTTGTGTATCGGTACGGAATGTACCTGCGAACGAGTATAATCCCGCAGATTGGTTCAATTTCCGAGTTTTTAAACTTTCGGCAACCCATTCATCTGCAAGCTTCTGTGCTTCTCCTACAGAAACGGATCTGTCTACGACGAACAGTATCTGCTCCTCCTCATTTGGCAAAAGCATGTAAGGGACTGTAAGTGCAAAGACTATGCACAGGATTGTGATACTCCTTAGAGCATAAAGAATTGTCCCTCTGCTTTTAACTCTCATTTTAGATTTCATCCATGTGAAAGCCATGAATATGGCGATTGGAATTAGCAACAGCAGCCATAACGGTTCTTCAATTCGGATATCCACGACGTCTCTGCACCTCCCACTCAATCAGTAATAGAAGGAGTACAGGCAATAGAATTAGCCATCCAATCGTATTCTTACCTTCTTCTTTATCGTTCAATGTACTAATTCCTCCAAGAGAATAACTTGCACCATGTTTGACCAGTTTTTCAGATGATTCCAACTGAACTGTTAGCAGCTCTTCTTTTCCGTTATCCAGAAGCTTATAGATGCCGGGTTTGGCAGGAGCTACAAAACTGCCGCCGTCCGGATAAGTTGCGATATATTTGTCGTCGATTGTAAACACTTCGATACTTTCAGAACCGCCGCTCGTTAACAAAGCTTTCCGTTCATTCGGCGTAAAAATACCTGCGATATTATTATCTGTTGTTAGCATTTCAGCAGCACTCCAGAAAAACAATGGGAATGAGGGATGCAGCGGCCAATCCGTCAATCCGATATCTGTCAGTATGATGATATCGCCTCTTGGTGAACGTTGAATGAAAGGCTTACCTGAAACACTCGCTATCGTTTCATAATTCTCAAACGGCGGATATAAACCGCTAACATAAACGTCCTCAACCTGTGCAATCGTGAATAGTGCATCATTGGCTGTATCGACACGGCCTGACACTTGATCGGTTACAGAGTCATTCCTTCCTATCAACAGTATCGGTGACGTCCCTTCATTCAAAAACTTCGTTTCATTCGTCACAAGCAATGCCTGCTCACGTGCAATGTTCATTTCATTTACGGAACCCGATGTCACATCGAGTCCGATCGCTTCAAACGCTTTCTTTACAAGTTCATGCAATTGCTGATCAACAATAACTTCCGACGATTCATTGCCAAGCAGCACAAATGCTTCGTTATCCAAACTAAAATCATCATCGGTTTCAAGTACAGCTTTCACTGCAGATAATTCAGGAAGTTCCTTAAAAGATAGCAGCGTGTCGGATAGTCCATCCAAAGAGAATTCCTGTTTCGTCAGCTCTTCTCCGGTTATTTCGTTGCGAATGAGTATAGTGCCTGCCTGGACTGATGATTTTTGGTTTGACAGTTTAACGATTGCCTCGGTACCTTTGGTTGTTGAAACTACACCGAATTTTTCAATGCTTATATTCTCAAGTGGCAGATCATTCGTATGGACAGTCCATCTGATGCCGTTCTCACTTTCCATAAATACGGAACGATCCAAATAATCCGTGAAAAAATGTACATCTACACCGCCTTCTGCAGCAAGCGATTTCACAAAATCCAATGAGCGTGCCATATGCTCTTGCTCATACGTCAATTCGAGTTGATCGATAGCACCTAGAACAGTTCGCTCATCCGATTCTTCACGAATGACAAGTTTCGGTTCTTTACCCGTTGTCACAATCGTAAATTCAGTTCCTGTCCTTTCTTCAGCAAGTTCCATAATCTTCTTTTTATTGTGCTCAAACAATGAAAGATTGCCGTCCATCGCAGCCATACTTGCAGACGTATCTACTACAAACACTGTATGTGCAGCAGTATGCTCATCCTTTGGAAGATATGGTCCTAATAAGATGAAAACCAATAATAACAACGCAGCCATCTGCAAATAAAACAAAGCATTACGCTGCAAATTCTTTAAATAGGGAGAAACCTTCGTCTCCCGCATTGATTTCTCCCAGAAAAGTGTTGAAGAAATTGTTGCCGACCTATACTTTTTCCTAAAAAAATAATAAAGAAGGACGGCCAACGGAAATATTGCCGTCCACATCCCACCCAGATGTTCGAATCCCACTTAGCCGCCTCCTATCAACGTAGCCATCCGCTATGACGCATTTGTCTAGTAAACACATCCATTGCGCCGTCTGATACTTCCGTTCGCATAAGCTGTATGCCGAATTTGTTTGCTAATGCTCTTAATTCAGCTTCATGTCTGTTTTTCTTTTCACTATAATCTTGCATAACGCGTCTAGTCATCGACACTTCAACAGCTGCCTCATTTTCGACATCGATAAGCCGCATATCCCCTTCGTAAAGAGGAAGTTCTTCTGCCGGAGAATGTACCGTAATCAAACGTATATCTTTACAAATACCAGGCATCCTTTTAAACAAGGTTTCCCATTTCCTCAACTCCTCAAGTCCATCTGTAATTATAAATAGGACAGTAACAGCTTTTGGAATGTGACGTAGCGCTTGTTCTGCAAAACCCGTATCAGATGCTGGTTGTTCTAATTTAGAGATAAACTTCTTGAAAGAAGCGCGGTGCAAAACGCCTTTCTTTCTGAAGAAGTAATTCTGTTCTGCAGTCCAAGTTGAAAAGGATACAGTATCCCCACTTTTTAATGCAACCTGACCAAGCCCAATGGCAAGTTGGCGTGCAAACTTCCATTTTCCATCTGTACCCATCGATTTCGTGGAATCGAGCAATATATGTATTCGCATTTCCTGTTCATCTAGGAATTGTTTAATGAACGGCTTATCTGTACGCGCAAACACATTCCAATCGATATGCCGCAGATCGTCACCGGGATGATATTCCCGGAAATCAGAAAAGTCCAAAGAAGTTCCAGTTTTGCTAGATCGATGTGTTCCTTTATGCTGACCGAGACGTCTAGACCGTGTTGAAATCGATAAGGCTCCAAGCCTCTTCGTCAACCGATCGGGAAACAGTTCTTCTGTCATCAGATAGACGCCCCTTGGCGAATCTCTTCTACTAATTTATCAATGAGCTTATCCACATCTACCCCTTCCGCTTCCCCTTCATAATTAATGAGAATACGGTGTCTCAGTGCAGGCTTAGCAACTGTCTTAATATCAGCAATTGACACATGGAAACGTCCAGCCATAAGAGCTCTCGCTTTCGCCAATCGGATGATTGATTGTAAGCCTCGCGGTCCGCTGCCATATTGGACATATTGGGTCCATGTATCTCCCGTCTCTGCTTTATGATGAGTTGCTGCAACTAGATCAACGGCATAGTCCATCATTTCATCCGCAATGACGACCGTTTTCGCCATTTCCTGTGCCTCAATAATTGTTCTAGTATCCATCACTTTCTGGATTGGAATGGAATTCGGGCCAGTTGTCCTAATCATTATTTGCTTCAATTCTTCCTTAGAAGGATAAGGCAATAGAACTTTACATACAAACCGGTCCATCTGTGCTTCTGGCAACGGATACGTACCTTCCATTTCGATTGGATTTTGGGTTGCCAACACGAAAAATGGTTTAGCCATCTTACGTGTTTCTCCTAGGACAGTCACGGTTTTTTCGCCCATCGCTTCCAGCAAGGCACTTTGCGTTTTTGGTGTCGCACGGTTAATCTCATCCGCTAATACCATCTGACTGAATATCGGTCCTTCTTTGAAAACAAATTTTTGGATACCTTCTGGAGAACGCTCTAAAATACTTGTTCCAGTTATATCGGCCGGCATAAGATCCGGTGTGAACTGAATACGAGAAAAAGACAAATCCAACACTTCCGATATTGTTCTGATTAACATCGTTTTACCTAACCCTGGAAGTCCTTCTAGTAATGCATGACCATCCGCTAGTATCGAGTAGATGGAGAACTCTACGGCTTCCTCTTGCCCTACGATAAATTTTCCGATTTCGTTTCGCACCTCAGCAAGCTTTTTGCTCATTTCTTCAAATTGTTCAGGTGAAAATGACATATTCCCATCTCCTATCAAAAATTATTCAATTGACGAGAAATAATCAGATAAAACCCGTTGAAGATCTGGAGGCAACTTCATTTTATCGGCGCCTTTTAGATAGGCATCTTTATACGTGCCCACGACTTCTTTGTATGGTTTTATCGTTCCACGCTCTGTCAATCCTTCACGCTCATTTTCTTCGATGAATTCACCTTCACCGAGTTCGCCTCCAACAATCGAAGGATCTCCAGGTGTACCAATCCTATCGACAGGAATGGAAAGGAGATCTCGACCGCCTTTACCAGATCCTTGGCCCTGACCTGACCCTTGACCTTGACCTTGACCTGACCCTTGACCTTGACCTTGACCTTGCCCTTGACCTTCGCCTTGACCTTGGCCTTGACCTTGACCTTGCCCTTCGCCTTGGCCTTGGCCTTGGCCTTGACCTTGTCCTTGACCTTCGCCTTGCCCTTGACCTTGCCCTTGACCTTGCCCTTGACCTTCGCCTTGACCTTGGCCATCTCCTTGGCCTTCGCCTTTGTTCTCTCCCTGACCTTGCCCTTGTTCACCAGAAGGATTTTGACCACTTCCAGGCTTTCCAGTAGAACCTTGCAGTGCATTTCCACTCGGATTTTTATTCCCTGCGCTAGCTAATGCAGGCAAGGATGGCGCTTTACCGATTTTATTCAAAGCACTTTGCGTTTTTCCAGCTTGCTGGGCTAACTTATCTGCAAGGGGTTGCAATTGAGCCAACTGATCCTCTTCCTCGTCGCTTAAACTAGCAGCGTCATCTTTTTTCTTTTCCGCCAGTCGTTGTTCTTTCAGTTTGAATTCTTTTTGCTTCTTCACTAATTCCTTCAAAAGTTGTTCGGTCGTTGCAGTGTCCTTAAGTTTCTCGGCAAGCTCAATAAGCTCTTTTTGCAACTCAGGATTTTTTTCTTTCTGTGCCAGTTGTTGAACTTCTTTCTTCAGTTCTTCTGCAATTTCTTTCTCTTTTACAATGGTTTGTGCTTCCTCCTGTGTTGCTGAAGGAAACATAAAAAGAAATGTTGAAAAGCCGAATAAAACAATAAAACTAATTAGCATTTTCCCATTAACAAAATTCTTCTTTCGTTTCTTGAATTGTAAATAAGCGCCACCTATATTTTTCACTGCATGCCGCTCGATTGCATTTGCAAATTCGCTTTTCCTAACTCCAGGATCCATTGCCGTCACGAGCAGATTATCAGGTAAGTATTGATCCAACTGCCAGAGTGCTTCTTCTTTTCTTGTTCGTTTTATGAAAATAACGCTTATCGTCAGTAAAAGAGTGGCGACTCCTGCCCATAATGCAATCAAATCGTAGTAAGGCAAGACGAAAAGTCTGGATGCGGCAAGCAACAAAGCATATAAGAGAGCGGCAAAGAACAAGCCTGTTTGAAGTTTATAAATCGATTGTTCAAAGCGCAACGCTCTAAGTGTTTTAATTAAATAGTGGTGTAATGGCATTTTCCGTTCCATACTTGACACCTCCTCACTTATGACGTCTCATATTCACACGTAATTTCTTCACTGCAATGAAAATAGAAACTATCGATAGTAAAACATAAAATAGTAGATAACCCGCCCAAATTGGGAAATCGATAAGTGTCGTTTCTGACAATGTTCGGTTTAGTTCGGGCGATAAAAAAGTTGCAAATAATACGGCTGGATTTATAGATGCCAAGAAATGACCTAAGTATGAAGGACTAGTAACAGTCCCCATCTGACTGAACATTTTCACTTGCATCGTTATGATAAATAGAAAACCCGTTACAACGGATAAGAAGAGCATCGTTCCGTATGTCGCAATCATCGATACAATTGTCCTTCTGATTAATGTTGAAAACATAATTCCAATACTTCCTACCGCTAATAACGTGACAAAAAGAAAGACAAGGATTTTCACGAAATCCCATGGTGAAATGCCACCAAATAGGAAGACAAGGCTATAGACCGGCAGTCCCGCCACAATTAGAAGCAAAAGGAATGCAACAGAAGAAAGTAACTTTCCGGAAATAATCTGAAAAGAACTTTGAGATGTTGTCAATAGTATCGGCAAAGTTTGCTTTTCCCTTTCCGAGCTAATTGAACCAGCTGTTAGTCCGGGAGCGGTAAATAACACTAATCCGAGTTGGATGAATGACAGAAAAGCAAACAGAACAAAACTTTGGCTCGGTCTAAAATAAGAATTCCCACCAAGATTGACGGTCAGAAAAATATAACCGAATACAAATATACACATTGCAAGTAAAAAGAATAGTATTCCATTGAAGCCTTTAAATGACCGAAACCTTAACTTTAGTTCTTTTGAAAGAACCGGATTTGAAAAATTCATAGTCAGTCGGCTCCTTTCGTGATTTCCATAAAGATATCTTCTAAATCAGTTACGTGTTCATTAAAAGAAACGACAGGCAGATCATTATTCATTGCACTTTTCAGCATAGAAATTTGCTGCTCGTCACTACCTCTATACGTAAAGGAAAGTTCATCGTCTGATGGGAGTTCGATATTTGTAACGAATGGTTGCTCTTCAAAAAAGTCAACATGACGAACTGCTTCTCCTGCCAAACGGACTGTAATTACCTTTTCACCTTGTAACTTTTTTTGAATTTCTGCAACCGATCCATGAGCAATCAATTTCCCATTGTCAATTACACCAATCTCATCACACATCTCTGCCAGTTCAGGAAGGATATGTGATGAGATCAATATTGTCTTACCCATGCTTTTAAGCGTTTTTAAAATATCCCGCATTTCCACTCTTGCCCGTGGATCCAAACCAGAAGCAGGCTCATCCAAAATGAGAACTTTAGGGTCATGTATTAAACTTCTTGCTAAACATAGGCGTTGCTTCATCCCTCTTGATAACAAGTCAACATACGCATAACGCTTATGTGTTAGATTTACTAATTCAAGCAGTTGAGGGATTAATTTTTTCCGTTCTGCTTCAGGAATGCCATAACTAGCACCATAGAAGTCCAGGTACTCATCCGCCTTCAACTGATCATACACTCCAAAAAAGTCCGGCATATAGCCAATCATTTTCCGGATTTCAGCTGGTTTTTCTCTAACACTAATCCCATTAATGCGCACATCACCAGAAGTAGCTTGTAGCAAAGTGGATACTATGAGAAAAGTTGTCGATTTACCTGCACCATTTGCTCCGACAAATCCGAACACTGTTCCTTCATCCAATGTCAAGTTCAAATTATCTAGAGCAGTGAACTGCCCGTACTTTTTTGTCAACCCAGTAATTTCAATCATTTTTTCACCTCACCATGAAGCTTGATTTCTGGTGGTTGAGCTTCACTTCCATATTGGTTGTTAATGAATTCTAACCGTAAACTAAGCGTTCCCTCATCTGTCAAATAAGGACCGGCTGAATCGATTGATAGTTTTCTTTCAGATGCTAATTGCTCATATTCACCTGTTTGGTTATTTAAAATACTCACATCATAAATTGTTTTTTGTATTTTAGAAATATCAATTGATTTCCATTTGCTTACTTGCTTCAATAAATCATCTGGTACAGTCCACGTTTGTATATAGGTATCTTCATCAAAATAATATATATTTCCTTGATAATCCGAAGTATGCGCTTGAATATTATTCTTTTCTGACATCAGGTTCAATGTCATCATTTCTGAGTCGATTGTCATATCGCCACTAAATTCAACAACTGGACTGAAAGCTTGAGAAACCATAGTCAATGAATCCATAGATGCTTTGGATCCTTCCATTTCAAGCGGAGCAATTTGTGAATCTGTATAGCCGATAATTGTAGGTTTCATATGATTGTTCATATTGTTTCCAGAGAAACTAATGATTCCTTCTTTCCTCATTTTCATCAAATCATCTGTAGATGATGGATTCTGACCCATATACATCGAGTTTGTCGGTTGTTTTCTAACTAAACTTGATGTTTTCAATGTTTCATCCACTTTTAACGTTTCGCCTGGTCCAAGGTCTCCTAATACAATTTGTTTCGCACCAGACCAAATGGATACATCTTTTAGCTGAAACGGGAAATTGTTTGTCACTTCCCCCGTCAATTTTTTATCCTTCACAGATAAATCCACTTTATAAGTTCCGACATTTTCAACCGTCGCTTGCCCATACACTGTCGCTACGTTCCAATAACCGATGTCTCGCAAATACAACTTCGATCCTGCAGCATCTCGTTCAATGATTGCTTTTTTATGCGCGCTTGAGTTCGACTGTGAAGTGCCGAACAGACCAGATGAGTATGGTGTGTATGTAGATATTGTTACTCCTTTAGGAACTGAAAACAGGAAATCTCCGGCTTTGTTCGTCAAAACCGATTCAACAAAATAACCTGATAGAGTTCCGTCCTGATCTACATCAAAAACGGATGTCTGTTGTAGTTGAGCTTTCCCAATTCTGTCTTTAGCACCATAGGAGAAGATGAAAAGCGAAACTGTTATAGCTATAACAGGAATGATCCACCACGCATGTTCGCGTTTGTCTTTCCGTTTTAGAATGAAATATAAAATAGGTATTATTAAAATGATATAGATAATAATTACTCCAAATATAAATGGTGCAGATACTTTAAATGATGGAAATAGTTCGTTAGGGTTTCCAATTGTCCAAGTTAACGCTTCCATCGGTTCATCATAGTATGGAGTCATACCTGACGACATTCGTTGCTGATCTGCCGCATCTATTACTTTACTCCAAACTTTCGATGCGCCTGCCATTTTCGAAAACGGCTCATCCCCCAATGAAAAAGAAGTCTGAATGACAAAACCTTTTCCAAGCTGTTTAGATGCCGCTAGAATATCTTCACCAGCTACATAAATGATGTGCGAGTCATTGTTTAATGTCGACTTTGCAACTGTCACTTCTTTATCAAAAGTTTCGCCGCCAATCCATTCATTGAAAACTTCTCCACTTACTGTTTTTCTTTCACCAAGCGTTAATGGAAGTGATTCGCCAAAAGTTCCCGTTTCTGTCATTACATCGTCTGATCCACCAACAATCAGCATTCCCCCTGCACGTACCCAATTGAGTAGAGCTTCCTGCTCAGCTGAAGTTAAGTCTGCTATTGGATATTCATCAATGACAATGATGTCTGTTGGTCCCCAACCTGATGCTTCATCTGGCAACTTAACCGAAGAGATTTTGGAGGCATCAATGATTTGCAAATTCCCATGATTCGCTAATCTAGCACTCTTTAATAATGAGAGTCTATCGATGTTATCAGTGAATGCTGTAATGATTTTCGTGTCATCATGATACATCGCAACCGTAATTTGTTGCGCACCTTTATGCTTAATTTCTTTTCCGTTTTTCCAACCACCTTCGTAAAAATATATCGACTTTGTATTCATACCGTACATATTGAAATCGAACATCTTCGGCACAATGAAAGTAATTGTTTTTGTTTCCCCTGCCTCAAGTTCCAATGGGAATACTTCACCTACACCAGATTCATACGTCTGCTGCGTGTCAATGACCATATCACCGCTAAACGATGAAGTTCCCTTGTTTTCAACTTCCACTGTTATTGGCGCGCCTTTACCATATTTGGCTTTACCATCAAATCCGGCAGTCACTTTCACATTCAGTGCAGAATCAGCCGAAGCATGGACAGTCGGTAGGAATATACATACTACAAAAAGTGCTATAATTATTCCCAACTGTTTCTTCCACATTACACAATCCCCCTATTAGCTCTCGCCAAGTTCTGTAAACCTTACATAATTAGTACGTTATTAAGCAAGTAAAGTTCCTGCCTATTCAGATTCTTTTCTGAGCTTTTCTGCATATATATTGACGACTTCTGTAAAAGCGCTTACTTGTTTTAAAGCAAAAGTTGAATCATATCCTATCAACCATGTATCACGTGTCAATTCGAACTCTTCTTCACTATTAAGCAAGGGGATTTTATTCACTTTTTCATCCCCCGCCAGCGTGATATTCGGTAGTATTGCATATCCAATTCCATTTAGTGCTAACTGTTTGCACGTTTCAATCTGATCGACTGTAATTTGCCTGCCAGGATACTGTGAAAAATGACGGTGCCACCACCGTTGGATTTCCATATAGTAATTTGAATCACTTTTAAACTGGATGAATGGACGTTTTGTATGTTTCAACTCATCTATGGAAGTGATTTCCTGATCAACCAGATACAACCGGTCCCTGAACAAATAGGTCTTACTGCTTTTCCAATCAACCTGTCCGCGCACAATTCCTACATGTGCCTCTCCTTCATACAGCGCCTTCATAATTTCCGAGCTCCACCCTGTCATAAGCGAAATTTTAGCATCAGGATATCTTCTCACAAACTCCTTTAAAACTTGCGGCAGCCATGTTTGACCTATAATGGATGCACAAGCAATCTTCAGTGTCCCATGAACTTTATCCGCTAGAGATGCTATCATTTCAGCAGTATCCTCTTTCCTCTGAATCGTCTCTTTTGCATACGTAATTACAAGTTCACCTGCTGGCGTAGGTTCCAACCCTTTTTGAGAACGGATGAATAACAATGAACCCCAGTCTTTCTCAATTGTCTGCAACCTTTGGGATAAAGCTGGTTGCGATAGAAATAAGCGTTCAGAAGCTTTTCTCATATTTCCTTCTTCCGCTAAAGCTTTTATAATTTCCAGTTCAGTTGTCGTCATGTTGAACCACCTTCCCTTTCGGAATACGCAATATAAGCAGAAAACTAATAACCGCGAATAGCAACACTGTCCAATACACCCATTGCAATGAACTATCAAGTGCAAATTGTAAATATTCCGATTTACCATCGATTAACGTATTCCTAGTTTCCTCAGTTAACAATGAATTAATGTCATCTACGTTGTAATCTAAACCAGATTTCTTAAATAAGGCTAGTAACGTTGCATTCAATACTGCTCCAAATATTGCCGCGCCAATTGTATTTCCGAAATTCCTCATGAACATATTGGCGGCTGTTGCCACTCCGCGTCGCTCTCGGCTTACATTCCCTTGTATCGTTACAATGAATGATGTACTCGTCAGTCCCATTCCAACTCCTATGAAAAAACTGGAGATTGCTGCCCATAATGGTCCTGAACTTGCATTCATTAAGACAAATAACACAGCCCCGATGATCAAAGACAAACCACCCGTAAACGACACTGTGTAAGGACCAAATCTAATCAATAGATGCCCTGCAACTGAGGAGGCAATAGGCCAGCCTATTGACATTGCTGTCAATGTAAAACCAGCTATAATAGCAGGTTGTTCCATAACTCCAGTGACATAAGTCGGTAAATATGAAGATACGCCAATTAAAATTACGCCTGTCGTTAATGAAACAAGATTGGCATACAGTATGACCGGGTTCTTCCAAATTGCAAAAGGCATCATCGGATCTTCTGCTCTTTTTTCCACAAGGATAAATAAGATAAATAGCGAAATACTTAGTACAATAATAGCAAAACTTATGATCGATATACGTTCGAATAATTGTCCACCTTCAACCAGCCAATAAAGAAATCCTGATAATGAAATCATCAGGAGCACTGCACCTTTTATATCTAGAGACACTTTACGATTCATTTTAGGTTCACGGAGAAAAAAGAATACTCCCGCCATTGCTAATAAACCAAGTGGAATGTTAACCCAAAACACATATTTCCAATCCATAAATTGAATAATCAAACCTCCGATTACCGGTCCGGAAACTGCTGAAATACCCCATACACTCGACAAGTATCCTTGAATTTTGGCTCTCTCTTCTGTCGAATAAATATCTCCGACAATTGTCGTCGCAATTGGCATGACAGCGCCTGCACCAAAACCTTGGATTAAGCGGAAGACAATTAACATCTCCATGGATGTTGCAAGACCACAAAGGATTGAACCAACTAAAAACACGGATAATCCAAAGAAAAATACAGGTTTTCGACCAAATACATCAGCCAATTTTCCATATATCAGCACAGTGACTGTACTCATGAGCAAGTAAGATGAAAATATCCAACTATATCTGGAGAATCCACCCAACTCAGCAGCAATTGCCGGCATTGCAGTCGATACAATTGTCGCCTCAACTGCTCCAACGAACATGGCTAACATAACTGCTATGAGAACAAATGTCCGTTTTGTTTCTTTCTGCTGTTTCAATGAAATACAACTCTCCTTTCAACTTCGCTTTACATAATCCATTAAACAGCAAAAGGCTCCTAATAGGAGCCTTTCCATAAATGGACTTTTCGGTCCCACTTCATTAATTTGTGTAAATGTACTTCTTAAATTCTTTCAGCATGACTCTTCTCGTCAATATGCCTGCAAATGTGCCATCTTCTTCAGTAACACATAAAAAGGTATGATTGATAAGCAGATCTAGCCCCTTTTGGAATTTATCAGTTGTTATAATCCGAGGAATAGCTACGTCCATGATGTCATCGACTCGCAAGTCTTCGAGACGCTCATATTCGATCCGCTCCATCCCTAAAATGGAATCTGTTATCATGCCGATTCCAAGTAGCCCTTTTAGGTGGTTTTTCGTATCAAGTACTGGAATTGCAGAATAACCTGTTTTCGTTAAGACGAGAAGGGCGTGTTCAGCATTGTTACCGATTTGCACATGCGCCACTTTCTCAGCCGGAATAATATAATCGGCAATCGGCACATGTAGAAAATCCCTGTTATTTACAGAAATCATAAAGAATCGCTCCTTCAGTTCATAAGCTGTTATGAAACTCATACTACTCTATCATATCATATTAGAAGGAGAACGGCTCATTGAAAAAGCGATGTACTATATAAAAACCTCTTCTATATAGAAGAGGCCCAGTAGTAAAATATTATAAACAATACAAACAAAGACACGATAGCAATAATCCAGATGATTGGATTTACTGTAAACGGGTGATCTTCTATCGCTTCAGGAATACGCTGATCTTGTTCATTAAGCCTGACTACTGGCGAATTCCAATTTCTAACCGACTTAACAGCAATAAAAACACTAATAGCGATTACAATTACAACAGGTATCAACCAAATGTCCATCATACTTCTATCTCCTCCTTACCAATAAGTCACTGGTAGGATGGATAAATTCGCAGCAATCATACTATAGTGGTTTTAAAAATTAAAAAGGATATTGATTTAACCATTGTCCACCATCTAACGTAACAATCTCACCATTCATATAAGATGCTTTTTCGGACATGATGAATGCTGCTAATTCTGCAATTTCTTCAGGTTGACCAACTCTACCTAGCGGTACAGAGTTGATTGTACGTTGAACTGCTTTCTCCGATTGGAATAATTTCTCAGCTCCACCCGTTCTCTCAATCGGACCTGGCGCAATACCGTTAACTCTAAATCCATATTTACGTCCCCATTCAACAGCTAACGTTCTCGTAAGAGACATTACCCCAGCTTTTGCTGCTGCCGAGTGGACAACACCTGGTCCTGCGTCCCATGCGTATGTCGCAAGCATATTCAAAATCGATCCTTTTTGACCTTTTTTTATCCAATAGTTGCCGACCGCACTTGAACAATAGAATGTCCCATTCAAGACTATGTCAATCACAGAATTCCAGCCGTTTGGTGAAAGGTCTTCTGCTTGCACAATAAAATTCCCAGCTGCATTATTCACTAAACCATCAATTTTGCCAAATGTCTTATCCGCAAACTCAATGAGTCCCTGTACATTTTCAACATTTCTCACATCCATTTGAAAAATGTGTGCATTATCCCCAATTTCTTTTTTTGCAACTTCAAGTTTCTCAAGATCGCGACCCGTAATAATTACATCGGCACCTTCGTCAGCAAATTTCTTCGCCATATATTTCCCCATTCCACTTGAACCACCCGTTACGATCATAACTTGTCCTACATACATATAATGATCCCCCTTTTTAATGAATGAATATTCACTCATAATTGTAACATACTATTCTATTAAATACGACAGTCATTCTTATATAGAAATAAAGAAAAAAGAGATTCACTTTGTAATTCACAAAGTAAATCCCTTATGTTAAAAGCTTATATTTATCTAATTAAAGTACTTTTGTACAATTACTCCTGCAGGCACCGGTCTACTGAAAAGAAATCCTTGAGCTTTGTGGCAATCAGCTTCTTTAAGAATTTGTGCTTGCAAATCTTTCTCTACACCCTCTGCAATGACTTCCATTCCAAGATTATGGGCAAGATTGATGATCGTCTTAGCAATTGCTTCGTTTTTTTGATCCATTTCAATATCTTTGATGAACGATCGATCAATCTTGATAATATCAATTGGATATTGCTTTAAATAACTTAGAGATGAATAACCCGTCCCAAAGTCATCAACTGAAATTGTCACGCCTATATCTTTTAGTTTTTTGAGTGTAGCTAATGTATCATTCATGTGCATCAATGCAGTTTCTGTTATTTCAACTTCAAATGAAGAAGGATGGATGCCATGTTTTTGAATTAGCACTCCCGTTTTCTCCGCGAAGTCACTTGTTCTAAATTGTTTTGGTGAAATATTAACAGCAATACGAACTGGACGGAATTCTTTGTCTTGCCATTCTTTAAGCTGCTTGCAAACACCTTCAAGAACCCAATTACCAATAGAAAGAATCAAATCTGATTCTTCAGCTAGCGGGATAAAGTCTGCTGGTGAAACAAAACCAAATTTACGGTTATTCCATCTTAATAACGCTTCAAAACTATCTATTAATCCCGTTTTCAAATTTACTTGGGGTTGATAATGGATTTCTAGTTCATCAAATTCAATTGCACGACGAAGATGAGATTCCAGTAATGCGGTATTAGTGAAAGAAGCATTCATATCTTCTTTAAAGAATCGATAGTGGGACCTTCCCTGATCTTTCACATACATGACCGCTTTTTCTGTTTTTTGCAGAAGATCTTCAAGTACAAATCCATCGTCAGGATAAACTGAAATTCCTATTGAGCAAGAAATAAAATATTCTTGATGATTAAAGTAAAAAGGTTTTGTGAAATCGCTCAGAATTCTTTGAGCGAGTTTTTCCGTTTTTACAATACAAGAATCGCGGAAGGTGATAATATACTCGTCTCCACCGTTACGATAGAGCTTTGTAGTATTTGGGCACGCTGTCTTTAATCTTTCAGCAATCATCTTCAGTATTTCATCTGCTCCATTTCGCCCGATAGAATCATTAATTGTTTTAAAACGATCGAGGTCAATATAAATAAACGATAACTTTTCATTGGTCCTTTTTGCTTCTTCTGCATCCTCAACAAAATGTTCTTTTAAGGCTCGCCTATTCCATAAACCTGTCAGTTGATCATGGTAAGATAAGAATAGTAATCGTTCACTATTCTTATGATGCGAAGAAGTGTCACGTAAAATTAAATGGACTTCTATTACCTCATTGTTTACAGTGACGGGAACTGTTTTCAAGTACGTTTGCATATATTGGCCTTTTTTATGAAAGAATCGGATATCCTCAATCTCAATCGACTCTCCATTGAATGCCATTTTTAAAAAATGATTAAATAAATCTGTTTGGTCGTCCATTATTAAATCCGCTATTGTGCGTCCTCTCAATTCCTGCATTTTATAGCCAAATGCTTTATGGACTGCCGGATTGGCATGAGCAATCCGGTAAGTTGGATCAATTGTTAGTAAAGGATCAAGATTATGATCAATGACCGAATTGTACTTTTGTTCAAATTCCATTCTTTTTATCTGCTCATCCATGAGTTGCATTTGTGGGCGAAGTTCAATAACATACATCTTTTCAGATGACATTTCTACTGACAGTAATTCCATTTCAAATAAATTTGGTGAGTTATCGATAAAAATAGGTATGTAAGTTTTACTAATTGATTGGTTTTCCATTTTATCTATTTCTTTTGTTATCAAGGACCAGAATTCGCCCATAAACAAAGCCGCATTGCAATTAAGAAGTGTGCTGCCAAAAAATGCAGTAGCAATCTCATTAGCAAATACAATCTCCCATTCCGCCAGTTTATTTCCTTTAATAATTACGAACATATTTTGAGGATGAAGTGTTACATAATTGTTTATTATAAGATTAAGTGCGTCTTCGAAAGTAGTGTTTTTACTGTCCATGAATGCCTCCATGCATATTAATTCTATTACGTAATCCTGTTTATCGTACTTTAAAGAACACGATTCGAGCATTTGGAAGCTAATACAATAGTAATCTCTGTTATTTTATAAGTATACCTTTTAAATCGTAAGAAAAAAAGATATTCCTGAATATTTGCGTATATAATTACGAATCTAATGGAATGTATGGTAGAAAAAATCTTTAGAAGATTATTTTGATGACATTTATGGTAAAATGAATAATAGAAGAATCTTACTTGGAACGGAGGTATAAAGTGAACAAAGAAGAAAAGATTCGCCAACTCGCCATAGCTGTATATACAGTAAATAGACATGCAAAGACAGCTACAAATAATAGAGATTTATATGCTTTAAAGAATAAGACAATTGAACGTCTCTTAACTGTAGGTGATGCTCATAAAATAGGCTTACATTTCATTGATAATCCCCAGCTTAGCCAACAAAGTTCAACTGTGCTCGTTAAGTGCAGTGATTTCCTCTTTCATACCTTACCTGAGAAACAAGATTTCACTTCACTTCCTCACTTAGGCAACCAAGACCAAAATTTTCGTAATCCCCAAGAACGCATGAATTTAAAAGTGGCGAAAGAGTTACTCGCTGAATATATCGGTGAGGAAAAGAAAAGTGAAAGTATTGCTCCAAAAAATGAGACTCCGACCAAACTACAGTCACAAAAGCGAAGGAGAGTAAGTAATACACAAACATTTCGTTCTTCTTATTTAGATGGATAAAAGACCGCTTGTCAGCTAGTTATGAGCTGGCAAGCGGTGTTTATCATTTTTCAGTTAACTGTTTATATAAAACCTGTGTTCCTTTATCTCCAAAACCTTCTTCTGACAGACGATTGTATAGATCCCTGGCCATCTGAAGTCCAGGTAAAGGCAGTTTCATGATTTCTGCTTCTGCAAGTGCAATATCCATGTCTTTCAAGAAATGCTTAACATAAAAACCAGGTTCGAAATCCTCTTTGATCATCCGTGGAGCCAAGTTGGACAATGACCAGGAACCTGCAGCCCCAGACGATATCGATTGAAGAACAGTATCCAGATCTAAGCCCGCTTCTCTTCCATAGGCAAGCGCTTCACAGACACCAATCATATTTGTGGCAATCGCAATCTGATTGCACATTTTTGTATGCTGTCCAGCTCCTGCATCGCCTTGATAGATGATTTGGCTGCCAAACACTTTAAACAGAAATTCCATCTTTTCAAATGTCGCCTGATCGCCTCCACACATGATCGATAATGTACCATTTTGTGCTCCTACGTCCCCACCTGAAACCGGTGCATCGAGCGAGAATAGTCTTTTACTTTTCGCATCCGCATAAATACGCTTCGCAAGTGCAGGACTTGATGTTGTCATGTCTATTAGAATTGCTCCTTCAGCTGCATGGTCAAGAATCCCATCAGCATAATAGACTTCTTCAACGTCGGACGGATAACCGACCATAGTGATGACAATTTCCGCATTCTTCACTGCCTTCGCAACACTGTCAGCCCATGTCGCCCCATTATTCACAAGCATTTCTGCTTTCTCTTTCGTCCGAGTGAATACTGTCACTTCATGATCAGCTTTCAATAAATGCTTTACAATGCTTTTCCCCATTACCCCTATTCCAATAAATGCAATTTTCCTTTTATCCATATGTATCCCTCCATCTTTACTCATATCCATTATAATCTTTTTTCACAAAAAAAGGAGGACAGATCCTATAATAGGGTCTGTCCTCAAAAGGGGGAAATGAGAATGTTGCTGTGTTCAATTATAGTATCCCCCGGTTCAAACCTTTCTAAACCTCTTTTTTGAAAAACTTTTCTTTAATTTGTTTTAAGCAATTATCAAATAGTTGTTGTTCTTTTTCAGTAGGCACATGAGATCCGTAGCGAACTTCTTCGTATATGTTGAAAAGTACGCTATCTGTTCTCCATCCCATCCTTGTAAACCATTCTTTCACAGTTTCACTTTGTGATCGAGCGAAGTCATAGGATTTAGCTTCGTTCTCAAAACGTTCAAACTTCTTTCTCACTTCGTCCCTTGCTTGTGAATAGTCATATGTGAGCTGTTTCGGGACAGTTTCTTTCCCCTTTTTCCCTCTGAAAGAGAATGAATATACATTCTCTTTGCCTAGTAACTTTGCTTCACGTCTTTTTCTGACCAAAATGACAGCAATTGTGATGAGTATGACAAACGCCAAAATATAGGCAGTATATTCAAACGGCGATGCAGATGCTCCATATATTTTCACTTCATCTTCCATCTCGAAGTCGATGAAAGTGCTTTCCTCTTCCAGTTCTGCATTAATCCGTTCCGACTCTTCACGGAAATAATCCAAAATCGGCTCGACAGCTCTACCAAACACGGTAAAGACCCCACTAAATAAAAAACCGAAAATCGAAAATATCGCTAGTCTAAACGGTTTTAATAATAGGTATATGACTAAAAACACACTTATACTTATACCGATAATAGAACCAAATGCTTTATTCGCATCTTTCATTTTAAAGTTGCCTAATTGTCGACTATTTATCCAAATAGTGATCATCCGAATGAAAAAGTAAAGGAAAGATGTTAGTAAATAAATAAGCATCTGTTTCTCGACTAATAATTCAGGATTATGATATGCAAACATTAGCCGCGCCATTGAAGTCAAAGCGACAAATACAAATGTATTGACGATTAGAAATGGCCATCCGACAATCCTTGACCCGTTAAAATTAGCTTGAATTCTCCATAATATATATACAAAGAATATGACAACGTTCATGAACGGAACACTGAACAATAGTAATGGAACAGTAAGGACCAGAGATAAACCTGCTCCAAGCCCTAACGAGTAATCTCTTCCATTAAACAAGAAATAACTAGCTATTCCAGCAATGATTGAAACGCCTAACCATATATAGGACATACCGTTATTCGTTTCTCCAAGGAAGAAAACAAATATGTAGGAAAGGAGAAACAATTCGACGACTAAGCGCTCAGAATAGCTAAACCGGTTTCGATCTTTCTCTATCGCATTAGAATGCATTTACTTTCACTCCTTTTCAGAGAAGCGTTCTGTCAACTTCCTTAATTCTTGATTGAACCGATCCAACTCGTCGTTTGTTGGATTATGCAATCCGTAACGAACGTCGTTATAGGTTAAACAGACAAAATTGTATTCTTGCCATCCCATCCTTGAGAACCATTCCGTAATTGTTTCACTATGTGAGCGCGTATAATTATGAGACTTAGCCACTAGTTCAAACTTCTCGAACTTCTTTCGTACTTCATCTTTCGCTGCAGAATAATCATAAAGCATTTGCTTTTTAACTTTCTCTTTTGCTTTTTTGCCTTTGAATGCCAATGAATAATCATCTTGCAAGTCAATAAATTTCTTTTCCTGTCTTTTTCTAATCAGATTGATAATAATAGAAATTAAAACGACAAAAATAAAACTATAAAACGCAATTTCAAATGGTGAAACTGATGTTCCGCTAACTAGCAGTTCATCTTGCATTCTAGTTTCCATGTAATAATCTTGTTCTTCCTCTTCCTCTACCCGTTCTGCTTCTTCCCTGATATAATCCAACATCGGACTTGACACTTCACCAAAAACCCTAAAAACAGTATGGAATACAAAACCAAAAGATATAAGAATACCTAGCCTTATGGGTTTCAGGAATGTAAAGACTAGTACGAATACAAGAGCGGCTAAACTAATGATCTTTCCAAATGCTTTATTAGCATCTCGTAATTTAAAGTTTCCTAGTTGCTTGCTGTTTACCCAAATCGTAATCATTCGAATGAAGAAATAGAGGAATGATGACAGTAAATAGACAATGATTTGCTTATTTACTAATAGATCTGGGTTTCCATAAACAAAGAGCAACCTAGCAATAGATGCCATCAAAAAAAACACTAACGTATTAATCGTTAAGAATGGCCAACCCTTAATTCTTGAACGATTAAAGTTAGCTTGAATTCTCCATAGTGTATAGGCAAAGAAGATTAGGAAATTCAACAGAGGTACACCGAATAACAATAGTGGAACAGTGAGAACTAGCGCAACACCGCCACCTAAACCTATAGTGTAGTTCCTTCCGTTAAATATGAAATAACTAGCTATCCCACCTATTACGGAAATGGCAAACCAAAAGTAAGCCATATCGGAGTTTGTCTCTCCTAAGAAGAAAGCGAAAACATAAGCTAGGAGAAACAATTCAACTACTAGGCGCTCGGAATAGTTGAATTGGTTCCAGTTCTTTTCACGTCTTGCTTCTTCCATTCGTTTTCAATCCCTTCAAATGATGAATCGACAATAACCGAAAAGCGTTTTGTCCAACGATGAACTTGTCTTTTGATATTGTCATTTTCATGAGTCACGAGCACAATTGTAGGAGGAAGTTGACCGGTACTTTCCATATGCTGCATCATTTCATTAAATGGAAGTTTTGCGTATTTATCCGATATTTTAGCAAGCATCTCCATTAACATTTGAAATTGGACCTTGCCCGAACCAGATGGTAAGAAAAGATACGGTCTCCCTCCAAATGTCCGTAAGTTCATAGCGAAAGCGTAAGGTATGTCGTTTTTCATGCAATGATCTGCATATGCGACTATCCGTTCAATTTTCTTTTCAAAATCCTCATTCATTCTATCCTTTTCCAACGCATTCAACATAAGCAAAACATTTTGCGCACTAACAGGAAGAAACTCTTTTGTCTGCAGTTTTTGCATACGAGCACTCGCCGTCCAGTGGATTTGGTCAAACCGATCTGTGGGCACATAATCGCGTGTTCCAATTGGTTGAAAGGGATCTGTGAAAAGCGACTGCCTTTGCTGAGTTTCTCCCGGTTTGAAGGGAGAAGGTGCAAGTTCACTTGCTAAATTTGTCACTTTAGGATAGACAAGACTTTGATAAACGACCGGATCTTTCAGTTCCATATTAACTGAACCATCACCAAACAAATGGGGTATTTCCAAGAAAACTCGCGTAATCTGAGACTTCCCACGTTTTTTTCCTTCTAGCGGAACTCGAATTTCTGTTTTTTGATTACTCCCGATGGCAAATGGAATGTATACGTCATAAATTCCGCTATAATTTTTAGCGGATTCATGTCTCGGTGCAACAGCATCTTCCATAGATATTATTAATGTGCCATTCCAAATCGGAATTTTCCCATTTTCAAACTCCATAATCAGTTCTTCATGGTGACCAATTAAAATCCGTTGTTGCTCAGCCTTGAAGTTGACTTTCAATCCTTCTCCTAACTTTGAGAAATACACATTTTGAAATGCAAGCATAGCAAAGACGGCAGCAAAACAAGCTGCCAATGTAGAGATTGCAAAAATAGCACACAATATGAAAAGTGTCGCTGTAAGGAGCATCCCATTATGAATCGTCTTGAATCCATTTTCATAACGTATCCAATTCATTATACAGTCGCCTCTAGAGGTGCTGTAACTGAGTTTGTAATTTCTTTCAATACATCTTCTATTTTCTTAGTCAGGACTCCTTCAGTAGACAATTCCATTCTATGCAATGTAGCAGGAGGTAAAATCATTTTTACGTCATCTGGGGTTGCAAAGGAGCGTCCTTGCAAATAAGCATAAGTACGTGTTGCCTGCAATATCGCAAGAGCTGCACGAGAACTTAAGCCGAGCTCCAAAAACGGATGTTCTCTAGTCGCGCGGACAATTTTCAATATATATCTCTCTACATCTTCATGTACTATAACTTCCCCCGCTTCAGAAGCCCATTGCTTAACTGTATCGGCATCAACTATACTAGTTGTCCTAATTTCACCCGGCTTATGTCCGTATTGTCGCAGAATATCATGCTCTTCTTCGAAAGACGGATAATTTATAGTCAATTTAAATAGAAATCGGTCCAGTTGCGCAGCTGGCAACGGAAATGTCCCTTGCTGAGATTCAATCGGGTTCTGTGTTGCTATGACCATGAACGGATTTGGCAATGGAAGAGTTTCTCCATCGATTGTGACCTGCTTCTCTTCCATGGATTCAAGTAAGCTGGATTGCGTCCGGGGTGTCGCTCTATTAATTTCATCCGCTAATAAGATATTTGTTTGTATAGGACCTGCCTTAAGTACAAATTCTTGGGATTGAGGGTTAAAATAACGAATGCCCGTTACATCTGACGGCAATACGTCAGGAGTAAACTGAACTCGCTTGAAATCTCCTTTGAAAGCGTTCGCAAAACTTTTTGCCATCATTGTTTTTCCGGAGCCCGGAACACTCTCAAGTAATACATGCCCCTTTTGAAGCAATGCAATTAGCATAAGATCGAATTCTTTCTCTCTGCCTATGACTGCTTGATTAAGCTCATTTCTAAATTCATTAATTGTCGTCAATTTAAACACCCTTCCCCTTTGGTCTATTTCTGTTTACTAGTAATAGTTTATGTGGTAATGCTAACTAAAAAATAGTTAAAAAAATAATTTACTCGTAATATACTATTATAGCAGATTTAATAGAAAATTTACAATAGAAATTTGATTAATGAAAATCACTTATTTTATTTTCACATTAAACACTTTACGTAGACATTAATTTAAGGCACACTATAAAGGATAATCAGTTAAAGGAGCTGTTACCTATGAAAATAGCTGAAGTTGGAAATATTATAGAGTTTAAAGATGGATTACAAGGGATTGTAGAAAAGGTAAACGAAAACTCAGTCATCGTAGATCTAACGATTATGGATAACTTTGAGGAACTGGAGTTGGAAGAAAAAACAGTAGTAAATCACAAGCGATATACAATTAAATTTAATAATAATTAATGAAACATTTTACTTCACTACTCGTCCAATAATTATGAGGAGGCGATTTTCAATGAAACTGAACAAAAAAATCTTATACACTGGATTTGCAGCTGCACTGCTTCTATCTGCATGCGGTGCTAATGGTGAGTCATCTACAAACAATTCAAAACCAAATTCTACAAGTGAAGTTGAAAAACACAATGCTTCAGACGGTCAATCATCTGAAACGAATACCGACAATCAAAACGAGGAAAGCACATCGAACACAGCAATGACGGACGCAATAACGACTCAAAGCGACGCACAAGACTATACGATCAGCGTTTTGCCCGGATTTACTCTGACTAGCGAAGAACCTGGCAGAGACAGCCTTTATTCTGATGAAAACTCTTCTGCTTTTATGCGTATTGAAACAAAACAACAAGAAGAAGATTCCTATGAATATCTATTAGAAAATATGCAAGAAGTGTTAAAGGCATCGAGTGAAGGTGTAGAACCTACTGAGACAACTGATATCTTTAAAGAAGATGCTGGAAGTGGTATGAAAAACGTAAAATCATACACTGTCGATACGAATGAAGGTCCTGTAACAGGAATACTCTATGAAACAGATAATAAAATAGTTAGACTAACCATTTATGATACGCTCGATGAGCAGTATAAGACAGACTTCTTAAATATGGGCAAGACAATAAAATGAGGAAGAGCCGAACAGTAAAATCTGTTCGGCTTTTATTAGTTATTTGGTTTTTTAATAATTCACGATAGGTTTCTTATCGACAATCCTAACTTTTTTAAAAGTTCAATAGCTAACACCTGTTCCTCGTTTGTCAGAACAGACATCATCTCTTGTATACACTTTCCATGGTTAGGGAATATTTCTTGTATTAGTTCTTTTCCTTCAGAAGTTATTGATATAAATGTAATTCTTTTATCTTCTTCATTTGTTAGCCTCTGAAGCAATCCTCGCTGTTCGAGTTTGTCCACTACATAAGTCATAGATCCGCTTCGAAGAAGAATTTTCTGACCAATTTTTTGAATTGGTTGTGGTCCTTTATGATACAACAGTTCAAGTACAGCAAACTCTGAAGGATTAAGATTATGTTTTTCTATTAAGCGGTTCGATTCCTCCAAAATGACCTTACTCGCTCTTGAAAGGACAATAAACAACTTCAATGCACGGTCAGTATCTCTTTCCATTCCTAAATTCCACCTTCTAACTTCACTGTTTGAATATCAAAATATTACGCACATAGACATCTGACACTCATAAGACTATGAATATACAGAATGACTTCCCGAACTATTCACTTGTTTGTCCATACTATTCCCCTTAGGCAATGTAACAATGAATTGTGTACCCTTGTCAATTTGGCTATCTACAGAAATAGTCCCACCGTGCTCTTCAACGATTTTTAAAACGAATGGTAGACCTAGTCCTGTTCCACCTGTTTTGGAGCTGAAAAATGGCATGAATACCTGATTCAAATGATGACGAGACATTCCTGTCCCTGTATCTTGTATGGACAGCATAAATTCGCTCTCCACTTCTGACAGTTTAATTGATAATTTCCCACCACTTGTCATCGATTCTAATGCATTTTTGAATAGATTTAGTAGAACCTGTTTAAATTTATCTGAATCACCAAAAATAAAAGCATCTTGTTTATCGTTTAATAAAGTTTCAATCTCAATTTCATCCATGACCGCTTTTGGTTTTAATATCTCTACCATATCACAAATAAGACTAGTCAAAGAAAAGATGCTTTTCTTTTTTGTAATAGGCTTTGACAATAATAACATTTCACTAAGAATCGACTCCATACGATCAATTTCATCTTCAATTACAGAGATATAACGAATCGACTCATCAGTTGCGCTAGCCTTCAATAGTTGAGTAAAACCCTTTAATGTAGTAATAGGATTTCTAATTTCATGTGCGATGCTAGCAGCAATTTGTCCCACTGCTGATAAAGAACCCGAATGAGCCAATTGTACTTGCAAATTCTCTTTTTCTGTACAATCTTCAATCTCAACAAAAAATAAGGTTGTCTCTTTATCGTAAGTAGTAGTAATATGATAATGCCTTATATCATCAATTGAACGTTGATATGCTTTCGTCGACTTAATAATTCCTAGGTTTTTGACGCTAGCAAAATAACTACTATAATCATAATCATTTTCAGGGTCGATCAAATCGATAATCGTAGTAAATTCTTTTCCAATCATATCTTCTTTACTACTATCAAATAGATTTATATATCCAATATTGACATCTTGGATGATTCCTTGTTCATCGACAAGAACCATAGCATTGGATGATCGGTTGAAGGCATTAATGTATTTTTTTACGGAAAGACTGCCAATTCGGGTTTCAATTTTAAATTTCATTATAATAATTGGATGGCCGGGATTTGATAAAACGTGCATTTCACCCGTGTAAGTCTCATTTAGATAAACTGTAGTTGGGATTGAGTTAACCAAAGTCACTTTTGAAGCAGCAGCTTTAGTAACAAAAGCACGAAATGCTCTTTCAGAGGCACTATCAATGATTGACTTTATTTTCAGCGTCGCCAACTTACCCGAAAGTATTTTAAATGGCTCATTTACATGCAAGACATCTCCATTTAGATGTACAATGAGACTTGGTTGTATATAGTCATCTATAAGGAAAGAAAAACTATCTCTCATTTCATCATAATCATTCAAATTGACACCTCCTATGACGATGATAGATTTTATGACAAATAACTCCTGCTGATGCATTCGATTTACCGCAATTAATTCTGATTATTTCATATCGACAAATGATATAAAATAGATATTAAGTACTAAAAACTAAAGGAGCCCGATCATGCGTACAGTTCTGACAACGTTAAATGCAAAATACATTCATACCAATTTGGCTATAAGGAATTTAAAATCATATGCCATGCCTGAATATGAACCGATTATTACAGAATATACGATTAAAGATCCCATTATGAATATTGTATCAGATATTTATCAAAAAAAACCAGATATCGTAGGTTTCAGTTTATATATTTGGAATATCGAAGAATCCATTAAAGTAATGCGAATTCTAAAAAAGACCAATCCTCATATTGTTATTATTGCCGGTGGACCTGAAGTGACTTATGACTATGACAAGTGGTTACTGAAAGTGCCAGAAATCGACTTCATCGTTATAGGTGAAGGAGAAAGGACTTTCAAACAATTGCTTGATTATCATGCAGGTAAACTCGCGCTTGACCAAGTAAATGGAATTGCTTATATGGAGGGCGGATTGTTGAGAGCGACAGCACCTGGTCCCAAACTGGACTTGCGAGAACTCCCTTCCCCGTTTCGTTTTAAAGAAGATGTAAACCAACTCGCCAACCGAGTCACTTATATTGAAACGAGCAGAGGTTGTCCTTTCTCCTGTCAATTCTGTCTGTCTTCAATAGAGGTCGGAGTTCGATACTTCAATAGGGATGCTGTTAAGGAAGATATTCGTTATTTGATGAAAAACGGTGCGAAAACGATAAAGTTCGTTGACCGAACCTTTAATATTAGTAGAAGTTATGCGATGGAAATGTTTCAGTTCCTCATTGATGAGCACCTCCCTGGGACGGTTTTCCAGTTTGAAATCACTGGAGATATTATGAGACCTGAAGTTATTAATTTCCTAAATGAAAATGCTCCAACTGGATTATTCCGCTTTGAAATCGGTGTCCAATCGACGAACGATTTGACGAATGAACTAGTTCAACGCAGACAGAACTTCGAGAAATTATCCCGCACGGTCACGATGGTAAAAGAGGGTGGCAAAATCGCTCAGCATCTCGACTTGATTGCGGGACTGCCAGAAGAAGATTATCATTCATTCAGAAATACATTCAATGAAGTATTTGAAATGCGTCCAGAAGAGCTTCAACTCGGCTTCCTTAAACTGTTACGCGGGACTGGACTACGCATTCAAGCTGAACAGTACGGCTACACTTATATCGATGAAGCACCTTACGAGATCCTCTCTAACAATGTGTTGACGTTCGATGATATACTCCGTATTAAACAGACCGAAGACGTTCTAGAGAAATACTGGAATGACAATAGAATGCCGAGAACAGTTGAGTACTTAGTATCTGAAGTTTTCGAAACACCTTTTGATTTCTTCCAACAGTTCGGCACTTTTTGGGAAACAAAAGGATGGTCCAGAATCGGTCATCAGCTTCAAGACTTGTACACCCGACTTGAAGAATTTTTGACTGTTTCATACAATGGAGACATGAATGTTATTAGAAGCCTAATGAAGATCGATTATTTAGCGCACCATACTTTCCAGCCGCGTCATATTTGGTGGAATGATTCGCTAGATCAGGATATGCTCGCAAGTCTAGAACGATCAGTCTTGCAAAATACAGAGCTATTAAACAGTCTTTCTACACCGACACGATTAAATGAACGTAATATTAGAAAGCATACATTCATTACATCTGTTGCAGTGAGGCCTTCAGATAATGATAATTCAAGTATTATAAAAGAAGATGGTTTCCTCGTGACATTTTTCAACAAAGGACACAAGCCGCAATTCCATTTTTTATCTACTGTTTCTGTATAACAAAAAGCATCTTCCACAAACGGAAGATGCTTTTTATATTACCCGATAATGACCCGTTCTTTAGGGTAGGAATACGGCCTTTTGTTTTGCTTGCCTCCAAGTGTATAAAGGAAAGAAATAAGACCTACTCGCCCAATGAACATGAGTATCATAATGATTAATTTTCCTATAACGGATAAATCTGACGTGATGCCAAGCGACATTCCACAGGTCCCAAAAGCTGAAGTGATTTCAAATAGTAAAGCGACGACGGGCAGTTCTCTTTCTGTGATAAGTAGTATGAGCAATGCTGTCATAACCATCATCGTGGCTAAAAGAATAACTGCGTAGGAACGATAAACATCGATTAACTTAATTTCACGTCTAAAAATATTAATAACATCATTTCCACGCGCAAAATTAATCAAAAATAAAATAGCTATTGCGAATGTAGTCGTCCGAATTCCCCCACCTACAGAACTTGGTGAAGCACCAATGAACATTAACGATGAAATGAAAATATCTGTCGCATCACTAAATTGTGTCACATCATAAGTCGTCAATCCTGCAGATCTCGCAGATACAGAATGGAATAAAGAAGTGAAGATTTTTTCATGCCAGGCGAGTCCTTTGAAAGAATGAAAAGATTCTAAAATGAAGATCATAATCGCACCAAATGCGAGTAAAATTCCAAAAGTGGCAGTCGTAATTTTAGTAAATAAAGAGAAGCGGAAATGCGGAACCTTCTTCGAAAAGAAACTTTTCACTTCTATAAGTACTGGAAAACCAATTGCCCCCAGTATGATAAGCGTCATTAGAATGAACTGAACAAAATAATCATTAAAGTATGGCTTCATCGATTCGCCTGTAATATCGAATCCTGCGTTCGTAGTTGCTGATACAGCCATGAACATACCATTCAACAATGCCTCATTGAACGAATCATAAAACCTCATAATATAAACGGTTAAAATGATACCTCCTATTGCTTCAATGAGAAAAATGATTAACACGATTTGTCTAATAAGCTGGACGACTCCAGCAAAAGAATACTGATTATGATCGACCATAATCAGTTGTCGTTCACGAAGCCCTATCCGCTTTTTAATAAGCAACCAAAAAAACGTACCAATTGACATAATACCGATGCCACCAAGTTGCAGAACAAGCATGAGCATGCATAGACCGAATACAGAATATGTGCCACCTATACTTATTGGTGTCAATCCTGTCACACTCACTGCGCTAACCGCAGTAAAAAGGCTATCAATAAAGCTTACATGAACCCCAGGCAAGTAAACCCCGGGCAGATTCAGCAATAGAAAAGAAAAGCCGATTGCCAGAAAATAATAGAACACAATGACTTGCGCGGGTGTAAATCTATGCAAACTTTCTCTAGTGAGCTTTTTCATTTCACCATACCTTTCTTCAATGAGTGAATCATCTCTCCATTTTAGAGAACTTTACGCCAAAAAGAAAGGTTTGTCCAAAAAAATAAAGATCGGCACATATTCAGCATGTACCGATCAGAAATGATTATGCTTTTTTACGTGATTGTAGGAAAGCTGTCAAATAACCACCTATTGCAATTCCAGCAAGTACAATCCAGAATATTAACTTCCAAGTCGTGGAGTGTGGAAATGACGTATCAATAATTGCAAGTTTTTCATGCGCCAATGTTAACACGACAAGCTTGACTCCTACCCAGCCGACAATTAAAAAAGCAGCCGTTTCTAGAGAAGGGAATTTTTCCAATAAGACAACAAATTGTTTTGCCGCAAATCGGATTAAGACAAGACCGACAATCCCACCTATAAGCATGACGATGAATTGTCCACCATTAATGCCTCCGATATGAAAGTTCCCAAGTTCCGGTAACGTAACAGCTAGCGCAACTGCAGCCAGCATTGAATCGAGTGCAAATGCGATGTCTGCTAACTCGACTTTGAGAACAGTCATCCAAAACCCTGATTGTTTGCGTGGTTTTTTTGATGTCGAACTGTTGTCATCTTTTCCTTTGTCCAACAAGCTTTTTATGGAGATGAAAAGAAGATAAGCGGCTCCTAATGCTTGTATTTGCCAAATATTCACTAAGAACGTAATCATAAACAAAGCTGCAAAACGGAAAACAAATGCACCTAATAATCCGTAGAATAACGCTTTCTTCTGCTGGACTTTTGGCAAGTGTTTTACCATTACTGCCATGACTACCGCGTTATCTGCAGCGAGAAGTCCTTCCAAAACGATTAGTACGACAAGTACCCATGCATATTCCAATAATATTGCTTCCACTCTTTTTCCTCCTAATAGTTCCATATAAAAAAACCCTCACCTAATAAAAGGCAAAGGTCTCGCTAAGTCAGAAATTTCCAAGTGAAAATCCAGCTATCATAACCGATGGAAAATTCCATGTATTGACGACTATGAAATAGGTCTCCCTATAGCTACTCCCCTTTGACAACCGTCAAAAGAAATATTAAGTTGTTGAGTGCTTTTTAAAAAGTATATCATTAATTTATATGGAGGACAATTCATTTCCTGAAAAATTCTATCGTAAGTGAACATTTTAGTTTAGGTCTGATCCACTTAGTAAAGCTGCCCTTTATATATATTATACTTATTACAGTTCAAAGCTAATTATTCCGAATTAGTCACGAGTAAAAATAAAAACTAGGAGTACTATAACACCTCCCAGTTTTCTATACTTTATTTTACTTTTTCTACAACTGCACGCCTTCTTGTTTGACTGTCAAACAAACTGTAAATGATTGGAACGATGTAAAGTGTAAGGAATGTCGAACTAATCAGTCCACCAATTACCGCGATTCCCATCGGCTGATTCATCTCCGTTCCCTCTCCAATCCCTAGTGCTAACGGTAGTAAGCCAAGTATTGTTGTTAGCGCAGTCATGAGAATAGGGCGTACACGGTCCCTCACTGAAGTGATAATCGCTTCATAGGATTTCATACCTGCTTGTTTACGTTGGTTAATATAATCGACGAGCACAATGCCATTGTTGACGACTATTCCAACGAGCACAAGAATACCGATGACCGCTGTAACACTTATTGGTGTTGATGTCAGGAACAATCCTAGTGATACACCGATAATCATTAATGGCACTGAGAACATAATTACAAATGGATACTTGAATGATTCGAACTGAGCTGCCATAACAATGTACACAAGCACTACTGCAAGTACAATCGCAAGAAGCATATCGTTTATAGCACTGTCAAATAACTCTCTATCTCCGCCGTATGACATTTCAACTTGTTCAGGCATATCGATTCGCTCGACAATTTCATTAACGCGGTTCGTCATTTCTCCAAGTGATAAAGAAGATGCATATTTCACATCAAACGTAACGGAATGAGCCTGATCAACGCGTTGAATGGAGACAGGACCCTCCTGTATAGATATGGAGGCAACATCTTTTAACGCAACAAATTCACCAGTTCGGGTTCTTAATTTGATTTTTTTCATCGCTTCAATACTATTTCGGTATTTTTCATCATATTTTACGATTACAGACACGACATTTTCTTTTTTGTCCGTGAATTGAGACGCAAAAGCTCCACGTGTAATCGTATTGACAGTTTGAGCAATTTGATAAGGTACCAATCCTAAATCAGCGGCCTTTTCACGATCTACGTCAATATGGATTTCTTCTATGGTGTCTTGCAGATTGTTCGATATTTCTTGAATGGAATCCAGTTTTCCGAGTTCAGTATTCAACTTCTCAACTGATTCGTTCAACCTTTTCTCATTTGTGTCTTTCAATGAAAATGAGAGTGTATTGGGACTGGAACCCGCTGCTGTTTGCATGTCAAAACTAATATTGGCGTCATCTCCAACTAGGGCTAACACTTCAGGTTGTACATCGTCTACAAACTCGAAAACAGAGCGGCTCCGGTCAGCTAACGGTACAAGTTTCACATACATTTCAGCAGTATTCGATTCCGAACTGCCTTGCGCCATACTCTGCTGCGTCCCGCCTATTAGACTCACGTACACTTCTATATCCTTTTCTTCTTTAAGTTTCGATTCAATCTTTTCAACGATTTCATTTGTCGAAGAAAAAGCAGAACCGTTCGGAAGATTTACAGAAATACTGAAAAATCCTTCGTCTGTCGGAGGTAAAAATTCCGTTCCAACTTTAAATAGACTTAGTCCGCTAGCGACAAGTAGGATGACTGTCGTAAGCAAAACGATTGTCCTGTGTTTTAAAGACCATTTCACCGAGCGTTCAAAGCCATTCAACGTTTTCGACCGACGTCTTCTCGCCTCTATATTTTTACTTGGTTTTTTCAGCATTCTGCTTGCCATCATAGGCACTACTGTCAGTGCAACAACAAGTGATGCAAATAAGCTAAATGAAATTGTTAGCGCAAATTCAGTGAAAATCTGTCCGATTAATCCGCTAATGAAAATTACGGGAACAAACACAGCCAACGTCGTCAGTGTAGAAGCCGTAATAGCTCCACTTATTTCCTTTGCTCCTTCTCTAGCTGCCGTCATCCGATCCTTACCCATCGCCAAATGTCTTTCAATATTTTCGATTACAACGATGGCGTTATCAACAAGCATTCCAATCCCTAAAGCCAATGCGCCGAGCGTCATTATATTCAATGAGAAATTTGCGAAGAACATTAGTACGAACGTGACAATTACAGAATATGGAATTGCTACACCTATAATAATCGGGCTCTTAATACCGCGCAGGAATAGGAAAAGAATTATCATGGCGAACAATCCACCTAGAAGAAGAGATTGTCCAATATTGCCAATCGCTAATTTCACATAATCGCCTTGGTCAAAAAGAATGTCAGCTTCTATTCCATTGAATTCTTCTTTATTAAGTAAGCTTTCCAACGACTCTTTGAATGCAGTTGAAACCGTTGCTGTATTGGCTCCTGATTCCTGCAAGACAGACATAAGTACGGCTTGCTGATCGTTCGCTCGTGTTTCTGAAGTGGATTCCGCTTCTAGTAGTGCAACATCTGCTACATCTGCAATCTTAATTTTATCGCCACTTAACGGATTTATACCAATCATGACATTTCGGATATCTGTTATCGTCGTCAATGAACTAATAATACGAGTAGTTAATTGCTTGCCATCTTCGGTTTCTATCGGTTCACCAGGCATGGATACGTTGTTCGCTTGAATCGCCTGCACTATGTCTTCCTGAACAAGACCAGAATCCTCTAGCTTTTTCTGATCAAGGATAACTTGGACTTCTTCTACTAACTTCCCTGAGACAGTTACACTTGCGACGCCTTTCGTCCTTCTGAGTTCTGTTTCAAGTTGTTCTGCAATGTTTCGAATGTCCACATCTTCTGCACTCGTGCGCAAAGATAACTGGATGACAGGAAATTGGGACGGGTCAAATTTCATGAATTTTGGTGCATTCGATCCTTCTGGTACAGGAACTTGGTCAATTCTTTGCATGATATCTAACTGCACATCGTCTATGTCAGTGGACCAATCGAACATGAGCAAGATGAAGTTTGCTCCTTCTTGGGAAGAAGATTGCATCGATTTCAACCCAGGAGCTGTAGATAAGCTGTTCTCAAGAGGCTTGGTCAGTTTTTCGCTCACTTCAGTAGAAGAAGCCCCTGGATAATTTGTCACCACAACTGCAACAGGCGGATTCAATTCAGGTATTAGTGTTACAGGGATTTTGAAGAATGATACGGCACCTAATATAATGACTAAAAACATTGTCACTATTGTAAAGACGGGTCTTTTAATGGAAAAATCACTGATTTTCATAGATACATTCCTTTCATCAACAAAACATCACTATATCCATCATATTGAAAGAACGTTTCAACTTCAAATACGAACTCTCATTGCTGTATAGAAGATAAAAAAGCGCTCTTCACTTTGTCACATTTTGAAATTATCCAACAATAAAAAACACCGTCAAGACTTTAACATAAAAGTCTTAACGGCGCGTGCTTATTTTCACAAAAGGTTATACAGTTTAATGTCTGGGTATTTGTCACCGAACCAGCGGAGTGCAAAATCATTTTCAAATAGAAAGACGAGATTGTCAAAACGGTCTTTTACGAGCATTGATCGTTGTCCTGTCATCGATTCTTTAACGTCTGACTCGTTTTCAATCCAACGCGCTACTTTTGATCCGATATGCTCCATGATAACTTCAACATGGTATTCGTTTTTCATTCTGTGTTCGAATACTTCAAACTGTAGCTGGCCGACCGCTCCAAGCAACACTTCTTCTGTGTGTAATGTCTTATAATATTGAATTGCACCTTCCTGTACCAATTGAAGGATTCCTTTATGGAAATGTTTCGATTTCATTACGTTTTTAGCTGTCACACGTACAAATAACTCTGGCGTAAACTGCGGCAGTGCTTCGAACTGGAAATTTGATTTGCCACCAACTACCGTATCTCCGATTTGATAGTTACCTGTATCATATAATCCGATTATATCCCCAGCTACCGCTTCATTAACTGTCTCACGGTCATCTGCAAGAAACTGTGTTGTCTGCGACAGTTTAACGGTTTTTGAAATTCTTGGAACCGTCACGGACATTCCTCTTTCGAATGCACCTGATACGATACGGACGAAAGCGATACGGTCTCGGTGTGCTGGATTCATGTTCGCCTGAATTTTAAAGATGAAACCTGAAAACTCTTCCGACTGCGGATCGACCAGCTCTGCCTCTTTTGTCAATCTCGGTTGTGGCGGTGGAGCAAACTGAAGGAATGTCTCCAGAAATGTTTGTACACCAAAGTTTGTTAATGCACTACCGAAAAATACAGGTGTCAATTCACCTTTTGACACACGGTCTATGTCAAATTCGTTACCGGCTTCATTCAACAACAAAACATCTTCCACCGCCTGCTTGTAATAGGAAGTTGCAGTCATCGGGTGCTCAACTGCAAGCTCCCCTTCTTCATTAAGAGGAAGAAAATGGCTGTCACCCTCAACACGAGCTTGTTCAATTCGATTATTATACCGGTCATAAATACCGATGAACTCTTTTCCCATACCAATCGGGTAATTCATAGCATATGATTGAATTCCAAGCACTTCTTCAAGTTCTTCCATTAACTCTAAAGGTTCCTTACCTTGTCGGTCCATCTTATTAATGAACGTAAAAATAGGAATCCCTCTCATACGACATACTTTGAACAATTTAATTGTCTGAGGCTCAATCCCTTTTGCAGAATCGACCATCATGACAGCAGCATCAACTGCCATCAACGTTCGGTATGTGTCTTCACTGAAGTCTTCATGTCCCGGCGTGTCCAAGATATTAACCCGTTTATTGTCATAATCGAATTGAAGAACGGAAGAGGTTACAGAGATACCACGTTGCTTTTCAATTTCCATCCAGTCTGATGTAGCATATTTACCGGACTTTTTTCCTTTAACAGTACCTGCATCACGAATGGCACCACCAAAATAGAGCAGTTTCTCCGTCATTGTTGTTTTCCCGGCATCCGGGTGAGAGATGATTGCAAACGTCCGTCGCGACGCTATTTCTTCATTTATCGGTTTTAGCATTTGAATGAACTCCTTCTTTTCCACTTTTCTAAGCATAGACAGAATGCAAGTGATTTTCAACATTTTTTTATTATATGAGCAAAATTGAAATCGGATAACAAAAGAGCTGCCTCAAATGACAGCTCCTTCGTCAATTCTGTATGGATCCAGTTCCAAATTTCTTCTCCGCTTCTTCTAACGCAATCTGTGCATCTGAGTGAGGTAGTTTCTCTTTTCCAATGATTTGAAAATCTTCATGTCCTTTACCAGCAAAAATAATGATGTCGTGTTTATCTGCTACTTCTACTGCATGTCTGACCGCCGCTTCCCGATCACCGATACAAGCGTAGCGATCATGCTCCATTCCGACTTCCAATTCAGCTAGAATCGTTTCGTATGCTTCATCTCTCGGATCGTCTGTTGTTAAAATTACATAATCAGCGATTGAGGCTTTTTTCGCCATAATCGGCCGTTTAATACGATCACGATTCCCACCCGTTCCTATAACAAATATTAGTTTACTTCCCTCTTCTTTGTACGGCAGAACAGCATCAATCGCTTTTTCGATTGCATCAGGCGAATGTGCATAATCCACATAAATCGTCAATGGAAGATCTGTCTCGACTTTCTCCATTCGACCTTTTGCAGCCGGGATAATTGCAAGACCATCAATAATATCTTCAATTTGAATTCCTTTTGCATATAGCGCAGCAATTGAAGCTAGTGCATTATATACATTGAACTCTCCAATTAGAGAAGTCTTCACGACAAAATTCCCCACTGGAGAACTCAGTTTGAATGATGTCCCTTCTACAGTTAACTTAATATTTTCAGCTTGGAAATCCGCTTTAGATTGTATACCAAAAGTAAAAACCGGATGAGCGGTCATTTCTCGCAAACGTTGTCCCCAAGGATCATCAGCATTCACAATACCGTATTTTTTTTGTTCTAAATCTTGTCCAAGTTGAGCAAACAATAATCCTTTGGCATGTCCGTAATTATCCATGCTTCCGTGAAAATCCAAATGGTCATGTGATAGATTCGTAAAGATTGCGATATCGAATTCAGTACCAGCCAAACGACCTTCCAGAAGCCCATGAGAAGATACTTCCATTGTCATTGTGTCACATCCAGCATCCGCCGCCTGCCGGATAAGCTGTTGCGTCGTTAGTACGTCATTTGTCGTATTCTCTGTATCATACAATACCCCGTCCAAATCAAAGCCAATTGTGCCTGTCACCGCAGATTTCTCGCCAACATTCCTCAAAATAGAATGAATCATATTACTGACACTTGTCTTGCCATTTGTCCCTGTAACACCAATCATCGTCATCTCTTTAGATGGATATCGGTAAAAGCGAGGTGCAAGCAAAGCGATTGCTCTAGTTGTATCTTCGACATAGACAACTGCAATTTTCTCTGTATCCACGTTTACAAACTCGGACGCCACAATAACCCGCGCACCCATTTCTACTGCTTTATGTGCATAAGCATGTCCATCCACTGTAAATCCTTTAATACATACGAATACCCCTCCAGCATTGACCATCCGTGAATCGACAGCCAAATCTGTGACTGTTTCAGGCAATATGCCTTCGACACGTTTTATAGGCAAGCTGGATAATAAATAATCTGTTTTCATCAACCGAAACACCTCAATCTATCATGTCCGACGTAACATATGCGTATAGCAATTGTGCCGTTGCTTTCAACGAATCCGTATGAGTCCTCTCTAGTGCATGTGAAGATTCAATACCCGGACCAAATAATGCATGTCTCACGTCAAAGCCTGCCCGAATTGCAGCTGAAGCATCCGATCCGTAATATGGATAAATATCAAGTTTGAACGGAATATCCGTTGTACTGCATAAATTCGTCAAATGTCTAGTTAGTTCATAATGGTAAGGGCCGCTGGAATCTTTCGCACATATCGAAACTGTAAATTCGTCTGAAGCTTGCCCGTCACCAATGGCTCCCATATCAACAGCAATGTATTCCACAGTCTCCTCAGGGATATTGGAATTTCCACCATAGCCGATTTCTTCGTTATTTGAGATATAGAAATGTGTTGTATTCGGTAGCTCTATATCATTTTCAGACAGGTTCTTTATCAGATCGATGAGTAAAGCAGTACTTGCTTTATCATCTAAATGTCTAGATTTAACAAAACCGTTGTCAGTCGTTTCAAAACGCGCATCAAAAGAGACGAAATCACCAACTTCAATACCAAGCGCCCTTGTCTCTTTTGCATTTTTAACTTTTTCATCAATCCGTATTTCAATATTTTCTGCGCTTCTTTCAGCAGTTCCAGCATTTTTGTAAACATGGACTGTTGTCTGATGCATCAATATTGTCCCACGAATATCTTTTCCTGAAGCAGTATGTATATAACAATACTCACCTTCAACAGCATTCCAATTGAAGCCACCAATCATTGATAGTTTAAGTCTACCATCACTTTTCACTTCTTTAACCATTGCACCAAGTGTATCTACGTGCGCGGTAAGCAGACGGTGACGAGTATCATCTTTCCCTTTGACAGTCGCAATTATAGCGCCTTTATTCGTTTGCTTATATGTTGCACCAACCGCTTTCAATTCATCTTTAATAACATCCATTACTCGATGTGTGTATCCTGAAGGGCTTGGTGTTCCGACGAGTTTTTTCAGAAGTGCTACGACATTCTTTTCATTAAACTGTTGCATTGTATATCATTCCCTTTCTAAACTCAGAAATCTCAGTGTTCAGATAACGATTCTTGATGTATACTGTCTATATTACTACTTAACGAAGAGGTGATTCAATGAAAAACGAAACATCTTTTAGAACTCGTAATCGATTTTTCATGCTTGTTTCTTTAACTCTAGTTCTTTTTCTTCTTTTCACAAGCATTATCAACGAAGTTCACCTCTTTATAATAATAACAGAAATCATATTTATTGTATTGATGGTCCTTTATTTTTCCAGTTTCACCCTCTTCCAAAAGAAGAGAAAAATAGTTGAAGAAGATTATTTGGAACTTTTTTATAATCAATCGCAAGATGCCATTGCAGTTTTCTCACTGGACTCGAAAATCATTACGGTTAATCCCGCTTTTTTGGATTTATATCAATATACAGAAGAAGAGTGTATAGGAAAACCATTGGAATTTTATGACCCGATTGAAAAAGAACTTGTTGAAGAACGAATTAAACTCCTTTTGAAAGGACATAGTTTCAAGAATATACGTACTAAAGAACAACGGAAAGACGGATCAACATTCATTTCTGCGACAACACTGACCCCTATGTATAAAGAAAATCGACTTATTGCCATATCCGTTCTCATACGGAATATCGATGAACGTATCGAGTCGGATAAACTGGTCATAGAATGCATCCGGATGAACGCTTTTGGTGAACTTGCGGCTTCTGTCGCACACGAAATACGCAATCCATTAACTTCCGTTTCCGGCTTCGTACAGATGATGAACATGGATAATGAAAATCCCTATCGCGTCTATACCGAAATAATGGAAAGCGAGATTGATAGGATTAACCTTATTGTGAATGAATTCATAATCCTGTCCAAACCCCATCTCAAAACGAGATCCGAATTGAACATCGAGCTTATTCTGTTTGAAGTTGAAGAACTCTTCAAAGATAAATTGAATGAAAAGAATATCATTTGCGATATCTACTTGGCAGAATTCCCTTTTACCATTTCCGGGAATTCAGTAAGTCTTCAACAACTTTTTATCAACCTGTTGAAAAACGCCATAGATGCAATTGGAAATGGCGGATCTATCACTTTCATCGTCGCACTTAATAACAATCATGTTACAATTACGATTCGAGATACTGGTTGTGGCATTCCAAGTGAAATCAGCGAGCAATTATTCACCCCGTTCTTCTCAACAAAAGAAGAGGCTGCCGGCTTAGGACTTATCATTACGAAGAAAATCGTCTTAGATCACCAGGGAACGATTAAAATAAACGAAGATTTCAGTGACGGCACAGAAATCACAGTGACATTCCCCACCACTTCGATTAATGGAAAACCAACTGCCATTTCAACTTCGAAAACCGTGACTTGATATCCAGAAAAATCGTCCTCTTTTGTAAAAGGACGATTTTTCTATTGAACTATTTCATTTTAATATTTTTTTAATAAGTGACAGTTTATTGCCATATGGTGGGAATGCAACACGCATAGGAACTTTCGTATTTTTCTTCATGATCGATTTCTTATGGGAAAACAGATCGAAACTTGCTTTTCCATGATAGGCGTTCATGCCGGAATTGCCGACGCCACCGAACGGCAAGTGGATATTCGCTACGTGCGAAATCGTATCGTTTATGCAGCCACCGCCGAACGAAAGGTTTTCCAAAAAGTACTCTTGCGCCAAGTCATTTTCTGTAAAGAGATAGGCAGCTAACGGTTTAGGTAGTCTGCGAATTTGTTGAATCGCTTGTCCCAGGTTTTCATATACAATAATCGGAAGAATCGGCCCAAATATTTCTTCTTTCATCGATGGACTGTCCCATGAGATTCCATCCAACAGAGTCGGACTCATATACAGATCAAGACGATTTACCTGACCACCATAATACACATGGTTTCTTTCTGCATTTAGAATCTTTTCCAGCCGATCAAAATGATTTTCATGAATCAGTCTCCCATAATCAGGACTTTTCGAGCTGTCTTTGCCATAAAAATCCTCTATAACACTAATCAATTCCTTCATAAAGCTATCTTTGACATCTACATGAACGAGTACATAATCAGGCGCTACACATGTTTGGCCATTATTTACGAATTTCCCCCATGCTATTCGCTCCGCAGCTAAGCGAATATTCGCAGTTTGATCGACGATAGCCGGACTTTTCCCACCCAATTCCAATGTAATTGGCGTCAATCGCTCAGATGCTGCTTTCATCACGATTTTGCCA
This sequence comes from Sporosarcina quadrami, assembly GCF_014836615.1. Taxonomy (GTDB): domain Bacteria; phylum Bacillota; class Bacilli; order Bacillales_A; family Planococcaceae; genus Sporosarcina; species Sporosarcina quadrami. Next base: position 5,105 of record NZ_JACSQN010000002.1, on the reverse strand, counting down.
ATTTTTGCACTACCCGTGAAAAAGATGTAGTCGAATGGCGCGTGAATTAATGCTGAAGTTTCATCAATGCCACCTTCCACAACTCGAACGTAATCAGGTGGATAGATAGTGCTTAAAATACTTTTTACAATTGAAGCTGTATGCGGTGCAGCTTCAGAAGGTTTGACAACAGCACAGTTCCCAGCCGCAATTGCACCTACTAAAGGATCCATCACAAGTTGAAACGGATAATTGAACGGACCAATAATAAGCACAGAACCGTACGGCTCACTAACGACAAAACTTTTGGCAGGTTGCAAATGCATTGGCGTCTTCACTTCTTCAGGCTCCATCCAACTTTGCACGTTCTTAATCATATGGCTAATACTTGATAATACAAAGCCAACTTCTGTAACGTACGATTCGAAAGCGCTCTTGCCTAAATCTTTCATTAGTGCTTCAAGAATTTTATCTTCATTCGCCTTGATAGCATTTTTCAAACGTTCAAGCATTTCAATTCTGAACGTCAATTCTTTAGTAGTTCCCGTAAAATAGAACTTATGTTGAAACTCGATGATGGATTCTATATTTTTAGCAAGCGACATAAAAAAATCCTCCTATCAATAACTAATTGTCAATATAGCAAAAGAACCGAATTCACAACAACAAATTCCGACCAATTACGCAGTTTGGGAAATTGTTCGACAACATATACTAAAAGTACAGCTTTCGTTGAATTCTTTTTTCTTCCATACAAATTCGATGCTGAAAACAAATCAATCAGACCATTTTTCATAATTAACGCACGTATTTCAACAATTACAAACTATAGGCCTTACGATTCCTTTTACAAAAATGAAGTTTGACTTGCTCATTTTCAAGGGTAAAGAATTATCACACAGCTACAAAATACATACTAAAATTGAAATGGAGGAAATGGACATGACAACAACAGAAACTTGGTGGGAAACAATATTTGAAGGGAATCTTTCATTAGGACTCAACAAGGAGCGCATCTCAGACCTTGAAGATGAAACATTCCTCTACTACGGTGAATTTGAACACCATACGGATCCCAATCAAGCAAACATGAACCCACAATAAATAATTCGAAGCTTCCCTCTCTTGGTTTGAGAGAGGGAAGCTTTTTCAATATGTTGCTTTGCACTAGTGTACCATTATACAGTTGCCAAAAAAACTTTTTAAAATAGTGTTGACTTCTTTTGTAGATTCGCTATAATAGAACATGTGCAGTAAGCAAGTACTTCCCGATTCCTTAGCTCAGCTGGGAGAGCGCTACCTTGACAGGGTAGAGGTCGCTGGTTCGAGCCCAGTAGGAATCATAGGGTGCCAAACCCATGAGGAAACCGTCGGAACAACGGTTTACCTCGCAAAACAGTCCTATTAGGCCGGATGCCTAGGGGCTGTTTTTTTATGTCTAAATTTAATGTACCTTCACCTTTAGGGTACCTGTGCAAGAAACATTCATGATAATTCGAGCAAATTGAATAATAATTCAAAATAAATTTAACAACGGCCAATCATCAATGCCATCATTTAATATTTATACAAGTGTAGTGTATTAACTGAATAGTCTCTTGCACAGGTACCTAATTACACTTCAAATGCCGTGAAACTCGCTTCGTCATTGAAATCTGTGATTTGTACGACTTTATTTGAGAAGGACTGTACCGTTTCGCAGTCAGTTCCTAAAACTAACGACAACACTTGGAAGCCCTTTTCCTTTTTCCTTTTACCGAACGCTTCCAAAAACGGTGCATTTAACTTCCCCTCACCGTCCGTAACCAACACGAGATCTGCTCTAGCAAAACGACTTTCGTTGATGACTTTCAATGCTTCTTCAAGGACAAGTGTGAAATTTGTTCCTCCACCTAAATAGATGGTAGCCAATTTCATCATTTCCGACGGCTTTACTTTTCCTTTTTTGTATGTAAACTTTAGGGTCCGACTAGAAAAAAGCAGCAGACAAAAGTCCCTCCGCTGTTTTTTAGCAATTGCCATAAGCGCAAGACTAAATCCTTTGGAAGGTGTGTCAAGTCCACTCATGCTGTCTGACTGGTCCAGACAGAGGACAATTGGACCTTTCCCCAAAACCTCGGATCCTTTTTTCTCATACATCATCGTCTGACCTTCCACGAGACGACGAAGAAAATCTATTTTCGTTAAAGGATAAGTGTAATAACTCAATTCAATCGGCAATAATGCATCAATTTCTTTACCGATTGAAACTCCATTTTTCTCAATAGATTCGCTATACTTGGTTTTTTGCTTTTTCCTAGCAACTTGTTTAAAACGACCTGCCCACTCCGCTATTTCTTTAATCTGTTTATTTTCCGCTATCTTTTCTGCCAGAAGTATTTGATCACGTAACGGAATTCTTTTCATCGCCACTTCTCCGTCACCTGCTTTCATACCGCCGACCAAAGATTTTATGAGCACCTTAACTTGCTTTGTTTCAGACATCACTTCGGTAGTCATTCCACAAAATAATTCGTAATTATCCTCGAATGATTGCTCCAACTTCTCTACCAAAGCACAAAAAACATCTCCCTCCAAATCAGCTTGATCGTAATGCAGATGGCTATTTGCCGCCTCTCCGAACAGATGATTCGCTTCAACATCTTTCTTGATAAGGACAGACATCCACAACAGAATCATTTCGGCAAATCGTATCGTACCAATCGCAGAAGCAAAATCATCCAATCGAGTAAATTGACGAAATGATACGAACTGTTCATGTTCCATAATCTTTTGGATGAATAGCTTATTCAGTTGTAATTTCATGTCAATCTCAATTGCGACGATTTCAGGTTTCATCTTATACAAGGACGCCCACACATCTCCTAGTAACGCTTCAAACAACGGATACACTGATTCCTGCCCAAGTTGCTAAAGCCTTTCAGACATATGAAAAATTTCGTTAAAACGTCTACGATCGAACAAATCGGTATTTAATACTGATTGGTTGTCCATTTCTTTTGCTCCTTGCAATTAAGAATTATAATAGATCGATGATATTTCTCTCTTATTTTTCCTCATTTTTGCAGCCGCATCAAAATAGTGTGGCTCTAATAGAAAGGACAAAATTTCTTCTTGTATGGATTTTACTTTTGAGAGTAAAATTTCAATTTCCTTCTCTCTGTGATGATTCGTTTCTTTCAGCTTAATCAAATCAGTAATTAGCGATTTCAACTTTTGAGAAGCTTCCAACCCTGTATTTGTACAATGCTTTTGGATAACTATATTAAACAACTCTATGGCTTCCTCATGAATTGCATCTAATTTTCGTATGACAAAGTCCTCTGCATACCTACGAATAATTATTGATGTCGCTTCTTTATCATCTATCGTTACCCATAAGACATTCTCTAGTATGGACAGATCTTCAACTTGAACAGTTTGTCTATTATCCATTAACGCTTTCGCTTTTAAGATGCCTAGTGAATGCTTAAAACGGCGATCAGAAGGAAGAATCCCTTCATCGCACAGCTCTTGACGAATATTCAGTAAAGCTACAAACACTTCTTCCGGAATAGTCACGTCCTCTACCATCCTCTGTAAACAATACAATTCTTCAATAGTCATCATTGGCTCATCGTCAGATTGCCGATCACGCGTTAACATCATAAGGAAATTGTCTCCATCCTTTATATAGTCCACTTCATATCTCAAAAGAAAGCGATCAAATAGTGCGTCTAATCCCTCACCTTCTTCAGGATATTCATTCGATGCGCCGATAACAGACATTAGCGGTACATTTGTTGGAGTTCCAGCATTATAAAAAAGTCTTTCATTCATCACTGTGAGTAAAGAGTTTAAAATAGCGCTATTCGCCTTGAAAACTTCATCCAAAAACACAATATCTGCTTCCGGCATCTTTGTTTCCGTGTTTCGCTTGTACACGCCTTGCTCTAAACCCTTTAAGGATAAAGGTCCAAAAATTTCTTCCGGAGTACTGAATCTCGTTAGCTGCCATTGAAAGTATTTTGTCCTTTTTACAATTTTCGCAAACTCTACAGCTAATGCTGATTTTGCTGTACCTGACGGACCGATCAAGAGCATGTGTTGACGAGCTAATAAAGCAATCAACATTGCTTCAACTTCTCTTTCTCGCTCATAAAACTTAAGATTCAATGCATTTTTAATTTCTTTCAACTTCAAAATATTGTTTGGCATACAAAACCAATCCTTCCAATACATTTAGCTAATTCCAAACAGCTTTTCCAATAACTCAGAATGCTAACCATTATGTCGGATTGGATAACTTGATAATTAATGATCCCACAACAATTGATAATGTTTGACAAGTGGTTAATTTTTATCAGAAAAGCTCATAATTTTCTTTTGAACCATCAGGTACTTTCTAGGTATAAGTTATTACTCAATTAAGTGCCGATCTAAAGACCTCAAAAACATTCCGTAAGTGCGTTCTAAAAATATTTTTTCTAAAAAAAAGTTGTTTGCCCGTCCTTCTCATGTTTTCGATAATAATATAGCAGAGAAAGGTGGTGAGAAAATGAATTGTTTCAACAACTATAACTCGGGATGTTCAAGGAAATATATCTCAGGAACTTTTCGAGCTATCGAGATATGTGATTTAATTGATCCAATACCAGGTATTCCTGGACAAGGACCCCAAGGACCGCAGGGACCTCAAGGACCACAAGGTATCCAAGGGCCACAGGGGCCTCAAGGACTTCAAGGACTTCAAGGACCTCAAGGTATCCAAGGGTCACAGGGGCCTCAAGGACTTCAAGGACCACAAGGTCTCCAAGGAATCCCTGGTGCTGATGGCGCTACTGGACCACAAGGACCGCAAGGGTTACCAGGTGCTGACGGCGCTACTGGACCACAAGGACCACAAGGACCTCAAGGACTTCAGGGATTGCCAGGTGCTGATGGTGCTACTGGACCACAAGGACCTCAAGGTTTACCAGGTGCTGATGGCGCTACTGGTGCTCAAGGACCTCAAGGTTTACCAGGTGCTGATGGCGCTACTGGACCACAAGGACCTCAAGGTTTACCTGGTGCTGACGGCGCTACTGGACCGCAAGGACCTCAAGGACTTCAGGGATTGCCAGGTGCTGATGGTGCTACTGGACCAC
>NZ_JACSQN010000029.1 GCF_014836615.1 Sporosarcina quadrami | reverse complement strand
TCCGGTTCAGTACCGTCTTCACGCCAGCCAATTAGCTGCGTAATATAAAACTCTAACTTTTAGGGGTCACATCATTTCCGTAAACGGGGTGTGTGGCTGTTTTTCTAATTAACGATTTTTTATTTTGTAAAATCATCCATACTTCATCACCTATAGCCCTAATTATTCACCGATTCATATAAAATGCCACTCAAAAACATTTGCAACGGTTTTTGAATGGCATTTACTAAATCATCTTAATCTAGAACTTACCAATAATGGTAGGTATGCCGAGTCTCCAGAAACAACCAGTTCTTGGGTAATAATAGAATCAGTATCTAGACCTTGCAAATTCGATCCAAAGATCTGAATGCTATGAGTCTTTCGTTTTATTTGAAAAAAATTAGAGGAACTTGTCTTTATTTGCCGAATAGTCATATTAATGCCTAAGATTGATTTTGAAAAGTTTTTTTAAATGAAAAAAATTTCAAGGTTTTAGTAGTTGGATTACTTTTATTTAGTTTTAACTTGCCTGCTTCTAGTATGCATTAGGGTCAATTAATAAGGTGGTTTTTTGATGCGAAGTTGGAGATTCATAGTAATTTTAATGTTAGTTTTAATAGTGATCGGTTTAATTTCTTTTCTAATTGGTACTAAATCACAGAAGCAATCTTTAAATACGTATGTAATTGGTGACGCTAAAGTTGAAATTTTTATAGAGGAAAATAACTACCAACCAGTATTAATAGAAGGTTCTGTTTTTAAAAAGAAAACTTCCGTGTCTCCAATCTATCGAAACAATAAAGATGTTTACTTTGATTATACTGTCATTAATATAGGAGATTTTGATTTTATTGTGGGCGCCGTTCAAAGTAGTGATGTAGAAAAGGTGGTGTTTCAGACTACGGCCCTAAAAATAGAAAAAGAAGTAGATAGTGATAAACTGTTTGGGCTGTTACTTCCTTCGGGCTCTGTTGAACATCCCATTATTATTTTAAAACAAGGTCTTCAGGTTCAATACCCTTACAAGAAAATACCATAGTATTAACAGTAATTAAGGAAGTTACTTGAAACAAAGTAGCTTCCTTCATTAATGTTATCATTTACGATAAAAACCACTACTTTAGGCTGGACATAACTAGCTTCGAATAATAAAAAGTAAAATTGAGCGCGCTCAATTTTACTTTCAACCTTCGATTTTCCTCGAACAGAAAACCGAGTGAAACCCAAATTAGCCTTCAAGAATCCAAAAAACTGGTTCTGCTTCAATTTTGCGTTGACGGTAGATGGAACCCGTTTCTTCATCTGAAATATTCGTTCTTACATGTTCTTTTTGTTGTTTTCCCCGTAAACATCTATACTGTTCATAAGGCGGTGATACGTGTGCTAGTAAACAAGATAAAAGAACAACTCATTGAAAAGGTTAAGCAAGAAGTCAATCCAGCTTTCATTATCCTTTTTGGATCTTTTGCAATAGACAAAGTGCGCGAAGAGAGTGACATCGATCTTGCTTATTTCAGCAGCAAGCAACTATCATCTTATGATCGTTATCTGCTATCCAATGAGCTTGCCTTAATAGGTGGGCGAGAAGTGGATTTAATTGATATTAAAGAAATTGATACGGTTTTTACAATGCAGATTTTTGCACATGGTATTCCTATCTATATAGAGGATGAAAATGAATTCATCCGTCAAAGAATGCGAGCCTATAGCATGTACGTAACTTTAAATGAACAACGTGCGGGCATTATTAATGACATAAAAGAAAGGGGAAGTGTATTTGGGGATGAATGATGTCATCTTAAACAAAACGACAACGATTGAGCGCTGTCTGAAACGTATTCATGATGTGTATGAAGGGAATCCTGATAATTTAACAGACTTTACGAAACAAGACAGTATCATTTTGAACATTCAACGTGCTTGTGAGGCGAGCATCGACTTGGCGATGCATGTAGTGAGTGAGCGTAAACTAGGAGTGCCCAAAACGAGTCGGGAAGCATTCAAGCTTTTACAGGAAGCGGACATGATCGGAGCGGATCTTGCAAAAACATTGATGAATATGGTCGGTTTCCGCAACATCGCTGTTCATGACTATCAAGCTTTGGATCTTGGTATTTTAGAATCTATTTTAAATAAATATATAGACGATTTCAAACAGTTCACAAAGGTGCTTTTGCAGTTGGGAGATCAATGAAAAACGCCTTTACAATAACAGGAAAATGAAATGAAACAGCCACACGTCCTTTCCGTAAACGGGGCGTGTGGCTGTTTTGCGTTGATGGTATACTAGAGAATACCTATTATTCATCGAAAGAGGCGCAGTGATGGCTACAACAGATTGGAATATGAAAACGTTTATGAAAGGCGCGTCGATCCTGACGATATCGGCCATTATAGTAAAGCTGCTTGCCGCCGTATACCGGATTCCGTTCCAAAATCTTGTGGGCGACAAAGGTTTCTACATCTATCAGCAAGTGTATCCGTTCATCGGGATTTTCATCGTCTGGACATCGTACGGTTTTGCGGTGGCGGTTTCGAAGCTGCTTGCGGGAAGTGCGAGTGAGGGTGAATCAAAATCAGTGAAGCGGATTGCGTTTATGTATTTGACTGGCTTGTCCGTGTCATTTTTCATCCTATTAATGGCGTTTGCACCAAATATCGCAAATGCAATGGGGGATCCTGAACTCGTTTCCCTACTTCGCGCGGGGGCATATATCGTACTCGTCATGCCGATGCTTGCGGTGCTAAAAGGCTCATTCCAATCGGAAGGTCGGATGACGCCGGTTGCCGTTTCCAATGTCGGAGAACAAGCCATTCGGGTGGCGATTATTTTAATTGGGACTTGGATAGTGATACGTGCCGGTGCTTCGCTTTATAAGGCTGGAGAAATGGCGATGTGGGGTGCAGTGATCGGTCAGGCGTCGGGCGTCGTCATCCTGGCTCTCTATACCCGGAATGCATTCAAGGGTCCGACAGTGAGGATTGATACATGGCGTGTCGTGAAGGAATTGACGGTCGTAAGCTTAAGTGTCAGTGCGAGCTCACTCATATTATTGCTGTTCCAGATGGCAGACTCGTTTACTGTCTATAATATCCTTCTGTCTGAAGGGTTTGTATCAGACACGGCGATGGAAATGAAAGGCGTCTATGACCGAGGACAGCCACTTGTGCAAATGGGCATTTTGATCGCTTCGACGTTGGCGCTGGCGATTGTACCGCTCATTGCCCATCATGCAGCAAAAAAAGAAGGTCGAGGCGCTGAGCCGTTCATCTCACTCACATACCGGACAGCATTTCTATTCGGATGGGCAGCGGCTGTAGGGCTTGCGCTCGTCTTGCCATATGTGAATGAAATGCTTTTTGAAACAAGGGACGGGTCTGTAACGCTCATCATTTTTTCGTTTCAAATTTTTTGGCTGTCGCTTATTTTGCCACTGACCGCGATGTTGCAAGGTGCAGGGAAAGTGAAAATCCCTACGTTGTTGCTCGTGGTAGGCCTCGTTGTGAAGATTATAGCGAACCAGTTATTAGTACCGCATTTAGACGTGACAGGAGCTGCCATTGCAGGGAATATCGGATTCGCAGTGATTGCTTGTGGACTTCTCGTTTATTTCAAAAAAGTGTTGCCGGTGAAGTTGGCTCCCGCTCGTTTTTATGGATGGCTGCTTGTAGCGACAGGAGGAATGATTGCGGTCATTATTCCGTGGTTGTTGCTAGCTGATCAGGTTCTGTTCGCTCAATTATCGTCACGGATTGGTGCGACAGTGAGCGCATTGACGGCAGTCGTTTTGGGGGCGGGCGTTTTCCTGTTGATTATCATGAAATCGCGTATAATGGCTGAAAAGGAATGGTATTTACTGCCGTTCGGAAAAAGATTGGCACGTGTGCAATTACTGCTTACTAAAAATAGAAGGTGACTAGATGAATCTATTAACAATTATCGGGCTTGGTGCAGGTGACCTTGACCAGCTATCCATAGGAACGTATCGCAAACTGAAGGCGGCAGAATTGATTGTTGCAAGGACGGATCAGCATCCTGTTATTGAAGAATTGCGGGCGGAAGGCTTGCAAATCGAAAGCTTTGACGCGATTTATGAAAAAAATGACGCTTTTGAGCAAGTGTATGAGGAAATTGCGGAGCGGTTAGTGGCGTTAGCGAAGGAGCAACCTGTTACATATGCCGTGCCGGGACATCCGCTTGTTGCGGAGCGGACGGTCCAGTTATTGATTGAAAAAGAACGTGTTGGGCTAGTGCAACTCGACATTGCCGGTGGCAATAGTTTTCTTGACCCAATTTTCGGTGCTTTGCGCATTGATCCAATAGAAGGTTTTCAATTGCTGGATGGCACGGATATGGGACGGGATGACGTCAAGATGAAGCAGCATGTGCTCATCGGACAAGTGTATGACGCATTTGTCGCTTCGGAAGTGAAGCTTTCACTGATGGAGAAGTATGCGTTCGATCATCCCGTGACGATTGTGACAGCAGCTGGTTCTTCATTGGAAAAGCTACGGACTGTACCACTGTTTGAGTTGGACAGGGAGACGGAAATCGATAACTTGACGACCATTTATGTGCCTCCGGTTCTTGAGCGAGAAGGACGGTTAAAAGAATGGTCGACATTCCGTGAAATCATCGCGGCATTGCGTGCACCGGATGGCTGTCCATGGGACCGTGAGCAGACGCATGAATCGTTGAAAAGGTATTTGATCGAGGAAGCGCATGAGTTGCTTGAGGCGATCGATCAGCAAGATGATGAAGGGGTCATTGAAGAATTGGGTGATGTCCTGCTACAAGTGTTCTTGCATGCGCAAATTGGTGAGGATGACGGGTACTTTGCAATGGAAGACGTCTTGCAGTCAATCAGTGAGAAAATGATCCGTCGCCATCCACATGTATTCGGTGATCGGGATGTGGCGGATTCGGATGAAGTGTTGCTGAATTGGCAGGAGATTAAACAGACGGAGAAGCCGCAAGTCGATTCGCTCCTGAATGGACAGGAACGCCATAGTTCGTCTTTGCTCACTGCATTTAATTATCAAAAAGAAGCTGCGAAAGTCGGGTTTGACTGGCCGGATATTGAAGGAGCTTTTGATAAATTCGAGGAAGAGTGGCAGGAATTTAAGGTGGAAGTGGAGAATGGTACGAAAGAGAGCCAAACGGATGAGCTAGGCGATGTGTTCTTTACGCTCGTCAACTTGTCGAGGTTCTTGAAACTGTCGCCTGAAGAAGCGATGGCACATGCAAACGCGAAATTCAATCGTCGCTTTTCGTTTGTCGAGCAAAGTGTGAAAGATGGAAAAGGCGATTTTTCCGCTTATACGCTCGATGAACTGGAAGCATTCTGGCAACAAGCGAAGGGGAGGGAAAAGAAATGAGATTAGATAAATTTCTGAAAGTGTCACGCTTGATCAAAAGACGTACATTGGCAAAGCAAGTAGCCGATCAGGGACGTATTACGATCAACGAGAAGGTGTCGAAAGCTTCATCTGTTGTGAAGCCAGGCGACGAGCTCGCGATTCGGTTCGGACAAAAGATTGTCACGGTCAAAATTGAAGCGTTGAAAGAGTCAACAAAGAAAGAAGACGCTGCGATGATGTATACGATTTTAAAAGAAGAGAAGCTTGAAAAGGTGGAACCTGAATTTATTGATGATGAAGATTGAATAAAGATAAAGACATGTCTAGGAATTTTCCTGACATGTTTTTTTATGTTGTTGCATAAGATGGCAGTGAACGTACAAGCGAAGGAGGAATAGTATGCAAATCCAGACGGATAGTCCAACATACGCAATTCCATCGGGGGATCACGTTGTCACGATGCGAAATCGTAAAAGAATGGATCTTACATCTGTAAAAACAATCGACCGGTTCGACCAGGAGGAGTTCATCATCCGGACTTCTCAAGGGGTGCTCGTAATCCGAGGGGAGGAGCTGCGCATCGTCCATTTGGATGTCGACAAAGGGCTTCTGACGCTCGAAGGGACAATTGCTACGATGCAATACGACGAAGAAGAGACAGGTTCACGTAATTTCCTCCATAAATTATTTGGATGAGTCTCTCCGTCCAGTTTCTTAGTTTACTAGCAATGATTGGGACAGGCATCGTGGCTGGTGCGTTTATGGATCTGATCGGTAACGGGATTGACAAGTCTCGGAAGCGTTCAGTAATCCGGAAGTATTCAGTAGTTCTTGAAGTAATCGGATGGATTATAATCGGCTGTGCGTCCTTTTATGTACTGTTTATTGTAAGGGACGGTGCATGGAGGATGTACGATCCATTTGCGCAAGTGAGCGGGCTATTGTTATATGCAACAATTTTCCATCGCCCCTTCAGGTTTTTGGGGCGCGTTGTCCATCTACTCGTTATCCGGCCGATAGTTTTTGTCATTCTGCTTGCCGTGCGGATTATCCGCGTGATTGTCACGATGGTTATTAAGCTTCTACGGGTACTAAGTGCTCCGTTTGTTTATTTATATAACAAAGTCTATAGCTCCCTCTTTCAAACTACCGAGAAATGATGTATAATTACTAGACTTATCTAATTTCGAGGTGTAATGAGAGGGAGTGCAGACATGGAGCAAAGGAAAAGGACATCATCCACGACCGTTGCATCGATTGAAACTGAATATGTCCGCTCGTTGCAAAAGAAAGAAGTATGGCGGAATAAGCAGAGAAAGCGATTAAAGAGAAAGCTCGTTTTGTATGCGATTATTGCGCTGCTTGTATTTGGTGGTCTCACGAATGTGTTGATTCAGCAAAAACAAACATTGCAAGCGAAAGAGCAGGAAAAAGTGAAAGTGCTTGCTGAGTTGGAAGAGGTTAACAATGAACAGCTTCTTTTGAAAAAACAGCTTGTAAAGCTCGACGATGAAGACTATATTGCAAAGCTTGCACGCAAGGAATACTTCTTATCGGATAAAAACGAAATCATCTTTTCTGTTCCTAATAAAAACAAGAAAAAACAAGAAAAGGTTGACGGAAAAGAGTAGTCTTATTGACACTCTTTTTTTGTTGGCTATAATGGAAGTAAGGATTCTGCTTTTGCAGGACTCTCGATATGGTAAAAAGGCTTCTGAAAAGAGGTCGTTATTTCTTAAGGAGGAGCATTTTTTTTATGTCAATTGAAGTAGGCAGCAAGTTAGAGGGTAAAGTTACAGGGATCACAAATTTTGGAGCGTTCGTGGAACTACCAACAGGTGCAACGGGTCTGGTCCATATAAGTGAAGTCGCAGACAACTATGTTAAGGACATTAACGAACATCTTAAAGTCGGCGATATGGTTGAAGTGAAAGTGATGAATGTCGGCACTGACGGCAAAATCGGTTTATCGATCAGAAAAGCGAAACCGGAAGCTGAACAACGTCCTCAACGCCCTCAACGTCCACGTGGCGGCGGTGGCCGTCCAAGCGCCATTGAGCGTCCAGAGAATTTTGAACAAAAGATGGCGAAGTTCATGAAAGACAGTGAAGAACGTCTGACAACATTAAAAAGAGCAACAGAATCTAAACGCGGTGGCCGTGGCGCAAGAAGAGGGTAACTTGCTGGCTGTTTCAATTAGTAAAAATGTAAATCTACTTTTACGAAAAGCGATTCGACATCTTTTGAAGATGTTGGAGCGCTTTTCTTTTTTGTTGGATTGGTGATTGGCGTAGAATTGAAGAGGCGTGCGCCCGTATTTGACGTGTCCGCGCCCGTAAAAGTAGGTTGCGCGCTCGTAAATGCTTGTTACTCGCCCGTATTTGATAGACTTGCGCTCGTAAAAGTGGAATCCGCGCCCGAAAATGGTTAGTCTCCGCCCGTAAAAGCCCCTTTCGCGCTCATATAAACCACCTATAACACGCTGTTTTATAAAGTAATCTCTTTTATAGTCAAGTACAACACCTTAATTGGTTAAAAGCATTCTGCGCGACAAAATATATCCTAAAACTTGATGAAAGCCCACGAAGCTCGAATAAAAAAACGGTCCGGAGCAATTTACTCCGAATCGTTTTTTTTAGTGTCCAGTTTCGAGCGCTAGCCTCTCGGGATGCTTCAGCCGTGAGGGTAAAGGCAAAGAGCGCCTTTAACCTCAGGCTTCCAGCACCTGTCGAGGCTAAACGACGCTCTACGCATTTCTAGTGTCCAGCTCCAACGGCCAGTCCCTCGGGTCATAAGCAAACCCGGCTTAGTGGCAAAAATCGCCACACGCCGGGTTCTCTTATGCCTGTCGGGCCTGAACGGCCGTTTACGCATTTCATTAATGGCGGCAGAGGGGATCGAACCCCCGACCTTACGGGTATGAACCGTACGCTCTAGCCAGCTGAGCTACGCCGCCGTGATGTCTTCAGTGAAATCTAGTGATTTTCCGAACAACAAATATCATATTACATGGCTCGACGTGGTCTGTCAACAACATCTTGTAAAATAGAAAATCACACCAGAAAGAGTCGAAAGATTTTGTAACTGGCTTGTCAGGAAGAGACAAAATCTTTGGGTTGTCCCATGTATAGTTATGGACAACTACACATAGGGGGAATGTGAGATGAAGATGATCGGTGATTTAGAAAGACCCGTAGGCCAACAAGTTCGGCATATGGTGGAGTCCATAGGGAAACGGAAAAAACATGTACTAATGGCGACATTTTTTCTGCTAGGCACATTTTTCTTGTCGCAAGCTGTTTTGTTCGATGCTGCGGTACCGTTTTTCTTGCCAGTATGGGCACTTGCGCAACTGCGTTTCCGTAAGTACCTTGTATTTGTTTTTATCGGAGGGATGGCTGGAGGAGCGTTTCTTGGAATTGGACAAGCTGTCATTTACCTATTGCAACTACTATTATTCAATGTAGTGAGCAAGCATCCACTGACAAGGAAGTCGATTCCGCTTACGGTGGCGGGTACGATTATCGTCGTCCAAGTACTTTGGCAATTTATCATGCATAGCGGCCAAACACCTGTGGATGTACAATTGACAATTGGTTTTGAAGCGGTATTGGCATTATTCATGACGTTTTTCATTTTCGTCGCATTCCCGCATCGTGACAGACTGTTTTTCGGCCAATGGTCACCTGAGCGCCTTGGTGCAATTTGTATCATCGGTATTATGGCTACGACAGGGATGGGCAGCCTGATGGTCGGACCGATATCCATTTCAGGATTGCTTCTACATTTGACGATTTTATTAGCAGCGCTTGCCGGTGGTCTTCCTTTTTCCACAACGATTGCTATGATGATTGCAGCCATTTCAGGCATTGCTGAACTTTCCTTCACAGGCATGATGGCTGTATATGGAATGACCGGTTTTTTTGCCGGTGCTATGCGAAGATTAGGAAAGCTTGGAATTGTCACAGGGGCATACGCTGTTTCTGTCTTCTTTCTTTTATATGATTTGACGTTGCCGCTTGATATATCGCACTTTTTAACGATTGGACTCGCTTCTTTCATCTTCTTTTTCATTCCGACAAAAAAGGTTAAGCCAATTAGCAAGATGATTAAACCCGATCAACCAGACATATCCGTTAAACGGCAAAAATGGCTAACGGATCGATTGGATGAACAGTTATCCGACTTCCAACAATTTGCCGAATTCATGTCGACTCTCGTCAATGACCGTTTTGAATCTGACGACACGTTAGCATCACAAGAGATTCCGTCAATTTGCCAGTCTTGTTTCCGTTATTCGAAATGTTGGGAAGGCAATGAACCGGGCATGTCCAGGTTGCTATATGAATGGGAATCGACCTATTCAGCAACTAAGAAAGCGGCTCGCCATAGGGTGGAAGAGAAAATCAAATATAAATGCATTCGTTTCTCAGGGCTGATTACGGAGCTTGAAGAGCAGGCAACAAACCACTTACTTATGGGGCAACTGCAGCATGGTAGGAAGATGCTCGCTTTGCAATTAAGGGATATGAGTAATCACTTGGAAAAAATCATGAATGATATAAAAGGAGAGATGACTGTTAATCATCTGGCGGAAGAAGAACTAGGAAGGCGGCTAAAATCACAAGGGATTGAATTTTATCAGATTGATATTTTATCGGAGGAGCAAGGTGCTTCGCGGATTGTCTGTTCCATACCAGAGAAGCGATCGGACTTTGAAACGGACATGACTGTGGCGGAGAGAATGATATTGCCTTTGATCGAAGAGATTTATCAAGAACCTTTCAAAGTAGAAAAATCGACATTACAACAAGAACCTTTTCCCCACCTGCAATTGACATTCTGTTCTTCCGTACGCTTTTCACTCGAATACGGTATCGTGGCCACAGCGGGAAGTGGAACATTTCATGCGGGCGATGCTTATGAGATTTTTCCGATACATGACGGCCTGACTGCGGTTTTATTATCCGACGGGATGGGGCATGATATGAACGCGTATCGCGAAAGCCGGAAGGTGATAAGGCTCATGCGTGAATGTCTAGACCGTAAAATGGATCCTGAAACGGCCATGCATACGCTACATTACATGATGTCGCTAAATGGTCTTGACGATATGTATGCAACATTAGATCTTGCGCTGATCGATTTACAAGACGGACGATTATGGTCATGGAAAGCAGGTTCGATGAGCACATATATTAAGCGGGGACAAGACTTTGTGCGACTTGAAAGTAAATCGGTCCCTGTAGGATTCCTACCGTCGTTTTCTGTAGAAGCGAAAAACGAGGAGTTGAAATCAGGAGATATTGTCGTTATGTTAACGGATGGCATTTTTAGTGGTAAGTATACAATTGAAAAACAGGAGGACGCACTTTTCGGCATTTTAGACAAATACCAGCACCTTGGATGTGAAGCATTGGCGGATCGAATTATGGCGGAAATGGAACGGAGATTTGGCGTTGTGGCAGACGACCGGACTGTGCTCGTCATGAAGATGGATCATGTATTGCCAAAGTGGATGACGATCAAACCTACGAATCGAAATATTTCCCGGGAAAAAGTTATGGGGTAGAATAAGAGGAAAGGGACTGAGGATTTGGAGGTTATGTTGTGAACGGCTTAGAGAAAAAGATAAGGGATTTTATCCATACAAACCAATTACTAGTTTCAGGTCAACGAGTCCTCGTCGCCTGCTCCGGCGGCGTCGATTCTGTTGCCCTTTTGCTTTTATTGACATCATTACGTACTACATTCCAAATAGAAATAGCTGTAGCGCACGTCGATCATATGTTGCGTGGCGAGCAGTCTGCGGAAGACGGCCATTTCGTAAAAACAATCTGTGAAGAGCTTAGCATTCCGTTTTTCGGAGGTCACGTACCTGTTCCTGACATCCTTGCAGAAGATGGAGGCAATATGCAAGATGTCTGTAGGACAGGCAGATATGCGTTTTTCAGTAAGGTCATGCAAGCAGAGAATTATTCGGTCCTTGCGACTGCCCATCATGCGGAAGATCAATTGGAAACAGTGCTCATGCAGTTGTCTAGAGGAGCTCATCCTGTGGGTATACTAGCTGAACGTGAAATGAAGGGAGGAACGGTCATTAGGCCACTTTTACCAGCAATGAAAAAGGAATTGAAAGACTATGTACATGAAAACAATCTATATTTCAGGGAGGATCCGAGCAACGCGAGTAATGCTTACTTGCGGAACAGATTGCGCCATCATGTTGCCCCTTTATTGCTAGCTGAGAATTCCGCAGCAGCAATAAATGCCGTGAAAATGACAATGACACTGCAGAACGATGAAAAGCTATTGGACAGCCTAACAAATGAGCAATTTAAAGAGATTGTGTCATATACGGACAAAGGCTTTCCAACCTTTTCGATAAAGATGTTTTCAAGCATGCACACTGCTTTACAAACGCGTTTCATTCCACTAGTATTGAAGTATATTTACAATAGGGAAATTATACCCCTTGAATATAGCGCGTCACTATTGAATACACTTCACCAGCAGTTATTGAGCGATCGCGGAAATGTCACAATCGACTTACCGGGAGGCTACCGTTTTAAACGTGAATACGATCGGGTCACGTTTTTGAAGACATTCGAAAATGAACTAAACCCTATGACGATGCTACCGATGGGTGAATGGACAAAATGGGGACAGACGCTCTTGTATTGGAATTCTGTGGACGAAGATGTCGAAAGTGCCTCAGAAAGTTGGTATTTTAATATACCTGACTCCGATTTACCTCTTTACGTCAGAAGTAGACATGACGGCGATCGAATCTTACTTCCAGGAATGACCCAACCAAAACGTTTGTCGAGACTGTTCATTGATGAAAAGATCGGTGCTGACAAGAGACGCGAATTGCCTGTGCTCATTACCGCTAAAGGTGAAATTTGTGCGGTCCCGGGCATACGGTATGGCATTCAATTTAGAAAAAGTCATACAGAACAGGATCAGTACATATTTAGAATGAAAGAGTTTTAAAAAATCCTATGAAGAAAAGAGGGTTTTCGATGTTACAAAAAGATATCGAAGAAGTACTCATTACAGAAGAGAAGATTCAAGAGAAAGTCGCTGAGCTTGGCGCTGTTCTTACAGCGGACTACCAAGACAAGTTCCCACTCGCAATTGGTGTCCTTAAAGGGGCTTTGCCGTTCATGAGTGATTTGATTAAGCGCGTGGATGCATACATCGAACTCGATTTCATGGATGTTTCAAGTTATGGCAATGCAACAGTGTCTTCAGGCGAAGTGAAAATTATTAAAGATTTGAACACAAGTGTCGAAGGTCGTGATGTCCTAATCATTGAAGACATCATTGATAGCGGAAAGACATTGAACTACCTTGTAGATTTATTTAAATACCGTAAAGCGAAATCCATTAAAATTGTCACGTTGCTCGACAAACCAACTGGACGTAAAGTGGATCTGAAAGCGGATTATGTTGGATTTATCGTTCCGGATGCTTTTGTAGTCGGTTACGGTCTTGATTACGCAGAAAAATATAGAAACTTACCTTACATCGGTGTATTGAAAAAGGAAATCTACTCTTTCTGAAGCTTTTCAACAAACCTGTATTAGGGGTGGTGAAAAGCTTTTTCCGTTCGAATCAAATACACGTATAACTCTTACATATCGCTTCTGTTGAGTGGGTAGTGTAAGACCTTAGTTAGAAAGGCATTTTCATTGTAGTGTGAAACCTTTATATGTTAAGATTTACAATAGTTTTCTGTTGAATGAAATGAGGAGGCTTGGGATGAATCGTATACTTCGATACTTTCTACTATACGGATTGATTTTCCTTGCAATTATGGGGATTTTCAGTTCACTAAATAATCCGAATCCGAAAACGGAAGATATTCGGTATGATCAATTCTATACGGCTTTAAAAGAAGGCAATGTTGAAACACTGTCTTTACAACCTGTAGCAGGTGTATTAACCATTGAAGGAACAATGAAAGGTGCGAAAGAGGGTGAGAAGTTCACCACTAACGTACTTAACAATGATGACTCGATTATCCAAGAGATCCGTACGGTTGGAGAAGCGAACAACCCTGAAATCACAGTGTTGGAAACGCCTCAAACGAGCGCTTGGGTAGCTTTCTTTACAGGGTTAGTTCCCTTCATCATCATTATCATCCTGTTCTTCTTCTTACTGAATCAAGCACAGGGCGGCGGCGGTGGCCGAGTCATGAACTTCGGTAAAAGTAAGGCGAAGCTGCATACAGATGATCGTAAAAAAGTCCGCTTTACCGATGTTGCAGGAGCGGATGAAGAAAAAGCTGAACTCGAGGAAGTCGTCGATTTCCTGAAAGATTCGCGTAAATTCGTAGAACTTGGCGCACGTATTCCTAAAGGTATCCTTCTTGTAGGACCTCCAGGTACGGGTAAAACATTGCTTGCACGTGCAGTTGCAGGTGAAGCCGGAGTACCGTTCTTCTCGATTTCCGGTTCGGATTTCGTTGAAATGTTCGTCGGTGTCGGGGCATCCCGTGTACGTGACTTGTTCGAAAACGCGAAAAAGAATGCACCATGTATTATTTTCATTGATGAAATTGATGCAGTTGGACGTCAACGTGGCGCAGGCCTCGGTGGCGGACATGATGAGCGTGAACAGACATTGAACCAACTATTGGTTGAGATGGATGGTTTCGATGGCAACGAAGGAATCATCATCGTTGCTGCAACAAACCGTCCTGATATCCTTGACCCTGCACTTCTTCGTCCTGGACGTTTTGACCGCCAGATTACTGTTGGCCGTCCGGATGTTAAAGGTCGTGAAGCGGTACTTCATGTGCATGCGCGCAATAAGCCTCTAGATGACACGGTAAATATGAAGGCGATCGCTCAACGTACACCTGGTTTCTCAGGTGCAGACCTTGAAAACTTGTTAAATGAAGCGGCACTTGTTGCTGCACGAAGAGGCAAAAAGAAGATTGATATGTCCGATATCGATGAAGCGACGGATCGCGTCATTGCGGGACCAGCGAAAACGAATCGTGTCATCTCTAAGAAAGAACGCAATATTGTAGCATTCCACGAAGCAGGGCACGTTGTTGTCGGTCTAAAGTTGGATGATGCAGAAGTTGTCCATAAAGTGACGATCGTACCTCGTGGTCAGGCTGGCGGATATGCGGTCATGCTCCCTAAGGAAGACCGGTACTTCATGACGAAGCCTGAACTTCTTGATAAAATCTCTGGCTTGCTCGGTGGGCGTGTAGCGGAAGAAATTATCCTGGGAGAAGTTTCTACTGGAGCGCATAATGACTTCCAGCGTGCGACAGGAATTGCACGTTCTATGGTTACAGAATACGGTATGAGCGATAAGCTCGGTCCGATCCAGTTCGGTCAAGCGCAAGGTGGAAATGTGTTCCTTGGAAGAGATTTTAATTCCGAGCAAAATTATTCCGAATCGATCGCTTATGAAATTGATCAGGAAATGCAACGTATTATTAAAGAACAATACGAGCGTACAAGAACAATCTTGACGGAAAATCGTGATTTGCTAGAATTAATCGCTACAACACTTCTTGAAGTGGAGACATTGGATGCTGAACAGATCAACCACTTGAAAGATCACGGTACATTGCCAGTACGTGCTTACGAGCAAAATGGCAATGATGCGGATGTGAAAGCGGAAGTGATTGACGAGGCGACGGAATCGACGAATGATGACGTGAATCCTGACGTTACTGGCGCACCGACTGATCCATCCATTGGTGATTTGCCGCAAGAGAACACAGGTGATAAAACATTACCTTCCATCGATGAGCAACGGAGAGATTGATGGTTATAACGTAATTTCAGACAGTCGACTGCTTTTTAAGGCAGTCGGCTGTTTTTAATTCCATTTACTATGGTATGATATCTTTGAAAATGACGAATGTTAGCGAGGAATTTAAAATGATCTTAGTGTTAGATACGGGTAATACGAATATCGTCCTTGGTGTCTATGAACAAGGTGAGTTGACATATCATTGGCGAATGGAAACGTATCGTCAGAAGACGGAAGATGAGTATGCCATGGCTGTCAAATCGCTATTCTCTCATGTCGGCTTGAAATTTGAAGATATAACTGGGATTATCATTTCGTCTGTCGTTCCTACTGTCATGTTCCCGCTTGAGCAAATGTGCAGGAAGTATTTCAACTTGCGTCCGCTCGTTGTTGGGCCTGGTGTGAAGACGGGTTTGAACATTAAATACGAAAATCCCCGTGAAGTCGGTGCGGATCGGATTGTTAATGCGGTGGCAGCAATTCATGAGTATGGGGATCCGCTTATTATTGTGGATTTTGGCACAGCGACGACTTTCTGCTATGTGAATGAAAGAGGCGAATACATGGGTGGATCGATTGCGCCTGGTATTGGCATTTCAATGGAGGCGCTGTTTGACAGGGCATCCAAATTACCACGCGTCGAATTGACAAGACCCGATCATATTATCGGTAAAAACACAGTGTCTGCTATGCAAGCGGGAATTGTTTATGGTTATGTAGGGCTGGTTGAAGGGATAGTCGGCAGGATGAAAGAGCATAGCAAAACAAATCCAAAAGTTATTGCAACAGGTGGATTAGCAGAATTGATCGCTAGTGAAACTGACATTATAGATACTGTAGACAACTTCCTGACATTAAAAGGACTGCATTTAATTTACGAAAGAAACAGCTAAAGGAGTAGAAATGAATGAGCGATTATTTATTGAAAGCATTAGCTTTTGACGGAACAATCCGCGCGTATGCGGTGGATTCGACAGATACAGTAGGAGAAGCGCAAGCGAAGCATATCGTATGGCCGACGGCGGCAGCTGCTTTAGGACGAACGATGACGGCGGGTCTTTTAATGGGCGCTATGTTAAAAGGGAACGATAAATTGACGGTGAAAGTCGAAGGGAATGGTCCGGCGGGGCCTATCGTTGTAGATGTGAATGCGCACGGAGAAGTGAGAGGGTATATTACGAATCCGCAGACACATTTTGAACTGAGCGATAAAGGGAAGTTGGATGTCCGCAGAGCTGTCGGTACGGAAGGTATGTTGACAGTTGTAAAAGATCTAGGATTACGTGATTTCTTCACAGGGCAAGTTCCGCTTGTCTCTGGTGAAATTGCAGAAGACTTCACACAGTATTTTGTCGTATCCGAGCAAGTGCCATCTGCCGTCGCGTTGGGTGTTCTTGTCAATCCAGACAATTCCATTAAAGCGTCCGGAGGTTTCATTATACAAGTAATGCCTGGTGCAACAGATGAGACGATTACAATATTGGAAGAGAAGATTGCTGCCATTGAACCGATTTCAACTATGATTGACCGTGGCCTGACGCCTGAACAGATTCTCGAAGAAGCACTCGGCGCAGGGAATGTGAACGTCCTTGAAAAGATCGATGTCAAATTCCAGTGCAACTGTTCAAAAGAGCGTTTTGGTAATGCAATTAAAGGACTTGGTGAAAAAGAAATCCAAGAAATGATTGATGAAGATGGACAGGCTCAAGCAGAATGTCATTTCTGCAATGAGAAATACCTGTTCCCTAAAGAAGAGTTAGAAGGATTCATTGATGAAATACGGACGCAATCATAACGTCCAAGAGACGTCGCCTCAGAAAAGGAAGTTAAAAACGAAACCGCTTCTATATTTGATCGGTATTCTATTGTTGTGTAATGTATTATGGTTCATCGGTTGGTTAACACCTGATAAACCGAAGCAGACGGATGAAGTTGTTGCTTCTGTTTCAGGTGAACCGATTACACGTGAACAATGGCTGACTGCGATGGAAAAGGAAGTTGGCAGAGAAGTATTGCTTGAACTGGTCAATAATAAAGTGATGGAAACAGCTGCGAAAAAGTATGGCATTAAAGTGACGGATAAAGAAGTAGATTTAGAACTTGCTCTCATTACAGCTATAGATGGACGGACACATTCAGGTTTAGATATCGAGCAGACGAGGCAGCGTATTCGCTCAACGATCATTTTAGAAAAAGTGCTTTCTCACGATGTCGTTATTGAAGATGAGACGGTTAAAGCGTTTTATGATAAAAACGAATCATTCTATACCATTTTGACTGCTTATCGCACGTCACTGATTATTGTACCAACGGAAAAAGAGGCAGAACAGGCATTGGAAGAATTGTCGAAAGGCTCAAGTTTTGACGCATTGGCTAAAGAAATTTCGACAGATTTAGCTTCTGCGAGTCTCGGTGGAGATATCGGATACATTAACGCGGACACTGAAACAATCGATCCGGCCATATATGAAATGGTATCCAAAACGAAAGAAGGCAAAACTGGAGATGTCGTGAGCCTGAAAGATGGCTCGTTCGCCGTCGTGCAAGTGAAAGAAATTATTAAAGGCACAACTTTTTCTTATAATGAAGTGAAAGATCATATTAAACGTGAGCTTGCACTTGAACAACTGCCACAAACTGTAAATCCCGAAGCGTTTTG
This sequence comes from Sporosarcina quadrami, assembly GCF_014836615.1. Taxonomy (GTDB): domain Bacteria; phylum Bacillota; class Bacilli; order Bacillales_A; family Planococcaceae; genus Sporosarcina; species Sporosarcina quadrami. The sequence goes on along the minus strand of NZ_JACSQN010000029.1, from coordinate 7,224 downwards.
GAAAGAATTTAACGCAAAATGGTTTTACGGTAAATAAAAGAATGCTTACCGTCTTGTCTTCTTTACGCATAATAGGAGCAAGACGGTTTTTTTATACGAAGTGGGGTAAAGAGTTGTTGAAAAGGGAAAAGAGATAGTGTTTGACACGATTCACAAAGTAGTTGTATGATTAATACTATAAAACATATCAATTAAGTCGGGATTAGGAGAGGGTCAAATTGACTAAAGTTGGAAACACTGTGGCAGATCTCGTAGGAAAGACTCCGTTAGTGAAGATGAACCGCATGAATGGTGCGGAAAGTGCGGACATTTACTTGAAATTGGAGTATTTCAATCCGGGTTCTAGTGTGAAAGACCGCATTGCGCTTGCAATGATTGAAGCGGCTGAAAAAGATGGTAATTTGAATGAAGGTAGTACAATCATTGAACCGACTAGTGGGAACACAGGTATTGGCCTTGCGATGATTGCGGCTGCCAAAGGATACAAATCGGTTCTTGTCATGCCGGATACGATGAGTATGGAGCGTCGTAATCTTCTTCGTGCATATGGGGCGGATTTAGTGTTAACGCCTGGTGCGGAAGGGATGAAAGGTGCAATTGCAAAAGCGGAAGTGTTGGCTGAAGAGAATGGTTGGTTCATGCCCCAGCAATTCAACAATGAAGCGAATCCTGAAGTGCACCGATTAACGACGGGTCCTGAAATTGCAGATGCGCTTGATCAAGTTGACGCATTCATTTCCGGAATTGGCACTGGGGGTACGATAACAGGTGTTGGAAGTGTATTGAAAGAGCGTTTTCCGAATGTCAAAATTGTTGCGGTGGAACCGACAGACTCTCCAGTGCTATCTGGCGGTCAGCCGGGGCCGCACAAAATCCAAGGGATAGGGGCGGGATTCGTCCCGAAAGTGCTCGATACGAATATTTATGATGAAATCATTCAAGTAACGAATGATGAAGCGTATGATACGGCGAGACGCGCGGCAAAAGAGGAAGGGATTCTCGGTGGTGTATCTTCTGGAGCAGCCATTTTCGCCGCGCTTCAAGTAGCTGAGAAACTTGGCAAGGGAAAGACGGTTGTGGCGATTTTGCCATCTAACGGTGAACGCTATTTGAGTACACCGCTATATCAGTTTGAAGAAGAGTGAGGGGGGCGCATACAGCGCCCTCTTTTTTATATTTACATAAGAAGAGTCATTGATATTTGTAGCGTTAATGCCCTTATGGATAGTAAGATAACTATATTACGAGATGTTGGGGGAAAACCGAATGGCTAAATTGTTTCCGGAATATCAAAAAGCGAAAATGACGAAAGAAGAATTCTTTTACGCATACAAAGTACTGGCGCAACAAGCGGAAGAACATATATTGCTCGAAAGTGGGCGCGCAGGGAAGATTTGCATAGCGGGCGTTAAACCTTTAGTGACGATGAAAGCATTGGATGGCGATACGCTGGAACTGGTATGGCGAGACGGTGCGAAAGAAGAAAGAAAAGGCGAACCACTTGAGCAAATAGCGGCATTCGTCCAATCTATGGAATTGGACAACTTGCCTGAACTACCTGATTTCCAAGGTGGAGTCATTGGATTCATCAGTTATGACTATGCACGTACATATGAACCGATTCCTCAATTAGCTACGGATGATTTGCATACGCCTGACCTCTTTTTCTACCTATTTGATAGATGGGCAGTTCTCGATCTTGAAAAGGAAGAGGCATACTTCATGGCATTGCCTGAAAGAGGACTTGACGTTGCAAGTATGACGTCGGAATGGGTGGATGCGGCGGAAGTTGGCCTGACTAACAGAAAACACGCAGTCGAAAGTTCCGCTAAGGGTTCTGTAAGAATCGGAAATGTCGACGTTTCTGTAACGGATACGCAATTTGAACAGATGGTGCGTGATGTGCAACGCTATATTTCACTGGGTGAAGTGAACCAAGTGAATCTGTCTGTCCGCCAGTCGAAAGAATTGACCGTCGATCCTCTTGATATGTACGAGGCGTTGCGTTCTTTCAACCCATCCCCTTATATGGCGTCACTCGGTTCAAAAGAGTTTGCAGTCGTCTCGGGATCACCCGAATTGCTATTGAAAAAACGTGGTGCGGAAATGAGTACGCGTCCTATCGGTGGGACTAGACCGAGAGGGGCTACCCCTGAAGAAGATGTTGCACTCGAAAAGGAATTGCTGTCTAACGAAAAGGAAAAAGGCGAACATATAATGTTGCTTGAACAGGAATTGATCGATTTCGGACAAGTATGTATTCCTGAAACAGTTGAGACGAATGAATTCATGGTCATCGAGCGCTATTCGCATGTTATGCACCTTGTATCGAATGTACGGGGAACTGTTTTACCCGGCCTTTCTAATGCGACGGTCATTAAAGGCGTATTTCCTGGAGGGTCAATAACGGGTTCACCGAAACTACGTACAATGGAAATCATCGAAGAATTAGAGCCGACACGGAGAGGGTTGTACACGGGGTCGATTGGATGGATTGGTTTCAATGGAGATGTAGAGCTGAATATCGTCATTCGGACAGCGTACGTCAAAAACGGGATAGCTCATATCCAAGCGGGTGCGGGATTAGTTCCGGATTCTGATCCGACAGCGGAATACATGGAATCATTGAACAAGGCGAAAGCACTTTGGCAAGCGAAGGAAATGGCTGAGACAGTGAATGAGGAATTCTAAAGAGGTGGTTCAGACGTGAGCTTTTGTTGGATGAACGGAGTGGTTGCAAGGGTAGAAGATGTACGAATTTCTCCCTTCGATCACGGGTTTTTATATGGTGCAGGATTTTTCGAGACGTTTCGGACGTATGAAGGGCACGTGTTTTTATTCGAAGAGCATATGCATCGATTACGGGGGGCTCTTTCCGAGTACAAAATTGCAATGCCCTATACAAATGAAGAAATCGTAGAAGCTGTGCGTGAATTGACGGCTTGCTCTGAACATCGGGACGGGTATTTTCGTCTGAATGTCTCTGCGGGTGTTCATGATATCGGACTTGCTCCGGCAGAATATATGACGCCTACTGTCATTTTGTTCCGAAAAGAACTTGTTCAAGTACCTAGAGGGACAGAAAAAAGTGGTGTGTGGCTTGAAACGGCTCGAAACCTTCCTGAAAGCGGAATTCGTCATAAATCCCATAATTACTTGAACAACGTACGAGGAAGATTAGAACTCTCTTCTTTGAAAAATCAAGAAGGTCTATTTTTGACAACGGATGGATTTGTCGCTGAAGGGATTACGTCTAATGTATTTTGGATGAAAGGCGAAACTTTGTACACTCCTTCTATTGATGCTGGTATTTTACCGGGTATTACTCGTGCATTCATTATCCGAAGTGCTAAAGAGGCGGGGATGCCGGTTGAAGAAGGTTTATTTTCAAAAGAAATCGTGAATCAGGCAGCCGAAGTGTTCATTTCCAATGCGGTTCAAGAGCTTGTGCCGCTAAAGCGAATCGGTGAACAAGAATTTTCAGGAGCCTCGGGCATTTATTATAAGCAAATGCATAGTCTATACGTGCAGGCGATTGATGATATGAAAGAAGGTTAACGCAGTGGAATTAGAAAAAGCAAAAGCGATTTACCGTTTTGGTGAAACTGAATTGGATCTTCGTACAGAAACCATCGTAATGGGTATTTTGAATGTCACGCCCGATTCATTTTCAGATGGTGGAAAATACAGTGAGATTGACACGGCGCTAAAGCGTGCGGAAGAAATGATTCGTGATGGAGCGAAAATCATCGATATTGGAGGTGAGTCGACGCGCCCTGGACACGCACCTGTTTCGCTTGAGGAAGAAATGGAGAGGACAGCACCAGTAGTGGAGGCGCTAGTACGGGAACTCGGTTGCGTCGTTTCGATTGATACATATAAAGCGGACGTGGCGGAAGCTGCACTTCAAGCAGGAGCGAGTATCGTAAATGATGTGTGGGGAGCAAAGCGTGAACCACGTATTGCTGAAGTGGCTGCTGCGTATAATGCACCGATCATTCTCATGCATAATCGTGAAATTGCCGAATACGAGCACCCATTCATGGAAGATATGCTAGCGGATTTGCAAGAAAGTGTGGATATCGCATTGAATGCAGGAGTGCCAAACGAGCATATTTGGCTTGACCCAGGCATTGGATTTGCGAAAAGCCTCAAGCAGAACGTATTAGCCATGCAAGGGCTGCAGAGGATAGCGGAAATGGGATATCCTGTTCTTCTTGGCACGTCCCGAAAATCGATGATCGGTAAGATATTGGATTTGCCTGTTGAAGAACGCTTAGAAGGTACAGGAGCAACAGTTTGCTTTGGTGTTGAACACGGCTGCCATATTATGCGTGTACACGATGTGAAGGAAGTATCACGCATGGTGAGAATGATGGATGTTTTAGTCGGTAAGTCGGTTATTGAGAATTAATGATGTATGGGAGGGGGATTTTTAGTGGATTATATTCATGTGAATGAAATGGAGTTTTACGGTTATCATGGCGCGTTGGCGGAAGAGAACGTGCTCGGACAGCGATTTCGTGCAAATGTATCATTAGCAATTGATCTGGCGGAAGCGGGAAAGACCGATAATTTATTAAAAACGGTGAACTATGCAGAGGTTTTTGAAGTTTGTGAGTCTATTATTGAAGGTGAGCCTCGTAAATTAATTGAAGCACTTGCTGAAGATATAGCGAGCACCATTTTAGATAAGTTTTCATGGCAAGTTAAAGGTGTACGAGTTGTGCTGATTAAACCTGATCCACCTATTCGTGGACATTATGCCTCTGTATCAGTAGAAATTACGAGAGGTAAGTTCGTATGAATGTATCGTTTATTTCAATCGGGTCGAATATCGGAGACCGATTGCATCATTTAACGGATGCGGTTCGAGCTCTTCATGAACATAAAGAGGTGACGGTAACAGTCGTTTCTTCCATATATGAAACGACTCCAGTCGGTTTTATTGATCAGGCGGACTTTCTAAATCTTGTCGTCAAGGTGGAAACAACTTTAAGTGCACATGATTTATTGGGGTCGTGTCAGGAAATTGAGAACGATCTTGGACGTATCCGTGAAGTCAGATGGGGTCCGCGGACTGTCGACCTTGACATTTTGCTGTATAATAACGACAATGTTGAATCAGAGAACTTAATTGTGCCTCACCCGAGAATGGGTGAACGTGCATTCGTTCTTGTGCCTTTGCTTGAAATCGCACCTGGCATCGTACAGCTGGAATCGGCTCTTGATGACAGTGGCGTCGTATATTGGAAAAGTGCTGAGGAAGTCGGGCGTTTTTTGAACGTGAAATAGTGATTGGCTTCACCAGCTGAGTCGTCATGTACGTGGCGGCTTTTTTTACATAGCAAGTTTGTGTACAATGGTAACATGCCATCCCACGTGTGGGATAACTGAAGAAGGAGTGACTGAAATGTCCCATTTGGATGAATTGAACGATCAGCTTTTGGTGAGACGCCAGAAGATGGAAGAGATACGTGAGGTTGGATTGGATCCGTTCGGCTCAAGATATGAGCGGACACACCTGTCCAATGAAATTCGTGAAGCGTATGAAGAGCTTTCTAAAGAGGAATTAGATGAAACCGTCAATGAAGTGAAAATTGCTGGACGTATTATGACGAAACGCGGTAAAGGAAAAGCTGGATTCGCTAATATCCAGGACCTTGGCGGCCAAATTCAAATATATGTCCGTTTAGATGCAATTGGTGAAGATGCGTATGCGCTTTTTGATAATGCAGATCTCGGCGATATTGTTGGTATTAAAGGAGATGTCTTCAAGACGAAAGTTGGAGAACTTTCTATTAAGGCAACTGAATTTACATTCCTGACAAAAGCATTGCGTCCGCTTCCTGACAAATTCCATGGTTTAAAGGATATTGAACAACGCTATCGTCAGCGTTATTTGGATCTTATCTCTTCTGAAGAAAGCAGAGAGATGTTCATTACAAGAAGCCGTATTATCCAATCAATGCGTCGCTATTTGGATGAACAAGGTTTCCTTGAAGTTGAAACACCGATGCTCCATTCGATTGCAGGTGGAGCTACTGCACGTCCATTCATTACACATCACAATGCGTTGGATATGACGCTTTACATGCGTATCGCTATCGAACTTCACTTGAAACGCCTAATTGTCGGTGGACTCGAGAAAGTATATGAAGTTGGCCGTGTATTCCGTAATGAAGGAATTTCAACACGACACAACCCGGAATTTACTATGATGGAGTTATATGAAGCGTATGCGGATTATAACGATATTATGGAACTGACTGAAAACATGATTGCTTATATGGCGGAAGATGTACTAGGTACAACTAAAGTACAATACGGTGAAGATATCATAGATTTATCTCCAGGCTGGAAGCGTCTGCATATGGCGGATGCGGTAAAGGAATACACTGGGGTCGACTTCTGGAAAGAGATGACGAAGGAAGAAGCACATGCGTTGGCGAAAGAGCATGGCGTAGATGTAGTCGGTATGATGGAAGTTGGTCATGTCTTGAACGAGTTCTTCGAGCAGAAGGTAGAAGAGCAACTAGTACAACCTACGTTCATTTATGGGCATCCGGTAGAAATTTCACCTTTAGCGAAGAAGAATCCTGAAGACGGACGCTTTACAGACCGTTTCGAATTATTCATTGTCCGCCGTGAACACGCAAATGCATTTACAGAGTTGAATGATCCGATCGATCAACGCGGTCGATTTGAAGCGCAAATGGTAGAGAAGGAACAAGGTAATGATGAAGCGCATGAAATGGATGAAGATTTCATAGAGGCTCTTGAATATGGTCTTCCGCCTACTGGTGGTCTAGGAATCGGTATCGATCGTCTTGTAATGTTGCTAACAAATGCTCAATCTATCCGAGATATTCTTCTGTTCCCACAGATGAGATCTAAGGAATAAAGAAGGTGGAGCTGTGCAAATACTGAGTTTTGCACAGCTCCCTTCTCTCTTTTAAAAAAGAACTAATTATTTTTGATGAAAACTATTGCATTCAAAATGATCCGGTGTTATATTAGATAACGTTGCACTTCTGGTAAACGAAAACAACTTAAAAAACGAGTGAAAAACTTTTTTAGAAAAGTTGTTGACAAACAGAATGCGAAAGTGGTATTATATAAAAGTTGCTTCTGAACGAAGCGGCCAACATAGTAACACAATGAACCTTGAAAACTGAACAGCAAAACGTCAACAATACAAGTTCTGAAACCGGCTTGCCGGTG
>NZ_JACSQN010000028.1 GCF_014836615.1 Sporosarcina quadrami | reverse complement strand
TTGACACCCCGCATCATACCAAGAGGGCTTTTTCTGTTCAAGTCCCCGAAAAAGCTTCTAACAGGAATGCTCCTTATGTAGGGATTTTATTTAATTATAACTAAAGGTTTAAATCGAGCAACTTGAGCCATGTACCCATTGCCCACCGTGCGCATATAGTATGGAGGATGACTTAATGAACATACGGAAGGGGATTGAATGAACGGTTCGGAAAATGAGAAAATTGAGCAGTTGCAACCATATATTGTAGATGATACAGGCACTAAATTAACAACCAATCAAGGTCTGAAAATAGCGGATGATGAAAACTCTCTTAAAGCAGGTGTCCGCGGGCCGACATTACTAGAGGATTTCCACTTGCGAGAAAAAATCACTCATTTTGACCATGAACGTATTCCAGAGCGCGTCGTTCATGCGAGAGGGTATGCGGCTCATGGAGAATTTGAATTATATCATTCCATGAAAGAATTTACGAAGGCAGGATTTTTGCAGGAACCAGGAACAAAAACCCCAATATTCATACGTTTCTCTACAGTGGCAGGGAGCAAAGGGTCTGCTGAAACAGTTCGAGATGTCCGTGGATTTGCGATAAAGTTCTATACGCAAGAAGGAAATTTTGATTTGGTAGGGAATAATATTCCTGTCTTCTTTATTCAAGATGCCATCAAGTTTCCTGATTTTGTGCATGCCGTCAAACCTGAACCGCATAATGAAATGCCTCAAGCTTCATCTGCGCATGATACATTATGGGATTTTGTCGCCAATAATCAGGAAACGGCGCATATGATAATGTGGCTCATGTCCGATCGGGCGATTCCTCGAAGCTTCCGGATGATGGACGGATTTGGTGTGCATACTTTCCGATTTGTGAATGAAGAAGGAATAGCGAAGTTCATTAAATTCCATTACAAACCTCGATTAGGTGCCCATTCACTCATTTGGGATGAAGCACAAATGATCGCTGGCCATGATCCTGACTTCCACAGGCGGGATTTATGGGAAAACATAGAACATGGAAATATTGTGGAATATGACCTTGGTGTTCAAATGATTGATGAAAAAGACGAGTTCATGTTTGATTTTGATATATTGGATGCCACAAAATTATGGCCAGAAGAACAAGTCCCAATCCGTTTCTTCGGTAAAATTACATTGAATCGTAATGTGGATAACGTATTTGCAGAAACGGAGCAAGTCGCTTTTCACCCTGGTAATGTAGTACCGGGTATCGATTTTACAAATGATCCACTGCTGCAAGGTAGGCTGTTTTCGTACTTGGATACACAACTGTTGCGGCTTGGGGGTCCAAACTTTACAGAAATACCGATCAACCGTCCAGTATGCCCATTTCATAATAATCAGCGAGATGGCTTTAGCAGACAACGCATCAACAAAGGGCAAGTCAGCTATCATAAAAATAGTCTCGCAAACAATACACCTTCTACTTCTACATGGAAAGAAGGCGGGTATGTCCACTATGCTGAAAAAGTTGAGGGGCGTGTCATCCAGGCTAGAAGCGAATCATTTAAAGATCATTTTTCGCAAGCCCGTCTGTTCTGGAACAGCATGTCACCTGTAGAAAAGCGGCATATTAGGAACGCATTCAAATTTGAAGTCGGGAAAGTGAAATCTGAAAGTGTCAGACAGCAAGTGGTTGATATGTTCGTTAATGTCGATAAAGCACTCGCAAAAGAGCTTGCTTACGCGGTTGGTGTTAAACAACCTACTGGAGAACAAGTAGATGTATCTGCATCATCCCCGGCGTTAAGTCTTGAAAACACGCCGAAATATCCGTACACGTTGAAAGTCGGTGTGTTAATAGGAGAAGGATTCAGCGGCAAAGAAGTGAAAGATGTAGTAAAATCTTTGTTGAAAGAGGGCGTGTCAGTAGACATTGTCGGTCAGCATCTCGGAAGTCTAAAAGACTCCGACGGGGTGAAAGTTGTAGTCAATCAGACACTTGTTACAACAAATGCCGCATTATTCGATTCGCTCTATATCGTTGGCGGAAAAGCAGGGAATCAGAAACAGTTTGACAGTAATATGATTGAATTCATCAATACAGCATACCAACAGTATAAACCAATCGGTGTAGCTTCCACCGGGATGGATATCTTTAGCAGATCGGATGCGAAACCAGGAGCAGGAATTTTATTTGGAACGAATCCGAATTTTTCGGAGGACTTTGTTAAGGCGATTGCACAACAGCGATTTTGGGATCGCGATGTATATGTGACGTGAACAATTCCGCTCCAGGCGTTTTTGGAGCGGTTTTTGTGTATAATCGAGCAAAGGGGAGTGGTAAGAAGTGATTCGCACACTTATTTTCGACTTGGACGATACACTATTATGGGATAAGAAGAGCATTGCGACAGCGTTTGACCGAACGTGCCAGTACGCTGCTGAGGAACATGGTGTAGACGCATCGAATTTAGAAGAAGCTGTACGTGAAGAGGCTAGAAAACTGTATGCATCATATGATACATATGAATTTACAAAGCAAATCGGCATTAACCCATTTGAAGGATTGTGGGGGACATTCGACGATCCAGGTGAATCATTCCAGCGAATGAAAGGAATTATTCCGCAATACCAGAAGGAAACTTGGACAAACGGTCTACAAAAAGTAGGTGTACAGTCTGCAGAATTTGGTGAAACATTGGCGGCAAAATTCATTGAGGAGAGAAAGAAGTCTCCTTTTGTCTATGAAGAGACATTTTCGGTACTGGACCGATTGAAAGGGAATTACACCCTTGTTTTACTGACCAATGGTTCGCCATCGCTTCAAGGGGTTAAATTGGAAATGACACCGGAAATCGCACCGTTTTTTGATGAGATTGTTATTTCCGGAGCATTTGGAAAAGGGAAGCCTGATCCGTCCATTTTTAAATATGTGTTGGAGAAAGTGGAAACAACTGCAGAGCAGTCACTAATGATCGGTGATAACTTGATGACCGACATTTTGGGCTCTTCACAAGTTGGAATGCGTTCCGTGTGGATTAATCGTGAAAATAAACCGAAGCATGACGAAATCCAAGCGACTTATGAGATCAGTCACTTGGATGGATTATTCCCGATATTGGATAGCTTAGGTCGCAACGAAAAGTAGACGCTCCGTAACGAAAAGTAGACGTGTCGTATCGAAACGTAGACGGCGTATCGAAACGTAACTGCGCCGCAACGAAAAGTACCGGCGTCGTATCGAAACGTAGCTGCGTCGCAACGAAACGTAGACGCGCCGTAACGAAACGTACCCGTATCGCCGTACTAAACAATATACTTATAAAAGTTTATCGTATACTAACATTCAAAGGTCAATAACGCGCACCTCGTAAATATCCGCAAGCCCAGTCAGATCGTCCATCTCTGGCTGGTCGACATGATTATCAATCGTCAACATCATAATCGCATTTCCGCCGACTTCTGATCGCCCGACTTGCATCGTTGCGATATTGATGTTTTTAGCGGCGAGCAATGTACCGACACGTCCAATTGCGCCGGGCTGGTCTTTATGTTTGATGAACAGCAAATGTCCTTCAGGCACGACATCGACAGCGTAGTCATCCACTTTGACGATACGCGGGCCAAGTCCATTGAGTAATGTACCTGAGACGCGATGAACAGAAAGTGCAGTACGCACTTCGACGGACATGAGATTGAGGAATCCTTTATTCGCTGTCGTTTTATGTTCATCCACTTTAATGTCGAAACGTTCAGCGAGAAACTTGGCATTGACGTCATTGACATGATTACCGAGATTCCTTTTCAGAATCCCTTTCACAGTATTTCGTGTCAATGCACGTACGTCATAATCGGCAAGTTCACCGGCATAATGGATGGTGACGCCGATTATCGTTTCGTCGGTTAGACGGGAGAGAAATGTACCAAGCTTTTCGGCCAAATTGAAGAACGGCGCAATCTTTGCGAGTACTTCCTTCGACACCGAAGGGAGATTGACGGGATTTCGCACGGCTTCTCCGTTGAAGAAATTGACGACATCGATACTGACGTCCACTGCGACGCTTTCTTGAGCCTCTATCGTACTTGCGCCTAAATGCGGCGTCGCAATCACTTCAGGCAAGTCGAGCAGCGGGTGGCCGACGAACGGCTCCGTTTCAAAAACATCGAGCGCAGCACCTGCAACTTTGCCGGATACAACCGCATTGTACAGGGCATCCTCGTCTATAATGCCTCCTCTAGCACAGTTGATGATCTGCACGCCATCTTTCATTTTTTTGAATGCTTCTTCATTCAATAAATGACGGGTCTCCTTCAGTAATGGTGTATGGACGGTTATAAAATCCGCCGCTTGTAGCACGTCATCAATTGTGCCAAAGCCGATGCCCATCTTTTTAGCTTTCTCTTCCGTTAAAAACGGATCATAGGCAATGACATTCATCCGCTGGCCTTTTGCGCGAGCAGTCACTTCTGCCCCGATACGACCTAGCCCGATAACGCCGAGCGTCTTATTCTTCAACTCGACACCAATAAATGATTTGCGATCCCAATTGCCACTTTTCAACGAATTGTATGCTTGTGGAATTTTTCTTGCCAGAGCGGTCATCATAGCTATCGTATGTTCCGCGGCGGAATTCGTATTGCCATCAGGTGCATTGACGACGATTATGCCGTATTCAGTAGCGGCATCCAAGTCGATATTATCAACACCTACACCCGCACGGCCAATCATCTTTAATTTTTTTGCTGCTTCGATAACCTCTCGTGTCACTTGTGTCTGGCTACGGACGAGCAAAGCGTCAACATCGGCAATTACTTCAAGTAAAGCTTCCTTCGATAAACCAGTAGCTACTATGATCTCCAGATTGGTAGCTTGCCGTAATGGTTGAATCCCTTCTTCACTGAGTGGATCGCTTATAAGAATTTTGAACGTCATTGTGCACCCTCCTTACTCATGTAAACGTTCTGTGCGGCGGAAACACCTTTTCCTAATTCGATATTCTTTCCGATTTTCAATAAACCGATTTCGATCATAGCGATTGTCTGCAGCATATCTGCAGGAGAGCAATACCCCATATGTCCAATCCTGAAAATTTGCCCAGATAAGTGTCCTTGACCACCTGCCATACTAAGACCAAATTCGCTCTTTACTAATTTTCTGAATGCGTCTGCATCAAAATCATCGGGTTGAACGGAAGTAACTGTTTCTGCCGCGTCTGCATCACTTGTCAGCAATGGGATTTCTAGTGCGCGAAAAGCAGCACGCGTCATCTCCTTCATTAGTGTGTGGCGATCGAACACTTCGGGATAGCCTTCCGTTTCCAATAGCTTCAATGCTTCATCCAAACCTAATAGAAGGGAAATGGCTGGCGTGAAAGGAGTGCTACTTTGCTGCAAATCTTTTCTGTATTTTAACAGGTCCAAATAGAACCCACGGCTAGGATTATCTTCAATACGCCTCCATGCACGTTCACTTGCTGCAATGAAAGCTAGACCAGGAGGTAGCATAAGTGCTTTTTGCGATCCAGTGACCATAATGTCAATTTTCCAGTCATCCATTTTTGTTTCCACAGCTCCAACGCAGGAGACGCCATCCACTATAATGAGAGCCTCACTGACTCCATTGACAGCTTCTGATAAAGAGTCAATTGGATTCATAACGCCAGTCGATGTCTCACAATAGGTTGCAAATACCGCTTGGATAGCAGGATTCTTTTGAAGAAGTGATCTGACTTCTTCAGTCTGAAAAGATTTTCCCCACTCTACATCGAGCCTGTGAGCAGTAACGTTATGCGCTTCGCAAATTTTTGCGAACCTGTCTCCAAAAGATCCAGTCACAATGACAAGCACTTCATCACCAGGCATTACAGTATTGACAACAGCGGCTTCCAATGCGGATGTTCCACTTCCGGTCAAAATAATTACATCTTGTGTTGAACCGAACACTTTTCGTAATCGAGGCTTTATCGATGAAATTAAATCGGAAGCTTCACTGCTCCTGTGCCCCATCATTGGCCGATTCATCGCCTGTTGTACGCTAGGTGGAATGGGTGTAGGTCCTGGAATACGTAAAAATGTCTGCTCTTTTAACATGTCGATCTCCTCCTATATATAAATAAAAAAGCCTTCCGTCCCTTGCAACAAGTGCAAGGGGCGAAAAGCTTTCAAGCTACGCGGTGCCACCCTTTATCGCTGCCAAAAAGACAGCCTTCATTTCATGCGTAACGAGCACAAAGCGGATCCACCTACTCGTATTCAGCGGACCTATTCGGGAGTGCTACTACATGCCGCAACCACTGATTCACACCATTCATCAGCTCTCTGCAGGTTGCCGTGCACATCATTTGTCTCCGTCTTAATAGTTTAGAAAATTTAATTAAGACTTATCATAGCAAATTAAAAAGTATTGTCAATATATTTTATGGATTTGTTCAGAAAATATGTATGTATAAAAAAGCCTGTTCCTCACATCATAAGAACAAATCCATCACTTAGGTGGAAAAGTTCAAGAAAAGAGGGAAAATCAGATGGGTATTTTAAGTGGAAATTCAAAAGACGAACCAATGCATTATGGTGAGGTATTAGGATGTTGGGCATATGTAGGCGCCAATAACGGGTTAATCAGTGGCTACCAGGGATTTTTAAATCAAGCAGGAGATGAAGGCCTCAAAAAGCTGTTGCATGATGCCATTGCAATGATGAAGAAAGAAAATGAACAGCTTGAAACGATATTGAAAGCGAATGGAGTTATACCCCCTCCGTCATTACCTGATCGTCCTGAAGCAAATCCAGAAGATATTCCAGTAGGGGTCCGTTACACAGATCCAGAAATTGCAGGTGCCATTTCCATTAACGTCGGTCAGGCGCTTGTCTCGATAAGCCAAGTAATTGGTCAATGTTTGCGAGAAGACATCGCGATGGACTTTGCTAAATTCCATGCGGAAAAATTAATGTTCGGTATGAAATTGCTGAAAATGAATAAAGAAAAAGGATGGATCATTCCTCCTCCGCTCCATAATCCACGCTGACAAATTAGGAAGCAACCGATTGGAATATATCGGTTGCTTTATTTTTTATTTCAGAAATTCAATTTCCCTCTCTTTTCAGAACAGTATGGTAAAATGAAACAGAAGACAAATACAGGGGGCATTTAGATGACAGTACATACAAAAAAAGTGAATATAGAAGAAAATTATCACGGCACAATAGTACAAGATCCGTACAGATGGCTAGAAGATCCGAAAGATACTGAAGTGCAAGCATGGGTCGATGCACAAAATGAACAAACTCGAGCGTATGTATCCGATTATTCCGATCGTCAAAAGCTTAAAGACAAACTGACGGATGTATGGAACTACCCGAAGTATTCCGTTCCTCGAAAAGAAGGGGAGTATTATTATTTCTCTATGAACGATGGACTTCAAAACCAAGCTGTCTTTTACCGGACGACGGACTTAACTAGTGAAGATTTTGAAGTGATACTTGACCCGAATACAATCAGTGAAGAAGGAACTGCAGCGATTACAAGTCTCTCTTTCTCAAAAGATGGCAATCGGCTGGCCTACGGTATTTCGTTGAACGGAAGTGACTGGCAAGATATTAAAATTCGTAATCTTGCAACAGGGCAGGATGAAAAAGAAGTTTTGAACTGGTGTAAATTTTGTAGTATCGCTTGGAATGAAGAAGGAACAGGTTTTTACTATAATCGTTTCGCTGATCCTTCAACTGTTGCTGCAGGTGAAGAAAGCTACTACAATAAAGTCTATTGGCATGAAATCGGAACTTCACAGGAAGAGGATAAGCTTATTTTTGAGGACTTGGATAATAAGGAACACTCTTTCAATCCGATTTTATCCGATGATTTCCGATACCTACTTCTCAATGTGTGGAAAGGAACTGAAAATAAAAGCAGAATTTATTACAAAGATCTTCAAGAGGATGGAGAATTCGTCAAACTACTTGCGAATGATGATGCTCAGTACACTTTCATTGGGAATGAAGGGACAACATTCTTCTTTATAACGAACTTCCAAGCACCAAAAGAAAAAATTATTGCAATCGATTTGAATAATCCATCACACGATAACTGGACAGATATCGTTGCTGAGCAGGACGATGTTTTGTCATTCGGCCAAATCATCAATCGTCAGTTTGTAGTTGGCTATTTGCATAATGCTTATTATGAGATGAAGATCCATGCGCTTGACGGGGCGTTCGTGAAAGATGTCCCGTTACCATCCTTTGTTTCACTGTCGGGTATGAGTGGAAAGAAAGATGATAAATCGATGTTCATCGGCTATACATCTTATCTGTCGCCGGGAACAACAGCGAGCTATGACTTTGAGACAGATGAAATGACGTATATCTTCAAACGTGACGCCAAATTCGACACGGCTGATTTTGAGACGACACAAGTTTTTTATCCATCAAAAGATGGAACGCAAATTCCCATGTTCCTCACGCATAAAAAAGGATTGGAATTGAATGGTGAAAATCCGGTGCTTCTTTATGGATACGGTGGATTCAACGTTAGTTTGACGCCTTCATTTTCACCTGCACTCAGGCTTTGGATGGAAGAGGGCGGTGTCTATGCTGTCGCGAATCTCAGAGGTGGTGGAGAGTTTGGGGAAGAATGGTATAACGCGGGAACTCTTGCAAATAAACAAAATGTGTTTGACGATTTCATCGCAGCGGCAGAATGGCTCATTGAGAAAAAGTATACACAAACTGCAAAACTGGCCATCATGGGAGGTAGTAATGGAGGTTTACTTGTCGGGGCGTGCATTACGCAAAGACCGGACCTATATGGGGCAGCTGTCTGTCAAGTGCCTGTAATTGATATGCTTCGGTATCACAAATTCACAGTCGGCCGCTATTGGGTCACTGATTACGGAAATGCGGAAGCGAATGCCGAAGACTTTGACTTCATGATGAACTATTCACCTTTGCACAATGTGCATGAGGGCACTACTTATCCGCCTACAATTATTACTACTGCGGATACGGACGATCGCGTCGTTCCATTACATGCAAAGAAATTCGCTGCGACATTGCAAGCAGCGCAACAAGGTGAAAATCCGATTCTATTGCGTGTAGAGAAGAACGCAGGCCACGGAATGGGGAAACCGACTGTTAAAATAATTGAAGAGCAAACAGATGTTTACTCCTTCTTGTTTAAAACGTTGAATATATAAGTAAGAGGCTGTTTCATCAAATTCTGATGAAACAGCCTTTTCTTCACTTCTGTCTTTCCCAATTCCGGAGAGCTGGGTAGGGATCGAACGACCATTCTGTCCGACCGTTGTATTTATATACACCATAATGAAGGTGGGGAGGGAATTTACCTGACGTGCCTTCTTTTCCGTAACCCGTACTGCCGACATAGCCAAGTAATGTTCCAGGCTTCACAATATCACCGGTTTGAATGCCTTTATCAAAATAAGCTAAATGGGCATAGTAATGATATGTGTTATGGTTGTCACGAATACCGATGCGCCATCCACCATAATTATTCCAACCCATTACTTCGATGACACCGTAGGAAGTGGCGACGACTGGAACTCCGTATCCAGCGAATAGGTCGGTACCTTCGTGAATTCTGCGCCCACCCCAACCACGACTTGACCCGAAAGTGCCACGATAGCTGTAATGATATCTCTTTGGAATGGGAAATGTGTGCGCGTCAAGTTCTACTGTTTCAAAGTGCTTATATAGCTTGGCAATCGTCATGATTTGATTTACAGTCGCTTCGCGTTTGTAGTAATGCCACAAAGCAGCTTTGTAATCCTCGTCTTTTGGGCCATATAACGCAAGGTGATTCGCTATTGTATGAAGGATATCGGCAGGTTCATCCCTATTAGCAAAGCCGTCATCATTCCCATCTGCTCCATTACCGCCAAAAAACGAAATTGACAGTGGATTAGTGTCTTGTAAATCAGGATTAAACACGCCAGCCCAGTATTCTACCGGTAATTGAAGGGAAATAGGACCAGTCGATTTTTCGATGTCAGGTCGTACTTGTTGGATATTGCGTTCATATTGATCGATTGCAGCTAGATGATACCAAGGTACAAGTTCACTTGAAGACTTGAGGTAATGGCGCATTCTTTCGTCGACCAGTTCTGCTTCAGATGGAGTCGAAGCGGTAACTGTAGGGAGTTGACTGAAAAAAAATACAGTTGTTAGTAACGTGAGCATGTAAGTACGCAAGGGGATTCCTCCTTCTTTCAAGCTTATATTTCCCTGATTCGCTTCATTCATGAGTATTTAGTCAATGTAATATGATGGAACGTCTTTTGAATGATATACTCAACTGGAGCTTGTGATAATTAGGAGGTTGTTATGATGGAAAAACTAAAGTCGGTGGAGCAATTTGAGAACTTGAAGAATGGGGAACGGACAATCTTTATGTTTTCAGCGGATTGGTGTCCAGATTGCCGCGTAATTGATCCAATTTTGCCGGGGTTAATGGCGGATTATCCGGAGTATGAATTTATTTATGTCGATCGCGATGAATTTATGGATATTTGCCAGCAACAGGATATTTTTGGAATACCTAGTTTCATAGCATTTCACAGTGGAGAAGAAGTTGGTCGTTTTGTGAGTAAAGACAGCAAAACACGTGAAGAAATAGAAGCATTTATTAATGGATTGAATGTGTGAAATAAAAAATGGGAGAAGCTGAGTAAAACATTGCTTCTCCCATTTTTTAATGATGATCTTTCAGCAATGCATGCATTTTCTCAGGATAATCGGTGAAGATGGCTTCTACGCCGGCTTGTTGCAACATCCGCGCGTAGTTTTCATCATTGACGGTAAAAGTCCTGACCGGAATTCCACTCTCGAACAGTTCGCGCATTGATGGCCGTATTGCTGCTGGGAAAAGCACGTGCAGTGCATCAGCGGGGATGTTGCGGATGTAATCCACAGGATTAACAAGCACTTCCATGAAGAGAGCACCAGTTTCGATGGAAGGTGCAAGTTTCTTTGCGAGTTGTATTGCACCGTGATCAAATGAAGAAAGAACGACACGTGATTCCATCTGCATATCTGTAACATTAGTAATGACTTTTTCCACCATTCCTTCATATGGGAAGATGTCAGATTTTAGTTCAATATTTAAAATGTGATCAGTTCCGCAGAAAACTTCTAGTACTTCTTGTAGTGTCGGAATTGTTTCTCCTGTGAAATCTGGAGAAAACCAACTTCCAAAGTCGTAACTTTTCAATTCTGTCAATGTCTTATCCTTCACATAGCCTTTACCGGTAGATGTACGGTTAATCTTCTCATCGTGAATTACGACCAACTCATCATCAGCTGTCATATGAACGTCGAATTCGACTCCATAAACCGGTAAGTAGGATGCTTCTTTGAACGCAGCAATCGTATTTTCAGGAAAAGCACCAGACGCTCCGCGGTGTGCGAAAATTTTCATTGAATATGTCCTCCTATTTAAAAGATAATCTTGTACACGAAAGAAAGGGCTAACGGAAAGCCCGTAGCCCTTTAATTATAGCCTAACTCAGATCATTGATTCCATTTTTTGTTGTCTTCAATTTCTTTCTTTAAAATTTCCGCGCCTCTTGGACTAATGAACATCCCGTTTGACAGTCTTTTATTTTCTGGTGTAATATCACCGGTTACGATACATGCTTCATCTACGACATATTTTCGTAAGATAATCATGTCTTCGTCTACAAATATTTCCATAGGTGCACCCTTTTCGAGCTGCAATGTACTTCGAAGTTCCTTTGGTATTACAATTCGCCCAAGATGATCGACTTTCCTGACAATACCTAAACTGCGCATAATATCCTCCCTGACATTGTAAATTTAATTGTACGATTATAGCAAAGTATAGCCGTAAATTAGAAGAAATACAAAAATATGAATATACTATCTTATCTTTACCTATACCCTCTATTCCTCTTTTGTAAGCTTTAAAACTATTGTGAACAAAGATTTCTGCTAAAATAGGTAAGGTTTGAACAAACATCTTTAAAAGAGGGGTTACAGTATGTCAATTATTAATAAAAAGTCGATTCTTTTCGATTACATCCAGATCATTGTCGGTGCAACATTCGTCGGCCTTGCGTTTAATATATTCTTGCTACCTTCGCGAATTGCAGCAGGTGGAGTATCGGGAATCAGTACGATATTGTATGAGCTTTTCGAGTATAATCCCGCATATGTACAATGGCTTATTAACATTCCGTTAATCATACTAGGGTTGGTGCTTGCGGGTAAGGAATTTAGTGCAAAAACAATTGTCGGGACGTTTTTTGTTCCATTCGTCATATTCATAACAGCAGGAATTGATGTACACATCGAGAATCCATTACTTAGCTCCATTTATGGAGGAATCATGTTAGGTATCGGTCTTGGGATAGTTTATAGAGGAAACGGCTCGACAGGCGGGACCGCATTGATTGCCCAATTGTTGAAGAAATACACAGGCATTTCGAGCGGATTTTCCCAATTGATTGTCGACGGCGTTGTTGTCGTCACTTCGGCATTTGTCTTCAACTTTGAATTGGCGTTATATGCACTCATGTCAATTTATGTGACGAGTAAAGTGATTGACTTCGTTCAACTTCAGACTTCACCTACAAAATTAGTGCTTATTATCACAGAATATCCTGAAAAGATTCAGACGATCATCCAGAACGAGATTGACCGTGGCTTGACGAAAGTAAAGTCGACAGGTGGTTTTTCGAATAATGAAAAGACGATGATTTTCTGTGTTGTGGAACAATCTGAGGCGGTTTATTTGAAAAAACTATTGCAGACGGCTGAACCAACTTCTTTTGTCATCTTCCTTAATGCTTCTGAAATATTAGGATCAGGTTTTTCAAAAGCAAAAGTACATGAGCTGAATAAATAGGTATACAATTCTGTTATAAATGATATAATAGGTCACAATCGAATATTTCTTATCAAGAGAAGCAGAGGGATTTGGCCCGTTGACGCTTCAGCAACCTCTGCATTTGCAGGAAGGTGCTACCTCCAACAAGATGAAAGTCTTGAGAGATAAGAACGGAGAAGTACAATTTATCCTCGTTCCTGTCCAAAGGGAGCGGGGATTTTTATTTTGAGGAGGAATTGACAATGCCAATTAATATACCTGAACAATTACCTGCACGCGAAATGCTGAAAGAAGAAAAGATCTTTGTCATGGATCAAATGAGAGCGACAGCGCAAGACATTCGACCGCTGAATATACTCATCCTGAATCTCATGCCGGAAAAAGAGAAAACAGAACTGCAATTGCTGAGACTTCTAGGAAATACCCCTTTGCAAGTGAATGTGTCATTTCTGAACACAGCAACCTATGAATCACGCAACGTCAGTAAAAATCATTTGAATTCATTTTACACGACGTTTGACCATGTGAAGAACCGTCGCTATGATGGTTTAATCATAACGGGTGCTCCAATCGAGCATTTGAAATTCGAAGACGTTACGTATTGGGACGAATTGAAACAAATCATGGACTGGTCCAAGACGAACGTCACTTCCGTTTTACATATATGCTGGGGAGCCCAGGCTGCGCTCTATCATCACTACGGCATCGATAAATTCGAGTTACCTAAAAAACTATCAGGTGTATTCAGCCATACATTGACTGACCCGACAGTAGAACTGGCTCGCGGTTTCAATGATCTTTTCGAGGCACCGCATTCACGCTATACGTCTGTTTCTGCAGAACAGATTGAACAGGATCCACGACTGCAATTACTTGCGGTTTCTGAAGATGCAGGAGCATTCATCATTGTTTCCAACGATAGCAAGCATATTATGGTGACCGGTCATCTGGAATACGACGCCTGTACGCTCGGTGAAGAATATGCGCGTGATGTAGCAAAAGGAATCGACATAGACATTCCTGAAAACTACTTCCCGGATAACGACCCTTCAAAAAAGCCATCGAACACATGGCGTTCCCACACGCATCTGCTGTTTTCAAACTGGTTGAACTACTACGTCTACCAGGAAACACCTTTTGAGTGGGATTGAAATAATAGTAATGACTGACGGCGGCGGATACTACATTCCTTCGTCGTTTTTTAATTGGATAATAAGAAAGTGGTTTCTATTGAAGAGGAAGTTTATTGAAAAGTTTGATATGATGAAGCTTTAAAAAGGTAATCAGAAATCAAATTAAAATTAGAGAATGGCGCTCAAATGGCAAAAATCTTATAGATAAAAGGAGAGATATCATTTGAAAGTAAGAGAGATAGAAATTTCAGATGCAGAAAAACTCTCTTGTTTAATTCAGCAAGTAGAGGCAAGTTCTGAATATATGCTTTGGGAGGCCGGGGAAAGAGAATTTGAAAATGTACGGCAAAATAACATGATAAAGCGTATGAAAGAAAGTAATAATTCCACGATACTTGTAGCTGAAAATGAAAGTAATGAGTTAGTAGGGTACTTATTTGCTATTGGTGGCGATGCGAAAAGAAACAAGCACTCAGCTTACATTGTCGTTGGTATTTCTGAGGATTATAGGGGCAAAGGTGTAGGGTCCAAAGTATTTAAAGAGTTGGAACGATGGGCTATTCATCATAATTTACATCGCTTAGAGTTAACGGTTGTTAGTCGGAACGAAGCTGGTCTGTCTTTGTATAAAAAAATGGGTTTCGAAATTGAAGGAACAAAAAAACACTCTTTATTCATCGGCGAAGAGTTTGTTGATGAATATTACATGTCAAAGTTGATTGATCCTGTTCTCTGCTAAACACAGTTGTCAATTCACCCTAAATAACGTCAGTCATCTATGGAACTCTTTTAAGTATGAAGGACATTTCATCAATGTCGTCGTGTAAAATTGGAGGAAATTAAATTGAAGATTAAACCAACACAAAAAAATTTAGAGGCATGGATTGAAAATCTCGTGCCCAATAAAGACTTGTTCTTTTTGACAAACGATTTCTTAAATCACCAAATTGATATTTTAGATGTACTGTTGATGCCAATTGATGAGTTTTTTAACCACAGTACATATAAGCAAATCGACTATGTGAATAGCTACTTGTACTGGAACATAAAAAATGCACAGTATGTGCTTATTGCTGATAAGAGTTGGATTGGAAGCAGATCTGCCGATGAGCAGGCTATCATTTTTAATGCGCAAATAGAATGTGCGCGAGGTCTTGTAGTGCCTATTGATTTTGTAAATGAATTAGAAAAAATACCTCCTAACTATATTGTGGATAAGCGTATTTTCATTCAGCGAGAAATGTGGGAGAACCTTGATTTTATAGTTAAAGGACAGTTGCTTAATAAAATGGTTTATGAGTGGTGGGATAACGGAGATTGTGAAGCGGCTCCTCCCACAATGCCGGGTTTTCTAAAACCATATGCGAATACATTTGGTTATAAACAAGGTTCTAATTGTTTGGCGGCTGTTTTGTATGCAATTTCAAAAGGGAAACAAGAATGGTTTATTCACGAATGGGTACATCAAAAAACATTTTTAGAGACTTTGAGCCAGTATGCGTATCAGGAATATGAGGGTGAAGGTATGAATGAAGGGGATATAGTAATCTGGAAAGATAAAAATGATACCGTTCAGCATGCAGCTTATTACATAGGTGACGGTCTGTATTTTAATAAGCACGGCCAAACGATATTCAACCCTTGGAAGATCCTAAAAGAAGAACAGTTATATAAAGTATGGGAGCACCTGGACCTTGTGAAATATCGGAGTGAAAATAATTTATAGTAGAAAGTGGTTCAATAACTTTATACGTGCTTAACCTCAATCCAATTCGACGCCTGCACTACAGCAACGGAGAGTATATTACATATTATCGTTCTTTCATCAATCAGGACATTTAGTTGAATTAATGTAAAAACAATAGTAGGGAGATGGAGAGATGATTAAGGCTGTCCTATTTGATTTAGATGGAACTTTGTTAAATCGAGATGATTCAGTCAAGGGGTTCATCGACAACCAATATGAACGATTAAATAAATGGGTTGGTCATATACCAAAAGATAAATATATTACACGATTTATTGAAATCGACAATCGTGGATATGTTTGGAAAGATAAGGTATATCAACAATTAACTAAGGAATTTAATATTTCCGAAATCACTTGGGAGGAATTGCTTCAAGATTACATCAGTGAATTTAGGTTCCACTGTGTTCCTTTTGATAATCTAATTCAGATGCTAGAAGATTTAAAGAGTAAAAATATTCTTCTAGGAATGATTACAAATGGTTATGGACAATTCCAAATGGAAAATATTAAGGCTTTAGGAATTGAAAACTATTTTGATGTGATATTAGTATCTGAATGGGAAGGAATAAAAAAACCAGACCCTGAAATTTTTAAACGGGCTTTAGATCAACTAAATGTATTACCTAAGCAAAGTGTATTTGTTGGAGATCATCCTGAAAATGATGTAAAGGCTTCACAAAATATCGGGATGAAAGGAATTTGGAAAAAAGACCTTCATTGGGATGATGTTGATGCAGATTTCATAATTAATGATTTGAAGGAACTGCCATTACTTATTGATCTGTTTGATTATTAATAAATCGGAGATATTTGATACTCATGAAAATCTCGAGAAAATAATGTGTATGAATCGGTATGGGTTTTATAACTATTGTGAAAAATATGTAAATACCTATTCTAATTAATTAAATAGAATCTTGTTCGAGAAAAGGGGCCGATAGTGACAAAACTTCTTATCTGAACAGTGCGAGAATTGTGTGATTTTGATTAGTGGGTTGGACTGTCTTATAAAAAGTTAAAGGCAAGGTGAACTGGAAATGAATCCTTTATTATTGGATATCCCCCTCCGATTTGAAACGGAAAGACTAATTTTACGAGTACCAAGGCAATCGGTTGACAGTAGTATTGTCAATCAAGCGATAAAGGATTCTATGAATCAATTAAAGACTTGGCTGCCATTTGCACAAACTACACCAACTGTTGAAGAAACAGAAATAAATCTAAGAGAGGCTTATATAAAATTTTTGAAAAGAGATGGTTTTCGTTATCTAATTTTTAATAATTCCTCTAAAGACTTTATAGGTGTTGTAAGTTTTGAAGATGTTAATTGGGATGTACCAAAATGTCAGATAGGTTATTGGATCAATACGAAACAGAGTGGTAACGGGTATATGCTAGAAGCTGTAAAAAGTGTAACTGAAATAGGTTTCAATCTAATGAAATTTAGAAGAATAGAAATTAGATGTGAATCTACTAATTTAAAGAGTCGTTCAATCCCTGAGAAATTAGGGTTTAGATTAGAAGGTACTTTAAAGGATGCCGATTTATCGGCAGATGGTAGTAGCTTAACGGATACTTGTGTTTATGCAAAGCTTTACAAAGATACTTTGTAAAGTCATATCTTCAATCATCGAGGACAATAAATGAATAAGATCATGCTTAATCGGACCAATTTTTTTACACTCTAATTAAAATTAAGGAGTGGTAAAATGGGTAGTGAAAACGAAACTCCTGAAGAACTACGAGAAAGATTGAGGCAGAAGGAACTAAAACATCAAGCTAGCAGTATGCACGGAAGTGGGCTTTCTGATTTAGTAGGTGGCTTAGGTTGGAAAGGCGCTGGAATAATGATTCTTTTAATAATACTAGGCTTAATAATATATGCCGTCTTCTTTCGCTAAAGGATACGTTTGTAATACTTTCTACTAGGATCAAGTGAATGGGTCATTTAACAGCCACCAGGGTGATTTAATATTAGGTTTTTGAAGCGGGGGATATGAGCATGAAAAGTTGGTCAGGTTCAGCACATATTATTTTAGGGTAGAAAAGATTGGTGAAAGTAGCGGAATAAATGATCCTGATGAACTAATTGCTGAAGCAGATTGGAAGTCTTTGTCTGAAATTAAAGCGATTAACCACGTCTATCTTGAGGATTTAAAACTTTTGATACAGCAGATTGAAAAGTAATGTCGTAATCGGGTGATTTAGCGGTTTAAGGTTTGTGCTTCGAACGGGTCAAATTGTGCAATAGAGAGAATGTAAAATAAGGAGAATTATAGACCTGACTGTATGGAGGGATTTTGTGATGAAAGCAGTATTTCTAGACCGTGATGGAACAATTGGTGGAACTGGTGGTGGAGTTCATCCATTTGAATTCTCATTGTATGAATTTGCACCGGATGCTATAAAAGTACTTAATGACTTAGGACTAAAAGTATTTCTGTATACAAACCAAACAAGAGTGGGAAGAGGATACTTTACTGAGGATGAATTAATAAAGGGTTTCGAAATAATGAAAGAAGACTTGGTGAAGCAATCAGCTTTTTTAGATGATATATTTTATTGTCCGCACAAGCCTGAAGATGGCTGTGAATGTCAAAAGCCAAAGATTGGTTTGCTGATAAAAGCAAAAGAAAAATACAATTTAAATCTGAATGAGTGCTATGTTGTAGGTGATACGGGAAATTCAGATATGTTAGCTGCCAACCTAGCTGGAACCAAGAAAGTTCTAGTCAAAACAGGCTGGGGAGAAGGTTCACTTACCACTCACCGTGAGAATTGGAAGGATGTAGAACCAGATTACATAGCAAATGATTTGGTTGATGCAGTTAGCTGGATTTCAAATGATTTAAAGAGAAAGTAAGTTCAAAGTAATTAGGTGATATAGTATCTACCAGAATGGGGGCTAGTTTTTGAAGGAAATTAAAATTTATAGGATTCTAATTGGTCACATTGTAAGCGTTGGCTAGATGAAAAGAGAGGTTGACATCGAGTCGTTTATAACTGAGGAGGAAAAGAAAATGGCGGTAAAAACGATTACACCTGAAGAATTATTCGAGAAAATGAATGCACAAGAAGAACTTGTACTTGTGGATGTACGGGCTGAAGAAAAATATAAAGACTTTCATATTGAGAACGCTAATGTGTCGGGTTTAAATATACCTAAAACAGAGATTTTTAGGCTGGAAGACGAATCGGAACAAAACATATCGACGTTACCAATAAATCAAAAGCTAATCATTACATGTACGACTGGAAACTCAGCAACAAAATGTGCGAACGTTCTCGCCGAACGTGCATATGATGTAGTCGTATTGAAAGGCGGCATCACCGCTTGGAAAGAATTTATAAACAAAAAATAAATTGCTCTTATACGATGAGTATTATATTTAAAGCTAGCCCGTTCAAATCTCGATTATAATTAAGTAAGGTTTGGGAGAATGCTTTACTCCTCCAAACAGATAGTATAAACCAATCCTTCTGTTACACACTACAGTGTAATGGAGGTGCATTGAACATGCCTGATTGGTTAAAAGTGGATTTTTGGGAAATGATTATTAGAACAACAACTGCTTTCATTGTTCTTCTGATTCTTGCAAGAGTGATGGGAAAGAAACAAATTTCGCAATTGACTTTTTTCCATTATGTCACGGGTATTACGATAGGATCCATCGCGGCAGAAATTTCTGTGAACTCCGAAACACATTTTTTCAATGGAACTATTTCATTAATATGGTGGGCTTTGTTGACAGTATTTGTGAATCTGTTGACAATTAAATCCTTTAAGGCGAGGAAATTGCTTGACGACAAGCCGACAATTTTAATATTGAAAGGTAAAATAAGTGAACAAGGCTTGAAGAAAGCGCGTTTTACGTTGAATGATCTTAACATGATGCTACGCGAGCAAGGAGTCTTTTCAATAACGGACGTCAATTATGCCATCCTTGAAACGAACGGAGAGTTAAGTATTTTAAAAAAAGCAAGCCAGGAACCTGCTACTCGACAAGATGTCAAAGCTCCTGGCAAAGAACCTAAATATATTCCGACTGAAATTATCTCTGATGGGAAGTTGATTAAAGAAAACTTGACCGAGTTGAAACTCACAGAGGAATGGGTGTATGATCAATTAAAGAAAAAAGGTATCGGTACAATTGAACAGGTCTATTATGCTGAAATTCAAGGTGATGGATCGCTTCATGTTGATGAGAAAACAGGTGAATGATTAATTAACCTACAGGCATAGCAGAAAGTGATGCTGTGCCTGTTTTGATTGCGGCTTCAGCAACTGCTTGTGCAACGGCATTGACGACGCGATCATCAAAAGGATCGGGGATGATGTAATCCGCGTTAAGATCTTTTTCATCGATCAATGAAGCAATTGCATA
Organism: Sporosarcina quadrami; assembly: GCF_014836615.1. Classification (GTDB taxonomy): domain Bacteria; phylum Bacillota; class Bacilli; order Bacillales_A; family Planococcaceae; genus Sporosarcina; species Sporosarcina quadrami. The sequence continues at coordinate 8,399 of NZ_JACSQN010000028.1, read as the reverse complement.
GGTAGCGGCCATTTTCATCTCTTCATTGATATCTCTTGCGCGAACGTCAAGGGCTCCTCTAAAAATCCCAGGAAAAGCGAGCACGTTATTCACTTGATTCGGATAATCAGAACGTCCCGTAGCGATAATGAATGCTCCGAATTGTTTTGCGAGGTTTGGCATGATTTCAGGTATAGGATTTGCCAAAGCGAATAAGACAGGTGAATCACTCATGGACTGGATCATCGCTTCCGTCAACAGGTTAGCGACGGATACACCGATGAAGACATCCGCATCATATAATGCGTCAGACAAGCTCCCGGTTACTCCAAAAGGATTTGTGATGTGTGCCATTTCAAGTTTAACTGGATTCATGCCGTGTGTTCGGTTCTTATGGATCGTACCTTTTGAGTCACAAAGGATGATGTGGCGGCAGCCGAGTGTCGTAAGATGTTTAACGATTGCAATTCCTGCAGCTCCAGCACCGTTGACGACGATTTTTGCATTGGACAGATCTTTCTCAATCAGTTTGAATGCATTAATCAGACCTGCTGCAACGACTATCGCTGTTCCGTGCTGATCATCATGGAAGACGGGGATATCACATTCTTCCCGCAGACGCCTTTCAATTTCAAAGCAGCGGGGTGCGGAAATGTCTTCCAGATTGATGCCGCCGAAAGTAGGACTTATCGATTTTACCGTTTGGATAATCTCTTTCACATCTTTCGTTCCGAGACAGATTGGGAAGGCGTCGACATCTGCAAACCGCTTAAGCAATAGCGCTTTGCCTTCCATTACGGGCAACGCAGCCTCCGGACCGATATCGCCTAAGCCTAAAACGGCTGTGCCATCAGTAACTACAGCGACAAGGTTTCCTTTAATCGTATAATCGAAAACGGTTTTGCGGTCTTTTGCAATTTCCAGACAGGGCTCAGCAACACCCGGTGAATAGGCTAAACTTAGATCAGCTGCATTTTCTAGTGGTACTGTAGATACAATTTCCATCTTCCCTTTATGCAATCCATGCATTTCCAAAGCCGAATGATAACCCCTATCCATTAACGTCCTCTCCATTCCTATGTGATGATTGTATAATACAAATTATTAACAGGTAATCAATCGTAAATCAAGCTAAATAATCTATGAAATCCCACTATTATGTGAATGGTACCGCTTACATATTCATTATTAATGCTTTTAGTATGTGAAAAAAATATTTTTCAAAACGGATGTGAAAGGAAGTTTTTTATGGTATTATAAATGAATGACAGTCATTCATTGAGCGGAGGGATACTTTGAACAAAAAAGAACGAATAGTAGAAGCGGCTATTGAAGTGTTTCGTCAACAAGGAATTGAGAAGACTAAAATATCAGATATCGTGAAAGTGGCAGGTATTGCACAAGGCACTTTCTATTTATATTTTCCGTCAAAGTTATCATTAATGCCAGCAATTGCGGAAGTGATGGTTGCAAAAACACTTGAAATCGTTAAAGAACGTGTGTCAGAAGAGGAGACTTTTCCAAAAAGATTGAATCAGCTTGTCGATGCGATTTTTGAAGTGAATGAAGAATACCACGAAATTCAAGCACTTATTTATGCTGGATTGGCTTCAACTGAACACTTGAAAAATTGGGAAACGGTGTATGCACCTTTCTATGAATGGATTAGTGGTAGTTTGAAGCGAGCGATAGACGATGAAGTGATTCGCGGCTCTGTGAACCCTGAACGAACAGCAAGGCTAATTATCGGTCTAGTGGAATCTGCTGCCGAACAGATTTACTTATACGATACTGACAAAGAAGATGAAGCGATTGTTCAGAAAAAAGAAGTGAAGGAATTTTTAAAGCATGCGCTATCCATTAAATAAGTGGTAGCAGCTTTATAAAAAACAACACGTTGTTCTTTAATGAATGACAGTCAGTCACAAAAGTGAGGAGAATAATAATGAATAAGTCTTGGTTTTATGTAGCAATGACAAGTTTTTTTGAATTGGTTTGGATATTTGGTTTCAACGTGGCGAGTGTCTGGTGGCATTGGATTCCTATTGTTTTGTTCATTATTATCGATTTTCATTACTTGGCAAAGGCTTGCGAAAATTTACCAACGGGTACCGTCTATGCTGTTTTCGCAGCTATCGGTACAGTAGGGACTGCTTTGATGGATGTATTCTTTTTCCATGAAACATTAAGCGGCAGCAAGATCTTCTTTATATTCATCTTATTAATTGGTGTTATTGGACTAAAGGTAGCGGATGATATGGAGGAAAAGAAAGCAAAGAAAGGGATTGTTAATTGATGGGTTGGCTATTAGTTATGCTCGCTGCAGCAAGCGAGTTCATCGGAGTCATTGGATTAAATAAATATAATGAGAAAAAGAATATGAAAAACCTCCTACTTTTTGGAGGAGGTTTTGGTGGCGCATTCGCATTGCTTTATTTGTCTTTCAATTATTTGCAGGTGAGCACAGCATACGCCGTTTGGATTGGAATCGGAACAGCAGGTGCAGTACTCATTAATATGGTTTTTTTCGGAGAATCAAAGAGCATTGGTCGAATTGCCAGTGTTGTATTAATTGTTATAGGAGTCGTCGGACTTAAAATGGTGTCATAATGAGTTACAGCACTTCCCAGTGACGTTCTTTGGCGAGAGTGTGTAATCGTTTCTCCGGTTTAACAGCAATCGGATTTCCGACTAGCTCAAGTACAGGCAAGTCGGAATAGCTGTCTCCGTAAGCAAAGCTATTCGCCCAGTCTATATCTTTTCCTGCTAATGCTTTCATAATCATTTCATTTTTACGTTTTCCTTGGATATGATAGATTTTTTTCTGCTTATCGAACTGACCATCTGCTATGTATGGAATTTCAGTTCCAATGATATCATTAAAGGGAAGCTCATTTGTTACAGCATTCAACAAAGGTGTGTATGCGCCAGAGACAAGCATAATGTGCGTTCCGTCCTTTTTATGCTGATTGATGCGTTCTACGACGTCTTCGTTGAAGTCATTCCGCATTGCATCTTTTAATTCCGAGAAGTATTCTTTTTGACTAGATTTGTCCAATGAACCCAAAGCATTAATGTAAAGTTGCATGGAGCGTTCTTTCATCGTCTTTTCAGGTACGATTTTTGATTTGTACCCTATATATAAAGGGAGAATCTGTCTGTAGAACGATTTGTATTCCTGGCTATATTTTGGATGATGTTTTAAATGTTGCATCAATAATTGGAAGGTTTCATTGGCGTAAAGCGTGCCATCGAAGTCGAAAATTGCTACTTTCATATTATCGCCCCTTTTTTTACGAAACAAAAAGCTTTAATTATGATGATACAGTGTTTGTAATCGAAGAGCAATTTAACGATAATAGAGCATAGAGAGTGAGGAGACGAATATGAAGACAAACCAAGCCAAAAAAAGAGAGAGTTCACAACAGTATAAAGTAATTGAAGAGGCTGAGTTATTGCCTTTTTTACTTAAAAATATGAAAAAAAATAGCCGGAATTCAGTTAAGTCCATATTGACAAGAGGACAAGTGTTTGTCGATGGACGTTCCATTACAAAACATAATTACAAATTACATGTAGGTCAACAAGTTGAAATTCTTTCGAATAAAACAGCGTTGAATGAAAGCATGATTACGGGGTTGACAATTTTGTATGAAGACGATGCAATCATCGTTATTGATAAAGAAGCAGGTCTATTATCGATGGCTGCTAAAAACAAAGATGAGAAGACTGCATTTAGTGAAGTATCGTCCTACGTGAAAAAGCAAAATCCTAAAGATCGTGTATTCATTGTTCATCGCTTGGACAGAGATACATCGGGTGTGTTGTTATTCGCGAAAAGTGAAGAAGTTAAAATGAAACTGCAAGATAATTGGGAGGAAATGGCGAAAGAACGCATTTACACAGCGCTTGTCGAAGGCAATGTGAAGAGGGAAAAAGGTACAGTGAAGTCGTGGCTCAAGGAGACGAGAACATTTAAAGTGTATTCGAATCCGACAGACAATGGCGGTCAGCTTGCGATTACCCATTTTCGTAAAGTAAGACACAACCAAAGATATACGCTTCTTGAGATTGAGCTGGAAACAGGTAGGAAAAATCAGATACGTGTTCATATGGAAGAGATTGGCCATCCAGTTGTCGGGGATAAGAAATATGGCTCCTCTGTGAATCCATTAAAAAGACTGGGACTGCATGCAACATCCATTACGATTGTACATCCTGTAACGGCTGAAGTGATGAAGTTTGAAACGGAAATTCCATCAGCTTTTATCAATAAAGCATTGTAAAATAGAAAAGCTGTCCGATCAGTAATTTGACCGGACAGCTTTTCTTATTGGATCGTATGGTCGGGCATGCTTGGTTGGCCTTGTGAGGGAGCAAATGCGTTCAATAACTGTTGCATATCCTGTTGGGCCAATTGTGGAACTTGGTAATAGTGATGTTTATTCTGATAGATAGACAATTCATATGCCATTTCAATGCAGTTCGGTATGGAGTCTGCCAGTACGCGTCTAACAACCGGATTTGTCGTTTCCAAAGAAGTGGCAGCCTTCATAGTAGCGTTAGCTTTAGCTGAACCGAGCAGGAATCCTGAAATTATTTCATCATTAACTTCATTAGCATTTTGTAAAGGTTTTTTTGGTTGTGACGGTTTCATACCATATATGAAATCGTTACCTTCTTTCATTTTGTAGCTACCTGTCGGATGAGACGGATCAGTGCCTGATTTGAAGCACTCCACTGTAATGTTGTATTCATCCAGGGTAAAACGGTATTGCCTATCGATAATATCCAATAGTTCCGGGTCTTGAACATAGGGTCTTAAAAGCATCGCCTGGTTCAAAGAGGCGATTACACCTGAAAGTGCTTCATGCACGTCAAACAATTCGTGTCCACCATGATTCATGTCTGTGGGAACGGAGCCAGTGTGCATATTTTGATGCATTTCTCCAAATTGGTTTTGAGTCACGCTATATCCTCCTTATAAGGCAATATTTAAAATCAGATGTAGCATGGCGCGTTACAGCAAGAATATGTATGTTATTAATACCCATCATGCATATTCAGACAGCTTGGATAATAGCATGGAGTAAAGGCATTTTGTCAATGAAAGGCAGAGGATGACAATGCAAATCCATGTGGTGCAACAAGGACAGAGTTTATATGGTATTGGACAGGCATACGGGGTAGCGTATGAAGAAATAGCTGAAGCAAATAAGTTGGTTGATCCATCAAAGATTGTGGTCGGTCAAGCACTAGTTATACCGATAAATGGTAGTTATCATTGGGTACAGCCCGGTCAATCTTTGTACACCATTTCCAAGCTTTATGGAACTACGGTTGAAAACTTGGCACGAATTAATGGCATAAATCCGGGAAGCATATTACAAATTGGACAGCGGTTGTACATCCCTAAACGTATCAAAAAAGAAATTGAGACATTTCTATATGTTGAACCACGCGAAGCAATTATGCAGGAATTAACAGAGGAAGTGATTGCACGCGTCGATGATTTGACGTATTTAGGTATGTTCAGTTACGAAGCACAACGGGATGGTTCTTTGAAAGAACCGCCGCTTGGTGAAATTCCGACAATTGCATCAACCGCAAATGTGATGAATGCGATGGTTATCAGTAATCTGGAAAATTTCGCATTTAATGCAGATCTTGCGCATGTCCTTTTCACCGACATGGTCGTTCAAAACCGATTATTCGAAAATATCGTTCGAACTGCAAAGAAAGTCGGCTATTCTGATGTCCATTTCGATTTCGAATTTATTAAGCCGACAGATAGAGAACTGTATAATGCTTTTTTGAAAAATGCGCGAGCTCGTTTCCGACCTGTAGGTTTAACATTATCAACTGCATTAGCTCCAAAGACTTCAGCTAGTACTACGGGGATTTATGGTGGAATTGACTATAAAGCGCATGGTGAAATTTGCGATTTCGTCACATTAATGACATATGAGTGGGGATATTCATACAGTGAGCCTCAAGCAGTAAGTCCGATTAATCAAGTACGAAAAGTTGTAGAATTTGCCGTAAGTCAAATACCACGAGAGAAAATCTTTCTCGGTCAAAACTTGTATGGATATGACTGGAAATATCCCTATCCACCCGAAACCGACGTTCCTGCAAAAGCACTAAGCCCATGGCAGGCTGTCAACTTAGCTATTCGTCAAAATGCCAATATCCAGTATGATCCGATCGCGCAAGCACCATACTTCTTATATTGGGATAATGAAGGTGTACGACATGATGTCTGGTTTGAAGATGCTCGCAGCATTCAAGCAAAATTCAATTTGTTGAAGGAATTTAAATTGCGTGGAATGATGTATTGGAAATTGGGATTAGCTTTCCCACAAAACTGGTTATTACTCACTGATAATTTCATAATTAAAAAAGGTAAATAACTAGAAAGGCCATACGTGCAAACATTGCACATACGGCCTTTTTCATTTTTATTAATCTTTTGAAATGTAATTTATGACGCTCTGGAAAATATCTACATCAGGATTGATTAGTAGAGCAGGTAGGAATGCAAGTGTCATGAGTATAGCCAGGTTGGCTCCAATAACGGTACGTAGCATTTTTTTGAAGTTCATAAAGCATCTCCTCTTTCTCTTCATTGTAGTTTTCCAATAACTGTTTTATGGGCTTTTGGATAGTCTCAATAATATTATATGTTCAGAGTGTTGTAAATGATTTTATTTTACCAAATATTGTTTCGACAGGAATTTGTTATTACGATAAATAATAAATGTTCGAGTGAATAAAAATGAAAAATAGGTTGAATGTATTCGAATTTTCGGTAATACTAGTACAAACGAAGAAATGATTTTGAAATATTAATCTTCTGAATATGGTAAAATAGATTTCTACATATCTATTTAGCTATAGGTGATGAGATGTTAATGAAAGAATGAAAGGGATGAGGCAATTGACTAAAATGGAATCCACTCAAGAAAACCGCAGTCGTGCAAATGATTATGTGCACGAGGTGTATGAATTGATTAAAAAGAGAAATCCAGATGAAAAAGAATTTTTACAGGCGACAAGGGAAATTTTCGATTCACTACGACCGGTCTTTGCCAAACATCCGGAATATATCCGCAATGGAATTTTGGAACGAATTACAGAACCGGAGCGTATTATCTCTTTCCGCGTCTCTTGGGAAGACGACAAAGGAAAAGTCCATGTCAACCGCGGTTTTCGTGTACAGTTTAACAGCGACCTCGGCCCATACAAAGGCGGCATCCGTTTCCATCCTTCCGTAAATACCAGTATTATGAAATTCCTCGCTTTCGAACAAATTTTTAAAAACGCATTGACCGGTCTTCCTATTGGCGCAGGGAAAGGCGGATCTGATTTTGATCCAAAAGGGAAATCAGAAAGAGAAATCATGCGCTTTACACAAAGCTTCATGACTGAATTGAGTAAGTATATCGGGCCAGATATCGATGTGCCTGCTGGAGATATCGGTGTTGGGAAACGAGAAATAGGATATATGTTCGGCCAGTATAACCGGTTGAAGGGTGGATACGAAGCGGGCGTGCTAACAGGAAAAGATCCAAATCATGGCGGATCTCTTGGTCGTAAGGAAGCGACTGGTTATGGCACAATCTATTTCGTCGAAGAGATGTTGAATGAGAACAGTCTTTCATTTAAAGGTAGCAAAGTAGTTGTTTCCGGTTCAGGAAATGTGTCGACGTATGCAATTGAAAAAGCGCAACAACTTGGAGCGACTGTTGTCGCCTGTAGCGACTCGGCGGGTTATATTTACGACAAGAATGGTTTGAACCTTGATACGGTGAAAAGGTTAAAAGAAGTTGAGCAGAAAAGGATATCCGAATATGTAAAAGATCACCCTGAAGCTGTCTATCATGACGATTGCTCAGCGATTTGGTCAATCCCTTGTGATATCGCTTTACCTTGTGCGACGCAAAACGAAATCGATGAAATCGCTGCTCATATGCTCATTGGCAATGGTTTGAAAGCACTCGGTGAAGGTGCGAATATGCCTTGTACGATTGAAGCAATCAATATTTTTATCGAGAACGGAATTCTATTTGCTCCAGCAAAAGCGGCTAATGCAGGCGGAGTTGCCGTGTCAGCGATGGAAATGTCTCAAAATAGTATGCGTCTTGCGTGGACGGAAGAGGAAGTAGACGAACGGTTGAAGCTTGTCATGAAAAACATCTATGCTAGCAGTAAAGAAGCTGCCGAAAAGTTCGGCAAACCCGGCAATCTAGTCATGGGTGCTAATGTAGCCGGCTTTCTAAAAGTGGCCGATGCCATGGTCGCTCACGGCATACGCTAATAAGAAACCATCTCAAACCCGTCATGATGTGACCCCTAAAAGTTAGAGTTTTATATTACGCAGCTAATTGGCTGGTGTGAAGACGGTATTGAACCGGACT
>NZ_JACSQN010000027.1 GCF_014836615.1 Sporosarcina quadrami | reverse complement strand
CGCAACGAAACGTAAATCGGTCGTATCGAAACGTAGACGCCGTATCGAAACATAGAACGGTCGTATCGAAAAGTAACTCTTGCGCAACGAAACGTAACTCGGTCGTATCGAAACGTAGACGCCGTATCGAAAAGTAACCCTTGCGCAACGAAACGTAACTCGGTCGTATCGCAACGTAACCCGACCGCATCGAAATGTTCGATCCCGTGACAGAGGACACAAAGGACATGACTGAAGCCCGCTTCCCCCTAAATGGAAAAGTGGACTTTTGCACCTTCAATTACTCTGTCTGCAGCAATTCATCAATCTCGCGGACACCATTTCTTTCACCAGCCCCCTCAAATGCCATCCTTGCCTGCATACAATAATCCGTCGCTTCCTCTCGGCGTTCCTGCACCAGGGAAATCTCCCCAAGTCCACGCAAAGAGCAGCCGATGCTAATCGGATCACCTGACTTTTCGGCATACAGAAGTGATTTTTTCATGATGCTCTCAGCCTGATCAGATTCATGTTGCTTCAGCAGAATCATTCCCTGTTCATAGTAATTGGCGGCAAATCCCGCATGAAACGTGGGATTATTCTGCTCCAGCATTGCAATCTCTTCCAAAAAGTATTCTTGCGCTTTCCCGTAGTTCCCTGCCATCCGCTCGACCATTCCCAGCTGGTGCAGTGCAATTTGTTCTTTTTCCGTATGTTGTTCAGATTGCGCAGCTTCCCTGAGTTGCAGGTAAAGTAAGCGCGCTTCTTCATACTTGCCTAATGCGCTTTTCGTAAACCCCATCATATGCAACGCGGTTTCATAAGCAGCGGTCCCTTTATCCATCTCGTTCAGGCATTCATCATAAAGAGCTTCTGCTTCCTCGAGATTACCATTATCAAACAGGTCAAATGCCCGTTTCAGCTTGTCATCCATTGTTTCATCCACGCCCTTCTCACTTAGTTCTCCTAGCCGTACGAAAAAGTCACAAGCTGACAAACCTCACATCGATAGGCTGGTACTTTCCGCATTTTGAACACGGACATCTTGATCAGGATCTCCGCCGATCGTTCATCCATGAAGGCGGGTTTTTCAGATTCCGACCAGTACACTCTGTGCGACGCAAAGACATACCCTTTCACAAGCTCTCCCTTGCATTGAAAGCATTTAAGTTCCTCTTCCATCAAAGTTCCCCCTCTAACTGTGAATTGCATACTGGCATTTCAGCCGTGCTAACGGACCAGCTGATTCCGGACTAGAAACTTTCCGTCGAAGCGAAGCGGAATGCCAACTCCATCTTTTTCAGCATGGATATGCAAATGGGGTTCTGTCGTATTTCCTGAATTCCCCACCATCCCGATTTTCTGGCCGACTTCCACCAGTTCACCCACTTCGACGGTCACGCTGCCTTTTTGCATATGCGCCAGGTAGACAACCGCATCAGACGTTTCACACGTCAGTGCCACATAATTTCCTGTTGCATTTTCCGGATCTGCTTCAGGCGGAGCAAAGTCCGGCAGCCCGTTTTCCATCTCAACGACTTTCCCGTTGCACGGACTGAAAAGATCGTCTTCGTAAATGTGATACTTCGTTAGCTCTTTAGGATAAAGACCATTCGCACGAATGCCAAATTGATTAACCTTCAAAATATCAAGCGCATACTGCTGCGGTTCATACGAATGATGATAATTAAGCATAGTACTGTTGCCGCCCTGACCGATGAAATAAGTCCCTTCCTTTAACGGAAAAGCCAATTCCAGTGCGGTTTCATTTGTCGTATAACCCGTGAAAGCAAATACGTTGTAAGCACCAAATACCGCGGCAAGGAAAACCGAAACACCCATCGGCATCTTCTGTTTGGATGAATAATCCACTTTGAGCGGCAGTTCCCGCATTTTTCTCCATGATAAAATTAAAGCCACAATCAGTATAACGACTAGGAGATAACGGAAATAATACCCGATCCAACTCCAATTCCCTGCTTGGAACAGCCATGCTGCAAATAATGTTGTCGCCACTGCATCCAGAATCCACTCCAGTTTACTTTTAAAATTTGCCCGCCAAAGTGTGAATAAAAAAACCGCGGGTAACACGACCTGAATGGCCAACACCATTACTATTGTAAAAGCCACAAACGTTCTCCTCCCCCTATTTCTTCGCTTATACGTATACGGAGGGGATGGTCAATAGTTTCAATTATCTGTATTAAAAATACATACAAAAATACCTTTGAAACAGTTTGAAGCCGTTTCAAAGGTGCTATTGTACATTATATCTCACAGATCATTCCATTTTCCATCAGGACATGCTATTCGATTACGTTTATTAACTCCGTATGAATGCTTACAAAATATGTCTCTACTAAACCCTCTAACTTCTGATTTAGATTGTCATATTCAGCATCAGCCTTTTCGATAACCGTATAAAAAGCATCCTCTTTAATCTCACCATTTTTTAAATCTACGTACAGCCTCCACATTTCTTGACCATACTTTTTTTCAATCAAAGCATAATCGTGAGCACCAATTTTCTCGAGTACCGTTATTAAATCAGTTAAATAACTTTCTATACCATTATCATAAAAAAACGATTCGAGCGATGTCAGTAATATTTCATGCCCTCCACTTTCGATCTCGGAGTAGTATTGCAACAGTAATGATGCTTCTATTAACGTTGTGTCAGTAGATGATTCTTCACGGTCACTAACAACTGAAATAACGGCATTCCATATATCAGCGGTGGCTGTCAAATTTCCCCTCTTCATTGTTGGCTTCATTTCACTCCCCCTGTTACCTCATACTACCCACATAATTTCAATGTCCGTATACTCACTTACTTACCAACCACCGTAGAAAGTACAGCTTATTAATGGCGACAGAAGCTTCCATCAATCAAGAACTTTTTCTTCAGAGTATGCCTTCATCCAATGATACGGTTGCACTTCTTCTAAAGTTTTAAACGACAGCGACTCTTCATCATTCATTCGCGTAACGGCAACTTTCACGTCACTCCCCCAGTAAAAGAGCCTTTCTTGACAAACCCCACAAGGAGTAAGCACCTTGAACTCCGCTTGTTCATCATCCCGTACGACGCAGATGGAATGCGTCACTTTCGACTGGTATTTATGCGCTTCCAATATCGCACCTGTTTCGATGCAAAGCTCCGTCGAAGCATTGATGACTTCGGGTGCGACACTCGTCAAAATCGTACCGTCATTCGTAGATATTGCCGCCGCTCCACCCCATCCGGTTGGATAACGCTTTTGGATCAAGTCCGTAGCCGCTTCGTATAATTGTTGTTCGATATTCGTCTTCACTTCTTTTTGCTCCTTACACCAATTCAAGTAATACATCATACCGGATTGATCCACCCAACTGAAATCCATTTCATCATTTTCTAAAAGTGCTCTTAATTGATTAACAGAAATCCACTTCACATCTGCTGAGTCGTCACCTTTTTCAACGAGATCACCTCTTGCATGGCATCTGAAATAGACACCCATTGAATCGACAGGCCCTTTCAGTGTTTGATAAACAGTAAAGGGCTTCATTACTTCAATGTTGCTATCAATCGTGTCCGTTTCAATTTTTGTCTCTTCACCAAAAATTGTTGTCACATGAAGACCTGTTTCTTCAAGCACTTCCCTTTTCAGAGCATCCAGAAGAGATTCATATTCTTCTAACTGCCCTCCAGGCAATTCATACGGAGTCTTTCCCTCATAGGCTTTCATCCGTTTCTGAATAACAATTTCCGGTCCCTGTACACCTTCTCTTTCAATAATCGCACGAACGTTCACATACATACTCATGTCCCCCTCAATAGTACGCAATCAATTCTCTGGATAGCTGCACAGTTCCACAAGTGTTCCTTCTGTCGACGCGGGATTCATGTAGATTAGCTTTCTGCCACGCGCATTCGTCCGCAATGTATCTTCCAGAAAACGCACGCCTTTTTCTTTTGCATCCTCAATCGCCTTGTCCAAATCATCCACGCGGTATGCAATATGATGAACGCCTTTTCCTTTTTGCTTAATAAAACGGGCAATCGGCGAGTTCTTATTCGTCGGTTCCAGTAACTCAATCAGATTGTCTGCTGTTCGGACGACCGCTACATGCACTTCTACACCAGGTGCCTCACTCGTATACCGGTCTTCCAAAACCCCGTTTAACACATTTATATAGAAAGGCAGCGCCTCGTCAATGCTTCTGACAGCGATCCCCATATGATCAAATACATGATACATTTTACTTCCTCCAATCATGATAAACGCTTTCCTTGCAATGAACCCCCTCTCCAATTGACCGTCAACGACATTTCCACCCCGCAACGGGCAATTAAAGCACTCCTTATTGACCGCAATCACCATTTCCACCTCGCAACAGGCAATTACAACACCCGGCCAAGCCGAATCGTCACCGTCGTCCCTTCCGACGAATCCGGACTCGATTTCACCTGCACACCATAACCCTCACCATAATACAGATTCACCCGCTCATCGACATTTTGAATACCGACGCCTCCGAGTTTAGCCGTTGCACCTGACGCACCCGTTTCAACCGCTCCGACGTCAAATCCTTCTCCATTATCGGTGACGACTAACAGGATCGCATCGCCTTCTGCACGCGCACTAATCGAGATCATCCCCTGCCGCGACAACCCGCGAATCCCGTGATACAACGCATTTTCCACAATCGGCTGCACAAGCAATTTAGGTATTTCAATTTCACGCAAATCTTCCTCACACTCAATTGCATATTGCAATTTATCGCCATACCGCTCTTTCTGGATGAACAGATAGTGCCGGACGTGCTCGAGTTCATTGCCCACCGTCGTTAATTCACTGCCACCACTGAGCGACAACCGGAAGAACGACGCGAGTGCTTTCGTCAAATCGATCACTTTTTCACTGTCGCCGAACTCCGCCATCCACACAATCGTATCGAGTGTATTGTACAGGAAATGCGGGTTGATCTGGCTATGGAGCGCGCTAATTTCAGACGTCCTCAAATGCTTTTCCTTCTCCGTAATTTCCTGCATTAATTTATCGATCTTGTGCGTCATCAAATTAAAATGCCGCGCCAAGCTTTGCGCTTCATAACAGCCTTTCGCATCGACTTCCACTTCTGCCAAACCCGTTTCGATTTCTGTCATCGCCTGTTCCAGCTTCCGGAATGGCGCCGTAATACGCCCAGCAAACACGTACACGCTCCCCGTTGCAAGCAACAACAACACAATCCCTACCCACACAAAAATCTCGATCATCTGCCGCTTGATCATGCGCAAACTATCTTGCGACGACACACTGACAAGCAGCCAATCTGCATTTTCCAGATGATGCGTAAATGTCAGCGTATTGCCTTTCGCGTCATACCCAGCGCGGTCTTCAACAATTCTCAACAACATATCCCGCTTCGCCTCATCACCAAAGTAACTCGGATCTTCGTGATAGACAACTTCCGATTGATCATTCAAAATGAACGAAAACCCTTGCGAACCGAGTTCCGTATTCGCTAAATAATCCTCAATCACGTGATAATCCAGGTCAATGAGCAACACACCAATATTGTCACCATCTCGGCTCGTAATCTCCCGACTAACAGAAATAACCCATGTATCCTTATCCATCGTAAACTCTTGCATCCGCGCAGACGTCAGGAATGGCTGGCCGCCTTGCTCAATCGCAGAACGATACCACGACTGCTGCATCATATTCGTCGATTTGCTCATCGTCAGCTCTTTTTCATTGGACAATACTTGACCGTCTTTACTGACGATAACGACTGACTTAATAAATTCATCAGACGCCAGTGCCGTATCGATCGTCTTCAGCAAATCCGCCCGAACCGCTTCATCACGCTCGCTACTAGATAAATACCCGACTAGTTGAGGGTCTTCCGCGAGCAATGCGGAAATCGCATGCATCCTGTCAATATACAGATCGATGTACATGCCGCTTTTATTCACAGCGGATTTCGTCTTGTCCGCCGCCTCCCCGAGAATGATCGAGGACATACTGATATAAAGGATAGCCGCCATAAGAATTAGCGTACATGCACTTGCCACTATGTAATGAACCGAAATTTGGAATCGCAACGTCTTTGATTGCATGCCTTTCATTCCTTCGACCGCTCCTTGAACTGATTAGGCGAGACACCAAACCGCTTTTTGAATGAAGCACTGAAATAATTAGGGTCGTCAAACCCGACAGCAGCACCGATTTCATACACTTTCATTTCTGTGCTCAGCAAGAGAATCTTGGCCCGATCCATCCGCACAGTCATCATATACGTTTGAAAAGGAGAGCCAAATAACTGTTTAAACAGCGTACTTACATAAGACGTATTCAGCGCCAATTCACTCGCCAAATAAGAGAGGGAAAAGTCTGCATTGCCGATATTCGCATTAATTTCTGCTTGGATTTTGTCTTTATATCCTACTTGCGAATCTCCGGAGCTTTTCACAAGTCCGGCAAGCAGCGCCTCCACTTCCTGCGAACGCTGCGCCTCTTTCACTTTCCCGACCAGCTTCTGCAATAAATTCTGGATATCCGTTTTCGACACCGGCTTCAGCACATAATCATCGACACCTGCTTTTAACGCCGCTACCGCATAATCGAAATAATCATACCCCGTAATCATTGCGATTTTGACAGAAGGATATAATCGTTTCGCAGCCGCCGCAAACTCCAAGCCATTCATCTTCGGCATATTAATATCCGCCAAAACAATATCCGGCTTATGCGTTTCAAATAACGCAAGCGCTTCTTCCCCGTTTGACGCTTCATACACTTCCGTAATTCCGAGCATTTCGAAATTTACGAACGACCGAATTCCCCTAATAATAATTGGTTCATCATCGACAATGAGCAATGTATACATACGTTTCCCCCAATTTTTCATCGATTCGAAAAAAGGAAAGGAAGCCTCAGCCACCTTTCCTTCTGTTTCAACTAGTGTACATTATTTCACGAATCCTGTCAGATAGTCGTACCCTTCCGCCTCCATATCCGCAAGCGGCACAAAGTCAATCGCCGCGCTGTTAATGCAGTAGCGTAAGCCGCCTCTATCTTTCGGCCCGTCGTCGAACACATGGCCGAGATGGCTGTCCCCAGCGCGGCTTCTCACTTCGATGCGTACCATGTTGAAGCTTCTGTCTTCATGCTCCGTAACGACTTCCGGAATAATCGGCTTCGTAAAGCTCGGCCAGCCACATTGCGAATCATATTTGTCGGCGCTTGAAAACAGCGGCTCGCCTGTCACGATGTCGACGTAGATGCCATCTTCAAACGAATCCCAGTACTCGTTCGAATATGCTGTTTCCGTCCCGCTTCCCTGCGTCACTTTGTATTGTTCTTTCGTCAATTTTTCTTTTAACGTTTTATCATCGGGTTTCGGATAATCCGCCGGGTCAATCAAAGACGGAATGTCCTGGTCTTCCAATGTGTCGAACTCCACATGGCAATAACCATTCGGATTCTTCTCCAAGTAATCTTGATGGTATTCTTCAGCAAGTGTATACCCCGTCAGCAGTTCCACTTCCGTAACAATGTCGTCGTCATAGCGTTCCTGTTCGCTCGCAACGACTTGATCGATAATCGCTTTTTCAGCTTCATCCGTATAATAAATGCCCGATCGGTATTGTGTGCCGCGGTCATTTCCTTGCTTATTCAAAGAAGTCGGGTCGACAATCTTGAAGAAATGGGACAGTATCGTCTCGAGGTCCGTGCGCTCGGGATCATATTGTACATGCACCGTTTCGGCGTGACCGGTCTTGCCACTCACCACTTGTTCATAAGTCGGATTTTCCGTTTCGCCGTTCGCATAACCAGACGTCACATCATAGACGCCGTACACCCGCTCCATATATGCTTCCACACCCCAGAAACAACCGCCTGCCAAATAGATGTCTTTCAATTTGTCTGTGTCAAATGACAAGTTCTCATTCGGATTCGCCGGATATTTAGACGTCGGTGTAGCCACGAGCGCACCCGTTGTCCCAGCACTTTCCGGCGCAACCGAATTGCCAAGCGAACAGCCACCGAGCACAACTAGCACAAGCAAACCAATCAGGTATTTCATTTTCATCATCGCTCTCTCCTCCCGTCAATTGATTTGATTCATCATGTCGATAATCTGTTCATTCGATAAATGCCCGGGTTGCGTCTTCACAAGCTCCCCTTTTTTATTAATAAAAGCTGATGTCGGATACCCGCGCACATTGAATTTCTGGACGAGCTTGCCGCCTTCATCGAACAGCACCGGCAGATCTTCAACTCCCTCTACCCCTTTGTACCATTTGATGAATGCATCTTTCTTCTTTTCATTGTTATAGTCAGGTGCAACAACGGTCAGTACGACAAAGTCATCCGTCTCAGCTGCAAGTGTATTTGCTTCTTCAAGACCTGCGAGACAAATAGGACACCATGATGCCCAAAACTTCACATACACATTCTTCCCTTCAAAATCGGCCACATCGACTGTCTTACCAGTCAAATCTTTCAATTGGAATAAAGACTCGCCCGCGTCACCGCTTGTCGATCCCCCAGAACAAGCACCTAGAACCGAGACGAGCGCTACGAGCATCAGTATTTTCTTCAGCATACTAAATGATTCCTCCTTTTATTGTGGAATGAGTGACACGAACAGATTCAAGTTGTTGGTCATGAGGAAAATCCCCATAATGACGATCAGGACACCACCTGCGACACGGATCTTGCCGAGATGCTTGTTCAATTTCTTCATCTTCTGTAGCAACACATCTGAGAACACTGCCAAGAAAAGAAACGGAATGAGCAACCCGAGTGCGTAGATGAACATGAGAAATCCACCGTATGCCGCTTGCCCTTCATTCGCCGATAGGCCTAGCACTGCCCCTAAAATCGGACCGATGCACGGCGTCCAACCGAAACTGAATGTGAAACCGAGCAAATACGTGCCAAGCAGATCCCTTTTGTCACTGCGTTGCAACGTTACTTTGTTTTCACGTTCTAGGAACGGAATTTTAAATACACCCATCTGGTGCAGGCCGAGCAAGACGACAATCGCACCGCAAACGGTAATGAATGCATTCGTATTAATGACCGCACCAAGTGCCCCTGCCCCAAAACCAAGCAGGACGAAAGCCGTCGATAAACCGAACACAAAAATGATCGTTTTGAATAAAAGATACGGATTCAAACTGAAATTCCTAATCTTAAGAACGCGTTTTGACTCCATTACACCTGGCGCACTGGAAGACAATACCGATACATAGACCGGCAGCAATGGGACGATGCATGGCGAAAAGAACGACAGCATCCCTGCAACAAATACAGTGCTGAATAACAGTTGTTCACCAATCATAATAATCCCCCATTTCGAGTAAGTACCCCTATTGTAAAAAGTGTTCGTAGAAAACCCCATAGACTGACATTGGAAGAACCTTTAAAATGATAGGATTCGTAGTCGGATCGGCTCTATTCGAAAAACACAATTCACAAACTAAGTATCATATTTCACATTTAGGACAAACTATGCCGATTGATTTCTTCACTTTAAGTTAATTGTTTTACTCAACACTAATTTAATGTTAAATTACTTAACACTAACTATCATTGAAACCTTACATGAGGAGAACCTTTAAATGAAATTAACAAAGAAAACCATTATTTCAAATACCATTCTGTTTGCCGGGATCATCGGCTTTGTTATGCTTTTTGGTAAACTTTTTGGTAATGAAAACATTCTAATTGGTGTTTCAACCATTACAGCCATGCTCATGTTGCTCGAACGCGATATGACGAGCCATCCCGTTCGCAACACGCTGAAATTCGTGGCACTCAACGTGTTCATGGGACTCGCCGCTTTTCTTGCGGGATTCAATCCATTTCTCGCGATTCCGATTAACTTCATCACGATGTTCGTCATTAGTTACTCACTACTTTTCAACTTGAAAAACCCGCTGTACTTCCCGTTTTCCCTTCAATACATTTTTATTCTCGCGATGCCTGTCGCCGTGGACCAAATGCCAATGCGCATAGCCTCTCTTGTATTTGGAGCACTGGCAATTATGGGCATTCAGCTGCTTGCAAATAAAAACAAGATGCGAAAAAGCGGTGATAAGAAAATCCAGGCGATCTGTGACGGATTAATTGTCAAAGCGCAAAACCGTCTTGAAGGAACAGCTACGGATGAAATCGATGAACAGATCAGCACCGATATTAGTGGTTTACGAGGGATCATCTATGATAAACGCGAAGAAAACTATTATCTGACAGAAGAAGGTCGGCTGAAGTTAAATGTGTCTGCATCGTTTGAAAAAATAAATATCCTGCTCGACACGATGGACATGGACGAATCCCGAAATCCATTACTGACCAGCCTCGTTGACTGTCTAACGGCCGCTTCAGATAGCTTAACGGATAAAGAGGCCGTACAGACGCTCGATTATTCATTCAAACAGATGCTTAGTAAATATGAGAGTGAGCAAACACATTCTGAAACCGTATTTCGTATGCTGAATGCACTTGATTTCTTAAAAGACAGCTTGTCTGAATTGTCCTCTTTAGGTAAAGGACAATCGAATGTAGTGCGCAATCTCGAACATATCCCAAAGAAATTCCAAAAGCTTCGAATCAGCGAAAAGAAGAGTCATACGAACTCCATCAAGATTTCGTATGCTGTCCGGATGGCTGTCGCTATCAGTTTAACAGGCTTCATTGCCGACTATTTCGAACTGACGGAAGGACGTTGGATGCTGTTTACGGTGCTGTCCGTGATCATTCCGATTTATGAACAATCCCAAAAGAAAATGCGCGACCGTATATTTGCCACTGTCGTAGGTGCCATCCTCGTCGCCATTGCGTTTGCAATTTTCCAAGGAACGATGATTCGGACGGTCTTGCTTATGACAGCCGGTTATTTGATGAGTTATGTGAAAGTGTACCGTTATAGCACGATTCTCGTGACTTTCTCTGCAATCGGTTCCGCTGCTCTCATTACAGGAACGACCGAGATTCTTACAGTGGAACGGCTTCTCCTCGTTGTGCTAGGTATTGTGATTGCTTTGCTTATTAATAAATTCATCCTCCCATATAAGTTGGAGGATGCAAATGAAGATTTGAAAGACATGTATGAAGATACGATTCATGAGATGCTTCTTGAAGTAGCACAACAAGTGAAAGGTGCAGGTCATGATCATGTTATGAAAAACTTACTCCTGTTCACAACGATGATTGAAGATCGTTTGAAACTGAACAACCAGGCGAATTCTACCGACAAAGAATTAGCGTGGTTACAACATCAGCGACGTGCAGCGTCTACAATTTATGAGCTGTATTGGTGGATTCACAAACACGGCGTCGATGAATCAAACATCGTCACCATAACAGCTGAACTAGACTTGTTAATCGGTACGCCTTCCGCAAAACAGTTATTACACGAAGCGTTGCCTGGCATGAAAGATCGTCTTCAGACGATGGAACGGATTGAAGACCTCATCGTACAGACGATGATTGTAGAAATTACTGAAGATGTACACGCTTCAAAACAACTATATACATCTTAAAATTAGCGAAGGGGTGAATTTCCCTTCGTTTTTTTAGTTGAATAAAACCTTTACAGTTAACTCGCAATTAGCTGATCAATTACAATGCTCCGGTAATATACTATAAACATAAATGGAGAGGGAGGAATGAAGCTGGGGGCGATTAATGGCAGTGAATTCCTGAGACGGATCAATCAGATGGACACGGAAATATGGCTAGACGGAGAACGGATTAAAATGCCGATTTCAGAGCGGGCTGCGTTTAGGGGATTGATTCAATCAAAAGCTTCCTTATATGATTTGCAAGTTCAACCTGAGTTACTCGATGAAATGACTTTTGAGTCGCCGACAACAAAGGAACGTGTAGGTATGTCCTACTTACAACCAAGGACAAAAGATGATTTAGCAAAAAGACGAAAAATGATCGAACGTTGGGCACGTCAATCATACGGATTACTCGGCAGGAGTCCTGATTATTTGAACACGGTCATTATGAGCTTCGCGTGTTCCACCGCATTAATGGAAGGGAAGGAAAATTGTTTCCCGACTCATATTCAGTCTCTATACGAACGGGCAAGAGACAACGATTTATCGTTTACGCATACGTTTATTACCCCTCAAGTGAATCGCTCTCAAGCGTATTTTGAAACAGGAGATGAACCGATTGCCGCTCGAATCGTTGGACAGACAAAAGATGGCCTTATTATTAAAGGTGCTCGGCTGCTCGCCACTCAAGGTGGATTAACGGACGAAGTACTCGTTTTCAGTTCCCCTTCCTTGTTTTGCGAACCTGAAGAAGCGTTCGCCTTTTCAATTCCTTCCGACACGAAAGGTTTACGTTTCATTTGTCGGGAATCGTTTGTCGGCGGAGATTCGTCCTTTAACCATCCACTCAGTTCACGATTTGAGGAAATTGACTCCATCGTCGTTTTTGACAATGTTCTTGTACCGTGGGAGTGTGTTCTTTTTCATCAGAATACTGAAGTCGCCATGAACTTTTTCACTTCAAGTGCATTTCACCCTTTTACAATTCATCAAGTGATCACACGACAAATCGTCAAGACAGAATTCATGTTAGGTGTTGCAGAAAACTTGGTACAGACAATTCATGTCGGTGAGTACCTACATATCCAGGAAAAGATTGCAGAAATCATTATCTCTCTCGAAACGATGAAAGCGTTGCTCGATAAGTCTGAGCTGGATGCAACACTGGATGCTTCAGGGTATATGCGTCCGAGCATTATTCCTTTGCAAGTCGCGAGCAATATTTATCCGAAAGTGAATCCGAGGTTCAGCGAAATTATCCAACTCATCGGCGCTAGTGGCATGGTGACGTTGCCGACAGAACGTGATTTTCAGTCCGCCATTGCACCTGATTTAGCTCACTACTTGCAAGCTGCGACAAAACCTGCTGAAGAACGCGTACGGATTTTCAGACTCGCATGGGATTTGACGATGAGTGCGTTCGGTGCAAGACAAACGCAGTATGAAAGGTATTTCTTCGGGGACCCCGTTCGTTCTGCGGGACATCTGTATAGGTCATATGCGAAAGATACTGGGATGGGCATGGTTGACAGCGCGCTTTCGTTGGCGAAAAGGAAGTGAAAACGAGCCGTGTACGCTAAAAGTTGTTGTTGAATCGGTTCATTTTCATGTATATTTTGTCCTGTCGCACTTCTTTTAAGATAGTATAATAATACTATGACTGATTTTATAAAAGAGGTGCGGACAAATGGCTTTGTTAAAAAGAAGAAGCATTAAGCAAAAATTACTTGCGGGTTTCATGTTAATCATCGTACTCGTCACAGCATTAGGTGCTAATAATTACATTTCTGTCAATAAAGTAAATGAAGATACTGAGGATATTATCGATGTACAAGTCCAATTACTCATTGCAAATACGCAGTTCGCAAATTCCATGGCTAACGGTCTGCGCGTTGCAAATAGCTATATTCTGACAGGAGATAAGAAATACATAGAGCAGTTCGAGGAATTTTACGACCAAGGAAATCATTATGCCGAGCATATGAAAAATGTGTTAGGTGAGAAATTCTTCGATTCGACAGGTGTCGATTTGGCATCTGAATGGCGCAATGACGTTATCAATAAAGTGTTTGCCGAATATGACATGGGCAACAAAGAAAAGGCAACAGCGAATCTAGCATCACTCGATCCAATCGGCCAAGAATCCATTGAGACATTCAGCTACTGGGCGAATGTCGGTGAAGATGAAATTAATCAAGCAGGGGCAAACGTTATTAAAAATGGGCAATCCACGTTAATGGTCACAGTCATCGTTACTGTCATCGTCATTCTGTTGGCTCTGGCAACTGCTCTCATTACTTCCAATATGATTACGAAACCGCTAAGTACCGTTAAAAACCGCATGCAGGCAATAGCAGATGGTGACTTAAGCAATGAACCACTTATGATTTATTCTAGCGATGAGTTGGGCGTTCTTATTGCTGCAACAAATTTCATGCAAGAAAACAATCGTGAGTTACTTAACGACATTAGCAGACTATCCCAAACGGTATCCCTTCAAAGTGAAGAGCTGACTTTCAGTGCCCGTGAAGTGATGGAAGGATCGACTCAGATGGCTATGACAATGCAAAACTTGTCGGCAGGTTCCGAAAGTCAGGCAGATAGTGCAAATTCACTTTCTGTCATGATGGACACGTTCACAGTGAAAGTGACGGAAACGGATCAAAACGGGCAGCACATACAAGCAAATTCCACCAAAGTTTTAGAGTTGACGGATGAAGGTAGCCAGCTGATGGATTCATCTACGAATCAGATGATGAAAATCGATGAAATCGTCATGGATGCTGTCCGGAAAGTGGAAGGTCTGGACGTACATTCACAGAAAATCTCTGAACTCGTCTCCGTCATCCAAAGTCTTGCAGAACAGACGAATTTGCTAGCCTTGAACGCAGCCATCGAAGCAGCGCGTGCAGGCGAACACGGCAAAGGTTTTGCGGTAGTGGCTGAAGAGGTTCGGAAACTCGCTGAGCAATCTTCTAATTCTGTAACGAACATTACAGAAATTGTGCGCCAGATCCAATCAGAATCATCTATGGTCGTCGCTTCCTTGCAGAGTGGCTACGCGGAAGTGGAACAAGGAACGGAACAGATTGCGACAACTAGCAAAACATTTAATGACATTAGCAACGCAGTGACTGCGATGGTTTCCGATATAACAAATGTGTCCGTGAACCTAACTGAAATCATGTCGAACAGTCAGGATATGACGAACTCCATCCAGGAGATCGCAGCCATTTCCGAAGAGTCTGCAGCAGGCATCGAACAGAGCTCTGCGGCTTCCCAGCAGATCGGCAGTACGATGGAAGAAGTGTCGAACAGATCCAAAGCCCTTGCGCAGATGGCTCAAGAATTGAATGGACTCGTTGGGAGATTTAAGCTGTAAGTGCAATGTTAGACATTTCCAAATAACAACAAAACAGACAACCTGTCGACGTATCGAATGGTTGTCTGTTTTTTTCGGTTTGCTATGGATTTATTCGTTCTTCCCTATTCCCTCCTCGAAGGCGGATCATTCATCTGCTTGCGATTCTTTTCAAGAAGCTGTTCAAAATAGCTAAGCTCTTTCTCCTCGCCAGCTTCTTCCTTGCGATCTGACTCTGTTTGTATAACAGGCTCCACCGCTTCCACCTTCGCGCTTGGATACACGGGCGTCTTGGTGGCGGTTTTATTATCACGTTCACTTACAGCGTCATGCTCTTCTACAACCACTGTAGACTGCGGAGGATTTGAAGGAATTTTTGCTGATGATTGTTCTTTCGGTCGAACGTCTTTCTCATCGACAGTTTCAGGCTCGATAGTCCGTGCAAGTTTGCCAAGCACTGCCGGTTGCTGAACAGGCTTAGTAACTTCAGGTTCCGTCTTTTTCTGCACTGCAGCCACTGCTCGCTTGTGTTCCGTTTCGCCGATGACGGCGTTGAGCCGGTCATACCACATTTTCACACTTTCAAGCGTCTTCGTATAATCAGACGACGCTTTTTCTACATAGGCGTACGGATCGCTGTATAAACGAATTGGATAGATTGGGTTCTTTTCGCGATTCGTCTGAATTAGCAGCGTCATTTTACGCACCTTGTCATTCGGTACCGCATTCGTTATGGCGCTGTCAACCGTCCCAGTATCCTCATGGATGAAGTTTTCCAATCCTGGATTGAGACGATACCCACGTGATAAAAGGACATTACCGTCAACAACTACTGCAACTGCTTCCAAGTCTTTGAATGAATGGTTAAAGAATTGATAGTGCATGTTTTCCTTCGCTTTTTTCAAACGAATGCCTACATCATCCATCGCCATCCATACATACAAACAGCCCTTACCTTCATCTATGACAACCCGCGTCAAGGCATCACTCGAAATGATTGTTGGCAGATCATCTGCATCGATCTCACTCGACTTGAAAGAGGCTAACTCGTTTCGCTGCTTTTTCAGAGCATTCTTTTCGACTTCATTCACTTGCATAAATAGGATGATTGCAGCGACTACTGCCCCGATTGTAAGCAGAAATCCTAACAAACCTTTGCCATTGAAAATGGCATACGTAATGAAATATAATCCAGCAGCAGTCGGCAATAAACAGCCGATTCCAGCAAGCCGATTTGCAAGCTTTGTCGTCACTCTTCGCACCTCCTCGTAGTTAAAAAGCATGGAAAGCTCTATACTACGTATACGAACGAACATCAATTTAGTTCCAATAAAAAAAACTGATCTACTAGACGTTGAATCGCCAAAGTTCAGTCCTCCATTCACACTGCGTGTTTAGATTTAGATTACGGCAATAAAGTAAAGTACTTCCCTATCGAAAAACGTGTTATATTTATTAAATGGATTTTCGTTACAACTAAGAGAGGCAGGTGAGCAACATGGGTAAGTATCAATTGGATTCAAAAGGTAAAATGGCTGTGTCAAAATATCATGAAAAAAATATACCTGCTGCATTTGATAAGAAGAAACAACTTGAAAAAATACGTACGGAGTATTTGAAAAAGAGGCAGGAGCAGACAGAAAAGTAAGTAGCGTGTACTGAATATCTCTTACAAAACGCTCAACATAGTGAGCGTTTTTTTCTATTTATGTTCAAAATATGACAGCATCTTTTAAAATTCGTCTCTATATGACAACTATCACTAGGACGCTATGAATCTGTAGTGTACGTTATGTGTAGGTACTAGCAGATCCTAAAAGAATTTTGCATATAGAGGAGAACTTTTATGAAGAAAATTGCATGGATTACGGATACAGCAGCGCAACTAGATGATGCATTCATCCAAAAACATCACGTACATATCCTGCCGTTAGGTGTTGTCTTTCCAGATGGCTTGTATCGTGAGTCCATCGATCTTACACAAGCAACTTTTTATGATAAATTGCATACAACAAAAGTATCTCCTAAAACGTCACAACCACCAATCGGCGAGATGCTCGCTTTATATGAAACGTTGCAAGCAAAAGGCTATGACTTTGCGATAGCTTTGCATTTATCCAGTGGACTTTCAGGTACATTTGAAAGTGCACAATCAGCATGCAAAATGACAGACTTCACAGTGTATCCGTTTGATTCGAAGATTGGTTCATTCCCGATGGGTAAAATGATTGAAATCGGCAATGATTTGTTTGCTGAAGGAAAAACGGTAGAAGAGGTCTTGGCATTCCTTACTAAGATTACGACTAAATCGAGATTGTCCTTCATTCCGGAAAGTCTGAATCAGTTGCATAAAAGCGGCCGTGTGTCAGGGACTCAAACGTTTTTAAGCAATCTGTTGAATATAAAACTGGTAATCACTTTCGAAGATGGAACGCCGGTTATGAAAGAAAAAGTCCGTTCGACTGTGCGCGCTAAAAACAAAGTGATGGCTTCTCTCCGTGCCGATATGCATAAAGGTTCTGTCCCGGAAGTGGCTGTCATTCATTGTAATAATCAAGTTTCCGCGGAAGTTTGGAGAGATGAATTAGCGCATGAATTCCCCGACTTGCTCATTCAAGTTGTTGCACTTAGTGTTTGTGTAGGAGTCCATGCTGGTGAAGGAACTACGGGTTTAAGTTGGATTGCTTATTAAAGTACGAATACAATAGCGAGATAAATGAGATGCGGGCCCTTTATAGGTCCGCATCTTTTTAGTTGAAGGGTTGGAATGTTGATTCCTTCATCCTCTATGAAATAGTGAAACTATTTCGTATTATTAACGTATAAAGGAAATGAATTCACGTAATGGACTTTATGTCTACGATATATTTCGACCGTTGAATTTATCCTACACACGTAAGGAGGAATTTCATCAATGTCGCGTCAAACGATCCAATCGCTAGTATACGCACTATTCATTGGTCTACTGCTCGCAGCATGCTCTCCTGATTCTGCCGACAAATCTGTGCAGGAAAAAGAAGCGGATAAGGAACAACTTGCATTAGAAGCAGCTGTTGTTTCTAAAAATGAGGAACTGACGGAAAAGTATTTACAACGCTTTATGTATGCCGATGAAATTGACGCAGAGCTCGTACAGCCTACAAGTTCCCATTATGCTGTGAATGGCACGCTGATTGTTGAAGGGACAATAGGCGAACCGGAAGGGCTTGTAACAGATTATGCATGGATTCAAATACACTTCATGAATGATCGAATTAACCTTCCCTTAGATGGCGTGCAAGATCATTATGTGCCAATTGAAGAGGGCCTCTTCAAGCTGGAAACTCAGCTTTTCCATGGCGAAGGCGAATATGATGTCTATGTCATGTTGCCTGGGAATGAGGCGCAAATTGATGATTACTATGACGCGTTCCATTTCACTGTTTTCAATGTCAATCCAGCTGCGCATCGTGACATCACGTACTCCCCAGTTGCCATGAAAGTGGGGTTCAAGCTTTCCGAACCCGCGAGTGGATTAACTGCAGCAAGTGAAGCTGTCGCACTAAGCGGAACTATCGATTCAGTTGAATATGATGGATACAGTCTTTTATTCGAATTGCGAAAAGATGAGCATTACTCCGTCCACCAAACTGTCATTGAAGATGGGGCATTCTCCATCGATATCCCGTTATGGTACGGCAAAGGCATGCATGAGTTGCTAGTTTTACTACCTGAAGGTGATGATGAACTTCTTCTAGGTACCGTCATCTATCTAGATAGCACAGATGAATCAGGACGAAAGACGATTCAAACACATTCAGCTTTCAAGGAATATGGCTTCAAGCTGGCATCCCCAGAACTAGGTGGCGAATCGACTGATTTGACGTATCGACTAACAGGTTCCATTGACAAAAATTCACCCGTAGCGAGTGAGGTGACCAATTTGTATGTGTCGGCTACGAAAGGGGACGACACATCGATGTCCGTCATACCGGTAAATGACTTTGCATTTGACGATGAGTTCTATTTACGCTTCGGACCGGGTACGTACACGGTGAACATCTTGCTACAAGATTACGAGAGTTCTAACCATGAAATGATTGCGTTTAAAGACGTAGCTCAATTCGTCGTCGAAAATACAAATCCAGACGATAAACGCGACTTACTTCCTTCACGCGGCATCCAGTCCGAAGCGCCTGAAATCATTGCACTGGCAAATCAAATTACGACAGACGACATGACCGAATACGAAAAGGCCAAAGCAATTTACGAATATACAGCTAAAAACGTCTCCTACGACATCGACAAACTCAAATATGTCGGCAACGAGTGGGACGACAGCGCACTCAAAACACTTGAACTCAAATCAGGTGTGTGCGTAGACTACGCCTACTTGGCTGCTGCCCTCTCCCGGGCTGTAGGACTCGAAACGCGCTACATCGTCGGAACAGCAGGCTCCGCATTCGACCCTGAAAACCACGCATGGGTCGAAGTGAAAGCGGACGGTAAATGGATCATGATGGATCCGACATGGGGATCTGGTTACATCGAACATAACAAATTCGTCCCTGCCTACACAGAAGACTACTTCAACCCAAAGCCAGACAAACTAACCAAACATAAGCGCGAAGGCGTCGAATATTAAGGTACCTTCGAAAAGTTAGGTACCTGTGCACGACCCAATTCAGACAATACACTACAATTGAATAAGTATACACGCGAAACTCTTTCATAAAGGCATTCTTGAAAAATATACGTATTTTTATACCAATTGTTTGAATTGTCATGAATGTTTCTTGCACAGGTACCTAAAAAGTAAAAGCCACCCACTCTGCACGCAGAGTCGGTGGCTTCTTACGATACTTATCCTACAAACGCATTCGCAATTAGAATGCATACTAACGAAACTGCCCATGCGATTGTTGTTGGGACAGACCACACCATGACTTGCTCTTTCACTTCTTTCACACCTAGCATCCGATTTACAACCCAGAACATGCTGTCGTTGAAGTAGGAGAAGATCATCGCACCTAAAGCTGCCGCTTGTGCAGCGAGTGCCATATTGACATCCAAGTTCACGACAATTGGTGCTGAGATAGACGCCGCTGTAATCATCGCAACCGTTCCGCTACCTTGGATCAAGCGTACAAGTGTCGCAATGAAAAACGGCACTAGTACTGCAGGTAAAGGAAGTAAGGCTACTTGTTGTGCAATGTAATCCCCTGCTCCACTGTCACGTAGCACCTGTCCAAGCGCGCCACCTGCACCGGTTACGAGCAAGATAATACCAGCTGTCACCATTCCTTCTTCCATACGTCCGAGCGCTTCATCACGCTTTAAATGACCTGCTAGCAAATAAATCGCAGCGACTAACGATAGACCAACTGCAATGATTGGTTGACCTAGGAACAACAGATAGTCGATCCATCCGCCCGTCAAGTCCATTGCAACGAATGTTGTATTTAAGAAAATCAGAACGATTGGTAATAAAATCGGAATCATTGAGCGGAACAATGAAGGCAGTTCCTTATTCCGTTCATCCGTCAAACGGACAAGCTCTTGATAAGCCATTGGTGCATCAGGTCTTTCAAAATCCAACCCATCTTCTGTCGGAATCTGATAAATTCGTTTACCAACCCATTTCGCATATAATACACCCGAAATGACGATCGGAATCGAGAATGCTAATCCCCATGCGATCATTAAACCGATATCAACGCCAAAGATTCCTGCAACGCCAAGTGGACCTGGCGTCGGTGGTACTGCGTGATGCGTCGCAACTAAGCCGACAGCAAGTGCTACACCAAGTGTAATGACTGATTTACCGGTCTTTCTTGACAACGCTTTCACTAGTGGGTTCAAAATGACAAACGCCGAGTCGACAAATATCGGAATGGAAACGATATAACCAGCTATCGCCATCGCCCATTCTTCTTTACGTTTACCTACAAAACGGATAAGACTGTAAGCCAAACGTTCAGCAGCCCCAGATACTTCTAGAATTCGTCCAATCATGACTCCGAATCCGACGACAATTCCGATAGAACCAAGCGTACTTCCAAATCCTTTTGATATCGTAGTCGAAACCTCAAGCGGATTCATACCACCGATTAAACCGGTTAACGATGCAGCAATGATTAAAGCTAAAAATGCGTGAATCTTTGTTTTTAATACAAGAAAAATTAATGCCGCTACACCGATTACGAGACCTAAAATCATTTGCATTTCTGGTGTCATCCATATTCCCCCACTTCTTATTTAAATTAAGTTGATGATGAGGAGGCCGAAGCCCCCCATCAATAAAATGTATTATAAAGATTCTCTTGTAAACTTCGGTGCATACTCAGCCGCAAGCTTGATGCACTCTTCCATGCTCACACTTGCTGCAATGTTTTTCCAAGCGATATCGAACGCAGTACCGTGGTCAACTGATGTACGCAAGAACGGAAGTCCGTTTGTAATTGAAATCGTACGGTGGAAGTCTGTCATTTTCGCTGCAATATGCCCTTGATCATGATAAAGGGAAAGGACTGCATCGTATTTGCCATTTAGCGCCTGGAAGAACACAGAATCCGCAGGTACTGGACCGTATGCATCGATGCCATCCGCTTTTGCAGCTTCAACACCAGGTGCAATTTCATTCACTTCTTCCATACCGAACAGGCCGCCTTCACCGCTATGTGGATTCAATCCAGCAACAGCGAGCTTACGGTTTTCCACACCGAGACGTTGCAATGCTTTGTCACAACGGTTCAAGTAATCACGAACACGTTCTGTTGTCATTTGGTCAATCGCCTCTTTCAATGACACATGACGCGTCAAGAAGAAAATACGCATGCCGTTCACTTGGAACATCGTCAACGGATCCGGTGCTCCGCCTAAGTCTTCAAGCATTTCTGTGTGACCGATATACGGAACGCCTGCTGCTTTCAAAGACTCTTTATTAATCGGTGTTGTAGCGATTGCAGCAACATCATCGTTCATTGCCAGTTCCACTGATTTCTTAATGAATTCAAAAGCAGCTTGTCCACATTGCGCTTGCACTTGTCCAGGTTGCAATGCATCGATATCGATATTGTTCATATCTAACACGTCAACTGTTCCAAATTCGTATTTCCCTTCATTTGGAGCAGCAACGATGTTTACGTTCAAACCCGTTTCAGTTACGTCAATCGCCTTTTTAATAACGTCTGCATCACCGACAACAAGAGGATTACACATCTCGTAAATCTCTTTTTTCGCTAATGATTTTACAGTAATTTCCGGCCCGATTCCTGCTGCGTCGCCCATTGGAATTGCGATGATTTTTAATTCGTTTGTCATATTAAGCACGTCCTTCATGATTTTTTGTTTGTAAATAAGTAATACATTTATAGATCGATTGCTTTTCGCCAACCATGCCGCCTTTTGTCACGACAGGGATACCGTCAAATGTACCACCGATGAATTTTCCGTATGCAGCAAGCGGAATCACTTCTTCATCCAGTTGAATAGCTTCAGCTTCACTCACTGCATACAATGCAGCTGTGACGTCGCCTCCACTTGAAAACGTACCGTCAATCTTCACTTCACTTTGCTCGATAATCGAATGCGTCACTTTTGCCAGTCCCGTCGTAATCCGTTTCGCAAGTACTTCTTCCGTGGTGTTTTCTGCGCGCGCCAAATCTTTTAACGATAAAAGCGTTGATGTCGGAGACAACGTTGTAACAATTAAAATCTCCTGATCATTCAACTTGAGCAATCCATCCTCTATAGCGCGTTGCACTTCAAGATCCCAACGATCGGTCATCGTCGCCAATTGCGCCGCGTCTACATAGACAGGGGTCGAATTGGTCTTATCCATTAAATAGCGCAGTTGTCTTCCCGTTAGAGGAGTCACACTACCAACTGTCACGATATATTTGTTTTCATGCAGGCTTTTTCTCGCCAATACACGCGCAAACGCTGCTGAAAGCGGTCCTGGATCGACCGGGAACAACGTTCGATTTTCAATTGTCGCCATCGATTCAGCAATACTACTAATTTCTTCGTTCGTTACCGCATCGATGACGATAATTCTTTTCCCCGCAGCAATTTGCGCTGCAAGGGACACCGTAATTTTAGGTTTGCCTTGCAAGACGTCCCCTAATCCAATATGGCCGATTTCGTGATGGCTCTGCTCTGCAATGACAGCCGGGACAAAGGATTTAGTAATCGGATTCATCGGATCTTTTGCTACGTCCGTTTCTTGAACAGGAACGCCTTCAACGAGCAAATAACCGCCTGACATCACTCGTCCTGAATCAGGATAGGAAGCGACAACAATCGCAACACTTTCATCCCCTGTACTATCGAGCAATGCATCAATTTCAGAACCGACATTGCCGCGAATCGTGCTGTCAATTCGTTTAGCAATCACGTCAGCTCCCCATTGTTCAAGTTGCTTGAACGTATCTTGCACACGCTTTTTAGCAACAGCAGCGCTCACATACCGACTGTCCGTATCGACACAGATTGACGTGAACTTGCTTGATGTCGGCACTTCTCCGCCAAAAACAATCGTCGCACTAGTAAAGCCGGCTTTTGCCAAGCGAACTCCAGTTGCATTGGCACCCGTCAAATCATCTGCGATAATTCCTATCTTCATACCTTCACCTGCTCTGCAATAATGATTTCCACAGATTCGCTATACTGCTCTTTCAGCTCCTCAGACAACTGGCCATCTGTAATAATCGTTGACACATCTTCCAAGTCACAAACCTTCGAAAATGCTTTTTGATTAAACTTCGTCGAATCTGCTACAAGAATCGTTTCTGTCGCCGTTCTAATCATCATCCGCTTTAGTGACGATTTATCAATTGTAGGTGTTGTTATCCCAAACGAATTATGGATTGCATTTGCACCTAAAAAGAACAAGTCAACATGGATTGTCTTGAGAATCTCTTCTGTTAATGAACCATACAACGTCCCTGTTTCTGTCTGCAGACGACCCCCAAGAACAATCACTTCCAACTTGCTGTTCATTAGTTCAGCCGCAATTTTTATATCATTTGTTATAACTGTAAGCTGTTCCTTAGTTGTCAATAAACGCGCAATTTCTAGCGTCGTTGTTCCAGAATCAATGAGCACCGTCATTCCATCACTGACATACGTTACCGCTTTCATAGCAATGGCTCTTTTTTCAAGAACAGCTATAGTCGATTTCGATTCAAACGTTTGTTCATGAATCAAAGCTTGTGACGGAACGGCTCCGCCATGCGTGCGAATCAGCTTATTCTGTTTCTCGAGTACATCGAAATCACGACGAATCGTCATTGGAGTCACTTCAAGCGTTTCAGACAGTTGGATAATTTCCACCTTTCCTTCCGCTTTCAATAAATCCATGATTTTCGACCTGCGTTCTTTTGGGGACAAACCAATGACCTCCTACATGCTATGTTCATCGAAAACAAGTAAATGTTCTATACAAACATTAGTATGTTACTTTCGAACAATCATGTCAACCGTTTACTGTCATTTGTGTGTAGAAAAAAACAGAAGTACAAGTGATGTTCATCCTCACTCATACTTCTGTTTTATTTATTAGTAGAATCATTTCAAATACGGATTGACTTCAAACGGACCGACCGTCGACATCCGTGTCAACTGCTTAGACATATACGTAGGTGAATGCGGCATGCCATTCTTCAACCACCAAATAATGACACCTAAGTAGGCGGTAGCAATATAGGCATTGGAAATTTCTTTCGGCACAATGAACTTAATCGAGTCTTCAACCATGTATTGCGAGCCGTCTTCCACCAAAGCTTGAATGATACCCATAACAGCTTCCGTGAAATAAGGCACTTTCTCATGGACAAGCATAATTTCATAGAATCGGCTACGTTCCTGTATCTTCTCGAACAATCTGACGAAAATCGGATGTGCTTTATCACAATCATAGTCATACTCCATCCGTATAACTTTGACACTTTCCTTCAAACTCACTAAAGCTTCATCCAACAACTGTTCCAGCAATTCATCTTTGTCATAGTAATGCAGGTAAAAAGTTGCCCTATTTAACTTCGACCTTTCGGAAATCTCCCTCACGCTAATTTTTTTGAAATCTTTCTCTTGCATTAGCTCCAGCAGCGCCTCTTCAAACATCGCTTTCGTCCGAATAATCCTCGGATCCACTTTAATAGACACTTTGTCATCCCCTTGTCGATTAGTTATCTATTTACTAGACATATATAATCATATTATCTATAATGCAACACTTATCAGAAAAATGGTCATTGTTTTCAAGAACCTTATGTTTATAATTATACATAATGACATGGACTCAATAAAGCACATTAGTAAAATAGTAGTAATGTCTTGTCAGTATTTTTCATTTTTAAATTATTTGATTGTTTATTCAAAAGATAAATTGGGGGTAATGAAGAATGGTGCTAAAAAACAAAATCGCATGGGATTTGGAAACAGATGTAATCGTTCTTGGTAGCGGTGGCGCAGCGATGACAACTGCAATTCTTGCAGCTGATCAAGGCGCAGAAGTAATCATGCTCGAAAAGTCCGATCTAATCGGTGGTACAACAGCATTTTCTGGCGGAATTCCTTGGATTCCGAATAACCGCTACATGAGAGAACTCGGTTTAGAAGATTCTCATGAAAATGCGAAAAAATATATTACAAAGTTAACAGGCGGCAAAGAACCAGATCCTGCTTTAATTGATGTATTCATCGAAGAAGGCGCAAAAATGATCGATTACCTTCATGAAAACACACCTGTGAAATTCAAAGTGCCAAAAGGATACGGCGATTACTACGCAGACCTTCCTGGCGGTGTTAATGAAGGACGTTCACTTGACCCAGTTCCGTTCGGCTTAAATGACCTTGGAGCTTGGGCTGAAAAAGTGAGAAGACATCCCATTTTCCCTCCATTGACATTGGAAGAAGGCGGAGCAGCGGATCCAAACGATATCGACTTTACAATCGTTGCGACACGTATGGAAAACAACATTACGACAATGGGACGAGCACTAGCAGGTAGTCTTTTCAAAGCCGTACTTGACCGTGGTGTTGAAACACTTCTGGAAACACCAGGTAAAGAATTAGTTATGGATGACGAAGGTGCTGTCATTGGCGTACGCGCTGAAAAAGACGGCGAAGATATTTTCATCGGGGCGAAAAAAGGTGTCATGATTGCGACTGGCGGATTCGAATGGAATAAGGAACTTGTCCGTTCATTCCTAAAAGGTGCAGTAACGCATCCTCAATCCCCTGCTTCTAACGAAGGCGACGGGCTGATCATGGCAATGGAAGCCGGCGCTGCACTTGGCAACATGGGCGAAGCTTGGTGGTCTCCTGCATTTGTGGATCCGACAATCGAATATGAAGGTCGCGTCTACAACCAGATTGACTCATCTTCACGTACGATGGCTAACTCAATCATCGTCAACAAAAATGCAAAACGATTTGTGAATGAAGGTTCAACGTATATGGATATGCCAAAATCATTCTATACGTATGATCAAAACTCTCAATCGACGCCTAACGAAGGACCGGTTTGGATGATTTTCGATCAGCAGTTGAAAGACCGTGCGTTAATCGTAACGATGGCACCGGGTGAAGATGCACCGGAATGGGTACCACAAGCGGAAACAATCGCAGACCTTGCGAAGCAGATCGACCTTGACCCAGCACAACTTGAAGCAACTGTAGCACGTTTCAATGAACATGCGAAAAACCATGAAGATCCTGATTTCAACCGTGGTACATTGCACTTCGAAAAGTTCGCAAATCGTTTTAAAGGACCTGAAGCGAACATCGGGCCGATAGAAAAAGGTCCATTCTATGCATTGCCAATTTATGCAGGTACACTTGGAACAAACGGTGGCCCACGCATAAACGAACACGGACAAGTGATGAGCCTTCGTGGGAACGTTATTCCAGGACTATATGCTGCTGGAAACGCAGCAATGGGAGTTCTTGGAGGCGCATATCCTGGAGCTGGCGGTACAATCGGACCGGCTTTGACATTCGGTTATTTGGCAGGAAAGCACCTTGGTGCACTTGAAAGCCGCAACATACACAGCGAAGAGATTGTTTTAGCTTGATTCAGCAGAAGTCCTCTACTTCTATAAGTGGTAGGATGAATGCAAGAAGAGCATTTCAATCAGGGGGAGTTCAAACTCCCTGCTGATTCAAGCTAAGCCTCCGGCGGATGTTAGGGATTTTGAGGGGAGTTAATTGTGCTGCGCACAATTCAAAATCCCAACGCAATTTACGCCGAGGCGCAATTGATTTTAATAGAGGAGGAAATTTAAATGCCTAGTGGAACACATACAACAGAATTAGATTTACCGATCGAGAAAATCTGGGAATTCGTAAGTGATATGAACAGATGGGCACCACTTGTACCCGGTTATATCGAACACGAAATCTTGAGCGACAAGCAATCGACATGGACATTCAAAGGCGATATCGGCATCATGCAAAAAACTGTAAAGCTTAGAATTGATATTAAGGAATGGGTTGAACCTTCCCTCGTTACATTCGACTTGACAGGCGTTACGGAGAACTTCTCAGGTGACGGGTACTTTAAAGCGGTTGCCCTATCTGATACGAAAACAGAAATGATCGGAAACCTCGACATTACTGCTAAAGGAATGATGGGACCTATGATCAACGCGATCTTGAAAAACTTCGTTCCAAAAACAGCAGAAGATCTGACAAAAGCGATTGCTGAAGAAATCATTGCGACTAATCTTAAACAAGTATAATACGATTCATACAGGAAGTTCCGTCACCGGCGGCACTTCCTTTTTTCATGTACGGAAACAGCTAGACAACGCTGCATCGTTCTAATTCCACGCGTAGGATGACATGAATCAGGTATAGATTCCTTCCAATATGCGGTACAATCAGTTCAAGTATCTCTCCAGGGTTCTTTTTTCGAAGTAGATTAGGTATAGATTTGCCAACGTATTGATCCTTTTGGAAACGTATGGGGACTGGTGGAAAATAACTTCAACATGACTCGTTCATTGTAGTACAATCATGATAATTGTGGTCAGAATTATATGTCATTAATGGGCCAGATTGAAGCTTTCAAACTGTTGTTTTCCATGCCGGCGCACGCTTTCCGGAGGGCGTGGCTTGAGCCAGGTGAACAACGAAGAGTTTGCCTGGCAGTATTTCTGTGTATTTCTTGAAATCAAGGTATCGTTGCAGGTGCTCAAGGCAAGTACAAAGATATGCTCACTCTCCCTTCACTTGCAAAAGCCGTTCTTCGTGACGGCTTTCGCTGATCCTCTATGAGTCAGTACCTGCACTCTTTTTTACAATGTGTATATTCAAGAATCGGGCCATAAAATAGTATACGAACGAACAGTTGCTTTCCGTTCCGGCGCACGCTTTCCCGAGGGCGTGGCTTGAGTCTCCTCGGTCGCAAAGAGCGCGACACTGCGGGGTCTCAAGACTCACGCTGATCCTCCGGGAGTCGGCGCCTACACTCCAAGCAACGTAAAGTATTATCTATAAAGCATCTTCATCAATCGTGCCATTTAGTTTAAGAAGTAATTG
Organism: Sporosarcina quadrami; assembly: GCF_014836615.1. GTDB lineage: Bacteria > Bacillota > Bacilli > Bacillales_A > Planococcaceae > Sporosarcina > Sporosarcina quadrami. The sequence goes on along the minus strand of NZ_JACSQN010000027.1, from coordinate 441 downwards.
AGGTGAAGAATGGTGAAAGTAGCAAAACGTTCTTTAAGTGGAATCGTTGCTATAATTTTAAGTGTATTAGCTGCTTTAATTTTTAAAATGAATTATGAGTTAAATGAACATTGGCTTCAAGGAACTTTGCTCAATCCTATGATGTTCATAGCTATTGCTATATACTTGCTTTCTTTTGGATTGACGATTTATGCACTCAATAACCGTTTTGTTAGTTTAATATTTTGGAGTGTATCTTTGTTAATTGTCGTTGGTATTTTTTCGACTAATTTATTTGAATAGAATAGTTAAATCATTTTGCCCTCATGTTCAACTAAAAGGCGCGATTATTTGATAGCACACTCTAGTTGATTGAAGTGGAAAGGCGGCGACTCCCTCTATAAAATACGGTAGCTATAGGGTTCGTGACCAAGAATACAGCGTGAAAAATATTTTTTAGAG
>NZ_JACSQN010000026.1 GCF_014836615.1 Sporosarcina quadrami | reverse complement strand
TTCTAGAGGTTTTTTATTTTAAGGCAAACGGAGGGCTGTTCGTACAAGTGCTTTCATCATCTTCATGGAATTCCTCCTTATCGTTTTCTTCTTGAATGAATGCGGGTACTTTTCCACTATTGCCATTTTCTCATGACGCGATTGAACAATAAAGAATTCAGTTGCGGCTAAGCTTCATTGTATGCGACAACTTTTTGAGATTATTTGTGATGGCGGCCTGATTTGTAAATTACAACAAGAGACTAACTAATTGTGGACAAGCTGAAAAACCCCTTTGATCCTGTTAATGGACGAAAGGGGTTTTGCTGTTGTTGCGTATTTACGTTGTAGCGGTAAAAAGAATTAGTGCTTGTAATGAACAATTGGAAACTGCATAGCTACTTACGTTACGCTGATTTTAAGCGCAATGGGCCGTTAGCTTCCGGGATATTAGTTATATCCAAAGCATTCATTGTACAGAAGTATTCCAGGAACTTCTTCGCTAGCGCAATTTCTTTTTCATCCGTTTTCAATGCAATAATGTCTTGGATGATTTGTGCGGTCCATATATTGTCGTAATAACGGAATTTACCGGAGTTCCATGTAGTACGTTCCGGATAGCTTGCGTTCATATAATAATTCCAGAAAAGCATTTGGTCTGCTTCTTGCTCCGTCAGTTCAATTTTGAATTCTTCATGTGTCGGGACTAATCCATCAGTACCGAGATCGCCGGAGAATACTTCATGAACCATGAACAGTCCTAAAATCTTTCTTTCTTTTTCATCTTGGTTGGCATTTCGCACGGTGAGGAGACCTGCACTGTTAGGGCGTAGACGGGCTACTTTATTTGGCTGTCCTTTGTTTGCCCCGCTTCGAACCGTTCCTGTAGAAATTTTCCAATCTGTAAAGATCTCTTGTTGCCTATCTTCATCAAGCCAGAAAGCAATTTGAGAACTTTCATGAATTTTATGGTCTTTCAACATATCTCTTCGCTGTTGTTCAAGTAACAAACGCTCTTTTTCTTCCGCGCGCTTCTTTTCAATCGCTTCCTGTTCCTGCTGTTTTTTCAAAAAGAGATCTTCGAACGTTTTAGCAGTTAGGGGGTCATTGAGTGTCAAGAAGTTTTCGAAAGCATCAGGGTATACGAACTTTTTAATGTCTGTATTAAAATCGACAGTAAGGACAGAATCTTCATGTTCAACAATATTACCTTCACCGAACACTTTATGCGTGATTTCTTCATTAAGTAAATTCATGAATCCACTCTCCTTATATTTTATATTGTAACATGAAATCAGAAATTTCGCAAACTTATAGTTGACAATGGTTATTTAGGTGCGGTACAATACCCTGTTTCGTTTTTATATGAGAGCACTCGGCTCCCTCAGTTTTGCCAATTTTGCTTTCTGTTATTCAAACGTAAAAAAGCACTGTCCGTTATACAGAACTGCGCTTGTAAATAGTATGATACGTGCATGGATAGTATTCTGAAGTTGAATGGTTTTTATTCATGAATGCGACGGTTTGATTTGTCCATAAACTGCATGATGGGTGCACGAGTTGCTACACTTTACGCTCAAATCCTCCGTACCTCGTCCCTTGGAACGTAAGTATGCCGAAATCACCTTCAGCGAGCATGCCGTACTCGCGATCAGCGACTTTGAGTTCCATTCGGTCGCCACTTTCGACTTGGAAAGTCACGTAATAATCGGTAGAAGCTGCCGTGTCGTTTCTGCCGCCCCATGTGTTTGTTCGCTTTGTAATCACTTGTGCAGGAACGGTGAGTCGTGGGGAACTGTTATTTGTTGACCATTCACCAATCCCTTTAACAAGTGAAAAAATAATACTGCCAATGACAATGACAAAAATAATACCTATGAAAATAGGTGCGAGTGAAAATATTGTGCCGTCAAAATTAGTAAATCCCATTGTCTCTCCTCCCTTTTAACTAGTATACGTGTTTAACGAATAGATAGTTTCAATGGCATGTAAACAAACTGGATGATTATAATCAATGACCGCGGGTACTTTAGGAATAGGGATAGCGCTCGGATGAAGAAGTGCTTCAGTGTGTAGAAGGAGGAGAGGGACGATGGGTAAACAGTATGATTTGATTGTGCTTGGTACAGGTTCTGCGGGAACGATTGCTGCCGAGAAATGTAAGAAAGAAGGTTGGTCCGTAGCGATTATTGACGACAGACCGTTTGGCGGAACGTGTTCACAAAGAGGGTGCGATCCGAAAAAAGTGCTTGTTAGTGCAGGTGAACTTATCGATTGGAATGAACGGATGATTGGTCTCGGAATCGAAGGGGAACTGGAGATTTACTGGTCTGATTTGATGGCGTTCAAGCGCACATTTACAACATCTATTCCGGAAGATACCGAAGATAAATTCAAGGAACTTGGTTTTGATATGTTTCATGGCAATCCGTACTTTGAAAGTGAGAATGAAATTCGTATCGGTGACGAAGTACTGACGGGCAAGTACATTTTAATCGCAACAGGTGCGCGGCCTGCGAAAATTGGGATGGACGGGGAAGAGCATTTGGCGAAAAGTGCTGATTTCCTCGAACTTGATGAGTTGCCTGAACGAATCGTGTTCGTAGGCGGAGGCTTCATTTCATTTGAATTTGCCCATCTTGCAGCACGAGCAGGAGCGGATGTACATATTCTCCATAGAAGTGATACGCCGTTGAAACAGTTCGATCAGGATCTTGTGAAGTTTTTACTGAAGCGTTCGGAGGAGTTAGGGATTAAAGTTCATTTGAATGTTGAAGTAGAACGTATCGTGAAAGATGGCGAGGCGTTTATTGTAAAAGGGAAGAAAGATGGAGAAGTATGGGAGACTGATTACGTCGTGCATGGTGCAGGTCGCGCGCCGTCGCTCGATTTAAATTTGGAAGCGGGCAATGTTGAGCGCGATGAAAGAGGTGTGCGTGTCAATGACTATTTGCAAAGCATTAGTAATCCGTATGTTTACGCAGCGGGTGACGTGGCGTCAACTGACGGGCCGCCGCTCACACCGGTTGCAGCGACGGAATCGCATATCGTTGCAAAGAATATGATCAACGGCAATACGTTGAAAGTTGAACATCCAGTTGTCCCATCTGTCGTTTTCACTATGCCGAAACTCGCAGCGGTCGGTATGAGTGAACAGGAAGCGCAAGAATCGGGACTCGATATCGAAGTGAAATTCAAGGAAGTGACAGACCGTTTCACGTATCGACATACGAATGAAGCGTATGCAGCTTATAAAGTGATTATTGATAAGAAAAATAGCATTATTCTTGGCGCGCATCTGTTGAGCGGGGAGGCCGATGAACTCATCAATCATTTTGCAATGGCGATCCGTTTCAAGGTGCCGATTGTGGAATTGAAAAAGATGAATTTCGCGTACCCGACAGCCGCATCGGAAATCGCGTATATGGTTTGATTAGAATAATAGAGGGGTTGTCCCGAATGTCGATGGCCAGTCGATTTCGGTACAACCCTTTTGTCCGTTACGGAACGTTTACAAAATCTGCGTCAATTCGGAATTAAGAACTCTTTGTGCGACGAGAATCACACCAGAATTCGTGATTCCGTAAACGGAGTAGATACCGCCGTTTTGGTTGGGAACAATTTCAACTTCGTATTGTGCTGTGTTAGCACCTAAACCAAGTGTTCTGAATGTCGACGCATTAGCTGCTGCGCTGAAGTTCGATTGCGTAATGAGTTGGCGACTTCCGTTTAGTCTATAAACTTTAACGACGCCAGAAAGCATTCCACCCGTGCGGTTAAGAATCTTAATACGTACAGCGGTTGCATCTGTCGGCAAGTTGCCTACGTTTTCAATCGGTCCTGTTGTAAATGGCATTATATACACCTCCTTCCGGAAATTCTATAATCTGCAGATTACATTTTCATAGTATTCACCGCTTGACACGTGCGCTGAGCGAATTAACCAATTTAGTAAAACTATGAACTGAAATAGTAGGTGGATTTATCAAGTGTGTAGTTGTAAACGCTATTATGACGGTAATCTTTGGGGGGATGCCTGTACAGCTACTGGGGAAAGTGAGTGGTAGGAAGCGATGATTATTGCATTTTACTGAATTAGAAAGATGCATGTTCATTCCACTGGAAATTCGCTATAATGGTAGAGCCTGTTTGTTTTGATTTGATTAAATAAGAATGCTTGAATAGATAAATGGATTGTTGAAAGGGGAAGTATAGGTTGACGAATTTAAGAGATGTTACGCTCGTGGCGGAAATTGACCATCTAGATGAAAAAGGTAATGGACAAGCTGTTATTTGGCGTGAAAGTGATAAAGGGAATAATCCGAGGAAGTTGAAGCTGACGATTCCGCAGACGCTGCGCGGCGAATCGGTTGAAGTGTTTGTCGATAATCCCGATAAGCGGAGACGTAAAGTGATGCCCGTGGAGATTTTGGATGCGAGCCCCGAGCGGACGGAAGCGCCTTGCCCGCATTTTGAGTTGTGTGGTGGATGTGTGTGGCAACATTGGACGTATGAAGGTCAGTTGAAGCATAAGACAAAAAAAGTGAAGAAGGCGTTGAAGCGCGAAGGGATGGATCCAAGTCTCGTGCTTGACGCAATCGGTATGGACAATCCTTGGCATTACCGCAATAAGATGGAGTTTACGTTTTCGCGTGAAGGCGATATCGGGTTGCATGAGCAAGGGAACTTTAAGAAAATCATTCCGCTTGAAACGTGCCTCATTGCAGGTCGCAATATGGTTGACGGCATGCTTGAAGTGGGCAACTGGGTGAAGGAATTTGGACTGACGGGATATGACAAAGAGACGCGCGAGGGATTGTTGCGCCATTTAATGGTGCGCGAATCATTTGCAACAGGTGAAATGATGCTTGCGTTGTTTGCAACAGCAACGCCTGACGGGGAACTTGCGGATGCTATCGCTAATCTTATTGAGCGCATCACGGCTAAATTCCCAAATGTGAAGAGTTTGATGTGGCTTGTGAACACTGATTTGGCGGATGTGACGCAATCGGAAGATACACATATACTTGCAGGCCGTGATTTCATTTACGATGAAATGGCCGGGTATCGCTATCGTCTCTGGTTCGATACATTCTTCCAAACGAATCCTTTGCAGGCGCAGAAGCTTGTCGACTTGGCGCTTGAAATGGGTAATCCGCAAGAGCATGAGCGGATGATTGATCTGTTTTGTGGTGTCGGTACGTTTTCATTGCCATTCGCGGCACGTGTGAAAGAGCTTGCCGGGATTGAAATCGTTGAGACATCGATTGAATCGGCCAAACGTAATGCGGTCGATAACGATTTGCATAACACAACGTTCCTTGCACGTGACGCGCGTAACGGTTTGGACGAAATGAAAGAGCAGTTCGGTTTTGCGGATTTACTGCTCATCGACCCGCCACGTTGCGGTGCAGGCGGTAAAGTGATGCGCCGAATCGGACGATCCAAGCCGAAGCGGATTGTATATGTATCATGTAAGCCAGATACGTTTGCAACGGATATTGCGGAGTTAGTGCCATTCGGATATACGCTGCAGACTGTGCAACCGGTGGACTTGTTCCCGCATACAGTGCATGTGGAGTGTGTAGCATTGTTGACGCTTGATGAGAGTTTGATTGAAGAGTGAGAATGAAAACGGGAGCCCCAGTAATAGCGGGCTCCCGTTTTTTTGGTGGAAGAAAGTTTCGGGCAGTTGCAGACGCATGGTTGTCACTTTTTGTAAGGGAGGAGGGATTTATCGATTGAATAATTGTGTATATCGATCGAATAGAAGGTTTTATCGATTGAATAATTGTATATATCGATCGAATAACTGTTTTTATCACCATTTTATGACCTTTTACCTATCGGAAACAACAGTCAACCCTCTATCTCAATATCCATTTTGCCGTCGCGGTATTGGGCAAATGGATCCTCGCCGCTAACCGACAGCTTTCCGTTCTGATAAAATGCTGTTTCAGTAAATTTTTTCCGTGTCCCATCAATATTAACTACAACATCGATATGGTGCCAAAATGTGTGTCCGTCTTCATATTCGACACCTCGAATATTGTAGTCGGACAACTGATAACCTTGCTTATCAAGATAGGCCATCTTCTGTTCATACACCGATTCGGCCTCACTTCTTGATAAATCAGTAGGTGTGGTGATGCCGTTCTCGTAGAGGAATAAATTTTTGAAAGCGGTGTCATGATCGCCTTCAATTAATGCATCGTAATACGACGTAATCACTTTTTCAGCTTTTTTCTCTTCAAAAGAAGTACAGCCAGCAAGTCCCGCTGCAAGTATAAGCAGTATAGTAAATAGGATTTTTTTCATCAAATCTTCTCCCTGCGTCTAGTCGTCTATTCTATAAGACGCAGAAAAGTCGATTTTGTTTCAAAAAAATAGCTTTCAGCCCAAAATTAGGGGATGAAAGCAATCTTTAAATGATGGTTACAATGTTCCGGCCATTGCGTTTTGATTCATATAGAGCATCATCTGCGCGAGTGAATAGGCTATTGGCGGTATCCTCAACACGGAACTGTGTGACGCCGACTGAAATTGTAACGGCTATGCTTTCCCATTTCGAACTCGCGACAAAAAGCCGTAACTCTTCAGTGAGGTTGGTCACCTTGGCGGAATCTTTTTCGTGGAAAATGATTGCGAATTCTTCTCCGCCAATTCGTGCGAGAAGATGCGGTTCAGAAATAATTAATTCCATCTTCCTTGCAAGCTCGATTAGCACTTGATCACCGACCGCATGACCGTATATATCATTCACTTTTTTGAAATGGTCGATGTCCAGGATGGCCAATGAAAAAGGAGATGAACTGTTCTCGCGCGCATAATCGACTTGTTCAGCCAGTTGCTTCCGAAAAACTCTGCGGTTACATAAGCCTGTCAGTTCATCATGAGCCGCAAGAATTTGAAGCTCACTGTTCAATTCTTCAAGCTCCCGTTGCTTCGCTTGAAGTTCCAACTGTTTGCTCTCTACATTGTGTAACAAAGCCTGCAATTTATCATTCGCAAGATCGGTCTCTTTCTGCACGCGCTCGGCATTTTTCTTTGCTGTCAACATCTGTGTTTCGTACTCATCGCGTGTCTTGATTTTGACGATGATGCCTTCATACAAACCATCACGTTCATTGACATTCACTAGGACGGGCAACGATTGATTGTCCAATTTGAAGTTCAAGTACATTTCCCGGACCTGTTTATGCACCGAAATGGCAGGCAGGAAATAAGTCTGGAAATAGATGCGGGAAGGCAACGTCAACAAGTCTTGGAAATGAACCGTTTCACTTCCTGATTTCAAGATATTTCTCAATGTCTGATTCATGTCAATGATCTCAAAATCTTCGTTTAGAACAAAGAAACCACATGGGATCCGATCCAATTGTTCATCCATACAATCCTCGCTCCTGTCTAGCTAATGAAACGCTTGATTTCCGCTGCAGTTTCTTCTGGTTCGCTAATATGCGGGTTATGGCCTTTTCCCTTTTTCATAATGACGAGTTCGCTGTTCGGAATGTGCTCATTCAGAAATTCAGCTACTTCTAACGGCACAATGGCATCAGTGGTCGTCTGCAAAATAAGGGTGTCAGCGGGTATTTCCGAAACGTCTTCCCTGTGATCGGAATAGAAAGTAGCAGTTGCAAACTGGCGCGCAATTTCAGGGTCGTTCGAATATAACAACTCTTCGAATCTCTCAACCATTTCAGGATTTTCCTTTGTATCCATCGCAAGCGGTGCTAAATACTTCGACCACTCTTTATAATTCGTTTCCATCATATCGAGCAGTTCTTGAATGTCGCTTTCTTCAAAACCACCATTATAACCTGGTTCGTTCAAATAATGAGGTGAAGGCCCAATCATGACAAGCTTTTTCATCAGTTCAGGACGTTTGATGGAAGCGAGTGCTCCAATCATTCCACTGACAGAATGCCCAACATAGAAAATATCCTTAAGGTCCAGCGCCTCGCAAATCTCCAATACATCTTGTGCATATCCATGCAAGGAACTGTAGCGCTCTTTTGTGTATGCCGACTTGTCACTTCTGCCAGCTCCGACATAGTCGAACATAACCACGCGGTAATCGGACTCAAACGCCGGGATGATTTTATTCCAAACAGACTGATCACATCCAAACCCATGTGCAAAGACAATCGTCTGATCTCCCGAGCCGCTAATATGCACGTGGTTTCGCTTAAGAATATCTATAGTCATATTGATCATCCTTTCTATGCTACGATTTTACCAATGTGTGGTTTGCAATACAACCGATTGACCATAATTTTTGGCAATTGAAACAATACAACTACTAGACTTGTAATGAAAATTGCTTTCTTTGCTTGCTTTCGTGAATTTGTGATAAGTTAATAGACATTAAACTCAGTATAAGGGAGATCACCGATGTTAATATGGATTTTAATTGTCGTCGCAAGTGTTGTCATCTTGGCGCTGACATCGATTATGATAATTATGAGTAAGTACAAAAAAGAGTTACACGCGCAAGAGTGGTATGAAGATTTTCAATATGAATTCAAAGGCGTGGAATGTGGTCATGAAAAGAACATTAAACTAGCAGACACGAATTGGAAGTTCGCTTTCACGTTGAAGAAAGAGAAGAGGTTCACCGTCAATGCGGGACCCATTGCCAACACCATACATCAAGTACATTATCGATTTTTCTGCGATGAATGTGGCAAGAAAAGGTGGTTTGAACAGACAAATTCCGTAAGAGATCATAAAGGTCTGTTTACATTGCGGTTAAAGTATTTGGCCATCGGATTTGTCACACTCATGTTGCTGTTTGTTGGATCGATGAGCATCATCTTCGGTGTAATTGTTGACTAGTTGTGGAGTTTTAAGAATCCATTATAATTCTACTCGTTTAAACTGATAATAGGCTACAAACTATTGAAGAGAGGAATCCATCTGCGATATTGATGGATTCCTTTTTTTATGGAGTTTATTAAAAAACGTCTTACTTAAAAGGATAAGATATCATTGCAATAGAGAATGGTTGCATTAGCAAAATGCTGCCTTTTGTGATTGGTTTCCCAGTGTCTGCATGGTCATTCTTTGTATGGGCGATGTGGATGGGGTAATGACAGGTAATTATTCTGTTGTATTTTTATTCAATTGTAGTGAATAAACTGAATTGTGTCGTGCGCAGGTACCTCGCTTTTTAATTGAGAATTGTTATCATTTATTGTATAGTAGGTTAGTAAATGGCACGTATAATCCATTAAGGGGAGAATATAATGCAAATATACTGGACCAAAATAAATGAAATTATTGAAGAAACGCCTGAGGTGAAAACCTACCTGCTTGACTGTCCGGAAGGTTTTGTATGGGAAGAAGGGGCTCATACACATTTTGCGTTGGAAGGTTTTAATGCTGGAGAAAAGCCGAATCGGGGTCTGATTCGTCATATGTCTATTTCTACTTTACCGCATGAAAACTCAATCGGAATCACAACACGCATTAAAGAGCGGTGTTCTGAGTTTAAATCAATATTAAGAACTCTTGAAGTGGGACATGAAGTTGCAATCTTTAAAACACACTCAAATGTACCACTTAAAAGAGTGAACAAGAATGTCTATTTACTGTCATCAGGTGTTGGATTAGCAACTTTCAGACCGCTTGTACTTGATTATTTTGAACGGACTGACAATGTTAATAAAATTCATTCCCTGAACATTGACTCCTCAAAGAATTTCCTTTTCCCTACTATTTTTGAATCATCATCTGACAAGAAATTCACATCACAGTTCGTCGATAACCGTAAAGAATATTATGAAGAAGTTAAAAGTCTTGCAACAGACAAGGATGGACTCTTCTATGTTGTCGGCAGTGACGAGTTCCTTGTGCAGAATATTGAAGTACTGCGAGAGCAGGGCATTAAGCCGGAACAGATTATGCTCGACAAGCATGAACATAAACTGCCTGAGTTTTTAGCGGTTGATATGCCAATTTAAGCGATGTAATATATTTTATCGGTAAGTATTCAATAGAAGTTTTATTTATTGGCACCATTCTTGAAGAAGAATGGTGCCTATTTCAGTAATACGATAAAAAAATAGGAGAGTGAAATATGGAAACTGACGTTTTTGAACAGATGGCGAAAAGATATGACTCAGAAGATCGAATCGAATTAGCTAAAATTATAGTTGAGGAAATAAGACCATTATTACGTGATAGCAAGTCAAAATCTTTACTAGATTACGGTAGTGGAACTGGTCTAATAAGTTTGGAATTCACGGACTTAGTAGATTCTGTTTTGTTAGTGGATTCATCAAAACAAATGGTAGAAGTTGCGAAAGCAAAAATTGCTCAAAAGGGAATTACCAACACAAAAGTTCTTCATACAGATTTTACTCAAGAAACTCCTAAACTAAAGGCAGACATTGTATTACTGTCACTAGTCCTTCTACATGTTCCTGACACTAAAAAAATAGTACAAGAACTATTCAATATCCTAAATAAGGATGGCATGCTAGTAATTATTGATTTTGACAAAAATGATAAAATCAATCATCCGACAGTTCATAATGGATTTTCACATGAAGAGTTGAAGGCAAGATTATCAGAAGTTGGATTTAAGTCATCTGAAATCAAGACATTCTATTATGGTAAAAATATTTTTATGAAACAAGATGCCTCAATGTTTATATTAAATAGTACAAAATAATCTGTTAAATTATTACAGGTACCTGTGCAAGAAACATTCATGATAATTCAAACAATACGAATAAAAATTCATTGTAATTAAGTAAGTGTTGAAATATAGGCTTTGATGATGAATGAATATTTAATTGTAGTGTATTGTCTGAGTTGTGTTTTGCACAGGTACCTTTTTTTGATTTGCTAATTTAAGCGGAATAATGTATTTTATCAGTAAGTACTAAATAGTTGTTTCATTTCAGGCGCCATTCTTACAGATGAATGGCGTCTATTTCACTAATAAATTTAATTGAATACTACATTAATAAGGAGATGATTTTGTGGGTGATGTCTTTACTACTATTCTAGAAGTTCTGGAAAATTATGAAACTGCAGTTTTTGAAAAAAATGTTGAAAGATTTATGTCCTCATTTAGTCCGGATATTCACTTGTACGATTGTTGGGATGACTGGGAGATAAAAGGTATCGCTCAATGGAGAGAAGTTGTGGACGCGTGGTTTAATGATTTACGAAAGGAAGGCGTGTTGCTTAAAACAGCGTTTACTGATGTAGTAGTTGAGGAACATGGAGATTTGGGTCTAGTTTATTGTGCTGTTACATATGCCGCTCACGACAAATCGGGAGAAAAACTTCGGCAGATGACAAATAGATTCACCTTTGGTTTAAGGAAAAGGAATGAATCTTGGTCCATAGTGCACTCACATTCTTCCCTACCTGTTAGTAGTGAAACCGGGAATGGCATTTTTAATTTGAAATAAAAAATTTGCTCTGGAAGTTTAAGGATCTAGAGGGGGGATAGATATATGGATAACGTTACTTTCAACATTAGAAAAGCCGAAATAGCTGATGCTGCAGAAATAGCTAAAGTACACGTTGACAGTTGGAAAACAACATATGACAACATAGTACCAAATGAATATTTGGCTAGCCTTTCTTATGAAAGTCGTGAACAGATGTGGACCAACGCCATTCCTCATGGGGATATGTATGTAGCAGAAAACAACAGTGGACAGATAGTCGGATTTGCCAAAGGCGGTAAAGAGAGAAGTGGCAACTATAAGGGGTATGACGGGGAGTTATACGCGATTTATATTTTGCAAGAGTATCAGGGGATAGGGATGGGGAAAGCCCTTGTTAAATCAATCATAGAAGACCTTGTTGACATTGGAATACACTCAATGCTAGTCCTTGTTCTGGAAGATAACAATTCTCGAAAGTTTTATGAATCACTTGGAGGCAGAAAAATAGATACTGTTGCTGTAGAGATTGGTGGAAAGAAATTTTCCGAACTTGTATACGGTTGGAAAAATATTGAAGGTACCTGTGCAAGAAACATTCATGATAATTCAATCAATTTGAATAAAAATTCGTTGTAATTAAGCATGTGTTGAAATATAGACATTAATAATGAATGAATATTCAATTGTAGTGTATTATCTGAATTGCACCGTGCACAGGTACCTTAATAATTGGTAAGCATATATATTGTAAATGTTATTTAAGTAGTCTACGATTATATCGTACACGATGTATATTGCGGAGGAAAATGAGGAGGCATTTAAATGACTTCAGTTTATGATTTTGACGTAAAAAAACCGAACGGGGAAACGCTCTGTTTGAAAGAGTATGAAGGCAAGCCACTCTTAATTGTAAATACAGCAAGCAAGTGTGGGTTTACGCCACAATTTGGTGGACTGCAATCACTTTACGATGAATACAAAGAAGACGGACTGGTTGTTCTGGGATTTCCGTGTGATCAATTCAACAACCAGGAGTTCGATGATATTAATGAAACAACAGAGTTCTGCCAAGTGAATTATGGCGTTACGTTCCCGATGATGGCGAAGATTGACGTTAATGGAGATTCGGCAGATCCGTTATTCGACCATTTGACGTCCGAGCAAAAAGGAATGCTTTCAAAGAAAATCAAATGGAACTTCACGAAATTCCTTGTCGATCGGAATGGAAACGTTGTTGAGCGCTATGCTCCACAAACTGCGCCGGAAAAACTGGCGGAAGACGTGAAAAAAGTTTTATGATGAAAGACTTTCTGACGCTCGATAAGCAGCTGTGTTTCGCTGTTTACGAAACGGCAGGCGAGTTCACGAAGCTGTATGCAAGTGTTTTAAAACATTTTGGCCTGACGTATCCACAATATTTGGTGTTGCTCGCATTATGGGAGCAGGACAGCATGACAATGAAAGAGCTAGGTAGGAAACTCGGTCTTGGTACAGGTACGTTGACTCCGATGATTTCCCGTATGCAAGATAATGGTTGGCTGCACAAAGAGCGCTCTATTGAAGACGAACGAAAAGTGTTTGTCACTTTATCGGATAAGGCATATGAAGAACAACCAACTATTACAAAGCGAGTTGCGGAGGAGATTCACCTATGTCAAATCAGCTTAACGGAATATGCGGAGCTGATGGAAAGACTGAATGAGCTACGTGGCAAATTGACAGATCGAACAATCGGTTAAAGAATTCTTAGCATCGCATAAAGCGGTGCTTTTTTTATTTTAGGCACCTTTTCGCGTTGAATATCGTGATTCATTTCGGGAATACCATTCATGACGACTTTACTGTTTACTGTTACACATTATTGTTATTGAAAATAAGTATTCGCTTCACTCAATATATTTATCCTATCTTAAGTATTAACAATATCTGTATTTGATTACGTATGAATATTGATATATCATAGCAGAATAGTTCCCTCCTATTTATTTCCTTTTGGAAACGAAGAGAAAAATTGTTATTTATGAAAAGTTATTCTTGGGAATGTGGAATAAGTAGGTCAAGGAAAAGATATTGGAGTGGATTTTATTGGAGATGGAGAAAATAATAGATAAACATACGCAAGTGAATAGCGGGAAAAAGCCGATAAAAGAAAATGGCTTCTTTACTTTCCTAGTAGAATCCCTAAAGGGGATATCTCAAATCATCTTTATAGAAAATACAATAACAGGACTTCTTATCTTGTTAGCCATTACAATATCTTCGTTTTATTTAGGTGTCCTTGCATTATTGTCTGCAATGATTGGGACGTTCGTTGCGAAAATTGGCGGTGCAGATGAGAAAATGATCAGTCAAGGTTTGCTCGGATATAATTCTGTGCTCACCGGTTTAGCGTTAGGTTTATTTTTAAGTGGCCCTTATATGTGGATTGTTGCATTAGTAGGTGCAGCAATAACGGCAATTTTAACAGCGACTATGATGCATTTTATAGGGAATATTGGAATTCCGATACTTACATTCCCATTTATAATTTTAACGTGGTTTACATTGCTCGCTTCATACAAGTTAAAGAATATTACGTTAAGTGATGAATTGACTCCTCAGAGCTTGGCAAATTGGGAATTGCATATTGCCGGTAAAATTAATGTCCTCGATGGAGTATTCAATGGAATTGGGCAGATCTTTTTCATTACAAATGCTTTACCTGGTATATTACTTTTCCTTGGTGTGTTTTGGGCTAGTCGCAAAATGGGCTTTTATGCGATCATTGGAAATATCGTTGCGTTTATCGTCGCTGTCGCATTAGGTGGGGAGCATGAATTGATCATGTATGGTTTGTATAGTTATAATGCGATTTTAACGATCTTGGCAGTGTCAGTTGTGTTCAATGCAAAAGAAAATCGCTATGCACCCATTACAGGAATTCTAGCAGCGTGCATTACGGTTCCTTTGGCAGCAAGTGTGAGCATTTGGTTATTACCATACGGGCTCCCGGCTTTAACAATGCCGTTTGTTTTAAGCACATGGTTAGTGCTGGGAGCTAGAAAAATTATGCCGAATTTTTAATTCCAGTTAGCCTAAATCTTTAAAACAAGATTTAGGAAGAAATTTATCATCTTGTGCCCACTAATTTGCGCATCCCTATGCCATGCAAAAAAGACTATTCCTGGTAGATTACATTGTTTCCAGGTAGTATAATCTTCAAGACATATCAATTATATTGGAGAAGCATGGAAAAACCGAAGTGGGGGCATCTAAATGATTCAAGTAAGCGATTTGTCCATAACAATAGATGATAAAAAAATAATAAACGATGTCACGTTTACGATTCCACGCGGGAAAATCATGTCTATTATCGGTGAAAGCGGCAGCGGGAAAAGTATGACAGTATCTGCAATTATAGGCATGTTGCCGGCAAATGTGCATGTGCATGGAAAAGTCATCTATAATGGTCAAAACTTATTGAAAATCAATCCAAAAGTTATGGATAGTATTAGGAAAAAGGATATTTTTACAATCTTCCAAGATACGTCAAACAGTTTTAATCCGTCAGTGAAAATGGGGCGGCAATTGTTTGCATATTCAGCAGGACGTGTTGGAGACTCGGTGGAAATATTCAATGAAAAAATGCATTCCATTCTAGATAAGTTAGACCTGTCCCGCGATATCCTCGGCCAATATCCTTTCCAGTTGTCGGGTGGGATGCTGCAACGATGCATGATTGCTTGTGCATTTTACGTGGAACCTGCCTTGCTAATTGCCGACGAACCGACATCTGCACTTGATCGGGTGCGTCAAAAAGAATTTATCGAGTCATTAGTCCAACTCAACGAAGATCGAGGAACAACCATTCTTCTCATTACCCATGACCTCGATCTAGTTGCTGAAACCGCTCATGAAATCGCGGTCATTTACAAAGGAAGCGTCGTCGAAACAGGGACTGTGGAAGCTGTTTTCTCTCGGCCTGTCCATGCATACACAAAGCGTTTATTGGAAAGTCGGTTTTAGGCAATTTTTTCGCAAAAAGAGTTGCCTCGTTTTTCTTTCTTCACTATTCCCGGGCTTGCCTATATTTTCACCTTTGCCTTTCTCAGCAATCCACTCCTGCTCAACTCCACTCTACTTTCCTCATTCTTGATTTAGATTCCGATAAGAAAACTTTTGTTCAACACTGTTTTAGATCGGATCAGCCATTCGGCAATGAAATTCCATTTTTCATTCACATAATAAAAAATTTGAAACTATTCCCTGAAATCTGCGTCTGTACGGTGAAGAAATTCAATTATCGACAAATGAGAAAAGGGGATTTAAATGAAGAAAACACTATTAGGTGTTGTTGGGGCATTGATCCTGTCCTGCTGTTTGCCGACAAATGGGTTTTCTGCGACTGCAAAAACGTTCAAAGACGTACCACCGACAAAGCATTTTGCGGAAGC
Source organism: Sporosarcina quadrami (assembly GCF_014836615.1). Taxonomy (GTDB): domain Bacteria; phylum Bacillota; class Bacilli; order Bacillales_A; family Planococcaceae; genus Sporosarcina; species Sporosarcina quadrami. The sequence goes on along the minus strand of NZ_JACSQN010000026.1, from coordinate 15,348 downwards.
TGTGAATGATCTGGCGGAACGGAATATGATCGGCGGTTATCCGGACGGGACATTCAAGCCGGGTAACTCCATTACGAGAGGGCAGGCTGCAGCCATCATTGCAAAAATGACAAACGTGGATTTGTCTACTGTGAAGAACCCCGGCTATAAAGACGTTTCCACAGAAAACGGCTACTACAAAGCAATTGCAGCCATGACAGAGAAAGGCATGATCAGTGGGTATGGAGACGGGCGATTTGGTCCGAATGATCCGATAAAACGTGGACAGATGGCTTCGATTCTCGTCAAAGCATTCGATCTTCCGCGTGAACGAATTTACAATCATCCATTCAAAGATATCCGAAATTCAGATTCGCATGCTGAAAATATCCTCAACATTTACGGACTCGGCATCACAACCGGTACAACGCCGACGACATTCAGTCCGAATGCATCGATCACACGAGGGCAAGCGGCAAAAATGCTGAAGGCTACGGAAGAAGCGAAGCCTCCGATGATCACCATCAAGGCAAGCGACCTTAACTGGCAGTATGCGAGAATCCATGAAACGGATGCGGAAAAGGGACTCTTCAAAGCATTCCAAGTGTATGGGAAAGAAGGCTATTACGAAGATGAAATCCAGCTGGTCCCGTTAAAAGAAGGAACAGGCATCATTAGTCTGGAAGGCACTCCAAGCAAAGATTCCAATGCATACGCGTACAAGAAATACTATGTGCATATCGCAAAAAACGACGGTGAACTGAAGATCACATTGGAAGAAACAGAAGACATGGCACCTACTCCAGTCACGCTGTTCGACATTAATGAAAAAGTCCGGAGCATCACTCTTTCAACGATGGAAGGAGAAAAACTGTCCGACAATGTGCCTTTCATAATTGACGAATATCAATTCATTTTATTCGATATCCGCAAACCTGGCCAATACATCGCAACCGTGAAACTGGAAAGCGGTGAAGAAATCCGGCACGGCATCGAAGCGAAACAGAACGACAGCCAATTTTATTATGACGTCGAAGTAATCAGAGAGAGTCCATCCGTTCTCTATGAAGAAGATGCCAAATATGACATCGGCGATTATGTACTTGAAGGGAACGCCGACGGCATTGTCAAAATCTCACGCCAGCCTGGTACGAACAAATTCTTCTTTGAAGCGACTGGAGACGGAGAAGGCAGTGTGATAGTCAATTATGGTAAAGAGCTCCTGCAAAGAGATTGTGATGAAACGGAGTATTGCGATACAAACATATGGTACGGTCTGCAAGCAACCGTCCGAATCATCGGCCCCATCGTAAATGTCTATGTATACCAAGTTTTCCCCAATTGACTAAGGTATCAATGGAAAAGTATTTCTTAACGTCAAAACAAGCAGAGACCTATTCGACTGGTTTCTGCTTATTTGTGTCGAATTGGTACATAGAATTAGTATTATACGCATAATGAAACTCTATTTTTTGTTTGAAAACATACATGCGGTCGGAAACTTGATTCGGAACCTCTATAGAGTCGAGCCGTGGCGCGTCATGTAGCCATTCGGCAATGAAATACCATTTTTCATTAAAGTTGAAAAGGTTTTGAAACTTATTCTAGAAATCTGCGTCTGTAATTTGAATATGAAAATGTACAGACCGATAGGGGGAAGTCGAATGAAGAATAAACTATGGAAAATGGCCATGGCAATGGTGCTGATCTTACCTGTCCTAATCATGCCGCCGGCAGTGGTGGATGCCGCTGTTAAAGAGTCATTTTCAGATGTGTCAAAGAAAAATCCTTATTATGATATGATCCATGAAATGCGAGACGAAAAGGTTATCAGTGGCTACCCGGACGGCACATTCAAGCCGAAAGAGAAGATCAATCGTAAGCAGGCGGCTGCGCTTGTCAACCGGATCGTAAAGTTACCCGTAAGGAAAAAGTTTGTCGCTTTCAAGGACGTTTCCACTAAGAATCCGTACTTCAACGATATTAAGAAAGTGCAGCAAGCGGGTATTTTCGAGCCGGATGCAAAAGGCAACTTCTATCCGAACAAGAAAATAACGCGTGCAGAGATGGCAAAAGTGCTGACAATTGCATTTGACCTAAAAGAAGTTTCACAATACGATTTTCTAGACGTGCCGAGAAGCCACCCAATGAGTGAATATATCCGGGCGATGTATGCGGCTGATATTACGACGGGTGACGGCGGTATATTCTATCCGGACATCGCTGTCTCCCGTGACCATTATGCTGTTTTCCTTTACCGGACGCTTCATCGGAATGACCCCTTCGACCCTGAGAATCCGGAGAAGCCGTTGCCGGGGCAACTGACGACGGCACTGCCCGAGTATTTGCAACTTGGCGAATACAAGGTTGCCGAAGCCATGCTGAGGATGATGGGACAGAAAGTGACGCATTATCCAGCCGATTATCTGATCACCGATCCGATCAAGGACGGACCAAACGGCGATATGCGTGAAGTGGAGCTTTATGCCAACCAGTTCGGCAAATACGATGAGATGGCGAAGCAGAATATCCTCTATTTGAAAAAGTTCGCGAAAGAGGACTCGGTTGTCGGAACGATGCTGGACCGTTGGCTCGCAGGCGATTTTTCGCAAGTCGTTGACGATTATAGAACGTTACGCAGGATGACGGACGATGATTACGGTAACTGCGCAAGCGACGTATGTCAAGACGACTTCCTTAATGCCCGTACAAAGCGCGCGGAAGAATATTTCCTGAAAACCATTGCTGGAGAGGAAGCGGTCAAACGCTACCATACGGAATGGGGAACAGAGTAAAAATATAAAAAAAGTGCCAGGCACCCGGACAATTCTGAATTGAATGGGTGCCTGGCACTTTATTTAATGCATAGCCGCAATAATGCCTTCTTCGCGATCTAATAAAAGCTTGAGACCTGCTGCATAAGGATCTTCGTGTAACACATGTTCAATCCAAAAGCGGATAGCTTGAATCATTTCAAACGTACTAAGGACATACACTTGGCTACCAATATGCGCTTCTGCCGAAAACCCGTACTCATCGTCATAGAGCAATTCCACTTCAACATCCTCGGGTTGCACAGTATGAGAATGCGCCTGCTCAATGCAAATCGCATTTATAATATCTTGTTCAGAAATTATCTGGTCTGCCATGGATTTCTATCCTCTTTTTGCTGTTTTTTCTCTTTAATCAATGCAAAGATTTTGCGAACAATCCCAATGACTAAGACAATCGCCAATACATTGACCATCAAACCTAAAATGGAACCTAAAATACCCATATTGGCAAATAAGCTACCGAATAGAAGGCCAGCAAGCCCGCCGATGAACAATCCTTTCATAAGACCCCCTGAAAAGAAGCCGCCCTTTTTCGCCGTATTGTTCGGTTTGTTTGTCGATTTACTGAATGAAGATGTATCTTCTTTCTTCTTATCCACTTGCGGTTTGTTGTAATTGTTTGTCGGATTGAAGTTTTTCTTTCCAGACTTATAGCCTTTCGCTTGTACAGTTGAGACATCGTCTGTAAAGAGCGTGTTGCCGATCGGTGACATGATGAGTGTTACAGCAAGTAGCGCCGATACTAGTTTTTTCAATTTATTTCCCTCCATCTATAAGGCATCCTCTTTGGGATGTCATGTTTTCATTATAAGTGATTAGACGTCTAAGTGATAATCGAATGAATCCCGATAGAGCAATTTATCCATGCAATCGACATGGAATCTTCACAATCATAGGGTGCCAGGCACTCATTGAATTTTGAATTGTTTCTTTGATTGTGGTGAATTAGATGCAGTATGACGTTGTAACTGTAGTCCGATGTTCATCTGGTCTTCATTTTCAGTTGTAGCTCTTAACTCTAATAATTTGTCAATCAGCTAAATTTGATTGGCTTTTCCATTATTCATTGTACTTTACGAGTATCATTGTTCATTATAGACTTAGGAATTCGAGTAACTTATGAATGAAGTTGAAGTTGAACTGAAAAGTGTATGTGACTGCTAAGAGTTGACAAAAGCAACCGGGGGAGCAAAAAAATAGTGTACGTATACTCAAAAGGGGATGCAGAAATGAATCTAGGGAAACCAATCGCAACTGGGAACACAGCAGAAATCTATCTACTCAATAATACGATTGTAAAAGTATTTAAAGATTACCTGCCAGAGACGGAATCAACATATGAAGCCGCTAAACAAAAGATTGCCTACAATCTTGGTCTTCCAGTTCCTAAGATATTGGATGTAACGAAGATAAATGGGAAGCAAGCGATTATCATGGAGCATATCGAGGGAAGAACATTGGGGGATTTACTTCTTGAAAACTGGGAGCAAGCGGAGGTTTACATCGGGCTTTCGATTGATCAACAACAAAGAATACATAGCGTTAAGGCTGATGGACTTGAACCGATGAAATCGAAATTACATCGTCAAATTGCTTCAGTCCGGCGTCTTGATGAAAAGCAAAAGTCCATGCTCCTGCGGAAATTGGATTCATTCACATTTGAAAACAGGCTATGTCATGGAGACTTTCATTTATTTAATGTAATTTTAGCAGATGAAAACATGTTTGTTATTGACTGGGTTGACGCCAGTGTTGGAGACATACGTGCCGATGTTTGCCGCTCGTATTTACTATACCAGCAGTTTTCCGAGGAGTTGGCGGAATTATATATGAAGATTTATTGTGACAACAGCGGATTGAGAAAAGAAGAGATAATGGAATGGGCGCCGATTATTGCTGCTGCAAGGTTATCTGAGAGCGTGGAATCTGAAGTGGAAGAACGGCTGATAGAGATAATCGAAGGGTGCCAGGCACTCGGTGAATTTTGAATTGTCTTAAAATTAGCTGCTGCATATTTGTACTGGCTGATTTGTTCCCACATCAAGAAACTGTGCCTACATGCCATAAGACGCTTTGTGATATCCTGTATAAAACTGAATCATTAAACATCGAATCTTCTCGAAATGGATATAAGAATTTATGGGCATCACAGTCATTATCAAACGGCTATTTTACGTGAGTCTCTTGTATGGGACGTTTTGAGTTTTACTTTCTCACAACGCATAGACATGGAGGTGCACCATGGAAAAAGGAAGCTCTGACAAAAAGAAATGGCTACGGTTTTTCCTCACATTCGGCTTCTTTTCAGTCATTTGGTTTTTCATTTTCTATATCATCAATAAAGTAATCAATGATTCGGGGGATGCCATCTATTTCGGCACACCGCTTAGCGCCTATTGGGTCTTCTACAGTTGCGCGGTCATCTACGGCATGACAACTTGGGGGCTTTACGTTTCCATTAAACAAGGGAGGCGTGGAAAGTCTTTTGAGGAAGTTCGGTCAGGTGCGAGAATAGTGCTTCGGTTGGCAGCCGTTCCAATTCTGCTAACGTTGCCGTTCCTTTACCTCGGCCTTAACAATTCCCTTGTAATTACCGAAGAGAAAATCACTTTTAAACCGTTTTGGAGCTTAAAGCAGTCCTCATACGAATGGACAGATGGCGTGTCGAGTGTGGAAATCGACTATTCCATTCCTTACGAAAGAGAAGCGAGCCGCAGTTCCTTCAACGGCAAGTACATCCTCCATTTCGGTGACGGCAAGCAAATCGATGTATGGACGAACACACTGGAAGGTGGAGTGAGTGCCGTGCAGGAAATCGATGCCATTGTTCAAACGAAACACATCCCATTCGTCGTTCGACATGCGCCGACTGAAGAGACGATTAACCGGTTCTTCTCCACAAACGCTGAATTCATCCGGGAGTTGTACTCTAGGTGAGTGAAATCCGCCAGAAGGTGCCTGTCGCCAGAAGGTGCCTGTCACTCGTTCAATCATGAAAGTTCAAACATATATGTTTGTTGTGATTATCACGAATGTTTGAGTGACAGGCACCGTTTGCTAAGGCACCGTTTGCTAGTTTGAAACGGATGTAAACGTGATGGCTTGATTGGCTACTTTTTGTTTCTCCCTATACTTTTGAATCTCCTGGATCACTTCTTTTTGTGAGGGCTTTTTAAGCTTCTCGCTAATCATATCGCCTGCAATGAAATTCAGGCCGGTGGTGACAATTTCTACAATGCCTGTTCCAAGAGGGATGAGAGATGGAGCTAAGCCCAATGCTGCATATTTCGCGAGTTTCATGGCTGGTTTCCTAATGGAATTTTGACGTTTGTATTGTTCCAATGCCTCCAGGCGAGTTATCTTTTTGGCATGCTGCAAGTGTTCAACTTCAACTAATAGGTCCGTCAATGATTCCCAGGTGAAATAATCTTTATCACTGGAAGGGATGAGCAATACTTCCTCTTTGTGTAACGGCTCTTGTTTACCTTCTAAACAGAGAATGAGCTCTTCTGCGCCTGTTTCAAAACTCATATTGTATTTATTATCCGGCAGGGTTGATGCGATGGATTCGTTATAGCACATATCGATCAGCCCTTTAACCAGTTTTTTAGATGCAACAGAGTAATGGGGGCTGATGGCTTCCAAAGCATGATAATAGATCGAACGTGTATTGTGGAACGTCCGGTGTGCCAACATTTCATTGCACAGTGCAACGACTTCCTCATTGGCATGCTCATTGCTTTTTAAGATTTGATAGCCCCTCAGGAATAAGTCATCGAATCCCTTTGTGAATGGGCCCATTTCTGTAAAACGTCCACGCAGCGTCCAGTCGAATTGTTGCAAGTTTCTTAGATGCGCTTCCATCTGTTCAATGTGTTCAACCTCTACACCATCTGTTTTGATAGAAAAATGGTGATTTGAAACGGCATCGATAATGTCTTGCTGGAACTTTCTGCGCACATCCACACGTAATTCCTCTAAAAAAGGAAAGGCGGAATAGTTATGAAAACTTTCTCCATCTTTCAACCCTTTTTGCAATGTCGATAAAAAATATGTTTGTAAACCTTGCACATTTTTTTCTTTCAGGTTTGGATACCGCGCTATTTGAATGTGTCCATGATCAATCAATTGAAGAAAGTGGTTTTTCATCTCGTCATCTTCTAAAATAGTATGTACGACCAATGAATCCATTATTTGCGTTTGCGTCAGTATGGGACGGGCTCCTTCTAATAATGTCTTTAGTAGTATGCTTTCTCCTTGGACCCTAAAACTTTGGCAAGTGGCTTCATCAAGTTGTGTTGGTGACGTACGAACTGGATCTAATGCGTCTAAATACATGATACTTCCTCTCCTTTTATGAATGTAAGATCCATTTCATGATTGCTGCTATTGAAAAACCATCCCTGATTGTATTGTCACGAATGTATTCCAGGATTTCCTCTTTTGTTAACAGCAGCGTATCTTTAATCCCTTCCTCATTCTCCAATTTTCCAATCGAAGAGATATCACATGTCAGCAGATGGACCGGTCCATACGTCAGTGCGGAATCACTGATCATGCTGCCGAGAAGTTCGATATTTGTTGCAGAGGCGCCAATCTCCTCGAGGATTTCCTGTTCGGCATTTTCATACACTGTACATCCTGCTTCAGCGAACCCGCGCGGCAATTCCAGTTCCATTTGGCGTGTGCCATGACGGAATTGGCGCAGGAAGACGACTTTATCCCCTAAACGTGGAATAATGACGACCCCGTTGGACGGCTCTTTATGGATGACGCGCATGTACGGATATCGGTGGTGCTGTGCATTTTCGATCAAATCAATGACAACCCAAAAGTATTTCGTTTCATAGATCAGCCCAAGCTGACAATCCCGTTCTGTCGCAAACTGTACTAACGTCTCTTCGTTGACGATAATCCGGATATCATGATCTTGTGTAAAGTATTCTGGGTGGTTGCTGCAAAATTGCAGATAAGCGTTGATAGGGTTCATGTCCAAGCTCCTTTAAATAGACTGCTAACTTTAAATAGTTATAGTCATCTTACCTGAAGCGCTAGTTAATGTCTAAAAAATCCAAAAGCAAATGCGTCTGAAAATGACCGCCTGCCGGCAAGGACACGATGTGTCAAAAGGGCACTTGCGCAATGGTATACTAAAAATAGAATAATAGAAAAGCGATGAAGAGGAGAGATGGTATGTCTAGTAAAACGTTATTTGACAACCAATTAGAAGACTTAGGGGAAGTAAGAAATGCAGCCGATGCGCAATACATTTATGATGTTTTGCATGCCCATATACGCTACGCCGATGCGATGAAAGAAAGCGGGGAACGCTTTACGATGGCTGCGGTTAACGTCGTGGATCGGAACGCCATGCAGAAAATGTGGGAAGAGGCGCGCATTCCTAAAATCAGGCACAGCCATAATAAGCCCTACGATTTTCCATGGTCAAGAAATGCTAGAGAATTATATGCAAAAGGGGGAGACATGGCCAGGCTGTTTCATCTTGAACATACATTAGAATTAAAGACCATCAAAGATGAAGCTATTCGGAGAATGAGATTGTCTGAAGGTGAGGAAGAGGCGATCCGCTCCGGTGCAGATATGCTGAAGTATTTGGAGGAAATTCATTACGGAACTGCCTTTGTCGTGCTGACGGCTGACGAACATAGCCGCTTGCCAAAAGGGGATCTTGCAAAAACGGAAGATGTATGGGTCTTCTATGAGCGGCATGGCATCTATAAAGAAGAGTGCATCTCGCTAAGGGAAGCGGGATTAGTCGAAGGACTGGCTTGAAAATCGCTCTTGCTTAATGAAATGAATTCCCGTACTTCATTCGAAAATAGGAGGTTGGAAAAATTGATAAACAAAGCGATACAGTTTGCTTCTATATGCCATGCAAACCAGACGAGAAAAGGTACAGAAATCCCCTATATCCTGCATTGTATGGAGGCCGGGATCATTGCGGCAAACGTGACGGGCAAAGACGGGGAAATCGACGAGGATACCGTGTCCGCTGCCATTTTACATGACACGATTGAAGATGCATTTGTCGCATACGAAACGTTGAAGGAAGTGTTCAATGAAACCATTGCCGATTTGGTGCAGAGTCAAAGTGAAGACAAGTCGAAAGGATGGCAGGACAGAAAGCAAGCTACCATCGACTTCCTGCGGGCGAATGAGTCGATAGGCGTTGAAATCGCGACGCTTGCTGACAAACTGTCGAATATGCGCGCCATCCATAAAGATTATCTAGCTGACGAGGACAAGCTGTGGAAGAAATTCAATGCAGGCAAAGAGCAACAATCCTGGTATTACCATTCGATTGCTTCGTCTCTGCAACAAGTGCAACACACGGAGGAATACAAGGAATTCAACGAGCTGATTAAACAGGTCTTTGAAAAGGCACCTGAACAACATCAGGTCGGAAGTATTCGAACTGCTGACAGTTGAAGCTCTATAAATAAATCATGATAAAAAAGGGGGATTACGATGAGCGTAATTGAGTTGTATCCGTCGTTTTATTGTCTGTGTATTAAAAATCGTGAGGGAGAAGAGCAGTTGTTTCTGCAACATGATATTGCCCCAGCGTCCGCTCGAAGCCGGTTGGACTTATTTGAAAATACGGAGACGCTGTATCGTTGGATTAAGGAAGAACAAGAAATACAAACCCAAAATGAAAATTGGAGCATCCATGCAATCTACGAAAGACTATATCCGAAGCAACTATTTCTAAAAGAATTCCAACAATTGATAACGGAAAAGGAAGAAATCGATAGTGTTACGGTTGTGACTAAAAATGGAGTTCGACGGCTGTATTTCAGAGATGATTTCAAGAATAGTTATGATCCATTTCCTCTATCGAGTCAGAAATTATATCCAAAAGAACCTATCTTTATCATTAATAGACAAAGAGAGATTGATGAACAAACGATTCTACAAAAAGAATCGTACTTTGTTACATATCCTGAAATAGCAACTCCACTGTTTTCAGTAGGCATTAGAGAATGGGCGGAAGATTTGATCAGTAGAAAGCCGAATCAGGGCTATTTCATCGAACAAACTACTCTTTCTGATTTATATATGCGAACAAAATTAGATGCAAAAGATCCGGGTTTCTTTATTCTCAGCAGAGAAGAGGCGCCACATTATCTATTGAGACAAAAAGATTTAAAGGAAATAGTGGAAGGTACAGTGGATTATCAATAGAGGGGCAAAAAAACGGTGCCTGTGCAGCACACAATTCAGTTAATACACTACAATTGTCTAAATGAAAATCAAAAGGACAGTTAGCACAGAGTTCACGGGCTAGCCTTCTTATTTTTATCCGACTGGTTGAATTGTCATAAATGTGTGCTGCACAGGCACCTGTCACAATATGTCAGGCACCCTATATGGCAGTAGGATCTAATTCTGCAGTTCCTGGATTTCTTCCAAAGATAATTCCGTGACGTTCATAATCATTTCTATCGGCAATTCGTTTTTTAATAAATTAAGAGCAATCTTTCTTCGCTCTTCTTTTTTCCCTTCAATCCGCTCCCGCTCAAACGCACTTACAATCGTAGGTGAAGCGTTATCCTTATCATACAATTGCATAAGCTCCTTCTCCTTTCCGAGTACTGGATACATCGTGTTAGCTAATTTTTGTTCCAAGTCTAAAGGCAGTCGCAGTAAATAATCCATGAAATGGAAAACAGCTTGGACGGATGTTCTGGAATGTTCCGGATTACGTACAATGGAACGCATGAGTCGCCGCTTGAATACATATCGCCGCCTCGCTTCATCTTTCGTCTCGTGCAGCAGTTTAGCCGCGAGCACAATTTTACTGAACAGCTTTTCAGAGCGACGCAATTCATCGTTATCGTAATTAATAATCTTATTCATATTATACGCATAATGAAGAGTCGTGCCAAAATAATCGTAACGGAAATCCTGCGATGCTGTGTTTTTATGTGGAGACGTCATAATGGCAAGAGCGACAATCTTCTGTTCGTACGTATCATAAATCCGATAGAAGTATTTGAACATGCGTGCAGCAAAATCTTCTTCATTCTTGCTTTGGACTTCGATGTGGACCAAGATCCATTGTTCCGCACCATCTTTTAATTTCACTTTCACAATCTGATCAGCCATACGGCGTCCTTCTTTCTCGTCAGCCACTTCCTGAAAAAGTTCCTGTTGTAGAAAGTCCGGGGACTTAGAAAAATCGACTTGTGCATGTAATTCGGGTGAGAAAAATAGTAGGAAATCCTCAAATAGATCACGAATCACTTTCTTCCATAATCCATCTTGATCGACTTGGTACACGACAGGTCGTTCCATCATAATCGCGGCTACCATGATAGTTAACACACCTCCGATAATTATTTGATTAATTAGATTAATGGTAACATATTAAGAACGTATGTTCAATTGTTTAAAGCTTCATTACATGAAAATGAAGAACTATACACCAAAAAAGCAAAGTCCCGTTGGCGAGGGCTTTGCTTTTCAATATAGACCGTTATTCCTCCCAAACCAAATACAATGAATAGTACTATTGTAAAAACGTGAATTTTCATTGGCATCTGCCACTAGGTTGGATTTTTTCGTCTGTCTGGACACAAGAAAAACTCCACCGAAAACCCTCCCGAAAAAATATATTTTCTGCAAGTGTATCCTTTTCCAAAACCTCACTCTATATAACTAATGACAAGGCTGTTCATTAAAAAATAGAAAAGGCAGGGGATTGGAATGAATAAAGGTTGGTTTAAAACACATCGTGAACTTTATGACAAACCGATTTGGACAGGCGCAACACCGGAACAAAAAGTAGTGCTTTCAACAGTATTGAAGATGGCAAATTTCGAAGCGAAAGAGTGGGAGTGGAAAGGTAAGACGTATTCAGTGCAACCGGGTCAATTCATCACATCGCTCAAGTCACTGAAAGAAGAATGCGGGAAAGGTGCGACGATCCAAAAGGTCCGTACTGCGCTAAACCGTTTAGAGAAATACGGATTTCTAACAAGCGAATCGACAAACCAAAACCGGCTGATCACCATTGTGAATTGGCACGTGTATCAGCAAAACGGCAGCCTTCAAACAGGAGAACAAACAACCAAGGAACAAACGGATAACAAGCAAATAACAACTACTAAGAACTATAAGAAAGAAAAGAATATAAGAAACAGCTCTTTCTTTCAGAAACTCCAAGCAACTGAATTCCAATTGGACCTGACGAAGGGGGAAGCATGGTGATTGCAGAGAAAGCCGTTCTCGGTTCCATGCTGAAAGAGAATCATCTCATCGCTGACACTGACCTGGACGTCTCGCAATTTGCAGAACCCGTCCACAAAATGATCTTCCAGTCGATGAAGGAGCTGCACGCAACAGGGAAAGCCGTCGACATCGTCACATTGCTCACATCGTACCATCCGAAAGACCTCGGAGGTGCGAACTATATACAGGACCTGTTCGTCTACGCAAACATCCACAAGTTCGATGACTACGTAGAAGCGATGCTCGACGTGTGGCGGGAGCGTGAAAAGCGAAACGTCCTCCACATTGCAGCACAGGAAAACTGGTCAATCGACCGTATCATGACAGCACTTGAAGCACTCATCGACAACCGTGTGAGCGACCATACAACGCTAACCAACTTGCTCGCAGACGTCTATGAAGATCCGTACATTCAGAAAGAAATCGTACAAGGGACGACAACAGGCATAGGTGCACTAGACAGCATGACAGACGGATTCCAAAACGGTGAACTGACAATCGTCGCAGCCCGTCCAAGTATGGGCAAATCCGATGTCATGCTGCATATTGCGAAGCACGCCGGTTGGAAAGGCCGTTTGCCCATCGTCTTCTCGCTTGAAATGGCTGCACCAAATTTACGCGACCGGCTCATTGCGTCAACGGGGCAGTTTTCAAGAGCCCGCATGCGCAATCCATACGAGCTGTTAAGTAATGAACAAAAGAACGTCTGGCCGCAAGCAGTGAAGTGCCTCGCGCAATCGAACATCCAGTTTTTCGATCGCAGCCGTCAATCTGTCGCAGAAATCCGCATGAAAGTGCGCAAGATGATACACGAATATCCGGGCATGAAACCAATCATCCTGATCGACTACTTGACGCTCATTCATTCAGAAGACAAAAGCAGTAACATGCACTTGCAAATATCCCAAATTACAAAAGACCTGAAAGCGATGGCACGCGAATTCGACTGTCCCGTCATCACACTCGCCCAGCTCAGCCGTGCCGTCGAACAGCGGATAGACAAACGCCCGCTCATGTCCGACCTGCGCGAATCAGGCTCCATTGAGGAAGACGCCGACGTCATCATCTTCCTCTACCGCGACGCCTATTACTCAAAAAATGACAAAGACGCAACGATGGAACTGATCGTCGCCAAAAACCGCAACGGTCCCGTCGGTAAAGCCCTCGTCGCCTACAACAAATTCACAGGGGAGGTAATTGGATTTGAACGCACCAACAATGAAAACCGAACTAATGGACGCAATTAAATATGACGAACCTTTTCGCGCGCATGCCATCTACTATGCCATTCAACAAGGATACGTGCAGATAGATGATCCGTATAATGGCTTACCGGCTGACATGGACTACGACGCTATCAAAAAAATGCAGCATGCCAACATCCTGCAAATGTGCACCGTCAAGATTTTCACCATTCCGTTCGGTCAGGGAATGCATGCCATTTACTTGGCTAATTGTGAAAACGACGCGAGAGCCAAGCATTTTACCCTCTACAGACAGCATGCACAAAGAATACAAAACGCGAGCCGTAGGATGGATGTGTCGCTGTATTGTGAGGAGACGGGGACGCACGAGGTGATACGGGAAACGAAGCGGAGGGCAGCGGAGTTTCCTTGGTATGTGGGGGTGGTTGGGTGGTGAAGGGTACTTGTCTTGAATTGCATCAAAAAGAAACCGAACCAAAACGTTGGGCCGGTTTCTTTGCGATCTGTCTACTTGTATGTTCTGAATCGTATCAAACTCAATCTCGTCGACTTCGTGCCAAGCCCAAATCCGCAATGGTTTCATTGGACATGCAATGTTTCCCCAGTAATCAATTCAAAAAGCTCTGCTGAAAGAACTAATGTGCTCACCGTTTTCAGTCATCGCCCTTAAATCCAATAGGAACAACTTGTCAGCTGTATGCTCCATTTTAGCTGTGGGATCAATCGGTTGAAGCGATTGTCATAAACGTATGCCGCATAGGCAACGGTTTTCACCCCTTCGGTATCCATCCGACCGTTCCATCGCGTTTCTTCACAAGCATATACCCGTCAAAACTGTCGAGGACAATCGACACGGTTTCCCCTTTACGGACAGACAGGAATGTCGTACTGCTATCCCCTGAACAAATCCCATCCTGAATAAATTCATTCTTCACCCACTGCTCAATACCGAGCGACCGATTTAGGCAAAGCGAAAAGTGCGTATCTACCTGCAACACGTCCACTTCATAATTCGGATAGGTGACCGTTCCGATCCGTCCCGTATCATCCGTATGGTCGGTGGTCACAATCCGCTCCTCCAAATCATCCACAAATATATAGGAAAGCTCGTCTCCTTCAACAATTAATGCATTCAATTGGCCATCCCGCTTGATGCAATTCCCGCCGTCGATAGAAATGATCTTCTTCTTATAATCAATAAAAGGATTATTCGAACTCTCCGCAGCGGCCCGATAATTGACAGTCGGCCAGTGTCCCACAATGACCGTCTTATCCGCCTGATGCCCTTTTTCACCAAAAGAAGGGACGGATAAAGCGAACTGCTCCTCCGTTTGCCGCCAATCGCCAATGTCCTCAATCCCCGCATGAATTAAGATGAAATCATCCGTTTCAAAACCGACCGGCAAGTGTTCCAACCACTCCAACTCATCACCAAAATTCTCGCGGTAAAACAGTCCAAGCTCCGCAAGCGTCTCAAAATCCTCAGTCCGTTTGTCATGCGCCACCAGCATTTCATTCAAAACGGAATATCTCTGCTTCTCTATATAATTCCAGATGCTCTCTACGTTGTTAAACACATATCGATGAAGCACATCGCAATTTCCTTTTGAAATGAAAACCCTGTCGGACGCACCCGCGAGCTCCCTTGTGAACGCAATCGTTCCTAGACTATCCGGCCCTTTCTCGCAAAGGTCACCAACGATGAACAAATAATCTTCGGTTGAATACCCAACCTTCTCAAGCAACCTCTTAAACAAAGGCAAATTGGCATGGATATCCGAAGTGATAATCACCCTTTTCCCTTTCTCCAACGCCACATGCTGAATCGTCAACATTTCCTCGCCCCCCACTGAATAAAATTCTGAAACCAGTGCCCACTAGCGTTGCATGGATTCCATAAAAGGTAATTAATTTAATTTTTTTCCATCTCATTCGCTATGGAAAAATAAAAAAAGGGAACAGGGATGTTAAGACAATCCAGTTCCCTTTTTTTTACAAGTATTTTACTTTGCTTGTTTTTTCACTTTGTTGATAAAATGTTCTCTATTAATTGGACTGACAATCGCAAAATCTTC
>NZ_JACSQN010000025.1 GCF_014836615.1 Sporosarcina quadrami | reverse complement strand
GACAACCGCATCATACCAAGAGGGCTTTTTCAATTCAATAGGGCCCGACTTTCCATACAGGAATGCTCCAGCGGGAAAGACCCCGCAACGAAGCGTAGCGTAGTGAGCAGACTGAAGCCGTGCCCGCGGAACGCGTCCGCCTGGAACGGAAATCAACGGGTTGTACCCTGTTCCTTTATCAAGACACACTTATGGTATTAGGGTTGTGCTGTTAAAAGGGCCATTATCTTGAAACCCGTTAGAAAAGAGAAGTTGAAATGTTCTTCATCTATTCATTGCTAGGATTTTTATGGTTTTTTCCTATATTTATAAAAAAACAGGAGTGATTTAGATGATTACAAGCTATTTCTATAACAAAGTGGATGATACAGTGAAGGATTTCCCATCCTATGATGCACGTGAAGCTTATATTTCAAACCTTCCTGTAGTTGAAGGTTACAGATTTAATACAGAGGTGTTTGATGATTATCTAGAGAAGGAATCTACTGTTTTCTACAATGTATTTGCTGAGGATAACGAGGGGTATTCATTGGGTTTTGTAACAACACTCGGGATAAAGCAAACAGAGACGGGAATAATCGCTACTTTTGGCAATTTTGAAAGTTTACCTAAGTGGGTAAACA
This sequence comes from Sporosarcina quadrami, assembly GCF_014836615.1. Taxonomy (GTDB): domain Bacteria; phylum Bacillota; class Bacilli; order Bacillales_A; family Planococcaceae; genus Sporosarcina; species Sporosarcina quadrami. Next base: position 33,855 of record NZ_JACSQN010000025.1, on the reverse strand, counting down.
CTCGGCATTTCTATTCCAACTTGAATGACTGCTTGAAAGAGTACATAAAAGAAGTTATGCAATACGATTAAAACTTTTGTTAAATCACTTGAAGTAGAACATAAACCTAAACCGCCATTTTATAATTGGCTTGATGAAAGAGCGATAGCTCCCTACTCTATGAGCCTATAATCATCCTTGACAGCAAGCTGCCGAATGGTAGAAACTTATTCTTTTAAGTTAGAGGGCAGTGCTATTAGAATCATGAAATTATAAAATAAGCAAACGTCCAAATTGAAAAAAAGTTGAAGAGAGTGAATGACATGAAATATAGATCATACGATGCACACACGGCATTAAATATGGGTTGCACAAGCGAGGAAGAATTAATCAGGTTGGAAGAGGAAGAGTCGGAAAATGCAATGGCATACAGAAATGAATATAAGATGTTGGTAAACCGACTGCCAAAACCAGTTTTTGATCGTTTCAGTGGCTGGGGTTTTCACGATTACGAACTTGTTAAAGTTGAATTTCAACATACAAACTTGCTGCATACCAATATTGTCTTAACCTTGTCTGGAAGCGATAAATGGAAATTGAGTTTTATAGATACTTCGCTGTTCCAATTCAGACATCTTAATTATCACAATGAAAAATCTGTGTTAAGTCGTGAATTGGACAATTGGTTATTCGAAGAGTTTTTGCCGATTGATGATGGGATGCTTTCTTTTGAAGTGATCTTCTCATCTGGCGGTAGCATGTTGATACATTTCCCAGATGGGTCGGTTTCAATCGAAAAAGTAAAGTGACTTGGGGCGATTGCTTGGAACTACACTTTTAGTTGATTGGAGTGCAAGCCTTCAACTCCGGGAGGATTAGCGAAAGCCGTAACTAAGAACGGCTTTTGCGAGACAAAACGTTAGCTTTTGAAAGAATTGGACAAACAAATCCGTGAAATCGAGAGTGAAATGGCAAAAGGAAATATGGGCAAAAAAGAGGATTCCACTGAAGAAAAGGATACGGCCATCGACAGTGAACGACCATCAAGTACAATGGATCAAATGATTCAAAGTAGAATATCCCTTCAACACGCCAAGTCGATCGCACAATCAAAACGTGGACTTGAGCGGGAGGAAAGGACTTTGAAAAGCGAGATTAAATTGGACGCGAGCCGAGGGGTGCATATTTAAACTAAGGCAGAACGCCTTTTCGCAGTTGAAGAACGTATGACAAAATTACACACACAACTTGCCGAACAACTTCAACCGGGTAATTCTGCCGAAGGTGTTGAATCTGAGGAATCTGAGGAACATGAAGAGAAGTTAGTGGCGACGTAACTAGGAATGAGGAGTAGACTGCATTTTGAATGCCTACAGAAGAAAGTTCCCAGCAACCTTCCCTCCTTTTATCAATCCATCAAAACAAAGGGACTGAACCATTATGGCCACAGTCCCTTCCTTTTTATTCATCTTCATTCCACCGAGTCCATCGCTTTTAGATAACCTAGCATTTCATCAAATTCCATCGTCGGATTTGTTGAATAGACGCTGTATACTAATCCGTCTTCTATCCAATTCAACAAACGGAAGTCACCACTCTCCATCTTCGTTCCTTCAACCCCGCGAATCGTGATCGCTTCTGCTGTGCCTGTTGCACCGAAGTCCTCTACATTCGACAAGTCTTTAAACACACCTACTGAAAATAGCGGAATATCTTCATTATCAACATAATCGAAAGAAAACTCCGGACGTTCTTCCATGCCTTCCATGACCGTCAACGCCGATAGCTTCACATCATCCGTTTCAGTGATCATATGGAACGTACCCAGTTCAGCTTTCACGTCTTCCAGTGTCACCTCTGACGGCATCATGCTCTCTTCATCGATCACTTCCACTTCTACCCCTTCAGGGATTTCAAGGACAAAAATGCTTTCTTCAAAGACTGGATCATAGTCGATTTTCGTGTATTCCTGTGTCATGACAAGCTGTGAACTATGGGAAATGGACTTGAGTACCATCCATGTTTCTTTATCCACCCAGATTTCCTGGTCTCCCACCAATGTCTTATCCTTTTTCGCCTTGGCAACAATATGGAACGTATCTCTTCCTGCAATTTTCTCGCTGTCGGCAGTCGACAACTCATGTGAATCCTTGACGAGTTCGAGCATTTTCTTCGCCTGTTGTTGAGGTGTTTGTGCATTGATCAATTTCATATCTTCTTCAGATATCGGCATAATCATCGCGGTATTGTTCGCTTTATCATACATCGTCATCGTTACTCCGTCATTGACTGCCACTATTTCTTCAGTACCGTCTTCTGACGTCATTTCAATTCGGCGTTTTCCATTTTTTCCCGTCCATTGCTTGGTGTACATATTGCCTGCATCATCATTCATCGCCATCGTATACTCCCCGTAGAAAGCGATGGGTTCATCTGCACCTTTTAGTGCCTCGTTCACGACTTCTTGAGGTGAATAACTTGTGTCTCCCGCATTGCACGCAGCTAATCCGACTGCAAATATGAGCAGAAAACTGACTGCTATTAGTGGTTTTATCCATTTCATCATTTGAATTTTTCCCCTTTCATTTCCGGCAACCAACAGATGACCGCTGTTCCGATACCCAGTTCAGCTACCATCCGCACGTCGCCTCCGTGCTTCTCCATGATCTGTTTTGTAATACTTAAGCCAAGCCCAGTGCCTCGTTCTCCCGCTTTCGTTCGCGCGGGGTCCGCTTGGAATAAAGGATCGAATACGTCTCTGATTTCATCATCCGTCAAGCCCTGCCCTTCGTTTTGGACAATCAAATACATACCACTCTCACGGTTCAGTGCTTCAATGACGAATGGATAGCACCATTCGGGTGGATTTCCTGCATCGACAGCAGCAAGTTCGATTGGTCTGCCTGGATCTGTGTGCGTAATCGCATTCGTCATCAAATTATCAACGACTCGCATCAGTTGTTTGGAACTGACTGTATAGTCCCCCGTAACGTTACTGACGACACGAAGCTCAATCGCTTTTTCCGCACAAAGCATGTCATAACCGGAGACAAGCATTTCGAAGAACTCACCACCTTCCACACTCACGTAGCTCATGTCATAGTTGCTTGATTGCAATAACGTATACATGAGCAGGTCATCCAACATTTGCCGCATATAACTTGATTTATCCATAATGACCGTGCGGTACTCTTCTTGTTCGGAGTCTGTCAACTTGCCCGTTTGCAACGCTTCCGCATAAGCCCGGATCGATGTAAGCGGCGTCTTCAAATCATGCGATATGCTAGCAATCATCGCCTCTTTAGCCTGTTGTTCCTCCGCCAGTTGTCTATTTGCCGCGGTCAAGTCAATCCGCATCTTGTCAAAACTCTTCGCCAACTCCCCGATTTCATCATGTCGTGAAAGAATCGGTTGAACCTCTTTCCCTTGTGCGAATGAATCCATCTGTCCCATAAGCTGTTGAAGTGGACTATTCAATTTCCGGTTAACGAGTAGCGTTACACCGACAAATAACGCGATGAAAAATAACGCGAAAGCAACAATAACTAGCCACGTCCTTTTTTCAACACCCGCTACCCATTGATCCCTGGCGAGTTGGACTTCATACACACCAACCATTTCGTTGTCTGCAAAAACCGGTTCCTTATAAGTAAACGCCCCAAACTTCTGGCTCATTTCATAAAAACCATCATACAATTGCTCTCTCCCTACGAAGGACATCGCTGTATGCTTAATCGGATTAGACGCATAGACGACAAATCCGATTTCCGTATAAAGTGTCACCGATAACTGGTCGTTTTCAAGTTGACTCACAGTAGACCAATCCGCTTTTGGTCGATATAATTCAGGATTCTCCAGTACTTCTTTCAACGCATTTAGTTCCGTCCAATTCCCCATATACTCAGCCACACGCTGGTCTTGATGATAGGCATTAATCCATGCAAACAGTCCATATGCAGCACTTATTGGCAATAGCATGACGACCAAATAAGATACCAACAACCATGTTTTAATTTTCATAACCGCTCACCGATAAACCGATACCCTTTTCCCCATACTGTCTGGATGAACTGCGGCGTCTTCACGGGGTCGTTCAGCTTTTCACGCAGTTCTTTCACATGCACAGTGACCGTATGTGTATCCCCAAGACCGGCTTGTTGCCATACATGCTGATATAACTCACTTTTCGTGAATACCTGTTCAGGATTTTCAGCCAGCAGCTTCAGCAGTTCAAACTCTTTATTCGTCAGTTGTACGTATTGATCATCTACAGACACCCGTTCTTTCTTCCAATCCACTATCAATCCGCCCGCATACTGCGTGTCGCCGCCTATTTCCTCTTGACCTATATAACGCCGCCATCTTCTTAACTGGGAGGCAACCCGGGCTTTCAGTTCCGTGAGGCTGAATGGCTTAGCAAGATAATCGTCCGCACCGATGCCGAGACCTTCCACTTTGTCCGCATCCTCTTTTCGCGCACTGATCATAATGATTGGAACATCACTTTTCCACCGGATATTTTGGCAAAGCGTAATCCCGTCCATTTCAGGCAACATCCAATCGACAAGCACAAGATCGTACTGCCCCTGCTGGAAATCCTCCCATCCTTCCAGTCCCGTCGTCGCCCATGTCACGCCGTATCCTTCCTGCCGCAATGTATCTTGAATGACGCGCGCAATTTCAGCATCATCTTCCACAAGCAAAAGTTGTTCACCCATCGCCCTACCTCCTGACTATAATTTATCATCAAATTTTCTAGAATCTCGTAACTTTATAAAAGCTTTATAGTTTATCCTACCATTGTTATTGCGAATAAAAAACGATCCGCGAAACCTGAAGACGGTTCGCGGATCGTTATATTCTAACTTACTATATCCAAGCGGACATTTCCTTCCAGTAATGTCATACCCGGGATTTCACCGGCTTCTTCATCGGATTCTTGCTCATCAGATACGAAAGATACGTACCGTTCGCTTCAAGATCCGGATGTGGATGATTCAGTAGCTTCGCCAAATTAACGGCATCATCCAGCGCCCTATGTGCATTCTCGACATCGATACGGTGTGCTTTCAACAATTGTTGCAGCTTGCCGTTTACAAAGCCATAATTCTTCCATTTGATTTGTCGCACGGAACAATACCAGTCCATGTCAAGCGTATCAGGCATAAGGCGGCTAACAAAACCCCTGTCGAATGAAGCGTTATGGGCTACGATGCCATCCGCCTGTTCCAAGATGGAGTAGATCTTATCAAGATCAAGCGTCTTCCCGCGCACCATTTGATCATTGATGCCTGTGAGATTCGTAATGATTGGAGGAATCGTGAAAAAGGGCTCCTGGAATTCACAATACTCTTCCGCAACTCTTATAATCTTGTTGTCTTCCATCTCCCCGAGCATGACGCCAAGTTCAATCACTTCACTCATTTCCGCACTCATCCCGTTCGTTTCCACATCTATGAACGCTATCTTTTTGCTCATTAGAGAACACCTCCACATCTTTCTAGTATAGCAGTGTGACTAGGGAGGGAATAGCAACTCGATGGACTGAGATGAAACACAAAAGCGCGGGCACTTCAGACAATATGGCCTGAGGTACTCGCGCAATGCGATTCATGTTTTCCGCTTTTTTATCCATCGGTTACGATTGCTTGTGCATAACTGGTTTAGCTTTTGTGGATGTAATGATATAGATAAGTAAAACGATGTTAATGACAATGACGATACCTGTTATAAGTAATACATTCATATTGAATGTCACTAATACGATATACAAACAGATTGCTTCCGCAACGGATGCCACAAGTGCGTAGAAAAACCCGCGCGCATAATTGCGATTGATAGCGAGAAATAGTGCTGCAATGCTCCCATTTGCTAAAATAACGATTAAGGCTGCTACTGCGTAATCGATTGAAAAAATACTCGTCCCCTCCGATGTACCAAATAACGTAAATGATGCAAGTAAAAATGCAGGGATGTTAATGGCAACTGCAGCAAGCACAAAACTTACCCATTGAATTGTTTTATTCATTTTCCATCTCTCCTTTTCCGATCACTGGATGGACGATTGCTCCGACACTTGTGGCGCGTACCATCGGATCATTCCGCAAGTTGCGGAGCGCTTCCTTATCTCCAATAACAACGGCGCCAATCACATTCTTCGTGGTTTCATCGAGTGTCCTTGTTTCATGCATGGCAGCTTGAATCGATGCAATCTCTTGTTTATAGCGTCCTCCGCGGTCTTTGCCGATCTCAAGGACATCCATGAAGTGCTCAATGGGATCCATGATTTCTTTACCCGTTTCATCAATCAGCGGATAGCCGATCACTTCATTTTCCGTTAAAATCATTTCAAATGCTTCTTCCTCTTCGATTACGGGAAACGCATCCACCCATACCCACTGAAGATCGAGTCCCTCGGGCAGCATCCGCCTGACGGAATCTAATGAGTATGCATCATTAAAAGATACACCCATCTCAATGATGGTATTGTCAAGCATGGCATCCATTCCGAATAAATCATTCGGCACGTCCGAGCTAGCTGTTTGCGGATGGATGAATTGCATCATTTTATTGCCGTAATAGTCATAAGCCTGCAAGGGGTCTGCCGATACATGCACTTCCACAGGACTTGAATCATTCGTCACGTCCCCGCGATAGACAGGTTGCCCTTGCACCAGTTTATAGCGAGGTGCTTTGGCACTGCTGCCTATGAGGCGAATTGATTCATCCCATAGACCGACGAAGGTGTTGGCACCATGCACTTCGTAATAAAACTCTTGCGCGATGATTTCCCTGTCAAGCAGCCAAGGGGTCAACTGCAATTTGATGAGCACGACGAGTGTCAAGATAAGCACAGAAACAAGTCCACTGATCCACGTCATGCGCCACGTACTTTTCCGCTTCGCAGACGTGATTAGATCTTTTTCTTTATGGTCGAAATTGAATAATTGATCCATATCATGATTGTCTTTCAATACACTCACTCCACTCCTGTTTAAACTTTTGACGCGACCGGTACAACGTTGTCCGGATCGTATCGACTTTTATATCCAACAATCCACTCATCTCTTCATAGGACAAGCCCATTTCGTATTTCAGGACAAGCAGATTGGATTGCGTCGGATTCAATCGATTGAGTACCGCTTCAATTTCCTTTTTCTGTTCGTATTGAAGCAAAACATGTTCACCATCTTCACGCGTTCGTCCCATATTCTCTAAAAAACTCTCATCAATCTGTACATGTGGATACCGCTGTTGTTTTCGACACAGGTCGTAATAGTTATTGATAGATACCTTGAACAGCCACGCAGAAGGGTTGTCTACGGTCAAATGAATCATATGTTCAACAGCTTTGGAGAACGTATTTTGGATAATATCCTCTGCGTCCTCTTTTGGACATCCTATTTTCATCAAATACTTGCCGATCACAAGGGATTTCGCCCTGTACAAGTCGGCAATGGTTGGAATTTGCAAGCGGCCACCTACTTTTTGTTGTTAACATACATAAGACGTGGAAGTTTTAAAAAAGTATACATGGTTTATAAATCTTTTTGGTAAATCAATAAAAAAAGACCGGACACCCACTGAACTGGTTAGCTCAATGGTTGTTCGGTCTATATTCTTTATTAATAAGGAGCAATGAAGATCCCGCTTTCTGAAAATCGGGAAACCACTTCCTCGGCGTCATCCACCCACATTTGACTGTTGGGAATCGGCGCATCAGGATCATCAGGCGTCTGGAACTGGTCCAGTCCAACAGCAGCGAGAACAGGACTTTCTTCATCATCGAGCCCAATATTCATAATATGGTTGATGATGAACGGCGTACCGAATTCAATCATCGCACTATCCTCGTCCAGCATGCCATCGACAACGACAAACGGCATCCGTAAGTACATCTTGTCCTCATCTTCCGCTTTAAGCACCATATCGAAATGTCCTTGATGGAAATCCCAGCCACCACCGAGCTGCAGCCCATGCTCTCCAAGTATTTCTCTACAATCTCCATATAACGCTTTCTTTCCTGGCATTGTTGTTTTTATCTCAATCATGTAAAACCCTCTTTTCTATTATTTTTTTAATAAATATTGGTAATTTTAACGGTATTGCATAAATACCCCGAACCTATGCCTGACAAACGGCTGATGTGCGTTTCGCACAGACTCAGATTTCAAAAGCGGTATAACTGCCTTGTTCATCGAAATCAGTGACATGGAAAACACGATCCGAAAACTTTTCAGCTACTTCGGTGTCATTGCCCATTACGAGCGTCAACACTTGAAAGTCCTTCTCTTTTTTGCGTTCGTGGAATTCTTCGACAAATGTATCACTAATATCATCTTCTCCATCCGTCACAAAAATCAGATCCGCATTGGAAAAAGCATCTTCTTCAATGACGTGCAGCGCCTCTTCAAGTGCAAGTGCATAATCTGTGCCGCCACCTAGATACGTTTGGGCGAGACGTGCCAATTCCACAGAGGTAATCTTACCTTTTTCGAACGTAAACCGTTTAATGGTCGTGGAGAATAACACGACTGTCAGATCCCGGCTCTGTTTTTTGGCAATGGACAATAACGCTAAAATAAACCCTTTCGCCTGATTGTCGAGTTCACTCATACTGCCTGATTGGTCAAAACAAAATAGAATTGAACCTTTGCCCGCATCCGCTCGTTTTTTCTGATCGTATTGCATCGTCTCTCCTTCTGCATACTTGCGGAGAAACTCAATCTTCGCGACAGGATGGGTATACAAACCGAGTTCGGCGGGTAACAGCCTTTCCAGATCCGTCCCCGTCATGACACCTCTTCTTTCAGGTGCTTCCATATATTCTTTGTGCTTCTTTTCATTCGCAATCTGTTTGAACCTGCCTGCCCATTCCGCAATACTCTGCATTTGTGGGTCTGATACTAATTGATCGGCAAGGGCCATCTTTTCCCGGAGAGGCACTCTTTTCAAGTCTGCGTCCCCTTTTCCAGTACTTGTCCCGCCCATCAAAGAGATGAGGCCATCTTTTACGTGAATCGTTTCGTCCATCGCTTCAGACATTATATTGGCAAATCGGTCCCGATTCGTTTCAAGGGCCATTTCCAGTTCTTTGGCTAGCTCACGGGATGTCTGATCAAGTTCTCTCGCAGCCTCGTCATTACCAACCACGTCTTCCATATCCTCTATGAAGTATTCATTTTGCAATGTCTGCATCGTTTCTAGCTGCTTCTCCAGATGTTCATCCCCTGCAATCACTTCCGCAAGCCACGCATCAATTTTACTCGCAAGGATTGTGGTACAGATCGCTGAAGTCAGGTCGTCCAGTTTCGTATATGTTCGGAAACGGACATATTGCTTTTCGTTCATGAAAGCTTTCATGAACGTCTGATTGACCTTCATCGTTTCACCAAGTTCCTGTTTGACGATGTAAGGTTTCATTTTATAGAGAGAAGCCCATAGATCCCTAAGCAATGATTCAATGGCTGGGACACCAGATACTTCCCTCAAACGCTGTAGCTCTTCGGACAGCTCGAAGATCTCCTGAAAACGTCGTTTGTCAAATGCATCGGTATTCAGGACGGAGCGCTCGTCCTTGATGATTTTACTTCGTCTCATACCGATTCTCCTCCCTTACATCCGGAAATAGACACCATCCGGATCATCCTTCTCTGTCCGCGCTTCTGCAACGGCACCTGGATAGTCCGCCTCAAGCCTGCTGTTTTCAATCTCTTTATGCAACGTTGTGAGACGGTTTGTCAGCTCGATGATTTCCGTCGTATGATCCGGCTCGCTTTCCTTCATGCTTTGCAAGTCCGCCATGAGCGCTTTCAGTTTTTGCATCGCTTCCATGCCCGCTTCCATCGATTGATCACGCACTGCAATGTCATAAATTTCTTCTGCTTCCTTCTCAACACTTGCCAACGACTGGGTAGACGGGCCGGTTGCATAGCGCCGTATGACGTTGCATACGGTCTCCTTCTGCTCAAGTGTCTCCCACAGAGCGTTTTCCAGGATGGCTAAATCCTGTAAGCCGACGGAGTCACGCTGATCGAGGAACGCCTTCGCTTTCAACACACCGAGCGACTGTTTGAATCGCCGGTCTGAAGGTTGAATCCCTTCATCGGACAATTCCCTACGGATCACTGACAATGCTTGGTAAATGTCAGGTGGAACTGTCACGTTCTTTGTGAATTCCTGTAATTCCTTCAGCTCATTTAATGTCAATGACGGCATGACTTCAAACTGTTCCTCTTCTTTCATCATGGCGAGGAAATTCCCTTCGTCGCCGATGTAATTAATCTCATAGCGCAACAGAAATCTATCGAACAACGCTTCCAGTCCTTCACCGTCTTCCGGATACTCATTGGATGCTCCGATGACAGAAATGAGCGGCGCAGGGGTTGGTGCCCCGTCATTATAGAAGAGCCTTTCATTGATTAACGTAAGCAAACTGTTTAAAATGGCTGAGTTCGCCTTAAAGATCTCATCTAGAAAGACGATATCGGCTTCAGGCATTTTCGAGGCTGTATTCCGTTTATAAACACCCGCTTCCAAATCCCTTAATGACAACGGACCGAACACTTCTTCAGGCGTACTGAACGGCGTCAGCAACCACTGGAAATACTCCGTCCCATGCACAATCTTCGACAGCTCCGTTGACAACGCCGATTTCGCCGTTCCCGCCGGCCCGATCATGAGCATATGCTGCCTTGCAAGCAGGGCGATCAGAATCCCTTCCACTTCGTCCTCGCGCTCATAGAATTTCGCGTTAAGTGCCTGTTGTATGTCTTGGAGCTTTTGCTGGTTTGGATTCATAGTGCCACAACCTTTCAATGTAATAAAACATGTTAAGTCTTCTTCATTTCGTCAAATGTTCTGTCGAAGGATAGAAATGCATTTTTAATAACCCGTCAAACGTTCACTCCATCAATCTATCTTCTATCTTAGTAGTTTCCTATTCTTCTTTTGTACCCGTATTAACTTCTTTTCACTCTCTTTAAATGAAATATTTGTTCATCAACATTATACAAAGATTATACAACTTGTTCGTTTTCTCATAAAAAAACTCCTCCATATAAAATCATGGAAGAGTAATTTGTATGCTTTATATATTTTTGGCAACCATTTTAAACTTTAAGTATCCCTCGGAAACCCCTTGCCGCATAATACGAATCTGCTCCGTTATGATAAACGAACACTGTCGCATATCGATAATCACAAAACAATGCGCCACCCAGCTGACGGATTGCATTTGGTGTGCTGATCCAACTGGACGTTTTTTTATCGACCGCTTCAATTTGTTGCAATGACCGGTACTGTTCTTCGTCCAATAACTCAATGCCCATCTCCGCCGCCATCCCCATTGCGCTGTGTGCCGGCTTATTTTTCTTCCGCGCTTCCAACGCTTCCGGATCATAACAGACACTTCTGCGGCCCGAGGGACTTTCCGGTGAACAGTCACAGAAAATGTATGTATCTGTTTCTTCATCCAACCCGATGACATCAGGCTCTCCACCTGTCTGCTCCATTTCGTTCAAAGACCAAAGCTTGTCAGATTGCGTTTCAAGTTTGGATCGGACATCGGACCAATCAAGACCTTCGTGGCGGTGCATATTGTTTTCAAAGCGTTCTTTTAAGAGATTGAGTAGTTCTATTCGTTGATCTTCCGTGATTTCTTTATGTGTATTTGACATTTGATGACCTCCTTCAGATATTTCTCTTAAGTATACCGCGAAGTACCTTTTAATATCATGTTAAAAAACGATTGAATCCATTCCTCCTAAAATCCCCCTATGGTATTATTAAATCAATTGACTATATATCAACGGAGGAACTTATGAAAAAAGTCGCTGTCATCCAAGATCTATCCTCATTCGGCAAATGCTCACTCACCGCCGCCATACCCGTCCTGTCTGTCATGGGCATCCAGGCCTGTCCTTTGCCGACAGCAATCCTGACGGCACAGACGGAATTTCCAAGCTACCACTGCGAGGACCTGACGGCAAACATTCCCGTTTTCGAAACGGAATGGCGCAAATTGCAGGCCACATTTGACGGCATCCATACAGGCTATATCACCGGCACAGAACAGATCGCACATATTATGCATTTTCTCGATGCCTTCTATAAAGAGGATACGATTTTGCTCGTCGACCCTGTCATGGGCAATACACATGGTGCTTTTACGAATTTTAATGAAGATTTTCTTGCGCATATGAAGCAACTCGTCAAGCAGGCAGACATCATCACACCTAATTTGACTGAATACTGCCTACTAACGGGTTTATCATACAAATCCCTTATGCAATGCACGAACGAAAGTGATTTCCTGCAAACAATCGCTGAAGCCAGTGAACAGCTTGAGATGAAAAAAGAGGCTCATATTTTAATTACAAGCATCCATTCACCTTTCGCCACGAACGACGGCCGGGACATCGGCAATATGTACATCCATCAAGGGCAAACGTCATATAGTACCGTCCCGTTCAACGGCAGAAGCTACTCCGGTACAGGCGACTTATTTGCCTCCGTCATCATAGGTAGCATCATGCGCGGAGAGTCAATTCCAGCATCAATCAAACTCGCCGAAGCCTTCTTACAAGCAGCCATCGAAGATACGCATGCCGCAGGAACACCATCCGTTGAAGGTGTCCACTTCGAAAACCATTTGAAATTACTATTGTAAAATTATGTCGGTACCTGTGCAAAGCACATTTATGACTATTCATAAAAGACTATAAAGATGCAAAATAATTCAACACACAAGCCAATACAACAAGCTTCTCACTATTTTTTTATGCAATTGTAGTTCATAGTCAGAATCGTTCGGCGCACAGGTACCTAAAAATTTCGCAGTAGGAGTGATTCGCATTGTCTCTATTAACAACAGACTCACAATTTATTAGGGCTGTGCGACTGAAGCGGGAACGTGTCCAACATGATCAATTCCCCTTCACACTGCCTTTCATCAAAAATATGGACGAACTGATCTTACATCCGAATGTCACGTATATCATCGGGGAAAATGGAATGGGCAAATCGACCCTGCTTGAAGGGATTGCCATTGCGTACGGTTTTAATCCGGAAGGCGGGTCGATGAACTTCAACTTCTCCAGTTACGATTCACATTCAGAACTCGATGACCATCTGCGTCTCATAAAGGGAACAGAACGTGCGAGAGATCACTTTTTCTTCAGAGCGGAGACGTTCTACAATGTAGCGACGACGATCGAACAACTGGATGCAGAACCGAAAGCAGGCCCGAAAATAATTGACTCATTCGGCGGTCAATCCCTTCACGAACAATCACACGGCGAATCGTTTTTCGCCGCTTTTAGGGACCGTTTCAGGGGCAACGGCCTTTATATTCTTGATGAACCAGAAGCCGCCCTCTCCCCGCTTCGCCAAATGTCCCTGCTCGCACGCATCGACCAGCTCGCCAAAGACGGCTCACAGTTTATCATCTCCACTCACTCCCCAATCGTCATGGCACATCCGAACTCAAAAATCATCCAGATCACCGAAGATGGGATGCATGAGATGACATTAGAAGAGACGGAGCATTACGCGATTATGGAACAGTTCTTCGAGAACCGGGAAAGAATGTTGCACCATCTATTTGAGGAATAAAGAGGACATTCTTCGTAAGTTCATTGAAGTTAAATAGAAAAACCGGCTCGAAAAGTCTTCGCTTAGACCTTTCCAGTCGGTTTTTCCATTAATAAACCTTTCCGCAATTATGACTTTCCATCTTGCTCGTCGATATAACGCCCATATGCAGGCAAAGCAATTTCGTCAAAGTCTTGCACTAACCGCTCCAAGCTCTCACCAAGCAACTCACCTTCCATCGGTAGCCCATGGCCAGTCAGCGCGACTGACGGTTTCAGACCTTCAAGTATCTTGACAGATTCGTAAGCGGCTCCCCAATCTGTCGTCAAATAACGTGGTGGCCCACTGATTTCCTGTTGTTGCGTCAACACTTTGTACAAATACTCCTGCTTGACCGTGACAAAGGCATCCCCGACAATCAAAGCCCGATCCTCATCCCTAAACAGCGATACATGACCTGGCGAATGGCCTGGTGTATGGATCCAACGGAAACCAGGCAGAAAAGGGACCGACCCATCGTCCGGAAGCGCTTTTATATGATTGCCCAAATCCACTGGATCCGTAGGGAAATAAGAGGACATCTTAGCAACAAGACCGCCTTCAACACCCGTATCCGGATCTGGATAACTAGAAATACCAGTCAAATAGGGAATTTCCAAGGCGTGTGCATAAACAGGTATCCCCCACTTCTTCACTAAGTCGACGACTGCCCCGACATGATCGAAATGGCCATGCGTTAAAACGATCGCCCTCGGACGACACCCCATACCAAACCGTTTCTCAGCAACCGCAATAATCTTATCCGCCGAATAGGGCATCCCAGTATCGACCAACACAAAATCTTTCATTTCCGGGTAGCCTACAAAAACGATATTAACGATTTGTACGGTATGGATGTACAAATCAGCCGCCACCTCAATTCCTTTACCACTCTCCATAGAAGTGACAGGAATATATTTATAATCGTCTCCATGCGATAGTTGTTTTTCCATTAACAACACCTCTTTCATATACTGACGTTCCACCCATAAGTATCAGCAGCCATAACGGCTCCCATACGCCAGCCCCGATTTCACTTTTTTAAAATGCACTAAGCATTTTGTGGATTAAACATATTTAAATCCGAAAGTATTTATTCTTCTTTCCAAATTACATAATTCATAACATGATGGGGCAACTTTAGGAATATCTAACTCCTCGAAAATTACTTTATGGGAGGATACGTCTTTTGAGCATTTTAAATAGCACATTATCCATTTTCGCTTTAGGTGGAATAAATGAAATCGGAAAGAATATGTATGTACTCCAATATGAAGAAGATATCGTCATCATCGACTGTGGAGCTAAATTCCCAGATGAAAACTTGTTGGGTGTGGATTTAATTATTCAAGATATTTCCTACTTACAAAAAAACAAAGATAAAATCCGTGCCTTAGTTGTCACACATGGACATGAAGACCATATCGGCGGTATTCCCTACTTGCTGAAACAGCTAAGCATTCCCGTTTATGCAACTAAACTGACCATCGGTTTGATCCAATTGAAATTGAAAGAACACGGACTTCTACGTGCCACAGAACTTATGATGATTAATGAGGATTCCAAAGTCGATTTAGGTACGATAAACATGACATTCTTTAATGTCAATCACAGTATTCCCGACTGTCTAGGAATTGCGCTTCACACACAAGAAGGAACCGTAGTACATACAGGCGACTTTAAGTTTGATTTGACGCCTATAAACGAAAAGTATCCCGATTTGCATAAAATGGCTGAAATCGGAAACCGTGGTGTGCTACTTTTATTATCAGAAAGCACTAATGCTGAACGTCCGGGTTTCACACTTTCAGAACGTATTGTTGGAGAACATATTGAAGATGCATTTCACAAGGCCAACCAGAAAATATTCATTTCTACATTTGCTTCAAACGTATATCGCGTTCAGCAAATCATTCATGCTGCTCACAAAACAAATCGTAAAATAGCATTGCTCGGAAGAAGTATGGTGAACGTTGTAAACGTTGCAGCTGAACTAGGATATTTATCAATACCTGATGGCACTTTAATAGAGGCAACCGAGGTTAATCGGATGGCACCTGAGGAAGTTGTTATTATTTGTACAGGCAGTCAAGGTGAGCCAATGGCGGCATTATCACGTTTATCCACATCAAGCTTTCGTCAAGTAACTGTAATGGCTGGAGATACCGTCATTCTTGCATCCAGCCCGATTCCAGGTAACGAAAAAAGCGTATCTCGCATCATAGATAACCTATTCCAATTAGGCGCTAATGTTATTTATGGATCAGGTAATACAACTGGCATGCATGTATCTGGACATGCTTTTCAGGAAGAATTAAAACTTATGCTTACATTAATGAAGCCCAAATATTTCATTCCCATACATGGCGAATTCAGGATGCTTCAACAACATCGAATA
The DNA here is from genome assembly GCF_014836615.1 of Sporosarcina quadrami. Classification (GTDB taxonomy): domain Bacteria; phylum Bacillota; class Bacilli; order Bacillales_A; family Planococcaceae; genus Sporosarcina; species Sporosarcina quadrami. The sequence goes on along the minus strand of NZ_JACSQN010000025.1, from coordinate 17,846 downwards.
TTAGCCGAATCGGTCGGCGTGAAAAGGGATAACATTTTCATTATTAACAATGGTGATGTTGTAGATATTAACAATGCTGTTGCTAGTCAAACAAGGCGGATACAAGCAGGTGAAGTTTTTGTAGATGGACTTGGTGTTGGAGACGTCGGGAAGATTGTATTACGTGATCGAAAATTACTTTCTGAAGAAGGGATGCTCATTGTTGTGATTTCCCTTGGTAAAGCGGACGGCAAAATCATTTCTAATCCAGATATAATTTCACGTGGATTCGTGTATGAACGTGCTGCAGAAGATTTATTGAAGGAAGTCAATCAGCTAGTAATTTCGATTATCAACAATTCTCAACAGTCGAATGGAAATAGACGAAACGACTTGAAACACAATCTAAAAAAGGCAATTGAGAAACTTTTGTATACCCAAACAAAGAGAAGACCGATGATTCTCCCTTTCATAATTGAAATATGATACACGACATCAAGAGTCTTCTTCGCACTAAAAAAGCCCTCAAAGAAGGGAAGTGATTATAATGGATTTAAATCTAATATGGAAATCAATTCTGATCATTATTTTCGGTATTTTATTAATCCGATTATCCGGAAGAAGATCCATTTCTCAAATGACAATTTCTCAAACGGTTATAATGATTTCCATCGGAACGCTACTCATACAACCAGTAAGCGAGAAAAGCATATGGATCACCTTTTTAATCGCTTCTGTACTCGTAGCAACTTTGTTACTAATTGAATACATTCAAATGAAGTGGGACTTATCAGAGACCATATTTACCGGCCGTTCAAAAGTAGTCATAGAAAATGGAACATTAAATGAAAAAAACTTACGGAAATTACGCATGTCAGTGGACAAACTAGAAATGCGTCTAAGACAAAATGGAATTAAAAGCATCGAAGATCTTGAATGGGCAACTATTGAACCTAGCGGCCAATTAGGTTACTCGCTAACTGACAAAAAGAACTTTGCGACGAAGGGAGATATAGAAGAAATCCAAAAAATGCTTACCTACATCGCATCGCACTTAACCAATGGAATGCCTGAACAAAAATTGGCCAATGCATCAAAAAAGCACGACTCCAATATTTTCTCAGAAATAGAGAAAGGACACTCCCCACTACACCCAAAACACCTAGAATAAATACGGTGCTAAATACGGTGCCTGGCACTCAAACAATCACGTTAAACGGAATAAACTTGATTGTTTTAACTTTCACGTTTGAATGAGTGACTGGCACCAAAAGAGAAGCTACACAAAAGTCCAATGACTTAATGTGAAGCTTCTTTTAGTGTATCAGAAACATTCGTTAATCCAGACAGCATGGATGATTTTTTATAAAAGGACTTTGGCTCATTGTGTCGAATAAGTGATGATGATAGGATTATCCCAAAACGGTGATTCCACCTACATGACAGAAAGGAACTACCTACAATGAATACTGATATTACAACAAAAATGATGATTCTCAAACCTGCAAGGGACGTGTTCGAGGCGATTGTCGATCCACAGAAAATGGGCGGCTATTGGTTTTCTTCAGGTACAGCTAGAGTCGAACAAGACAAAAACATTACGTGGAAGTATGAGGAATATGGTGCCGAAGGGAATATCCATGTAAAAGAGGTTGAGGAAAACAAGAAAATTGTTTTCGATTGGGGAGAAACAACGGTGACGATGACATTCTTTGATGAAGATGAAAGTACGATTATTCAAGTGACTGAATCGGGATTGAAGGAAGATGACCCTGACCTCGTCGCTAAAATGCTCGGTCAAAAAGAAGGTTGGGTGTATATGCTAACCTGTTTGAAAGGATATATCGAAAACGGTATTACGACGTTGAGAGCTTCATTGGTTCATTAAGGGGGATAATATGCAGACTTTGCAGACGAAGATAGAAGAGCGTTTAAAAGATGCTAAGGGAACTTGGTCGGTTGTGGTGGAAGATGTGAATAAAGGAAAATCATTTTCGTTGAATGGAAATGAATCCTATTATGCAGCTAGTATCATCAAAGTTTCAATCATGGCGGCAGTGTTTGCGGCAGCGGAAGAAGGAAGCATTCGATTAGGGGATTTTTTGCAGTTGCGAAAGGACGATATCGTCGGCGGTTCGGGTGTTCTGCAGTTCATGTCACCCGGTATTGAATTGCCGATTAATGATTTGGTGACGTTAATGATTATCCAAAGCGATAATACCGCGACGAATATGTTGATAGATTTGATTGGAATGGAAAAGATTCAAGCATTCATGAACGGATTAGGAATGGAAAGAAGCGAAATTCATCATAAATTGATGATTGTCCAAGCGAATCGTGCTAACAGCAATAAAATAACGGCAGTTGATATGACAACTTTATTGACTCAGATTGCTCAGGGGCAGTGCGTTTCCCTGCACGCTTCTGAACAGATGGTACGCATTATGAAACAACAACAACTTTCGAATGGCTTGATCGACAACTTGCCTGCAATCGAATCTCCCATCGTCGGCGCCATTCCTAAGTGGGAGCTTGCTGGGAAAACAGGAACAGTTGAAGGGATCATGCATGAGTGTGCGTTGCTGTATGTAAATCGTCAATGCATGGCCGTTACCGTTCTGTCCAAAGATTGCTCAGAAGACGAGGCTCGTCAGATGATTGCCCAAATCGGCAGCGACGTGTATATGTATGCCCGCGGCAACTGCAAATAAAAACGGATGCTCATATCATCATCACAGGCATCCACTCGCCATATGCTCAAAAAGATGCACAAGTTATTTGAAATATGTACATACATCGTGAAACAACCATGTATAGTGTTGTGCTGTTCAATGGAAGTAGTACGAGTCTTGCGGGAACACCACCGGTTGAAGGAGTTAATTTCGAGAAGCATTTGAGATTGTTGTTATAAAATAACGCACAATACACCAAGATGCCATACCAATATTGAATTGGTTGGCATCTTGGTGCTTAATCAGTATTATATTTTAATCAGCATCAAATATCATCAAACGGCTAATACCTTCTTGATCTCTTTCATCATCTCGTAGGCACCTTCAGTTTCATTGGAACAAACAACAATCGTCGTCCCATCTTGCGGTAGATGCACAGCGCGGAAATTTACCCCCGGGTCATAACCCATCTGAATATACTGCACGGCATCATGATGATCATCCACTTCCATATAACCGCAATATCCATAGAAGATCTGCTCTTCTGCATCCACTTCGACGCGAGGTTTCACGAGCATCTCTGTCATGTTTTTCGAGAGCAACCGGTTTCCGGTCAAGGCCTTCCAGAACTTCGCCATGTCTTCGACAGTCGTATAAGCTCCGCCATCGGGCCCGCCTTTCGCCGGGAGAGAAAAAATATTCGTCTTCCACTTGCCATCTTTCTGCTCAACATAACCGAGTGCAACCCGCTCCGGCAAACTATCCACTTCGAAATATCCTGAATCCAGCATGCCGGCTTTTCGGAAAACATGCTCCTCTACATAGTCAGTGAAACTACATCCGGCCATATGCTCGACAATGAGTCCGAGCAAAATATATCCCGAATTATTGTATTGAAAAGAACCACCGGGCTCCGCCTGCATCGTATCATCTTGAAACAACGGCAAGAAATCTTTAGGTTCCCGAACTCCATAAACGGGTCGCGATACCCACAGTTCCTCATAATCTTCCATCGTTTCCTCATCGAAATAATCAGGCACACCAGACGTATGTGTCAACAAATGTTGGACAGTGATATCCTCGCTGAAGTGAGGAAACCTGATGTTTGTACAGTCTTTCAACTTCGAGTCAAAAGACAACTTCCTTTCCTCAACCAACTTGCATATAGCGACTGCCGTGAATATCTTGCAGCCTGAGGCTATCGAAAATCGTGTATCTACCTGATTCGCCAGTTTATCAGACCTATTTGCATACCCGTAGCTACCCATTAAAATGTCGTTTCCTTTTTGACCATAGAATGCTCCTGAAAACGAATACTCCTGCTGCTTCTCTTCTAAATAAGCTAATTTCTTATTTGTATTCATGACGATTCCTCCTGGATTCCATTTCAATTTTCATGCTGCTTTAATAAAACGGAATCCGATTAGGTTGTTCATACCATATAACGAATCATATTTGTTCCCTCCCCAACATGTCGACGTTACCGCAATTGTATAGAAGAGATTGATATAATTCAACTGCATTCCGAATATTTGATGTTTTTTTTGCCAGGCACACAAAAAAAGTAGTACAAACCGGACTCTCGGTTTGTACTACTATTAGTATATTTGCTTTTCTAGCTAATTCACATCCATAAAATTACTTGCGGATTGTATTTAATGCAGTTGTCCAAGGGATAACTTGGTCTAACATTTGGTTTACAGAAGCTGCTTGCACGTCAGCTGGTTTGAATACTGTACCGTTTTCGAAGTCAGTAAATAGGGATAATGCTGGATGTACGCGAACATCCGCAACTAATAGCTCTCCTAAAATCCCACGTAAATGTTCTGTTGCACGAGCTCCACCGACAGAACCGTAAGATACGATACCTGCAGCTTTATTGCCCCACTCTTCACGTAAGTAATCTAGAGCATTCTTAAGGGCACCTGTGATAGAATGATTGTATTCTTGAACGATAAATACGAAACCGTCCTGTTTTGCAATGATTTCTGACCATGCAGCTGCACCGGATGCGTCGCCGCCAGCTTCACCTAAAAGCGGCAATTTGTAATCAGCAATGTCAATAATCGTGTAATTAGCGTCTCCACGCTTATCTGCTAATTCTTTTACCCATGCCCCTACTTGTGGACTTACGCGTCCTTCACGTGTTGATCCTAAAATTATACCTATATTTGATTTTGACATTGTTTTTTCCTCCTCTTGTTTTGTTCCAAATAATTTATCAAAAAAACCCATTTTTTTATGTCTCACCTCCTTAAAAGTACTCTTTTTCTATGTTAAGTGTGCTGCGCTCCGTATTGATTGGTCGCACGGATGCCTCAATTTGCTCTCGTTTTCCTTCAAGGAAAGGTGGTAAAGATAAAATTTCCCCCACTGTTTCGTATGGTTCATCGCCCATAAAGCCAGGACCGTCTGTTGCCCATTCAAACAAAATACCTGGTGCTACGCGTACATACAATGATTCAAAAAAGAATCGATCAACATAGCCGGATGTATTGAAGCCGAATGTTTCCATACGGTCAATCCAGGTTTTTAATGCACTCGTATCTTCCACTCGGAAAGCAGCATGATGCACCGTACCAAATCCTTGGCGACCGTTCGGGAGCAATGCGTTATGTTCCACAATTACTTGTGCACCATTTCCACCTTCACCGACTTCGAATAAATGCAACGATCCTTCTTTCGCGATTTCTTTGAACTCCATAACTGTTTCGAGCATTTTTTTAAAGTAGTCAAACTCAGCAATACGGATATGAATTGGCCCTAAGCCGGTAATTGCATATTCCAGAGGAACCGGACCATTTTGCCACGGCGTTCCTGCAGCTACACCCTTGTTGTTCTCATCCGAAACCAACATATATTGTTGTTCATCAAAATCAACGAATGATATTGCTTTTTTGCCAAATACTTCTGTGATGCCTTTATTTGTCACGTTATATTTTTCAAATCGCTTGAGCCAATAATACAATGCTTCGTCTGAATGAACACGGAATGCCGTTTTGTAAATTTCATTTGTTCCATGTGTACCTTTTGGAATACCCGGAAAATCGAAAAATGTCATATCTGTACCGGCTGATCCTTTATCATCCGCAAAAAACAAATGATAAGTTTGGATGTCATCTTGGTTCACTGTTTTTTTCACTAAACGCATTCCCAACGTAAAGGTAAAGAACTCATAGTTTTTTTCAGCGCTGCTCGTAATGGCAGTCACGTGATGAATACCTTTCAATCCATTCATGCTATTCTCTCCTTTTGTAATAATAATAATCAATTACGCTTCGGCTAAATTGGTTCTAGATTTTATTCGGCTTGCTCGAAAAGCTCCTCTATAATGTCTGTGATATCTACTGAAATAAATATCTTGAATTCGAGATATATAAGCAAAAAAAATTATATTTTATTATTCAGAGTCAATTACCTTCGTTTCGGAAATCCCATCCACTTTATCGATTGTTTCTATTCGGCATTGCCATTTTAACTCAGATTAAAGTATCTTGAATTCGAGATAATAATACCTCATGAATTTTAAGACGTCAACAATTTGAATTCATCTCTTGTAGACCTATGATTTTACGGTTCTTAAAGTTTCATAATTACCAAATCTCCAGACCGATATCTTGAGCGTCATGGCAATGTAGGGAGGGATACACGAATAGCACCAGTAAGACCAATTGCTTCTACTATTCTTTTAGAAAACTCACTAGTATTAACACGATCAAAAATGTAACTCCGCGTTTCTGATATTCCTCTACACATTGTATGTAATCCAAGTCATCAATACCCACAGCAATAATAAGGTCTCTATTTGTTAGATCCTCTGTATCTACATACACGTGTACTCCAGAAATATTTCTCAAACCTGGGATGTCATCTGTTCCATTAAGCATTCTATTGAGCAATGCTCTCTCCTGCAGATGAATTCTTTCCATCCCAATCACATACAATTCTCTGCGGTCGTGCTTTCTGTAAAGCGACTGCCTAGCCAGCATATATAATTTACGACGTCTGTAATGGATGCAAAATTGCTTAAACGACTTCTATCCTAACAGAGGGGAGAAATGACAACACAAGTTTAATTACACATTACAATAAAGAAACAAAAAAAGGCCTCTCAAAAGTTTGGTCAACTAATGAGAAGCCTTTCAGAGCTAGAAAATGAACTAAATTAAGTTTTAAGCATCAAAATGGGTATCAATAAAAATGACACATAGCTTGAAACCTTAGTGTTAAAGGCTTCATTTCGCTATTTTACATCATGCCGCCCATGCCACCCATACCGCCCATATCAGGCATACCGCCGCCTGCTGGTTCTGGTAGGTCTGCTACAACAGCCTCAGTCGACAAGAACATAGCCGCTACAGATGCTGCATTTTGAAGTGCAGAACGTGTAACCTTCGTCGGATCTACGATACCAGCTTGGACCATGTTGACCCACTCGCCGTTTGCTGCGTTGAAGCCGATGCCGACTTCTTCGCGCTTGAGGCGATCGACAACGATTGAGCCTTCAAGGCCTGCGTTGTTAGCGATTTGACGAACTGGCTCTTCAAGTGCACGAAGAACAATTTTCACGCCAGTTGCTACGTCGCCTTCTGTCTCTTCAAGAAGCTTTTCAACTTTCGAATAAACGTTTACAAGCGCCGTACCACCACCGGATACGATACCTTCTTCGACAGCTGCACGTGTTGAGTTCAATGCGTCTTCGATGCGAAGTTTACGCTCTTTCAATTCTGTTTCAGTAGCTGCTCCGACTTTGATAACTGCAACGCCGCCAGCCAATTTCGCAAGGCGCTCTTGTAGTTTCTCTTTGTCGAATTCAGATGTTGACTCTTCAAGCTGTGAGCGAATTTGACCGACACGTGAAGCGATTTGCTGAGCATCTCCATTACCTTCAACAATTGTCGTGTGGTCTTTCGTAACAACGACTTTCGCAGCGCGTCCAAGCTGAGTAATATCAGCAGATTTCAGGTCAAGACCTAGATCTTCTGTAATGACTTCGCCACCTGTCAAGATTGCGATATCTTCAAGCATTGCTTTACGGCGATCGCCAAAGCCTGGTGCTTTAACAGCAACAGCGTTGAATGTACCACGAAGTTTATTCACAACTAGTGTTGCAAGTGCTTCGCCTTCAACGTCTTCTGCAACCATCAACAACGGCTTACCTTGTTGAACGACTTGCTCAAGAACAGGAAGGATTTCCTGGATATTTGTAATCTTTTTATCTGTGATCAAAATGTATGGATTATCAAGAACCGCTTCCATCTTGTCTGTATCTGTCGCCATGTATGCAGATGCATAGCCACGGTCGAATTGCATACCTTCAACAACATCAAGCTCAGTCGTGAAGCCCTTTGATTCCTCAAGTGTGATGACACCGTCGTTTCCAACGCGCTCCATCGCTTCAGCAATCAAATCACCGACTTCTTCGTCGCCTGAAGAGATTGCCGCAACTTGTGCGATCTCTTGCTTGCTTTCGATTTCATCAGAAATGCCTTTCAGCTCTTCAACAGCAAGTGCAACCGCTTTTTCAATCCCTTTACGGATACCGACAGGGTTCGCACCAGCTGTAACGTTTTTCAATCCTTCACGGATCATCGCTTGTGCAAGGACAGTCGCAGTCGTCGTACCGTCACCAGCGATTTCGTTCGTTTTAGAAGCAACTTCTGCAACTAGTTTCGCACCCATGTTTTCGAATGCATCTTCAAGTTCGATTTCTTTTGCGATTGTTACACCGTCATTCGTAATTAGCGGTGAACCGAATTTTCTTTCAAGAACGACGTTACGTCCTTTTGGTCCGAGTGTTACTTTAACAGCGTCAGCAAGTGTATCGACACCGCGGAGCATTGCACTGCGCGCGTCTTCATTGAACTTAATTTCTTTAGCCATTTATAGATTCCCTCCTGGATTTTCGTCTCTTCTTATCTATTCGTATGTTCAGCCGATGATCGCAAGAACGTCAGTTTCACGTAGGATCAAATATTCATTGCCTTCATATTTCACTTCAGTACCTGCATATTTTGAGAAGATGATACGGTCGCCTTCTTTTACTTCAAGGTCAACACGCTGTCCGTTTTCAAGCACACGGCCTGTACCTGCTGCGATCACTTTACCTTCTTGCGGCTTTTCTTTCGCAGAATCCGGTAGTACGATACCGCTTAACGTCTTTTCTTCTGCTTCGATTAGTTCGATTACGATACGGTCACCTAATGGTTTCAACAAATGAAACAACCTCCTCGACATTATATCTTCTTTTTAGCACTCAGTAAGCACGAGTGCTAATACATTTATAATCATAATCAAGTTAGGCAACAAATGCAAGTAAAATACTTGAATAGTTTTCTCTTTGCTTATCTTTATGGAAACCGCTAAAATGGACAACAGAAGAGAGGTTATAACGTATGAAAAACTGGAAAATCTACATATGGATCGTCTTAATATACATTGCAATGCAATTTGGAAGTCTTCCTGTCAGCAGAAGTTTGTTTACATACTTCATGGATACAGGCGGCCAGCCTAAAGAATTGGCCGAATTGAACGCCATCGCATGGGGCCTGTTCATTTCAAACTTAGTCGCAGCTCCATTTATCCTTTATATGACAACACGTAATAAGCAATTCTGGAATTTCTTCAAAAAAGGTAAGAAAGCATCTGTCGGCAAAACGATTCTCTTTGGAGTGCTCGGATTCTTCATGGCGATGGCAGGACAGATGATTGGGGGCATTATTGAAATGGCGTTCGGTGTCACGCCGGGATCGGAAAACACTGCAATGCTTGGAGAGATCGCGAAAGCTTCGTACATTCTGATTATCCCCATTGTGATTTTCGCGCCACTGCTTGAAGAAATCATCTTCAGAAGAGTTCTTTTCGGAGGTCTTTATACGAAGACAAACTTCTGGATTGCCGCGCTCGTCAGTGCAGCACTCTTTTCCCTCGTTCACGGGGAGCCGCAACACTTGCTCATCTACATGGCACCCGGTTTAGTGTTCGCGTTCATCTATTACGTGACACAACGAATTTGGGCTCCGATGATTGCCCATTTTTTAATGAACAGTTTTGCCATGGTCGTTCAATTTAATTATGATAAGCTGATGGAGCTCCAAAATATGAAACAAGCTTTCATCTACTTCCTATCCTAACGTAAAAAGCTGCCCGCGATTTTTCTGCGGACAGCTTTTCTTATTAAAACGCAGCTGTAACGATGGCAAAAATAATTGCACCGAAAATAAGTACAAGGATAATTCCGATGACAATTAAAATACCGGTAATGATTGCGACCGCACCAAATCCTCGCCAAGCTGAAAATCCGTGGACAAGCCCAATCCCTTTACTCGTGATAACAATACCATAAATGCCGACAGCGAGATTGACGAGATTCACTAAGAAAAATACGCCAAGCGGAATATTCGTCACTTCAAACTCCGAAGCAGGTGCTTCAAACAATGTAGACCCGTAAAGAACTAGCAACGCCAAATTCATCGGCGATAGCCAAATCTGTAAAATCGAAGATGCAGGCGTAACGTTCAGCATGTCAGAAAACCGTCCTCGTCCTCCCAGCCACTTCCCAACCCACGTAAAGAGTGCTGAGCTGATGAACCAGCCGATAATTGCCCCGACGAACGAAATGACAATTGAAATCAAAACGATTAAAATAATCGGCATTCCTGTAAATATACCTGAATTCATCATCGAAACCATTCCTACACTGATAGACGCCAATAGAAAAATGAGCAAGCTATAACCCATCGAATTTTTAGCACGCATGTATTTCAATGTTTCTGTCGGATGTGCCCATATTGAAAATATCGGATTCATTTCCATTTCCCCCTTGTACCTTTATGTACTTTCTAATTAAGACGCTTAGTATGTATACGTATGAAACAACAGAACGTTTCAGTCCTAGTAGCTTTCCTACAAAAAAATCCCGCCCCCGGATAACCGGAAAGCGGGAATGATCTTTGTTACTTATCCAAGTTGCCCATCACTTCATCAATCTGGCGTTGCTGTTCCGCTTTCACTTCTTCAAACTTCCGCTTCTCTTCCGCTTTCAAAAACTTCTTGTAGCCGAACCGACTGATGAAAATACTGATTTCATACAGACCGAATAACGGTACCGTGACAAGCAAGTGGGACATAATGTCCGGCGGTGTAATGAATGCTGCGATGACAAACAGAATGAAATAAGCGATTTTCCGCACTTTTACAAGCTTTTGTGGATCCAAAATCCCGAGTCGTGATAAAAACAGCATAACAATCGGCAATTGGAATACGACGCCAAACGGAATAAGAATTTGGAACAAGAATGTGAAATACTCGTTAATGCCAATCGTTTGTGTAATGCCGAGTTCTCCTGCGAGATTGCTCATGAAATTCATAACAAACGGCATGAGAACGAAATACGAAAAGCTAATACCAATCAGGAATAGAATGAAAGCAAATGGGATATACGCAAGCGTCACTTTCCGTTCCGTCTCATGAAGCCCCGGTGAAATGAACGACCAGAACTGATACATGATGACGGGCAAGATAATAATGACTGCCAAGAATATAATCACTTTCAAGTAAATCGCGATCGGGTCGATAACAGTGAATGCGTGGAAACTGCTTTCCGTCAGATGTCCACTATCAGTTGCGCGGAATTGGACAAACTGGATAATGGGTTTTGCCAGAAAAAAGCTGCCCATTACCGCAATAACAAAGAAAACGACGATTACAATCAGTCGTTTTCTAATTTCTTCTATATGTTCAATGACTGTTAAATTTTTATCTTCCATTAGACAGACATCCTTACTTACTGCACGTCGTTTTTCTTATCTTCCACTTTTTTGACTGTATCGTCATCATCGGAAACAAGTCCTTTTGTTGCTGATTTGAATTCGCGTAATGAAGATCCGAATGCTTTACCGATTTCCGGCAACTTCTTCGGTCCAAAAATGAGCAAAGCAATAATTGCGATGATAATTAAACTAGTTACACCTGGAGCCATTTCGGACACCTCCTTCATCTGTTCCCTATTTTACATGAAAACAGTTCATATTACTATTATCAAGACGTTTATAATTGTGAATCTTTTACGTCATTTTTGATGAAATAAATCAATGCCTGCAACTCAACGGATAAATCGATTGTATGAACACGCATCCAGTCTGGAACTGAAAGCCTTACAGGTGTGAAATTTAAAATCCCTTTAACCCCAATCTTCACAAGTCGGTCTGCGATCTCTTGTGCCGCTCTTGATGGAAGTGTCAAAATGACAAGATTAATCCCGAGCTCTTTAATCTTTTCTTCAATCATATCAGGGTGGTATACCGGAATTTCGCTAATGGACTTGCCGTCATTTGGCGCTTTCGGGTCAAATGCAACGACTATCCGTGTATTATGGTTTTTCTGGAAGTTGTATTTTAAAAAAGCATTGCCAAGACTTCCTACACCGATTAAAGCGACATCCGTTTCCTCATCCTGATCAAGTGCCTGCCTGAAAAACGTCAGCAGATGATCGACATCATACCCATACCCTTTGCGACCGAGCGCTCCGAAATGAGAGAAGTCACGGCGGATTGTAGCGGCATCGATTTTCATTGCTTCACTTAATTCACTAGATGAAATACGCTTTTTCCCGGCATTCGCGAAGTTTTGCAGAAATCTATAATATAAAGGCAGACGTTTTGATGTCGCCTGTGGGATTTTATGTGTCTCTTCAGCCATTTGCTACCTCCTGTGCGTACATTAGACCGATTCTATCGTACAGTACAAGCACGTTGTTGTAAAGTCGACCATTGCACCGTTTCGTTCGTTCGATTAAACTTAAGAAGAATAGAGGTGTGAGGAATGATTGTTTTACAAGTTAATAACGTAACTAAATCCTTCTCTGGAACTGACATATTAGAAAACGTGAAGCTAGAAGTACAGCATCGTGACCGTGTCGCACTCGTCGGCCGTAACGGCGCAGGTAAATCGACACTGCTGAAAATTATTGCAGGTGAAATGTCCGCAGATACCGGCGATCTTGTCATGCCAAAAGGCGTTCGCATCGGCTATCTTGAACAGCATGCCGGCATTGATTCTTCACTAAACATTTGGGATGAAATGTTGACCGTGTTTGAACCATTGCAACTAATGGAAAAGAGACTTCGTTCCCTTGAAGCGCAAATGGCAGATCCATCCGTATACGACAATGCTGTCGAGTACGAGCGCGTCATGAAGGAGTATGATGAATTACAAACTGACTTTAAAGATCGCGGAGGCTATCAGTACGAATCCGATATGCGCTCTGTGCTGCACGGCATGCGGTTTTATCCCGAAGACTACGGGAAAGCAGTGAATTTATTATCAGGTGGTCAGAAAACGCGTTTAGCACTTGCAAAAATGCTGCTCAGCAAGCCCGATCTGCTCATTTTAGATGAGCCGACAAACCATCTCGATATCGAAACGCTCGGCTGGCTCGAGAAATACTTAGTCGGCTACGAGGGCGCAATCCTCATCGTTTCCCATGATAGATACTTCCTCGACCAAGTCGTAACGATTGTCTATGAAGTATCGAGGCGTAAAGTGACAAAGTATCCTGGGAACTATAGCGCTTATCTCGATGAAAAGGCAAAGAACTATGAACGTGATAAAAAGCTCTTCGAACAAGAATCGAGCGAACGTGCAAAACTCGAAGACTTCATCCAACGGAATATTGCACGGGCTTCCACATCCAAAATGGCGAAAAGCCGCCGCAAGCAGTTGGAAAGAACAGAATGGATGGACTCCCCTGACGGCGATGAAAAATCCGCAAGTTTCTCGTTCTCGATCGATCGACCAAGTGGCAATGACGTCCTCGCGTTAGATCATATTGCTGTCGGATATGGCGGACAGGCTGTTTCAGAAAACATTACCATGAATACGTATAAAGGCGACCGCATTGCCATTATCGGACCGAACGGCATCGGGAAATCGACGTTACTCAAAACCATTGTCAAAATGCAAGAACCGATTGCTGGAACGATCCGCTACGGAACGAATGTCCAATTCGGTTATTACGATCAAAACCAGGCAACCATTATCGGCAATGGCACTGTATTATCCGAACTGTGGGATGAATGGCCGCTTATGAATGAAAAAGATGTACGCACTGTACTTGGCCGCTTTTTATTCACAGGTGAAGACGTAGATAAACCCGTCGTATCCTTATCAGGCGGGGAAAAAGCGCGATTGTCATTAGCGAAACTGATGCTTCAACAATCCAATACACTTATATTGGACGAACCGACGAACCACTTGGATCTCGATAGTAAGGAAGTATTGGAGAATGCGCTTGATGACTTCCCTGGGACGATCCTCTTCGTATCGCATGACAGGTACTTCATTAACCGGATTGCGTCAAAAGTCGTCGACATTGGACCGACTGGTGTTACAGAGTACCTCGGAGATTATGATTATTTCATCGAAAAGAAGACGGAAGCCGAAGAGTTAAGAGCAGAGGCAGCTAGTGCTCATCAGAAAACGGTTGTTCACCACAAACGCAATGACGAAAACAAAGACATACAGCGACAAGAACGTAAGTTAACACGTGCCATTGCTAAAATTGAAGAAGCACTATCTGCAATGGATGAACAAATGTCCTCGCTCCAAGAGGAATTATTAAATCCAGACTTTGCAGATGACCATGTCAAACTCATGGATTTGCAGGCGCAAATTGATGCGTTGCAAGCAAGCCACGACGAGCAGTCAGAAGAGTGGTTAACGTTACAGGAAGAGCTTGAAAATTTGCATGAATGACAGTATGAGCTGCCGAAAGGATACTAGATCCTTCGACAGCTTTTTCTATTTTCGACAAAACGGAAATAATGGATAGTTCCATTTTCCACAATCTTATCAACAACTCACTCATTGATTTAATCGGATATGAACAGGGTTATACACATTATCCACAATCTAAACATTTTTTACCCACATAGTTATCCAATTCTTTGTGTGATAATACACATATATCGAATAACTATCCACAAGTTACTAACAAATGTGCATAAGTACGAATGTTCCCTATTGACAAACGAATAGACTTGTAGTCCAAATAAAGAGGGAAATCGTCATCATTCGACGATTTCCCTCTTTTTATTCATTCCAAGATGTTAACTGCATTCCCGGTCTGCCATTCATGCTCATATCCCCTCGTACCCCAGCCATATACATCGGTGTACCAGCAGCAGCAATCATCGCTGCGTTGTCTGTACAAAATGAGATCGGTGGGACGTAAAATGGAATGTTCTCCTGTTCAAATGCTGCATCGAGTGAAGCCCGCAAGCCTTTGTTTGCAGCAACTCCTCCTGCAGCAATTACTTGCTTTACATCATATTGCTTTGCCGCACGCACAGTTTTCGCAGTCAGCACTTCAATCACACTTTTTTGAAAACCTGCCGCCACATGTTCGGGTACAATCGTGCCACCTTTTTGCTCAATATTATGCTTATAGTTAATAACCGCCGATTTCAATCCACTAAAACTGAAATCATATGAATCCGGCTCAAGCCAAGCTCTCGGGAAGTCCACAGCGTCATCACTTGCAAGTGCGAGTTTATCAATCTGAGGTCCTCCAGGATAAGGAAGTCCAAGCACACGGGCAACTTTGTCATACGCTTCGCCTGCCGCATCATCACGTGTTTCACCGATTAATTCAAATGAGCCATGATCTTTCATATAGACAAGCTCCGTATGGCCCCCAGAGACGATCAATGCCAATAGCGGAAACTCCATCTGCTGCATCAACTGATTAGCGTAAATATGCCCAGCGATATGATGCACACCAATAATCGGCAGTCCATTCGCGAATGCAAATGCTTTCGCCGCATTAATGCCAATCAGCAGCGCACCAACAAGCCCTGGACCTTCCGTCACTGCAACAGCATTCAAATCTGCTGGCTCAAGTCCTGCAACGTGAAGAGCTTCTTCAATAACAAGTGTAATCTGTTCCACATGATGTCTAGAAGCGATTTCAGGCACAACACCACCAAAACGTTTCTGGCTTTCAATTTGTGACGCAACAATATTCGACACGATTTCATGTCCATTTTTTATAATGGAAGCTGCCGTTTCATCACAACTTGTTTCAATTCCTAGTATATAAATATCAGTAGTCATTAAAATTCCACCCACATGACGAGCGCATCTTCATGGTCGTCCGTATAATAGTTTTTCCGTATACCGCCATCTTGAAAACCAAGTTTCCGATACAAATTTTGCGCCGTAACGTTCGTCATACGCACTTCCAGCGTCATTAATCTAACCTCATTCATATTACATAATTCAATCGCTTTACGCATCAAACCTTCACCAATGCCATACCCTCTCAAATGCTTGCGCACCGCAACATTCGTTATATGGCACTCATCCAACACAACCCACATACCGACATGCCCAATCACTTCCCCTTCATGGACCGCGACAACATAATGGGCATACTCATTCGCAGTCATTTCATGCTCAAAAATTTCCTCCGTCCACGGGGTCGCAAAAGCTTCCTCTTCAATCCCGACAACCGCCGGAATATCTTCTATTTGCATCTTTCGATATTCAATCACTTTACTCACTGGCCTTATCCTTCCGTTGTTGCATTAACCAATTCGCCTCTGCTTCCGCAATACGACGGTATTCCGGGGTAAATGCATGTATATTCTCTTCCCGTTCACTCTGTTGCGCCATATGTATGAGCGATGACGCTCGTGGTAGCTGTAATGGAAACGGAGCAATGATCGCATTCTCGCCCATCTTCTCCCGAATAGCCACTTCATGCATGGCAACATCCTTACCGATGTACAACACTGGCCGTTCGTATTCCTTTAATGAATCCAGCAGATCTTCAATTGCAAAGTGCCCATCTTCTTTAATCGCGTTCAAATGACCGTCTTCATATTCATAAAGCCCCGCGTACACATTATTACGTCTTGCGTCTACAATCGGGCAGATGGCACCATCAAAGTAAAAAGCATTCGCAGCCAGCGTCTTTAAACTCGAAACACCGACCAATGGCTTTTTGAGTGTCCAAGCGAGTGTCTTCGCAATTGTAACGCCAATCCTAACGCCTGTATAAGATCCAGGTCCTTCGGAAACCGCAATAGCATCTATCTCTTTCGGTTGCAATTGGACAGTCGCAAACAACTCTTCAATTGTCGACATCGCTCGTAAAGAGTGATTGACTGCCATTGACGAATTCACTTCCGCCAAAACAGTTCCGTCCTTTACAATTGCTACGCTAAGAGGCGTATTTGCAGTATCTATTCCTAACCATATCATACCATCATCGCCTCACAAATCTTTTCATACCGTTCACCGATTGGATGGAAAACGATTTTTCTAGCTGTATCTCCTGTGTGGAAGATTCGTATACCAAGTCGTTCTTTTGGAAGATCCTCTTCTATAAGATGCGCCCATTCCACAACAGATATAGCATCTCCATAAAACAGCTCGTCCCATCCCAGATCCTCATCACTATCAGCAAGACGATAAACATCCAAATGATTAAACGGATAATTGCCTTCGTATTGTTTAATAATCGTAAACGTTGGACTGTTGACTGTCCGTGTAACACCAAGCGCTTTAGCAAGCGCCTGCGTAAATGTCGTTTTACCAGCACCAAGGTCACCTTCAAGTGTAAGTACGTCAGGCGGCACAAGTAATCCAGCAAGTTGTTGTGCAAGTTGCTGAGTCTCTTCTAAAGAGTTTATATCTATTTCAATAGTAGTCATAACGATTCGTGTTCCCTTCCAACTCCACTTTGTTCTAGTGTACCGAAAAAACGGAGATTCTAAAAGTTTTGAGGTTTGGCGAGTGAGATGGGCGTGTGCTCGTATATTCCATGCGTGCGCCCATAAATGATACGTCTGCGCTCGTATATACCAGTCCCGCGCCCGTATATTCCGCTCCTGCGCTCGTTTATGCTGTTCCCGCACCCATATATGCCGTCATCGCGCCCGTATATACCAGTCCCGCGCCCGTAACATCCGACGGCCCGCTCTTACAAAAACAACATTAATTTGGCAAAAGCTTACTTCGCGATAGACAACCAACTCACCCAACAGTTCCCCGCGTAAAAAACATTAAAAAACCGATTGTGGAAGTTATCCACAATCGGTTGAAAGTTTAAATTAAAATGGCGGTCCCGACCGGGATCGAACCGGCGATCTCCTGCGTGACAGGCAGGCATGTTAACCGCTACACCACGGG
>NZ_JACSQN010000024.1 GCF_014836615.1 Sporosarcina quadrami | reverse complement strand
CATCCGTATATTTAACCACAATAAAACACCCCAAAAGTTAGATTTTCTACTCTAACTTTTGGGGTGCACTTCAAAAAACCCGACCAGTTACAGGTCGGGTTTTTGTATTAGTCTCTGCTTTGGAAAATAAGGATAAGTCTTAAAAGCTCCATAACAGCGACAGCTGTTGCTGCTACATATGTCATCGCTGCTGCACTTAATACTTTTTTCGCATGAGGTTCTTCTTCATTGCGGATAATACCCAGTTCAACTATCTGTGTCATTGCACGATTTGATGCATTAAATTCAACAGGCAAAGTAACAATTTGGAACAATACTCCAACTGCCATTAAAGCAATACCAATACCTAGCAAATAATTCAAGCTTGACGCAAGTATACCGATAATGATGAAAATCCATGAAGCATTTGACGTAATGCTAGCAACTGGTGCCAAGCGATGACGGAAACGAAGAAATGCATACGCTTCCTTGTCTTGAATGGCGTGTCCAACTTCGTGTGCCGCAATTGCAGCACCTGCAACAGATGCATGATGGAAATTATCCGATGACAATGCAACTGTTTTCGTCATTGGATTATAGTGATCACTCAGAAAGCCTTGACTTTCGACCACTTTCACTTCTTCCAAACCATTTTTATCTAATATGAGCCGGGCAACTTGTTGGCCTGTCATACCAGATGTAGATCGTACTTGAGCATATTTTTTATACGTACTTTTCACTTTAAATTGAGCATATAACGGAAGCAAAATGATAATGCCCAGATAAATCAAAAACATCTCCGTTCCCTCCCTTTTCTATCTCCATTTTATAACGTTCAATTTGTAAGCGCAACTTTTTACTATTATACTATAATCTTTCTGAATTCATCCTACTCTTCCACACAAAGTAAGCAATAGTAATACATCCTATTGATAACCAAAAAGTAAAATAACCTATTTCATTCATATGTTTCATTAAGTCGTAATAAATCGGCATCTGTTCAAACACATAATCGATGAAATCATTATGCAAAGTCCAAACACCAGCAATAACGATATGAATAAACCCAAATCTATAAAATGGAATATACAATAAAGCTTGCACAGCCATAGCAAAATGAGAAATGATAAGCATCCATCCTACCCAACCAATAGAACCTGTCTCCATAAGTGTGAGTAGATTCATGACGACAGCCCATAATCCATATTTTACAAGTGTAATTAAAGCGAGTGCTTCCATCAGTTTGAAGTTTCTTCCGATGAGCCATCCTAAAATGGCGAGCGTAAAGAATAGGCTTGCTGTCGGACTATCGGGAACGAATATCAAAAAAATCGGATCGGTTATTTTAAGTTGCCACATATACCAGTCGTAGCCATATACTGTTCCAAGCAAGTTAACAAATAGCAATATCCATAAAAATGATTTATGAGATAAAATCAACCACATTCGAGTCATCAAAGAAATCTTGACCATCTCCCCACGGATTTATATGTATAAAAAAAAGAGTCAGTCTCCTGACTCTTTTTATCATTCACCTGATTTTAGATTAGCTAAGAATTCTGCCAAAATTTCCAAATCTTCATCAGAACCTGTCCATTGTCCTGCTGGCATAGTTTTGTAACCGTTATGTGCGATATCAATAATTTCATCAGCACTTAAACCAGTATCAGATAATGCCGGCCCTAGAGCGCCTTGGAAGGCATCCCCGTGACATTGGATACAAGAAGAGCCCGCATAAATCTTGTATTCTTCAGATTCTGCATCAAATGCTACTTCTTCACGAATTGCACCTTGAGCTGCCGCTTTTTCCCAGTCATGGTTCACTACCGATTCCCATGTTAAGTAGAAGATTGCAGCAAAAGCAAGAAGCATGAAGCCTGTCGGTAATGGACGTTTAAATGGACGTCTTTCCTTCGAAGTATCCATGAAAGGTACAAGCATTAAAGCTCCTACAGCTAATCCAGGAACTACGATTGCTCCGATGACGTTAAATGGTCCGGAAGCAAATTCATATTTCAACAATTGATACATGAATAGGAAATACCAGTCAGGAACTGGAATGTAAGTTGTATCTGTCGGATCCGCTTGACGCTCAAGCGGCGATGGATGAGCAACTGTTATAATTAAGTATCCGATTAGGAATACGGCCCCGATCATCCACTCTTTCAAGAGGAAGTTCGGCCAGAACGCTTCCGTTTTACCCGGATATTCTGAGTAATCTTTTGGGACATTCGACATTTTGCCTTCAGCTTTAATGCGCGAGTCACCAACGAATTTCATACCTTTTCCGCGATGCATTTTGTTCCCTCCTTATTCTAATTTCAGATAATCGAGCACACACGGTATTGATGGATCTTATAGAGGTCCCGAAATACCTTGTTTTCTGATCATGATAAAGTGTGCTGCAAGCAACCCAAGCAAAGCAGCAGGTAGGAAGAATACATGAATCGCGAAGAATCGTGTCAATGTTTGAGCACCTAGGATTGTGGAATCCCCTGCAAGCAGAATCTTAATCTGCTCACCGATAAACGGTACGGATGCTGCAATTTCGATACCAACTTTAGTAGCGAACAATGCCTTCATATCCCACGGTAACAAATAACCTGTAAAGCCAAGACCTAACATTGTAACGAAAATAAGAACACCGACGATCCAGTTAAGTTCACGTGGTTTCTTATAAGAGCCTGTAAAGAATACACGCAATGTATGTAGGAACATCATTACGATAACAAGTGATGCCCCCCAATGGTGCATCCCGCGCACAATTTCACCGAATGCTACTTCATTTTGAAGATAGTAAACGGACTTCCACGCATTTTCAATGTCCGGCGTATAGTACATTGTAAGGAACATACCTGAAAGAATCTGGATGACCGTTACGAAAAACGTCAAACCACCGAAACAATAGATGAATGCAGAAAAGTGATGTGCAGGGTTTACGTGCTCTGGTACTTCATGGTCAGCGATATCCCGCCAAATCGGGGTGATATCCAACCGTTCATCAACCCAGTCATAAATTTTGTTTAGCACTTCGGTCGTACCCCCTTACATATTAAACTAATGTGTTTGGAACAGTTTTTCCAATATGAAGATACCCATCCACTTCTTCGACCATATATTCATCAAGTGGTCCTAGAGGTGGTGTTCCTGGTATGTTCTTACCGTTTTTCTCATAACGTCCTGCGTGACACGGGCAGAAGAATTCATTCTTATGTTCGTCGCCTTCCCAGTTCACTGTACATCCGAGATGTTTACAAACTGGAGAAAGTGCAATGACTTGATCGCCCTCTTTGTACACCCAAGCAGTATCTGACACGTCTGATTTGTACCACGCATCTTTTCGGTCTTTAATCGTAAAGTCAACACGTACCGGCGTTTCAGTCAATTCAGCCACTTTTTGAGAAGTAGGTATGAATTCACCTTCACCTTTCGTTTGCAATACAGGATCAACCGCAAAGCGGACCATCGGCATAACAGTGGCCGAAACCATGAATCCACCGACACCCATCAATGTGTAGCTCAGGAATTGGCGCCTTGACACTTTGCTGCTCATCAATTTCCCTCCTCTTACTCCAAAATCAGTCCAACGGACATATTATTGCATATTGTAATACTAGGACATATCTATGATATATCAATATTAATGTAAATTCAATCCTGCTCTACACAGTAAAAGCAGAATGTGAACAATTCATGAATTTTAATCGCGTAATTTCCAAATATTTGTTCGAAACTACTGGAACAACGAAAAACTAAAGCATACTTTACTGTTTTGACCACTGTTCTGTGAATTTCGGCAACAGTTGGCGCAACTGGTCTTCAAGTATGGACTGACGAAGTGATGCATCCATGCTTTCCAATGGAATGGAAGGCATCCAAATCACTTGTCCCACCATATCAATTTCGTTCCAAGCATGATCTGTTGTCAAGAAAAACACATGTGTAAAAGTAGTATCCACAAATTCCTGAAGAGTCGTATGTGTCATTTGAACAATATCAGTTTTAGAGGTATATACGACTGGTGGAGCAAACATCATTCTCCCCTTGAATTGTGTTTCGATAAGTGACGCAAGGTGCATGATGAATTCCGTTGAAGATGCGCTTGTCTTTATATTATCCATGTTTGTTTGTACTTTTACAAGCGGGATTACTAATGTGTCAATATATTCTTTCTGTTGCAAATATGTATCCATATCTTTGCCTGTCCAATTCATATTCATTCAACCTCCTAAAGCATTTCAAACAAATGACTCCATCGTGAAGACGGAGTCATTAGTCTTTTGCAATTTTCATATCGTTCAACATTGCAGAGAGGACAAGAAAGCGTTCCCGATCATTAGAATCCAACGCTTCATCCACTCTTTTCATTAAC
Source organism: Sporosarcina quadrami (assembly GCF_014836615.1). GTDB lineage: Bacteria > Bacillota > Bacilli > Bacillales_A > Planococcaceae > Sporosarcina > Sporosarcina quadrami. Next base: position 31,039 of record NZ_JACSQN010000024.1, on the reverse strand, counting down.
ATTTCAAGCGACATGGATGCTGCACTCTCTTCCAACAACTGTTCGGCTATCTTACGGTCCCGTGCACTCACTTGCAGTTCCACCGGCATGAACGGGTTTTCTTCACGTACACTCGCGTATTGTGGACATGTGTGGCTATTTGGGAAATTTAACTGGATATACATCTTTTCATCAGGGTGGAGCCGCAAATCATGAAATGATTTCTCGGCATCTGCTGTCATCAGATTTCCCTTGTAAAATCGAAAAGGGATGCTTTCTGAATTCATCGTTGAAATTACCATCGCCCTTGGACAATAATGAGCTTCATCTGTAAAATGAACATTCTCCAAAAGTTGCTCATGGCTAAGAAGATAATTTAGTATCCACACACATTCCCGGCGCTTCAATTTATAGCGCTTTAAAAACCAACGAACAAAATCCTTTTTGGCAGCGACAGGAATCATGGCTGTCATATCACACCTCCTCGTCATATTACATTTCAAGAAAAGCGGTCCATTCCTCATGAGGTTCCAATTTAACGAGCTCTTTAATAACTTCGATAGCTTCATCTCTTTTTCCTTCATCCAAAAGAAATCTTGCATATTTATCAAGGAAGGCCGGATCATCCTTCATACCAACATATGCTTTACTGTAAGATACGTATGCATCTTTAAACTGTTCCTCATTTTCTAGTGCATAAGCTTTAAAAGCGGTCAATAGGGGGATTTCCATAATTTCTTCTGATGCATCCGCAAGTAATTGCAACAGTTCGTCATTCTGTTCTCTCTGATTATAAAGAGAAGCAAGTGTAATAATTGCATCTATATACTCAGGATCCAGTGCGATTGACTCCGAAAGATGTGTTTCAGCTTCATATGGCAAGCCTAGTTTCAAAGCAGATTTACCTGCAGAGAGGCGCAACTCTTTGTCAAATTCATCACGGCTTATTCCACGCTTAAATAGCTCATAAGCTTTTTCATCGTTGCCAACATTCGCATAGGACTGTCCACCAAGCATATACGCAGAGAAATAATCTGGATCGATTTCAATAAGCTCTTCTACTAATTCACTGCATTTTTCCGATTGTCCGCTTTGAAAGTTTGCATAGGCAGCTCCGAATAGCGTATCTGGAAGTACTTCATCTTTTAGAAGATCTTCATAAAATGGAAGCGCATCTTCGTATGCAGCGCCCGCACTATAAGTTTCAGCAATTCGTAATCGGACGTTAACACCAGCAATGTCAGAGTGTCCTTCTGAATAAAGATCATGGAACAACTTTGCAGCTTCGATATATCTTCCCGCATCAAGAAGAAGTTCTGCAAAAGCAAACCGGATAATCGGTTCATACGGTGCTATTTCATATGCTTCTTTCACTTTACCTAGAGCAGCTTCTGCCATCCCGATCATCTGATAATAATCAGCCAATGCTAATAGAGCTTGAACATATTCATCATCATCCGAAGAAATATCAGATAGGAGTAGCAAAGCTTCATCCTCATCTCCAAGTTCAAGAAGCGTATTAGCTCTGTCAATTTTCAATTGTGCTTCATCGGGCATAAGAACCATTAACATTTCATAAATGTGATCGGCCTGTCCGATATAACCAAAATCAACTAGCAAAGCTGCAGCTTCATACAGAAGATCATAACTGGTATCCTTTTCAACTTGATCAATGAGTTCGTTAATCAGTTCGAGATCTCCATCTTGAATAGCTTGTTGAAAATCGAGTAACTGTTTCATATTTTCACCTGTTCCTTCATGTTGTATACATTAGGAAAATTATTCTTCTTCTGTTTCAAGTGCTACTGTTTCCAAGTGTTCAAAGAAAGTAGGATAAGAAATTGAAATGCAGGAATGCTCTTCAATACCGATCGGCCCAGTCGTTATAAGTGAAGCAATTGCCGCCATCATACCAAGTCGATGATCACCATATGACTTCAAGATACCGCCTGTCAAAGGAGTAGGTCCTTCTATAATCATACCATCGGCGGTTGCTTCAATTTTCGCACCTAGTTTTTTCAATTCCGATGTTACGGCTGCAATTCTATCCGTCTCTTTAACACGTAGTTCAGCAGCGTCCTTGATGATGGTTTTCCCATCTGCCTGCGTTGCTAGCAGTGCAATGATTGGTAACTCATCTATAAGAGTAGGAATAATTTCCCCGCTTATCTCCATTCCACGCAATGGAGCTTGGGAAACCCGTATTGTACCATAAGGTTCACCCAAATCACTCGTTTGTTCAACTATTTCCACTTTTGTACCCATAGTACGCAGTACTTCAATGATGCCTATCCGAGTAGGATTCAAGCCAACATCTTTAAATTCACAGCAACTTCCTTCCACCATAGCTGTAGCAACCATGAAAAATGCAGCTGATGAAATATCTCCAGGAACAGTGACATCCGTCCCTTTGAGAACTTGCCCTCCGACTATTTTAGTAGTTGAGCCATCTTGATGAATTTGTGCACCGAATTGTTTGAGCATTCTTTCTGTATGATCTCTTGAAATGGCACTCTCTTTTACGACCGTTTCACCATCTGCATTCAATCCAGCAAATAGAATCGCCGATTTCACTTGTGCGCTGGCGACAGGCATATTATATTCAAGACTTTTAAGTTTACCCCCTGTAATTGTCAAAGGCAGAAAATCGCCTCCTTCGATACAAGCTCCCATCTTTTCTAATGGAGTGGTTACTCTTTTCATTGGTCTTCCCGAAAGAGATTCATCACCAGTCAAAACCGAATTGACTTTTGAAGCTGATAATATACCGAGCATCAATCTTGCTGTAGTTCCTGAATTTCCTGCGTACAAATCCTTAGTCGGCTGTACCCAGTTTTTCATGCCAGGACTTTCAATGATTACATCTGTTCCATTTTGATCAATCGATACGCCTAGTTGTCTAAATATGTCTATAGTGCGCAGGCAATCTACACCATTAAGAAAATCGGTCACAACAGTTTTACCTTCTGCTATCGACCCAAGCATAATTGCACGGTGTGAAATGGATTTATCACCTGGCACTTTAATAGAACCTCTTATAACTGGTTTGTGGAATTGTACTGTTTTTAATTCGGTCATGAGTCGCCACCCCTTTTAGAGAATATGCATGCTATAATCCGTCGCTTTGGACAATGCCAATCTTGCGGCTTTGCGGTCCTCCGCAGTTTGGAAACTTACTACGAGAATACCGTATACGTCCGTCCTTGTTTCTACAATACGTATGTTAGTTAAACTGATTTCTTCTAGGGCTAGAATTTTAGTGATTTCAGAAATGACACCAGGATGGTCTGGAATATCGATATGCAAATCGAATGTCATGTATAAAGCACCTTGAACAGCTCCTTCATACGTGGAAGGAAGGCGATCTCTAAATTTCTTTGCGTTATCAAAAAATCCGAATATCTGATCAGAATCATTTTTTAGTATCATTTCTCTCACATTGTTCATCTCTAGCAACCAACCATCAAGTTGTTCAAGTAGTTCCTGTCGGTTTTGAATCGTAATATCACGCCACATCGTCGGATCCGCAGAAGCGATTCGTGTAAGATCACGGAAACCTCCCGCTGCCAATTTTTTGACAAAAGGTTGGCCTTCTTCTTGATCTGCTAATCTGCCGACAAGTGAAGAAGCGACAATATGTGGGAAGTGGCTAACAATCGCTGTCATCCGATCATGTTCGGAAGCATCAAGCACAACGACCTTACCTTTTGTAGGAGTTAATAAATTTGTCAATTTCTCAACATGTTCAACGTTTTCGCTTTCCATTGGAGTCAATATATAATATGCGTTTTCAAAGAGATGTCCTTTTGCTGCTGCAACACCGCTTTTGTGAGAGCCAGCCATAGGATGACCGCCAATGAAAGTATAGCCTTTGTCTATCAAACAGCTAGCTGCGGTCATAATGGGATTTTTGGTGCTACCTGTATCAGTTATGATAACGTCTTGTTTAAGTTCCCAACCACTTGCTTCTTCCATCAAAATCACAGTCGTATTTACTGGTGTTGCGAAAATGATGAAATCCGCACCTTCACATGCTGACTTTACAGACGATGCAACAGTGTCGATAATTCCACGGCGATATGCTTCATCAGCTGTAGCATAAGAACGGTCAAAACCTGTAATATGTATATCTTGGTCTCCACGTTTGAGAGCGAGACCAAGTGATCCTCCTATTAAACCTAATCCAATTATTGCAACATGTCTTTTCATATATACCTACCTGTTTTCATTTAGTAATCGATCAAATGCTTTAAATAATCCTGTATTCTGTTCTTCAGTTCCGATAGTAATTCTTACATGACCTGGGGTGCCTAATGCGTTACCGCTTCTCACTATATAGCCATCCGTCAATAGTGATTCCGTTGCATCATCGGCGTCGCAAGGAACTTCTATTAAAACAAAGTTTGTTTGCGAATCATATATATGGAGCCCATTTTCACATGCATACATGTTAAACCGTTTTCTTTGTTCTTCATTCAATGTCCTACATTTATCGATGAAGATATCATCTTCCAACGCTTTACTGGCAACAGCAACTGCAAGTGTGTTTGTATTGAAAGGATTTCTAATTTTGTTCAATTCAATAATGATTTCAGGTGTAGCTACGGCATATCCAATTCTGAATGAAGCCAATCCATATGCTTTGGAAAACGTTCGTAAAATAATAATATTTGGAAAACGTTCCAGCAGATTGATCGAATCTACATGTGCCGGATCCGTAACATATTCATAATACGCTTCGTCTAATACAACCAGTATATCGGAAGGGATTTTATGAATGAAAGAAATCAGCTCATTATGGGGAATCAGATTTCCTGTAGGATTATTGGGATTGCAAATCCACATAATTTTCGTCTGCTCATTAATAGCAGCAAGATGTGCGTCCAAATCGTGCTGACCGTTGACTAACGGTATTTCCGAAATTGCAGCCCCTTCTATTTTTGCATTATGTGCATATTGCGGAAACGAAGGAGACGGCATGACGGTATGTGCATTATTATCTAGCAATGCGCGGCAAATGATTGATATGATTTCGTCGGATCCATTACCAAAGAGGATTGCCTCTTCTTGAACCCCGTGTTTTTCAGCGAGCTTCTCACGAAGTATCGTCGCATGTCCATCCGGATAAATTTCAAAAGGCATTGTAGAGCTCGTCAAAAATTCAACTACATCGGAAGAACAGCCGTATGGATTTTCATTGGAGGCCAACTTTACGATTTCTTTTAGGCCATACACTTTTTTAACATCTTCGATCGACCTGCCAGGTTTATAAGGCTTCATAGTACTTAATTCTTTTTTCCATTCCACAGGAATCCCACCAATCTACCATATAGTTGCGTTTATTTTTGCAAATCCGGACGAAGCTTGACTGCATCATTTTGATAAATATGTTGTATTTCACTTTGAGCAATTGTTGTATTCACATGCATAAGGACACGAATGCAAAATGGCATTCCACCCGGCACATTCATTTCATGTGTGCACATAACAGGAACGTAAGTCCATCCTGTTATCGATCTCACAGCTTTAGCCGGAAATGCGGAGGCTATGTCTTGCGTAGTTGAGATAACGACTGAGACGATGTCAGCAGGGTCAACTTCGTTATTCTTCGCCATCTCCAACACTAATGATTCGGTCGCTACGAGGACTTGTGCAGCATCATCTGCCAAGACGGTTGTAGCTCCTCTAATTCCTCGAACTGTCATTCGTTTTCCCCCTTCCAATTCTACTTGTCAATTCATTAAAAACCTCTTCACACTCTTTAGTACTCATTTTTTTGACAACTGGTGAACCGAGCTTTTTAAGAATTACAAAATTCATCTCTCCATTAGTAGCTTTTTTATCTTTTATCATAAACGCCAGAAATTCATTGAAAGAATGTTCCAGTACAGGATTGAATGTATAGCCGTTATCTTCAGCAAATTGAAGGAATCTGTTTGTAAAACTTGCGTCTATTTCGCCATGACGTTCGCTCAGTATGAAACTGTATGCCATCCCTATCATCACGCATTCACCGTGGCTAAGCCCACCGAAGCCGCAAACCGCTTCCACCGCATGACCGAACGTATGTCCGAAATTTAAGTATTTTCTAGTAGATTGTTCAAATTCATCTTTTGCTACTATGTCTGCTTTTACTTGTATGCCTTTAAGAAGTTCTTCTTCAAGCCATTCTTCTGTCGGTGCAACGAAAGAATCTCTAGACAGCAACTGTTCGCTCCATACTGGATCGGATATAAATGCATGTTTGATGAGTTCCGTTAACCCTGACCTAATTTCTCGCGGGGGTAATGTTTGAAATAGACTAGTCTCAAATAGTACGGCTGTTGGTTGGTGGAATGCTCCGACCATATTTTTACCTTCTGGCAAATTAATCGCTGTTTTGCCACCTACCGCACTGTCATGCGCAAGAATTGTTGTAGGACATTGAATAAAGCGGATTCCGCGCATATATGTAGCTGCGATGAACCCGGTTAAATCACCGCAAGCTCCCCCACCAAAGGCAAATAATAAAGAATTTCTTGTGAATCCTTCTCGAAGTAAGAAGGATTGACAATCGACATAGACAGCAGCCGTTTTACATTGTTCGCCTGCTGGAACGAGCTTAATAATCGGTTGTATCCCAAATTTGCATAAAGCATCAACGAGGACAGGAAGATGTAGATTCGCCACTTGCTCATCAACAATTATTCCGACTTTATCAGCACTTTCCAACAAGCTCTTATAGCGGCTCGAAAATAACTCATATACATCATTACCGATATGGACGTCATATGTGACATCAGGCAGTTGAACAGAAAGTGTCCCCATATTAGAACTCCTTTACATACTGTCTATACTTTGTGATTTCTTCTTTTAGCCCTTCCATCGTGTCACAACGGAACTCATCCATTATCGCTTTTGCCATTTCTGTTGCGATAACGTGCTCCGCTACAACCGATGCTGCAGGTACTGCACAAGGATCTGATCTTTCAATTGTTGCAGCAAACGCTTCTTTAGTATCGATATCAACACTTTCCAGCGGCTTATATAAAGTCGGTATCGGTTTCATGACTCCACGAACAACAATCGGCATTCCAGTCGTCATTCCACCTTCAAGTCCACCAAGTCTATTCGATTTGCGGTAATAACCACGTTCCTCTGACCAGGCGATTTCATCATGCACTTCACTACCTGGAACTTTCGCCATGCCGAAACCAAGACCGAATTCGACACCTTTGAACGCATTGATGCTCATCATTGCTCCTGCAAGCTTCCCGTCCATTTTACGGTCAAACTGAACATAGCTGCCGATTCCCGGTGGACAGCCTTCTATGACTACTTCAACGACACCACCGAGTGTATCACCACGTCCTTTAATTTCATCAATAGCCGCAACCATCTTGACAGAGGCTTGCTCATCAGCACAGTACACTGGATTATTTTCGACAATTGTGCGTAATTCTTCTATTGATAAATTCGCATAGGCACTTTCGTCAGTTATAATTCCACCGATTTCAGTTACATGTGCGACCGTCTGGATACCGAGTTCATGAAGAAACTGTTTTGCGACAGCTCCAATTGCGACACGCATTGTTGTTTCACGTGCTGACGACCTTTCTAGCACATTACGCAAATCGCGGTGTCCGTATTTCATGCCTCCAACAAGATCAGCATGCCCTGGCCGGGGTCTTGTAATTTGTCTTTTGATATCTTCAGGACTTACATCATCTCCTAAAGGTTCAATCCCCATAATCCCCGTCCAATGCTTCCAGTCATCATTGACAACAGTCAAAGTAACCGGTGAACCAAGGGTTTTACCATGTCTTACGCCCGAAGTAATCAGAACTTGATCCTTTTCAATTTGCATTCTGCGTCCTCGACCATGTCCACCTTGTCTTCTTTTTAACTCTTTATTAATCATTTCTGCTGTTAATGGCATCTGAGCAGGTAAACCTTCAATAATCGCAGTCAATTGAGGGCCATGTGACTCTCCAGCTGTGAAAAACCTCATCTAAATTCCCCCTTTTTCTTTATGTAAGACAGATATACAATCTACCGTTTATAGCACTTTATCAAACTAAAACTCGTTTGACTATATCTTTTTTAATAAAACACTTAATTCGGACTAGATTTTTCGATAAAAGAAAGTTTCTTGCGATTCGAATCCGTATTTTGCCGGATTAAAAATTTGCTCAGTACTTCCAACAAATAACACACCTCCTGGCCTTAGCGCTTTTGAGAAACTTTGATAAATTTGATCTTTTGCTTCTTCTGTAAAATAGATCATGACATTTCTGCACACAATCAAATCAAAACCATTTCCATATGTATCATTTAAAAGATTTTGCTGTTTAAATTGAACGGTTTTTTTAATTTCATTTTTAACTTGGTAATGATGTCCTTCATTGATAAAGTATTGATCTAACACTGATTTCGGAACTTCCTTTAAAGAGCGTTCAGAATAGAGGCCAACTTTCGCTCTCTCCAGCACCCCTACATCAAGGTCTGTCGCCAAAATTGAAATATCCTTCAGAGCACAATGTGATGATAAAACCATCGCCAAAGAGTATGGTTCTTCCCCCGTGGAACACGCAGCACTCCAAATTTTCAGTTTATTATTGTTAGCAAGTAGCATCGGGAAGATTTTTTTATCTAGCACTTCCCATCTCTGTGCATTTCGATAAAACTCTGAAACATTTATAGTCATTCTATCTAAAAACTCGTCAAGTAACTGTTTGTCATTTTGTATAGCTGCAAAGTAGTCAGTAAAATTATGAAATCCTTTCTTTTCATATAAAGAAGTAAGTCTTCTCTTCATTTGAGCTTCTTTATAAAGCGATAAATCAATACCGGTCTTGTTCTTTATTTTTCGAATAAAATCCGTGTAATCGGTCAATCCAATTTCCCTCCTGCGAACCTTTTTTCCCATTATAGCTGAAAAAGCTCATATAATGTATGACAAATACAAATCTGTACAGCAAACTTCCTATTATGTTGACGAGATAGTGTTATGTAAGATGAAAAGACGTTATTAATAATAAAAACAGCCGTGCGTAGGAACGCTTGGCTGTTTTATAATGTCAATATATGCTGAAAAGGATTAATTAATCCAGCTGATCATTGATTTTTCATAAGTAACAAGCTCTTCTTCTTTAAAGAAAAGACCGATTTCACGAGTTGCTGAATCAGATGAATCAGAACCATGGATGATATTTTTGCCGACTGTAACAGCGAAATCTCCGCGGATTGTTCCTGGAGCTGATTCTTTAGGATTTGTTGCACCCATCATTAAACGAGCAGTTGAAATGACGTTCTCGCCTTCCCAAACCATTGCGAAAACTGGACCTGACGTGATGAAGTCTACAAGCTCACCAAAGAAAGGGCGTTCTTTATGTTCGCCGTAATGTTGCTCCGCCAACTCTTGAGTGATTTGCATAAGTTTAGCACCTACTAATGTGAAACCTTTGCTCTCAAAACGATTTACGATTTCTCCAACTAGATTACGTTGAACGCCGTCAGGCTTTACCATTAAAAATGTTTTTTCCATTTATAAACACTCCTTCATGTATGTATGGGATTTTATCCTTATTGATCGTAACACTCGGATCACAAATTTTCAACTTTGAAATCATCAATTAGAACTTTCTCTTACTAAGAAATTCGGCAATTTGCAACAACGATTTTTTAGCATCTCCGTCCGGCAAAGATTCCACTTCCATAACGGCTTTTTTCAAATAGAGATCACTCACAAATTGGGCTTTTTCAATTGCACCTGATTGCCGAATATAAGTTAGCATTTTACTACGATCTTCTTCCGTCAAAGTACCGTCAAAAGAGTGTTTTAAGAATGGTTGGAATTCCGGTTCGTCTTTAATGTATAACGTCGGCAAAGTTAGATGCCCATTCAATAAATCGCTCCCCGCGGGCTTGCCGAGTTTTTCATCAGTAGAGATAATATCTAGGATGTCATCCACTATTTGAAAAGCCATACCTGCAAAATAACCAAACCTTTTGAGCTTGACTACAATGTCAGGACTCGCTTCCGATACACGAGCTCCCAGTTCACAACTTGATGATAAAAGCAATGCCGTCTTCCTTTTGATGCGACGTAAATAATCCCTGAAAGATTGATCAATCTGTTGCTGATATTCAATTTGTATAATTTCGCCTTTACAAATTTCCAACATTGTTTCAGCGAGCAATTGGTGGACAGCAGTTATATCAATCTCTCCAATGGAAACAAGGGCTCGCGAAAATATGTAATCACCCGTATACATCGCTATCCTGTTGTTCCACCTAGCTTTAACAGTCTCGAACCCTCTGCGTACGTCTGAATTGTCTATCACATCATCATGAACAAGTGAAGCCATATGTATAAGTTCTAATGAAACTGCGACCTTGGAGACGTTCTCCAAAGAATATTTACCGAACTGCGAAGACAAAATGACAAATATCGGTCGTATTCTTTTCCCCCCTGCACGTAATAGCAGAAGAGAAGCTTGCCGAATGACTGGGGAAGAAGAGTCTACGGATTGCTCAAGTTCCTTTTCAATGAACGAGAGGTCTTTTCGGAAAGCTGTGTAAAGCGACATTAACTTCAATTTCTCCAAGACGATTACCTTCCCCACTTGCAATTATTTGAATGCGATGTGCCCTGCAGCTGCTCCACCGCTGTACTTCTTGAAAGATACTTCATGGAATCCTGCATCAATAAACAGTTGCGATAATTCCTTCGCACCAGGAAAATCATCTGCTGATTCCTGAAGCCACGAATACTCATTATAGCTTTTTGCAAAAAGCTTTCCGAATAACGGCATGATGAATTTAAAATAAAATCTGAATAGCTGTCGAAAAACTGGTATTTCGCTTTGTGATGTTTCAAGGCAAGCTGCCATCCCACCAGGTTTAAGTACTCTATGGATTTCCTGAAGTACTTGGGCGTAATCAGGGACATTGCGCAAACCAAATCCGATCGTTACATAATCAAAAGTATTATCTTCAAAAGGAAGTTGCATCGCATTACCTTGAAGAAGATGAATATTTGGATACCGCTCTACTTTTGGTGCGGCAGATGCGAGCATACTTTCGCTAAAATCAAGCCCTGACACATGTCCTTGAGAACCGACACTCTCAGCAAGGGCAATTGTCCAGTCCGCCGTACCACAACAAACATCCAATGCACGGGAACCTTTTTGAACATTCATCCTCAACATAATATCATTCCGCCATTTTTTATGTTGATTGAAACTAATGACAGAATTCATTTTGTCATATTCGCCAGCAATATTTTCAAAAACATGGTGGACTTTTTCTTCTTTTGGTGTTCCCATGCATACTCTCTTCCTTCCTCAGATCGTCTTTCCTAATAAAGGTGTAGCCATCTTATGGATTTCCTGCTTTAAAAAAGGATTTAAAAAATTAGCTGACATAAGCTCTTCATGCAATGTTGTAGTCAAAATGGAGATTGCTGTATCGACATCAGTTGACTTTATATTATTGCTTCTCCATCCATTTTGGACAGTCGGATCTTTTGTAGCTATCTTAAATAACCAAATTAGCGATAATGCAATTCGCGATATTTCGGTATATTTCGCAAACCCATAGCGATGATGAAATTCTGTAATACATCCTGATTCGATACACATCATCGCACTAATTAATGCATGTGGACTAGCCATATTTTCCATCATTACATCCGTCTTTGTTTCATTAATACGACCAATCGCTTCAGACATAGCTGTAATAAACTTAAAATCAGGGATCGATGCTAATAGCCGATAATGCACACCGCTAAAGTAATCACCCGCCAACACCATAAGTTGTTGTTCTTTTGAAGTCGCCTCAAGTATATCGACTTTGTCATGAATATCGAATGCCGCATGAACTGCTCCTACTGCTAACGCAGATGTGTTCAGCGAAACAGACCATTTTTCACCGTTCAATAATGGCAACAACAAAAAAAATGCCTTCGCTTCATCAAGCGTACTCTTCTCAAGATCCCTATATGTTATAGGTTCATGAATAGATTGCTCGACTTCCCTTATATAACTTTGGATTGTTCGATTTATAATTTGTCTGTCCATCTTCGGTTCTCCATTCAATGATAACGTGAAAGAGTAATCCCGTATGAATTAGTCTTTTCCATCGCTGTATAAAATACCATGGGCTGAGTGGATTTCAGACTTTCCACGGATTTTCATAGCTGATGTATGCTCAGTAAATTGAGCAATCATCACTTCTCCGCGATCCAGCTTTTCAGTATGGTGGAATTTTGTATCGTTCCCTCTTGTTAGACCGATAACATTTACGCCGTCTTCCAAAGCTTTAATCATAACAAAATCAGGCTGTGCCATGTATACCACTCCTGTCATTCATATACATCTCATCATATCATAGAAATCCAGTGTACCGCAAAGACATCAGGTAGACTTTATAAGAGACAGAATCTCCGCTCTTTTCACATCATCATGCTCATAAATGCCACGTGCAACTGTTGTAACAGTTTTAGACCCAGGTTTCTTAATGCCTCTCATCGTCATACACATATGCTCAGCTTCAATTATTACGTATACACCGATAGGGTTAAGCATTTCCATCATAGCATTAGCGACTGTCGAAGTTATCCGTTCTTGCAGCTGCGGCTTTTTCGCAGTCGTTTCAACAGCCCTCGCCAATTTACTCAGTCCAGCTACGACTCCGTCACGCGGTATGTATGCAATATGTGCATGTCCGAAAAACGGTACAAGATGATGTTCGCACATAGAATGGAACGGTATATCTTTCACGAGTACTACTTCATTGTGATTTTCATGGAAAACCGTTTCAAAATAGACTTTCGGATCTTTATTCAACCCTTCAAATACTTCTGCGTACATTTTCGCAACACGTTTAGGTGTTTCCAATAATCCTTCCCGTTCCGGATCTTCTCCGATTGCTTCAAGAATCATTGTCACTGCTTTTTCTATTTTACTAATATCCATTTCAGTCATATTGATAATCCCCTCATCATTCAATAATGCTATTCCTCCAAAGATAGTAGCATAATCCTACAAATACGTACAGTTCGCGGATTTCTATCTATACATATTAGCTTAGACAAATGAAAAAGAGGGCCGCCCGTTGCATCTGTTAACCAGACTTTCCGGACGGACCCCCTATGTAACCTTAAAGATTACTTCACAGCATCTTTAAGAGCTTTACCCGCTTTAAATGCAGGAACCTTGCTAGCTGCAATTTCAATTTCTTCTCCAGATTGCGGGTTACGCCCTTTACGAGCAGCACGTTCGCGTACTTCGAAGTTACCGAAACCGATCAGTTGTACTTTATCACCATTAGCAAGTGTCGATTGGATTGTATCGAATACAGCTTCAACCGCTTTAGTAGCATCCTTTTTAGTTAGACCCGCTGCTTCAGCAACCGAGTTGATCAATTCTGTTTTATTCACACCATTCACCTCCTCTCAATGAGTTAGCAACTTTCTTCTGGTTAGCTCCGAGTGGCAGCCGTTCGGGTCGTTTCAGATTTGCCGAAAGGCAAAAGGCGCATTTGCGGTAATTCTTCCAACGCCTGTCACGGCTTAGCGCCACTCTCTGCTTTTCTTCTGGCTAGCTCCGAGTGGCAGCCGTTCGGGTCGTTTCAGATTTACCGAAAGGCAAAAGACGCCTTTGCGGTAATTCTTCCAACGCCTGTCACGGCTAAGCGCCACTCTCTGCTTTTCTTCACTGTAAAAAGAGTAACACACCTAAAACCGCGGTGCAACAATATTATAAGCGTTTTACGGCTATTTTGGCATATTTGAGCAAAAACAGAAAAAGACCCGTAAAATACGGATCTTTAGAGGTTTTCGCTTGACAAATGACACAATCATCAAGATCTATACAATAAATGTAATCATACCCTTATTTCCATCATTTACCATTTGCTCAATTGTCTCCCTAAGTCTTTTGCGGGCATTTGGTGGGACCGATGATGTTTTAAAACGAATGCTCTCTTTAAGCACTTCATGCAACGGTGTGCCGAATAGTTGCGTCTGCCATAACGCATCTCTGTCATGCAAATAAGCATTTTTAAGTTCTTTCAATAAATGATGGCTATGAAATTCTGATCCTATGAGAGGTGAGAACTCAGCATCCATATCAATACGGATAATATGAAGAGATGGTGCTGCTGCTTTCATACGCACGCCATAAAAATTGTCTTGCTTAATAAGTTCAGGTGGAGACGGTTGGAAATCATCGATTGTCGGCAGAGCGACTCCGTATCCTGTTTTCTTCGCTGTATCAATCGCTTCAGCATACATATCATAAGACTTTTTCGCTTTCACTGCGTCTTTAATGAATAGAAGCCAATCTTTCTTAGTTGTCATTTCTTGCTGCATCAGATCTTCGCACACTTCAAGGAATGCGCGTTCATCCATCTCGATGTTGACGGTTGCTTTCCCCTTGCCCGCATCAACGTCCACCACTTCAGCGCTACGCACATACTTTTCATCTTTCAACCGTTCAGCTAACTCTTGAACTTTACGAATTTTCGACGCAACAAGGAATCCTTCTTTGATGACATTATCAATTGATGAATTCAATTCGTGGTCTGCACCGAGCACGTCCATCCAATCAGGCTTTTGCAATTCGATGTCTGTAATCGGGAATTCATATAAAGCCTCTTTAAGAATGAGTTGAATTTCTTGTGCGTTTAATTGGTCAGCACTAATGGCTATTACTGGTACACCGTGTTTTTCATGCAGTTGCTCTTTTAATGCAACTGTTCTGTCGTGGGCTGGCATTTTAGAATTCAATACAATTACAAACGGTTTACCGATTTCTTTCAACTTACCAACGATTTCCTCTTCAGCCACAGCAGCTGAAGCTCTTGGGATATTGTTCACCGTGCCGTCTGTTGTCAAGAGGATACCGATTGTGGAATGGTCACGGATTACTTTATCCGTACCGATGCGGGCCGCTTCCTCAAAAGGAATCGGTTCGTTATGCCAGGGCGTATGGACATATTTCGGGCCATCCTCATCTTCATATCCTTTCACTCCATCGATAACATAGCCGACGCAGTCCGCAAGTCTTACTTGGAATGAAAGTTCTCCGTCCCCAATGGAAACTTGTGTACCTTGTGCTGGGACAAATTTCGGCTCTGCTGTCATAATAACCGGACCTGGCGAACTTTGCGGCAATTCATCCTGTGCTCTCGCCCTATCTCCCGCATCTGTCATGTTCGGAATGACAACCTCTTCCATCACCCTTTTCACGAACGTCGACTTCCCGACACGGACAGGGCCCACTACACCTATATAAATATCCCCATCAGTTCGTCGAGCCAAATTTTCATACAACTCTTCTTTCATACTTAGCCCTCCTTTTTTCGCGCATATTAGTTTATGTAATAGAAAAACGTTTCATGCCAATAAATGCATGAAACGTTTTAGTATTCTATCTACTTTTTATGTTTCCCACGAAAACCGGTTCATTATCTTCATTCACTGTATAAGGTAACGAATACGCTGGTACTACCAAATTGTCTTGTTCAAGCAAATAACGAATATCGTCACCTTTCTTGACATCCGGCTTTTTCTCACTCAATATTTTGTTCAGTTCAATCGAGTAATCGACATAGAAGTTACCATCCCCACTTACAACAATCGGAAGTTGAACATTAGAATATGGACTATCAACCATTAATGGCGATTTAAAGCCCATCTTTTCATAATCGATTTCGTAAACATTCTCTCCAACAGCTTCTTTAAACGGCAGACTACCGTTTATTTGCCTACGGAGATTAAGTTCTCTAATTCGTTCAGCTATGCGAAGGTCAACAAGTTTAACGGTTGGATTCTCTTCTACATCAATAAGAATATATTGGAAAATACCACCATTTTCGTAAGCATTGGATGGAATCTTTTCAGTATATGCCGGTACAATCTTTGAAAATTCAATTGGGTATTTTATGTAACGATCTGTCTCTAAATCCCTCGTTTTTATAGGAAGTAGTCCACCACTGCTCTCTTTGTAAGTATCGACAGCTTTTTGAATTGTTTCGACTTGATCTTCATAAGGGTTTTCTTTCGTAGCTTTTTCATCAGCAGGATACATGCAGCCAGAGAGAACTAACGTCATTAAAATTGTTAGTAGTAAGGCGAATTTTGTCTTATGTGCTTTCATCTCTATCTATCCTCCTGACGGTCCGCTGAATACGAGATAAACCATTGCAAAAAACGAGAAAATAAGTAAAGCGTAAGCAATCAGCGCCAAAATAAATTTAATAAACCTATTTGAAATTTTATGTCTGCTCAAATAGATGAGTCCCATTGAAATTGCCATGAATCCCATCGCGTAAAAAGACAGCCACATTTTATCCATAGGGGACAAGCGGATCATCCTTTCATGTCGCATCAGACTTAATCATTTAAGAAAAAGTCTTCTATTTCGTGTTTTTTTGTTCTGTTCATCAGTTTGTCAACTGCTTCTTTTGGAGGCACATCTTTAAACAATACGGCATAGAGCGCTTCAGTCAGCGGCATAGATACACCGTGTAGCTTGGCCAACTGATGAGCTGCCTTTGTAGTCCGTACACCTTCAATGACCATACCCATACCCGAGACGACCTCTTCAAGGCTATTGCCTTTACCTAGTAAGTTACCGGCTTTCCAGTTCCTAGAATGCAGACTAGTACACGTAACGATAAGGTCGCCAAGTCCAGTCAAACCTGAAAAAGTGAGCGGATTCGCTCCCATTTTAACACCTAATCTAGATATTTCCGCTAAGCCACGAGTAATGAGTGCAGCTTTCGCATTATCACCATAACCTATGCCATCTGAAATGCCGGCAGCGAGTGCAATAACATTCTTAAGCGCCGCGCCAATTTCGACGCCGGTGAGATCACTATTCGTGTACACACGGAAATAATTATTGCTAAATAGATCTTGAACGCATTCTGCGGCTTGCTGATCATTCGAAGCTGCCGTAATTGTTGTAGGATGCCGTAATACAACCTCTTCAGCGTGACTTGGCCCAGACAATGCGACTACAGCTTGCCTTTTGTCTGGACTAATTTCCTCTTCTATCACTTCTGAGATTCTTTTTAGGGAATCCGGTTCAATTCCTTTTGAAACATGCACAAACAGGCATTTCCTATTAACTATTTCACCTATAGCTTTACAGATATCCCGAATCGCTTTCGTCGGAATGGCGATAACAATCGTTTCTGCATGGTCAACAGCTTGCTTCAAATCAGAAACAGCTTTTAGATTTTCTGGTAAACGAATGCCTGGCAAGTAGGAATTATTCGTATGCTTTTCATTGATTTCAACTACTTGCTCATCCCTTCTTGTCCAAAGTAAACAATCATGTCCGTTTTCAGCAAGGACAAATGAGATTGCAGTTCCCCAGCTTCCTGCACCGATTACTGTAATTTTCTCCAAAAATCCCACCTCTTTCATATCAGCTTCTTGGTCGTGTTATTAAACGGATTGGTGTTCCTTCAAATCCGAATGATTCACGCAAACGATTTTGCAAGAAGCGTTCATAAGAAAAATGCATTAACTCTGGTTCATTTACGAAAACAATGAATACCGGTGGCTTGACCGCAACTTGAGTTACGTAGTAAATGCGAAGCCTACGACCTTTGTCAGAAGGTGCTGGATTTCGTGCAACAGCATCTTCAATGACTTCGTTCAAGATACTTGACTGAATACGCATTGAATGATTTTCACTAATTACTTTAATTTGATCGAATAACGTTGTAACTCGTTGCTTTGTTTTCGCAGATACATAAGCAATTGGTGCATAGTCAAGGAACAAGAAATTCTTACGGATATCTTCATTAAATTTATTCATTGTTTTATCGTCTTTTTCAATGGCATCCCATTTATTCACGACAAACATGACGCCTTTTCCTGCATCTTCAGCATATCCCGCAATTCTCTTATCTTGTTCACGTATTCCTTCTTCGCCGTTTATTACTATAAGGACGACATCAGAACGATCGATTGCTTTCAATGCTCTCAGAACACTGTACTTCTCCATGTTTTCGTAAACTTTACCTTTTTTACGCATTCCTGCAGTATCGATAATTTTATATTTTTGACCTTCATATTCATATGAAGTATCTACTGCATCCGTAGTTGTTCCTGCAACATCACTAACAATGACACGTTCTTCGCCTAATAAAGCATTTACAAGAGAAGATTTACCGACATTCGGTCTACCGATTAATGAAAATCGGATTACATCATCTTCTATAGGATCTTCTCCAGGTTCAGGGAAGCTCTCAGCAACCGCATCAAGTAAATCCCCTAGTCCAAGACCATGGGAACCGGAAACCGGATAGGGATCTCCAAATCCTAGTGAATAGAAATCATAAATCATATCACGCATATCTGGGTTGTCGACTTTATTGACGGCTAGGACGACAGGTTTTTTTGTTTTGTAAAGAATTTTAGCGACTTGTTCATCTGCGTCAGTTACACCTTCACGCCCATTCGTCAAAAAGATAATAACATCTGCTTCATTTATCGCAATTTCCGCTTGCAAACGGATTTGCTCTAAAAACGGCTCATCACCAATATCGATTCCGCCAGTGTCAATCAAGTTGAATTCATGTGCGAGCCAATCAGCGGAGCTATATATACGATCACGAGTTACCCCAGCTACATCTTCAACGATTGAAATACGCTCTCCGACAATCCGGTTAAAGATTGTCGATTTTCCTACGTTCGGTCTTCCAACAATTGCAACAGTTGGTTTATTCATTAGTAAACACCCTTCCAGTATATCTCTTGTGTTATTATACAGAACAAAAGCGCAGGGCGCCAGCCTAGTTCCGACAAGCGATGGAAGACTTGACAGAAAGGCGAACTTTGCCTTTTTGACTAGTCTGAATCGACTCGAGGAACTGGCGCCCGGAGTCTGGACGAACAAAAAAGATGATGATGCCTATGCTAGCACCATCACCATTTGATTTGTAGTTCAAACACGAGTTCATGAAACCGACAAAATCATTCCGTGAACTTCTTCAATTGATCACCTATAACATCACTTAAAGAGAATCCTGATTCTTCTTTCATCTCATAATCACCATAAGAGTTGTCATCTTCATTTTCAATAAGGTCTTTTATACTTAATGACAGACGTCTATCTTCAGCATTGACATCGACCACTTTGACATCAATTTTCTGACCTTCTTGAAGCACTTCGTTTGGCGTACCGATATGTTGATGAGAAATACGAGAAATGTGTACAAGTCCTTCAACACCTGGGAACACTTCAACGAAAGCACCGTAAGTGACGAGGCGTTTGACCGTCCCTTCAAGCACAGAACCTTTTGGAGCACGGTCTTCGATTGCTTCCCATGGTCCAGGTAGCGTTTCCTTAATGGAGAGAGAGATACGCTCTGAATCACGATCAACAGATAAAATTTTCACATTTACCTTGTCGCCTTCTTTTAATACATCGGAAACTTTTTCGACATGTTCATGGGTTAATTGTGAAATATGCACTAATCCATCTACTCCGCCAATATCTACAAATGCACCGAATGAAGCAATTCTTTGTACAGTACCTTCGAGCACTTGACCTTCTGATAGTTGTTCAAGAATTTCCTCTTTTTTGCTTGCCTTTTGCTCTTGCAATACTGCGCGGTGAGATAAAATTAGTCGGTTTTTTTCTTTATCCATTTCAACGATTTTAAACTCCATCACACGACCTTTATACTCATCGAAAGATTCTACAAAATGATCTTCAACTAAAGATGCTGGGATAAATCCTCTCACACCTAAATCTACAACCAACCCACCTTTGACGACATCTTTTACTTCAGTTTCAATCGATTCCTCATTATTAAATTTTTCTTCAAGTGAATCCCATGCATTCTCTGCATCCACTTTTCTTTTAGATAATACAAAATTGTCATCTTCAACTTTAGTAATGATCAGTTCAAGTTCATCGCCAACCTTTACAGCGTCAGACGCTTTCTCAATGTGGAGACTTGATAGTTCGCTAATCGGAATAACGCCATCAAAAGGCGCACCTGCAATTTCAACTGTCACGGATTTATCTTCAATGCTTGTTACTTTAGCTGTTACGCGGTCACCTTCATTATAAGCGTTCATCTCATCTAACTTCATTTCTTCAGTCATATGTAATCCTCCTCCATAATGAATCCTATCTCTATATTATTCGAATCGATGCATAAAAACAAAAAAATACACTTATCATTTTATTTATGTTGCTCTAATAGTGTTTGAATTTCTTTCATAATCACCTCAGTGACTTCTTCCGCAGACGCTTTATTTTCACGGTATATCGTCATATCTATCGGTTTTCCATAAACAACATGTAACATCTTAAATTTGTTGTATGGTCCAACGATTGCACACGGCATGACGACTGCATCACCTTTTAAAGCGAAGAAACCTGCTCCTGCAAGTCCTTTTCCAAGTTTTCCATCTTTACTTCTTGTCCCCTCAGGAAACATTCCTACAACTTTTCCACCACGTAGCAATTTAAGTGTCGTTCTAAAAGCATCTCTGTCACTCATACCGCGCTTCACTGGGAAAGCTTGTACTTTTGGGAGTAATGATTTTAAGATTGGCATTTGAAAGAGTTCTTCTTTTGCCATGAAATGGACAGTTCTCGGGCAAGTAATCCCGACAACAGGCGGATCAAGATTATCAATGTGATTCGTGCATAAAAGCACTCCACCTTCTTTTGGAAAGTTCTCTTTCCCTGTCACTTTAATACGATAAAGTGGATAAAAAATTGTACTGATAAGTAATTTACCTAATGGATAAAGATTCACGGGCGCACCCTCTCTTCCGCCAACAATATCACTTTGTCTACAACTTCATTAACTGACAAGGACGTGGTGTCAACCAAAACTGCATCGTCTGCCATTTTTAGAGGTGATACTGTACGCTCACTATCCGACTGATCACGTTTTTCAATTTCACGTTTAAGTTGGTCAAGTGGAATGTGAATTCCTCTAGATTCATTTTCGTTAAATCGGCGTACTGCACGTTCTTCCACTGATGCAGTCATAAAGATTTTTAATTCGGCATTTGGAAGCACTGCAGTTCCGATATCACGACCATCCATGACAACGCCCGTTCCATTAGCAAGTTCCCTTTGTTTTCCAACCATCATTTCACGTACATTTGCGTGTGTAGCTACCATTGATACATTAGCAGTTACTTTCTGAGATCTGATTTCTTCCGAGCGATCAACACCATCAATCCATACAGCTTGGCTACCGTTAACCGGTTTTAAAATTATATCAGTCTCTTGTAACAACTTTGATAGATCGTGATCACTCTTTATGTTTATGTCATTACAGATTGCTTTATACGTCAATGCACGATACATCGCGCCGGTATCGATGTACGTATAATTCAATTTTTGAGCAATCTTTTTTGCAATTGTACTTTTACCTGCAGCAGCTGGCCCGTCAATCGCTATACTAATTCCTTTTAACATATCATCTACCCCCGAATTCAATTCGAAAACATTGTAACATACGGAAAAGGGAAAAGTCCCTGTGTAAAGAGGCCTTTTCCCGATTTACTATTTTTCATTGCGGTGCTTTAACTGTCTTTCAAAACAGAAACGGATAATATTTTGACGATCTGTAGTGTCTATATCCAAAAATTGCATCGAGGCAATTCTTCGACCGTCCTTTTCCCATATCCTTACCGCCTTGGCATCTGTTCGTACATATTTAATATCATCATTCACATATGGAAGAACAACATTCAATGTAACTATGTCAGTTTCCTCAAATGGTTCTTTGTCACCAAGATTGAGTGCGATACCGCCTGCGCTAATGTCTTCAGCTACAAACTGGCTACAGATGCCTGCATAATTCACAGCAACATCTATAGCAGTTTCAACACGCACAAATTCGCGCCTTTGAATTTTTATGAGCTGATTGTCACCAGGATATGTCAATTTCAACATAGGAATTCCTTTATTCACTCTGCCTGTAACTTCGGCTCGAAATGCAAAGGACATCTTATTATCGATGAATGAAATAAGTAGCTGTGTTCCATCCATAAAAAATGCTGTTCGATTCGTTTCCATTTGGACAGGGTAGTCGATCATTACAAAATCATTACCTGCGTCTACTACTTTGCTCTTATATTTCTCGCCTTCCTCTGTGTAATCTTTATCTATGATAACAGTTGTGCCGACTGTTAGACGCATGTGTAACACCTACCTTTTAATAGTTATATCTATTATGGCACGAGTAGGCATAAAATCCAATCTCGAATTTCAGTTCATTTGAACTAATTGTAATTATAAATAGGTATTCAATTAATTAAGCTTCTCTGTTTTGATTACATCTTTATTTTCCGTATCGACTAAAACATTATACGTACCTGTGTGACCTTGTTCATCACGTGTAACAGTTAAATAATAGGCCAACCTTTGTTCAAACTTCTCATTTTCAACATAAGATAGTTCGTTTCTAACGATTTTTACGTCTTCATGAAAGAACTCTTTCCAATCAATCTTATTCACTTTTTGACGATGCAGTTTCTCTTTTTGGATATATTCAGCTGCGTTAAGACCAATCAACTCACCCGTGTCTTTTGCAACCTTCAAATGGATTGTATCAGAAAATACTTTTGCTTCATAAAAAGGTTCTTTACGGACATAAACTAAATGCCAAGCAGTTTCATTTTCTCTCGCTTCTTCAAAGACAAGGTCTTTGTATTCCGCCAATAGTAGAAATTCTTCCGCTTTTTTCTTAATTTCTTCATATGAAAGAGCTGTTTTTCTATGAGGTCTTTCAGACAAATAGGATAACACGTGTCCGCCTTTTTCAGTTATATCGATGTACCCTAATGACTCACCATCCGTAAACCGAATATGGAAAAATGGATATGGTGCGCCAGGTTTACTCATTTCAACACCAATGACATCGTTTGAAACGGCTGGGAATAGATGTTGGAATCTCTTTATTGCTTCGGCTTGTGTCACTTTCGGTTCATCGATATTTTTCAATTCCTTCTTTTTCATTCTATCCGATTCACTTGCGGTCAGTGGAAAATCACTTTCTGTATAGTTTTTGATGGAATGACTAATATTTGTCCAGTTTGACTCCCCATTATGCGCGTTCAGTCTTTCTGACCACTCATCGACTGAATATCTACCGTTAACGAGTCCTGTAGTCGCAATCAACCATTCATTTTTCATTTGGCCAAGATTTTTTGAAGCTTGAGCCATAACAGTATGATAATCATCAGGAATTCCTGATGAATCAACTTCTTTTGCATAGTTCCCTATTCGACCGAGATAATTCATCCAAGAAGTCGAAAAGCTTTGGTCAAGTGGTAATGAGGCAACAGAATTTTTTATGTCTGCAGATAAACGCCATATATCTTCCCTCGCCTTTACAGACCCTTCTGATTCGTTAAATAAAAGCGTCTGTTTCACTGCTGAATCAAGCTCTTCAAGTTTTTCTGATGCATCAGACATCTTCTTTGCATATTGGTTGCCAAGAGCCAATGATAATTTTTCACTTTCTGAAGTCTTATTAACCGCAAAAACAGTGATAACAACTAAAGCGTAAGCAAGAACAAAAATTATTTTTTTCATAATAAGTAAACAGCCCATTACTCATGGAAACTGTACAATCCTCCTTTGTTTACAGTATCAATGACAAAAGATGTGCAGACCTATTTTCTTAGTTTGAGGTCTCGACCATATCCATTTACTCGTTGCAGTTATCGGGTTGAAATAGTAAATGGAGTTTTCCGAAGGATCCCACCCATTCAACGCATCTAGTACAGCTTCTTTAGCTCGATCATTAGGGGTCAACCATATTTGGCCATCTGCTACCGCTGTAAATGCGCCAGGTTGAAAGATAACACCGCCAACTGTATCTGGAAAGTCAGGGTGTTCAACACGATTTAATATGACAGCAGCTACTGCCACTTGTCCTTCATATGGTTCGCCTCTGGATTCACCGTATACAGCATTTGCCATTAAATTCAAATCCTGTTCAGAATACTTAGATGGTAAATGAATGTTTTCTTTCTTGCCGCCTCCTTGCTTTACTTGTGAGGATAAAGGTTTACCACCATAATGAGTAAATTGATTTCCTTTTTTCAAATTATCCATTACAAATTTTTCGTCATAGGAAGATGCAGCAACCAATTTTTTCTTTGTCAGGGTACCCGCTATACCATCAAGGGGCATTCCGTATTTCTCTTGAAAAGAACGCAACGCCCAATAGGTCCCATATCCAAATTTCCCATCTATTTCGCCATTGTAAAATCCTATATATTGCAGTCGAGCCTGCAATTCAATGACATCATCTCCTGTAGATCCTTTACTGAGGTCCCTCGAAGTAAAAGCATCTGTTTGACCATCTGAAAAGACAAAAGAAACGCTAATCACTAACATAACCGCCAATAAGCTAATCATTATTTTTTTCAATTTTGGAACCCTCCTTTTCTTCAGTTTGTCCAAAGAATCCCGTTTTATTAGCTTAGGAGCAATAAAAAAAGATCCAGCAGTTTTGCAGGATCTGAAGAAGCATATTGTTTCTTATTTTGTTTTCATAGAAGCTTTTCTTCTAAACTGTTGCATCGCAAACGTATGTGCATATTTGACTCGCGTAAGACCGAACCACCATAAAAACAGCATAAACGGAATGATTAGATACAATGACAAATCGTTAACTCCGAGAATACCATTGTAAAGAAAATGTAAAATGAAAGGTGCGAAAAAGGCGAAGAATAACATACCTCTGCGATTAGAGCCTACTATGAATTTAGCTCTACCAAAATAATAGCCCATTACTACACCAAACAACGCATGGCTTGATACTGGTAACAACGCTCTTATAAAAGCGGTATCTAATCCAAAAGTTAATAAGTACAGAATATTTTCTACTGTTGCAAAACCTAACGATACGCTTGCTCCATAAAGGATCCCGTCATAAGCATCTTCAAATTCGACATGTTTATAAATCGCGATTAATAATATTAACCATTTGAAAAACTCTTCAATCCCACTCGTAAAGATGGCATTTCGAAAAAACTCATTATGTATTATGTGCTCTTCTTCAAAAACATGCTGAATAAACATAATAGGGAATGTCATGATTGCTCCATATATAAACGTATGAAACAACGTTAGAGAAGGATCTTTAGCAATTTGCTTGCGCAAGTATAAGTAGCTGAAAAGAGCCAAACCTGGCGCAATCGCAACTGAAAGTAAAATTATCATTACCAGGTAGCCCCCCTCACTACTACTATTCTTGCTTTTATATTCATAACAAAATGACAAACTACAATGACAGTTACATATTTCCGCTAATATGGTTCGCTATAAGTCCGCCGTGTAGTCTTCCATTTTCAATGAATATTTCATTCGCATTGTTCCCAGCAGCTATGACCCCTGCTATGTATAGTCCCTCAACATTCGATTCCATCGTTTGTTCATTGTACTTTGGTCGACCAGTAACTTTGTCAATTTGTACGCCCATTCTTTTCAGGAATTCGTGATCAGGATGATAGCCGATCATAGCAAAAACATAGTCATTATCAATAGTAAGTTTTTCTCCTGCCACATCGAATTCTACCGTCTTGTCAGTTATTCGCTCAACTTTCGCATTAAAATGCATATTAATTTCGCCTTCCCGAACATAACTATCAAACGTCGGTAAAATCCATGGTTTAACACTATCAGAATATGTTGCTCCTCTGTAAAGAGAAGTAACAGATGCCCCTGCTCTTACTAGTTCGATTGCAGCATCAATTGCGGAGTTTTTACCACCAATAATAACTACTTTTTTCCCGAAGAAAGGATGCCCTTCTTTAAAATAATTGGAAACTTTCGGCAAGGTCGCTCCGGGTATATTCAATTCGTTCGGATTATCATAATAACCTGTAGCTACAATAACATATTTGGACATGTAGCTTTCTAAATCTGATTCCACTATAAATCCATTGTCCGTTTTCGTTACATTTTTCACAGTTTCAAAGCTATTTATTGTAACTCGCTTTAATTGAGCGACAGTTCGGTAATAGACAAGTGCATCATTTCTTTTCGGTTTCTCTTTAGCAGTGATGAACGGTATATCTCCAATTGATAATTTAATGCTAGAACTAAAAAATGTCTGATGTGTTGGATAACGGTATATGGAATTGACGATATTACCTTTTTCAATAACAAGAACATCCAAACCTGTATTTTGTAATTCAATAGCGGCGGATAGGCCACATGGCCCTCCACCGATAATTATTGCATCTGTAGATTTCAATAAACTCAACTTCTTTCAACATCAATAATTAATCGTTATTATATGACTTTCCGGATGCGCTCCCAATCTAAGTGGAACAAGTGAAGTTCCATAACCATTACTTATCAGTCGCGCCTTTCCGTCTTTCTCTACAAATTCCCCTAGCGGATGAAGACCGTATTTCCCAAAACGAATTTGACCTCCATGCATATGCCCTGCAAGTAGTAATTCCGGACTGACGATTTCTTCCACTTTCCTGAATAAGGAAGGAGTATGCGTTGCAACTATCGAGTATTCAAAATCACTTATATTTTTCACTGTATTTGGTACGTCGACATTGCGATTGGACGGGTCATCTGTACCGCAAATTACCCATTGTGAATGATTTGAAATTTGAGCACTTTTATTATCTAAGATAATTCCGTTATTTTGGTTAATAATTTTTCTAATCGCTTGTTCACCGACTTCACGATCGTTATTTCCCCATATGAAATACAGTTGACCAAGCTCTGCTAGAGATGTTACATTCTGTTCAATTCTAGATAATGGGACACCACCTTCGGCTAAGTCCCCACCTATCATAACGACATCAAATGAACCATTCGCTTTCACTTTTTTTATGAAATGTTTATCGATTTTCCTGCGATGAATATCCGAGATAAAGAAAACAGACAATACTTTATCTTGAGGATTTCTTGTTTCCACACAAAAAGAATGTCTAACTATATTTCGCCGCTTTGCTAAAATGAACATATGCATCAATAAACCAATAAATAACAAAATAATAGACATTATGCTTTGCATTAGAATTTTCATATTTACACCTATCACGAGAAAAAGGCAAAGAAGCGAGCTTTGCCTTTTTCTTCATTTTCAGAATATATCACTTTGGTATAATTAATTTTTGTCCTGCCATTATATCATTTGATGAGAGACCATTCGCTTTTTTGATCTTTTCTACACCCGCATCCGAACCGTAATAATTCATAGAAATACGATATAGCGTTTCATTTGCAGAAACAATATGAGTTGCTGATTGTGGATTTGTAACAGGTTTTGATTCCGGTTTTGGTTCGGGTTTCTTTTCAGGTTTTGCTTCTGGCTTCGGTTGCGGTTTTACTTCTGGCTTTGTAGCAGGTTTTTTCGATTCAGTATCACTCTTGCCATTCGAATTAGAGACTTCCACTTTTTCTGTAGCAGAAGAATTTACTGAAACTGGAGGTTTACCTGTTTCACTAGCAGCATCGGTTTTTTCTTCACTATCATTCTTTTTGGTAGATTCTTCTTCTGGTTCAGAATCATCATCTGTCGAAATTGAACCTGCAGTTTTACCAGGAGATATATCCATCTGAACACCCGTATTGTCATTTGCCGACCCGCTATCCGATCCAAAATAAAAATTATAAATAACAAATGCAAAAATCACTATCGGTATGAAAGCAAAGACTCCAAGAATAATATTAATCATTGTATGACTTGAGGTTTTTTTCACTTTCCGCTTGTAGTGCCTTTCCACCCTTGACGTCAGCAATGGTTCATTGTCGGTAGTAATATCAATCTCTTTGCGTTGTTCTTCAAAGTCAGTTTTGTAATCATTATTGTTCATCGACATATTCTCCTATCCCATCATGCTGTTCTATCTATTATGACGAATATTGTCGCAAATGTAAACGGCCATAAGACATGTCAACCTAGTAGCTTTGTTATCCTTTCATCCCATGTCATGATGGCATGCTTATTCATTGAGGGCTTTTCAACAGTAAGCCACTCCATTTCTGGCAAACTGCAATTCGAACAGCATTGAGGTATTTTCAAATTAGACTCTTCGCCAAAATACGACAATATATTTTTTCGAATGCAATTAGTAGTTACTATAAGAGACAACATCGTCTGCAGTTCGGTGTTTTTCTCTTCGGCTAGACTTAAAAGCTTCTCGATAATCTCAACTACTTCAAATCGTTCCATGTAGTAATCGATTACCCTCTTCCCTGTTTCCGATAAACCTGCAAGCTTAGCAGCTTCTTCCGGCGCCATCCCATCTATTAAAAGGTTATTGTAATAGCGTACTTGCTCTTCTTTAGGTATATCAGTCTGGATAATAAAACTTGTGAGCTGTTCGTCTGACTGCATATACAACAATGTTGCTACTGAGGGTAATCCATCTCGGCCAGCCCTCCCAACTTCCTGGCTATAATCAGCAACAGTGGAAGGCATATGTTCATGGATGACTTGTCTGATGTTTCCAATATGTATACCCATTCCAAATGCGTTTGTTGCGCAAATCCAATCAAGTTCTCCATTATAAAATTGACTTTGAATAATCGAGCGATCATCCTGCTCTTTACCCGCATGATACGACTGACAAGATACACCGATACTTTGTAGTTCTTTTGCTAATTCATCAGAACGTTTACGAGAGCTTGTGTATATGATCCCCGGTCCTGTCGTTGTGCTAACCCTATTTTTAATCCAAGCCATTTTTTCAATAGATGATTTTAAGCGAATGACTGAATAACAGATATTTTTGCGATCTAATGATTGTCGTTCAACAACTGGGGAACGCATCTGTAAATAGTATGGAATATCAAACATCACTTTCTGATCCGCAGTTGCGGTTAACGCCAAAATAGGGGGACGATCGATTATCTTTAAAAAGTCTCCTAACCGTAAGTAATCAGGTCTAAAATCAAATCCCCATTGTGAAATACAGTGCGCTTCATCAACAACAATCAATGCAAGTTGCAGTTTCCGGAAATAATCAACGACAGTTCTTCGTGAAAGCATTTCAGGAGATACAAAAATGAATTTAAAGTGATCAAGTTGACGGATGACCTTTTCTCTTTCACTGTAACTCAAAAACGAATTCAATGCGACGACTCGCTTTTCCCCATTTTTACGCATTTGGGCAACTTGGTCCTCCATGAGTGATACGAGAGGCGACACAATCAGCACAGAGCCATTCATTAAATAACCGGGTAATTGGTAACATAGAGACTTCCCCATACCTGTAGGGAGCACAGCAATGGTATCTCTGCCTTCTAGCACATGCTCAATAACTTCTTGTTGACCGGGTCTAAATTCCGTGTACCCAAATCGCCTTTGCAGTTCTTCGGTAAGATTCATTAAACTACTCCTTTCTCGTTGACAGC
Organism: Sporosarcina quadrami; assembly: GCF_014836615.1. Lineage (GTDB taxonomy): Bacteria > Bacillota > Bacilli > Bacillales_A > Planococcaceae > Sporosarcina > Sporosarcina quadrami. The sequence goes on along the minus strand of NZ_JACSQN010000024.1, from coordinate 1,679 downwards.
CATAATTAATCTCAATTCAAAATAGGTTAAAGAAGGGAACGCTACTTTCAAAAGTTTTAAACGCTTCGTCCCAAGTGAATTTGCTTTTGCGATGACAGCTTTCATCTGTTCTATGGAAACAAATCTAAGGATAGGAAATGAGCTTTCATTCATAGCCATCTCAATTAAATGATCTTCAATAGTACTCAATTTCAATTGTCTAATCTCAGCTATACTTCCTAATGAATGCCCCTCTTCAAAAAGTTTTTTTGTTCGTATCGCTGAATCGGTCAAGTATGTTTGTACTTTTATATCATCCGAAATTAAACGTAAAATAGGATATTCATCTAAGGAATGAATTTCATCCAACAACATGTGTAGACTTTCTATGAATTGAAGACGTATACTATCTAACTGTTCTTCTAATTCGCGTGCTAATTGGTCCCATGTTTTCGCAGTATCTCTTTTTCCGGTTAAGCGACCCGTGAAAATGAATTTTTGTTTATCCGACATCCCACATCCAATTAATGCTTTCTTGAGTTCGTCACCTATCTCTTTAGCGAAGTGAGGTGATGTAATTGGTTTTCGGTAAAACAATCGTTTAACAAAGAGCTGAATATCTCGATCACTTTCTATCGGAAGAAATGAATGCGTACCTTCCCTCAAGTTGGATACAGTCTGAACAGCGAGGGCCAGTCGTTTAAAGAACACCACTTCTCTACCACGATAATCCCAGCCTCTGAAATGATAATCCTCTTGTTTGTTAACTTCGCTTGCGCCTTCTGCTGTTAATCGGATAAGGTTATCCTCTTCCACAATGAAAGCAGATATACGCAATTTTTCAGCAGCTTTTTGGAATTCCTTATCGGTTAACTTCGGTAGAATTCCGAAGAACGGTTTTACCGCGAAGTATTCAACATCCTGAAGTGTCTGCCCAGATTTTTTCCCTCTTAATAAATGCAAACTTGCATTTATCGTCCGTTCTCCATTCATTTTACTTATGATAAATAATAGGATAGAAGACAAATTCATGCCTGATTCCTCCCATAACAATGTTTTTATGTTGAAAACTAACGAAAACAGCTTTAGAATGATAAGGGAACTAATTAGATAGTGCGGAGAAAAGAGGAGAGAACGTCAATGTCTACTTGCAAAAAATACACAATTGTCGATCAAGATACATGTATCGCATGTGGGGCTTGCGGCGCTGCGGCACCTGATATTTACGATTATGATGATGAAGGAATCGCTTTTGTTATCATCGATGATAACATGGGGACTACTGAAGTTCCAGAAGAACTGTTGGAAGACATGGAAGATGCTTTTGACGGTTGCCCAACTGACTCAATAAAAGTTGCAGATGCGCCATTTGATGGCGATGCATTAAAATACGAGGACTGACTTCAAGCGAGTCTATGAATACCATTAAAAAAAGCCATCCATTAAAGGATGGCTCAGACTGTAGACAAACACCTTTATTTTCGGTGTTGTTTACAGTCTTTTTCATTTAAAATAGAGATAAAGCTATAAATGTTGATTTCCGCTGCGAGCGGACGCTTTCCGCTGGCACGGCTTCAGCCGCTTCCCTCGCTGCGCTCAGTCCAGGGTCTTCAGCTCGCGCTGTTCCCGCTGGAGCATTCCTGTATGGAAAGTCGGGCCCTATTGAATTGAAAAAGCCCTCTTGGTATGATGCGGTTGTC
>NZ_JACSQN010000023.1 GCF_014836615.1 Sporosarcina quadrami | reverse complement strand
CGTCGGTTTACGGGCGCGGCGACGGGGTTTACGAGCGCGGCTTGACGGTTTACGGGCGCGGCGACGGGGTTTACGAGCGCGGCACGGCGGTTTACGGGCGCGGCGACGAGGTTTACGAGCGCAATATAAAAAATCCGCCATAAAATGAATTATGGCGGACCTACTATTTGTTAACCGATTGAACCTTCCATCTCAAACTTGATAAGACGGTTCATCTCTACTGCGTACTCCATCGGCAATTCTTTTGTGAATGGCTCGATGAAGCCCATAACGATCATTTCTGTAGCTTCCAGTTCACCGATACCACGGCTCATCAAGTAGAAGAGCTGCTCTTCGGATACTTTGGAAACTTTTGCTTCGTGCTCAAGTGAAATGTTGTCGTTCAGGATTTCGTTATATGGAATCGTATCGGAAGTCGAAAGCTTATCCATGATGAGCGTGTCACACTCGATGTTTGCACGCGCACCATCTGCACGACGGCCAAAGTGGACGATACCGCGGTATGTCACTTTACCACCATGTTGAGAGATCGACTTGGAAACGATTGTTGATGAAGTATTTGGAGCTAAGTGCATCATTTTCGCACCAGCATCTTGATGTTGTCCTTTACCAGCAAGAGCGATCGATAAAGTCATTCCACGAGCGCCTTCGCCTTTTAAGATACAAGCAGGGTATTTCATCGTCAATTTCGAACCGATGTTGCCATCAATCCATTCCATTGTAGCGTTCGCTTCACATACTGCGCGCTTCGTTACAAGGTTATAAACGTTATTAGCCCAGTTCTGGATTGTCGTATAACGGCAATATGCATCTTTTTTGATGATGATTTCAACGACCGCACTGTGCAGTGAATTCGTTGTGTACACTGGTGCTGTACAACCTTCAACATAATGGACGCTTGCGCCTTCATCGACAACAATTAGCGTACGCTCGAACTGACCCATGTTTTCCGAGTTAATACGGAAGTAAGCTTGTAGTGGTGTTTCAACTTTGATACCTGGTGGTACGTAGATGAAAGATCCACCTGACCAAACAGCTGAGTTTAAAGCTGAGAATTTATTATCAGAGTTAGGGATTACTGTACCCCAGTACTTTTTAAACAATTCTTCGTTTTCGCGAAGTGCAGAATCTGTGTCCTTGAAAACAATACCCATGTCTTCAAGCTCCACTTTCATGTTATGATACACAACTTCTGATTCATACTGCGCGGAAACACCCGCAAGGTATTTTTGTTCCGCTTCAGGAATCCCAAGTTTGTCAAACGTACGTTTGATTTCTTCAGGAACTTCATCCCAAGATTTTTCTGTTGCTTCGGAAGGTTTTACATAATACGTAATTTCGTCGAAGTTAAGAGGTTTCAAATCTCCACCCCACTGAGGCATCGGCATGCTATAGAACAGCTCAAGAGATTTCAGACGGTAGTCCAACATCCACTGAGGTTCTTCCTTCATGTTAGAGATTTCTTCAACGATTTCTCGTGTCAAACCACGTTCCGAACGGAAAACAGATACGTCTTTATCATGAAAACCATATTTGTAATCGCCAATATCAGGCATTTTTTTAGCCATCTTTATTCCTCCGTTCATTCATTCGCCAGCCTACTCATAATGCGAGCAGCGGCGGTTTTGAGGCTTCTAAGTTACTGAAACCTAAGCCGGGACTAGTTGTCGGAATCAGAACCGAGCCCTTTTTCCATAGCCTTCCATCCAAGTGTTGCGCATTTAATACGCGCAGGGAATTTAGCTACACCGGAAAGGGCTTCGATATCGCCAAGATCGATGGAATCATCAATCTCTTTTCCAAGCATCATATCAGAAAACAGATGAGCATAGTGAACAGCTGTGTCTATGTCCTTGTTCTTGATGATCTGTGTCATCATCGAGGCGGATGCCATCGAAATGGAACAGCCTTCACCTTCGAATTTGGCATCTTTGACAATGCCATCTTCCACTTGCAGCGTTAAATGAATGACATCACCGCAAGTCGGATTGTTCATATCGACAGTTACATTATTATCTTTCAATACGCCTTTGTTTCTTGGACTTTTATAATGGTCCATGATGACTGAGCGGTATAGCTGATCTAATTTGTTAGTAGGCATTATTCGAAATACTCCTTTGCAATACGGAGTCCTTCTACGAGACGGTCAACGTCTTCCTCTGTGTTATACAGATAGAAACTTGCTCGTGCAGTCGCTGAAACATCCAGCCATTTCATTAGCGGCTGTGCACAATGATGACCTGCCCGCACCGCGATTCCGTTCATGTCAAGTACTGTTGCAACATCATGAGGATGAACATTATCTAAATTGAACGTTACAAGACCTGCACGTTTACCAGGATCTTTCGGTCCATAAATCGTCAAGCCTTCTATAGAAGACATACGATCCATCGCATAACCCGCAAGCTCGTGTTCATGCTTTTCAATTTCGTCCAAACCAATCTGCTCTAAATAATCTATGGCTGCGCCTAATCCGATAGCTCCGGCAATAATCGGCGTTCCACCTTCGAACTTCCAAGGAAGCTCTTTCCATGTGGATTCATAGAGGCCTACGAAGTCGATCATTTCACCACCGAATTCAACAGGCTCCATTTTGTTCAATAAATCCTTCTTACCGTAAAGAACACCAATACCAGTCGGTCCACACATTTTATGGCCGGAAAAAGCAAGGAAATCACAATCAAGTTTTTGAACGTCAATCTTTAAATGAGGTGCAGCTTGCGCGCCGTCAACGACCATTATTGCTCCATGTGCATGAGCGATTTCCGTAATTTCCTTTATCGGATTCATCGTTCCTAATACATTGGACACATACATGATGGAAACAATCTTTGTGCGGTCAGTTACTGTTTCACGCACCTTATCTAGAGATAGTGTGCCGTCTTCTTCAAGATCGACGTATTTCAAGATTGCGCCTTTTTCCTTTGCTAGCTGTTGCCAAGGAATGATATTGGAGTGATGCTCCATATGAGTAATGACGATTTCATCGCCTTCTTCAACATTTTGACGACCATATCCTTGGGCAACAGTATTCAATGCTGTCGTTGCGCCACGCATGAAAATGACTTCTTGCGTCGATTTTGCATTGATGAACTTTCGGACTTTTTCACGTGCTCCTTCATAACCTTCCGTCGCTCTGTTCCCTAACGTGTGAACACCGCGATGGACGTTAGAATTGTCATACTTATAGTAGTTAGTAATTGCTTCAATAACTTGCCGCGGCTTTTGTGACGTCGCAGCACTGTCCAAATAGACAAGAGGATAACCGTTAATCTCCTGGTCAAGAATCGGGAAGTCTTTGCGTATCTCTTTACTGAGCATTAGCGCACTTTCCTTTCGATGACCTCCGTCAATTGCTTCTTAACACCTTCGATAGGCAATTTGCTGACGACTGGTGCAAGGAAACCATGAATGACGAGGCGTTCTGCTTCTTCTTTAGAAATCCCTCGGCTCATAAGATAGAATAATTGCAATGGGTCTACACGACCGACAGATGCTGCGTGTCCTGCTGTTACATCATCTTCGTCGATCAAAAGAATCGGATTCGCATCTCCACGCGCTTTCTCACTTAGCATTAGAATACGAGATTCTTGCACTGCGTTTGAGCGAGTTGCACCTTTTGCAATACGACCGATACCATTAAAAATTGATGATGCTGCTTCCTTCATAACACCGTGCTTGAGAATGAACCCATCTGTATCCATTCCCCAATGAACGATTTCAGAAGTGAAGTTCTGCTTCTGATCACCACGTCCAACAACGACTGTCTTCATATCACTTGAAGAACCGTTCCCGACTAAATGAGTGATGTTTTCAGAAATTGTATCGCTGTCGTTCATTAATCCTAGAGCCCATTCAATACGGCTATGAGGACCTGTAACGCCACGACGGTTTACATATGTTGTGAATCCTTTTGCAAGTACGTCAACTGCACCGTAAATCAATTTTGCGTTATCAGCTGTAAATACTTCAGAAATGATGTTCGCTTGTCCAGTTGCTACTTCAACTGTAGAAAGATAGTTTTCCACATATGTAACCGAGCTGTTCGCTTCTGCGACAACGATTACATGGTTGAATAGTGATGCTTGTGCATCGGTATGCAAGAACAGAACTTGTAACGGCTCTGAAATGACGACATCTTTTGGCACATAGACGAAAACGCCACCATTTACTAATGCAGCATGGTAAGCAGTCAGCTTGTGCTCTTCAACTTTTACGCCGTCTGTCATGTAGTACTTTTTCAATAAGTCCGCGTGTTCACGTGAAGCAGTGAAAATATCCGTCAAGATGACGCCTTGCGCTTTCAATTCATCTGATAATGAAATATAAGCAGGTGTATTGTTATGTTGTACGTAAATATTTTGTTGATTTTCACTAACAAGCTCTTGTGCTTCCGCAGGCAACTCTGTAAGTGATGAGAACGTTGCGCTCTCCACTGCATGTGCAGGGAAATCCAAGAAGTTCCACTTTGTAATCTTTGTTTTATCAGGTGTCGGCATTGGAAGTTGTTCCACTTTCGCCAAAGCATCTGCACGGAAATCCGCCATCCAATCGGCTTCATTCATTTTCGCAGAGAAAGAGCGGACGTCCTGTTCGGTCAATGCCATTTTTGTTTCAACCGTCATTTTGAATCGTCCCCTTTCTTAAGCTTCTTGTCCAACTGTTTCGTCTTCAATTCCTAGTTCTTCTTTGATCCAGTCATAACCACGTTCCTCAAGCTCTTTTGCAAGCTCAGCTCCACCTGATTTAACTACTCTACCTTGCATCATTACGTGAACATGATCTGGCGTGATGTAGTTCAGTAGACGTTGGTAGTGAGTAATGATCAAGCAACCGAACTCTTCTCCACGCATTTCGTTGATCCCTTTGGATACAACTTTCAATGCATCGATATCAAGGCCAGAGTCGATTTCGTCAAGTACAGCGAACTTCGGCTTCAACATCATTAGTTGAAGAATTTCGTTACGCTTCTTTTCGCCACCAGAGAAACCTTCGTTCAAATAGCGTGTTGCCATATCTTGATCCATTTCAAGGACGTCCATTTTGCTGTCCAATTCACGGATGAATTTCATTAGGGAGATTTCGTCGCCTTCTTCACGACGTGCATTAATTGCAGAACGCATGAAATCTGCATTCGTTACACCAGTAATTTCACTCGGGTATTGCATCGCTAAGAATAAACCTGCTTGCGCGCGTTCATCCACTTCCATTTCAAGTACGTCTTCGCCATCTAGCGTGACAGATCCGGAAGTGACTTCATATTTCGGGTGACCCATGATTGCTGATGCTAGAGTCGATTTACCTGTACCATTCGGCCCCATGATCGCGTGGATCTCATTTGTATTGATTGTTAAATTGACGCCTTTCAATATTTCCTTGCCTTCAATTTCAACGTGAAGGTCTTTAATTTCCAAAGTTGCCATTCCAATACCTCCAATATGATAAAGATGAACGGTTTAGCCATTCTCTATTTAGTATCATTCTAATCTTACCCCATTATCCATTGCCTTGCAAATCATTGAGAATTATTATAAATTAATTCATTTACCCTTGTAATCCTTTGTTTTATTGGTAAGATGGATGATTATTTCATTTTCATTTATCATGAAATGAATGAGAATTAGTCATCGATCATTTCCATGAAAATTAAAAAGCACCGGTCTATAATTGCACCGGTACTTTTAATGAAATTATCAGATGTGTTGACTAACCAGTATCATACAGTTGTATCACAATGAACCCGTTGACTTCCGTTCCGGCGCACGCTTTCCGCGGGCACGGCTTCAGCCTCCTCGTCGCGAAGAGCACGCTCCTGTGGGGTCTTCAGCTCGCGCTATTCCCGCAGGAGTCGGCGCCTGCACTTCAGTCAACTTTAGATTGCAGAATAAAAAATTAAGAAACGCTTGCTTCTACAAGTAAGCATAAAATAATCCATATTTATCATAGAAGACTTAGATGATTGTAGTGCAGGGCGGCGACTCCTTGGGGATTAGCGTGACAGGTGAGACCCCGCAGTGTCGCAAAGCGACCGAGGAGGCTCACCGCACGCCTCCAGGAAAGCGTCCGCCCGGAACGGAAATCATCGTGCTAAGTTATAGCCTATTTTGGTTAATCAACACATATTTAAAATTATAATCCTTCTACATTTGAAGAAGCTTTTTTTGTAAATCGATCAAGAATGATGGCGAGTGCTCCGTCTCCCGTAACATTCGTTGCTGTTCCGAAGCTATCTTGCGCCATATAGAGAGCAATCATTAAAGCGACCATTGATTCGTCAAAACCGAGCATCGTTGCCAGAAGTCCGACAGCAGCCATGACAGCCCCACCCGGAACTCCTGGTGCAGCAATCATTGTCACGCCGAGCATCATGATGAACGGCAGATAACTGCCGAATGTTACCGGCATATCATTCATCAGTAGTACACCGATAGAACACGAAACCAATGTAATTGTACTCCCCGATAAATGAATCGTTGCAAATAACGGAACGGTGAAGTCTGCTACGCGGTCAGAAGCGCCAGCTTTCTTTGCCTGACGCAATGTAACCGGGATTGTTGCTGCTGAAGATTGTGTTCCGATTGCAGTCATATAAGCTGGGGCCATTGTTTTCAGCAAGCCAAACGGATTGCGCTTTGAAACAGTTCCCGCTATTGAATATTGGACAGTGAGCATGATGAGATGCAAAACGATAATCATGATGAATACGACGGAAAAGACCGAAAGTACTTTAGCCACTTCGCCACTATAAGTCATATTAAGGAAAATCCCAAAAATGTGTATTGGTAATAAAGGTATGATTACATATGTGATTACTTTCTCGATTAACGCATTGAATTCTTCGAAAAATGAAAGCATTGACTTACTACTAATAGAAGCCATTCCGATTCCGAGTACAAATGCTAAAAGTAGAGCGGACATGACGCCCATAATTGGTGTCATTTCGATTTCGAAAAATGTCGTTCCAGGCGCTTTTCCTGCATTTTCTATAGATCCTGAGCTAACCGCGTGGATAAAGTTCGGTAAAATTGTTGTTGCTGCAAAAAAAGCCAAGATCCCTGCGGCAATGGTAGAAGCATAAGCGAGCAATGTCGCCCATCCTAATAACTTCCCTGAGCCCTTACCAAGCTTCGCAATACCGGGTGCGATGAAAGCGATAATAATAAGTGGGACGACAAAATTTAAAAATCCCCCAAACATCATATTGAATGTAGCAAAGAACCGGACGAATCCAAGAGCAAATCCTTCATGGATGATTGGAAGTAGCAAACCGAATCCTACTGCTAGTCCTATGGCGATAATAATGCGCCATATAAGTCCAATTTTCTTCATATGTAATCTTCCTCCTTATTCGTAAATTCGCATACTTATACAACAAAACCACTTTAACACAATGAAGTAAAAAATAAAATGCTTCAAGGAATTTTCTTTTTTCTCAAAAAAAGACCATCCACCATACCGGTCTAAAGGGCATGGTGGATGGTCTAATACCTATTAATCATTTTACAGGAACAACAGAACCTTCCCATTCTTCTAAGATGAAGTCTTGAATCTCTTTGGATTTTAATACATCTACAAGCGCTTTAATGGCTTCTCTTTTTTCATCACCAGCGCGGACGGCAATTATATTTACGTACGGTGAATCGGTTTCTTCAAGAGCAATTGCATCTTCAAGCGGGTTCAAACCTGCATCAAGTGCATAGTTGGAGTTGATTAACAACAGATCACCTTCATCTTGCTTATACAATTCAGGCATTAACGCAGCTTCGTATTCCGCTTCAAACTTCAAGTTTTTCGGATTATCGACGATATCGTCAAGTTCTGCTTTCACTTTGTCTACACCGTCAGCAAGCGTGATAAGGCCTTCTTTTTCAAGCATCGCTAACACACGTCCATGATCTGCCACTGAGTTACTGATTAACACTGTCGCACCGTCAGGTAGTTCATCCAATGAATCATATTTCTTTGAATACACACCGATCGGTTCAATATGGATTGCACCTGCATTCTCAAAATCATAGCCAAAGTCTGCAATTTGACTTTCAAAGTAAGGAATATGCTGGAAGTAGTTTGCATCTAGTGTGCCTTCATCCAAATCCTTGTTTGGCAAAACATAATCCTGATACTCTTCAATTTTCAAATCAAAACCTTTTTCTTTCATTAAAGGCTGTGCTTTTTCTAAAATAAGCGCATGCGGAACGTTAGAAGCCCCGACTGTTATCGTCTTATCGTCTTGATCTTTTCCACCACAAGCCGCTAATGCCAACACGAGCACTGCTAATAAAATTCCAGTCAATACCTTTTTCATACATAATACTCCCCTTTTTTATAGTTATTGTTTATTGTGCACAGGCTAAGCCTGAAAACCCCTTTATCGCTTGTCCAATTTCCGAACGACGTAATCGCCGATGAACTGAAGAATGAAGACGATGATTAAGATTAATATTGTAGAAACAAGTACGATGTCATAGCGGCTTCGCTGGAAACCTTGATAATACGCAAGATTTCCTAAACCGCCTGCCCCGATAATGCCTGCCATAGCGGTATAACCGACTAAAGCGATGGCCGTTACCGTAATACCTGAAAACAATGCCGGTTTCGACTCTGGCAATAACACCTTAAAAATGATCGTGCTCGTTTTAGCACCCATTGAACGTGCTGCTTCCAGTACCCCTTTATCAATCTCCTGCAAACCGATCAACACCATGCGTGCATAAAATGGAGCTGCCCCAATTATGAGTGCAGGCAAAGCCGCGTTCGGTCCTCTCATCGATCCGACAAGCAGTATAGTGAATGGGATAATCAGAATGATCAAGATGATAAATGGAATAGACCTGAATATGTTCACGACAGAGCTTGTTATGGTGTACGTCAGTTTATTCGCCCAGAGTTGACCTGGACTTGATAAGAACAGAAGAACACCTAACGCGATTCCGATGACGAATGTAAACAGTGTCGAAACAGCCGTCATATAAAGGGTTTCCACTGTCGCAATCCACATCTTTTCCCAATTCACATGGGGTAATAATGTTTCAATCATGCCCAATCACCTCCGTTTGGACGCCTTCATTATGGAGAAATTCGATTGCTGAAGTAACTTTCTCTTTATCACCGATTAATTGCAGAAGCAGCGTCCCATATGCTCCGCCTTTTGTATGAGAGATATCGCCTTGAACAATGTTCACATCGATATTGAATCTCCTAATCATTGTAGACAGTACAGGTTGCTCCGTCCTGTCACCGACAAACACTAATTTTACAAGTGTTCCTTCAGAGGATTCCGCTTTCAAATGTTGCAATGCGTGTTCAGTTCCCGCCGTTTGCGTAATTTGAGATACAAATCGTTTTGTAATCTGCTCTTTAGGTGACTGGAACACGTCAAGGACATTGCCTATTTCAACAATCTTCCCTGCCTCCATGACAGCTACACGATGGCAGATTTTACGGATGACGTGCATTTCATGAGTGATTAGAACAATCGTCAAGCCGAGCTTGTCGTTTATCGCTGTTAATAAATCAAGAATCGAATCTGTTGTTTCCGGATCGAGCGCGGAAGTAGCTTCGTCACATAACAGCACTTCAGGATCATTGGATAAGGCACGTGCAATGCCGACACGTTGTTTCTGCCCACCGGAAAGTTGTGCAGGGTACGCATCTTCTCTTCCTGCCAAACCGACAAGTTCTACTAATTCAGCGACTTTTTTATCCCGTTTCTCTTTACTAACACCGGCAATTTCTAGCGGAAAAGCAATATTCTCTCTCACTGTACGCGACCAGAGTAAATTGAAATGTTGGAACACCATGCTGATCTTTTGGCGCGCCTCTCTAAGCTCTTTTGCTGAAACAGTTGCTAATTCATGTCCTGCAATGTTGATTTGTCCGGAAGTAGGTTTTTCCAGACCATTCAATAAACGGATTAATGTACTTTTTCCTGCTCCGCTGTAGCCGATGATTCCAAAAATTTCACTATTACCAATCGTCAAGTTCACATTATCTACAGCAGTAATGCGATTAGTCGCTGTATCAAATATTTTATTCACATCTGTTAACGTAATCATCGTTGTATCACCTCTCTATAATCATTCCCAAAAAGAAAAGCCTTTCTGCAGACGAGCAGAAAGGCTAAAACGTTATCAATAAATAAACGCTAATCCGATCTCTCATCTCTCAAAGCATATGCTTTGCGTGATTTGGCACCATTTCACATAAGTGACGGTTGCCGGGCTTCATAGGGCACTTCCCTCAGCCTCTCTTTATAAGAGCGATTTATTCAGTTAAAGTAATAGATACATTTATAGCATACGTTTTACTTTTGTGTCAACCTATTCTTTCTAATAAATGCGGAACCGAATGAAATGCATAGATCTTTTCGACTAACTCCCCATCCTTTTGTATGAGCAGGCAAGGGACGCTTTCGATTGCGTATTCGACAGCAAGATCTTGGAGATAGTTCAAATCGGCTTTACCTATCGGCAATCCAGGTTTCATAGCAGCGATGACTTCAACCATTTTTGAGGCGACTGCACATGTACCGCACATAGGTGTATATAGATAGAAAATGCTTACAGCTGAAGCTTCCAAGCTGACTTCCCACTGTTCGCGTGTCCATTGTTGTATTCCGTTCATTTTTTCACCTTCAAAGTAAGAATTGGGGATGCACTAAAAACCGTTCAGCAAGCAAAATGGTTGCTAGTGTGCGGAAAGGGGTTGTTTCGACTTGTCCATATTGACGTTCTGTATAGAGATGTAATGCTTCCGGGTATGCCCTTTTAAAAAGAGTGCGCAGCTTTTCCCCAGATGGATCTGCATCGAAGAATACATAGATATCATGGTCTTCATATGGAGCGAGAATCTCTTCAATTCGATAAGGACTTACGGTTCCGTTTGTACAGATGATTTCAACCGGCTCTGCTAACACTTTTTGCAATCTCTTCCTGTCTGCTCCACCTTCCACAATAACGACCCTGCGCATCTCCATCGATTTACCTCCTAGAACAATTGAAAAAAGCGCCGGTATCATCCAGCGCTTTTTTTATTACTCTCCGACAGTCATCTTGTCATAGTCTTCAGCAGACATAAGTTCATCAAGTTCCGCTTTATTAGAAGCTTCGACAACGATCATCCAAGCACCTTCGTATGGAGATTCATTCACCAATTCTGGGCTGTCTTCTAATTCTTCGTTAACTTCAAGTACTTTACCGCTAATTGGAGCGTATAATTCAGAAACAGTTTTAACTGATTCTACACTACCGAATGGCTCGTCCGATTTCACTTCGTCACCAACTGATGGAAGTTCAACAAAAACGATATCTCCCAGTTCAGATTGTGCGAAATGTGTAATACCGATACGATAGTTACCGTTTTCGTCTTTTACCCATTCGTGTTCTTCAGAATAACGCAAGTCTTTAGGTGTGCTCATCCCGTACCCCTCCATTAACTATACATTTAGTGATTTCTATTCAATTCTTACATATTTTAAGGATAAAGACAAGAAAGTAATTCAGGCTTTCCAAGCTTCCTCAAAGTTTACTTCATTAAAGCCGACAGTTGCGTGTGAACCATTTGTGACAATCGGTCTTTTAATGAGCATACCATCTGTTGAAAGCAATTCAACCTTCTCTTCATCAGTCATTTGTGGGAGTTTATCTTTTAAATTCAGTTCCCGATATTTCATGCCGGACACGTTGAAAAACTTCTTAATATCCAAATCGGAATTACTGATCATCCGCTGAAGTTCCTCTTTAGTCGGCGGATTCTCAACTATATTGACTTCTGTATAATCCAGTTCGTTCATTTCTAACCACTTCTTTGCTTTTTGACACGTACTGCATTTAGGATATCCATAATACGTTAATGCCATCTGACAACACCTCCATTTTAACCAGTATATCAAATAAACCACCCAAGACGGAACTGTCTGGGTGGTTGTCGATTATACTACAAACTTTTCTGCATCAATTAGCTTAACAGACGCTTCACGTTTTTTCGCAATTAAGTTATACGGGGTAGAACGAGTCAGCTTGCGTAAAGCAGAAAGCATCATGCGCTGATTATCGCCTTCAACTGCCGCCAGAAGCGTTTCTTTCGCGTCTTTTTCAATCGCTTCGAATGCTTCCTGACAGAAAATTTCTGTGTAAAGGATTTTTTGTTGTTCCTTCTCTTCACCATTCTTCGCAATTGCTTTTTCTGTACGAAGAAGTGCGGATTCCATTGCAAAAATATTATTAGCGATATCAGCAATGTTCACAAGTACTTCCTGTTCCGTTTCCAGTTTCGTGCCATAGCGTTGCGCTGCCATTCCTGCTGCCAGCAAGCCGATTTTCTTCGCATTTTTCACAAGCACTTTCTCTTGTGCAAGCGCTTCGTCACCGATTTCTTCCGGCATCATCATAAGCAATTCTTCTTGCAAGCTTTGTGCTTGTTCAAGAAGTGGCAATTCGCCTTTCATCGCTTTCTTGAGGAATGTACCTGGAACGATCATACGGTTGATTTCGTTCGTTCCTTCAAAAATACGGTTAATACGGGAGTCCCGGTAAATGCGCTCTACTTCATATTCTTGCATGAAGCCGTAACCACCGTGCAATTGAACCGCTTCGTCGGCAATATAGTCAAGCACTTCCGAACCCACTACTTTGTTAATCGAGCACTCAATTGCATATTCAGCGATGGAAGCCGCAACCGCTTTACCATCCTTTTGTTGTTCAGGAGTCATTTCAGCATTTCGCTCTTCAAAATAACCGACAGTACGGTAGATTAGACTTTCTGCTGCATAGAGCTTTGAAGCCATTGTTGAAAGCTTCTCTTTCGTCAAGTTAAATGAAGAGATTGGTGTCTTGAATTGTTGACGTTGGTTTGCATAAGAGATTGCAAGTTCAAGTGCACGCTTCGATCCACCGATTGTACCTACTCCAAGCTTATAACGCCCGATATTCAAGATGTTGAACGCGATAATATGTCCTCTTCCAATTTCACCTAATAGGTTTTCAACAGGCACTTCAGCATCTTCAAGAATTAATGTCCGGGTAGATGAAGATTTAATACCCATCTTCTTTTCTTCCGCTCCTACAGAAACGCCCGGGAATTCTCTTTCAACGATGAATGCAGAGAACTTGTCGCCGTCCACTTTAGCGTATACAACGAACACATCAGCAAATCCTGCGTTTGTGATCCATTGTTTTTCACCGTTAAGGATGTAATGCGTTCCAGCTTCGTTTAATTTAGCTGATGTTTTAGCACCAAGGGCATCAGAGCCTGAACCCGGCTCCGTTAGTGCGTATGCAGAGATTTTGTCGCCTGATACGGAGTTCGGCAAGTATTTTTTCTTTTGTTCTTCGTTACCAAAAAGAACGATTGGCAATGTACCGATTCCTACGTGTGCGCCGTGAGTGATGGAGAATCCACCAGCTACGGACATTTTTTCTGCGATTAGTGCAGATGAGATTTTATCAAGGCCAAGGCCGTCGTATTCTTCTGGTACGTCTGCACCTAGAAGACCGAGGTCACCAGCGGATTTCAGAAGACGTACGGAGTGTTCGAATTCATGGTTTTCCAAGTTTTCGACGACTGGTTTGACTTCGTTTTTCACGTAGTCTTCCGTTGTTTTTGCGATCATTTTCTGTTCGTCTGAAAAGTCTTCCGGTGTGAAGACGCGTGATGCGTCGATGTCTTCGATTAGGAATGCGCCACCCCGAATGAATTCAGTTGTTTTCGTTTCAGTCATTGTATGTTCCTCCTTTTGATTTACAATCTAAAAAAGATATTCCTAAATCACGATGATTTTCGTTCCGGGCGGTCGCTTTCCAGGGGGGCGTGCGGTGAGCCTCCTCGGTCGCTTCGCAACCTTGCGGGGTCTCACCTGACACGCGCATCTCCCAGGAGTCGCCGCCCTTCACTACAATCATCTAAGTATCCGATCAAACACAAAAAGCTAATTAGATAAAATATAACTTCCAATAGAATAAATTTATTACAGTAATTCAAATACCCCAGCAGCGCCCATTCCGCCGCCGATGCACATTGTGACGACGCCGAATTGTTTGCCTTGGCGTTTTAGTTCGTTCATCATTCTTATCGTCAAAACGGAACCTGTTGCGCCGAGTGGGTGGCCGAGTGCGATGGCACCGCCGTTGACGTTCACTTTGTCCATATCAAGACCGAGGTGACGGATGACTTGAAGTGATTGGGAAGCGAATGCTTCGTTCAGCTCCCATAAGTCGATGTCTTCGATGGATAGGCCAGCTAGTTTCAATGCTTTTGGAACAGCTACGATCGGGCCGATTCCCATTACTTCAGGAGGAACGCCCCCTACTGCGAAGGAACGGAATTTAGCGATTGGCTTGAGGCCGTTCGCTTCTGCCACTTCACGATCCATGACGAGGACTGATGCTGCACCGTCAGATGTCTGTGAAGCGTTTCCTGCTGTTACGGATCCAGTGACTGAAAATGCTGGGCGTAATTTCGCCAACACTTCCATAGAAGTACCCGTACGGACGCCTTCATCCATTTCGAACAGTACGTTCTTTTCTTGATACTTACCGCTGTCATCGACGAAGCGCTTTACAACTTCGACTGGGACAATTTCATCGACGAATTTGCCGGCTGCGATTGCCGCTGCCGCTTTTTCGTGTGAACGGACCGCGAATGCGTCTTGGTCTTCACGACTTACACCGTATTTTACTGCGACTTGCTCAGCTGTATGACCCATGCCCATATAGTACTGGGGTGCAGTTTCCGCAAGATGGAAGTTCGGCCTGATTGTGTTCCCCATCATCGGTACCATACTCATCGATTCGACGCCGCCAGCAATGATCGCTTCCGCATGGCCAAGCATGATACGTTCTGCACCGTAAGCGATGGATTGCAGTCCTGATGAACAGAAACGGTTCACTGTGATTGCGGGTGTCGTATCCGGAAGTCCAGCGAGTGCCCCGATATTCCGGGCGACGTTCATCCCTTGCTCCGCTTCCGGCATTGCACAACCGATAATGAGATCATCGATCGGTCCATCGTATCCATTTGCACGTTTCATCGTTTCTGTTATTGCCAAAGCTCCAAGATCGTCTGGACGGACAGTGACAAGAGATCCTCTGCCTGCTTTTCCGACCGGTGTACGGGCTCCGGCTACAATTACTGCTTCACGCATTTCTTTTCCTCCTCTTTACTAAGTGTTCCGTCAGTTGCGCAATGGTTTCCCTTTAATGAGCATATGCTGCATACGTTGCTGTGACTTCGGTTCTGCCACGAGGCTGAGGAACGCTTCACGTTCTAGATCCAACATATATTGTTCATCGACAAGTGTTCCATAAGGCACTTTTCCGCCTGATAACACAAACGCCAATTTTTTCGCTATTTTCAAATCATGATCGCTAATGAATCCTGATAGATGCATTCCTTCAGCTCCTAGAAGCATCGTTGCATATCCTGAATCCCCTGTAACCGGAATCTTTTCTTTCTTAGGTGGTACATATCCACCTTCATAGAGTGCTAGTGCCGCTTGCTTCGCATCGTAGATTAAGTGATCAGGATTGACGCTAATACCATCTGCGAAGTTTAAGAAGTTATTTTCTCTCGCTTCTTCTGCTGACGACGAAACTTTCGCCATTGCGATTGATTCAAATACTTTATTCGCTACGTATTGATAGTCGATATGCACGCCATTCGGCAGGCCTTTTAAATGTTTTGAATATAAGTTGACGTTTCCGCCACCACCAGGAATTAAACCAACACCAACTTCAACAAGTCCAATATACGTTTCCATTGATGCTTGGATATGAGCTGCCGGCAAGCAAACTTCAGCTCCGCCACCGAGCGTCATCTGGAATGGCGCAGCGACAACCGGTTTACGGCTGTACTTAATTTTCATCATCGCATTTTGGAATGAACGGATTGTGTAATCCAGTTCGAAAATATTGTCATCTTGCGCTTCCATCAGAATCATTCCGAGGTTCGCACCGACGCAGAAATTCTTCCCCTGGTTACCGATAACGAGCCCTTTATAATTCTTCTCAACTTCATCGACAGCGAAATTAATCATTTGGATAATATCCAGACCGATTGCATTTGATAGGGAGTGGAATTCAAGCAAGGCAACGCCGTCCCCTAAATCGATAAGACTCGCACCTGTATTCTTTTTGATAACACCGTGCTTCTTCTTGTAGCTCTTTAAGTCAATGGCCTTTTCATTCACAGGAACTGCTTTGTATTCTTCGCCATTGTAAAAGAATAGTTCGCCGTTTTCTTCCTTATAGAATGTTTCGACGCCTTTATCGAGCATGGCCTGAACAAATTCAGGAATTCCGATGCCTTCTTCTTTCATCTTCTCGACAGATTTTGCTACACCGATCGCATCCCATATTTCAAATGGACCTTGTCTCCATCCGAAGCCCCACTTCATCGCATTATCAATTGCAACGATATCGTCAGCGATTTCACCATTCAGTTCAGCGGAATACGTAAGGGTCGGTGCTAAGATGCTCCATAGGATTTCTCCCGTGCGATCGTCTGCATAAACAAGGGATTTCACTTTGTTTGCAAGCCCCTTTTGCTGCTTCGCCATTTCAATTGAAGGCGTTTTCAATTTCTTAGATGGGACATATTCGAACGTCTCTGTGTCAAGCTCTAAAATCTCTTTGCCCTGCTTCAAATAGAAACCTTGTTTGGATTTTGCGCCAAGCCATCCATTGTCGATCATCTTTTTCATGAATGGAGGAAGTTCGAACACTTGCTGTTCGTCACCTTCCGTTTTGTCATACGCATTTTTCGCGACATGCATGAATGTGTCTAGCCCTACGACATCCAATGTACGGAATGTGGCGGATTTCGGACGGCCAATCAATGTACCCGTTACGGAATCGACTTCACCGATTGAATAGCCGCGTTTTTCCATTTCTCGAAGTGTTACAAGTAGACCATAAGTTCCAATACGGTTGGCAATGAAGTTCGGTGTGTCTTTCGCGATGACGACACCTTTACCTAAACGGTCTTCACCGAATTGCATCATGAACTCAAGTACATCCTTATCCGTTTTTGCAGTAGGAATGATTTCAAGCAATTTCAAATAACGGGGCGGATTAAAGAAGTGCGTGCCCATGAAATGCTTCTGGAAATCTTCCGAACGGCCTTCTGACATCGCTTCGATACTAATACCCGAAGTGTTGGATGTAACAATCGTACCTTCTTTACGTACTGCATCTATTTTTTCATACAATCCTTTTTTAACATCCAAGTTTTCAACGATTACTTCAATGATCCAATCAACGTCTTTCAATTTATCCAAATCATCTTCGAAGTTTCCGACTTCAATCAAAGACAAATTATTCTTTGATGCGAGTGGAGCCGGTTTCTGCTTCAATAATTTCTCCAAAGCAGTCGTTGCAAACTTGTTACGCACTTGCTGATTTTCCAAAGTGAGTCCATTTGCTTCTTCTTGGTCTGTCAGTTTGTTTGGAACGATATCCAGCAGAAGTACAGGAATCCCGATATTAGCGAGATGAGCTGCGATACCAGATCCCATAACACCTGAGCCTAAAACTGCCGCTTTCTTAATTTGATATGCCACGTTTGAGAAGCCTCCCTTTTCTTGAATGAACACTCATTCATTTTACAAGTAAAAAAAATAGAAACAAAACTCTATATCTATCAGTTTAGAACATTCAACACTTTTTATCAATGTTTAAATCGTTCATTTCACTTTTTTTCTGAATATACCAATTGCGGGCATTTTATTACCGAAATTTCTTGTTTACAGGTACACTGATGAAAAAGGAGTGTTATAACTATGAAATCCATTACAACAACTGAACAATTTAACGAAGTTATTAATCGAGATGAAAAAGCCCTTATTAAATTCCAAGCGGGCTGGTGCCCTGATTGTACGCGCATGGATATGTTCATTGATCCTATTATTGAAGAGTACAACTCATACACTTGGTATGACGTAGATCGTGATGTACTGCCTGATATCGCTGAAAAATATGATGTTATGGGAATCCCGAGCTTGCTTATTTTCCAAAACGGCGAAAAGAAAGCTCATCTGCATAGTGCTAATGCTAAAACGCCAGACCAAGTGACGGATTTCTTAGAATCTGTAGAGTCAAAACAGGCATAATTCGACTCGATTCATACCTTTCCATCAAACAGCATCGACTTTTTACACAGTCGGTGCGCTTTTTTATTGTATTTGTCGTATAATGGTATTTATCAAGTCAATACAATAAGCATGAGGTGCCAAATGGATCATTTGAATGAGATAGAAAACTTGAAAGTTAGAATAAAAGAATTAGAGCTAGAGATAAAAAAAATGTCCGTACCAATCATCTCGTCCATTGTCGATGATACTATATTAGTTCCTATAGTTGGTTATACAGGATCTGAACGATTTGAAATGATCCGTTCCCAAGTTTTAGAATATATCGGTTCACACTCCAATGTTTCAAGTGTCATATTCGATTTTACGGGTTCAGATTTAAATGGAAATAATGCGCATAACTTTGACACGATTGCATTTGAGCTGAAAGTAATGAACGAAACTTTGAAACTGATGGATGTCCGCCCTATTTCAGTTGGATTCCATCCAATGATCGTTCGCGAAATTGTTGCTGCTGGTGTAGAAGTTGAACTTGAATCTTACATCAATTTCAGAATGGCATTAAAAGTATTATTGAAAGAAAATGTCGGAATTTCTTAAATGTAAGGATGTTTCCTTTGAAAAACTTACATAACTTTATCGGGAAGTCGCAGTTTGACGACGATATCCATGCGCAATTTCGCGCCTCCGCTTGCGGTCCTGTTACAGCGTTTACGATTCTCAAGCATCACTTAAGCGAATCAGCCGTCATGCATGTCAATGATTTGTATAGACAATTGGGCGGAACAAAAATCGGTTTATTTAAATGGCGTTTCATTCGGAATTTACAAAAAATACTCGGTTCACATTGGATCGTAAAAGAATGTAATATTGAGGAGCTTCAACATGAAATCGATGTTGGACGCCCTGTAGCTGCCAAGTTTGATAAATGGTTTTCGTTTCATTGGTTCGGAAAATTCAACTATGACTATCACTGGGTACCTGTCATTGGGTATAAAAAGAGTACACAAGGAATTGTTTTAATTGTTCATGATAACGGTGGGCGCACTAGAGAGAGTCGTATTCGAGAAATCCCATACGAGCCTAATCGGCAAATTCTTTCTTTTATTAAAATAAAAAAAACCATTGTTGATTAAACAGTGGTTTTTTTCATATCCGGGAATAGTGAATTCATTTGGCGGACGATCATGGAGTAGTCATTCGCTTCAAATAGAGTCCGCATATTCACATCGAACAATGGAATTTCTAGTTCCTGTAACGAATCTGAGAATTTGATATCACAATGAATTTGCGCCAGTTTTTTCGATAGTAATAGCATCTCCATATCATTCTCAATCTTTTTCTTCATCGCGGGTGCGAGACTTTCAATCTTATCAATGACATTTTCAACAGTTCCATGTTCTTTAACGAGCTTCAATGCTGTCTTCGGACCGATCCCTTTCACTCCAGGATATCCGTCACTTGTGTCTCCAGTGAATGCTTTGACTTCGACAAACTGGTGAGGCTCTATTTCATACTCGTCCACGAATCGTTCTTCTGTATAAATGTCGTACACAGTATATCCCTTTTTCATGAATGCAATCGATACGCTCGGTCTAAGAAGTTGAAGAAGATCTTTATCGCCCGTGACAATTGTAATGTCTGCCTTCCCTTCCCATTCACATACAAGCGAACCGATCAGATCGTCAGCTTCCATGCCGGGTATTCCGTAATTCTTCCACCCGATTTGTTCAGATAACTCCCTTGTCATATCGAATTGCGGAAGCAGTTCAGGCGCCGGTGCTGGTCTGTTTGCTTTATAGCCGTCAAACAGCTCATTTCGGAATGTATGCGCACCCATGTCCCAACAAACAGCCATGTGGGTCGGTTCGAACAATGACGTCGCGGTCAATGTATGGCGGATAAATCCTTGAATGGCATTTGTCGGGACACCATCGGCATTCGGGAAGTAATGTCCCATTGCTGATGTCGCAAAAAATGACCGGAACAATACGGCCATTCCATCAATTAGTAAGATTTTTGGTTTTGGTTCCATTATACATCGTCCTCCAATAATTTTTTATCCAAAAAGATGATTTACAGCAAAAAAAGGGTATATAACATTAAAAAAGGGGATTTTCAAATGCATATTCATAAAGGTTCACTCTATTGGCCAAGCACTCTTCAAGCACCCGAAAGACTAGCACCTTCAGAAAAAAAGGACACGTACGATGTCGTCATTGTCGGTGGCGGCATGTCTGGTGCACTAACTGCATTTGAATTGATTCAACAAGGATTAGACGTCGCTGTATTTGATAAAAGACAGGTAGCTACAGGAAGCACTTCTGCCAATACAGGGCTTCTCCAATACTCCAATGATATCATGCTTCATGAATTGATTGAGCAGATTGGCGAAAAGAATGCTGTAGAATTCTACAGATTGTGTCTTCAAGCAATGGAAGATTTACACGGAGTCGCAAAGAAATTGACGATTGATCCTGAATTCATCTATAGGGAAAGTATCTATTATGCAAGTGACGAACACGATGAAGCACGGATACTTGAAGAGTTTAAAACACTTAAAAAGCATGGATTTCCTTGTGATTACTGGAATAGGGAAATGCTCTTAGAAAAAACTGGCATTGATAAACCTTGTGCAATCATTACGTATGGAGACGCGGAAGTGAATCCGTACGCATTTGTTAACGGGATATTCAAGGCATTTGAGGATTATGGCGGACATATTTTCGAATATACGGAAGTTCAGGACATCAAAGAAGACAACGACATGCTTCTGATTAAGACGTCTACCGGTGATTTGCATGCAAAAGATGTTATTTTCACAACCGGTTATGAGACATTACCCGTCGGAGAACGGATTGGCGCAGATATTAACCGTTCCTATGTCATTGTGACAGAACCATTGGATTCGATGCCGCCTTGGTATAATAGTGCGATGATCTGGGAATCAAAGCGTCCGTATTTATATATGCGCACAACGGTGGACCATAGGATTGTCATAGGCGGTCTGGATGAACCTGAAGGTGAAATGCCTTTATCCAGTGAACGTATTACGGAGCGAGGCGAGGAGCTGAAAAATGAAATACAGAAATTATTCCCCGAACTCGACATCAACATCGCATTTGCATATTGCGCGACATTCGGAGAATCTCTCGATAATATTCCGTTCATCGGCGAGCATCCTCAGAAAGAACACCTTTATTACCTGCTCGGATACGGAGGTAACGGGACGGTTTATAGTATGATAGGCGCGAAGATCCTTGCTGATTTGCTTACTGGAAAACATAATCCATCCGCCCATATTGTGGCGTTGGACAGGACGCTAGAGTTGGAAATGGATGGAAAAACGGTTGTTCAATGAATGATTGTATCCACAATAAAAGCATCCACTCAGTCATTGTCCGAGTGGATGCTATTTCTTGTTAAACGTTCAAATGATTGGCGATTTTCTCAATATCCGGTGTGAAGATACGGTCTTCATCAATCGGATTGACGATTTTAAGAAGGTCATCGTATTGACGTTTTGTTTTAGGCGCCATTTGATTAACACCTCGGTATCCACAGCCCGTCATCGCACATAGTGCTTCAATTGCAAGTACATGTCTCGCGTTCTTAATGATTTGATAAGCGTGTCTAGCACCGATTGTACCCATTGACACATGGTCTTCCTGGTTGCCTGAAGAAGGGATCGAGTCGACTGATGCCGGGTGCGCCAATGTTTTATTTTCCGATACAAGACTTGCTGCTGAGTATTGCAATATCATCGCACCAGATTGCAATCCAGGTTGCGCACTTAAAAACGGTGGCAATCCTTCATTCAACTGGGGATTCACAAGACGTTCGATCCGTCTTTCCGAAATGTTCGCAAGTTCTGCAACGCCAAGCTTAAGGAAATCCATCGCAAATGCAATCGGCTGTCCGTGGAAATTCCCACCTGACACGACTGTTTCACCATCATCGAAAATGAGAGGATTATCAGTTGCCGCATTCATTTCGATCTCAAGCTTCTCTTTGACATAAGACAACACTTGCCAGCTTGCGCCGTGAACTTGTGGAATACAACGGATGGAGTATGCATCTTGTACACGTTTTTCCCCCTGTTTCGTTGTTAGTTTGCTGTCTTTTAGCCAATCCATTATTCTTGCAGCCACATCGACTTGCTCCTGATGTCCACGGGCGATATGGATAGATGGATGGAATGCATCCGTAATGCCGTGAAGAGCTTCCATTGTCATCGCTGCAATCCATTCACTGCTATAGGCCAATTTCTCTGCTTCCAAATAGTTCACGACGCCTTGTGCGGTCATCGCTTGTGTACCGTTGATAAGAGCCAATCCTTCTTTCGCTTCTAGTACGATCGGCTCCATATTGCGATCTTTCCAGACAGAGCCGGCAGCAACAGGCTGACCGTCTTTCCATACAAATCCTTCCCCTAAAAGGACAAGTGCCAAGTGGGAAAGTGGAGCAAGATCTCCTGAAGCCCCGAGTGAACCTTGTTGAGGGATAACTGGATGAATAGCGTGATTCACCATGAACGCAAAGCGCTCCAATACTTCAGTGCGAATTCCTGAAAACCCTTTGAGTAATGCATTCAGACGTAACACAACCATAGCGCGCGATACGACTTCCGGGAACGGATCCCCTACGCCGCATGCATGTGATCGGATAAGGTTCAACTGCAAATCTTTCGTATCCTTCTCATCAATTTTCACATCGCTGAATTTCCCGAAACCTGTATTGATGCCGTAAACCGTTTTGTCGTTCCGGACAATACGATCGACTGCTTTCCTGCTCTTCTTTACACGCTCAAGTGCTTCTTCGTTTAAAACAACTTGTTCCCCTTTATATAAAATCGCTTCCATTTGTTGAAGTGTCAATGAACTGCCCGTTAGTTCGATCATGGTCATCATCCTTTTCCCTGTTATGTAAACGCATACTTTTCTTTATCGTACACGATATGAACAGAAATTTGGCGATTATTACGAAAGTTTGTTCTGTGGTAATGTAGTGTTGTTTTAATGTGATGATGTAGTGAAAAACCCACGTGACAGAAAAAGTCTCGTGGGTTGAAGGTTATTTGATTTTGATTGTGACGTTTCCATTAATGTATGCTGGATAAGATATTAATGGAAGTGTTATTGGGTTTTCAAACGGTTTTTCAGCAAGCTTGAAATAGATATTCATTTTTTCTTCAGATGACATAGACCCTTTGGCGTTACTTTCTACTTCATTTCCATTCGCATCCAACACGATTGAAAATGGATCATGATGGTTGCCTTTTTCACTCTTCATCTCTATTTCAATAAACGATCCATTGACTGTTAAGTTGCTGAAAAGGTTAAGAGGCGGTTGGCGAATGATCTTTTTTTTCTCAGTATCAATAACAACAAAAGCCTCATTCTTATCCATAGCCATCAGTTTATTAAACGTCAATGTAAGATGATCGCTCTCTTTAAAATAATTACTTTGTAAGTAATAAATCATAACGTTCGAATTGTCCGTTCCCCTAGCTGTAACACCATTGCTTATAGAACTCCACGTTTCCCCTGAACCGTCGATGAGTTTTAAGTCTTCAAACCCCAAGATTTCCTTTGTATTCTCCTCATCGAATTCAACTTCCACAGCCGTTTTCAGTGAACCGATAGTGACAGAACGAATATGGATTTTCTGTCCTTCGACGATCGCTGTTTCATTGATGATGTATTGTTCTTTTCTGATTGGCTGTAACGTATTTTCAAATGGGATTTGAATGATTTCATCATTGACTTCATATTCCAATAGAAGTTTTCCACTCGGTACAGTTCGGTTCAATTCAAACTCGACTTCTGTGGTTGCAATTGTTCGTGTATCCGTATATTCAAAACTCGCACCAACCGAATTTGATGTGACGATGACTTTACCTTGAAGATCGAGGATTCGGTACTCGGGTCGGGAATGATCAGCGAATCGATCCATTTCGATCGTAAGGAACGCAATCATCGCCGTTTCATCCGTAATCATCCCTTCTAACGTCACTTTCATGTCTTCAGTTTCTTCTGAAACACCTAACTCTTGAAAATGCTCATTTTCAATTGCCAAACGCAATCCTTTATCGTTTTGAATAGTATCTACAAAACCAGCCATCCCCGGAATGGAAGCAACAGCATTTGCAAACGCTGGTGATACACGAATTGATGTGACAAAGGTGATAAGTAAAATAGCAGCGGCAACTGTCGTCCACACGCTTCGTTTAACAAAACGGCGTTTCTTCTTCATTTTATTATCTTTTGCCTGTTTATAGCCTTCTAATATAGCTGTTTCCAATTCTTCATCCTGAATCTCATTTTTCTCTATCTCTTCTTTCCACTTCTCCAAGTTCTTCTCCTCATCATGCACGGCGTTCCGCTCCTTTCCCATCGAAGAAATCCCGTAATAATTTAACTGCCTTATATAACCTTGTTTTCACAGTTCCTTCAGGTGTCGATGTCATATCCGCAATGTCTTTGATTTTAATATCATGCAGATATTTCAGATGGACCAATTGCCGGTCCTTTTCGGATAAATGACTGAGTGCCTCTTCCACTTCGAGATATGTGAAGTCATCACTGACACCATTCTTTTCCGCTATATTTTCATTGAATACATATCGATTCTTCTTGCGTATTACGTCATGACAGTGATTCATCATGATTCGAATGAGCCATGTCTTCGCATATTCCGGCGTATGTAGCGTTTTAATCTTTTCATACGCCCGGAATGTCACTTCCTGAACTGCATCCAATGCATCTTCGCCATTTTTCAAATAAGCGAGTGCAGTTCTGTATAACGCTTCTTTATGCATGAACATCAATTGGAGGAAGGCTTCATCGTCACCACGAATCGCTTTCGCTGCAAGTTCTTTTTCTATCATTTCACCGCCCCCCTTCCGACCTTCTTATACATTAGACTGGCGTACTTGAAAAAAGTTTTCCATAACCCAAGAGTCCAACCCATTTCTTTCATTGTTACATAACATAAAGAGAAGCGCTTGAAAGGAGAGAATCGATGAACGATATGAATTCAAGCAGTCAAGGAGAGCAATGGTATCCGAAATTACCTGAAGGATATACTGGGGAGGCCGATAAGATGAATCGAAATGGAATGGATGGATGGATGCCTGGCACTGGAATGCCGGGTTACGGAACGGATGGTTATGGAATGGATGGTTATGGAGTGGACGGATCGATGCATGGAATGGGGATGTCCAATTATCATATGAACCAATGGGGACATAATGATCCGACAGCATTTCCTGGTTTTCCACCATGGGGAGGCGGACCTGGAGGAGGATTTCCCGGTTTTCCTCCTGGGCAAGGAGGACCCGGTGGAGGATTCCCCGGATTCCCACCTGGGCAAGGAGGGCCTGGTGGGTTCCCTGGATTTCCACCTGGGCAAGGAGGACCTGGTGGGTTTCCTCCGGGGCAAGGTGGCTCCGGACAAGGCGGGCAACAAGCGCCTACATCAGCACCGCCCAGCTACACACCTAGTTATCCAAGTGCATCAGTCCTAAGAGTAGATCCTGGCGGAATTAGAGGCTGTTTATATCGCTATACGTATATCTGGACTTCTCGGACTCGAGGATTTTGGTATTATCCGACGTTTGTCGGCCGCACTTCAATCGCTGGCTATCGTTGGAGACCAAATCGTAGAAGATGGGAATATTTCGGTATTGACTTGAATCGGATTGACCAATTTACATGCTTTTAAATAACTTACCGGAATGATTTTCCTCATTCCGGTTTTTTTATTCGACTATACAAATAGCAAATAGCCACCCATTAACAAAAAAGCTAACAGTGCTACTAATAAACAATACATGTTTGATGATTGCCTCACAGACTCCGCCATAATCTCTTTCATCGTTACCATAAAAATCATACCTACAGTCGAGCTTATTAAAAACACCATGAAACCATTAGGCTGTACGCCGATTACGTGTCCTATGTAAGCGCCAACGGCTACCGGCAACGCAATAAGAATGGATAATAGGAACAATACATTGAATCGGACTCCTGCCAGTATTAATGGCATAAATAAAATCATGCCTTCTGGAATCGTATGCAAAACCATTGCTTGTATAAATGCAAGACTGAATTCACCATGACCATTCGTTCCAAGGACGAGGCCCATCGGCAAGTTGTGAATGGAAATCACTAATGCCAGGAACAAACCTGTTCTGATACTATGATTTTTATAAGGGTTTTTTCGGATGAGCGGATGCTGATGAAAGCGTCTATGAATCAGCACATAGATAATTAACCCTACTGAAAAACCAACCGCAAATATGAACCAATCGCCAAGTAATAGTGCTTCCGGTACAATTTCAAAACTTAACAGACCGAGAAGAAGTCCTGCACAGATAGCATAGATTGTTCCCAAGCTCTTTTTAAAACGATAGATGGCAGCCGCTATCCCTCCACCTATACTAACTCCGAGAAACGTCGCTAGAAATCCTATTACCCATACTTGTGCCAATCAACCATCCTTCATTTCTCCGTTTCTATCTTTATATGGGAAACTACGTACAAGTATGATTCATTTTAATCGACTCAAAAAAACAGCCTTACAAGAATTGAATTCTTGTAAGGCTGCCTGTTCAATCTTCTTCGATTTCGATACGGTTTTTCTTGAATAGCTTGGATAATATTTCGTAAACGATTGGAACGATGATCAGTGTCAATAACGTCGAACTGATCAATCCACCGATTACTGTAATACCGAGCCCTTTGGAGATCAGACCACCTCCGCCGCCAGTTCCTAAAGCCAGCGGAATAAGTGCACCGATTGTCGCAATTGCCGTCATGAGGATCGGACGCAAACGTGTTGCTCCCGCTTCGAGGACTGCTGCCCGCATTTCAAGACCGCTGCGTTCCATCCGGATGATCCTGTCGACGAGTACAATCGCATTCGTAACAACAATACCGATTAACATCAACAGTCCCATCATGACTGATACGGAAATCGTTTCATCGGCAATTAACAGGCCAACAAATGAGCCGATAACTGCAAACGGCAAAGAGACAAGTATCGCAAATGGTGCGACCCCTTCACGGAACGTAACTACGAGGATGAAGTAGACAATTGCGATTGCCGCCAGCATCGCCATGATGAGCTGTGTGAACGTTTCTTTCATGTCCGCCGCTACCCCAGCTACTTCAAGGGAAACACCTTTCGGCAACTCTAATTTATCGATTGCTTTATCGACTTCTTTTGTCGCTTTTGAAATATCCGCTTCTGTAATTGTACCTGAGACAGATGCGTAAAATTCACCTTTGCTTCGGGATAGTGAATTCAACGTTGTGCCTTCTTCCACAGTTACAAGTTCAGAAAGCTTCATTGTCGTTCCTAACGCAGTTGGTATTTCAGTAGTCAACAATTCGTCAATCGATTTCGGCTGTGCTGCTTCTTCTTGCTGGATTGTTACATCCAACACAGTGCCGTCTTTTTCAATTGTTGTCAGTACATCATTCGAGCGTGTCGGATTGAGCATCATGACAATCTGACCTGTTGTCAGACCATACTTCAGCAATTCATCTTGCTCAACTTTGAATTTATATTCTACATACGCATCTTCTGTGCTGGATGAAACATCTTCAAGGCGGTTATTGTCATACATGACACCTTCCACCATGTGTACCGCTTCATTCAACTTATCAAGATTTTCACTGTAGAAAGTGTAACTCACTTCATTCGTCGTCATGCCCATTGAACCAAAGTCCTGGCTCTTCCATTCGCCGGTCTGGCCGACATTGAATACATATTCTTCAACTTCCGTACGCGCTTTAGGGAAGTCTTTCATATCAGGATCAAAGATGAGGTACATCAAAGCTCCGTTTGAGCCCCCTCCACCCATCATTGCAGCCATCGGATTGCCTGCTTCTGTAACGGACAGTTGGACGATGTCAATATCGTCGCGCTTCAATAGCTCGTGTTCCACTTCTTCGATGTTAGCCAATGTATCATCCAACAGTTCGCCCGTTTCAGGCGTATATGTCAAATACATCACTTTTTCTTCTTCACTGCCAAGGAAGCTGAAACCGATTAACGGCATCAACGCCACACTTCCCGCAAGTAGAACAACGGAAATGATGGAAGTAATCCACTTATGGTTTAGCGTCCAACGAAGGATTCCTTTGTAAGTTGTCGCCATTTTACCGATTTCCTTATGACGACTTTCAGTTTTCTCACTATATAACTGCTTCTTAAATAGGAAGTGTGATAGCGCCGGAACAATTGTTATGGCAACGATCAACGAGGCGCCAAGTGCAAATGTCATTGTCAATGCGAAAGGCATGAATAGCTCGCCGACCATTCCTCCTACAAAGATTAAAGGAGCGAAAACTGCGACCGTCACCAATGTGGATGACATGATCGGTTTGAACATTTCAATTGTTGCTTCACGGACAAGTGCTCGGCCGGATAATTTCTCGGTTTTCAGATGTAAACGCCTATAAATATTTTCCACGACGACAATGGAATCATCGATTACCCGCCCGATTGCTACTGTTATAGCACCTAGTGTCATAATGTTTAACGTAATTCCCAACCAATTCAACAGCAATAACGCCATGAAGATTGAAACTGGTATGGAAATGATGGAAATGATCGTCGACTTGATATCTCGAAGGAAGAGCATTATGATGAATATCGCGATCAAACCACCGAACAACGCCTTTTCAATCATCGTTGAAACTGATGCTTCAATCGGTGCCCCTTGGTCGAGTGATATATCGATCGTTAGGCCATCAATTACTTTCTCTTCTTCTTTAATCAAATCTTTTACTGCATTAACAACATCAACCGTGTTTGCTTGTTGTCCTTTGACGATTTGGATTGCTATAGCATCCTCTCCGTTTGTACGGGAGACAGATTCCACTTTACCGACAAGTTCAATCGTTGCAATCTCTTCAAGTTTCACAAATGGTGATGGATTTGCTTCAGACGGTGTGACCGGAATGAGCATACCCTTCAGTTCATCCACAGTCATGAACTTACCATCGACTGCTACAGCCTGTTCGCCTTCTTCAAATTCGTATAAACCTAATGAAACTGCCAAATCACTTGCCTGAATCATCTGCTTAACATCATCTGTTGTTATGCCTAGCGCAGCCATTTTGGCATCATCATATGTGAGCTGTACTTCTTCGATATGCTGTCCCGTTATATCTGCAGAAGCGACACCTTCTAGTTTTTGAATTTTAGGAAGCAGAATGTCTTCCACTGTAGATGTCAGTTCAACAATATCTTCTGTTTCACTGCTGACACTTAGTGCAACGACCGGCAGCATATTCAAACTGATTGCTGAAATCTGCGGCTGTTGAGCGTTTTCCGGCAAGGTAACTGCATCTAGTGCAGACGCCAATGCCCGTTTCGCCTCATCCATATCTACACCGTATTCGTATTCAATTTGAATGTTCGATACGTTAGCATATGAATTCGAAAAGACCGATTTTACATTTTCAAGATTTTCCACCGCTTTTTCAAGTGGAATCGAAACGTCTTTCATCACTTGCTCAGGTGTAGCTCCAGGATAAACATCCATGACCATTAAGAATGGTATTGATATATCCGGAAGTGTTTCTGTTTTCATGCGTGTACCCGAATAAATCCCAGATACGACAATAATAATCGTCAGTAACCAAACCGCTAATTTATTTTTCAGAACGAAATTGACCAAACCTTTCAAGATTACACCTTCCCCTACATTGACTTTATAGACTCATTTTCATATACTAATGACTAACGGGTCATTTGTCAACAATAAGACTAGGAGCGATTACACAATGTCAAAAAAACAACTGATTATGGAAAAAGCATTGGAACTCTTTGCAGATCAAGGCTTTGAAGCTACTTCTGTACAACAAATAACAGACCATTGTGGTATTTCCAAAGGTGCATT
This sequence comes from Sporosarcina quadrami, assembly GCF_014836615.1. Taxonomy (GTDB): domain Bacteria; phylum Bacillota; class Bacilli; order Bacillales_A; family Planococcaceae; genus Sporosarcina; species Sporosarcina quadrami. The sequence goes on along the minus strand of NZ_JACSQN010000023.1, from coordinate 6,984 downwards.
CTATCTGTCGTTCAAGTCAAAAGACGAATTGATTTTAGCATTGATTGATTACTTTACAACGCAATTCACGTCCAATATTGACTACCTGGTCAAATCCACAACAATCGACAGCGAACTTCTCTATAAATTTTACTACACCGTTTTTGAATCGTTTAATAAACACTCTGACTTTGCCAAAGTGCTTATTAAAGAACAAATGCGCTCGTTTAATAAGGAATTTATCGTAAAGATGCGTTCATACGATAAAATGATGGAGGATACCATCTTATCGATGGTTGAACGATTATACGATGAAGAGGTTGGCCAAACAAAACATGATTTAGTTTTTTGTATTAAAGGCTTCATGAAGATGTATTCGGAGTTATTTATTTTCTACAACACACCATTGGACTTAGAGTTACTTGCCCATTCGCTTACAGAGAAAACAAATTTATTAGCGAAGTATGTTACCATCCCATTCGTCTCAAACGAGCTCGTCCAACAGTTTAAGCAGCAATCCTGTAATGAAGTGACAAATGAGCAGATCCTAGGGGTCATTGAACAAACGTTAGATGATATTGAAGATTCTATTGAAAAAGAATCGTTACTCTTACTTAAGCAAGAGTTGCTTGAACCTACACTAAGTCGCCCTCTTGTTAAAGGTTTACTCGAGAATATCCAACCACATCCACATTGTAAATGGGCTGCTTATTTACTTCGAGGGTATTTTGGATTTTAATTCTTCGTCTAAAATATGACACGATGTCTCTCATAAATAGGAAAACTGATGATTTTGTAAATAGAATGGAAAGAATGATCCATAACTAAAAACTTTAAGTAAATATAAAAGCCGATTTCTTAGAATACAAACTAAGAAATCGGCTTTTTCATATTGATAAAAATCAAAAAACATGTTAAATTATATAGATATGCAAATGTTATATTTTTACTTATATTACTCTCAATAATAGTATACACTACAATCCCCTTTTCAGTCAACCCCTATTACGATTATTAAGGAGTTTTTGAAATGAAAATGAAAATTGACCATGAGCAAGAACGAGTTAACCGAGTGATGGAAACGATTTCACAGCAAATCAACAAGGCTGAAGATGTAACTTCAAGACATCGGACGGAAGTTGTAAATATACGCAAACACTTTTGGGATGAAGTAAAAGTAAATACGGAAACTTTCGATGATTATCTTGAAACAATCATTGGCTTAAGACAAGAAGCCCAAGCTTTATCAGTCAGCCAAAGCAACCACCGACATACTACTAAACGATTAGCTGCGTTACGACGTATGCAAGAGAATCCCTATTTTGGTCGAATTGATTTCATCGAAGAAGGAACTTCAACTGTTGAACAAATATATATCGGTATCTCCACACTCACAGATACTAGTGGAGAAAATTTTCTGATTTACGATTGGAGAGCCCCTGTTTCAAGTGTTTACTATGATTATTCACCTGGTGCCGCTAAATACACAACACCAGGAGGAGCCATCCACGGCACACTCAAAAAAAAGTGGCAATACTTAATTCGCGGTGGTATTATCCAATCCTTGTTCGATACTAGCCTTACCATTGGCGACGAAATTTTACAACAAGTGCTTGGTAAAGGGACAGACAAGCATATGCACAACATAGTAGCCACCATACAACAAGAGCAAAATCACATCATTCGACACGATCATGGGCGAATGCTCATTGTACACGGTGCTGCTGGCAGTGGTAAAACATCAGCCGCCATGCAACGGATTGCCTTTTTACTTTATAAATATCGTGACGTGATAACTGCCGATCAAATCATTCTCTTTTCGCCTAATTCAATGTTCAATAGTTACGTCTCCAATGTGTTGCCGGAACTCGGCGAAGAGAATATGCAACAGGTCACTTTTCAGGAATACTTAAATCATCGCCTAAGAAGTTCGTTTCAAGTTGAGAATCCATACGATCAGTTAGAATTTGTTTTAACTGCAGTCGGTGACCCATCCTATCAAACACGCCTTGCAGGCATTCGATTCAAGGCAACCAACCGTTTTTTCGAGGCGTTCACTTCATACAGGAAGTCGCTTGAATTTTCCGGAATGGTATTCAAAGGGATTACCTTCAGAGGAGAGAAAATTGTTACCGCGAAACAAATCGAAGAAAAGTTTTATGGCAGCGATACCTCACTTCCCTTTCATAGCAGACTTGAAATAATTAAGGAATGGCTGATCAAGAAAATAAATGAAGTACAGAAGTTCGAACTGACCAAACCATGGGTAGAGGAAGAAGTTGAACTACTAAGTAATGAGGAATACGACAAAGCATTTACTTATTTAGCTAAAAAAAGCGGATTTAAAGGAGAAGCGTTATATGATTATGAACTCGATACAAATGCGCTAGCACTTTTAATCGTCCGCAAAAAGTTAAAGCCTTTACGAAAACGGATTAAGGCGCTACACTTCGTCAATATCAAGACAATCTATAAACAGTTCTTTACCGATCCCAACCAGATCAAATTATGGATGAACGGCGAAGCGCCTAAGGAGTGGCAAGGTATTTGTCGAATGACTGTTAAAATGCTAGAAGAAGGTAAGCTACATTACGAAGATGCTACTCCGTTTTTATTCATGAAAGAACTCATTCAAGGCTTTCAGACGAATAGCTCAATTAAACATGTACTTATAGACGAGGCTCAAGATTATTCTCCATTTCAATTCGAGTTCTTGAAACGATTATTTCCAAGAGCTAAAATGACTGTGCTCGGCGACTTTAACCAAGCAATATTTGCCCATGCGAATGAAATGGTTGATTTCAACACACTTTCCGGCTTATATGGTCCCGATGAAACAGAGGCAATCAACTTGTCACGTAGCTACAGGTCGACAAAACCAATTGTCGATTTCACACGCGAACTTGTACCTAACGGCGATCAAATATCTTCAATTGAACGTGATGGCGAGAAGCCAATTCTAACGCAGAAATCCAATCACGCAGAATTGCATGATTCCATAGCCGCCAAAGTAGCAGACTTACAGAAACGGCAATATAGCACCATAGCGATTATATGCAAATCGGTAGCAGAAAGCATCACAGCATATGATTCTTTAGGCGACATCGAGGATATTAAACTCGTGAAGAATGGATCGACTGAATACCAGCAAGGCGTTGTCGTCATACCTGCATATTTGGCCAAAGGTATTGAATTCGATGCAGTCATTATTTATGATGCATCTGCGCAAATCTATGGTGATGCAGGCTTACGAAGATTGTTCTACACAGCTTGTACTCGGGCTATGCACTACTTGCAGATATATAGCGTAGGTAAACCAAGCCCCTTTTTGCAAAATGTCTCGCTATTAGAGGACAGTAGATTTCAACTAGAAACAGAGTAAGAAATAAAACAATCCATCATTGAGCTGTTGCAAAACTCACTGATGGATTGTTTTTATTGTGAAACAACAAAGTTTTTAATGCGGCAAAAATGCTAATTGATAAAAGAACAGTACCGCAAATACATACAGCAATGGATGGATTTCACGCCATTTCCCCATCACTACTTTTAAGATAGGAAGAGACACGAATCCGAGTGCGATCCCTGTCGCAATGCTTGATGTAAGCGGCATGCTTAGGATAATAAGGAACGCGGGAAAAGCTTCGTCTATCTCATTCCACTTGATCTCGGCGATTGCCCCCATCATGAGACTTCCGACAATTATCAATGCAGGTGCTGTAATAGACGATAGGCCTGAAACTGCACTGACTAGCGGTCCGAAAAACGCCGCGACGATGAACAAAAGTGCAACAGTCAATGTTGTAAGCCCAGTACGTCCCCCCGCCGCTACGCCTGCAGATGATTCAATGTAAGCGCTAGTTGGTGTAGTTCCGAACATGGACCCAGCTGTTGCTGCAAATGAATCGGCCAACAATGCTTGGCGAGCTCTCGGCAATTTATTGCCTTTCATTAACCCTGCCTGCTTTGCAACACCAATCATCGTTCCCGTCGTGTCAAAGATTGTTACCATAAGGAAGGAAAACACAATCGGAAACAGCATATGACTCCAGACATCAGAAAACGCTGTAAATGGATTGGAAACAATAAGACCATCAGGAAGTGAAGGCATTTGAACGAAACCTTGGTCAAACGATAGATGGCCTGTGAAAAAGGCTACAATAGCTGTCACGATCATACCGAGGAATAATGCCCCGTTCACCTTTAACGCCATTAAGATGATGGTAACAGTCAACCCGAGCAAAGCGAAAAGGACAGTTGGTGAATGAAGGTCGCCGAGAGCCACCAGATTCGAAGGATGAGATACAATCATTCCTGCCTGCCTCATCCCGATAAAGGCAATGAACAAACCTATCCCAGCGGTTATACCGTTTTTCAAATTGTCAGGAATAGCTTCAATCAACACTTTCCTGAAAGGTGTCAGCGATAAAATAAGAAATAGAAGTCCTGCAACGAAAACAGCTGAGAACGCTGTCTGATAGTCAATACTATTTGTTCCAACGACTGAATACGCAAAATATGCATTCATGCCCATTCCCGGTGCAATGGCAATCGGATAGTTGGCTGCAAGTGCCATCCATAACGTCCCGATAACTGTTGCAATAATTGTAGCGGTAAACACTTGGTCAAAAGGGACCCCGGCATCTTTTAAAATTATCGGATTGACAACGATAATATAGACCATCGTGAAAAACGTTGTAAAGCCCGCGACAACTTCGGTCTTGGCTGTTGTATGATTCTCTTTCAAATTAAACATTAAAAAAACCTCCAAAAAACGAACAATATTTGATTCCTTACATATATTATTCGTTTTCGGGTGAAATGACAAGTTTTTGGATAAACGATGAATTAAAAAAGATGACTCCGGAACAATACCGAAGTCATCTGGCAGTATAGACTGAAACACCGCTTTTTTTAATCGTCCATTAAATGGGACTCAGTTCATACTTGAGAAGTGGTTATTTTTATACAAGTTATGCCGCTGGGTTTACTTCTAATTCTACTTTTATTTTGATGTCTTTACCAACGAGTACGCCACCTGTTTCAAGAGCTGTATTCCAAGTTAAACCGAATTCTTCTCGATTGATTTTAGCTTCCGCTTCGAAACCGTACACTTCTACACCCCATGGGTTTAATCCTTTACCACCAAATTCAACATCGAATGTGACTGATTTCGTTACATCTTTAATCGTTAAGTCTCCAGTTACTTTGTAATCATCGCCATCTTTATCAATCGCAGTCGATTGAAATGTGATTGCCGGGAAAACATCAATATCAAAGAAATCTGCGGATCTTAAATGGTTATCACGGTCTTCTGAGCGTGTGTTTATGCTTGCTACGTCAAATTTGAAAGCGATAGTTGCTGTTGTAAGATCTGTTAAATCCGCCGCTTCTACATCTGCCGTGTAAGCATCAAATTGTCCTTTCACTTTTGATACCATCATGTGTTTCACTTCAAAACCTACTGCCGAATGTGATTGGTCTACTGTCCATTTTGTCATTACAAATTCCTCCATTATTTTTATTTTGAACTAGTGTATGCTGAAAATCTAAATTTAATATCAGGATATCTTGAATTCGAGATAATATTATCATCGTTTCAATATGATTGTCAACAAGGGCGAATTACGGCTTAATGTTTATTGATTTGAATTCAGCGGAGAACCTATAAAAGCATAATCTTTGTATTAAATAGTAAACACCCAAATTTCGGGGTGTTTTCTTATGTTCATTTTCATCAACATGTATAAGCTTTGTTAGTAAAATTCGACGAGCAATAGAACTATGCTCTTGTTGTTCAACCAACGGGGCTCTAGTGCAATAAGGATAGTTAAATATTATGGTTATATCTGTGCATCCATCTAAAAAAATGATAAACTCTAGAATGGACAAAGGATTTAGCAATAGATAACGATCGTTCTTATGTATTGCAACAGGAGGAACTAAAATGAGTAACGAAAATAACTTTTGGCTTGATTTACCGAAGCCGTTTTTTATATTAGCACCAATGGAAGATGTTACGGATGTCGTTTTCCGTCATGTTATTGCAGAAGCAGGACGTCCTGATGTGTTTTTCACGGAATTCACAAATACGGAAAGCTACTGCCATCCTGACGGAAGAGACAGTGTGCGTGGTCGGTTAACGTTCACAAAAGATGAACAACCGCTTGTCGCACATATTTGGGGCGATAAACCCGAGTTTTTCAGACAGATGAGTATAGATATGAAGAAACTTGGATTTGCTGGTATTGATTTGAATATGGGCTGTCCTGTACCAAACGTCGCGGCTAAAGGAAAAGGATCAGGTTTAATCCGTCGTCCTGACGTCGCGGCAGAACTCATTCAAGCGGCTAAAGCCGGTGGACTGCCAGTCAGTGTAAAAACAAGACTCGGGTACATCGAGGTCGACGAATGGCGCGAATGGTTGCGACATATATTTGAACAAGATATCGCCAACCTGTCCATTCACCTTCGGACAAAAAAAGAAATGAGTAAAGTCGATGCACATTGGGAACTTATCCCCGAAATCAAGAAATTACGTGATGAAATTGCGCCAAATACATTGTTAACGATCAACGGTGATATCCCTGACCGTGCAACAGGTTTGGAATTAGTCGAGAAATACGGAGTGGATGGCGTAATGATCGGCCGTGGTGTATTCACCAATCCATTTGCATTTGAAAAAGAACCGAGAGAACATAGTGTGAAAGAGTATTTGAATTTATTGCTCATGCAGCTCGATCTCCACGATCACTATTCAACAGAAACCGAACCACGTTCATTCAAACCGCTTCTACGCTTCTTCAAAATCTACGTTCGTGGATTTAAAGGTGCTGGTGAGCTGAGGAATGAATTGATGAATACAAAAACGACAGACGAAGTTAGAAAGCTAATCGTACCCTTGCTGGAAATGGACTTGTGACGGTACCCACTAGCGTTGCATGGATTCCATAAAAGGTAATTAATTTAATTTTTTACCATCTCATTCACTATGGAAAAATTAAA
>NZ_JACSQN010000022.1 GCF_014836615.1 Sporosarcina quadrami | reverse complement strand
TTCCCATACCGAACACGGAAGTTAAGCTCTTCAGCGCCGATGGTAGTGGGGGGATTCCCCCTGTGAGAGTAGGACGTTGCCGGGCAAAGGCCATTCCCTTTTGGGGATGGTTTTTTTGCATTCAATTCGTGCTGAAAGTTCGGAATTGGTTAAAGGCAGTGGGCGCGATGTATTGACATTCTGCCAGTGAAAGAATCCGCGGATAGAAATAAGGCCTTAAAGTATTCATTCCGCGCGAAATGCTTTTTTGTAATCATTCTTTTTTTAAGAACACGCACTTGTAAAATCTCCTTATGCGCCCTTATCCCGCAGTCCAGCGCCCATAAACTCCCTTTTTGCGCCCGTATCCCGCAGTCCAGCGCCTATAAACTCCCTTTTTGCGCCCGTATCCCGCAGTCCAGCGCCCATAAACTCCCTTTGTGCGCTCGTATCCCGCAGCTCCGCGCTCGTAAACTCCCTTTGTGCGCCCGTATCCCGCAGCTCCGCGCTCGTAAACTCCCTTTGTGTGCTCGTATCCCGCAGTCCTGCGCCCATAAACTCCCTTTGTGCGCCCGTATCCCGCAGTCCTGCGCTCGTGCACCCTTTGTGCGCCCGTATCCCGCAGTCCTACGCTCGTAAACTCCATTTGAGCGCTCATATCCCATCGTTTCGTACATATAGCTATAACCTTCAAAGTTTGTCCAACTGGCTTTACAACACTTAAATGTTCATTTGCAGTCTGCACCGTATCAAGGTTTTCAGTACTATATTACCTAACGCGAAAAATCACAAAAGAATACTCAGATTTCATACATACGCTTTTGCCTAAAAGGGTATATAGATAATAATTTGCTGCGTAATTTCTTGTAATCTACCTTGTTGAGCGATACGATGGAGGTCATCCTAGTTAGGAGGATTGATTAGCAGTGACAATGGTGTTAATTATTTTAGCTATCAATATCGTCTACGTAACATTTTTCACCGTTCGTATGATACTTACATTAAAAGGTTATCGATACATAGCCGCAATGGTCAGCATGGTGGAAGTCGTTGTCTATATTATCGGTTTAGGATTAGTATTGGACAACTTGGACAAAGTACAAAATGTGATTGCTTATGCGGTAGGTTATGGAATCGGGATTATTGTTGGTACGAAAATTGAAGAGAAAATGGCGTTAGGTTATATTACTGTAAACGTCATTACGGCGGATGTTGATCATACAATGCCAAAACTACTGCGAGACAAAGGATATGGAGTAACAGACTGGGCAGCCAATGGATTAGAGGGTAATCGATCCGCAATGCAAATACTGACACCACGTAAAGATGAATTAAAATTATACGATATCATTAAACAGATTGATCCAAAAGCGTTCATTATTGCGTATGAGCCTAAAACGATCCATGGCGGTTTTTGGGTAAAGTCTGTTAGAAAAGGGAAGTTATTTAAATGAGTACACAAAAGAAGACCGTCTGGTTTGAAGTTGAACAAGGAGAATCGATTGAAACATGTCTTGAACGTATGGCTGCACAAGGCTATACCGCTGCAGGACGTAAAGAAGAACCTCTTTTTGAGGAAATCGAAGGGAAATATGTTCCTATACGCCAAGTGATTAAGTTTAAAGGCGTTCTTCTCGATTAAACGCACTTATTTACGAACGTTTTATAAGCATACTATAAAAACGTTCGCTTTTAAGTTGACTCGCAAACGTCGAATTGATAATATGTAATAGTAAATAGAAATCCACATATATGCTGAAGGATTGGCTTCAGTGTTTCTACCAGGACACCGTAATGTCTGGACTATGGGGAAAAGTGAATTTTAGGAAACAGCGAAAGGTGTGCCATGACAAATGGAACAATTCATCTTAACGCTTATTAAATATCCTTGAATGAACTGCTTTCCGTAATGATATGGAGAACAGTTTATTCAAGGTTTTTTTGTTGAAACAATGGAATTACAAGAATGAAAAGGGGCGGATTGTCTGTGGAACTGAAAGTCGGCGTAATTATGGGCAGTAAAAGCGATTGGGAAACGATGAAGCATACATGCGATATTTTAGATGAGCTGAATGTGAATTATGAAAAGAAAGTTGTGTCCGCACATCGTACGCCGGATTTTATGTTTGAGTATGCAGAAGCTGCGCAAAATAGAGGAATTGAAGTAATTATTGCAGGAGCAGGTGGAGCAGCGCATCTTCCAGGAATGGTCGCAGCAAAAACGTTGTTGCCTGTAATAGGTGTACCGGTCCAGTCTAAAGCGCTAAATGGCATGGATTCATTATTGTCCATTGTGCAAATGCCAGGCGGTGTGCCAGTAGCTACCGTTTCTATCGGCAAAGCCGGGGCAACGAATGCCGGCTTGCTTGCAGCACAGTTTTTAGCGGTCCATGACAAAGAACTGCTAAAACGACTTGAGACACGAAGACAACAGATGCGTGACTTGGCCCTCGAAAGCAGTGGTGATTTGCTATGATTATTTTGCCTGGACAAACCATTGGTATTATTGGTGGCGGCCAGCTTGGTCGTATGATGGGACTTGCAGCAAAAGAAGCAGGATTTAAAATAGCAGTACTCGATCCAACGATGGACTCGCCGTGTGGACAAATCGCGGATATTCGAATTGTAGCTCCATATAACGATGAGGTAGCTTTAGAAGAGTTGGGTGATGTAAGTGATGTCATTACTTACGAATTTGAAAACATCGATTATGAAGGCTTACATCGACTTACACAAATTGCTTATGTTCCACAAGGCGCAGAACTTGTAAGAATTACTCAAAATAGAATTGCTGAGAAGGCTGAAATAACAGCTTCTGGAGCACCTGTTGCTAAGTATATAACAGCAAGTAATTTTAACGAACTGAAAAACAATGTTGATACAATCGGTTACCCGTGCATCGTCAAGACAGCATTTGGCGGATACGACGGTAAAGGACAAGTGAAACTCGGCTCAGCAGCTGATATCGATGAAGCAAAAGAGCTGTTTGCTCATTCTGAGTGCATTGCAGAAGCATTTGTACCATTCAAAAAAGAAATCTCAGTTATTATCCAACGTAATCCTGCAGGCGAAACGTATTGCCTCCCGATTGCTGAAAATATTCATAAGCATCACATTCTACACGAGTCAATCGTTCCTGCGCGAGTTCCTGAAGCGGTCATACAAAAAGCAGAGCAAGCTGCAAAAGCGATTGCGGATCATCTCAAATTGGTTGGTACGCTTGCAGTAGAAATGTTCGTTCTGGAAAACGAAGAAATCGTCATTAACGAATTGGCACCACGACCACATAACTCGGGGCATTATTCAATTGAAGCATGCAATGTGTCCCAGTTCCATCAACATATCCGTGCAATTTGTGGCTGGCCACTTCGAAAACCGAAGCTATGGGCGCCGTCTATTATGGTAAACGTCCTTGGTGAACATGTAACGCCATTGAAAAAAGTTATAAAAAATCATCCGGATTGGTCTATTCATTTATATGGGAAAGCGGAAGCGAAAGAAAAACGTAAAATGGGCCACGTCACAATCATGACGGACAATGTTGAAAATACGCTAGATGAAATTGATGCAACAGAGATTTGGTCCTGAAATAATAAACGATCGACAAAATTACTACCACTTGGGAGGAAAAAGACATGACTAAAGTAAACGTATACGTAACATTACGCGAGAGCGTTGTAGATCCACAAGGTATTGCTGCAAAAGATGCATTACACAAATTGGGTTTTGACGAAGTTGGGAATGTACGTATTGGAAGACTTATTGAACTTGAACTTTCAGGAACGCAAGCAGAAATTGAAGAACGGGTAAAAAAAATGTGTGAAGTACTTCTTGTCAATAAAGTGATTGAAGATTACAGCTTTGAAATCGGGGAGGTTGCGGGCAAATGAGGTTCGCTATTTTAAGCTTCCCTGGCTCTAGCTGTGACGAGGATATGGTGCATGCTGTTTTAAATATCGTTGGTGAAGGTGCGGAAGTCGTTAATCATAATCAGGCTGATTTGAAAAGTTTCGACGCAGTCATCTTGCCGACTGGAGCATCTTTCGGTGATTATTTACGTCCAGGCGCGCTCGCACAAAGCTCTCCAGCTATTAACAGTTTAAAAGAGTTCGTAAAAACAGGAAAACCTGTTTTAGGAGTAGGAAATGGTTTTCAAATTTTAGTGGAAGCGGGCATTCTTCCAGGTGCTTTCCTTATAAATAAAGATCTTAAATTCAGAAGTGGAAATTCCACTCTGAACGTCGAAAATGCATCTACTAGATTTACCGCTGTGTACGAAGAAGGTCAACAAATTACATTACCCTTTGCACATCATTATGGGAACTACTATGTTGATAAAGAAACGGCAAAGCAATTAAAAGCAGATGGACGTATTGTATTTACATATGCAGATGACAGCCACGACGGTAGTGTTGACGGAATTGCAGGCGTATTGAATGTACAAGGCAATGTCCTTGGCATGATGCCACTTCCTGAACGGGCAGTCGAAGCAATCATCGGCGGTACAGATGGTTTGCCTTTATTCCAATCAATTATAAAGAACTGGAGTGAAAACAATGTCAGCCATGCATGAACCTACAACTCAACAAATCAAAGATGAGAAATTATATCGTCAAATGGGAATGACAGACGAGGAGTTCGATCGTGCAGTAGAAATGATTGGACGCCTTCCAAACTATACAGAAACAGGATTGTTCTCTGCAATGTGGTCTGAACATTGTTCTTATAAAAGCTCTAAGCCGATTTTACGTAGATTTCCGACTGAAGGTGAACGTGTTCTTCAAGGACCGGGTGAAGGTGCGGGAATCGTAGATATAGGGGATAACCAAGCTGCAGTCTTTAAAATGGAATCACATAACTCACCATCCGCAATCGAGCCTTTCATCGGTGCCGCGACAGGTGCAGGCGGCATTATTCGTGATGTCTTTTCAATGGGCGCACGTCCTGTTGCACTCGTAAATTCAATGCGTTTTGGTGACTTGTCTGATGCGCGTGACCGCTATTTGTTCGAACAAGCTGTAGCCGGAATTGCGAGCTACGGAAATACAATCGGGATACCGACAATTGCTGGAGAAGTGCAGTTTGATAATTGTTATTCAAAACGTCCTCTTGTCAATGCGATGACAGTCGGTTTGTTGAATCATGAAGATATTCAAAAAGGGTTGGCTTCAGGAGTCGGTAATACGGTTATTTATGCAGGTGCAAAAACAGGTCGTGATGGAATACACGGTGCGACAATGTCTTCAACAGAGGTTGCGGTTGATAAAGAAGCTGAACTGCCTGTCATGCAAGCGGGAGATCCTTTCCTTGAAAAACTTTTGATGGAAGCTTGTCTTGAACTGGTGAAATCTGATGCGCTTATAGGCATTCAAGATATGGGGGCGGCTGGACTGACTTCATCAGCGGCTGAAATGGCTTCAAAAGCTGGATTTGGTGTAGAGATGAACTTGGATCTCATACCACAACGTGAAGAAGGTATGACACCATATGAGATGATGCTATCAGAATCACAGGAGCGTATGCTTATTGTCGTGAAAAAAGGTCGCGAGCAAGAAATTATCGATCTATTCGCAAAGCATAATATTGAAGCAGTATCGGTCGGAGTAGTAACAGAAGACAAAATGCTTCGGTTAAAACATAAAGGAGAGACAGTCGCAGAAATCTTAGCAGATACACTTGCGGAAGATGCACCTGTTTACTATAAAGAATCAAAAGAACCTGCGTACTTTTCAGAGTTCCAGGCGATGGAAAATACGGAACCAGTTGTTACTCATCTTAAAGAGACGTTAACTGCTTTACTGCAACGTCCAACAATCGCGTCAAAAGAATGGGTCTATAATCAATTCGATACACAAGCACGTGCGAATACAGTCGTTGCTCCGGGTTCATCTGCAGGTGTCATTAGAGTACGCGGGACAAATAAAGGGCTTGCGATGACTGCCGATTGTAACTCTCGATTCATTTATCTTGATCCTGAAACTGGTGGGAAGATTGCAGTGGCGGAAGCTACGCGTAACCTGATCTGTTCAGGCGCTGAGCCGATTGCAGCAACAGATTGCTTGAACTTCGGTAGCCCAGACAAGCCAGAAGTGTTCTGGCAAGTCGAGAAGTCTGCAGACGGTATTTCAGAAGCTTGCCGTAAACTGAATGCACCGATTATTGGCGGGAACGTTTCGATGTCCAATGAAGTAAACGGTGTACCAGTCTATCCGACTCCAACGATGGGTATGGTTGGAATCGTGCATGATTTATCCCAAGTGACGACAACTGCATTTAAACAAGCAGGAGATGCGATTTACGTCATTGGTGAAGCGAAAACTGAGTTCGGTGGAAGTGAATTGCAACAAATGGTTGAAGGAAAGATTTTCGGTAAAGTGCCTGCAATCGATTTGGATGTAGAAGTTGCACGTCAAAAAGATCTTCTTAAAGCAATTCAAAGCAAATTAGTTCAATCGGCTACTGATCTTTCAGAAGGCGGGTTCGCAGTTGCATTATGTGAAAAAGCATTCGATGCACAAGGTCTTGGGGCAGAAGTTTCGATTCCCGGATCTTCTGTTACAGCTTTATTCAGTGAAACGCAATCACGTTTCTTAGTTACTGTGAAAGACGAGCATGCAGAAGCTTTTGAAAAACTTGTTCCAGATGCAAATAGAATCGGTACGGTAACGGCGACAGCTGAAATTGTTATTAAAGGCGAAGAAAATACAGTGTTAGTAGAAGGGACGGTTGAAGAGTTCCGTTCCGCTTGGAAAGGGGCAATTGCATGCTTGCTGAACTCAGAGGCCTGAACGAAGAATGTGGCATATTCGGAATTTGGGGTCATGAAGATGCGGCGCAACTAAGTTATTACGGACTGCACGCATTACAACACCGGGGTCAAGAAGGCGCTGGAATTGTAACGAAAGATGATAAAGGCTTACATGTTGTAAAAGGTGAAGGACTCGTTAATGACGTCTTTACTGGAGATGCATTCAATTCGTTGACAGGCAATTGTGCAATCGGCCAAGTGCGTTACACGACAGCGGAGGGGCGCGGTGCGGAAAATGTCCAGCCGCTCGTCTTCCGTTCCACAACAGGTAGCATGGCAATTGCGCATAACGGAAACTTGGTCAATGCGAAGGACTTGAAGGAAAGCCTTGAAAGACAGGGCAGTATTTTTCAGACAACGTCCGATACTGAAGTGTTGGCGCACTTGATTAAGCGAAGCAGCAGTGGTTCATTGACACAAAGAGACCGTGTAAAGAAAGCACTATCGATGCTAAAAGGTGCTTTTGCATTTGTCGTTCTGACAGAAGAAGGCTTAATGGTCGCTCAAGATCCGAATGGATTACGCCCGTTGTCACTTGGGAAGTTAGGTGATTCATGGGTTGTATCATCTGAAACTTGTGCGTTTGACTTAATCGGTGCAGAACCGATTCGCTCGGTCGCTCCAGGTGAATTAATAATTATCAATGATAAAGGGTTAGTATCGGACAGGTTCGCAGAAGCAGCTAATCCTGCAATGTGTTCGATGGAATATGTCTATTTCTCAAGACCGGATTCAGATATAGACGGCATTAACATCCATATGGCACGTAAACGTTGCGGAAAACAGCTTGCGCGTGAAGTGAAGATTGAAGCAGATGTCGTTACGGGTGTACCTGATTCCAGTATTTCCGCAGCAATCGGGTTCTCTGAAGAGAGCGGAATACCTTATGAACTTGGGTTAATTAAAAATAGATATGTAGGCCGTACGTTCATCCAACCGACGCAATCCATGCGCGAACGTGGCGTGAAGATGAAGCTTTCGCCCGTGCATCAAGTTGTAGCAGGCAAACGAGTTGTCATGGTCGATGATTCGATTGTACGTGGTACGACATCGAAACGAATCGTTAAGATGTTGAAAGATGCAGGCGCGACAGAAGTGCACGTTGTCATCGGAGCGCCTCCGCTAGTAAGTCCTTGTTTTTACGGAGTAGATATTAGTACGGATTCGGAATTGATTGCAACGGGTCGCACAGTTGATGAAGTACGTGATTTAATCGGTGCAGATTCACTGACGTTCCTATCTGCTGAAGGTATGCTGAAAGCGATTGGCAGACCGGATGAAATGAAAAACTGCGGACAATGTCTCGCATGTTTCACAGGTGAATATCCAACTGATATTTATGCGGATACCGTTTTACCCCATGAAAAAGAATATGGACGATAAGGAGTGCTTACGATGTCAAAAGCATACGAAAAAGCAGGCGTTAATATAGAAGCAGGTTACGAGTCCGTTGAACGGATGAAGTCCCATGTGGCACGTACTGTACGTAAAGGTGTGACGGGAGCTTTCGGCGGTTTCGGTGGGATGTTCGATCTTTCTGAACTCAATTACAAGGAGCCTGTTCTCGTTTCAGGAACTGATGGTGTAGGAACAAAATTGAAATTGGCTTTTATGGCTGACAAACACGACACGATTGGTATTGACTGTGTTGCGATGTGTGTCAACGATATTGTTGCCCAAGGTGCAGAGCCATTGTACTTCCTGGATTATATTGCACTTGGCAAAGCGGTCCCTGAAAAAGTCGAAGCCATCGTTAAAGGAATCGCAGACGGTTGTGTGCAGTCCGGTGCAGCATTGATCGGTGGCGAAACTGCAGAAATGCCTGGTCTGTACGATATTGAAGAATATGACCTTGCAGGATTTGCTGTCGGCGCATGTGAAAAGAGCAAAATCGTGACAGGTGAAAAAGTTGTAGAAGGAGACGTCCTTGTTGGAATTGCATCGAGCGGCATTCACTCCAACGGATTTTCACTTGTTCGTCAAATCGTTCTAGAAGAGCAAGGCTATACAATTGATGAGTACATTGCTGGATACGAAGAGCTTGGAAGAGTCGGACATGCACTACTTGAACCGACAAAAATTTATGCGAAGCCTATTCTTCAAATGAACGATGAACTTGAATTGCATGCAATGGGCCATATTACAGGCGGTGGTTTCTACGAGAACCTTCCGAGAATGTTCCAATCCGGATTCGGAGTCGAAGTCAATCTAGGCTCTTGGCCAGTACTGCCAATCTTTAAAATGCTCAAAGACAAAGGTAAGTTGGCTGATAAAGACCTGTACAGCGTCTTCAACATGGGCATCGGATTTGTCATTGCTTTACCTGCAGAACAAGCGAAGCGTGCCATACAAATTGCCGCGTTGCATGGAGAAGATGCGTTTGAAATTGGTCGCGTAACAAGAGGATCAAGCATCACATTCCTAGGAAACCATGACGGGAGTTTGTCCGAATGACTGAAAAAGTGAGGATGGCCGTTTTCGCATCAGGAAGCGGCAGCAATTTCACGGCTCTTGAACAAGCATGCCGCGAAGGAGAACTACACGCGGAAATCGTCCACGTCATCACAGACAAACCGGAAGCCTACGTTATTGAACGTGCCAAACAAGCTAAAATTCCAGTCACAGTACTACAACCAAAAGCATTCGTATCAAAACAAGCCCATGAACATGCAATCATCGACACGCTACGTGCATCCGAAACCGAGTGGATTATCCTGGCAGGCTACATGCGGCTGATCGGACATGATCTTTTATCCGCTTACCCATCACGCATCGTCAACATCCATCCGTCCCTACTCCCTTCATTCCCGGGGAAAGATGCAATCGGACAAGCAGTCGACCACGGAGTGAAAGTGACAGGCGTCACCGTCCATCTGGTAGATGCGGGAATGGACACTGGTCCAATACTATCTCAGGAAGCTGTCCGTGTTGTTGAAGGCGACGCAGAAAGTACAGCTGAAGCCATTCATGCCGTGGAGCATGTTCTTTATAAAGAAACATTAAAATTGCTGTTTGAACAGTAATACAAGTACTAACTATATCTGTGTATTTGTATTTTGTTATTTTATAAACTGTTTCGTATCTTTATTAGAAGAAGCTCTGTTGATTGAAGTGCAGGCGGCGACTCCTTGGGGATAAGCGAGAGCCGTGACGAAGAACGGCTTTTGCGAGTGAAGCGCAGCGTAAAGGAGCACATCTTTGCCCTGACAGGTAAGACCCCGGAGAGACGCGCAGCGTCCGAGGAGGCTTACCGCCCGCCCCCAGGAAAGCGTCCGCCGGAACGGAAATCAATGTAATACTAATTTCTATAATCGGAGGGTTTATTCGTGAAAAAACGTGCTTTGCTCAGCGTATCGGACAAAAAAGGAATATTGGCGTTTGCACAAGCGCTTGTAGCACTTGACTATGAAATCCTATCAACAGGCGGAACGATGAAACATCTGAAAGAAAATGGTGTCGCAGTAACAGCTGTCGACGAAATAACAGGCTTCCCTGAAATTATGGAAGGCCGTGTCAAAACACTAAACCCGCTCATCCACGGCGGACTTCTAGCTAAACAAGACGACCCGTCACACCAAGCACAAATGACGGAACACGGCATCCAGCCGATTCATATCGTCTGCGTCAATCTCTACCCATTCAAAGAAACAATCTCAAAACCTGACGTCACTACTGAAGATGCAATCGAAAACATCGACATCGGTGGACCGGCAATGCTTCGTGCATCTGCCAAGAACCACGCCTATGTGACGGTAATCGTCGACGCAACAGATTACGAACAAGTTCTTGTGGAATTAAAATCAGATGGGCAGACAACGCTTGAAACACGCCGTCGTCTTGCAGCAAAAGTATTCCGTCACACAGCAGCTTATGATGCACTAATCGCAAGCTACCTCACTGACCTTACAGCTGAGGAATTCCCGGAGCAAGTTACGTATACATATGAACTGAAACAGCCGCTTCGTTACGGTGAAAATCCACACCAGAAAGCGGCGTTTTATAGCCGTCCGCTAGGCTCTGACTTCTCAATTGCCTATGCTGAACAATTGCACGGCAAGGAATTGTCTTATAACAATATCCAGGACGCGAATGCGGCTATCCAGATTGTTAAGGAATTTCAGCAACCGGCAGCAGTAGCAGTGAAACATATGAATCCTTGTGGTGTAGGAACTGGGGAAACAATAGCTGAAGCATTCAATAAAGCATATGAAGCAGACTCGATGTCCATCTTCGGCGGTATCGTTGCACTGAACCGTGAAGTAGATACAGCAACTGCAGAAAAGCTTTCGGAAATCTTTTTGGAAATTATCATTGCACCTTTATTCTCAGAAGAGGCACTTGCTTTATTGACAAAAAAGAAAAATATCCGCCTGCTTACAATTCCATTTACACAGCATAAAAAAGACAACTGGAATACCGTGTCAGTTGAAGGTGGCTTGCTCATGCAAGAGCCGGATGCATTCGGTTTTGAAGACGCTGATATTAAGGTTGCAACGGACCGTGAGCCGACGGAAGAAGAGTGGGAAGCACTTAAACTCGGATGGGCCGTAGTCAAACACGTGAAATCGAATGCCATCGTCGTTACAGATTCGCATATGACGCTTGGTGTCGGTGCTGGACAAATGAACCGTGTCGGAGCAGCAGGAATTGCACTTACACAAGCAGGCGAGCGTGCAAAAGGTGCAGCACTTGCATCGGACGCATTCTTCCCGATGGATGATACTGTCGAAGCTGCTGCACAAGCGGGCATTACGGCAATCATTCAACCTGGTGGATCTGTGAAAGACGAGGATTCCATTAAAAAAGCGAATGAAAACGGCATCACAATGGTATTCACTGGCGTTCGCCATTTCAAGCACTGAGAGAGGGGAAATCGCAAATGAAAGTACTTGTAATCGGTAGTGGGGGAAGGGAGCATGCTATTGCCAGGCAGTTCAAACAGTCCGCGTCCGTTTCTGAAGTGTTTGCAGCACCTGGAAATGATGGTATGGCAACTGATGCGACAATCGTGAATCTTCGTGCAGATGATTTCGAGGGACTAGCTCATTTTGCAGCTTCTACTAAAATTGACCTGACATTTGTCGGTCCTGAGCAGCCATTGGCAGAAGGAATTGTTGATTACTTCAATGAACGGAATTTACGAATATTCGGCCCTACTAAAGCCGCCGCTCAAATTGAAGGCAGCAAAGCGTTTGCTAAAGAATTAATGAGAAAATATGATATTCCGACTGCTGCATACGGCACTTTTACAGATGTTGATGAAGCGAAATCGTTCATTGAAGAAAACGGTGCACCTATCGTTGTGAAAGCGGATGGACTTGCAGCAGGTAAAGGCGTAGTTGTTGCAATGACCATTGATGAAGCATATGAAGCAGTAGAAGATATGATCGGCAATCAGAAGTTCGGTGAGTCTTCTTCGAAAGTCGTCATTGAGGAGTTTCTTGACGGCGAAGAATTTTCCTATATGTCATTCGTTCATGATGGACAAATCTATCCTATGGTAATCGCACAAGATCATAAACGTGCATTCAATGGTGACCAAGGTCCGAATACAGGTGGAATGGGTGCTTATTCACCAGTCCCGCAAATCCTTGAATTCGTCATTCAAGAGTCGTATGATAAAGTCGTTAAACCGACCGTTGAAGCTATGACTGAAGAAGGCATGTCTTTTACAGGAATTTTATACGCTGGACTTATCCTCACAAAAAACGGCCCGAAAGTAATTGAGTTTAATGCACGTTTCGGAGATCCAGAAACGCAAGTCGTCTTACCTCGTATGACATCTGATTTTGGTGAATTCATGATGGCTCTTATGGATGGCAAACCATATGATTTAAAATGGTCAGAGGATGCGGTACTTGGAGTTGTTGTCGCTGCTGACGGATATCCCGGTGAAGTCGAAAAAGGAAAGAGTCTACCTGATCTTAGCAACCTTTCTGCTGAACTTGACGTATTCCACGCAGGAACGAAGCTGTTAGGTGAACGGTTTGTGAGTAATGGCGGACGAGTTGTACTAGTCACATCCCGTGCATCAACGTTGAAAGAGGCGCAACGAAAAGTCTATGAAGGATTGGATGGACTTGAATGGCGCGGTTTCTTTTACCGGACAGATATTGGTTGGCGAACATTCGAATAATATTAATAGTAACAGGCCTCTCCAGAGATGACGGAGAGGCCTGTTTTTCATTCAAGAGCACCTGTACTTTTCAGTTTCACTGTTACGTTAATATCGATTGGAAGATCTTTATAGGCTTCTTCCCATTTTTCATATAACCCGTCACTGTTTAATCGTGTAGCTCGATACCGTAAACCGAAACCTGGATCCAAACCTGCCTCCTGGAGAGTCTTAAAAAAGTCCGTCATTTTCTCTTTTATCGCTTTTTCGGAAAGCTCATTATAATGATTCAACTTATCTTGAGATAATGCGTGATTGGATTGACCGATGATCCCGACAAATTTTGCGTTTATTTTTATCGATGTCGGCTTTTTATCTTCTTCGATAATTTTGTAAGACATTTTCACTTTATCGATGTAAAGCATAAATGTAAGATTATCATCCTCAACTTTATAATCCATACCAGCTTTGCTTTTAAATAATGAGTTATAGTATTTTGTCTTGATCTGATCCAGTACGATAGGGTCAGATCCTTCTCCTGACACAATTGCTTTATTTACAATCAATTCATTCTTTTCCTCATTTGTTTCAATTATTGGCACAAATGAATCAATCCCTTTACCGAGATAATCACGTCTGAATTGAAATAGAAAGCTTGTCGTTATATAAGGACTTTCTGTTCCTGTGTCGTCAAAGAAGTTCAATAATGAAACCGTTGAAGCTGCTTCTGTATCGGGTTCTATTTTCAATATTTCCTCTGCAGAAGGCCGGGCAGCTATAACATAAGCTATTAATTGGATATCTGCTCTCCTAGTGAAGTAATCCATGAAATCTTCAATACCATCTTTAAAAAGTTCCTCATTAATGACAATTGCTTTAACATGGCCGAATTCCAATACTTTATCAATATGCGTTTCCAAAATGCGAAGCGACTCGCCAACTGTTTCACTTTCTTCCGTAAAATAAGCAAACCGAGGTCCTGACGCTTGTTTTACAGAAGCAACGGGCAAAGCGATTTTTAAAGTCACTTTGTAACCTTCACTATTTTCGGCAGGGTCAATTCCAATCGCCACAATTAAAATACGCTTATCAATATCTTTAAACGCACAACCAGATTGGATTACTGTTGAGAGTAGTAAAATAATCGCAAGTGTGAAAACTCTCATTTTGCAGCCCTCCTTTTTATGACAAGGAAAACAACCATGGAGATGCCGAAGAAAACAGGGAGCAGATTAAAGAAATAAGTTGTATATGAAAATAATTGTCCCTCTGACAAATATAAAATGAGTAGGAAGCTTACGAAAGAAAAGAGGATTGCACAAAAAATAGGCGACAAATCATGTCCTTTCCATTTGAATTTTTCAAGACCTAAAGCGCTTTGCAATAATCTGCATGCACCGTGCCAATGAATGGATATACTCAATATGGCAATCGCTAAAAAAACAAGCAAAAAGAAAAATGTCAGCCTTTCAATAATTCCGAATTTCATACGAATGGAGTCACTAGTTGAAATCCACGGATAAATGAGATCGTCAATTTTATCAAAACCACCAATCCCTATGGGCACAAAATACGTCAAGGATATGACAAAGAGACCACCGGCTCCGAGAATGAGTAATGGTAAAATGCCAAGTTTAATCCTTTTCATAAAGAAAGTATTGAAGACCGCCATATTTACGATTCCGATATAGAGATATGTTGATGCTGTAAATGCTGAGTAGTTTGGCAGTTCATTAATATGCATCAATGCGATTTTGACAAAATCAATTTCAAAAACATCATTGAAAACGGATTTCATAAGAAAGAAAATGATCAGAGGAGAAAAAATGACAATAGTGATTTCAATCATATATAGGATGCTTTTCGTTTTAATTAATAAAGAACTGGAAACAACGATTAATAAACTGATGGCGATTGTTATTATCGGCATTTCAGGAGTTAAAAAACGAATGAGAACAAATGTGAAAGTAACAAGCGTAATCGAGCCTGCAATGTACCAATTGGCAGCGAAATAGATCAGAACAGAAATAGAAAACCATTTTGGTGTATAAATTTTTAACAGTTCCATCAAGTTTTTACCGGGAAATGCATTGTAGAACTTGATCGTAATATATGTTATCAAAAGCCCAGCGATTGTACCTAAAACCATGGCTATTATAGCGCCATTTGATTTTTCAAGAATGAGAATGCGAGGAACGGATGCGATAATATTCGCAATCATATTGATGAATATCAAATAATAGAGGAATCGATTCATTTCTTTAATCCCCCTTTTATTTCTTCTGAACGGTTCTTCCAATAGAACTTTAAATAAGGTTTCCCGAAACTTTCCTTATTCGCCAAGTACATAATAATTCCGACGAAACCGATAATCACTCCAGCTAGACCAAAAAGAGTTGCATAAAGTAATAAAAAGAAACGAGTAGCCCTCACTGAAAAACTCATTTCATTAATAGGGATTACGAAAGTGGATATAGCTACAAGTGAAACGACAATGATCATGATATTAGAGGCTAGAGCGGCCTCAACAACTGCCGTACCTAGTATTAGACCACCTACAGTGGTAGCTGTTGCACTGACTGCTTTTGGCAAACGGATACTCGCTTCAGTAAGCAATTCTATAAAGACGAGCATGAAAATCACTTCTATATAGGATGGATAAGGTACCCCTATACGGCTACCGGCTACAGTCAAAGCCAATTCTGTTCGAATTACATCTGGATTGTACGAAATGATCGCTACATATAATGCGGGTAGTACTGTACAAGTAAATAATCCTGCGTAACGTAAGAAAGTCGTGGAAATGGAAGTCCAGAAATTGTGGTAGTGGTCGTCCATTGACACCATGAAATCAAAAAAAACAGCAGGAGCCATCGTTACTTGCGGACTGCCGTCCAACATTATAATAACCTTTCCTCCTGCTAGATTGTATACGATTCTGTCAGGTCTTTCGGTCAGTAAAGTAGATGGGAATAAGGCGAACTTTTCTTGATTTAAATAGAGCTCCAAATCTGCAGTCGATTGAATTAGCGGATTGTTTAATTGCCCTAAACGTTTTCTTACTGTATCCAGTACTTCTGTGTCTACTACTTCCTTGTCATATAGTATGGCAAGCACGGACTTGGAACGATCAGTCAGTGTAGTAATTTCAACAGCTAAAGATGGCTCAGCATATCGCTGTCTGAGAAGATTGATGTTAGTTTCAAGACTCTCGCTCAAACCGCCTTGCGGTCCATAAATTGTAGGCTCCAATGAAGTGATTTGAACGGAATCCGTATTGACTTTTTTTATGTCGATTAAAACATACCGTTGTTGAACATTAATCAGCAACATGCCTCTAGTCAATTCCACAAGCAATGTTTCTTCATCAACTATTTCAATCTTATTCGGCAAGGAATCGAGATACTGCAAAAACCGCTTCTCAGATGCAAGTTCAAAGAATGGTTTAATGATTGTATTCTGAAGTTGGTTACCATCAATGACACTTTTAATAAAAAGCAATTGTGCATTCTCTTCGTCTATTTCGATAGGAGTATGTATAGTGTCTCCAGCTACTTGAAGCTTGTTCAGCAATCTTGCAAAAAGATGCGGTATTTGATTATCGCTTTGTGGATTCAACGAACTCATTCCTTTCACGATACAATCCTTTCACGTAAGGATTGCCGAACCTGTTATGAATCATTCCATATAGGTGATTTGTTTTTAGCAGAGTAATTAATCATAAAGTCGTAAAAGGGTCTATATTTTCAAACAATGCTATGCTACGATAAAATCAGTAGAACATAGACGAAGGGGAAAAAAATGTGGGACCAACAAACTATCTTTAAACATCTTCAAATTATAAATGGAAAAGAAGTACCGGATCTCATTATCCAAAATGCATGCTATTTACATTCCATATTAAAAAAATGGGTAACTGGTAACATTTGGATTTCCGGTGATCGAATTGTTTACACCGGCGAACGCATGCCAGCTATGATGGATGATGCGGAAATTATTGATGCTACGGGTAAGAAAATCGTTCCCGGTTATATCGAACCTCATGTTCATCCATTTCAACTGTACAATCCTGAAACGTTTGCAGAATTCGCAGGCAGACGTGGAACAACGACATTCTTATGTGATAATTTGACGTTTTTCATGCTTCTTGGGAATGAAAAAGCATTTGCCTTACTTGAGCAACTGAATGAGCTGCCGTTTTCGTTTTATTGGTGGGCTAGATTTGATTCGCAAACTGTCTTGCACAATGAAAAAGAAGTGTTCAATCAAAAAGATATCGGTGAATGGCTCAAACGTAGTGATGTTTTAATGGGAGGCGAGCTGACAGGATGGCCGCGGCTTCTGAACGGCGATCAGGAAATGATGTCTTCACTTGTAGCGGCAAAAAAAGCAGGCAAGAAAATTGAAGGTCATTTTCCGGGTGCATCAGAGCGTACACTAGCAAGGATGAAGCTAATTGGAACGGATGGAGATCATGAAGCGATGACAATTGAAGAAGTGGAAGCGCGTCTATTGCATGGCTACGGAGTGACTCTCCGTCATTCGTCAATCCGTCCTGATTTACCACATTTGCTTACGGACATCATTGAAAAAGAGTTGGATGTCTTCGACCATCTCATGATGACGACAGACGGTTCCACTCCATCTTTCCATATGGACGGAGTTATGGATAAATGCATTCAAGTCGCACTTGATGCAGGAGTTGCCACGATTGATGCGTACTTGATGGCTTCCTATAATGTCGCACGTTACTACGATATATCTGACATACATGGAGTAATTGCGACGGGAAGATATGCAACGTTCAACTTCCTAGAGAATGAACAAAATCCTGTGCCAACAGATGTTTTATCAAAAGGACAGTGGCTGTTAAGAGACAGGGTACCGGTTACCAACTTTAATTCGGTAGATTGGACGTCAATCCCAAAACTCGATCTTCATTTTGATTTGAATGAAACTGATTTTGACTTTACAGACGATATAGGCATTGAGATGGTGAATGACGTTATAACAAAACCTTACAAAGTGGTACTTGATAAAAGTGTGGACAGACTATCTGATGAACAAGATGAAAGTTTTCTACTACTTATAGATAGGAACGGCAAGTGGAGACTTAACACATTCATTAAAGGATTTGCAAACGGTATACAAGGATTCGCGTCTTCTTACTCCAATACAGGTGATATCATTCTTATCGGTAAAGACAAATCACAGATGCTACAAGCTTTCCGAGAAATGAAGAAGATGGACGGTGGCATGGTGTTAATGGAAGATGGAGTGAAGATTGCATGTCTCGAACTTCCTATCGCTGGAGGACTGTCCGCATTACCTGTAGATAAACTGATTGAAGAGGAAATACATTTGAAAAATGCATTAAGAGAGCGTGGCTATCAGCATGGCGATGCGGTGTATACTTTCCTATTCCTGCAATCTACACATTTACCATATGTACGAGCGACTCAACTAGGCCTTTATAATGTTATGAAAAATGAAATACTGATTCCGGTTACGGAAAGATAGGAGGCAGAAATGCCAGGGGAAAAAAGAGGATGGCTGTTCGTTATAGCTATCATGATGTTGATGCTGTCTGCGGCGTGTTCGAAAAAAGAGAAAACGATTGAAGAACCTGTTGCACCTGAACCTGAAATTGAAGAAAATCTTGTTGCCATGGATGAGCCCGAAGAAATTGAAGAACCTGAAGAAGAAGGCATGCTTCTTTATCCGTCTCCGTTTACGGGCGTATTAAATGAAGATGAAGTTCTGGCAAGACCAGTACTAGCAACGATTAACAATCATCCATTAGCCCGTCCGCAATCCGGAATCAGCCAAGCGGATATTGTCTATGAATTTCTTGCTGAAGGGAATGTCACACGATTTTTGGCACTATTCCAAAGTGAGCAACCTGATAAAATAGGACCGATCCGTAGTGCACGTGACTATTTTATCCATATGGCCAAAGGAATGGATGCATTTTACATTGCACACGGCTATAGTCCCGATGCTAAGGCGTTGCTAGACAGACGTTATGTAGATAACGTAAACGGCATGCAATATGACGGTACGTTATTTAAAAGATCTCATGACCGTAAAGCTCCGCATAATTCATATATAAGTGGTGAAAATGTCATTTCTGCTATGGAAAAGACGAGCTCATCTGTTGAAATTGCTAAGACTCCGCCGTTTGTTTTCCATGATTCTGTGGAAGATGCTAAACTAGGAGACAGTGCTTCGTTAATCGTTGTTCGATTCAGTACGAACAATGATTTCATAAATACATTTGCTTATGATGCTGCGGAAGGTACGTATAATCGTACTGTAAAAGGTATTTTAACGGTTGATAAAGAAGATGGAGAGCCTGTTGAAGTGAGTAATGTAATTGTTCTCGAAGCGGCTCACCGAACAATTGATAATGTAGGTAGGCAAGCTGTCGATATTGAAAGTGGCGGTAAAGTAATCGTATTTCAAGCTGGCGTAGCCAAAGAGATGGAATGGAAAAATATTGATGGATTCTTGGTGCCAGTAGAAAACGGAGTCCCTGCAAAGCTAGTTCCGGGGAGGACGTGGATCCATGTTGTTCCAACGCACTCGGGCATTTCAAAAGCTGTGACGTATACTCCTTGAATAATAGTGTAAGAAAGAGGGGGAAGTTATGCAAATCGACAAAATCAGAAGCGAACAGACTGACCAGTTATTTAAAGCTATTTTAGAATTAAAGAATCTGGAAGAATGCTATTCGTTTTTCGACGATCTTTCGACAATGAGTGAACTTCAATCGTTAGCTCAGCGCCTTGAAGTCGCCCATGCGTTGAAACAGAAGAAGACATATGACAGAATCCAAAACGATACGGGAGCAAGTACAGCAACCATCTCGAGGGTGAGACGCTGTGTGGACTATGGTTCAGGCGGTTATAATCTGATTCTGAACAGACTCTATCCTGGATTGGACGAGGACACGAATAACAAATGATTGATTATGAATCGGGCGGAGAAACTTTCCGCCCGTTTTTTTGGTATACTGTTCAATAGAATGCGCGGAGAATTAATCAACCGTGCACACTAGTACTTTTACAGAATAGGTGATTGACAATGGATATAAAAACTTGGCGCCATGCCTTTAAAGTAGATCCTGCAAAAACGATAACAGATGAACAATTGGAAAGGCTTGCTGAATCAGGTACAGACGCATTAATCATAGGCGGTTCTGACGGAGTAACGATAGAAAACGTCCTTGATTTGCTTGCGCGTATCCGCAGATATTCTGTCTCTGTTGCTCTAGAAGTGTCAACTGTTGAAACAGTCATGCCTGGCTTTGATTTCTATTTCATCCCGACTGTATTGAACTCAACGAAAACTGAGTGGATTAACGGTGTTCATCACGCAGCTTTGAAAGAATATGGCCATATGATGAATTGGGACGAAGTGATGACGGAAGGCTATTGCATTATGAATCCAAATTGCACAGCGGCAAGACTGACAGAAATCTACGGATTGCCAGACGAAGAGGATGTCATTGCGTATGCACGCATGGCTGAGCATCTGTTCAAGCTTCCTATCTTTTACTTGGAATACAGCGGGATGCTAGGAGAACCTTCTATTGTCAAAGCAGCAGGACGAGTACTTGACAATACGCGGCTATTTTATGGCGGCGGTATTACGAATGCTGCAGATGCCAAAATGATGGCAAGTTTAGCCGATACAGTCATCGTCGGTAACGTCATTTACGATGATTTGTCGGCAGCACTTTCTACTGTTGATGCAGTTAAATCTGTTCCCCATAAGTAAGTGAAGTAGGGTATACTAAAGAACAAGTGTTCTTTGAAAGGTGGAATTGCATTATGAAAAAAATTGCTGAAGACTTGCTCGTCGGCATGAACCCTGAGCAAGCCCGTGCGGTAAAAACAACGGAAGGCGCACTACTAATTATGGCAGGCGCAGGTTCCGGTAAAACACGGGTACTTACACATCGGATAGCCTATTTAATTGTTGAAAAGAATGTATATCCATCCAATATTCTTGCACTCACGTTTACAAATAAAGCCGCACGTGAAATGCGTGACCGTATAGACGGATTACTAGGACCTGGTACAGGTGAACGTATGTGGGTATCGACATTCCACTCAATGTGCGTACGTATTTTACGAAGAAATATTGACCGAATCGGAATTTCTAAAAACTTCACCATCCTTGACTCTTCCGATCAGCTGACAGCAGTGAAGAATGTATTGAAGGAGCGGAATATCGATCCAAAACAATACGATCCACGTTCCATGCTCAATGCAATCAGTTCAGCAAAGAATGAATGTATCGATGCAGATACATTCAAAGGCCAGATCAATCCTCAAAACCCTTACGAAAAAACGATAGCGGATGTGTATGAAGGCTACTCAAAAAAGTTGCGCCAAAACCAATCACTCGATTTTGACGATCTGATTATGATGACGCTCACCTTATTCGAACGCGTCCCTGAAGTTCTCGATTATTATCAAAATAAGTTCCAGTATATTCATGTCGATGAATATCAAGATACGAACAATGCCCAATACCGTCTCGTTAAGATGCTTGCAACAAAATTCCGCAACATTTGTGTTGTAGGGGATTCAGACCAGTCCATTTATAGATGGCGTGGTGCAGACATCGGCAATATCCTATCATTCGAAAAAGATTATAAAGATGCAGCAGTCATCATGCTTGAACAGAATTATCGTTCCACGAAAACAATTTTGCAAGCAGCGAATGATGTTATTAAAAACAACGAAAGCCGATATGATAAAAAGTTGCGGACGGATAATGACGAGGGAAGCGCAATTACGGTCTATAAAGCCTCTGACGAAAAAGATGAGTCTCAGTTCATCGTGCAGAAAATCATCGAGTTAAAAGAGGAGCAAGGGTTGTCGCTCGATCAGTTCGCTGTGTTGTACAGAACGAATGCACAATCACGAATGATTGAGGAGTACTTAGTGAAATCGAACTTGGACTATACGATTGTCGGTGGTACGAAGTTCTATGATCGAAAAGAAATTAAAGATTTATTGGCCTATTTACGGTTAATCGCTAATAATGATGATGACTTGGCCCTCTCACGTATTATTAACGAACCAAAACGCAGCATAGGAGCGACTTCATTTGAACGAATGGCGTTATTCGCATTAGAAAATGAGCGCTCGATTTTCGATGCACTACAAGAAGTCCATTTTATGGGGCTGCCAGCTAAAGCTGCAAATGAAGCTGGGAAATTTAGAGATATGATTGCGGGCTTCTCTCAAATGCAGGAGTACTTGTCAGTTACAGAACTCGTCGAGCAAGTGATTGAAAAGAGCGGATATCGGGGAATGCTTGAACGCGAGAAGTCTATAGAATCAGAAAGCAGGCTTGAAAATATCGATGAATTCCTGTCAGTGACCGAAGCTTTTGAAAAAAGGGCAGAAGAGGATGACAGCGATCGTTCACTCGTCGCATTTTTAACAGATCTGGCTTTAATAGCGGATATTGATTCGCTTGATAAAGAAGAAAATCAAGCGAAAGAAAAAATCGTCCTTATGACGATGCATGCAGCAAAAGGGCTAGAATTTCCAGTCGTCTTCGTTATTGGCATGGAAGAGAATATCTTCCCGCATGCTCGGTCAATAGGAGATAATGAAGAAATGGAAGAAGAGCGTAGACTTGCGTACGTAGCGATTACTCGAGCCGAGCAGTTATTGTTTCTAACTGCGGCTTCCTACCGCACAATTTTCGGGCGTACGAATTATAACAATCCATCTCGTTTCTTGAATGAGATATCTCCAGATATTATCGAAGTGAAGTCAAATGATAATCAAGGTTTTGGATCAAGTGGATTCGGAAGAACTGCTGCTCCAGTCAGACCTGCTGTTAGAAAACCTGTATATAAAACTAGTGGCGGAGAAAAGATGGGATGGAAAGCTGGCGACAAAGCCACCCATAAAAAATGGGGCACAGGAATGGTCGTCAGTGTAAAGGGAACTGCAGATGACGTTGAACTTGATATCGCATTCCCGCAACCAATCGGCGTAAAAAGGCTATTGGCCAAATTTGCTCCAATAGAAAAAGCATAGGGAGAGAGAAAAATGGATCGAATTGAAGCTGAAAAACGTGTGCAGGAATTGACGGGATTGCTAAATGAGTATGGACATGCCTACTACGTACGTGATACTCCAATTGTGCCCGACTCCGTTTACGATCGTAAAATGCAGGAGCTGCTAGCTATAGAAGCTGAATACCCCGATCTAATCTATCCCGACTCCCCTACGCAACGAGTCGGAGGGGATATTCTTGCTGGCTTCACAAAAGTCATTCATGAATTTCCTATGCTGAGTCTTTCCAACGTGTTTAACGAAGAAGATATAAGAGATTTTGACAGGCGTGTACAAGCAGGAGCAGGACAAACCATTACGTATATATGCGAATTGAAAATAGATGGGTTAGCCGTTTCTTTAAAATATGAAAACGGAGCTTTCGTCCAAGGATCGACACGCGGAGACGGAACAATTGGCGAAGATATAACGTCCAATTTGAAAACGATTCATGCGATTCCTATGAAGTTGACAGAGCCGATTACAATTGAAGTTCGCGGAGAAGCTTATATGCCAAAAAGATCCTTCATGCGCTTAAATGAAGTGCGTGATGAAAATGGAGAAGAACCATTTGCAAACCCGCGTAACGCTGCAGCCGGATCGCTACGTCAGTTGGACCCGAAAATCGCTGCTAGCCGAAACCTTTCCGTATTTATCTATGGTGTTGGCGGGGATGGAAGTGCATTCGGGCAGGATAGTCACTCAGATTCGCTAGATTATTTAGCTACGCTTGGATTTGAAACGAATAAGCAAAGCAAACGTTGTCCATCAATTGACGAAGTGATTGAGTATATTGAGTCGTGGCAATCGCGGAGACAAGATCTTGATTATGAAATTGACGGTATTGTCATTAAAGTGGATGAGTACGAAGATCAGGAACAGTTGGGCTTCACTGCCAAGAGTCCGCGCTGGGCGACGGCATATAAATTCCCTGCCGAAGAAGTCCAGTCAAAACTGCTTGATATTGAACTAAGCGTCGGACGGACGGGTGTCGTGACGCCTACTGCGATACTAGAACCGGTTCGTGTTGCAGGCACGACAGTTTCTCGTGCTTCTCTTCATAATGAAGACCTCATCCGTGAAAAGGATATACGTATTGGAGACACGGTAATTGTACGGAAGGCTGGCGATATTATTCCTGAAATCGTCCGAGTCCTCGTTGAGCACCGTACAGGTTCAGAAGAGCCATATGCGATACCGGAACATTGTCCAGTATGTGATTCGGAGCTTGTTCGGATTGAAGGAGAAGTGGCACTACGTTGTGTAAATCCGCAATGTGCAGCGCAAATGAAAGAAGCAATCATCCATTTTGTCTCACGCAATGCTATGAATATTGAAGGGATTGGCGAGAGAGTTGTCGACCAATTATATACGGCAGAACTCGTGCACGATGCTGCAGATCTATATGCACTGACGAAAGAGCAATTGTTGGAATTGGATCGAATGGGTGAGAAGTCAGTTACGAATTTACTTAGCGCTATTCAAACATCCAAAGCGAATTCACTGGAGAAATTACTTTTCGGACTCGGTATTCGCCATGTCGGTGAAAGAGCTTCACGTATTTTATCCGAAGAATTTGGGACAATGGACGCGATTGCAGAAGCGGACGAGGAACGCCTCACATCCATTCACGAGATTGGGGATAAAGTTGCACATTCAATTAAAACATTCTTTGCCAATGAAGATGTTCAAAAGGTCATTGGGAAGTTGAAAGAACACGGAGTGAACATGACATATGCGGGACCTGATCGACAGGAAATCCCTACTGACGGACCGTTTGCTGGGAAAACAGTCGTCTTGACAGGAAAGTTATCCATCTTGAATCGAAATGACGCGAAGGAGCAAATTGAAGCGCTCGGAGGTAAAGTGAGCGGCAGCGTCAGTAAAAAGACGGATTTGGTTATCGCTGGAGAAGATGCAGGTTCAAAGCTTGCAAAGGCTGAAGAGCTTAACATCACTATTTGGAATGAAACCGATCTGATCGAAGCGCTCGGCGAAAAGGAGTAATTTTTTTATGAAGAAGTTATTAATAGCACCAAGCATGGTGACCGCTCTTTTGCTGAGCGGATGCCTGCCATCTATTGGACCTGAGAAAGAACCCCTTATCCAGGAAACTGACAAACAAGACGAAGAGACGGTCATGATTCCGGATGTCCAATTGAAAGATGAGTTCTATCTGACGACACTGCCGTTCAAGCAAAGTGCAAGCCGTGGTCTTGTTGTCGGCAATCTCAATACGAAATACGATATTCAGGAAGCCGAAGAAGGGTTGCTACGCCTTTCTACGCAACACTTCGATACAAAGAACCATTACTTTCAAGAAGGCCAGTATATCGATAAGGAAACAGCGAAACGCTGGCTTGCAAGAAGCTCCAATGATAAAGAAGGTCTGAATCCGCCGGAAGCTGAAGGAGAAGATGCGGAAGAGAAGCCTATATTTCTTGCGCATATCATCGAGCAAAATTATTTGACGTTGACAGATGAAAAGAAACTTCGATTGTCAGGAGTTTCTATCGGACTCGCCTTAAACTCTGTTTATTATGGGAAGAATAACAAAGAAATCAACATTACAGATGAGGAACTCCAAAAGCAAGGTATAAAAGCAGCTGATGAAATTGTAAGAAGATTACGAGCGCAAGAAGGGTTTCAAGACATCCCGATTGTCGTAGGGCTCTTCAAACAAGAAAAACGGAACTCAATCGTACCCGGTTCATACTTCGCTACTGCATTTGCCGATAAAGGTAAAGAGGTTCCAAATGCATGGAAGGAAGTGAATGAACAATATGTATTGTTACCTGCTCCTTCTTCCATCGATAATTACCGTGACATCAATACAAAATTCAGTCGCTTTAAACAGGATGTCGATGAGTATTTTCCAAGCTTTGTGAACATTGTAGGTACCGCCTTTTTTAAAGATAATCGAATGAAATCATTGCGTATTACGATCCCTATACAGTTTTTCGGGAAAAGCGAAACAATTGGATTTACCCAATTTCTAACTGGAAAAGTTAGAGATTATTATTCTGATATTGACGTTGAAGTGAACATTACATCCGTCAATGGAGCGGAAGCATTAATTGTTAAGAAAGCGGGAGAAAAAGATCCATTTGTCCATATTTATGGATACTGATAGGTACATGTTGAATGCACGTGAGGAAATACGATGAGAATCGTCAGGGAAGCATGTAGGGACGCATTATTTAGACTAAGACAGTTACTTTTCAACATACCTGTTAGGTGGTATGATTAGTCGTACAATTGCAGATGAGGAGGAAAGAATATGAATAAGTTTACAGAAGAAGATGTCCGATATTTTGCGAACTTCGCAAGAATTGCTATTTCAGATCAGGATGCAGCACAGTTTTCAGAACTGATTAGCGAACTTGTAGGATTCGGGGATGTATTGAATGAAGTTGATACGGAAGGCGTAAAGCCGATGACACACCCGTTGCAGCTATATAACGTGTTGCGAGTTGATGTACCTCAAGACGTATTAGACCGCGAAGAGATGCTCGCAGGCGTTGAAGAACACGAAGACGGAATGATAAAGGTTCCGAACATCTTGTGATAACGGACTTTAGGAGGATAAAAGATGACGTTAATGAAGAAGACGGCTACAGAACTTCAAACATTACTACATAACCGGGAAGTCTCTGTTAAAGAAGTGACTGAGGATTCATTTAAGCAGATTAAGGCATTAGACGACAAAGTCCAAGCCTTCCTTACATTGACAGAAGAAGATGCGCTTGCCCGTGCTGAACAACTGGACAATGAACCTCTTGAAAACCGGGGATCACTATTCGGCTTACCTATTGGTATAAAAGACAATATTATTACAAAAGGAATTACAACTACATGTGCAAGTAAGATGCTTGAGAACTTTGTGCCTGTGTATGATGCGGCAGTCGTTGAAAAAGTTCATGAAGCGGGTATGATCAGTGTCGGTAAATTGAATATGGATGAATTTGCTATGGGGTCAACTACTGAGCGTTCAGCATTTCAAACGACACATAATCCTTGGAAATTGGACCGAGTACCTGGTGGTTCTTCAGGCGGTTCAGCAGCTGCAGTCGCTGCAGGAGAAGTGCTGTTTTCACTTGGAACAGATACTGGTGGATCTGTTCGCCAACCAGCCGCATTTTGTGGAATCGTCGGCATGAAGCCTACATACGGCAGAATTTCTCGCTATGGACTTGTCGCATTTGCTTCCTCTCTTGACCAAATCGGTCCTTTGACACGTACTGTTGAAGACAATGCCATGCTATTGAGTGCAATTGCAGGAGTAGACCACCGTGATTCATCGTCTTCTTCGAAGGAAATACCGAATTTAATCGCAGGATTGACTGGTGATATTAAAGGATTACGAATAGCAGTTCCAAAAGAATATATGGGTGAAGGCGTTGCTCAAGATGTGAAAGAATCCGTGCAAGCTGCACTTACAGTTCTTGAATCACTTGGCGCAACGTGGGACGAAGTATCTTTGCCACACTCCCACTATGCATCACCAACTTATTACGCAATTGCTACAGCTGAGGCGTCATCTAACTTGGCTAGATTTGACGGAATCCGTTACGGTTACCATCCGGAGAACGCTAAAAACTTGAATGAAATCTATTTGCGCGCTCGTGCAGAAGGTTTCGGTACAGAAGTGAAAAAGCGGATTCTTTACGGAACGTATGCGTTAAGCGCGGATCATCATGAAGATCTATACGTTAAAGCAATGAAAGTACGTACATTGATCGCGCAAGATTTTGCTTCCGTATTTGAAAACTATGACATCATCGTTGGACCGACAAGTGCAACGACTGCATATGAAATCGGTGGAGTTGTCAGAGATTCTTTGACACTTTACACGAATGACATTTTGACAGTACCCGTCAACTTGGCTGGCATACCGGCCATTTCAATTCCATGTGGATTCTCTGATGGATTACCGATCGGATTGCAAATGATTGGAAAACATTTCGACGAAGCGACACTATATCGTGTGGCGCATGCGTTCGAACAGGCTACTGAACACCATAAGCGGACTCCATCTATTGGGGAGGGACAAGAATAATGAACTTTGAAACGATTGTAGGACTTGAAGTCCACGTTGAACTGAAAACAGATACAAAAATTTTCTCTCCTGCTCCTGCTCATTTCGGGGCAGAACCGAATATGAATATTCACGTTACAGACTTGGCCTATCCAGGTACGTTGCCAACGTTGAACAAACGTGCTGTAGAGTTCGGTATGAAGGCTTCTATGGCATTAAATTGTGACGTTGCAAGAGAAATGAATTTTGACAGAAAGCACTATTTCTATCCAGACAATCCGAAAGCTTATCAGATTTCACAAGATGATCGTCCGGTCGGCTCAAACGGTTGGATTGAGATCGAAGTAGAAGGCAAAAAGAAAAAAATTCGTATCGAACGTGTTCACCTGGAAGAAGATGCAGGCAAACTGACGCACTCCGATAACGGCTACTCACTTGTCGATTTGAACAGACAAGGTACGCCTCTAATCGAGATTGTTACAGAAGCTGACATCCGGTCCCCTGAAGAAGCGTATGCATTCCTTGAGAAACTGAAAGCTATCATTCAATATACAGGCGTTTCTGACGTCCGTATGGAAGAAGGCTCATTGCGATGTGACGCTAATATTTCATTACGTCCATATGGTCAAGAAGAATTTGGTACGAAGACGGAATTGAAAAACTTGAATTCATTCAACTTTGTTCGCAGAGGAATTGCAAACGAAGTAGAACGTCAAGAGAAAGTCCTTCTGTCGGGTGGGGAAATTGTTCAGGAAACACGTCGTTATGATGAAACAACAGGTCAGACAGTCCTTATGCGTATTAAAGGGAGTGCGAATGACTACCGCTTCATTAACGATCCGGATTTGTCGGAAATCCATATCGATCAGGAATGGATTGACCGCGTCCGTGCGGAAATACCTGAACTGCCTGACGCACGTAAAGCGCGCTATGTGCAAGAACTTGACTTGCCTGAATATGATGCGCATGTCTTGACATTGACGAAGGAAATGTCTGATTTCTTCGATGCAACCGTTACAGCTGGAGCAGATGCAAAACTTGCGTCGAACTGGCTGATGGGTGAAGTATCTGCATATTTGAATGCGGAACAGAAGGAATTACATGACACTGCGTTGACTCCAGAAGGTTTAGCAAGTATGGTGAAGCTCATTTCTGACGGAACGATTTCATCTAAAATTGCGAAGAAAGTATTCAAGGAACTCATCGAAAACGGCGGAAATGCTGCTGATATCGTGAAAGCAAAAGGACTTGTACAAATTTCAGACGAAGGTACATTACGTACTATCGTTTCGGACATCCTTAATGCTAACGAGCAATCGATTGAGGACTTCAAAAACGGTAAGGACCGCGCAGTCGGCTTCCTTGTCGGACAAGTGATGAAGGCGACTAAAGGTCAAGCGAACCCGCCACTTGTCAATAAGATTCTCCTTGAAGAAATCAACAAGCGTTGATTGAATAAACGCTAATACCATCCCATACGATTCTTAGAAAAAGTTCGTATGGGATATTTTTCGACTAATGACGTTTGCCATCCTATTTGAAATGGGAATGGATAGGTAAACAATGAAGTACAAAAGAGTGTTTGTACGGCGCTTGAAAGAATATACTACACAACCAGAACTAAACAGACAGTATATTCATCCGTAAAATAGATGCTTGAATGACAAAAGATGTGCTGACATTCTAAACGGAAATAGTGGATTTCTATAGAAGATTTTGTAAGAAGAGAGAGTGTATATGTATGAAACGTGCTCGAATTATTTATAATCCTACAGCAGGTCGGGAAGCTTTTCGTAAACATCTTGCAGAGGTGCTTGAGAAGATGGAAAAAGCCGGTTATGAAACTTCTGTCCATGCAACAACAGCAGAAGGGGATGCAACTGAAGCTGCAAAGTTGGCAGTGGAGCGTGGATTTGATGTTATTATCGCTTCAGGTGGAGATGGCACACTGAATGAGGTTGTTGCCGGTGTATCTGCGTTTGAAAAGAGACCTAAAATCGGTTTGATTCCAATGGGAACGACGAACGACTTTGCACGTGCACTGCGAATACCTCGAGATATCGATGATGCGCTTGACATCATTTTAGCAGGAGAGACGATTCCTGTAGATGTCGGTCTTATGAATAATAGACAGTTCATTAACATCGCAGGTGGCGGTAGAATGACAGAACTCACGTATGAAGTCCCAAGTAAACTAAAAACGGTTATAGGACAGCTTGCCTATTATTTAAAAGGGATAGAAATGCTCCCTTCCATTCATTCATCACATGTGAGAATCGAATATGATGATGAAGTGTTTGAAGGTGAAGTTATGCTATTTCTAATCGGGTTGACGAACTCCGTTGGCGGTTTGGAGAAATTAGCTCCAAATTCAAGTATTAATGACGGGAAGTTTACTTTGCTAATTTTGAAGAAGTGTAATATCGCAGAATTCCTTAGAGTCGTCAGTCTTGCTTTAAGAGGCGAACATCTTGACGATCCGTTAGTCATCGCTTCTCAGGCCGAGAGAGTGACAGTTACATCGACAGAGGAAGTCTTACTAAATCTAGATGGTGAGTATGGTGGGACATTGCCTGCGAAATTCGAGAATTTGTATAGACATATTGAAATGTTTGTACCGATTAATGATATTCGTGAGCAAGACCGAATTGATAATGATAGCGAAGAAGCTGTAGTGGATTAAGTCTCCACTACAGCTTTTCCAATTTGGTATATCGCATTACGTAATAAAATCGATTTCAGTATCTTGTTCTGCTGCAAGTCTTGGCAAATCCTTCACAGGAATCCACTTACAGTGAAAAATCATACCTCTATCCACTCCATCGCCTTCTACCATATTGTCCCATTCAGGTTTTTCTTCACCCGTATACGTAAGATGGAAAATTGTACGTTCATGTACGACATCTTCCCGGTTTTCAGGAAAATAATTGCGCTTGTTCACTTTGCCATTTAACTCTAAATGCTCGCGCTTAATGCCTGTTTCTTCTTCAATCTCACGATAAAGTGCATCAATGAGCAATTCATCTTTTTCAATCGTACCTCCAGGAACTTGCCATCCCGCTTCAGGTACGTTTCTTTGTTCGAAAATGAGTAGTTTGAGTTCTAAATCAATGCCTGTGGTAATGTAGGCTAACACTTTTCTTTTCACTTGCATAATTGTTCACCTCGGTATAATTCCTCTATTATACATAATATTGGTACTATTCTCAAGTGTTAGTTGTTTGACGTTATTTATTCACAAAGCCTTCATAAAAGCTTCATCCAAAGCTGTTATTATAAATAAAAAGAGGGAATGAATACTATGATTGTATTCATACTTATTTGGAGGGTGGATTCCTCATGTATAAAAAGCAGGAAAAACGCTTGATGATATTGGTTTTCGTTGTTGCATTGATTATGCTCATATCAATAGTCGGAAGAATTTTTGGAAGTTGAGGAGGAAGTCGAATGGGCAATGAAGAAGCTGTATTCTGGTCACGCGTGTTGACAGAAACAACGCTTTCGTTTCATATTCTATATGCGACCATCGGTGTCGGAGTCCCTTTAATGATTATGATTGCACAATGGGTCGGAATAAAGAAAAATGATGAACACTATATTTTGCTTGCGCGGAGATGGGCAAGGGGATTTATCATTACAGTCGCAGTTGGTGTCGTAACAGGAACGGCAATCGGTCTACAGTTATCGCTATTGTGGCCAAACTTCATGGAACTTGCAGGTAATGTCATTGCGCTTCCTTTGTTCATGGAAACTTTTGCATTCTTCTTTGAAGCGATTTTCCTTGGTATTTATTTGTATACCTGGGATCGATTTGAGAATCAGAAAAAACATTTGCTGTTACTTGTTCCAGTTGCTATTGGAGCTTCATTCTCAGCAGTATTCATTACGATTGTTAATGCATTCATGAATGCACCACGAGGATTTGACATCGTCAATGGAGAGCTTGTGAACATCAACCCATTGCTTGCGATGTTCAACCCGGCGATGCCGACAAAAGTTGCGCACGTTGTTATTACTGCCTATATGACATCTGCCTTCGTTCTCGCTGCAATTGCTGCTTTCAGGATGTTAAAGGGTTCCAATCATGTATATCACAAAAAAGCCCTACATTTGACAATGAAAGTTGGGTTGATCTTCGCAATTGGAAGTGCAATCATCGGTGACTTTTCCGGTAAATATTTAGCTGAATATCAGCCTGAAAAACTGGCTGCCGCTGAATGGCATTTTGAAACGCAAGAGAATGCTCCTCTTTACTTGATGGGGATAATGAAAGACGGAGAAGTGAAGTATGCTATTAAAATCCCATTTGGATTATCAATCCTTGCACATAACAATCCAACAGCGGAAGTAATTGGACTTGATCAATTTGCCGAGGAAGATACGCCTCCACTATATATCCATTATCTGTTCAATGTAATGGTGTTCATCGGTATGTGGATGGCTCTGTTAGCGGCAACGTATTGGGTTGGCACAAAACGGCGATGGAAGATGGTTACGACGAAATGGTTCCGTTGGCTTATCGTATTGGGCGGGCCGCTTTCACTTCTTGCCATCGAAGCGGGATGGTGGCTCGCAGAAGTCGGACGTCAACCGTGGATCTTGCGCAATATTATGAGGGTCGAAGATGCTGCAACGACTAGCGGCCAAGTTGATTTGATGCTTGTCCTATTTGCTTCATTGTATTTAGTGCTAGGAGTTGGAAGTATCGTTGTACTTAGACGAATGTTCCGTAAGAATCCTGTAGAACGTGAGCTTGAAGATCGTCATACAGAAAAAGGCGGTGATGTACATTGAACTTGGAAATCTTAGGGATATCGGTTCTTTGGACGTTCCTCTTCGGTTATATCGTCGTTGGCGCAATTGATTTCGGTGCAGGTTTTTTCAATGCGTATACTGTATTGACCGGTAAACAGCGGATTTTGACGAAGGTCATTCAGCGGTATTTATCGCCAGTTTGGGAAGTGACGAATGTATTTCTCGTGTTCTTCTTTGTAGGGATCATCGGATTCTTTCCGAAGACTGCATTCTACTATGGGACGACATTACTCGTCCCAGTAAGTATCGGTGTCGTATTGCTTGCGATACGCGGTTCGTATTATGCGTTTGAAACGTATGGTGCAAGAGGACATAAAGGCTATACATTCATGTACGGCCTTGCAGGTCTATTAATACCCGCATCACTTTCGATCGTCTTGACGATTTCTGAAGGCGGCTACATCGAAATGGTAAACGATAATCCCGTACTAGATTACTGGGAGCTGTTCACGAGTCCATTGACGTGGTCGATTGTCGTGCTCAGTATATCTGCGACACTATATATTTCTGCGGTATTCCTCACTTGGTATGCAAATAAGGCTCGTGACGTCGAGGCGACAAGCCTATTGCGTAAATATGCGCTTATTTGGGCATTGCCGACGATCATCACGGCAGGCGGGATTATTTTTGAACTGCGTAAACACAATCCTGAACACTTTGAGAACATCCAGACATTTTGGCCAATGTTCCTCATCTCGTTCATCATGTTCATCGGAACGGTTTATCTGTTAATGAAGAAAAAGCAGTATGGATGGGCATTCGGGTTATTGGCAGGTCAATTCGCCTTTGCATTTTTTGGATACGGTGCATCACACTATCCATACTTGCTCTATCCGTACTTGACGATTTACGACAGTTTTACAAATCCGGCGATGGCAATATCACTGATTGTTGCGTTCATATTGGGCCTCTGTCTATTGATTCCATCCCTTATATTGCTCATGCGTCTGTTCTTGTTCAACAAGGAATATGTGCGCGGAAATGAAGACCACCATGCCTAATAGGAGGAAATGGAATGACTAATTTCATCATTTTCTATGCACCATTCATAGTCCTAGTTGGAGCAATCGCGGTAGCATTTTTTGTCGCTCCGATGGACGGTTCGGTGGATAAGGAAGAATAGGAAAGAACAGACGTCAACTAGGCGTCTGTTTTTTCGTCTTCGTAAAGAAAAACGTGCTAAACTGTATACATATGAAATTTGGAGGAAGAAAAACATGTCTTTTATTGTACAACAAAATGATCGTCTGAACGTTTATGTCGAGGATTTGACGCATGATGGGTCTGGCGTTGCTAAAGTGGAAGGATATCCACTATTCATACCGGGTGCATTGCCTGGCGAGCAAGTGGAGGTCAAAGTCGGCAAGACGCTGAAGAATTACGGATTCGCGAAGTTGCTAAATGTAATTGAGGCAAGCCCTCAGCGAGTAGAGCCTCCTTGTCCAGTATTCTGGGATTGTGGCGGTTGCCAAATGCAACACTTGTCTTATGAAGGACAGTTGATCCAAAAACAAAAGCAAGTGCGCGATGTCATGGATCGCATTGCCAAATTGCCAGACGTGCCAGTACATCCAGTGAAAGGGATGGACAACCCATGGCGCTACCGCAATAAATCCCAAATACCTTTTGGCGAGCAGAACGGCCGGATTATCTCCGGATTTTATAAATCACGGACCCATCAGATTGTCGATACGGACGTGTGTATTATCCAAAGTGAAGAAGCCGATGAACTGATGGCTACGTTAAAGCGGGAAATGCTAATTTTAGGAATGGATGCATATAACGAACGGACACATAAAGGAATGCTGCGACATTTGATTGTACGTAA
Source organism: Sporosarcina quadrami (assembly GCF_014836615.1). Classification (GTDB taxonomy): domain Bacteria; phylum Bacillota; class Bacilli; order Bacillales_A; family Planococcaceae; genus Sporosarcina; species Sporosarcina quadrami. The sequence continues at coordinate 3,136 of NZ_JACSQN010000022.1, read as the reverse complement.
AGGTAAGGCTACAGGCGAGGTAATGGTCGTCTTAGTCACATCAAAGCGCAAATTCCCACAACAGGAAGCAGTTGTCACAATGATTAAACGGGTCATTCCTGAAGTGACTTCCATTATGCACAACGTCAACAGTGAAAAGACGAATGTCATTTTTGGTAATGAAACGTCATGTCTTTATGGCAAATCATTTATCATTGATTCGATCGGTGACATCGACTTTGAAATATCAGCAAGATCATTCTATCAAGTAAATCCTGAACAGACGGAAGTTTTGTACGGTCAAGCACTTGAGTATGCGCAGTTGACAGGCAGCGAAACGGTCATTGACGCCTATTGTGGCATCGGTACAATTTCTTTATTCCTAGCTCAACAGGCAAAAGAAGTGTACGGCGTCGAAATTGTTCCACAGGCAATTGAGGATGCGAAACGGAATGCGGAACTGAATGGTATAGATAATGCTCATTTTGAAGCAGGTCCTGCTGAAGAAGTCATTCCAAAGTGGTATGAACAAGGTAAGCGATTTGACGTATTGGTCGTCGACCCGCCGCGTAAAGGCTGTGACGAGAAGCTGTTACAAACGATTTTGACGTATAAACCGAAACGTGTCGTCTATGTATCGTGTAATCCGGGAACTCTAGCACGTGATTTGCGCATATTGGAAGATGGCGGATATAAGACGCAGGAAGTGCAACCTGTTGATATGTTCCCGCAAAGTAGTCACGTCGAGTGTGTGGCGTTGATAGAGTTGGAATAGCTGTAAGAGTAAATTTTATGTATTGCAGGAGGTGCAGTCTATCTTGAGAATGAAAGGGATTATTATAAGTTTTTGTATAGTTATGCTTTCAGCATGTAGCTCACCCCCAGCACCTATGGAAAGCACGCCTGTAGAATTAGAAAAAAAGGAGGGAACTGATTTGGGGCAACAGTTAATTTCTGCAGCAACAGAAGGAGACACAGAAACTGTTTTGGAATTATTAAAAGGTGAAGTAGATATTAATGCGACAAATAATCAGGGAGTTACGGCCGTAATGGCAGCAACGCAAAAAAACAATGTTGATACAGTCAAGGCGCTTATTGAAAAAGGTGCAGACATCAATATTCGCAATGACAATATGGATAATGTGCTTTTATATGCAGGGGCGGAAGGCTTGCTTGAAATCGTGAAACTTGCTCTTCAAGCAGGGGCTGATACAACTATAACAAATCGTTATGGTGGAACTGCCCTCATACCAGCTTCCGATCGAGGACATGTGGATATTGTGGAGGAACTTTTAACTAACTCTGACACAGACGTGAATCACCTAAATAAGTTGCATTGGACTGCATTATTAGAAGCTGTCATTTTGGGAGATGGCGGTAAGAACTATCAAGAGATCGTACAGCTGTTAGTAGATCATGGAGCTGATGTCCATATTAGTGATAGAGATGGAATTACCCCGTTAGAACATGCGGAAAGCCGTGGGTTTAAAGAAATTGAACGTATTTTGAAAGAAGCGGGGGCATAATCGTTATAGTTGAAAATTACGGCAACTGTCATCTGTGTAACGAAATACAGAAATTTATCAGCGTCTGTTTGGCATTTTGCCTATTTCCATAAAATAATTGTGGAAAAACAGAAGATGTTTTGTTACAATAATAAAAAATACTTGCTCTTTAATTCGGTCCCGAGAGGCCGATAAGGCTACTTGATAATAGGAGTTTATTTCAACTCGTTTTTTCATGCCCTTTTGTCCTCTTAGACAGATGGGTATTTATTTTGATTTTTTATAGGAAATTTCTTAGATAGACCTCTTTTAACCAAGTCCTGTGAGACTTGAAAGGAGAATGGAAGTAATTATATCGATCCATTCCTTCGGTAAAATGACCGCACTTAGCAACGCTGCTAAAATGACACCGTATTGGGCACCGACACTGACATAAGAAGATGCACGCCCTTGTTTATTTTTCGGCCAAGCCTCAGCAACGAGCGCCATCCCAATACCATATTCTCCACCAGCACCGATACCTGCGATAAACCTGAATAAGTATACCTGTTCAATATTTGTCGCTAGTCCGGTTAACGCAGTACCGACTGCAAACAGCAATATCGTATATGTAAACACTTTTACACGCCCATATTTATCCGCTAATACACCAAAAACGATTCCACCTAACAACATACCGATATTCGTTATGGATGAAATCAGTCCCCCTGTTGCACGTTAGGGTGGAGGGCATTGTTCTTTGTTGGTGTCTTACCAGTTATTTTTGCCTTTATCGTACGAAAGAATTTAGACGAATCCCCAGAATGGCTAGCTGCTCAAAAAGTAAAAAGAGCGAATAAGATAGTTGAGAAGGGCAAATTGGTTCAATTGTTTGAGACGCCACGAATCGCATTTACGACAGTATCTTTAATCATCATGTCGACGGTTCAAATCGCCGGATATAACGGCTTAATGATTTGGTTGCCTTCTATGTTGCAAAAATCACAAGGATTATCCGTTTCTGGTTCAGCCCTGTGGACAATTAGTACAGCAGTCGGAATGATTATCGGCATGTTGACGTTTGGACGATTCTTGGATCGATTTGGCGCAAAGAGAACATTTGGATTCTTCCTGATTGCCTCTGCTTGTGCTGTGTTTTTATACGCGTATGCCACTGGAAGCGCGGGTGTGTTAATAGGTGGAGCGATTGTAGGCTTCTTTTCAAATGGAATGTTTGCAGGGTATGGCGCACTGATCAGCAGTTTCTATCCAGTACAAATACGAAGTACTGCAACTAACACGATTTTTAACTTTGGACGGGCGATCGGAGGATTTTCACCGATATTAGTTGGCTATCTTCTACAAAGTTATGATATGAAAATTGCGATGTTATACTTAGCTGCATTATATACACTATCCTTTATGGTCATGCTGACTTTGAAGAAGAGTGAGTCTGTGAATTATAGCGAAGCTGTTTAAAGGAAAACATATGAAAAACCATCCTCGGAAATGCAGTTGCGTTTTGAAGTGCACCCCAAAAGTTAGAGTCGAAAATCTAACTTTTGGGGTGTTTTATTATGGTTAAATATGCAGATGATTTTAAGGCGATGGTGGTTCGTGAATATCTCGGAGGAACAATCGGATATAAGAGGTTGGCTGAAAAACATGGTGTA
>NZ_JACSQN010000021.1 GCF_014836615.1 Sporosarcina quadrami | reverse complement strand
CCGGTTCAGTACCGTCTTCACGCCAGCCAATTAGCTGCGTAATATAAAACTCTAACTTTTAGGGGTCACATCATTTTTTAATGATCTAATGGTTGTTTTTGATCATCAAGCGTAAATCCTTCTCCGATAACATCATGTACATCCATGACTGAAACAAAGGCATGAGGATCGATTGACGTGACAATGTTTTTTAGACGCATGATTTCATTTTTACCTACAACACAGTACAGCACTTCGCGATCGGATTTAGTAAAATGTCCGTATCCTCGAAAGACTGTTACACCTCTATCCATATCTACAGTAATTTTGGACGCGATGGCATCTTGGAAATCTGATATGATAAAAGCACCTCTTGCAGCATATGCACCTTCTTGTACAAAATCAATGACCCGTGCACCAACAAACAAGGCTACAAGCGTATACATCATTGAACGATAGTCCAAGTAAACAGCCCATGATAACATAATGACAAAAGCGTCAAACATGAACATTGTCTTTCCCATGCTCCATCCTATGTATTTATGCGCTAAACGTGCGATAATATCTACACCGCCTGTTGTGCCACCGAAACGGAATATAATACCTAGTCCTATTCCAATGAATACTCCAGCAAAGAGCGCTACGAGGAACATATCGTCTTCCATATGAATTGTAAATTGGTATTTCATGAACACTTTCAAGAATACTGATACGCCAACTGTTCCGATGATTGTATAGATGAAAACTTTTCGACCTAATAGCTTCCAGCCAATCGCAAACATTGGAATATTTAAGACAAGGTTCATGATGGCAGGGTCCCATTTGAAAGCAAATAGTAGGATTAGGGTAATACCTGTGAAACCACCTTCTGCAAGTTCATGTTGGATATTGAAATGAACAAGGCCAAAGCTGAAGATGGCGGCACCCAATAGAATGAAAAAGATGTTTTTGAATTTTATGCCACGAAACAAAAGATGACCACCTTTCTTGTAGACCTTATTATTATCAACTATTGTTCAATTTTTGACAACTATCCTATGAATGAATACGATATCAAACGAAGGGGGATGAATCAAATGGAACAGTACAAAACAATGCAATTACTTCAGAAAGAAGTACATGATTATATTTCCGGATTTCAAGAAGGGTATTTTCCCCCAATGGAACTGATGGCTCGCTTAACAGAAGAACTTGGTGAATTATCGAGAGAAGTGCAACATGTCTATGGTATGAAAAAGAAAAAGAGTACTGAGCAAGTAAAGTCGTTAGAAGAAGAAACAGGCGATCTCCTTTTCGTCCTCATCTGTTTTGCGAATTCCCAAGGCATAAGCCTTGAAAATGCTTTAACGGAAGTGTTGACGAAATTTAAAGACCGTGATGCAGATCGATGGACCAAAAAGGAGGAAGACTAATGAAGATTAAAGTTGTCGTTGCAGGGGCCCGTGGAAGAATGGGATCTACAGCAATTGAAGCGATTGAAAAATCCAGTCATACCGAGACAGTTGCTGCACTTGACTATAAATATGGCGGATTGCACTTACATAAAGGAACTGTTAATAACGAAGGAATAGGAATTCCAATCTACACAAGCATGTCTGAATTGATGTCGAATCATGCTGTCGATGTGCTTTTGGATGTGACGGATCCTGATGCAGTTTTTAACAATGTGCAAGATGCCTTGTCACACGGCGTTAGACCAGTTGTAGGAACGTCAGGATTATCAAGACGACAAGTGGATGAAATATCGGTTCTTGTCGAAACCTATCGAATTGGTTGCATTATTGCTCCGAATTTCTCGATAGGAGCTGTTCTAATGATGAAGTTTGCTGCGCAAGCAGCTCATTATTTAGGGGATGTTGAAATTATTGAGATGCATCATGATCGTAAATTGGATGCACCTTCAGGGACAGCATTAAAGACAGCTGAAATGATTCAACATTCGCGCCCAGCCCACTTGCAAGGCCATCCAGATGAGCAAGTACATCTTCAAGGAGCTCGTGGAGCGGATATAGACGGTATGAAGATTCATAGCGTTCGTCTGCCGGGTTTACTTGCGCATCAGCAAGTCCTGTTAGGTGGAGAAGGAGAACTGCTAACACTGCGTCATGATTCATTTGACCGTAAAAGCTTTATGCCCGGCATTATATTGTCTATCCGTAATGTTGTAACAAGAGAAGACTTAGTTTACGGACTCGAATACTTAATTGACTAAACAGAGAAGAAAGAGGAGATGTTTTTGAAAAGACTGAAGGTTGGGGTCATTTGTTATCCAACATTAGGAGGTTCAGGCGTTGTTGCAACAGAGTTAGGTTTGAAGATGGCTGAGAGAGGTCATGAAATGCATTATATTACTTCTAGCAAACCGTTCAGATTCACTGATGTACACCCGAATATCCAATTCCACGAAGTGAAAATTGATGGCTATGCCGTTTTTAAATATCCGCCATATGATATTGCATTAGCGAACCGCATCGCACAAGTGATTATAGAGGAGGAACTCGACCTTCTTCATGTACATTATGCTGTGCCACACGCTATTTCTGCTGCGCTCGCTAAAGATATGGCGAATTCTTCAATTGGCGTCATTACGACTTTGCATGGCACTGATGTAACAATACTTGGCCATGATCCTGCGCTGAAAAATACTGTTCGTTATGGAATTGACAAATCCGATATTACGACAGCTGTATCTGAAGCTCTCAGACAAGAAACACTCCAAATGATCGAACCCAACAAAGAAATTATGACCATTTATAATTTTATTGATGAAGAAAAATACAAACCGATAGAACCCGGATGTATGAAAACTGCACTCGGCATTGATATGAATGATAAGGTGCTAATACATATTTCGAATTTTAGAACGGTCAAAAGAATCCCTGATATAATTGCTAGTTTCAAACTGATACGACAAGACATTAGTGCAAAATTGTTATTGGTTGGAGAAGGACCGGAGCAATTTGATTTGATGGATCAGGTAAAGTTAGAGGGACTAGAAGATGATGTCATATTCACCGGAAAACGTGATGATCTTCCAGAATTGCTGGCAATTAGTGATCTCATGTTGTTGTTGTCTGAAAAAGAAGCTTTCGGTTTAGTTTTATTAGAAGGATTTGCATGCGGTGTACCTGCAATTGCGACCAATGTCGGCGGCATTCCTGAAGTAGTTGAAGATGGAGTGAATGGATTTCTCGTAGAGCTTGGTGATACTGAAGCGGTTGCGGCACATGCGTTAACACTTTTTGCAGATGAGCAGCTGTATAATCGTTTTCGCGAACAAGCATTGCACACTGTCGAGGAGAAATTCAATTCCGAGTTTATAGTTCTGCAATACGAAGAGCTTTACTATAGAATAGCGGGTTTGAGTCAATGATTACGTCTTTCGGGACAAATGCCAGTCGCAAAGTCATTGCAACGTTAGAATCTGCTGGACATGATGCGGTTTTTGTCGGAGGAGCGGTGAGGGATCATTTTCTAGACAGAATAGCAACAGACTTCGATATTGCAACTTCAGCATCACCTATAGACATTAAAAGGTTATTTACTGTTACGGTTGATATCGGAATTGAACACGGTACAATTCTAGTCGTGTTAAATGGAGAAAGGATTGAAGTAACAACATACCGGGCGGGTAAAACAAAGTTGGATAACAGTCAAACACACGGAACTGTTTTCGTTAACTCATTGCGTGAAGATCTTCAACATCGAGACTTTACAATTAATGCTCTTGCACTCAATTTGAACGGGGAACTTATTGACCTGTTCGAAGGAGTGAGCGATCTTCAAAAACGTCTCATAAAGACAGTAGGCAATCCAAACGAACGTTTCAAAGAAGATGCATTAAGAATGTTGCGAGCGATGAGATTTTCTTCAGTTCTTGGCTTTGACATTGATGGGGCCACTTATATGGCAATCATGCAAAACGCAAATAAATTACGAGAAGTTTCTGTAGAGCGCATTAAAATCGAAATGGACAAATTATGGACTGGTATTGAATCACAACGAGCGATACAGTCGGTTTCTGATAGTGGTTTAGCAGATTATTTGCCGCTTTTCCCAAGAGGTGTGGGCTCGTTGATGACTTGTGCACCTTTCAATAGCACTACTGAAGGATGGGCTTGTTTAATGCTGACAGGAGGTTTTGCTTCCAGCGAAATCGCGAAAGCATACAAGCTGTCGAATTCAGAGAAAGCTTTTCTTTCAGATGTTGAGAGAGCATTCCAAAGTCGCTGTGTCAGACTATACGAGATTGAAGACTATTACCGTTTTTCATTGGATGTCCTTATTATCGCAGAGAAAGTATTTTCCATTCTTTATCCTGATGAAAAACATGTAAGTGAAAAAGAAATTAAAAAAGCACTATTAAACATGAAAATCCGTTCCAAAGAAGATTTGAAAGTAACGGGAACAGATTTGATTAACTGGCGAAATGAAAGAGGAGGCCAATGGGTCGGTGAATCATTAGCTAAGATTGAATCTGCTGTACTCCATGGGAAATTGGCTAACGATATGGATGATATAAAGGAATGGTTTCTAAATGACAATAAACGTGAAGAATGAACTGCTGAAAAGATTATTTGAAGCAAATGGCTCTCCGATATCAGGGCAAGAATTTGCAGATGAATTTGGCTTATCCAGAACTGCGATATGGAAGTATATAAAAGAATTTGAAGAAGAAGGATACGGAATAACTTCTATACGGAAAAAGGGATATGTTCTCACTCATTCTCCTGATCGGGTGAATGCTGCTAACATACAAAAACATTTGAAAACTAAAATGTACGGTCATAATATAACTTACTACGAAAGTTGTAGCACGACCCAAACAATAGCTCATGACGATGCGCAAAGTGGAGCTCCAGACGGTACGTTGATTATTGCAGAAGAGCAGACTGCAGGAAAAGGAAGACTTGCTAGACCATGGAGTTCCGCTGCACGTAAAGGCATCTGGATGAGTCTAATAATCCGTCCTTCCCTTATGCCTCAACAAGCTCCTCAAATGACGCTCGTGGCTGCTGTAGCAATTGTTAGGGCGATTGAAGAAGTCGTTAAAATTGAAGCGACCATCAAATGGCCGAACGATATTATGATTAAAGGTAAGAAAATAACTGGTATTTTGACGGAATTACAATCTGATCCAGATCGTGTAAAAGCAATTATTATCGGAATTGGTATGAACATAAACCATGATATGGAAGATTTCCCTGAAGAAATTCAATCGATTGCGACTTCTTTAAAACTTGAAAGTGGAGAAACCATCGATCGAAGCCGCCTTATTGCGGAAATTCTTAGCTTTCTTGAACTGTATACCCACATGTATGAAAAACATGGGTTCAGTCCTATTAAACTTCTTTGGGAAGGATATTCAAATACAGCTGGGAAACGCATAAAAGCTGTCATGTTGAATGAAACTATCGAAGGCGTTGCACTTGGTATATCAGAAGATGGACTTTTAGAAGTGAAACAAGACGATGGTTCGATTAGAGGAATCTATTCTGCTGATATCATCGTTGAGAAATGAAGGTATACAATATTCTTATCATTTGATATAGTAAGTGCGAAGGGCAGTATCAACCGGAACTGCACCTGTAACTATCGTTAGAACGTTACTAATTGAATAGTATCTGCCTTGATCTTGTAAAAGACAGGGACGGAGGAAACCAAATCGTCTATGACACAACCCTTCTGTCCTTTTTTGGATAGTGGGGTTTTTATTTTAGGTTTTCTCCATTCAAATTGAGTGGAAAAGGAGATCGGCGAAATGAAAAGCACTGCAGATTTCACTAAGATGAAAAAAAGTAATGAAAAGATTGTCATGTTGACAGCATACGATCATCCATCTGCACAACTTGCAGAGGAGGCGGGAATAGATGTCCTGCTGGTGGGGGATTCACTTGGCATGGTCGTTCTTGGCTATGAGACGACGGCATTAGTAACCGTTGAAGACATGATTCATCATGGTAAAGCGGTCAGAAGAGGGGCGAAAAACACGTTTGTCGTCGTTGATATGCCATTTGGCTCCTATCATGGTTCTGATGATCGGACGTTGCAAGCCGCTATACGACTGTTCCAAGAAACTGGGGCAAATGCTTTGAAACTGGAAGGTGCCGGTAAAGTGATCGAAACAACCCGGTTGTTAACAGGGACTGGTATTCCAGTAGTTGCACATCTTGGTCTTTTACCTCAATCTGCTGCTGTTGATGGGGGCTATAAAGTTCAAGGAAAGACAGCTGCAGCCGCTGAACAGCTCATTCAAGATGCCCTAGCTTCAGAAGCTGCTGGAGCTTGCATGATCGTTTTGGAATGTATTCCTTATCAGTTGGCAGAAGAAGTGTCAAAATCCGTATCCGTGCCGACAATTGGTATTGGCGCAGGTGCAGGGACTGACGGCCAAGTTCTTGTGTTCCATGACGCGGTTAAATACGGACATCACCATGTCCCAAAGTTCGTCAAGACATTTACAGACGTCGGCAGTTCAATCAAAATTGGACTAGAGGATTATGTCAAAGAAGTAAAATCAAGCACATTCCCTTCAGAAAGTCACCGATTTACAATGAAAGAAGATGAGTTGACTGCATTATACGGAGGAAAGAGCAATGAAAGTTGAAAAAAAAACGCTTCAGATCGTCAAGTCGATAGCTGAATTACGACAATTGCTCGATCGAAATGGACGGAATAGCAAAACGGTGGGATTTGTACCGACAATGGGTTTTTTGCATGAAGGTCATTTGTCGCTTGTAAAACATGCAAAAGAGCAAAATGATATTGTTGTCATGAGTATTTTTGTCAATCCCGCTCAATTCGGTCCAGGCGAGGACTTCGTCAGTTATCCAAGGGATATCGAGAATGACACATTGAAGGCGGCGGATGCCGGCGTCGATATACTATTTCTACCGACAGCAGAAGACATGTATCCATTTGAAGGTGGCATCAAAATCATACCTGGTCCTCAGGCAAACGAACTTTGTGGAGTGAAGCGGCCCGGCCACTTTGATGGGGTACTGAAAGTAGTTTTGAAGTTGTTCAATATTGTTGACCCAGACCGGTCGTATTTTGGTATGAAAGATGCGCAGCAACTCGCAATAATTGAAACATTTGTGAGGGATTTTAATTTACGTACAACAATCGTCCGTGTACCAATTGTCAGGGAAGAGGACGGACTTGCCAAAAGTTCGCGAAATGTCAATCTGACCGAGATAGAACGTTGTAATGCTCCAATTATTTACAAAGCATTAGCGCAAGGTGCGTATCATTATGACCAAAAAAAAGAGAAGGAAGAAATTGAACGGTTAGTAGCAGAAATAATAACTTCTAATAGCTCTGGTGCAATCGACTATGTTTCACTTCTATCATACCCTGGGTTAACGCAAGACATTAAACATTCCGAAGAAGTTATATTAGCTTGCGCAGTAAAATTCTCAACAACAAGATTGATAGATAATATTATTATGTCAACAAAGGATGGTTCATATGTTTCGAATGATGATGAACAGTAAACTGCATAGAGCAACTGTAACTGAATCGAATTTAAATTATGTTGGCAGTATTACAATAGATAGCGATCTATTGGATGCTGCAGGGTTATTGCCAAATGAAAAAGTGCATATCGTTAATAACAATAACGGTGCAAGGTTTGAAACGTATATTATTGCCGGAAAAAGAGGTAGTGGAGTCATTTGTATCAATGGGGCAGCAGCTAGGCTTGTTCAACAAGGCGACATTGTCATTATCATTTCGTATGTGTATGTAACTGATGAAGAGGCATCGTTCCACGAACCTACCGTACTTCTTATGGACGAGCAGAATGGCATAAAAGATATTATAAAAGAAAAACCAAGTGTCATCGCCTAAATTGCAAACACTACAGGGAGTATATTCTTCTTGTGGTGTTTATTCTTTTGCGTCGTCAATTAGCGAGACTGCCAATCATTGAACAAATACATAAAATTAGATGCCCAATTGCGCAAACAATGTTCGGAATATGATACAATCTGCTGTAGTATTCAACTTGCTTGAGCAGTCTTTCAACGATTCAAGCGAACGCCGCTACTGATTACGGATCATTCGGAAAATGTCCGTACACAAGCTATTATTTACGGAAACCGATAGACAGTGGCGCAATCGATAACAGGAAGTTGATGATTGAATGGAAAACCATACATATGCGGTCGTCGATTTGGAAACTACGGGCCATTCGCCATCCAAAGGGGATCGTATCATACAAATTGCAATTGTCTTTGTTAAAAATGGAGCAATTGTTAAGAGATATGCGACGTTTGTCAATCCATACCGAGATATTCCAGTGTTTATCCAACACTTGACGTCCATCTCTGAAACAGAAGTAATTTCTGCACCCGCTTTTGAAGACATTGCACAACAAGTTTCAGATATGCTTCAAGGTACTGTTTTTGTTGCCCATAATACCGATTTTGACTTGTCATTTCTGCAAAGTGAATTTAAACGATGTCAAGTACAGAAATGGATTGGTAAAAAGATTGATACTGTAGAATTATCAAAAATTCTGTTTCCTTCTTCTTCAAGCTACAGACTACAAGACATTGCAGAAGAACTAGGAATCGCATTGCCAACAGCACATCGCGCAGATGATGATGCTGAAGCGACTGCACACTTGCTATTGGTCGCATTGTCTAAATTGAAAACGTTGCCGCAAGAAACGTTGAATCTCCTACACAGGCGGTCATTTTCATTGCGCTCAGATATTTCATCTCTCATTTATGATGCGTTAAAATTCGTCAGAAAGAAAGAAACTCAAAACGACTGTGGACTGTTCAGAGGTATTCCGTACAAACCTGCAAAAATGCCGGAAATCAGTGCGACATCTCGTTACAATTATCCATCAATAGACGACGATAAAAAAGAGTTGTTAAAAAAAGGGTATTCTCAATTTGAGGAGAGGCAAGCACAATTTTCATTCATGGATTCAGTGTGGGCAACATTGCATGATCAATCTGAAATCATTGCAGAAGTGCCAACTGGTATTGGCAAGACAATTGGTTACCTATTGCCGGCAGCCATCCGTTCTTTTGAAACGGGCAAGCCAGTCGTCATCAGCACATTTACGAATCATCTAGTCGATAGAATAATGGAAGATGAAGTAGAACGGATACGGAAAATACTAGACGTCGATTGCTCAGCGACGGTTATGAAAGGCAAAGAACAATACATTTCGTTAGGCAAGTTCGAAGAGCTTTTACAAATATCTGATGAATCGTATGATGAAACATTTACGATCATGCAAATACTTGTATGGCTTACTGAAACAACTTCAGGAGATGTCGGGGAGCTAAATGTATCCGGTGGGGGGCAGTTGTTCATCGATCGTATTAGGAAAAGAACGAACCATATGGCTGAGGACGAATTAATTGCCGATTATCACAAAAAAATGATGGATGCCTGCCAACATTCCAATCTTATCATTACAAATCATTCGATGTTGTTAACGGACTCCTTCCGTGAACAAAAAGTATTTCATTCTATTTCAGGTGTCGTTATTGATGAAGCGCATCAGTTTTCACAAACAGCTTCGAGGTTAAATGAAACTGTGTTATCGTATATGAATTGGAAATATGTTATGGGACAACTTGGATCAGATGCAGAAGGTCAATTACTTCATAAAACAATGAAAATATATAATAAGTTCAGCAGTGAAGGAACGTATATGTTTAAAAGACTGATGGAATCCTATGAACTGTTTTCGCTTGCCTTTGATGAAGTGGCAGGCAGGTTAGCTTCATTGCATAATCCTGAAAACAAAGGTCATTTAGGGAACCGCATTATATTCTCGCTTGATGAAGTGAATGGTGACGAAAAACTGTTCAGAAAAATGATTGACTTGATGAATGTATATATCGGAAATCTCGATTATATTAGCAAGCAATTGGAATCTCACCAACAAGCTATGTCGAGTAATGAACTCGCATTTATGAAGGAATGGTCATATTGGTCGCGAGAATTGAAAATCAAAGCAGGCGAATGGATTGAAGTGTTTCTTGAAAAACAACAAGATCGTTTCACTGTATGGATTGAAAAAGATAAAAGAAGTTTGCCGGGAAGTTTAAGTATTATAAAAAGCCCAATAAATATTTCCGGTGTAGTCCAGCAATTCATCTCTGTTTTGAAGCAAGAAAATGTCGGGATTGTTTGGACGTCAGGTACGTTGGCCATTAACGAAGACGAACGTTTTGTCGCAAGACAGCTAGGCATTTCAGAGGATGTCCCATTACGTGTATTTGATAGCCCTGAACATTTTTATGATAAAGCGGGGATTTTCATCGTTGATGATATGCCGGCGATCCAGCAAGTTTCTCAATTTGAATATATTGAAGCTGTAGCCGATGCGGTCATTCAAACTGTCATTGCGACAGGAGGCAGATTGTTTGTTCTTTTCACTTCGCAAGATATGTTACGTAAAACATACGAACTTATTATTGAAAGTGAACTACTTGATGATTATGCTTTGATTGCCCAAGGAGTTAGTTCAGGTAGTCGTATGAAATTACTGAAGTCCTTCAGGCAATTCGATAAGTCAGTTCTTTTCGGCACAAACAGCTTTTGGGAAGGCGTCGATGTGCCTGGAGAAGCGCTAACTGCCGTTATAATCGTCCGACTACCATTTACTTCTCCTGACGAGATGGTGTTTAAGGCGCGAGCTGCGATGCTTTCAGAAATGGGTGCTAATCCATTTACGGAGTTGGCATTACCTGAAGCTATTTTAAGGTTCCGCCAAGGTTTCGGTAGATTAATCCGTTCATCTGAAGACAGAGGCTTTTTCATTATTCTCGATAAACGAATTGAGACGAAATCTTATGGAAAACGGTTCTTAAAAGCGCTACCAAAAGTCCCTATAAAGAAACTGTCGTTAGAACGTATGGTGAATGAGCTAGAAGATTGTTATAATGAATAGGAATCCAAAAGAAAAGCGTGATTGGCAGCTTATAAAATTGTCGATTCGTGTTATAGGAAGTGATGCCATATGATGAATTGGGTAAAATTTATAACGGCTTTCCTTTTTGCTCTGATACTTGTCATCACCTCGCTCGTCTTTTATAATGCGAATAAACCGTTCTCAAGTGCTATCAACAAAGCAGAAACAAACGTCTTGTCCTCGGGCTTATTGACTACAGTAAATCACTCAGAAGTGTATAATGGCACTAAGTCCATGGTTACTGTTTTTGGAAAAGATAAAGAAGGCAAAGAAAAAGCCGTCTTTATTGATGAGAAAACTGGAGAACTGGTGGAAGAAATTGCAATGAGCGAAGGTGTCACTTCAGATGTAGCGATCAAGACGGTCAAGTCTGAGTTAAAGGTCGATAAGATTCTCCATGTAAAACTTGGTTGGGAAGAGGATTATCCAATTTGGGAAGTGGCATTTAAAAGTGATAATGGCACATTGAATTATGTTTATGTGTTTTTTGAAAGCGGGGAGTGGTGGAAAAGGATTTTGAACTTATAAATCCTTTGAAACTTCGAGCCACAATGATCTTGAACCAAGAGGGAGCGATTTTAGTTGAGAAAAAGTTTAGCAACACGTGTGAGCACGTTGACTCCATCTACAACGCTTGCTATCACGGCAAAAGCCAAAGAAATGAAGGAATCCGGAATCGATATAATTGGTCTTGGCGCAGGAGAGCCAGATTACAATACTCCAGATAACATCCTAGAAGCTGCTTATACATCAATGAAGGAAGGTAAAACAAAATACACACCTTCAGGCGGTCTTCCAGCTTTGAAAGATGCGGTTATTAATAAATTGAAACGTGACCAGCAATTGGATTATTCACGTCAAGAAGTGATGATTGGTATCGGAGCGAAACATGTGCTGTATACGCTCTTTCAAGTCATCTTAAACCCAGGTGATGAAGTAATCATTCCAACACCATATTGGGTAAGCTATCCTGAACAAGTGAAGCTTGCGGAAGGCGTTCCTGTTCTAGTTGAAAGTTCTTATAAGACAAACTTCAAAGTAACTGCGCAGCAAATTAGTGATGCTGTAACTGACAAGACGAAAGCAGTCATCATTAATTCGCCGAGCAATCCTTCAGGTATGATTTATTCGAAGGAAGAATTGCAACAGATCGCCGATGTTTGTAAACAACATGACTTATGGATTATTTCAGATGAAATCTATGAGAAATTGCTCTATGCCAATGAAACTCATATTTCGATTGCGCAGCTGTCGGATGATGCAAAGGAACGCACTTTAATCATTAATGGTGTGTCTAAATCACATTCGATGACGGGATGGAGAATCGGATATATTGCCGGGAATCAGGAAGTTGTTAGTGCGATGACAAATTTAGCGAGTCACTCCACATCTAACCCGACGACGACTTCACAATATGCAGCAATTGAAGCGTATGAAGGTCCGCAAGATGCGGTGGAAACGATGAGAAAAGATTTTGAATCCCGTTTGGAGCGCGTCTATCCTCAGCTTGATGCAATTCCCGGTTTCGAAGTTTTGAAGCCTCAAGGTGCATTTTACTTACTGCCAGTTGTATCGGAAGCAGTAGAAAAGACAGGATTCAAAACAGTTGATGCATTCGCTGCCGCTTTATTGACAGAAGCGAAAGTTGCAGTCATTCCAGGTTCTGGTTTTGGCTCACCTGATACCATTCGCTTGTCATATGCTACTTCAATTGATTTAATTGAAGAAGCGGTCAAACGTATTCGTTCTTTTGTAGAAGCGAACTGGAAAGAATAAAACGCATCACTATAGGAACTACTTAATGTCTTATATTCGGAGGAACTTATGAAAACAATTATGATACATGAAATGCCTAATCATATCGGTGAAACTGTACGCATCGGAGCTTGGTTGGCAAACAAAAGATCAAGTGGAAAGATTGCTTTCCTTCAACTGAGAGACGGATCTGGATTCGTTCAAGGTGTTGTCGTAAAGGAAGTAGTAGGAGAAGATATTTTTGCAAAAGCGAAAGCTATGCATCAGGAAAGCTCGCTATATATAACAGCAGAAGTGACTGTCGATGAGCGTTCTTCATTCGGTGTTGAACTTCAGGTGAAGGATATTGAAATTATAAAGGAAGCAGTCGATTATCCAATCACACCGAAAGAGCATGGTACTGAATTTTTAATGGATCATCGCCATTTATGGTTGCGTTCTCGTAAACAGCACGCAATTATGAAAGTCCGTGATGAAATTATTCGTGCTACATATGAATTTTTCCATACAAACGGTTTTGTTAAAATCGATCCGCCTATTTTGACGGGATCTTCACCAGAAGGGACGTCTGAACTGTTCCATACGAAGTATTTTGACGAAGATGCCTATTTGTCCCAATCAGGTCAACTGTATATGGAAGCCGCAGCAATGGCTCTTGGAAAGGTATTCTCTTTCGGTCCGACATTCCGTGCGGAGAAGTCGAAAACACGCAGACACTTAATTGAGTTCTGGATGATAGAGCCTGAAATGGCATTTGTTGAGCATGCAGAGAGCTTGGAAGTGCAAGAACAGTTTGTCGCTCATCTTGTACAGTCTGTCTTGAAAAACTGCTCATTGGAGTTGGAAAGACTTGGTCGAGACACATCAAAACTCGAGAAGATTAAAGCGCCATTCCCGAGAATCTCATATGATGAAGCGATTAAATTCCTTCATGAAGAAGGGTTTGACGATATTGTATGGGGAGATGATTTCGGAGCTCCGCATGAAACGGCGATTGCCGAGAAATATGATATGCCTGTATTCATTACACATTATCCGATTGGCATTAAACCTTTCTATATGCAACCTCACCCGGATCGCGATGACGTCGTGCTTTGTGCGGACTTAATCGCACCTGAAGGCTATGGTGAAATTATCGGCGGTTCTGAGCGTATATATGATTATGAATTGATGAAACAACGTATTAAAGAACATAATTTAGATGAATCTGCTTATGAATGGTATTTGGATCTCAGTAAATATGGGGCAGTTCCTCATTCTGGTTTCGGTCTAGGATTAGAACGAACTGTCGCTTGGATTTCAGGTGCAGAGCACGTAAGAGAATCCATTCCATTCCCACGTCTATTAAACAGATTGTATCCGTAATTTAAAGGATGTTAGACAATGTGAATCATTTAGCACTACATGAAATTGCCGGAGCCGAAGAAGTATCTTTTCTTCTGCCCGGCTTTTTCGTAAGTTTTCCCTTGGGAAGAATAATTAAAAGCTATCAATGAAGCTTTATCATTTATTATAGAGAGGTGCTCGACATGCAACACGAAGAACGACTCCGATTGTGGATCGAGCGGGGGAATGTAACTATTTCTCAGCTTTTTTTTCAGCATTATAAAGAATTAGGTATAAAAGATGTCGAGGCCATGTTAATGATGCAAATGTTGTCCATACAAGCAGACGGAGCGAAATTTCCGACTCCATCTGATTTGGAGTCTCGGATGCATCTCGATGTTAATCAAGTTTCTGAAGTTTTACAGCGACTTATGCAACGGGGGCTTTTGAAAATACACCAGGGTGAAGATGAAAATGGCGTCCTATTTGAACAATTTTCACTACAACCATTATGGGATCGTCTCATAGATCTTCTTGTTTCAGCTAAATCAGCTGAGGAAGAACAGGTAGTCAAGGATGATGAAGGCGAGATTTTCACTATTTTTGAACAGGAATTCGGACGTTTGCTATCACCGATGGAATGCGAAACCATTACAATGTGGCTTGATGATGACGGTCATACGGTGCAAATTATTAAAGCTGCTTTGAAAGAAGCGGTGCTCGCACAGAAAATGAGCTTGCGATATATTGACAGAATTCTATTTGAATGGAAGAAAAAGAATGTAAAGACATTAGCGGATGTTGAAAAACAAACTAAAACATTTAGGACAGCCATTGTCAGGCCAATGCAAAAAGAAGATAGGACTGTGAAAAAAGTGCCGTTTTACAATTGGCTCGAAGAACGAGAATAGGGTGATTCAACATGTTGACGAAGAAACAGTGGGAATTTTGTTTGGACGAGATCGGAAAAATGTTTCCGGATGCACATTGTGAATTAGTTCATGACAATGCATTTGAGCTGCTTGTCGCTACTCTACTCTCAGCACAATGTACAGATGTACTTGTGAATAGGGTGACTGCAGATTTATTTGTTAAATATAAAAAGCCTGAAGATTATTTGTCTGTTCCGATAGAAGAATTACAAACTGACATTCGTTCAATTGGACTTTACCGAAATAAAGCGAAAAATATACAAGCTTTGAGCGCCATGCTTATTGAACAATTTAATGGGGATGTACCTGCTGATAGGGACGTACTTACAACATTTCCAGGTGTCGGAAGGAAGACAGCGAATGTTGTTGTCTCTAACGCATTTAATATACCGGCGCTTGCAGTCGATACACATGTCGAACGAGTTGCCAAAAGACTCGGAATGAATCGTTGGAAAGATTCCGTACTAGTTGTAGAAGAGAAAATCATGAGATGGACTCCAATCGATAAATGGACAGATACGCATCATCAACTCATTTTTTTTGGACGTTACCATTGCAAAGCCCAAAATCCCGCGTGTGGTGAATGCCCGCTTCTTTCGATTTGTAGGGAAGGAAAGAAAAGGATGAAACTAAAACATGACTTATGAAGACTTGCGTAAAGAAAGTCTTGAAGAATTCCGGAATTCTTGGCTAATAGTAAAAGAGAAGCTCGCCATTGCGTTCTCTAATAACGACTTAATTAAGACGGAATTGATGAAAGAAGCAATTGATCTTTACCATTCAATGGTTGCGAAATTTGCGGAAGATAATGCCCGTAGTTTTGGAATAGATATAAGACCATTAAATGATAGAGAACGATTAGAGTTCATTACCGAAAAGGTTTCAAGCCGATTCGCATTTATTCAATTGGAAGCACTCTTCTCTGAGGCGATAAAAAAAGCAGCCAGTCAGTTGGCAATGAGAAATCGATAAGTTAAATAATTGGACTACGTTATTCTAAAGGAATAGAGCGTAGTCCTTTTAATTATGATAGAGCTAAAAAATAAAAAAGCAGTTGGAATGTATTATTCCAACTGCCTAAATAGTAGTTACCTGTTATTCATCGCCATCAGTATCAGATCCACTTGTGTCTCCGCCCGTTCCAGGATCACTACCATCACTTCCGGAATTTGAACCGTCGTTTCCGCTAGTTCCTCCAGATGAGCCATTGTTGTTGCCATCATTACCGTTGTTGCCGTTATTACTGTTATTGTTACCATTATTATTATTATTATTATTATTATTGTTGTTGTTGTTGTTGTTGCCATTATTGCCGTTGTTATTTTCATTTTGATCTTGATTTTGATCATTGTTCTGATCATCTTCGAACTCGTCTGGTTCTTCTACCGGCTCTTCTTCAACTTGCTCATCAATCATCAGGGAAGTGGATGCCGGGCTACTTTCCAAGTCACCTGCTCGAGCGATTACTTGGAACACATATGTGCGGCCAGCCTCAACTCCTGAGAATGTTATAGAATTTTCTTCAGTCGTCGTCATCTTTTGCGCTTCACTGCCGTCTACAGCAACGAGGACATCAAATTGGACAGTGCCGTCAAAAAGATCATCGTCTGGTGCATCGTGATTCCATTGCAATGTAATCGATTGACTGCCATCATCATAATCTGCCGTCAAATTTGTTGGTGCTTCGAGCTCTGTTAGAACTTCTTCTTCCACAACTTCAGTAGGAAGGGTGCCACGTACGAACAACTCAGTGCTCGTCATGGAATCAGGTGTATAGTTACCTGCCAATACCATAGGATTAGATCCTTTGACAATGCGTGCTTCTTCAACCGAACTCGGCTGTTTGAAGTGAGGCGTCGTCTTGCCAGCGACCAACTCCGTCATCACTGTACGGAATAGCGTTTGGGGAACTAGACGACCACCTTCTCCAGTTGAGGAAATCGGTGTCTTGAAGTCTTTATAACCACCCCATACGGAAATGGTGTATTCAGTCGTATACCCCGTGAACCAACTATCAGGAACGTCGGTGTTTTTTAAGTTATTAGCTTGTTTCGTTTTTGAGTCATAGTTTGTTGTACCTGTTTTTCCTGCCATATCCAAACCTTGTACATTTGCCGTTTTACCGGTACCCATTGAAATGACATCCCGTAAAATATCCGTGATCATATAAGCAGTTGAATCTTTCATAGCTGCGACTGGATCAGGGGCAAGATTTCGTTCTGTTTTTCCGTCACGAAGAATGACTTTCTTCACGGCATGAGGTTTCGTATAAATTCCTCCATTACCGAAAGCTGCGTATGCACCAGCCATCTGCATAGTAGAAACTTCATATGCTCCTCCACCTAAAGAGTTCGAGGAATCCATTTTTTCATACTTGAAACCGAGCTTATTAGCAAATTCTGCCGCTTTTTTTGGACCAGCCTGTTCAAAAACTTTAACCGCTGGAATATTTCTGGATTTATATAAAGCTTCTCGAATTGTCATAGCACCTTGATACTTACCATCCACGTTTTGAATGGAAACGTCGGTACCTTTGTATTTATAAGGTTCATCGACAACGGTTTGACCTGTTGACCAACTTTCATTTTCGATAATTGGACCGTAAGAGAGAATCGGTTTAATAATCGATCCCGGCTGTCTGACATTGTCGCCGGAAGCAAAATTCAAGTTGCGTCCGCTATAGTTACGTCCGCCGCCGACCGCAACAATTTCACCTGTTTTCGTATCAAGTACAGTCATGCCTGCTTGCATCTCATCAGATTCATATGTGGCGAAATTGATCGCATTTTCGACAGATTGTTGAGCTTTCGGATCAAGGGATGTTTGTATAGTAACACCTTCTGAAATAAGATCCGTCATGCCTGCAGCTTCTAATTCATCCAATACGATATCCACATAAGCGAGGTATTTCGAGTTTTCATTATCTTGTCGTTGATCTTCTGGAAGAAGTGTTTGTGTTACTGGAATCGCTTTTGCTTCTTCCATCTGTTCTTTCGTGATCTTTTCATGCTTATACATTAAACCAAGTACAATATTTCTCCGTTTTTCAGCCCGTTCAGGATTTTTGAATGGATTGTAGCCGTTAGGGGACTGGGGTAATCCAGCTAACATTGCCATTTCATGGAGTTCGAGTTCGTCTAGTTTCTTGCCATAGAAATTATCTGCAGCGGTACCAAATCCATGGACCCGTCCAGACATAAGTACTTTATTAAAATACATTTCAAAGATTTCTTTTTTGTTGTATTCTCTTTCGAGTTTGAAGGCTAGCCAAGCTTCTTGGGCTTTACGTTTCAATGTTTTCTTATCAGATAGAAAGGAGTTTTTAATGACTTGCTGCGTTAATGTAGAAGCTCCTTGGGATCCAAATCCACTACGGAAGTTCGCAAGGACCGCTCCACCAAGTCTCCAGAAATCCATTCCGTGGTGTTTGAAGAACCGAACATCTTCAGTAGCAAGGATGGCATCCCGCATTTCTTCAGGGATTTCATCATAGGGAACGAACTCTCTCTTTTGTTCACCGAGCTTCATGAACACATCACCGTTGCGGTCTGCAATGTTGGATGTCAATGGATCTTTCAATAACTTCTCGTCAAGATCTGGTGCACTACTTGCATAGAAGGCAAATAGGCCAGCACCGCCGACAAGTATAGCTAAACCGAGGGCGACTATACCAAGTAAGACTTTCTTTATAATCGTCTTGCTGTTTTTTTTAGGGCTTTTCTTAGTGCCGCGTTTTTTTCGTTCGCTCTCTAATTGTTGGCGACGAGCTGCACGCGAATTTGTTTGATCACTCATTCGTTTTCCTGCCTTTCAATGCGTTCTTTTATAGGCGACTGCAAAAGATGTTCTAAAGCAGCCAAGTAATCAAGCCGGGGATTGAATCCTGCCTCAATCTCAATTGACATGTCTTCAATCTCTTTAAGTGTTATAGATTTTCGGCCGCCTGCTATCTTCCTTTCCCACTTTTCCTCAAAATAGTCATAGGGAACGATAAAATAACGTTCTAGTGAAGTGAATTTCACAATTAAAAAAGCAATTCCGTCGTGTTCGGTCACTTTTTTCATATGCTCTACTTGGTGATCATGAATGTTATTCAATGGAAAAGAAGTACGGCTCGTAGTTTCCTTTGCTTCAAAATCTATATACTTTCCTTTCCACACACCGTTAAAGTCCGTAGTAGATGGTGATCTGAAGTAGGCTTCTGTAATGACCGCTGCACTACGCACCGGATATTTCACATGGACGATTTGAATTGGCACCGGCTTTTTATGGATGACGGCAATGGATCTTGATAGGTAAAACTCATTGGATTCATTGAGCTCTTCTTCAAGCGTCTTCCCGCGATTGCTGAATGAAAAATTCTTATTTTTGCTCGTTATCTGTTGTTGGACAGGTTCGTATTTTTTCCCATTCGGATATCGTATTGTCATACCTACCACCTCGCATTCCCTATCATACCATAATGATTAGACGGAACAGCCTTTTAAAAGTTCCTCTTTAAAGACAAATCCCACACGATGTGAAAGAATACACGTTCGTTGAAGTTTGGTGTCTTTCATAATTTTTGATAGACTAGAGGTAACACGTTCGGAGAGGAAGAACTTACATGACAACTTTACAAGAAAAAACCGTCCAACTCCTTTCTGTTTGCGAAGAATGTCTCGCAAGACATACAAAGATGAGAGAAACTGGGCATGAACCTGACTTTTTCAATGAAGTAAAACCATACGCTGATACAAATCATAGATTACTTGAAGAGTGGACAGAGGAAATACGGATGTTAATTAGAAATGAGCGTCCGAAATATGTCCATCTCCATCAAATTGAATCACTGAATGACTCCATGAAACAATTCATTGTCCAATCATTCTATTCAAAGACAGGGAAAAAACGTTTCGTCCTTTCGATTAATTCGGCGATGTATACGTTGAAAACAGTATTGAAAGCATTGCAGGAAGAAGGAGAGACTGATAATTGAAGAAGGCAAGCGTCAAAGAAGTTGTCGGCCGCTTGACAGCAGATCCGGAAATCTCAAGAAATATTGTCCATCATGAAATGGTTAAAGGGAAAGCGGCTTCCTATGCTCCTTTTCCAGAACGACTTCATTCCTCCATTGTAAAAGCGTTGGATAAAAGAGGGATACAGCAATTATACAGTCATCAACGGGAAGCGTTTGACTTGGCGACAGCTCACAACTCGATTACTGCCGTCACTCCGACAGCCTCAGGCAAATCTCTTTGTTATCATCTCCCGGTTCTGCAAAGCATTCTAGAAGATGATTCATCAAGGGCTTTGTATTTATTTCCGACGAAAGCTTTAGCTCAAGATCAGCTTGCGGATTTGCATAGCTTGATTGAAGCGAGCGAAGAAACAATATTAAGTTATACGTACGATGGAGATACTGCACCTGGACTTAGGACGAAAGTTCGCAAATCGGGTCATATCGTTTTGACAAATCCTGATATGCTCCATTCAGGAATATTGCCGCATCATACGAAATGGGTATCGCTTTTTGAAAACTTGAAGTACATCATCATTGACGAACTACATACGTATAAAGGTGTATTCGGAAGCCATGTCGCCCATGTACTTAGAAGGTTGAAGAGAATCTGTAATTATTATGGATCTAATCCGGTTTTCATTTGCACGTCAGCTACCATTGCGAATCCAAAAGAGCTCGCAGAAGCACTGACTAATTCTCCAATGCAACTCATTACAAACAATGGGGCTCCTTCAGGGGTTAAGCATTTCATCTTTTATAATCCTCCTGTCGTCCATAAAACCTTTGGCATTAGACGCAGTGCAATACTTGAAGTCCGGGATATCGCTTCGTTTTTATATAGGGAAGGGATTCAGACGATCATCTTTGCGAAAAGTAGGGTGCGAGTTGAGATGCTAGTTACCTATATGAAAGAGCTGACAAAGAAAAAATTGTTCGATACGACAATTATGGGTTATAGAGGTGGCTATTTGCCTTCTGAACGCAGAGTGATCGAGAAGAGATTACGTGATGGTGACATTAAAACAGTCGTCAGTACAAATGCACTTGAACTTGGAATAGATATCGGTCAACTTCAGGCATGCATAATGACAGGTTACCCAGGGAATATTGCAAGCGCCTTTCAACAGGCGGGAAGAGCGGGAAGAAGACAGGACGATGCACTCATCATCTATGTCGCCCAATCGATGGCGCTTGACCAATACATCATTCAAAATCCCGACTATCTACTCGGCCAGACACCCGAAGAAGCACGCATCCATCCTGATAACATGCTTATTTTGATGGACCACTTAAAATGTGCGTCGTTTGAGTTACCGTTCACAATGACTGAAATGTACGGAGAGTTCGAAGTCCAGGAACTGCTTGCGTATTTAGAAAGCGAAGGCATTCTTGTAAAGACTTCGGATAAATGGCACTGGATGACGGATCGTTTTCCCGCGAGTGAAATCAGTTTGCGCTCAGCTTCGCAGGAAAATGTCGTCATTATCGACAAATCGATCCCTAAAGGTACAGTTGTCATTGGAGAAATGGATAGATACAGCGCAATGACGCTCTTGCATGAAGAGGCGATCTACATCCATCAAGGGAAGCAATACCAAGTAGAACTGCTCGATTGGGAAGAAAAAAAAGCATATGTCCGAGAAGTGGACGTAGATTATTATACAGACGCCAATTTGGCCGTAGAATTGAAAGTGATGAGTGAAGATGAAATCTATACATTGGGTGAAGCTGAAGTAGCGTACGGAGATATCGCCGTGTTAGCGATTCCTACGATATTCAAAAAGATCCGTTTTGACTCACACGACAATATCGGATCGGGTCCGATTTCATTGCCTGCTGAAGAGTTGCATACGACTTCAACGTGGTATTCCTTCAATACGCCTGGCGGTTGGAAAGAGTCCGATCTGACCGATGCATTGACGGGTGCCGCTTATGCTATTCAATCATTCATTCCGTTATTTGTCCGCTGTGACCGTTCTGACATTCATGTCGTTCCTCAAGTGAAGGCCGTTCATACTGAAAAGCCGACGATTTTCATTTACGACAGCTACCCAGGAGGAATTGGTTTAAGCGAAAAGATTTTTACTAGATGGAGCGAATTACTGAAGATGGCGGCTCAGCACGTTAAAGGCTGCCGTTGTGAAAATGGCTGTCCAGTATGCATAGGCGCCCAAGAAGAAGGAATCCGTGTGAAACAAGACGTATTATCACTCCTGCGCGCTTTAAATGGAGGACAGAACGATGTCGTATGAAGCAAAACTAATGCAAATGAAGAAACTCGTCAAAAAGAAAATACCGAAAACAACAGAAATAGAAACCGAGCGAAAACACATTATCCCTCCATCTCCACCTTACGAAGAGCAGTGGCTGAGTGAAGGCCTCGTTAAAGAAGAGAATGAATATGGCACAGTCTATAAGCGTGTCATAAACTACGACCTTCATTATGAACATGGGAACTATCAATTGGCCGGGTTACTCCATACTGTTGAGAGATGGAAGGAAGCGAAAGAAATCCATCCACTGTCACCTAATTTCGATCGACCGCTTGTCTTTTTCGATACAGAGACGACTGGCCTTAAAGGTGCTGGTACCCTTATTTTTCTCATGGGTTTCATTGAATACACGGAGACATCTTTCACTTTAACTCAATACGTGTTGCCTGGTCCTGACCATGAAGCGGCATTTCTCTATGCGACAAACTTGTGGAAGACACCGATGTCCATCGTCATGTACAACGGTAAAAGTTTTGATATGCCTCAAGTGCAGACGAGATGGACGATGAATAGGGACGCCCTACCTCCATTGCTCAAACATACCGAAATCGATTTGTTACATGGTTCCAAAAGAATTTGGAAAAACGAAATGGCTACATTTAAGCTGACAGCCGTTGAAGAGGAACAATTGGGCTTTTTCCGTGATGGAGACATACCTGGATATATGGCACCGATCATTTATCAGGATGCCGTGAAAAACGGCCGCGCAGAGATGCTTATGAAAGTGCTTCTCCACAATGAGTGGGATATACTTTCCCTTGTCACTCTATATATCAGATCGACAGATATGTTATTGCTAGATACTGCCCATGCAACGTCAAACGCAGAAACGAATATCGGGAAATGGTTTACTGATTTGAAATCATATGGTCGGAGCAAGGAAATATTACAACGGATAATAGTGGAATACGGCAACGATGAGCCTAGAGCACACTTCCATATCGCATTCATTTTGAAGAGGGAAGGACAATATGCCGAAGCGTTAGACTCTTTCCTCATCGCAGCGTATGGATTGACTGGAAGAGAAAGAGTGATAGCATGCGAGGAATTAACGAAACTGTATGAGCATAGGATGAATGAGTTGCATAACGCACTAAAATGGACCATGATAGCAATCTCTATCACTGCAAAGGATACGGATATTTCCCAATGTTTTAAAATCAGGATGGGAAATGCTTTTAACCATCGGGAAATGAGATTACGTAGAAAACTATTTCCCGGGGAAGCGCAGTAACCGACATAATACGTGCCGCTCCAATGAAATAGAAAGACAAGTAGCTACAAAATATGCTATAATTGCGTCATGTAAACATAGATGGAAGGACGTTATTTCATGGAAATAAAACTTGATTCTAAAACGATACTTGAAAAAGAGTTCAAAACCGGTATGCGCGGCTATAACCAAGAAGATGTTGACTTGTTTTTAGATCAGGTCATTCAAGATTATGAAGCTTTCAAAAAAACCATTTCTGAACTGCGTTTGGAGAATGAAAAACTGAAGGATGAGCTGGCTTCTGCAGCTAAACGTCCTGCAACTCCGAATACAAATACAACTAACTTTGATCTTTTAAAAAGAATTTCCAATTTGGAAAAACATGTATTCGGCAGCAAGCTATACGATTATGAATAAGACGATCTATTAGAAATATAAGCTCAGACATTGATATTTGTTGAAAAAAGGATTATACTGTTGAAACCATAGTGTGAATTCAGGTAATCGCTGCAACTTCGGTTGTAGAGGAAAGTCCATGCTCGCACGGTTCTGAGATGACCGTAGTGTTCGTGCTCGGCGAAAAAATAAGCCGGGGCATTGCGCAATGCGCTTTGACGGCGGGGATAAATCCTACGTTTGCTTCTGCAAATATGGATGAGGTTCCCTGAAAAGTGCCACAGTGACGTAGCTGTTTTGGAAACGAAACAGATGGAACGCGGTAAACCCCATGAGCGAGAAACCCAAATTATGGTAGGGGCACTCTTCTGAAGGAATTTAACTGATGAAGGGACAGACAATGTCTGTAGATAGATGATTACCGCCCTAAGTACGAGGCGCAAGCCGTTTGAGTACACGGGAACAAAACATGGCTTATCGAATTCACGATGGTTACATACAACAATCAATGCTCTCCTTCTGTTTTGGAGAGCATTTCTTCATTTGAAAAGGTATGGATGGATCCAAGAACCTTTTCACACACTATAGTACATATAGAATAATTATATTATTTCCTGAAGTTCAGAATTGGAGTTGAGAAGGCATGACAAACTATAAATTAGTCGCGACTTCGGCAATGGGACTGGAATCCATTGTTGCAGACGAAGTAAAAGAACTAGGATTCCAAACAACGACGGAAAACGGTAAAGTCTATTTCGAAGGTGACGAGGCAGCAATCGCAAAAACAAACATGTGGCTTCGCGTTGCAGATCGCGTGCGTGTTGTTGTCGGTGAATTCAAAGCAACGACATTTGATGACCTGTTCGAACAAACAAAATCATTACCCTGGGAACAATTTCTTCCTGTTGACGCTGAATTCCCAGTAGCAGGGAAGTCCGTTAAATCAATTTTGTACAGTGTTCCAGATTGCCAGGCTATCGTCAAAAAGGCAATTGTTGACCGGTTAAACAGAGCGTATGGACGTACTGGATTCCTCGCTGAAACAGGTCCTTTATTTAAACTGGAAGTATCCATACTAAAAGATAAGGTTACACTTACAATCGATTCTAGCGGTACAGGACTTCATAAACGTGGTTACCGTATGAGCCAAGGGGATGCACCGCTGAAAGAGACATTAGCTGCAGCACTCGTCAAATTGACACGTTGGAATCCAGATCGTCCATTTGTAGATCCTTTCTGCGGTTCTGGTACAATCGCAATTGAAGCTGCGATGATTGGCCAACAGATTGCACCTGGCTATAATCGCGAATTTAGTAGTGAGCATTGGCCATGGATCGATTCATCCATCTGGGATCGGATACGTGAAGAGGCTGAAGATCTTGCGAAATACGATCAGCCACTCGACATTAAAGGGTTTGATGTTGATCCTCGAATGATTAAGATAGCTCAACAGAATGCTGTCGAAGCGGGTTTCATGGACTTAATACAATGGGAACAGGGTGATATACGTGACTTGACACTGGAAGGTATAAACGGTGTCTTAGTCGGTAACCCTCCTTATGGAGAGCGTTTAGGAGAAATTGAAGAAGCTGAGGACATTACAAGTATTCTCGGTTCGATAATGGAAAAGTATCCGAGCTGGTCGGTTTATATGTTATCTTCTCTTGAAAACTTCGAAACGATGTATGGTAAAAAAGCGACTAAGAAACGTAAGTTGTTTAATGGATTCATTAGAACTGATTTTTATCAATATTGGGGTCAACGACATAAAGATTAAAAAACGACGGAAGAGGTCACTCCTCTTCCGTTTGTATGTGCATAGAGCAAAGGAGATGGTCTGATGAGCAATAAAATGCCGTTTGCATTATCAAAAGAAAAGTCTTTCTACGAATCCCTAAATGATTGGATTGGCGATACATTATATGACGATTTGACGGAAAAAGGATTTGAATGCAGAGACGAACAGATTTTTATGGCATTTCAGATCGAGCAGGCATTAAAAGAAAAGAAAGTGTTGTTAGCTGAAGCTGGAGTGGGAACAGGTAAGACAATTGCGTATTTGCTTCCGGCAATTGCTTATGCAAGATACACAGGGAAGCCTGCTCTTATTTCTTGTGCGGATGAGACATTAATAGATCAGTTAGTGAAAAAAGAAGGCGATATCCATAAGATTGGTGAAGCACTTAATATCGATATAGATGTACGCCTTGCTAAAGCACGTGACCAGTATGTCTGTCTGAAACGTTTGGATGATACACTGGACGCTTCTGATGAAGAATTTGCGGAAATCATTCACGGCGAACTGCCGGATTTTGTAAATGGAAATGGTTCACTACAGTCCATTTATCCATACGGAGAGCGTTCAGACTATCCAGATTTGAACGATCAACAATGGAACTCCATAAACTTCAATCCGATTCAGCAATGTTTAGCTTGTGACGTTAGAAACAGATGTGGTCAAACGATTCATCGCAATCATTACCGTGAATCGGCTGATCTTATTATATGTTCGCATGATTTTTATATGGAGCACATATGGACTAAAGAATCTAGAAAACGTCAAGAACAATTGACGCTGCTTCCTGAAGTTTCAATGATTGTTTTTGACGAAGGGCATCTGCTAGAGTATTCTGCTCAGCGCGCATTGACTTACGAAGTTCAAAACCAAACATTATTAAACTTGATGGAACGCATTATGGTAGATGGGATTAGAGAAGAGACGTTGCAACTGATGGAACGTCTAATTGATGTACATGAACATTTCTTCCGTCTTTTAAAGTCGAACGCTCAAGTAGGCCTTGACGAACGGATAGCGATTCAGAAAAGCGCAGAACTGCTCGCTGCAGGGAAAGATGCAGTTGCTATATCTACGGAGCTCCTTGAAGAATTCGTCTTTGAAGGTGAATTGTATATTATTCCTGAATATGATTTGAAGATGGTAGAAGAGTATTTAGAGCAATATATTTTCTCCATGGAACTATTCATCTCCGAAAATGATGTTGTTGATTGGCTAGAAAAACGTGCTGATGAAGTGACGTTAATCATTATGCCTCGTCTTGTGACAGATATTTTGCAGGAAAAATTATTCTCTTCACAAATACCAATTGTCTTTTCTTCTGCAACTTTATCGGTTGAAGAGGATTTCACATATATACTCGATAGTCTTGGAATAGAGGATTTCCTCTCTTTTTCAGTTCAATCACCTTTTGATTATAAAGAAAAGATGCAAGTACTCGTAACGGATGTTGAAGTGAATGGGAAATCCAAATATGTCGAGGGATTGTTACGGGACGAACAACAAACTTTGTTGCTTTTCAAGTCAGAACAATCAATGCTCGACTTTGAAGCTCAACTTGACGAAGAACAGAAGACAAAAATTGCTTTTGAAGGAGAACGTGAATTGTCTGCGATGATTCGCGATTTCCAACAGAAGAACATTTCTATCCTTTGTTCTTATCATCTATGGGAAGGTCTTGATATCCCGCAAGATGCTCTAACGAGAGTCATCATTTATGATCTACCTGTCCCACCGAAAGACCCATTATTTGACGCACGCAGAAAAAATGCTGAAAAGCCATTTGAAGAAGTCGATCTTCCATTCATGCTTCTTCGTCTTAGACAGGGTGCAGGACGCCTAATTAGGACGTCTGAGGATTATGGAACAGTGCACATATTGCTCGAGGGTAAAGAGCAAGAGATGAAACAAGTCATTTCAAGACTTTTCCCGGTTGAAATTCAATTGACTGCTGCTGTATTATAAATTTAAAAGCTGTCTTCAGTACCAGTAAACTGGTCAAAGACAGCTTTTGTCATTTTTCATTCATCAATCGTTAATAAAATATTCATCATGGAGCCGCTGTCGAAACGAACGGGCAATTTAAAAGCTTTTTTGAATCCATAAAATTTTGTTTTTCCCGTCATGACAGTCGGAGTAGATATATCTAGTACAAAATCATCAGATTCTAATACTGTACATAAGTTACCTGCAACCATATTGCCAAGCTCACCTGTGAAGGATTCAACCATTTCCCCTTCAATGTTCATTCCGAACATTGATAGTCCTATAAGTTCTATAACATCTATATTTGTATCTAAAATCAATCTGCCTTTAATAGCACCAACAATATGTATGAGAACACTTAACTCTTTCTGCTCATAAGGCTCACTTGTAAGGACTGGAGCTAAAACATCGAATTTAACAGGAACGATATTTGTCAAAGAAGTGATGGCCCCGTTTAATAATTTTTGTATATTGACAGCAGTACTCATATGGACACCTCCTTCTGAAAAATGTTTAGTCTAATAATACCATGATAAAGGTCATAAGTATAGATGAAAATAGAATGACTTTTATAGGTAGTTAGATTGTGTAAAGATGTTATGATAGGGAGAGAAACGAAAGAAGGGTCGAAAACAATGCAAACTAATGAAATATTAAAACAGACATCCATACATGGTGAGTTATTTATCGAGAGCAATGATGAAGAGCGTTTGAAAAAAGCTTCCTCCTTAGCGAAGAAATTGATAGACAAAGAGTTTGTCATCGGCTTTGCCGGGCACTTTTCTGCAGGTAAATCCTCGATGATCAATGCTTTGACAGGAGAAG
Source organism: Sporosarcina quadrami (assembly GCF_014836615.1). Lineage (GTDB taxonomy): Bacteria > Bacillota > Bacilli > Bacillales_A > Planococcaceae > Sporosarcina > Sporosarcina quadrami. The sequence continues at coordinate 9,619 of NZ_JACSQN010000021.1, read as the reverse complement.
ATCTATTACCATCAAGCCCGATTCCGACAAGTGCGAATATCGTTAAAGTAAAAAAGACTGATGAAGAATATGTCATCATACATAAAACGGACGGCACAACATTGAAGTTAGAAGGCCACGGGTTTCCTGATGCTATTAAAGCTTTTAGTAAAGATGGAGCAGAAATCGCATTAATAGAAATTGGACATCCTAATTCAAGCTTGCCTGAAGCGATAACTGTAATGGATACACCAGGAGTAGATTCGACTGATGACGCCCATCGATTGTCAACTGAATCAGCACTACATCTCGCAGACCTAGTATTTTACACGATGGATTACAACCACGTTCAATCAGAATTAAATTTTAAGTTTACAAAAGAACTTCTCCGTTATAATCCGAACGTTTACTTAATCATTAACCAAATTGATAAACACCGTGAAAGTGAATTAAGTTTTGAAGATTTCAAGAATTCGGTTGAAGATTCATTCCGTTTATGGGGTGTTGAACCTAAAGGTATTTTTTACACGTCTTTACGTGCAGAAGATCATCCAAATAATGATTTTACTAAAGTAAAAGCCATCGTCGATGGTTCCATTTCGAATTGGAAAGACAGGTTCGTTGAGAATGCTGAACAATCACTGCTTAAGTTACAAGAAGAGCATATTAATTTCTTGCAAGAAGAGCTTAAAGAGCGGAAATCTATCTACGCAGACATCGTTTCCGAAGATGAATGGTCGCAGTATGATGGAATTGCCACTGACGTTAAAGAATTGAAAAAACGCGCTTCCCTTTTGAGTGGGGACGAGTTTTATGCTTCATTTGAAAGCGAGCGTAATGAACTTCTTAGGAATGCTGCAATAAGCCCTTTTGAAACACGTGAACTAATGAAAGCATATATCGAATCCAAATCACCACGGTTTAAAGTCGGGTTATTGTTCGGTGCTAAAAAAACGGCCGAAGAACGAGAGAGAAGACGTTCTGATTTTGACCGTAATCTATCTGACCTCATCCATACACAAATAGAAGTGCATTTAAAAGCATTAATGAAGAATACATTAAAGCATGCTGGTTTGATGACCGACGAACGCTCCATTGCAATTGATGAAATGGACATGAAAATTCCTTTCGATGAAATCGATCAATACTTGCCTGTTACAGATATAATGACGGGTGACACAGTACTGAATTTGGCAGAGCAAATGAAAGTAGGCATTCAGCAGATATTTAAAAAACGGACAGATGAGTGGAAAATGGAGATGTCTACGATTGCTGCCCATGCAGGTAACGAGCAAGTAGATCGTTTATTACATTCCGTTCAGACGCTTGAAACTAAGTTGGATGCCATTGCGATAGTCGAGAAAATATCTAGACAATTGGAAACGTACATAGATAGCATTACGACCCCTTCTACAGATCTTTTGAATAGAAGCGCCAAATTACTGGAAAAGTGGGAAGAAAAAATAGCGATTAAAACAGTAGAATTGCATTCTCTTGCGACAGGGGAAGAGGTAGGAGACGAGGTTGTACACCAAAGCTTGGAAGTAAAGACCGAGACTATGTCTTCATTCTCAGATGCTGACAAAGTGATTGAACAGGCGCAACGGATTGCGGATTCTGTTATGGAAATCCCTGGTTTCATGGAAACAGCTCATTACCTTCATAACAAATCTGAACGATTGTCTCAACAGGAATTTACCGTCGCATTATTTGGCGCTTTCAGTGCAGGAAAATCATCTTTCTCAAATGCATTAATTGGCGACCGTGTGTTGCCTGTATCTCCAAATCCTACAACTGCAGCTATTAACCGAATTCGCCCTGTTGTGGAGGGAAAAAAAGACCGTACCGCTGATGTGAATTTAAAATCGACAACGCAGATGCTTGCGGATGTCGCATTTTCATTCGAAGCAATAGGCATGCCGATTACATCGTTAACGGAAGCGTTCGAACGTACCGATGAAGTGCTCGCAAAAGAACTTGAAGATGAAAGTTTGCATATTCACAAAACGTTCATACGTGCGTTCAAGAGAGGCTATCCAACATATGGTGAAAGTCTTGGTCAATCGATGAATGTGGACCAAACCGAGTTTGCTCTTTTTGTTGCTGAAGAAGAGAGAAGCTGCTTTGTCGATTCGATTGATTTATTCATTGACTGTGCGTTGACGAGACAAGGAATAACACTTGTAGATACTCCAGGTGCAGATTCAATTAATGCCCGTCACACTGATGTAGCGTTCGAATACATCCGCAATGCGGACGCTATACTGTTCATCACTTATTATAATCATGCTTTTGCTAGGGCGGACCGTGAATTCCTCATACAGTTAGGTCGAGTGAAAGACGCCTTTGAACTTGATAAAATGTTTTTCATCGTCAATGCGATTGACCTTGCTTCAAATGAGGAAGAGGCGGAAGCTGTGAAATCGTTCGTAGAACAGGAATTGACGACATTCGGTATCCGTCATCCGCGCGTCCATGGAATTTCAAGTCTCAAAGCATTAGATGGGAAACTTTCGGGGCAAGAAGATGATGCTATGCAAGCATTTGAAGATCATTTTAAACATTTCCTGAAGCATGATTTAAAAGGGTTGGCCATTCAGGCACTTGAAGAAGAAGTGGATAAGACGATTCATCGCTTATCGACTTTAATCGAACGGACTGAAAAAAACCGTACGCGCAAAGCGGAACGATTATTGGAACTCGATCGATTCGAACAAGAAATCAGATCTCATTTTGCCCACGGTTTTGCAGAAGTCATTCGCAAAGCCTCTACTAATGAGCTGAATGAATTAGTGTACTATATTCTTCAACGGGTATTCTTGCGTTTTGGCGACTTCTTCAAAGAAGGTTATAGCCCGTCAACTTTTGCGAATTATCCAACTGATAAAGCATTATCCATGGCACTATCTGAAACTGTCAATATGGTTGGATTCGATTTGACCCAAGAGTTAAAGGTGACAAACTTGCGGATGTTAAATTTCATGAACAAGCAATTGAAAGAACGGCAACGTAATGAAACGCGTAAGTTGTCTGAGAAAGACCAATCAATTTCTCCTTCACCTTACGAACCGACTGACGTGGAGATGCTTTCATTCCAAATGCCTTTCGAACAGCCGTCCGTCTATAGTAGTGTCAATCGATTGTTCAAAAACCAAAAGGCGTTCTTCGAAAAAGGAGATAGGCTCATTTTGAGGGATCAGTTAGAAGAGCAGTTAAAGCAAGACTCATCTACCTATTTAGGCAATGAAAAAGAACGAATCGAACAATGGGCTGAACAATGGATTAAAAGTGAGTCAGAAGGTTTGCGCACCCACTTACTTAATCAAAGCATTCAACAGATTGAATCCGAAAGATCTTTACTTTCTGATAGTGAACAATTGGAAGAATGGCGAACAATTCATGAAAAAATTCGAGTGAAGGAGTCTAATTGAAATGACACAAGTATTTAAATCGATTAACGATGTCAAATTTAATGATGTGAAGTGGATAGATACTCGTTTTTCATTGCAAGATCCTGAATTCGGCTTGAAGGAATATGAAAATAGTCATATCGAAGGAGCTGTATATTGGCATTTGGAAGAAGACCTTTCCGACATGTCCAAAAAAGAAGGCAGACATCCGATGCCTGATAAACATTCTTTAACGTTATTATTCCGTAGAAGTGGATTGCAACTGGATGACGAAGTCATTGTCTATGATGACGGTGGTAGCCCTTTCGCTGCAAGAGCATGGTGGTTTTTACAATATGCCGGTTTTAAAAATTCCTTCATCTTATTGGAAGGTTTTGATGATGCGATTTCGACTGGGATTCCAGTTACCGATAAGTCGCCAATACCGACACAATCAGATGTAGAGCCTGTGTGGAATGAAGCCATTTACGCATCTCGCCAATTCGTTGAGCGCACTGTAGCTGGAGTAACAGGCAATATACTTTTGGATGCACGGTCTGGCGAAAGGTATAGAGGAGAGGTTGAACCAATTGATCCTATTGCTGGCCACATACCAGGAGCTCGGAATCTTGATTGGGAACAGTTGAAAGAAAATGGCCAGTTTTCAATGGGTACCCAAATAGCCGAACGACTTTCTCAAGTGGTAGAAAAAGACGATACTATTACTGTCTATTGTGGTAGTGGAGTTACTGCTGCACCACTATATGCTATGTTAAAACAACATGGTTATAACAATGTGAACTTGTATGTCGGCAGTTATAGTGACTGGATTTCAAGGGACGAGATTGTAATAGAGAAAAGCTGAACGGAGGAATTTTGATGCAAATGAAATATGCGCTAATCGGTGATGTACATTCCTCCAAAGAAGATTTGAAGGCAGTTCTTCTACATGTTACAGAACAGGCACCTGATGCAACCTTAGTAGGTACTGGGGATTTGTTTGAATGTACAATTAGCAAACGTCTTATTACTAATAAGAAGTTCGATAACCTTTCAGACGTCATGCTGTTGCCTGAAGGTTTCGTCGAGATGCTGACATTTCCTTCTGTCATAGGAAATCAGGAAGAGCGGATTCTTTTTATCACAGAAACGGAAGATCCTCTTCTCGGTCTCCTATCTGCCATGCCCGAACGCATGGAGCTTGGTGCAGCTGAAGTGATCCATGGTCATCAATTTGAATGGGGCGGTGATCCTTGGTCATTGCAGAAAGCTGAAGTAACAACCGCTCTTACGTTTTATGGTCATAGTCACCGTTCTGGTTTGCTACGTGACGGTTTTGCAGAAGAAAAGGTCGTATTTGGAAAACCTTATACGATTGGTGATGAACAGACACTTGTAAATGTCGGCGCTGTCATCTTCGACAGGGAATGGGTTTTGTACGATAGCATTGACAATACAATTACTTTTATGAAAGCCTAGTAGAAAAGCATTGACCATCGGCGAAATCTGGCCGATCGGTCAATGCTTTTTTTGCATATTCTAATTGGAGAGAAATTTTTACGTCAAAGCTACTCTTCATGTCTCCAAGACTTCTCCTTATGAATCGCTTGGCGGGCGAGGCTGTCCGCTGTACGGTTTTCTGCTTCAGGAATCCATTTGATGAAGAAGAAATCGAATTTTTTTGTGATCATTAATATCTTCTGTAAAAATTCTTTATGGAGTTCATTTTTCACATATTCATTTTCAAAGGCTGAAACGACTGCCTTTGAATCGGAACGAGCAGAAACGATACCCGACGTGATTTTCTCTGTTTCTTCAAGTCCTCTAAGTAAAGCTGTAAATTCAGCTGTATGGTTATTCGTCGGTTCTATCGGTTCTGAAACTCGAATTTGACGACCCTCGCCTTTAATATAAATTCCAATACCGCTTTTACCTGGATTCCCTGCGCTTGCGCCATCGACATATAGCTCGATCATATGCTCGCTCCTTTGATTTAGTTGCAACTGAACGGAATGCATACTAAAATAGATGAATGATCCGATCGGGAGGTTTCTAATGGATAAGTTGACCCTAATGGAAGAAATCAATGATGTCCTCGATACGTATTGTGAAGGATGTTTTACTAAAAGGCAACATGCAAAGGAATTTGGTAAAACGGGTGCCCATCATTTTTGCATCAAAACATGTACAGTCGGAGATCAGCTAAAGTTTTTAGGGAATGAAATGAATAAATTGACAAAATAATATCCCGCCATCATTTACTGGCGGGATATTTCAATGAACGATTATTTACGTAATAGTCAAGACATTCGCCGCTTGAGGTCCGCGGTTCCCTTCAATGATTTCGAAGGATACGGCCTGACCTTCATCCAGTGTCTTAAAACCTTCTGACATGATGCCGGTATAGTGGACGAAGACATCCTCGCCATTTTCCGTTTCGATGAAACCATACCCTTTTTCATTGCTGAACCACTTTACTTTACCTTGGTACATGCATATTCCTCCCTCGGCATTTCAATGTCCCACCACTTTTACATGGTTAGTTTTACTATACATGAATCGACATTAAGCGTCAACGATGTACCGAAATTTTCTGTCGAGTTAAAAATTAAATGAAATAGGTGATTGAATGGGAACTCTTTTTAATGAATGCATCCGACAAGTACGGGATATATACGAACGTTTTGACGCCAGCCATGATTTTGATCATATTTTACGTGTTATGAAAAATGCAGAAGATATTGCAGCAACATTGCCTGAAGCTGATTTGTCTATTATTCGGCTGGCAGCTCTTCTTCACGATATCGACGATCCGAAATACGCTGAATTAAGCAGTTTATCGGCAGAAGAAGTAATGCAACGAGCAGGCATGGAAAAAGAGACGATAGTACAAGTTCTGACTATTATCCAAAGTGTTTCTTTCAACGGCGGAAATGAAAAAGCGATTACTTCAATCGAAGGCGCAGTTGTAAGGGATGCAGACCGACTTGATGCAATAGGGGCCATAGGAATTGCGCGCACGTTTGCATTTGGTGGTGCGAGAGGACGGAAACTGTACGATACGCAAGAAATTTCAAGAAGCGAAATGACTGAAGAAGAATATCGTTCTAAGGAAACTGCTTCTGTTACACACTTCTATGAAAAACTACTTCTGTTAAAGGAATTGATGGTTACCGATGAAGGTAAGCGGCTTGCAGCACAGCGTCATGCGTTCATGGTCGCTTTCCTTACTCAGCTGGAGGAGGAAACAGGTTCTAGTTTTCAACCGAAAAGCTTGTAATGTATATTCCTTTTTCTTGTCGCATCTGTTTGTTAAGATGAAGGACGTAATGAAAGAGGAGGTCGAACAATGATAGACTTTGAAAGATTGATGGAATGGTTGAGAATGGAACAGGTGGTCAGTACTTTGATCGCAATTGGGATACTGCTTCTATTTTGGCTATTTCGAAAAGTTTTTTCAAAATACATATTTACAATCATATTGAAAATTAGTAAGAAAGCACCGAACAGTTTCTTTTCAAATGTCTTGCTATCATTTGAGAAACCATTCCAATGGCTCGTTACGATTATTGGTTTTTATATAGCGGCAGGCTATTTTCCTTATTTCAATCAAAAAAACCTGCTGTTTCTTGATTTGATCAGGTCATCAATTGTCATTTTAATCGGTTGGGGGTTTTATAACCTGTCAGGTGCGACTTCTAATCTGTTTTCTAATCTGAATACAAGGTTCAATATTAAAATTGATGATATACTCGTCCCGTTCCTTTCAAAGACGTTGCGCTTTGTCATTATCGCCGTAACAGTTAGCGTTGTCGCTCAAGTTTTCGGATATAATGTGAATACATTCGTTGCGGGACTTGGAATTGGCGGCTTAGCATTTGCCTTTGCAGCTAAAGAATCACTTGCCAACTTATTTGGCGGGATTGTTCTCATTACAGAAAAACCTTTTACAATCGGCGATTGGATTTACACACCTAGTGTAGAAGGGACCGTGGAGGATATCTCTTTCCGCAGTACAAAAATCCGTACATTCGGGCAAGCTCTAGTTACTGTTCCAAATGCAACCCTTGCGAATGAAGCAATAACGAATTGGAGCAAAATGGGGAAGCGACGTATTTCTTTTAATCTGCAAGTAACGTACGACACGCAGAAAGACTCACTTGAAAACAGTATTAGCCGTATTAGACAAATGCTTCATAGCCATCCTGACATTCACCAGGAAACCGTTTTTGTAACATTTGATGAGTATAAGGTAAACGGGATGGACCTCATGTTTTACTTCTTCACTAAAACGACTGACTGGGGAAAATATTTGGAAGTCAAAGAGGATGTCAACTTTAAAATTATGGATATCTTGCGGGATGAAAATGTTACCTTCGCCTTGCCGAATAGCAAGTTGATTGTCGAAGAACAAAAATGAACACAACCAAGCGGGATTCTTCACTTAAGGAGAATACCCGCTTTTTTTAATGCTTTTTCAGCTTCAACAAGTTGTTCACGTGTAGTAGCCGACACAGTATGCAAGTGGATGCCGTCTTCTGATAGATTAGCTAGATATACGGCGTTTGCTTCAAGCACTTTCTGCATGAAGTCTTTCACTTCTTGCCGATTAGATACCATAATTGAAGCTTTCAAATCGCCATATACCGGATGTTCAACACTAACATCCATCACCGTCAACCCATGATCCACGAAAATGTTCAATTCCTCTTCGGTCCGCTCCGGTGGGTGCATACAGACAAATGTCTTTTCGATTTTAGCGGGACCTGTTGCAGGGTGCATATAGCGATATCCTTGACTCGTTGCAATAATGGGTTCATTTACCGCTTTAAGCAAATTGATGTCTCCTACAATGACTTGTCGGCTGACGTTCGCTAGTTCTCCAAGCTCTTTGCCTGTAAAAGGTTTTGCTGATTCTCTCAACGTTTTTAATATCATTTCGCGCCGCTCTTCTCCAGGCATCTTTAACGATTCGGTCATGTGCATCACTCCTCGTAGTCATTTTACCATATTCGACAAAGGCATTTCGTGTATAATGAAAAAATACATCGTTTGAATAGGAGGAATTTACAATGGGAAATGTATCGATTGAAACAATTATGACACAAGAACCAAAAGTGAAACCTGAATCCAATCAATTGGCATTCGGCACTGTGTTCACTGACCATATGTTCACAATGGACTACACGGAAGGACGTGGATGGCATGATCCGATGGTCGTCCCGTATGAACCAATTACAATTGATCCTGCAGCCATCGTATTCCATTATGGACAAACCGTTTTTGAAGGATTGAAAGCGTACGTGACTGAAGAGGATGAAGTACTGCTGTTCCGCCCTGAAGAGAATATGAAGAGATTGAACCGTTCGAATGAAAGACTCTGCATGCCGCATTTTGATGAAGAGCTCGCTCTGGAAGGTTTGCGCAAATTGATTCGTATCGATAAAGACTGGATTCCTAACGTGGCAGGTACATCGTTATACATACGACCGTTCATTATTGCAACTCAACCTTACTTAGGAGTCGCACCATCAAAGACGTACCGATTCATGATCATCCTGTCACCTGTTGGAGCCTATTACAAAGAAGGCATCAATCCTGTGAAAATTGCAGTTGAATCTGAGTTTGTCCGTGCTGTCAAAGGTGGGACAGGGAGTGCGAAAACGGCTGGCAACTATGCCGGTGCGATGAAAGCACAAGAAGTCGCTGAAGCAAAAGGCTATTCCCAAGTATTATGGCTTGATGGAAAAGAACATAAATACATTGAAGAAGTTGGCGCAATGAACGTCTTCTTTAAACTAAACGGCGAAGTCATCACGCCTGAACTAAATGGTAGCATTTTGGAAGGCATTACGCGTAAGTCTGTCATTGAGTTGCTTCAATATTGGGGAATTCCGGTAATTGAACGAAAAATCTCGATAGAAGAATTGTATGAAGCGCATCGAGCAGGCATTCTTGAAGAGGCATTTGGTACAGGGACAGCTGCTGTTATATCGCCGATTGGCGAGCTTTCATGGCTTGATAATAAAATCACTGTTAACAATGGAGAAATTGGCACATTATCCAAAAAGATCTATGATACAATAACTGGCATTCAGACAGGCAAATTTGAAGACCCATTTGGCTGGCGCATGACTGTGGAATACTAAAAAAAACAAACATCCTGTCAATCTGTGAAGTGCACCCCAAAAGTTAGAGTAGAAAATCTAACTTTTGGGGTGTTTTATTGTGGTTAAATATACGGATGATTT
>NZ_JACSQN010000020.1 GCF_014836615.1 Sporosarcina quadrami | reverse complement strand
AGTCCGGTTCAGTACCGTCTTCACGCCAGCCAATTAGCTGCGTAATATAAAACTCTAACTTTTAGGGGTCACATCAATCTTTCCCGGTACGTGCAGGCTGTTTTTCATTGTTCCATCTGTTTCGCCAAAAAGTGTGCAGCTGTTTCTGCTGCTTTTTGTTCGGCTTCTCCGATGAAGTGGACTTTCGATAGTAAATAGACGGCGCCGATTGTGTCTCCGCCTGCTACGATTGGAGCGATGCAGTAGGACTTCACTTGCTCGGTTTGACCGGGTACCCATTCCACCGTTTTTTCAAGTTTTTCCGTGACGATCGTGCGGCCTGATAAAATTTCTTCTACATCCGGAGCCAATTGTCGATTTAAATAATCCTTTTTCGATAACCCTGATACGGCGATCATTTCATCTCTGTCGCTGATGAGGGCTGGTGTTCCAAGTGTCTCGTATAATGTTTCTGCGTATTCTCTCGCAAATTGACCAAGCTCGGAAATGGGGGAGTACTTTTTAAGAATTACCTCTCCATCCCTGTCGGTGAAGATTTCAAGCGGATCTCCTTCACGGATACGGAGGGTCCTCCTGATTTCTTTTGGAATGACCACCCTGCCTAAATCATCAATTCTGCGCACGATTCCTGTTGCTTTCATGCATGATGCCTCACTTTCCCGAAAATTGAGTACCGTTTCCCGTTCGGATATAGTATGCATCATGTTTGGACATTTTATGCAACAGAACCTTTAGTCGGCATCAGTTCCTGTTAGCGTCTTTACGGATGCCTGTAAAATCCGCATCATTGCTTCCAGTACATCGAATTCCGTTTGTTTTCCGATATGTCGTTCATCCACCGTAATCATCAGCTTTCCGTCTTCCATCGTGAAGCCGACAGCACGGCCGAAGTTCATCGAATCCGATACAACTTTCGCCCCATCTGTTTTGGCAGTCCCTTCTTGTGACAATCGGATTTCAATAATTGAGCGCTGTTTTTTAATGGAGGTGACGCCTGCCATATGACCCCAGGCCTTAATCCTGCCGACACGCAAGAGCAGATCCGCTTCAAGCGGCAGATCGCCGAAACGGTCGACCATCTCATCGACGAGCTCGGAATAATCCTCTTCGTTTTCAATCGCTTTGACCCGCTTATACATCTGGATCTTCTGGAATCCATCTTTGATATATGAATCTGGTAAATACGCATTGATCGGTAATGAAATTTCTACATCCGGGATATCCGCTTTGACGATGCCCGTCTGTTTCTCTTCAATCGCTTCCTGCAACATCTGTGAATACAAGTCAAAACCGACGGAGTCAATGAAGCCGTGCTGCTGCGAACCGAGCAAGTTACCTGCACCTCGAATAGATAAATCACGCATGGCAATTTTAAAGCCTGATCCGAGTTCCGTGAATTCCTTGATGGCCTGCAGACGGTTTTCAGCTACTTCCGTCAACACTTTATCGCGCTGATAAAGGAAGTAGCTATATGCGACACGGTTGGATCGCCCGACTCGTCCCCGAAGCTGATACAACTGTGATAAGCCCATGCGGTCCGCGTCATGCACGATAAGCGTGTTGACGTTCGGGATGTCAATGCCCGTTTCGATGATTGTCGTTGTGACGAGCACATCGTATTCACCTTCAAGGAAACTTAAGATAACCGATTCAAGTGCCGATTCACCCATCTGTCCGTGCGCAAAAGCGACACGTGCTTCAGGGACGAGCTGCTTGATTTCATCGACTTTCCGCATCATATCCTCAACTCGATTATACAAATAGAACGTTTGTCCACCACGCGCCATTTCACGCTCAATCGCTTCGCGGACAAGTCCGAAATTATGTTCCATGACATACGTCTGGACAGGAAAACGGTTTGCTGGTGGTGTCTCGATGACGGATAAGTCACGGACGCCAAGCATTGACATATGGAGCGTCCTTGGTATTGGCGTTGCCGTCAATGTGAGGACATCCACATTTGTCTTCAACTGTTTCAGTTTTTCTTTATGTGTCACGCCGAATCGTTGCTCTTCATCAACAATCAACAGACCTAAATCTTTATAGACGACATCTTTTGAAAGAAGTCTGTGCGTTCCGACGACCACATCAATCGTTCCCGCCTTCAACCCTTTCAACGTTTCGGTCTGCTCTTTTTTCGTACGGAAGCGGTTCAGTAAAGAAACTTCCACAGGGAATCCGGAAAACCGTTCCTTCATCGTTTCATAATGCTGTTGCGCCAAGATGGTCGTCGGTACGAGGAAGGCCACTTGTTTGCCGTCTCCAACGGCTTTGAACGCAGAACGGATGGCCACTTCCGTTTTGCCATATCCGACATCACCGCAAAGTAAACGGTCCATTGGTCTTTCCCGCTCCATATCACGTTTCACTTCAGCGATGGAGCGGAGCTGGTCATCCGTTTCATCATACGGGAAGGCATTCTCAAAGGAATGCATGAGATCATCGTCTTCTGAAAATGCAAATCCTTTTTCCGCTTCACGCTGGGCGTATAGCTTAATGAGATCATCTGCAATATCTTTGACGGCTGACGACACTTTGCTCTTCGTCTTTTTCCATTCCGCACCGCCAAGCTTATGCAGTTTCGGTTCCTTTTCACCGGAAGCGACGTATTTCTGTATGAGGTCGATCTGATCTGCAGGGACGAACAGCTTATCCTCCCCGCGATAGCGGATGTCGAGGTAATCTTTATGAACGCCACCTACTTCAAGAGTGACAACGCCATAATACTTCCCTATTCCGTGATGGACGTGAACGATATTATCGCCCGGTTTAATTTCCGAATAGCTTTTTATGCGTTCGGCATTGGTCATCTTTTGTGGCCGTGCTTTGCGCTTCGCTTTTACTTTGAATAGTTCCGCATCTGTAATGACGGCGAGACGCTGGAATGGCAGTTCAAATCCTGCGGACAGGTCGCCTTCGATGACGGATAAAACCCCTTCACTCGTTGGCTTGCCGTTAACAGTGGCGGTCATCTCGTAATCTTGCAGGATGGATTGGACTTCCTTTATCCGCTCCTTGCCGTCTGCAACGATGAAGACGTTGAACTTCCCTTGTTTCCATCTTTCCATTTCGTTCGCCAGCAAGTTCATCTGCCCATGGAATTCCTGCATCGGCTTGCAAGAGAATGCAACGGTCTTTTTCAGGACGATGCCAGGAACCGTTCTGACGAATAAGGCTAAATACGCTTTTCGCTGGTCAAGCATTTTATGCATTTCATCAAACGAAAAAGAGATTTTAGCATCATGGACGATTTTGCCCTCTTCAAGAAGCGTCAAGAACCATTCCTTCTCTTCATTTTCAAGTGTTGAGGCCACTTCCACAATCCGGCCGATTTCATCGAAAAGAACTAGTCCGTCCCCGGGAAAATAATCTCCCAAATACGCCGGAATCTGTTCCGCGAATGACATGTACTTCATCATGCCTTCAGGGACGATGCCACTTCTCATAAGATCGATACCCCGCGAGATGTTCTGTGTCAGGTTCTCTTTGACGTCTTCTTTTTTCAATCGCTTCAAACTGGAACGTAATGCTTCTTCCACATTCCCTGCGATATGTGATAAATCTGAAGCCGTCCAGGCATGCTCCGTAACCGGTAAAATGGTTACTTCGTCCAGTTTATCCCTAGAGCGCTGGTCTTCTGCGGAGAACATACGGATTGAGTCGACATCTGTATCGAACAGCTCGATTCTGACGGGATGCTCCGTCGTCAATGGATAGATGTCCAGAATTCCACCACGAAGTGCAAAATCTCCAGGTGCTGTGACCATTTCCTGTCTTGTATAACCCATCTGCACGAGTTTCAGCACCCATTGCTCAACATCAATGCTGTCATCGAGCTTCGTCGATAAGTAATTATTCAACCATTTTTCTTTTGAAGGCAGTAATTTTTTCATGCCAGCGACAGGTGTGATGTAAATTCCTTTTCCAACACGCGCCATATGATCGAGCGTGTCGATACGACTGGAGCGCAGATCAAAACTGGACACGGAAAAATCGGCAGCGATTAATTCTTCTGCCGAATATAGATGAACAAGTGACTCATCAAGCATCTTCACCAAGTCTTCGTATGTACGTTGTGCTTGCAGCATGTTAGCCGTGACAATGAGAATCGGCTGATCGGCTGATTCGTGGACAGCCTTAAAAAAGACGGCCTTCGCTCCGCCTGAAAGGCCAGTGAGCAATTGACGGTCCTGTCCCGCTTGTAATTCGCCAATAACTTTATGAATCTCTTTTTCTTTTATAAATAAATCTATGAGGGCATCCAATGATCATATTCCTCGCTTTATAGTAAATAAATTGAAGTGAAAAAAGCTTTGCGCGCCGTAAAACGCCAAAGCAAAGAGCTCTATTGCAACCACTTCTTCAATGCATAGTAGTCGGGAAACATCGTCAATGACTGTTCACACTGCTCGCAGATGCATCTGACTGTCAATGATCCATCTTCATTGTACTCTAAAAAATGCTCATGCTTGTCTTGTTTCTCAGTTTCTTGCAACTGCTGGATAATTTCACCTGCAGAGCCGAAAGGAATGGAGCCTACCTCCGTATTACAATGCCTGCATGAATAACGGATATTCATAACGTATCATCTACCCTTTTTAACAAAGTATAGGCTAATGAATGATCAATTATTCGTTAAGATCCATTATAGTTGTTCATGACATCTAAAAATGGTCGATCCAACCAGTCGATACAAGCAGCTGCACTTTTCTTCACCATATCATCCAGCAAAGGCTGTTCGTCTTTTGTAAAATTGGATAATACATAATCCGATACTTTCATGCCGTTTGTCGGACGGCCTACACCAATACGAATACGGTTGAATGTATCTGAACCAAGATGGGCAATTAACGACTTCATACCGTTATGTCCGCCAGCACTCCCTTTTTGACGGAGTCGCAACTTGCCTGGAGCAAGATCCAAATCATCATATAGCACGACAATATCTTCAAGATCGACATCGTAATAATCCATGAGAGGTCCGACACATTCGCCGGACAGATTCATGTATGTCAACGGCTTGACGAGCATCACTTTGCCTTCAGGCCGGTGGATGACTGTGTAGGCACCATTGAACTTCATCTGTCCAGCGGGTGCGTTCAACCGGTCTGCCAGTTCATCGATGACATGAAACCCTATGTTATGACGTGTCTTATCGTATTGCTTGCCTGGATTGCCGAGTCCAATAATCATTTTCATGAGTGTCTCTTCCTTTACCTAATACAATGATAAAAAGGGCGCACGATGGAAATGTGCGCTCCTTAATAACTAGTATTATTCTTTGTTATCTTCGCCGATTACTTCAGGTTCTGCATCCGTTGTTTCTGCATCCCCTTCAAGCTCTTCCATTTCTGCTTCCGTACGTGGTGCAGAAATCAGTACAAGACTGTGGTTATCGTCATTCAATATTTCAAACTTGGATTTGTCTCTAATGTCTCCAACAGTAATGGAATCACCGATCCCAAGACCTGATACATCAACGTCAAATGATTCAGGGATGTCGGAAGGTTTAACTTTGATAAGTACTTCAAAGTTTGGCTGTTGTACTGTGCCGCCTTCTTTTTCACCAACAGATTGACCAACGAGATTGACTGAAACTTCAACTTCAAGTTCTTCAGTCATGTTAATCGCCAGGAAGTCTGCGTGACGGATATCACCTTTAAGTGCATCGGCTTGATAGTCGTTTAGAACGACATTCAAGTCTTTCCCGTCAACGTTAAGCTTAATAACACCGTTACGGCCTGTTTCACGCAATGTGAATAACAGATCGCGTTCGCTTACTGCAATCGGGGTAGATTCTGTTTTATATCCATAAACGACGGAAGGGATGAACCCTTCGTTTCTAAGTGCTGATAGTGCTGATCTTGTCTTTACTTCTCTCGATTTCGACTGAATGGCTGTACTCATTTGTTTAGTCACCTTTCCTTGAAAAAGTTATTCTATTCTCTTGAAATACCCAAAAACAGACGACGTTAAACTAACTTGCTTGCTTATTCAAACAGTGTGCTGACAGATTTCTTTTCAAACACACGGATAACTGCCTCGCCAAGTAATTTGGCAATCGATAGTTGTTTGATTTTTGGAGACTTTTTGTCTTCCGGCAATTCGATGGAGTTCGTAATGATCAATTCCTTAATACGTGAATTGTCGATTCGCTCGATTGCAGGTCCGGATAACACCGGATGTGTACAGCAAGCGTACACTTCCTTTGCGCCGCTTTCGATAATCGCGTTCGCTGCGATTGTAATCGTGCCAGCTGTATCAATAATATCGTCGATTAGAATCGCTGTTTTACCTTCTACATTTCCGACAATGTTCATTACTTCAGCTACGTTCGGGCGTGGACGACGCTTGTCGATGATTGCGATTGGCGCTTTCATGCGATCTGCCATTTTACGAGCTCTTGTAACGCCACCATGGTCCGGAGATACGATAACAAGATCGTCTCCTTCAAGACCTTTCCCTTTGAAATATTCAGTAAGGATCGGTTCTGCTACTAGGTGATCGATCGGAATGTCAAAGAATCCTTGAATTTGTGGTGCATGTAGATCGATCGCAATAACTCTGTCAGCTCCAGCTTTCTCAAGCAGGTTTGCTACCAATTTTGCAGTGATCGGTTCACGTGAACGCGCTTTTCGGTCTTGACGTGCATAGCCATAGTAAGGCATGACAACGTTGATTGAACGGGCAGATGCTCGCATTAAAGCGTCAATCATGATGAGTAGCTCCATCAGGTTATCATTGACTGGTTTGGAGGTCGACTGGATGACGAAGACATCACAGCCTCGGATACTTTCTTCGATGTTAATTTGAATTTCTCCATCGCTGAAACGTTTGACAGAGCACTTGCCTAGCGGGCGTCCAATTTCGTCCGCCACTTCTTGTGCAAGTGATTGGTTTGAATTCAATGAGAATATTTTAAGTTTATCATTAGGATAATGATTAGCCATCATGGTCCCCCTGGTTAGTTAAGATTTAGTTTCGTTGCGTATCCTTCTTTATTCTCCTGGCGCGCACGCCCAATTGCAAGTGAATTTTCTGGGACATCTTTTGTAATCGTCGATCCAGCTGCTACATAAGCGCCGTTCCCGACTGTCACAGGTGCCACCAAATTCGAATTACAACCAATAAAAGCGTCATTACCGACGGTCGTCTTGTGCTTATTCTTGCCGTCGTAGTTCACCGTGATCGTTCCACAGCCGATATTGACATGAGTGCCAATTTCCGCATCACCGATATAGCTAAGATGTGATACCTTGCTTCCCTCACCTAACTTGGACTTTTTAACTTCGACAAAATTGCCGATTTTTACATTGTCGCTGAGATTGGAATCCGGACGGATATGTGCGAACGGGCCTACTGTCGTACTTGAACCCAGTGTGCTGTCCAGTACAACTGACGAATGAACGGTCGTGTGGTTGCCAATTACACTGTTGGCAATATGTGTATTCGGTCCGAGCAAGCATTTTTCACCAATGGTCGTTTTGCCTTCAATCATCGTCCCTGGCTGAATGACAGTATCGCGTCCAATTTCAGCATCAGCACTAATATAACTGCTGCTTGGATCGATAATTGTTACGCCATTGCGCATATGCTTTTCAGCAATACGATGACGCATCACTTTTTCTGCTTCTGCCAAAATGACACGATCATTAATACCGATCGTTTCACTGAAGTCATCTGTGACATAGGCAGAAATCAGTTCATTCTCAGCTTTCAGGATGCCGATGACGTCGGGAAGATAATATTCGCCTTGTGCGTTATCATTCTTCACCTTTTTCAATGTGTCGAATAACGCACGATTATCAAAACAGTATGTGCCGGTATTGATTTCCGTCACTTTTTGTTCTTCAGGCGTTGCATCTTTGTGCTCGATGTTACGAAGGACATTGCCTTTCGCGTCCCGAATGATGCGTCCGTATCCTGTAGGATCATCTGCATGGGCGGTAAGGATTGTCGCTTTCGCTTTCGTCTCTGTATGGTGTGCAATCAATGCCTGCATCGTTTCAGACTTGATGAGTGGTGTGTCTCCACAAATGACGAGTGTGACACCATCAAGGGCAGCTAGCTCTTTTTCAGCCTGCTGGACTGCATGAGCAGTACCTAATTGTTCTTCCTGTAAGGCAAAAACGCTTTGGTCTCCAAGTGTCTCTTCCACCATTTCCGCACCATGTCCGACGATCGTGACAATCTTATCGGCACCGATTCCACGAACATGGTCGACGACATGCTTGACCATCGGTTTCCCACATACAGGATGCAATACTTTATATAAATCGGACTTCATCCTCGTTCCTTGTCCTGCAGCAAGGACGACGGCATATGTATTCGTCATGTGCTGGCCCCCATCCATAATTTCATTACTCACTATAGCTGAAAATACTAGTAATTTCAACTATATCCCCTTGACAATTCGTCTTGTTTCTTTTAATATTATTGTTTTATTTTTTATGGAAACAAATGTGAATTTAATTCGGAGTTCATGATTATGATAGAATTTATGAATCAGTTCCGCCACATACCAACGATTGATTATTATCGCAGGAGTATAGAACTAGTAAAATCCCTTCTTCAAGAAAATTCGTATTCCTTATGATTTATTATTCAGAATCTTCAAGTTCCTGTTCCGTTTGTGATTGATTTTGTTGTATAATAGATGTTGTAAGTTGTAAGCGTTTACATACAGAATTTATATTTTATAGAATGAAGGGGATACCTATGGAACTTAGTGTGAAACAAAAACAAGAGCTTAGTTTAGGCATGTCCTTTCAGTTAGGGCAAGCTATAGAATTGTTGCAGTATTCCACTTATGACCTTCACCAATATATAAAGGAGCAAGAACTGGAAAATCCTCTAATTGAATTAAAGGAAACGTATCAAGATAATTTCTTTGATGCCGGATTAAAAGGAAAGGCATCTCACACTTCCACACATCTGATCGATGAAGCGAAAAGCAATGAACAAGGATTGAGAGAGGCGTTGTTTGAACAAGCCAAGCTGCTATGCAGTGAAGACAATGAGCAGCAGCTACTTTTCTATCTAATCCATAACCTGAACGATAGCGGTTATCTTTGCTTAACCGATAAGGAACCTTTCGACGAGACAACCATTGAAAAGGGGGTTCATCTACTCCAACAAATTGGACCTATCGGTATAGGGGCAAGGAGTTTGAAAGAATGTCTGCTATTGCAGATTACTTACAATCATCCGGAAGAAACAAGTGCCAAGATAATAATTGAGCAATATCTGGAGTTCTTAGCAGATCGAAAATGGAATGAGATTGCGCGGGCTATGCAGATTCCATTATCAGAAGTGAAAAGAGCCCAAGACTTCATTAAGACGCTAAATCCGAAGCCTTGCTCAGGGCTGTTCGACTATTCCATCGAATATGTAAAGCCAGATATCGTTGTCGAAATGAAGGAAGATAAGTTGGTTTATTATCTTAATGAAGCAGATCTACCCGAAATACATTTTAAAAATCCTTACACAGAGTTCGGTTCCAATAAAGATGAAACGACTAAATATATTAGCAATCGTTACAATCACTTTAAATGGTTGTTGCAAAGCATTGAACAAAGACGTTTGACTATCCTTAAAGTCGTTGAAGTGCTCATCGCAAAGCAAGAACGTTTTTTCAAGGAAGGCTTCCAGTCTTTAATGCCTTTGACCTTAAAGGATATCGCTATTGAAATAGGGATGCATGAATCCACTGTCAGTAGGGCGACGATGAATAAGGTCATCCAAACCCCTTGGGGAGCCTTTGACTTGCGCCTGCTATTCACTTCAAAGCTGGAGAAGGCTGACGGGACATCTGTTTCCCAGATGGAAGTGAAAACGATTTTAGAGACGATCATTGAAAAGGAGAACAAAATAAAGCCTCTCTCCGATCAACAAATATCCAATTGGTTTTCGAACGAAAAAGGGATCACCATTGCAAGACGAACAATTAGCAAGTACAGGGATGAACTCAATATTCCCCCCGCGAGCCAGCGTAAAGAAATTATTGTGTAAAGTAGGTTGATTGTTTCTTATTGGGCAACGATAACTATTATTGAACATAAAAGCCAAGTCCCCAATAAATTCGGACTTGGCTTTTTTTCATTTTTTATTTCAAATCATCTGCACGAAGAATATATTGTGCCAGTTCTTCCATTTGGTCTGAGATTGCACGATCCCCTTCTAACGGCGGGCATATTTCTCTAACAATCTCAAGATACTTTCTAGTCGCGGGAGCCAGTTGGTTTTCCGCCTTCTCCAAGTAAATCGCTTGTGATGCACAAATCAGTTCAATCGCGATAACACGCGCACTATTGTGGATGATATCACGAGCTTGTCTTGAGCCGATCGTCCCCATGCTGACGTGGTCTTCTTGGTTTGCAGATGTAGGAATTGAATCGACGCTTGCCGGGTGAGCGAGCACTTTATTTTCGGACACAAGCGCAGCGGCTGCGTATTGCGCTACCATTAATCCGCATTCCAAACCTGGATCTGTCGCTAAGAAAGGGGACAATCCGCTTAATTGAGGATTTACAAGGCGCTCTGTTCTTCTTTCCGAAATATTAGCCCATTCCGCCGCGCCTACCTTCAAGAAGTCCATTGCCAGGGCGATTGGTTGTCCATGAAAATGTCCTCCTGAAATAATTTCGCCGTTCTCTAAAATAATTGGATTATCCGTTGCAGAGTTAATCTCCACTTTCAGTCGATCTTCTACATAATTGAATGCTTGCCATGATGCTCCATGGACCTGTGGTATACAACGGATTGAATATGCGTCTTGCATACGCACTTCCCCTTGGTGGGTAATCCTTTTACTTCCTTCCAGCCATTTTCGCATCCGGGAAGCTACAACTTCCAGCTCAGGATGAGGGCGTACTGCCAATAAGTCCGGATCGAATGCTGAGATGATGCCTTGAAGCGCTTCCATCGTTAAACATGCAGCCATATCTGCAGCAAGACCGACACGCTCCGCTTCATTCAATGCAACAACACCAACACTTGTCATTGCCTGTGTTCCATTTATGAGCGCAAGACCTTCTTTCGCTTCCAATGAAACTGGTTTCAAGCCAGCACGCTTCAATGCTTCGCCGCCCTGCAAGACTTCTCCCTCGTACTCTGCTTTTCCTTCACCGACCAACACGATAGCAACATGGGATAGCGGTGCCAAATCTCCACTTGCACCTACTGATCCTTTACAAGGTACGACAGGATGAACACCTTTATTGATCATTTCAACCAATAACTGAAGTGTTTCTTCTTTAATACCGGAGAATCCTTTTGCAAGAGCATTTGCCCTCAGAATCATCATTGCTCTGACAACAGGTTTTGGTAATGGCTCACCGACTCCTACTGCATCAGCACGTAATAAGTTCAATTGTAATTTTGCAATATCCTCTTTTTCAATCTCAATATCACTTAGTTTTCCGAAACCCGTATTGACACCATAAATGACTTTCCCGTCCCTCAGTTGCTTTTCAATCCGCTCCCGACTTGCACGTACCCTTTCTAAATCCGCTTCTGGAATAACGACTTTGACTTCTCCATAAACAACGCTTTCAATCTTCTTTCGATCGAGCGTCCGTCCATCCAATTCGATTACTTTTTCATGATTCATGCCAATCCACTCCCTTTATAATCTGTTGTGCAAATGTTCCTTATAAGATCATTGCTGCAATAATCCCGAAGATAAACAACGGAATATTATAGTGGATAAAAGTCGGTACACATGTATCCCATATATGGTCATGCTTCCCATCCGCATTTAATCCAGAAGTTGGCCCAAGTGTACTATCAGATGCAGGCGATCCCGCATCTCCCAATGCCCCCGCCGTCCCAAGCAATGCGACTGTTGCTAATGGACTGAAGCCCATTAACGCACAAAGTGGAACGAATACTGCGGCCAAAATCGGAATTGTACCGAATGATGTACCAATCCCCATCGTCACTAATAGCCCAATAGACAGAAGAACAACCGCTCCAAGCAGTTTACTATCTCCAATCAACGAGTCAACCGCAGTGACTAAGTCTGTCACTGCCCCTGTTTCTTTCAGGATAGTCGCATAGCCTGAAGCGATAAGCATGACGAACGCAATTGCCCCCATCAGCATCACACCTTTTTGTACAACTGTCTCACCATCTTGCAAAGTGACGATACGTCCTGCAAACATGATGATGATTCCTGCCATAGCTCCCACAACTAGAGATCCAACGAGAATTTGGGTTACTAACGCAGCAACGATAGCAGCGATTGTGATACCATCTTTTACTTGTAATTTACGTTTCACCCTTTCTTCGCTTGTAGCCCCTATTTCCGCAAGGGCTACTGTTTGTGCGATAGCGGGATCTGATTCATGCTTAGTTTCATTTGAATAATCCCTAGGTTTCCGATACGTAATGAAAACGGCGATGAATAAACCTACAAACATTCCAACAGCCGGTAGAGCCATTGCCAAAGGAATTTGAGAAAGGGATACCGGCATACCGTTTGCTTCCATCTCACGCGCGATAATACCATGGAATATGAGTCCATATCCTGCAGGTATTAAAATATAGGGCATTTTGAGTCCAAATGTCAAAGCGCTCGCTATTGCTCTTCTATCAATTTTCAAGTGATCAAAGAATAGTAATAACGGTGGTATCAAGATTGGGATAAACGCGATGTGTACAGGTATTAAGTTACCTGATAAACATGTCAATCCGGCTATTATGAATACTAGCGCATATTTACTTGTTTTTTTCATGCCAAGTAATTTGTCGATTAGTATTGTAGTGATTCCAGAGTGAGCTATCATCGCTGCGAAGATACCGAGCAAAATATAGCTTAATGCCGTTTCAGATTGTCCACCCATTCCACCGATAAAGGTAGATACAGTTTCCTTTACAGACAAGTTTGCTGTCAAACCGGCAACTAGGGTAGCCATTATCAATGCGAAAAGGACATGGACCCTACACAAGCTTAATACCGTTAATACGATTACGGAGATGACAACAGGGTTTGTAAGCATCAAACCCCTCCTTTTGATTGGAATGGTATTCTATTTTGTGACGTTCTCCTTAGTCCTGCTTGCTATCATTTTGCTTGTTTATGGGCCTCATACCATTGTTCGATCAGCCCAGCAGTCAACCTGCCGGTATTCACCAAGTTATCTACACTGATACACTCTCTAAAGGAATGAATGTTTTGGAATCCATTTCCTAATGTGATGCATGTAAGCCCATTTTCATTTAAAACATTTGTGTCGGCTCCGCCTAATGTTTCAGTTGTATACGGTTTTACATCGATGTTGTGAGATGCCGCTTTAACCGTTGTCGTTAAAACATGGTCTGTCGGAATATCAAATCCGCTGTATTTCTTTTCAATTTTCACATTCACCTTACCGCCGCTAGCAGAAGCCGCTTCTTGCATTGCCTCTTCCATCTGCTTTAGCTGCTTGTCCAATTTCTCCTTTGAGAAGCTGCGGACTTCTCCTGCGACTGTTACAGAACCCGGGATGATGGATGTCAATTCTCCGCCTTTTAAAATTCCTATATTCGCAAGTGTCTCTTCGTCGATTTCACCAAGATTCATGTTCAATAAACCTTTTGCAGCAATAAGGAAAGCACTATTCCCTTCTTCCGCATTTAATGCAATATGTGCTGCATTCCCTTCAACCTCCATCCAGATTCTGCTACTGTATGGCCCCTTTAAAATGATCTGCCCAACATCTCCGCTACTATCGAAAATATAACCTGCTTCACTTTTCACCTTGGTATAATCCATATATCTTGCTCCAACCAAACCGGGTTGCTCATTCACCGTCAATACGAATTCAATCGGTCCATGCGGGACGCCGCTTTCAATGACAGCCCGTACCGCTTCCAAGTAGGATGCTAGCGCAGCCCTATCGTCCGCTCCCAAGATTGTTGTTCCGTCTGAATGGATGACACCATCTTTAATGACCGGCTTCAATCCCTCCGTCGGTAGCACTGTATCCATATGTGTTGAGAAAAACAAAGGTGGTATCGACGAATCTGTTCCTTCCCGCCAAGCGATCAAGTTTCCGACTTCTCCATCGAAGTTTTTATGGGCATCATCAAATTCAAGCGTAAAACCGAGTTCGGGTAATGCTTTGATTAGATAGTCCGCCACTAATTGTTCTTTGGTGCTTGGACCATTAATCTTTGCAAGTTCTAGGAAAAGATCTGTTAACCGTTTCTCATCCACTTTCGCTGCCGCTATAGAAGTTGATTGACTGTTTACCATTAAAAATTCCTCCCTAATAATAGTGATGAATTGCCGTTATCGACTTACGACGACTTTCCCGTCTTTAATGACGGTCTCTACAATATTCGTGCCAAGTTCATAGGCAATATGCTTGTATGTAGGAATATCCCAAATTTGCAAGTCCGCTAGCTTTCCGGCTTGTATGACACCGCGGTCGTGTAAGTCAAGAGCACATGCTCCACCATAAGTTGCGGCTTTTATGGCTTCTTCCACCGTGAATTTATACAAGCGGCACGCTAGATTAATGACAAATTGCATAGACTCTGTATAACATGCAGGGCAAAGGTCGGTTGCTAATGCAATATTCATCCCCAAGTCAAGCATCTTCCTGGCATCGAAAGGTTTCTTATGACCGACAGCAAAGTCCAGAGCGGGCATCAAAACCCCCGTCACATTCGATTTTGCAAGCTTCTCCATCACTTCGACAGGCGTATAGTTAAGATGATCGACTGAAACCATGTTCATCTTCACGGCCAGGTCTGAACCGCCGATATAGGAATACGCATCTGCATGCAACTTAGGCTTCATCCCGTAAGCTAGTGCAGCCTGAAGTATCTTCCTTGATTCTTCGGCTGTATAATAGCCGTCATCACACCATGCATCACAAAACTCCGCTAATTTCCTTTCGCCTACCTGTGGAATCATCTCGTTGATGATAGTATCCAAGTAGTCTTCCTTCGAGACACCATCCGGAAAACCATGTGCACCTAAGAATGTATTCAACACATCCACTGGTGTTTCCCTATCAAGCCTCCTGCCCACTTCTAGAATTTTAATTTCACTTTCAGTCGTCAGCCCGTAGCCACTTTTACTTTCAATCGTTGTCATTCCATACTCCAGCATAGATAGCATTCTTTTCTTCGACTGTTGGAACAAGTCCTCTTCTGATGCATGACGTGTCAATTCAATTGTACGGTTTGGACCTGTTGTAATACCAAGCTCTTTCAGCATCTCTGGATCATTACCGGTCAGTTTAGCCGCATATTCTTCGACGCGTGTACCATTGAAGACAAGATGTGTATGCGAATCGACAAAGCCTGGGGCAATAACTTTCCCACTCGCATCTAACAATTCTGCATTATCCAAGTCGAAATTATTGCGAATATTATCTTCCGATCCAACTCCGACAATTCTTTTATTACAAATGGCAATCCATGCATCACGTATAACGCCAATATCTTTCATACCACCTCCTAGACAGGTGATCGCTTCTGCAGCATTGCAAATTAGTAAATCCACTTTTGTTTTCACCATGGGTTTCCTTCCTCCTTTGTTAATGAAACTTTGGCTCCTCTTACAAGAACAAAAATGTAAGCGGTGCCATGGATTGTTTCATATTCACATAGTTGAAACACCACTTTAAATTGAGAAGGGGCTACGTAATAAATTATAGCCATAGCCCCTAATTCTCTTTTCAATAAGTTTTGGTATATTGATTCCGATGAAGAAACAATACCTTCAATTATGATTTAACAGAACTTTTCTTTAAGTCTTTTGGACCGAATGTGGCCTCGCGTTTCCACCATAGTGGGATCTGGATACTTTCCTCGGTTAATTTACCTTTACCATTCGCAACATCTTGAGCAGTTTCATAACCAGCTTGTGCATGGCGAACTACACCGATTCCTGAGTCGACTGTCATTGCGACTTCAAGTCTCATATCAGATTCCGCAGTCCCATCTGCAATCATTGTTACACCTGTATGGACCGCTTCACCCATTGAATAGTTCGCTTGAATTGCGATCAAATCACACATACCAACGGCGTTCAATAGACCGTTCAACATCGGCCAGTCAGAGATCAAATCACTGCCATCTTTCATATTTTCGGATTCAAATGTCGGGTTAACGATTGAACCGGAGTCAAGGTTATCACGTGAGAACGCAACCGGTCCCTTCAATTCGCCTCGGCGAACCATGTCATTGACTTCGAGTGCGAATTTTTTACGCTGTCCAAAGCCCATGTAACAAATACGTGCCGGTAGAGCTTCAATCGGAATATGCTCTTTCGCAAGCTTTATCCAGCGTGTTACTAAGTAATCATCTGCAAATTTCTCCAAGATCATGTCATCAATTTTTCTTAGATCGTCCGCATCACCTGATAGACAAATCCAACGGAATGGTCCACGTCCTTCACAGAATAAGGGGCGGAGGTATTCAGCAACGAACCCTGGTAAACGTTTCGCTTCCTTCTCATCCATGCCAGCGTCCATACATTCTTTCCGGTGGCTAGTTCCGTACTCAAATGCGTGCACACCTTCATCCATGAACTGGATAAGCGCTTTCAATTCACGAATCATTGTTTCGCGGCCCTTTTGCAAATACAGATTACGATCAGTGTCACGAAGATGTTCTGCTTCTTCCACTGTGTAGCCTGAAGGAAGATAAGAGATCGGATCATGTCCAGGAGTCATAGATGTAGCAATGTCCGGACGGAAATCGCTTGCAAGAACTTGTTCAAAGATATCAGCTGCGTTTCCTACGACTGCAATACCAAGTGGTTTGCCTGCTGCTGCATATTCTTTTGCTTTTACGATTGCAGCTTCCAATGAGGGTGCAAGTTCATCGATAAATCCTTTTTCAATACGTCGGTTGATGATTTCCACGTTAGAGTCAACTAGGATACAAACACCGCCATGCATTGTCATCGCTCGAGTTTGATTACCGCCCATTCCGCCTGCTCCAGCTGTTAAGAGGATTTTACCGACAAGTGAGTCATTGTAGTGAAGGCGTGCGATTGCCGAAAGTGTTTCAAATGTACCTTGGATAACACCTTGTGTTCCTATGTACTCCCAAGGAGCCGCAGTATAATTCGCATAAATTGTTAAGTTCTTATCTTGCAGGTCATAGAATGTCGGCCAATCGGCCTTCATAATGTTTGTTGTCGCCATAACAACTGTAGGAGCATATTTGTGAGTTTTGAAAACAGCTACTGGCATACCGGATTGAACAACAAGAGTTTCATCATCTTCCAACTCTTTAAGTGATTTGACGATTGCATGGTATGATTCCCAGTTACGTGCCGCTTTACCGATTCCTCCATAAATGACTAGCTCTTCAGGTTTTTCAGCGTTCTCCATATTGTTTTCAAGCATTCGTAGGATTGATTCCTGTCTCCATCCTTTACAGCGCAGTTCAGGACCTCTTTGCGCTTTAACTGAGTATAAAATTTCTGGTGTTGTCATAATGTTCTCCTCCTAAGTAAAATGTTTTTTTGTTTCTCACTCCTTTATATTGCAAGTTGCATGCCAATAAGTTCTAACAAGGTAGAATAGTCCGTCTTTTATATTACATTAATTGAAAATTTGATACTTTTAGATCATTAAACAGAGAAGTTACTTCTTTTAAATCGCCGTTAACTGTCTCTGGATGCGTGTCAAAAGCGCAGATAAATTTTTCACATCATTACCAAAGACAGATGAAAACGCCTTCGTCCTTCATATAGAATAAGTTTTGCACAGGTGCAGATAAAGTTTACATGCAGACTCTTTGGATAAATTAGAATTATGATATACTACAAACAATTATAGAAAGAAAGGGGATTGAGTACGTTGATTGCTAAATCGATTGGATCGATCATTAGAAGTTTTGTAGATGGAGTGATTGCTTTAAACGATCAGCATGAGGTGCTATGGTACGACATTAGCGGAGCCATACCAATAAAGAATACTGAAATAGATACGCTATCTGCTCTCTTACATCCCGATGCTGCTCCATATAAAGATGGGGAGTCGATTCCCATCGCTATCGATGGAAAACAAATGATGGTAGACGTCAAAATTTATGACGAAGACATCTTTACAACTTTTCTTTGCATTAGAGATATAACAAATAACAGCGTAGCTATTGAAGAACGTTTATATTGTTTGGAAAGAATTATCGATTCGTTAGATGAAGGAGTCATGATGAGCGACCCTGAGGGGAAAATCACATTATATAATAATGCGCAAGAAAAGATGGAAGGGTTAGCTAGCCAAGATATACTAGGCAAACACTTATGGTCTGTTTACAACTACAATCCCCAGTACTCCGAACACAAGCATACGTTTACAACTGGGAAGCCTATTTTCTCAAGGTATAGAGCCCACTCCAGAGTAAATGGGATTCCGAAGTATGTCAGTTATAGCACGTATCCTATCCAAAAGAACGGAGAAACCATCTCCGTTTTTTCGATTAGTACAAATGAGTCGAAATTAAAAGATCTGCTTCATCAAACGATCGAGTTGAAGAGAAAGGCCACTGAGGCGAATAAGGAGAGAGTCGATTCAAAGAATGGAACAATTTTCACGTTTGAAGATATTAAAGGTAAAAGTCATGTATTGACCGAACTTTTAAAAGAAGCACAAAACGTCTCTACCCATAATGCTGATACGTTAATTGTAGGTGAAACTGGCACTGGTAAAGAGTTATTTGCACAAAGCATGCACAATCATAGTCCAAGGGCAGACAAGCCGTTTGTCGCAATAAACTGTGCGGCTATTCCAGAAACCTTGCTGGAAAGCACTCTCTTTGGCACTGTAAAAGGGGCTTTCACCGGAGCAACTGATCAAACGGGGCTATTTGAATATGCTGAAGATGGAACCCTATTTCTAGATGAACTAAACTCGATGCCAATTACCCTCCAATCCAAGTTAATGCGTGTTTTGCAGGAGCGCCTTGTCCGTAAGGTCGGTTCCAATCAAGTTGCTCCTGTAAGATGTACGATTATTAGTGCATCTAATGAGGATCCAGAAAAAATGATACAGGAAAATAAAATGCGACTAGACTTATTTTATCGAATTGCCCATACGAGTATTTATATTCCTCCGCTAAGAGAGCGCACGGAGGATGTCCACTTTTTCATCAACCACTTCCTCTCGACCTATCAGAAGAAGTTGGCGAAAAACGTTCCACCCCTATCGTACAATCTTCTTAACACGTTGCTTGAATATTCGTGGCCAGGTAATATACGTGAACTGGAGCACTTGATTGAAAACTTGATCATTCGAGTACCCGAAAATGCGGATGCGATTGAGGTGGAACACCTGCCATCTTATATCCGCGGGAAGTTTTTTACATCCATACCATCAAATGCTTCCACTACAGATGAATCTTTACAAAGACCTATTAAAAAGATCTTTAAGAACTCTGAAAAGAATTTTATCGAAACGGTGTTGGAACAGGAGAATTGGAATGTTTCACGAGCGGCAAAAAAGTTGGGAATCACGAGACAAAGTCTGCAGTACCATATCAAGAAGCATAAGCTTGTCAAAACTACATTGGATATATAAAAACACAGAGCGGAGATTTGCACTTCAAATCCCGTTCTGTGTTTTATTCGGTGTGTAAGGAGGGACCTATGCACCGGCCTCTTCCAAAACTCGTTTCTCTTCTGTTGCATGGTAAGCCGTCAACACCGCTTCTTGCACTTTCAGCCGGGCTGACGTATTAATTGGATGCGCTACATCACGGAATTCCCCTTCAGGTGTCCGTTTACTTGGCATCGCCACAAATAATCCTTCATTCCCCTCAATGACACGGATATCGTGAACGACAAATTCATT
The DNA here is from genome assembly GCF_014836615.1 of Sporosarcina quadrami. GTDB lineage: Bacteria > Bacillota > Bacilli > Bacillales_A > Planococcaceae > Sporosarcina > Sporosarcina quadrami. The sequence continues at coordinate 22,792 of NZ_JACSQN010000020.1, read as the reverse complement.
ATCCAAAGTAATTGATGCGATAGCTCTCATTCGGCCTTCCGTATCAACTTTCCTTAGTCTAACGTCTGTTACTTCCATTCTCTTCCCACTCCCTTTTGTTTATAAGAAGTTGCTATACAACTTATATATTCTACAAAAGTAAGCATTTCCCTTTTATTTTTAAAAAATATTTTTAATTAATTCAAAATACACCTAATCGCTTCTGAAATCTCCAGTTTCAGGTATAACAAAACCCACTCGGCTACGAGTGGGTTGTATGTTGTTTTATTCAGCTGTAAGTGCTACAACTTCAATCTCAACACTTGCGTCTTTTGGAAGGCGAGCCACTTCTACAGTAGAACGTGCTGGAGTGTGTGATCCAAAATGTTGCGCATACACATCGTTAAGAGCTGCAAATTCGTTCATATCCTTAATGAAGACTGTCGCTTTGATCACTTGTTCAAGTGAAGATCCCGCCTCTTCAAGGACTGCTTTCAAGTTCGCAAATACTTGGTGCGTCTGTTCTTCAATTGTACCTTCAACGAGAAGGCCATCCGGAGTCATTGGTAATTGTCCTGATGTATAGACGACCCCATTCGCTTTCACCGCTTGTGCGTAAGGTCCGATTGCTTGTGGTGCGTTTGTAGTAGCTACGTAGTTCATTGTGTTTTTCCACCCTTCGTAAAGTAATTGCCTTCTTCAAGTTCGATTGTACGGTCTTTCTCATTCATCGTACGAAGTTTGACCAATGATAAATAATTATCGACGAGTACTTCTTCGGTATGTTCCGCCTCGACCAATACAGCAGCACCGGCAAGTTCACAGTCAAACTCCTCCAACAAGTTCTTCATGCCCGCCATCGTGCCGCCGGCTTTCATGAAGTCATCCGTAATCAATACCCGTTGGCCACTCTTCATACTTCTTTTTGATAATACCATTGTCTGAATCCTACGTGTAGACCCTGATACATAATTAATGCTGACAGTCGATCCTTCTGTCACCTTGCTATCTCTGCGGACGATGACAACCGGAACATTCAAATGACGTGCAATCGCATTTGCAATGGGAATACCTTTGGTAGCCACTGTCATAATAACTTCAATATTAGCATCTGCAAACGCCGAGGCAAACACTTTTCCGACACGATCCATAATCTTAGGATTTCCTAAGAAATCCGTCATGTACAAATAGCCGCCTGGCAACAAACGATCTGAGCGGCCAAGATTTTCTTTAATAAGGGCCATCACTTCACGTACTTCTGTTTCTGTGACTTCCGGTATATATTTAACTCCGCCTGCCGCTCCGGAGACGGTCACAAGCCTGCCAGTGCCACTCTCTTCAAACGTTTCCTTTATGATGACCAAATCTTCGCTTATAGAAGACTTGGCTGCATGATGGCGCTCGGAAAAGAAAGTCAGCGGTATGAGCGAATGCGGATTCTCTAACAGATGACGTGTCATATCGACAAGCCGTTCACTCCGTTTCCACTTCATTAATCAACAACCCCTAAACCCGAATATTTTATCCGTACAGTAACACGATTATACGTGTTCAATCAAGAAGAAAACGTTCACCTGTCATTCTGACTGCGTGAACTTCTTTGCAAAATCCTTTTAATCCGTTATAAATACGCGATACTCTAGCTTCCTGTCTGACAAAACCGAATACCGTCGGACCGCTTCCACTCATTAGCACAGCATCCGCGCCAAAACGCTCCATTTTTTCCTTCAAATCAATTACTTGCGGGTGTATATTCATCGTGATCGGTTCTAGCACATTACCGAGAGACGCGCACATTTTTTCATAATCGCCATTTTTCAGTGCTTGTAACATACCCTCCGTATCCGGATGTTGTACAGAGCTGACATCAAGATTCCGATAGATATCTGCGGTTGAAACAGAGATAGCGGGTTTCGCTAAAATGACCCAACAGTTAGGCGGAGCCGGTAGATGCTGAATCATTTCTCCTCGCCCTTTCGCCAATGCTGTTCCACCATGCACGCAGAAAGATACATCCGAACCGATTTTAGCACCAATCTTCGCTAACTCTTCAGCACTCAGTCCAAGATGCCATAACCGGTTCAATCCGCGCAATGTTGCCGCAGCATCCGAACTGCCGCCTGCAAGGCCTGCCGCCACCGGTATTTTTTTATCAAGCGTGATTTCCACACCTTCATAAATACCATACTTACGCTTTAACAAATCTGCAGCTTGGTATGCAAGATTCTTACGATCGTTCGGCACATATCGTTCGGACACTTTGATCGTAATTCTCCCATCGTGTGTCGGCCTGAGCCAGACGCGGTCTGCCAAATCCACTGTCGTCATAATCATTTCCACTTCATGAAAGCCATCGTCTCTCTTATGTAGAACATCAAGTGTTAAATTGATTTTTGCAGGTGCTTTTTCATATAACATCTCGGCCCCTCCTATTCCACGTTCTCATTGTTCCCTATTTTACCATAGGGTGAAGGGAAAGCGCTTCGAAATCTATTCATTAAAACGCAAATAAATGGAAAAAGGCTACAAAGGAAGTCATAAATACCCCTTTGTAGCCTTATCTTTGTCAGTCGACATGCGGATATAGGGAAATCTTAACGTGCATTGTTTTTTTCACGAACACCACGTTCAGCCATCTCAATAGCATGCTTCACCATATTGCCGGCGTCCCGTGATTTAATGCCTCCCCAACCTTCTTGCTTCACAACATCGTAAAAGCCCAGCTCCTTGGCAATTTCCTCTTTCAAGTGCTCAGACATAATACCACGTCTTTTAGCCATCAGGTTCTCCTCCTTCTATATTGACTGACGCAAACAGTATGTGCAGCAAGTTACAAAAAAACACCTATGCGATCCATTCCTTTTCGGAAAAGAAGTGCATAGGTGTTTACAATAAAACAATACATGATTGCTGTAACGGTTATTTGATGATAAGTGCAGTAGCATCTCCATCATCCAATACAGTTATTTCAACTGCTTCGGTTAAAATATCTGCGTAGCTGTAAGATACCCTCTCAAAAGCATTTTCGTCCTGATCCAGTTCAACAACAAAAACTGCACGATACGTCTCCCGAAGGACACCTTCACGCTCAATTGTCTTCTTACGGCCACCGTTTGCCCTTAAATGCAAACGTTTCCCTAGATGGTCATCCAATGACTTCTTAATGTCCGCTAATGTTTTTGGCATGTCGCTTACACCTCACTACATACCACTATAACACTTTTAAAAAGTTCTGTCAATTAAAATGAGAATTTTAACAGTTCATCATATTAGTTGTCAATTCTTTTTTGCTTCTTTAAGCATTTTTACAGCATTTTCCGCCTTGAATTTGCCATCACTTTTTAAATTCAGCATACAATGCATTGGACAGCTTCCCGAATTCTTCTATCGACAATGTTTCGCCCCTGCGCCCAGGATCCATGCCAGCCTGCTCAAACGCATTCAAAATTTCCTGCTTTTTGGCTTTTCCATTTTGTAATGAGGTTTGTAAATTGTTTAGCAACGTTTTTCTTCGCTGAACGAATGAGCCTCGTGCTACTTGGAATAAGAAGTCTTCATCAACAACCTCCACCGGCGCTTCTTCCTTTTTAGTTAACTTCAGCACAGCCGACTCAACATTAGGCTGCGGAATAAAAACCGTTCGCGGCACAATCATCGACACTTCTGCATCCATATAATACTGCACGGCAATGGATAATGAACCATACGCTTTCGTACTCGGTGAAGCTGTAATACGGTCTGCCACTTCTTTTTGCATCATAATGACCATCGCCCGAATCGGAACTTTGCCAAGAAGAAACTTCATAATGATTGGTGTTGTTACATAGTAAGGCAAGTTTGCAACGACAACGATATCATCAAAGCCCGCAAACTGCTCCTCAATCACTTTATTTAAATCCGCTTCCAAAACATCTTGGTTAATGATTTCTATATTGTCATACGGCGATAACGTGTCTTCAAGAACCGGCAATAGACGTCCGTCAATTTCAAAAGCTACTACCTTCTTTGCGGACCTGGCCAGATGCTCCGTAAGCGCGCCAATACCAGGACCGATTTCAATGACACCAGTCTGATCGGTCACTTCTGCATGCCCTACAATATTCCGAAGAATGTTCGGATCGATCAGAAAGTTCTGTCCTAAACTCTTTTTAAAGGAAAAACCGTGTTTTTGTAAAATTTCCTTCGTTCGTACTGGTGTTGCTATATCTTTATTCATCGTCATTCTCCTTTTGCAGAACCAATAATGCTTCAGTTAACTGCTGTTGTCCTATATGGAACATTTCTAGTCTCTTTTTCAGACCTTTACCGTTCACTTGGCCAATCTGTAAATAATCGCTCACTTGGTCGCGTCTCTTCTTAGCTTCAGGATGTCCAATAAGCTTCTGGTCCAACAGGAAAGCCAAAGGGATTTCTTCTACCTCTCCACTCGCTTTGGAATAGACCGCCGACAACGCTTCTCGTATATCTTCATCCCTCGCATGTTCAATCCCTAATCCTTGACCATTTTTAGCGATTGTTTTGGACTTATGCAAAAAAGCGTGTTTCACTTCCGGAATCCGCTCTTCAATGATGGCTCTAATTCGTCTTCCGGGAAAATCCGGATCCGTGAAAACAATGACTCCTCGTGTATTCTGTGCATGTTGGATGCGTTTTAATGTGCTTTCATCTATTGCAGACCCGTTCGTTTCAATCGTATCTGCTCCTGTCGCACGCTTAATAGCGATTGTGTCCGATTTCCCTTCCACGACAATAATTTCTTTTATATTCACAATTACCCTCATTTCATAGATGTACAAGTACTCTCAATTTTACGTGTTATGACCAGTGTTGTACAGCCGCCTCTCTCCAAACATAGACAGTAAAAAAACCGCAAGGCCGCTAAGCCTTACGGTAATGACAAATCTATAATGCATTCTAGGCTATCAATCGATGACTTTAACTTTTACTTGGCGTCTGCCAAATTGGTAAGCTGCCGATTTTGTAGGTACATGAAGATCAATCTTCATTCCTTTTATGGCGCCACCCGTGTCTCCGGCAACCGCATAGCCGTACCCCTCAACCCAAACTTTTGAGCCAAGTGGAATGATACTAGGATCGACAGCAATAACTTTCAATTGCGGATTTGCACGCAAATTAAGGCCTGTTGCCGTAATTCCTGAACATCCATTACAGTGTGCTGTATAAGCCGTAGCTGTCACATAGAATTCCTTCCCACCTGCAGGTGCTGACGAATCCCCCCGCGAAACCGTTACATTTTTCTTGCTAGTCGTTGCGCTTGCCACCATCACTCTTGAACCAATCGAAACAATCTTCTTTTGAGGCTCTTTAATGACTTTTTCGCTCAATAACGTTCGAGATACTTCTTTACCATTCTCTTTTACAATTTCAAACTCGCGTTGTACAGAGCCTTTCTTGCCTTCTTGGACAATTTTCTCGCGTCCTTTCAGCAATTTGGCATCATTTTTCGTAACAACCGCGAAATTTGTCGCATCTTCCACTACATCGGTGACTTTTTCCACCCGCACGACTTCAACGATCGATCCCGGCTTGACGAACCCGTCTGCCTTACGATTAAGTTTGTCATGTTCATTCAGTTGAATGTTCTCTCTCTTTAAAAAGTCAGCGACCGTAGTCGAAGTGGACCAAGCCTGTTGTTCCTTTCCACCGTCAATAAGTGTTAATTGAAAGGCCTGTTGAACGGTAATACGTTGTTCTTGGTCAAGTTCTGAATCCAGTTTAGGTGTCACTTCATCATGTTCTTGAAGTGTAATGTCCGCCTCAGCTAAAATATCGCCGACGTTGCGATCTGTTGTCCAAACCGTTTTCGTTTCTTGTCCAATTTGAATCTCTACTTGTTTTGCCTGTTCCCACCTAACCGATAGACCTTCTTCGATTGGCGTGTTCACTGAGGGTGTTACTGAATCATGTTCAGCAACTTCAATTTCCTGGTTGGATAGAAGTTGCCCAACTGTATGTGCTGATGTTTTTAATTCGATTTTTTCATCGTTCACTTCTAAAGTGACCGATTTTTTGTTGCCCTCATAAAGGACTAGTGAAATAATTGAAACAAATAGTGCGAATGCTAAAGCAGTCAACCCGATTTGTTTACTCCTCAATGACCTAAAGAACAGATTTTCCATGGTGCTTTTCGACATGAAAAAACTCCTCCTTCATCACTTGGCTGATTATAGTCGCTTCAAAACCACGTGTCAACACTTAAGTTTTCTATTCACTACCCTTTTATAAGGTATATAATTCCATATTTATAGCTAATTATCCTTAATTTGTTTCCTTCATACGGAAAATATTTAAGGCATTTTGAGTTGTCTTTTTAGCAACCTCTTCAATGGAAATTCCCTTTAATAACGCGATTTCTTCAGCGACCAACGTGACTAGTGCAGGCTCATTACGCTTCCCACGATGTGGATGTGGAGCCAAGTAAGGTGAATCAGTTTCAATTAATAAATGATCGAGAGAAATTTCAGTTGCAACTTGTTTTGGCACTTTAGCATTTTTGAACGTTACAGGACCTCCAAGTGAAATCATAAAGTTCATGGCGATGCATTCATGAGCTGTCTCCACACTTCCTCCATAACAATGCATAATGCCGCCAGTCAGTTCAGCTTCTTCTTCTTTTAAAATACGTACGACATCTGCTGTTGCATCCCTGTTATGAATGATAATTGGTAAGTTTACTCGCTGCGCAAGGCGAATTTGTTTCCTGAACAGTTCCTGTTGGACGTCTTTTGGAGACTTGTCCCAGTGATAGTCAAGCCCGGTCTCACCGATACCGACTACTTTCGGATGCGCTGCAAGCGATTCAATCCAGTTGAGATCTTCTTTAGTACAGTCAATTGCATCTACCGGGTGCCAGCCGATAACTGCGTAAATGAACGGATATTGTTCTGCAAGCTCGATTGCTTTATTAATCGTGTCTGTGTCGAAACCGACGACAACCATTTTGCTGACACCAGCTTCTAATGCCCGGTCAATAACTTCTTTTGCATCCTCTTCATATTGTTCTGCATTCAAGTGCATATGAGTGTCGATATACATATCCATTTCTCTCCTCGCAAATTACATTTTAATTCAAGTCATTAATACTTTTGTTACAAAAATATGACGATTCAAATTCAAACTCATTTCATCTTATACCTTTATTTTAATAAATGGAAAGGCGACGTCTCTATAAGAACGCCGCCCTGTTATTTATTTTACTTTTGCACCGTTTTCAAGCGCCTGATCGACTGTTGCAAGTTTCAACGTGCCATCTGATGAACCTGCAAGAATCATTCCTTGAGATAGTTCTCCTCGTAACTTCACCGGTTTCAAGTTAGCTACGACGATAACTTTCTGGCCTACAAGATCTTCGGGCTCATAATATTCAGCAATACCCGATACGACTTGGCGTTGCTCATAACCAAGATCCACTTGTAGTTTTAACAGCTTATCCGCTTTTGGAATTCGATCGCATGCTGTAACAGTTGCAACCCGCAAGTCGACTTTCATGAAGTCATCGATGTTGATTTCCTCTACTTCTTCGACCTTTTCTGCAGGCTTCTCTTCCTGTTGTTCTTTAGGTGCTGTAACTGCCATCTGTTCACGTATATAGATGATTTCCTCTTCAGGATCTAGACGTGGGAAGATAGGAACTCCTTTTCCGACGACTTTAGAACCTCCAGGTATGATGGAGAAATCATTAAGCGTGTCCCATGCGAGTAGTGATTGACTCAAACCGAGCTGATCCATAATCTGAATAGGCGATTTAGTCATGAAAGGTTGTAGCAAGACTGCAATCTGTTGAAGTGCGACAGCAAGATGCGACATAACCGATGCCAATTTCCCTTTATCTGCTTCGTCTTTCGCCAAAACCCAAGGCGATGTTTCATCTATATATTTGTTTGTGCGCGAAATGATGGACCATAAATCAGATAACACAACGCTAAACTGCATTTTTTCCATAGAAGCTTCATATTTGCCGATAGCATTCGACACGAATTCACGCAACGGAGCGTCATACTCTGTTTGCTCCAATCCTTCTGTTGGAATGACACCGTCAAAGTATTTGTTGATCATCGAGACAGTGCGGTTTAGTAAGTTGCCAAGATCATTCGCAAGATCATAATTTGTACGCTCTACAAATGATTCTGGAGAGAACGTGCCGTCTTGACCAAATGGAAGTTCTCGAAGTAAGAAATAACGCGTGGCATCTAGACCATACCGTTCAACTAACATTTCTGGATAGACAACATTTCCTTTAGACTTCGACATTTTCCCATCTTTCATCATGATGAAACCATGAGCAAAGATCTTTTTCGGCAACGGAAGATCGAGTGCCATTAAAAAAATTGGCCAGTAGATCGTGTGGAACCGAACGATATCTTTACCGACGACATGTACATCTGCAGGCCAGAACTTCTTAAATAGCGAGTCATTGTCAGAGCCATAGCCAAGTGCCGTAATGTAATTCGTTAGTGCATCAACCCATACATAGATAACATGTTTCGGATCTCCAGGTACTTTTATGCCCCAGTCAAACGACATACGTGAAACGGACAAATCTTCAAGTCCTGGTTTGATGAAGTTGTTAATCATTTCATTTTTACGTGATTCAGGTTCAATGAAAGTTGGATTATCTTCATAGTACTGTAGTAGACGGTCCGCATACTTCTTCATATTAAAGAAATATGATTCTTCTGCAACCCTCTCTACAGGTCGGTGACAGTCCGGACAATTACCATCTTCTAGCTGTGCTTCTGTGAAATAAGATTCACAAGGCACGCACTTCCATCCCTCATATTCGCCTTTATAAATATCCCCATTGTCGAGGAATTTTTTAAAAATCTTCTCAACTGCTACTTTATGACGTATTTCTGTTGTTCTAATTAAGTCATCGTAAGATATGTCCATTGTCTTCCAAAGGCTGATGGCAACATCTGCTATACGATCGACATATTCCTGTGGTGGTAATCCTTCCTCTTCAGCTTTCTCTTGAATCTTCTGACCATGTTCGTCCATCCCCGTAAGGAAATGTACGTCAAATCCACGCAATCGTTTATAACGCGCCATTGCGTCAGATGCGACAGTCGTATACGCCGTGCCAATATGAAATTTCCCGCTCGGATAATAGATCGGGGTCGTAATATAGAATGTTTTTTGTTGTTCAATCAAGAAAATACCTCCAGTGTTTCAATCTATACTCTCCATTTTAGCTAAAATTCAACAAAAGCGCCATGAAGATCAAACATTTTTATGCAGATAATACTATGTACACTTCACAAACGCACTTTTCATTATGTATTTATTGATAAATAGGGGCGAGAACTCTTGACATAAATTTTTTTATACTTACAATGAGTTTATGTTAATGGCGACTAAATACCCTTGTCGGACTTTTGTATTTCACAAAGACTTTAGTGCTAATTTCGTCTATTCATCTATTATTATACGTATAATTTTAATCTTGATTTATTGACGTTAATTGGAAGAGTTGGTATGATAGACAGAAGACAAGAAAGTAATGTCGAAATTTGACGAAAATTATATCGTTTAGGGGGAATTCTTGTCATGAAATCCACAGGAATCGTAAGGAAAGTTGATGAACTAGGACGTGTCGTAATTCCAATCGAATTGCGTCGTACACTTGGCATTGAGCAGAAAGACGCTTTGGAAATTTATGTCGATGACGACAAGATTATCCTTAAAAAGTATATGCCAAATATGACTTGTTCAATTACAGGAGAAGTATCAGATGATAACTTGCGCCTAATCGATGGAAAGTTGATTTTGAGCCCGGATGGCGCGAAACAACTGATTAAAGAAATCGAAGAAAAAATTCTATAATGCTATTATTACAATAGTAATAAAAAACCAGAACAATTTATTGTTCTGGTTTTTTATTATTCATTTCTGTCGATATGGTACGCTTGATAGACATCCCTCTTAGGTATACCACGCTCTACGCCGACTAATTTAATGGCATCTTTTGATGAAACATTTTCCTTTTCCATCAATAACTCTACATGTGTCAAAATGCTAATATCTTGCCACCAACTTTGTTGCTCCTCCTGTATTGTATTCAAATTTCCTTCAATAACAATGCAAAACTCGCCTCTTATTTCATTCGTATCCACCCATGTGACCGCTTCATCCAATGTTCCCCTTAGAAATTCTTCAAATCGCTTCGTCAATTCTCTTGCCATTACAACTCTACGCTCACCCCCAAACGCTTCCGTAAAGGCTTTGACCGTTTCTTTTAACCGATGCGGGGCTTCGTAGAACAAAAGTGTCTCCTGCTTGTTTTTAAGCAACTGCAATTCAGCATTGCGCTCCTTCTTCTGCCTGGACAAAAATCCATAAAATGTGAAAGGCTGTGTTGGTAGACCAGAAGCAACGAGCGCACTAATTGCTGCATTAGCCCCAGGAACCGGCACGACATCATAGCCTTCCTCAATCGCTTTAACAGATATGTCGTATCCAGGATCGGAAATGCAAGGCATTCCTGCATCACTGACTAGAGCAACAATTTTACCTTCTCCTAGTAAGGAAAGAATTTTTTCTCCGCCTTTATCCAGGTTATGTTCATGATAACTGATTAGCGGCGTCTTAATATCGAAGTGATTGCACAACTTAATCGTATTTCGCGTATCTTCTGCTGCAATGATATCTGCTTCTTGTAATATCTTTACCGCACGGAATGTCATATCGTCTAAATTACCGATTGGTGTTCCAACGAGAAATAACTTCGCTCGGTTTAACTCAGCGCTCTTTTGGGATTTCATCTGTCTGTTGCCCCTTTCTCATATGAAGTTCTTTCGAATGACGTGTCAATTGTTTGAATCGATATTCCGCTTGCATAGCTGCACGCTTAGTCTCATATTGTTCATTGTATATGCAACGTACAGGCAGTTTCGCCCTCGTATACTTTGCGCCTTTCCCTTCATTATGTGTCCGAACCCGTTTGTCTATGTCATTCGTATAGCCTGCATAATACGAACCGTCTCCACATTCAAGTACATAGAAAAAGTGACTATTCTGCTTGTCCATACAAGAGAATCCTCACTTCTTCTGTATACTTTCCATCCTCGTTATATACATATAAGGGAGGAAGTATTTTCAAGTCAGGCTTCCCGTCTTTAATCCCTTCTATTAGTAGTGTATTTGCTTCCTTGCCCTCTTTCGGATAGACAAATTGTATACGCTTTGGTTCAAGTCGACTTGCCCGCATCGCAGTTATAATATCGAGCAACCTTCCCGGACGATGGACAAATGCTGCCTTCCCACCTTGTTTCAGTAGCTCGCTCGCGGATTGAACAGCTTGCTCAAGCGTTAAATGGATTTCATGACGTGCAATTGCGAGATGTTCTTTCATATTTCGTTCACTCGCTTCGTTTGCAGCGAAATAAGGCGGATTGCACGTCACTGTATCGTATTTGTCATAGCCGATTTTAGAAGCGATGCCGATCACGTCATCTTGGATAATTTGAATCTGCTCTTCCAACTTATTGTAAGCAACACTACGGTGTGCCATATCTGCTAAACGCTCTTGTAATTCAATCGCTACAATATTCGCTTTTGTCCTGGCGCTTAAAAACAAAGGTACTGCTCCATTACCAGCACATAAGTCAACAATCTTTCCTGACCGCTTCGGTACGTACGCAAATTTAGCAAGCAGGACGGCATCTAATGAAAAGGAAAAAACGGAAGGGCTTTGAATAATCCGCAATTCTTCCGCCAACAGATAATCGAGCCGTTCATCTTCTTTCAATAAATTCTCCATTTATTTCTCCTTTATTTATGTAGAAAAAAGCCGACCCCTACATTGCAATAGGATCGGCTCTTCTCAAGAATTTTGTTTACTAAGGAAGGATAAGCAAAATAAGCAATCCTCACCTTTACGGCTGCTGCCGTAATGCACATTACATACATGATATCCTTCGTTATAGATCCGCGCCAGATTGTCTACACCTTCACCGATATCCATTCTGCGTGGCTTTTCAGGCGGTAGTTGTTCATCAATCACTTGAGCCTTTTCACTTAGTTCTTCCAGCCTCGTGCGCAGATGATGGTTTTCGAGTTGAAGTGAGTGGTTCTCTTCCGTCATCTTTGCGACAAATCCTATAAGTTCGCGGAATTGCTCATGCATGGCTTCAAGCTGTTGCTCAAACTCCATCACTCTATCGAGAAAGTTCCCTTCTTTCAACCTAATCACCCCATCACTTCGTCAATTGAGCAACTGTATTCTTCTGATTCTCTATTTCTTCCCACGAATACTCAAGTACCTGGTCCTGATCTTTTAAACTGACTTGTAACAGTCTTTCCAACAAGTTCAATCCAACTACTTTACCGGGTCCATCAGGCGTCTGTATCCTCTCGCCAACATCAGGCATAAGGGATTTGGCTTTTTCGTATTCATCGTTTTCGTATTTTAAGCAACACATAAGACGACCGCATAACCCTGATATTTTCGATGGGTTCAATGAAAGATTCTGATCCTTTGCCATCTTAATAGATACGGGTTCGAAATCACCTAAAAATGTCGAACAGCACAGCATTCTTCCACAAGGTCCGATGCCTCCAAGCATTTTCGCTTCGTCTCGTACCCCGATTTGACGTAATTCGATACGGGTACGGAAAATGGCAGCAAGATCTTTGACGAGATTCCGGAAATCCACGCGCCCTTCCGCCGTGAAATAAAAGACAATCTTATTACGATCGAATGTATACTCCACGTCCACAAGTTTCATATCCAACTCGTGTTCTCTAATCTTTTCCACACATTTGACGAAAGCTTGCTCAGCATCGAGACGATTTTCCTCGACTTGCGCCTCGTCTTCCATCCGCGCTTTACGGATGATTTTCTTTAAAGGCAGGACGACATCATTCTCATCGACTTCCCGCACGAGACTTGCGACTTTACCATATTCGATCCCTCTTGCCGTCTCTACGATGACATAATCATCTATGTCTAGCATATTGTCAAGTGGATCGAAATAATATATTTTACCCGCTTTTTTAAAGCGGACACCTACAACTTTATACAAGCATTAACCCCTCCTGCAAATTGAGCACCAGTTGTTCCATTAAAAGTGTACGATTCATATTGGCATACACTTTTTTCTTCGCCTGCAATATCGCTTCCATATTATCCGACAATCTATTATAAGTCATCTTCATCGAAAGAGCTCGAAAGTTCTGCTGCTGATCTGGAAATGTCAAATCCGCCTGCAATCCCGCTTTCATCGCCACGATATCGCGGTAGGCATAGAGTAGCAAATCGAGACCACGTTCTAAGTCTTCCTTTTCTTTCATTACTGGTGACCAGTCGGATTGGATAAAAACAAGCGCTTCATTCACATTGCGATCTGATGCTTCAATCAATTTTAACACTGTCTTTCGTGTAAGTGCAAACTGATCATTTTCTGCTAGCTCCATCTGCTTGTCACTATCTGCAGTCATCATTGTAACTGTCGCTGCCATGGATGCAGTTATCCCGTTTTCAATGAGTTTAGTAATCATGTCTTCCCGCCTTGGCGGAATGAAACTGATTCGTTGGCAACGTGACTGGATAGTCGGCAAAATGGAATGATAGGAATCTGTCATAAGAATTGCCGTAACTTCTCCTTCAGGTTCTTCAAGAAACTTTAAGAGTGTATTGGCCGCCGCGGCATTCATTCGATCCGCTCTCGCTATCATATAAATTTTCCGGCCAGGCTCATATCCTTTTTTCGTCATTTGCAGAATTAAGGAAGACATCTGCTCTTTTTTAATATCTTGTCCATCAGGTTCTATCAACGTAACATTCGGGTGATTTCGCGAGTCAATTCGTCGGCATGCATGACATGTTTCACATGGAACAGCATTTATCGGTCGTTCACAAAGCAGAAGTTTTGCGAAATGAATCGCTGCTTCCCCTTTTCCAGTACCAGTTTCCCCATCAAAAAGATAGGCATGACCAATCCGGTTATTTAGAAATGTCGCTTCCAATCTTTCAACAACAGCTTTCTGCCGCTGTTTGATGGCAGTAGCCATTGTCTTGCCTCCAATGCGTAAACGTGCTTCACAAATGCATATGCATACACGTGTTACATATATAGATTAATGAGAAGTCCTTTGATTTCTCCTATTTTTCCAAGTAATTCAACAGACGTACGCTCATCGTCCAGCAATGCTTCCGCTAACTCAATAAGTTTCTCATCTATTGTCTCCACAATTTTTAAACGGCGTCCTTCGCCGTATTGGTTCCATGTATGGGATTGCTTCAATCCTAATCCTGATTCAACGGATTCTTGCAAAAACCGTCGCACAAGCATTTTGAATTTCGCCATATCCCTTAAATTCCGGGAACGTGCAAGACGATCTCCCGCAGACGATATATCTCCAAGCAGTCTTGTAATCTGTTCACCGTGCAAACGTTCCTCTGATTTTGTAACCATTTGACCGAACCGGGCGTTTCCTTGCGGTGATTTCAACGGATCATTGCGCATTTTGTCCAACCCGGTACGGTATTCTCCATTTACTTTCATAACAACTCACCTCATTTCATCAAAAATGATGAAATTGTTCGATTGGCAGTACAAACACTGTCGCTCCGCCCACTTCTACTTCAACCGGATATGGAATGTACGAATCGGCATTGCCGCCCATCGGAGATACTGGAGCTACCATCTGATCCCGTGACCGACAATTTTCACGAATCAATTCCAAAGCTTTCGGAATGAGACTATCATCTGTACCGATTAAGAATGTCGTATTACCCGAACGTAGAAATCCGCCAGTACTGGCTAATTTCGTTGCTCGAAAATCATTTTTAGTTAAAGCCGCCGATAATCGGTTGCTGTCTTGGTCCTGTACAACTGCCACAATCAATTTCACGGTATCCTCTCCTTTTGTTGGGTCTCTTCTTATTATATCACTAATTCAGTTAAGACATGAGTCGGGAACTTATTAATTTCCAAACATTTTCAATTACTTCAGATAGAGGCTTGGATGCATCTATGCTTACAATTCGCTCGGCATATTTTTCTTGCAATCGTTCGTAGCCTTCATATACATTCTTGTGGAACTGCAATGTTTCATTATCCAGACGGTTCTGTTCTCGTCCTGCATTTGCTTCTATTCTCTGTAGGCCCTCTTCAGGTGAGATATCAAAGAAAATCGTCAAGTCCGGCATCGTGTCTTCAATTGCGAATTGATTAATGGACATCACTTCGTCCATACCAAGGCCTCTTGCAAACCCTTGATAAGCAAGCGAACTATCAACGAAACGATCACATAAGACAATTTTCCCTTCCGCCAAAGCAGGAATGATTTTCTCAACAAGATGCTGCCTTCTTGCTGCTGCGTAAAGAAGTGCTTCCGTTCTTCCGTCCATCTCCTGATGAGCATTATCTAGAATGATGGAACGGATTTTTTCGGAAATACGGATACCTCCTGGCTCACGAGTCAAAACGGTATCTTTACCCATTCGCTCCAGTCTTTTATCTATTTCGGCAATGACCGTCGTTTTCCCTGCACCTTCAGGACCTTCAAATGTAATAAACAAACCTTTTTTCATACTTTACGCCTCCGAGTCTCTTGTCATTACTAGAATCTCTCCTATTTCAAGTCGATCAGCACCATGAAATCTTGAACCCATCTCTACTAACTGAAAGAGAGTCTTCAAATGACTATCTAAAACTTTTTCGCCTTTCATGAGTAGAGGGATTCCTGGCGGATACGGTATGAGCGATTTTGCCACAATCCGCCCGACTGATTCTTCTATCGTTATCCATTCTGTTTGCATAAACGCCCATTGTGCTGGTGAACAAGCAAGTGTGGAAATGCCAATTGGCCATTCAGGAAGATCAATCCCGCCTCCATTACTTCGTTTTTTATCCAATATACCGATTGCTGCAGTCATTTTTGCTATCCATTCGGCAAGTGGAAAGGTCGATGTCCCGTTCCATAACGGTAACACAAACAAAACTTGATATGGATCAGCTAATTCTGCATAGAGGCCTTTGGATTCAAGTAATTCTTGTATTTCAAATCCTGTATAGCCTTCCAAACGGATAAGTAACTTTAACGGATCATCCGTCTCTATTATTTCAAAGGACGTGCGATTTTTCATCGCCTCTATAAATTGTGTGCGTAACATTGAAAAATGTCGTTTATCTTTTTCATTATAGTCCGCTACATATGCCCTTGCATCGTCTAATGATGCCATGAGTACATAAGAGGGACTACTCGACTGCAACATCTGTAAATAATGGGCGATCTTTTTGTCGTCAATGAATTCCGATTGTACATGTAAATAGGATGCCATCGTCATTGCTGGCAATGTCTTATGAGCGGAATGTACAACGACATCCGCACCTAACTCAATCGCGGATTTCGGGAATGGTTCTCCAATGATAAAATGTGCGCCGTGTGCTTCATCGACGAGAACAGGAACTGAACGGGCATGACAGAAATCGATGATACCCTTCAAATTCCCACCCGCTACTCCGTAGTAAGTCGGGTATGTCAGCACAACGCCTTTTGCTTCGGGATAGGCGTTTAGTGCCTCTTTGACTTGCTCTAATTCCACAATTCCGGGAGTCCGCGTGTGATTATCCAAATGAGGCGTAATAAGTACAGGTTCAGCTCCCGTCAATTCCACCGCGTTGAACACGGATTTGTGCGCATTCCGCTGAATGATTACTGTATCTCCTTGGCCACAAATTGCATAGATCATTGCGAGATTACCAACAGTGGAGCCGTTCACGAGGAAAAAGCTTCTTGTCGACTGATAAAGTTTTGATAGGAGATCTTCTGCTTCTTTTATGGCGCCTTCCGCTTCATGTAAATCATCCAAACCCGTCAACTCCGTGAAATCATATGCGAGCGCTTCGCGTAATTCGTTTGGCAAGCGGGAAAGCGTTCCGTGCTTATGCCCAGGTACATGAAGAGAGATCGGTTGTTGCTCTTTGAAACGTTTTAACGCCTCCACTAGCGGGCGATTGCTTAAGTTCATAAATCGTTGCACTTCCTTTACATAGCTCTATTATAGATGAAGGAAGTCATGATGATAAGCAATTACGAGTGAACTTTGTTCATTAACCAATAAAAAATGTGACGCCCGGGAATTGTACCCGAAACGTCACACGTATTTCAGTTTTGATAAGCCGATTGAAAGAAAAACGGTTGCAAATACGAGCAACATGACAATTGGCAACCATATATCACCGACAGATCCTCCATCAGCTATTACTGCCGTGAAGGCTTCCATTGCCCACGACTGAGGAACAAAATGCGCGATTTTCTGCATGGTGTCTGGCACCATAGTAATCGGCCAGTATACTCCTCCAAGCATACATGTTGAAATGATGATTAATGTACCAAAAGCACTTTGCTGTTCTGACGTTTTCGCTAGACAGGCAATTGCAATGCCTAGACCAACGACACAAATGAGTAGAGATGTGATTAGAATAAGTAGCGCTAACAGATTACCCCATTCGACTTTAAACAGTATCGACGAGAGGCCAATTAAAACACCAAATTGAATCCAGCCGACAATGAAAAACGATAAGAAATATCCAGTCAACACTTGAAAACGTGTAACAGGAGTTGTAAATAACCTGGACCAGATTCCCATCTGCCTTGCCTCAATCAATACACCGGTCATCGTAAGCATCATCATCATGACAAACATGACCGTAAAACCTGCGGAACTGTACGACATGGCGGTCAATCCGTTCGCTTCGTTTGTTGTTGTCCTTTGTTCTGTAAACACTTGTATGCGTCCTTCATCTTGAATGAGTCTGTCGTAAATTATCGACCAGTCCTCATGGAGATAGTGGCTTGCCGTCTGTGCGGATACAACAACAATTTCCACAGCTGAGATCGCTTGATTCACTTGTTGTTTTAGTAACGGTGCCGTCGCTGTGCCAGGCAAATAGTTAAATTCAACTACTGGCTGACTTTTACTCATCCGATCTGCAACGCCTTCTTTTATGATGACTACACCTTGCACTTCCCGTCCTTCCAATCGTATGGCCGCTTGATCGGCTGCCACTACTTCATACGTAATCATTTCGTCTACCAATAGTCTTTTGATAATATGACGAGCCACAGCTGATTGGTCTTCATCGACTATCGCCATCCGAAGTTCTACAGAAGAACTTGATCCGAAAAGACTTCCGAATAAAAATGTGAACAGCAACGGCATGGCAAACATAAGAACATATGCAGACTTCTTTTTGAACGTGCGTTTTATTTCAAATAAACAAATCGTTACTATCTTCCTCATCACACTACCCCCTACAAAACCTGACGTCTAAATTTAACCATGCTAAGTAGAATGGACAGTATCCCAATTCCTAGCAAAACAGTTGCCGGCATCCACAACGCAGACCAGTCAGTACCTGACATAATGGATGTAAATGAATCCAAAGCCCAAGAATTCGGTGTGAGCATTGCGATTTTTCGTAGAGCAGCCGGAAACAAAGTGAGTGGCAACATCGAACCGCCAAGCAACGCTAACACTTGCACCCCTAAACTACCGACGACATCCGCCATTTTTTCATCTGTCGTAAATGCGGCTACAATCATCGACAAACCAGCTACCGCAATACAATAAAAGAAGACGATGAAGAAGACTTGTAAACTATTTGAACCCCAATTCACTTGTAACAGAAAATGAGTAGCTATCAGAAAAACTGTAAACTGCAGAAAAGCGAAAAAGAATGTCCCCATGAACTTGCCTGCTAAAAACGACCATGGAGAGCTTGGTGTCATTAACACTCTAGCCATCGTTTCGGTTTGCCGTTCCCTATGAAAAGTCTTTCCCCCATGCATAGCATTGAATAATAAAAACATTGCACCCATCGCAGCTGCATAATATTGCATAGCACTTACCGTTTCATCCCCAATGGACTTTTCAGTGACATAATCCTGTTGTTCAACTATGACAGCTTGCATCGTCTCTCCAAGTTCGGTTTGCATGGCATCCATCTGTACCGGATTGCCTTGCATGGAAACCGCTATCGCTTGCTCCATAACTTTTTCCGTCGATGAAGCGATTATATTCGCGGATTGAGCAAAAGCTTCAAACAACTGTTGAATAATCGTAGCTGCTGATTCCTGTCCTGAAATTGGTACAACAGTCGCACGGTTTCTTGTAGCATCATTACCCCAGTTTTTCGGTACACGCACACCAACATGAACGTCTTTTCGTGCAATCCACTCTTGCAATTGTTTGTCTGATTCAGCTTGCTTCATCGTAATTGCTAAATCCTCTTCGCTTAATGATTCGATAACAGTGTCAACCAATACCGACGATTCTACCGTGTAAATCCCGACAATCGTTTCAGGCATTTTGCTTTCTCCCATCATTCCTTTTAAAGCGGTACCTAAAATGGCAGTCAACACAATCGGCATCAGAATCATCATTAGAAAGGCTTTTTTATCTTTCAACATTATTTGTACATCTTTACGTGCGATTAAAAAGCTCTTCACTATGCTCACCCCTATTCACGCAACGTGCGCCCTGTTAGTTGCAGAAATAACGTCTCAAGATTCGCTTCTTCTAAATGCATATTGCGTATTTTTACATCTAATTGGCTCGCGAGTAAAATGATTTCAGACACTAACTCCATTTCCGTCTCCATATGCACATGAATTTCGTTTGACGTTTGAACAATGACAGTTTCTATTCCTTTTAGTACTTTCAATTTTTCAATGAACTCGGGTTCTATCTTCTCAATTAGTAGCTTTAACACTGTGCCACCTGCTAATCGATTGCTTAAATCCTTTTTCGTTCCGCTCGCTATCAACTTACCGTTGTCCATAATAGCAATCCGCTTGCAAAGATAGTCAACCTCTTCCATATAGTGACTCGTGTAGATGACCGTCATCCCTTGTTCGTTCAACTTTTTAACGGTTTCGAGTATATGGTTCCTTGATTGGGGATCGATGCCGACTGTCGGTTCATCCATAATGAGAAGCTCGGGTTTATGCATAAGTGCAGCGCCTATATTAATCCTTCGCTTCATCCCACCTGAAAAGGTTTCAATCCGATCCTTCGCACGTTCCGTTAGTCCAACTACCTCTAACACTTCTCGCGCCCGCGTTTTTACCATCTTCGTTTTAAGGCCATACATTTTTCCCCAAAACACCAAATTGTCGATAGCAGACATCGTCGGATATAACGCAATGTCTTGTGGAACTACTCCAATAATTTTCTTAGTAGCATGCATATGCTTACTGACAGGCTTCCCATCTATCTGTATACTTCCCGCGTCGTACGATATAAGTCCACAGATCATCGCAATGAGCGTAGACTTTCCCGCACCATTTGGACCAAGCAATCCGAATGATTCACCTCGCTCAATCTGTAATGAAACTCCTTTTATAACATCCTTTGAGCCAAAGTGCTTTTTTACATCTATAAGTGTCAACATTCCGCTCACTCCTTCTTCTCTCATCTTATGGCGATTGTAAAGTCATTACATCGAGCGTGCGATAGATTTTCATGCATAAAAAAAACGACACCGATGTGCCGTTTTAAATAGTCAACTATGCGAAAAGTCATATTAGAAAATGGTGTTGCCATAGCGTACAGCATAAATTGCCGCTTGTGTACGATCTCGCAGCTCGAGTTTATGTATAAGATTCGAGACATGATTTTTTACTGTCCCTTCGGTGATGAATAACTTTTCTGCTATCTCTTTATTATTCAGTCCTTTCCCTAAATGTTCAAGGACCTCCTTTTCACGTTCAGACAGCTGCCCGAGACTGTTTGGTAATTGTTCAATGCGCCCTGTAGTAGACTGGGGCTTTATTCGAAGTTCTGCCAATACTTGTGTCGTAAAATCTTTAGGCAACACAACTCCTCCATGATGGACTGTGAGAATCGCCTGTACAATCGTATCTGTCGGCATGTCTTTCAACAAATACCCACTCGCTCCTTCTTCAAGCGCATCCAAAATGTATTCGCTATCATTGAATGTCGTCAAAATAAGCACTTTTACATCTTTCATTCGTTCTCGAATCATCCTCGTCCCCTCAACACCATTTACTCCGGGCATGCGAATATCCATGAGAACAATTTGAGGAAGAAGTTCCAATGATTTAGTCAAAGCATCGGCCCCATCTGTCGCAATTCCAACCACTTCGATTTCTGGCCGCAAGCTAAGTAATGTACTAAGCCCCTCCCTTACTAAAGGTTGATCGTCCACGACTAATACTTTGATCATCCCACCACCTCCACGTTTGTCTCTTGTATTGGAAAGCTTATTAAAATCATAAACCCTTCCCCTTCCACACTCTTTATCTCAAATACTCCACCATGCTCTTCAACACGTTCTTTCATGTTAATCAATCCAAAGTTCGGTATAACATTTTTTTGTCCTCTTCCATCATCACTTATTTCTAGCATAACTTTTCCGTCTACGATACGGAGACTTACTACACAGACATCCGCATCTCCATGTCTCTTTGCATTTGTTAGGCCTTCTTGAATAATTCTTTTTATCGTAAGCCGTAATGTTGACGGAATTGTAGCTACGTCACCTTCATGCTCAAGACGAGTTTTCATATTCGTCATCAACGTGAAATCGTCAAGTAATTCCTTTAAATTTTGTTGAAATGAACTAGTTGAATTATCTTCTTTCAATGTCCTCACCGACAGGCGAATCTCATTCAGCGAATCACGAGTCAACTGCTCACAGACTGTTAAAATATCTTTACTCTTGTCAGCATCTCTCCCGGTCATCTCTTGAGCCACCTGCAGTTGCACGATCAGCGCCGTCATTTTATGACCAACCGCGTCATGAATCTCCCTAGCAATTTCCGTACGCTCCCTTACAACGGTCAGTTGCTCAACTTGTTCCGCGTACTTACTTAACTGTGTATGAGCATCTTGCAAAGCATCATGTGCTTCTGTCAATTGCTCATATTGAACTGCAATCGTCTCTTTAGATTTATGAAAGTTTCGTATTAACGTACCGACAGCAGAACCATAAAAAACAAACATCGCATTTACGATATTACTCGTTATACTAAAACTGCTAGTCTTTTCGTAAATTATCCAACTGACCAACGCCCAGACGGCAACAAATGCAATTGAAAATACCCAATGCACGCTTTTCTTGTCATACAGTAAAAAAACGGTTGTTGCCAGCACACCATAAAAAATCAAATACAAATAGCCGCTCTCTGGGAATAATAGCCCGAACCCTGAAATGACGATGAAATCAGCAATGGAGCATCCTACTTGGATAGACTTCCGTTGAACCGACATTTGAGTAAAGTGACTTCCTATAAATACGACAATAGCAACAACAACATAGATTTTACGCCAATCTTCCCCACTAGCCATCATCTGCAAATAATAGCTGCTTAAAATGACCAACATAATAATACGAATTAGTGAAAACAAAAATAACGACATGTTCTTCAAATGACATACCCGCCTCTATTGTTCTATACGTCTTATGATGAACTAGTAAAGGGTGTTAAGCAATATTAGTTTTTGTAATTATTTTTTTATAGGTTAGGATTGAGCGCGGAAGGCGATGGATTGAGCGGTCGATGCATGGGATTGAGCGCGGGAGGCGATGGATTGAGCGGTCGATGCATGGGATTGAGCGCGGGAGGCGATGGATTGAGCGGTCGATGTATGAGATTGAGCGCGGGAGGCGATGGATTGAGCGGTCGTTGTATGAGATTGAGCGCGGGAGGCGATGGATTGAGCGGTCGTTGTATGAGATTGAGATAGAGTCCATATAATTGTGTAAATAGGAAAAGGCATTTTCCATCCCCTATGATAAAATGTTTTCAACCACGATAA